>CAVUQJ010000022.1:0-140228 GCA_963743605.1 Vulcanimicrobiota bacterium | reverse complement strand
CGCCGCCGGCACGCTCTCGCCGAAGGTCTCGCCGATGGCCGCCGAGGCCTACCTGGAGTTCGCCGGCTCGACGAGCGACAAGCCGGCGGCGGTCGACGCCGCGAAGAAGGCGGTCGCCTACACCCCGAACGTCGCCACGTACAACGTCCTCGGAAACGTGCTGCAGAACAACGACGACCTGGCCGGCGCGGCCCAGAACTTCGAGAAGGCCCTCCAGCTCGCCCAGAGCGACCCGAAGATCACCAACGCACAACAAGGCCGTCCTCGAGGCCAATCTGGCTAACGCGTACGCGGCCGCGGGCGACATGACCAAGGCCCAAGCGGCCGCCGCGGCGTCGACGAAGTTCGACCCGACGGTGACGACCGCGAAGGCGGCCGTCGCCGAGTTCTACTACAAGAAGGGTCACGACCTGGAGCTGGCCGGCAAGTACGCCGATGCCGCGGCGCAGTACGAGGCGGGCGCTCAGGAGTCGCCCTCGGACGCGGTCACGCTGTACACGCAGGCGGCGTTAGTCCTACTTGAACATGAAGCCCACCGCGGATGGGGCCAAGGCCAAGGCGGAAGCCGACAAGGCGCTCGCGATCGATCCCAACAACGCGCGCGCCAACTTCATCGCGGGCGTCGCCCTCGCCGATCAGGGGAATTCCAAGGACGCGCTGACCTACCTCAACAAGGCGGACGGGGCCGCCAAAGCCGCCAGCGACACGAGCCTCGCGGATCAGATCGAAGCGGCCATCAAACAGCTCTCCGGTGAAAATCGTGAGCGAGGAATCGCAGTCGGCCGGAAGAAATAGCGACACCTCGCGACGGGTACTGAGCGTCGCTCCCCCGGGTTCACCCCACTTTGGCCTTTGTTGGAGGCGACGCTAGCGTGGATATCTTCGGCGGTTTCATCAACTTTCTGATCAGGGGTGGCCCAGCGATGCTCGGGCTCCTGATCTGCTCGATCGTGGCGGTTGCCATCGTGATCGAGCGATTGTGGTTCTTCGCGCAGCAGCACGGCGACACGTCGGGCCTCCTGCGCCAGATCGGACAGAAGATCGAGCAGGACGACCTCAACGGCGCGATCCGCATCTGCGACAGCAACAAGGGGATGCTCCCCAAGATCCTGCGCTTCGGACTCGAGCGCGGCCGCAAGGGCCGCGCCGACATCACCGACGCCCTCTCGATCGCGCTGATGGAGCACCTGAACGCACTCGAGCGCAACCTGAGCGTCATCGGCACCATCGCCGTCATCGCGCCGTTCGTCGGTCTGTTCGGAACGGTTCTCGGCATCATCCACGCCTTCGACGACATCGCGATCAAGGGCAACTCGACGCCGGCCGTCGTTGCCGCCGGTGTCGGCGAAGCCTTGATCACGACGGCGGCCGGTTTGTTCGTGGCCGTCCTCGCCGTGATTTTCTTCAACTACTTCAAGGCGCGGATCAAGGCGTACAACCAGGAGATGATCGTCGCGGCCGAACCAGCTGGCCGAGATGCTGCACTTCCACAACGTCGGCGACGCGATCCCGACCGATCTCTACAAGCCGCAGCGGCGCGCAGCCGGCGCCTTCACCTGCGAAGTAACCTACCGGAGAAGGGCGCCCCATGTCGATGATGTCGGCCCAGCAAGACAGCGAGGTGATGGCGGAGATCAACATCACGCCGTTCACCGACGTGCTGCTGGTCCTGCTCATCATCTTCATGATCCTGGCCGCGCTGATCACGCCGCCCGGCTTTCAGAAGGAACTGCCCAACAACAACTCTTCCACTCGTCGAATAAAGACGACCCGAAGAAGACGATCGAGGTCGACGTCAACGATAAGGGCGTGATCTTCGTCGACGGCGAACGTACGACCGAGGAGACATCTACAACGAGATGGCCGCGTCGAGCAGCGCCGCGGCAAACTGCACGTTTCGATCGTCGCCGACGCCAAGGCACCGTACGGCCTCATCATCCGTATCCTCGACGCCGCCAAGGAAGTCAACCTGGACGACGTCGGGTTTGTCACTTGCTGACGGCCGGAGCGTTAGGAGTACATCATGGCAGTCTCCACGGGACAAGGCGAAGACGATGTAATGTCGACGATCAACATCACGCCGTTCACGGACGTGTTGTTGGTCCTGCTGATCATCTTCATCATCCTCGCGTCGGTTACCAAAGAACCGAAACTGCCCGACGCCAAGAACACCGAGAAGGTCAAAGACTCGCAGATCGTCGTCATCATCGACGACGAAGAACAAGATTCAGATCGGTTCGTCGCAGGTCGAAATCGGAGACGCACGCGGCCGCCTTCAAACAGCTCGCCGATCAGACGAGTCACGTCTACAAGAGCGTCATCATCAAGGCCGACCCGAAGGCCTACTACGGGACGATGCTGCAAGTGATGGATGCCGCAAAGAAAGAGAGACCTGACGAACTTCGGTCTCGCCAATCACATCGAGGGACGCCAAGGCCTAGTGGCGCGACCAGACGGCGGGACGAGCTAGCTCCGCAACCGAGGCGCAATCGTCAGCACCGGCGACCGAGCAGCGCGACAAAGTTTCCTCGGCTGGGCGTTCGTCACTCTCGATCATCATCCACCTGATCCTCGGGCCGATCGTCGGCCGCTACAACCCGTCGCACGCCGAGGAAAAGGAAGTCGAGAAAGTCTCGGTCAGCAAGAAGTCAAGATCGTCGTGCCGACGCCGCCGCCGCCGACGCCCGACCCGACGCCGCCGCCGACGCCGCCGCCGAAATCGACGCCGCCGCCGGTGAAGGCGACGAACCCGCCGCCGCAGCCGAAGCTCGAAGTGAAACGTCGTCGCACAAGACGCTGAAGTCGAACAGCGGACCGTCGAAAGCGCGTACGACGTGAAGGCGGGCAACGAGAACGGCGTCCCGCAAGGCGTCGCAACCTCCGCGGGCAAGGCCCGTAGCCGCGACGCCGGCGCCGCCCGCCGCCGCCGACGCCGACCCCGAAGCCCGCCTGCGCGGTAGCCGCACGTCGACGCGACGACAACGCAATCCGGTCACGCCTGACACGCCGGAGATGGCGCAAGCAGCAGGGCGCGACCGGAACCGTTCAGGTCAGGGTCTCGCTCGAGCCAACGACCGTTCGGCGCGTCATCGGCAACCGTCGACAAGTCGCTCGACGAAGCTCGTTCGCTGCGAACAACGGCCGCCGTGCAAGCGGCCAAGGCAGAGCACGTACGCGCCCGAGATCGAGTAGCTGCGAGAAGGTCGCCGGGGATCTACATCTTCCGCGTGGATTCGAGGGGAACCCATGCGGACTGCGCGCGCAGCCCAGGCGCCGGGCTGGCCGGCATGACGTTTCTGCGCAGGCCATGCTGCTCGCGGTCCTACAGGGCTTCAGCGAGCTGTTTCCGATCAGCAGTCTCGGGCACACGGTGCTTGTACCAGCGCTGTTGCATTGGCACATCGATCGTCCGACCCGACGTTCTTGGCGTTTGTCGTCGCGCTGCACCTCGGCGACGGCGTTCGCGCTGCTCGTTTTCTACCGCGACGACTGGCTGCGTATCGTCCGCGCATTCGTCCGGCTCGATAGCGCGTGGCCGCTTTCGGCAGCGCCGCGATGAAGACGGCGTGGCTGCTCGTGTACGGCACGATCCCGGTCGGGCTGCTGGGCGTGTTTTTCGAGGCACCGGTCCGGCGCCTGTTCGGCATCGACCGATTTCGTCGCCGTTTCCTGATCGTCAACGCCGGAATCATGTTCGCGGGCGAGTGGCTGCGCGGGCGCAACGACGCCGGACAGCGGCGACGTCCGCTCGAGACGCTGCGCCCGCTCGACGCCGTCGGCGTCGGAGTTCGCGCAATCGCTCGCGCTGTTTCCGGGCATCTCGCGCTCGGGCTCGTCGATCGTCGCGGGACTGCTCGTGGACTCTCGCACGAGGATGCGGCGCGGTTTTCGTTCTTGCTCGGGACCCCGGTGATCGGCGCCGCCTCCTGCTCGAGAGTCCCGCGCCTGTTCGCGCCAGCGGCGCATGTGGTGCTCGCTCGAGTCGCTCGCGGGCGGCGTGCTCGCCGGCGATCACCGCGTATGCTTCCGTCGCGTTCCTGACGAAGTACTTCCAGTCGAACGATCTGCGGCCGTTCGGCTGGTACTGTCTGATCCTCGGGGCCGCATCGCTCATCCTGCCGCTATGAAGGTCATCGCATGAAGCTGTCTCCCGTTGCTCGTGGCGATCGTGTGCTTCATCCTCGCCATCCTCTACTGGTTGCCGAACGGGCCGTTCGAGCACGATCACGTCAAGCACGCCATCCTCTTCGTGATCCTCGGGCTGCTCGCGCTCGTCTGGTTGCGGTTCGCCGCGCGAGGTCCGGCCCGATAGCGACCGCGCGCCGGCCGTCCCACGTTGCTGCCGGACGGCACAGTCGAAGATGGTCGACGTGCGGCCACAAGCGCGTCACCGCAACGCGTCGCGGTCGCGTGCGCGCGGCTCCGGCATGGCGCCGAAGACGGCCGACGCGCTGCGGGCGGCGACGCTGCCGAAGGGCGATGCATTCGTCGCCGCGCAACTCGCCGGCATCATGGCCGCCGAAGCAGACGTCCGACACTGATCCCGCTGACGCACTCGCTTCCGCTGTCGAGTGTCGACGTCGCGTTCGCGTGGGTGGAACCCGCGCTGCTCGAGATCGAGGCCACCGCGCGGACCGTTGGCGCAGACGGGCGTCGAGATGGAAGCGATGACGGCAGCGGCGGTGGCGGCGCTGACGATCTACGACATGACGAAGTCGCTCGAACGCGGGATCGTCGATCGAGTCGCTGCGCCTCGTGCACAAGAGCGGCGGCAAGAGCGGAACGTGGAACGCGAGAGCGCTGACCCGTTCCGCACCGCGTCCTCGTGCTTTCGGACGGCGTCGCGGCCGGCACGCGGACCGACGCGTGCATCCCGGCGATCGCGCAGACGCTCGGGCGACGGTTCGCGATCGTTCACACCCGCGTGCTCGCCGACGATCCCGCGGCGTTGCAGGCCGAGCTGATCGACCTGTGCGACCGCGAGCGCGTCGCGCTCGTCTTGACGAGCGGCGGAACGGGACTCGGCCCGCGCGACCGCACGCCGCAAGCGACCGCGGCGATGTCTCGACTATCCAGTCCCGGGCATCGCCGAGGCGATGCGCGCCGCGTCGATCGCCGCCGTTCCGACGGCGATGCTCTCGCGCGCGGTGGCCGGAGTGCGCGGCACGACGCTGATCGTCAACTTGCCCGGCAACCCGAAGGCCGTGCGCGAGACGCTTCCGGTCGTGCTGCCGGCGCTGCCGCACGCGCTCGAACTCCTCGCCGGCGCACGACAGCGACGCCGAGCGGGACGTCACCGATGACCTACGAAGCCGCGAGCGCCTACTTGCTCGGCACGATCAACGAGACGGCGTCGCGCCGCCAACCGGCACGGCTCGACCGGATGCGGCGCTTCCTGCGCGAACTGGGCGATCCGCAGAACCGCTATCCGACGCTGCACGTCGGCGGCACGAGCGGCAAGGGTTCGACCGCGACGATGCTCGCGGCGGTGCTGACCGCGTCGGGCCGCCGCACCGCGCTTGCACACGAAACCGCATCTCGCGTCGATGACCGAGCGCGCGCGGATCGACGGCGTGCCGATCGCGCCGGACGCGTTCGGCGAACTGCTCGAGGAGATGATGCCGGCGATCGAGCGCACCGCGCAGGGCGAAGGGCGGCCGTCGTACTACGAAACGCTGCTGGCGCTCTCGTTCCTGCACTTCGCGCGCGAGCGCGTCGACGCCGCCGTGATCGAGGTCGGCGTCGGCGGGACGCTCGACGGAACGAACGTTCTGCAGCCGCTCGTCTCCGTCATCACCAACGTCGGACTCGACCACACGGAGATGCTCGGGACGACGCACGAGGAGATCGCGCACGACAAGGCCGGGATCGCGAAAGCCGGCGTGCCGCTCGATCTCCGACGCGCGCGAACCGAGCGCGCGGGCCGTGATCGAGGAGCGCTGCGCGCGCGGTCGGGCGCGCCGTTCTTCGCCGTCGCCGAGCACGCGCGTATCGAGCAACGGCCGCGGCCAACGCTACGGCCAGGCGTTCGACGTCGTGACGGAACGCGCGCGCTACGCGCTCGAACTCCCGGTCGTCGGCCCCTTCCAGCGCCGCAACGCCGCGACGGCGATCGTCGCGCTCGAACACATGCTGCCGCTGCCCGGCGAACGGCCGCCGGCCGCCGAGTCGCCGAGGGCTTCGCGCAGTTCGTCATCCCGGGGCGGATGGAGTGCTTCCCGGCGCGGCCGGCCGTCGTCTTCGACATCGCGCACAACCCCGACAAAGGCGCAGTCGCTCGCCGACGCGCTGCGCGAAGAGTTTCCGGACGCCGCTTGACGTTCGTCGTCGCGATCGGTGACGGCAAGGACGCGATCGCGGTGCTCGAGCGCTGGTTCGCGCTGCCCGCCGCGTTCGTGTTCACGACGTTCGAGGCCGCGGGACGGCGCGCGGTGCGGCCGCAGCGCCTCGCGAGCATCGCGCAGAGCCGCGGCCACTGGGCGCGCACGGTCGCCGATCCGGTCGACGCGCTGTCGGTCGCGCGCAGCGCAGCACCGACGCGGACGGGGTCGTCGTCGTCACCGGCTCGACGTTCCTGGTCGCGACGTTGCGCGACTGGTGGCTGTCGAACGTCGGCGCGGCGACGCGGCGGTAGCGGCTCGCTCGTGCGCGGCGCCCTAACGCTGCGCGGCCGTTCGCTCCCGTGGGGCGCGCGGACGTACGTCATGGGCATCGTCAACGTGACGCCGGACTCGTTTTCCGGCGACGGCGTCCCCGACGCAGCCGCGGCGACCGAGCGCGCGCTCGTACCAGCACGACGCGGGCGCCGACCTCGTCGACATCGGCGCGGAATCGACGCGGCCTGGGCACGAGCCGATCGGCGCGGCGCTCGAAGCCGCGCGGCTGATCCCGGTCGTCGCGGCCGTGCGCGCGCGCGCGCCGGACGCGATCCTGTCGATCGACACGTTCAAGGCGACGTCTTTCGCGCGGCGTTCGCGGCCGGCGGCGACATGCTCAACTCCGTCTGGGGACTCGACGACGCGCTCGCCGCTGCGGCCGCGGAGTGCGGCGTGCCGGTCGTCGTCATGCACAACAAACGCGTCGCGGCCTACGAAGCGCGACGTTGTCGACGAGGTCGTCGCGTACCTCGCCGGCGCGGCACAACGCGCCGTCGCGCGCCGGCATCCCGCAGCAGCACGTCATCCTCGATCCCGGGATCGGCTTCGGCAAGACCGCCGAACACAACCTCGCCGTGCTCGGATCGCTCGCGCGCATCGTCGGGCTGGGGTTTCCGACGCTGCTCGGGACGTCGCGCAAGTCGACGATCGGGCGGCTGACCGGCCGCGCCGTCGCCGAGCGCACGCTACGGCACGGCGGCGACGGTCGCGCTCGCCGTCGCCGCCGGCGTCGACGTCGTGCGCGTGCACGACGTCGCGGCGATGACGCGACGTCGTGCGCGTCGCCGACGCGATCGTGCGCGGTTGGCGTCCCGCCGGACTGGACGGTTCCGGTACCGTGAACGACACGGCTCGCCTCACGCATCCGGCTCTCGCGGCATCCGCGCGCTCGGACGGCACGGCGCCGATCCCGGCGAGCGCGAGCGCGCCGCAGCCGTTCGACATCGATCTGGAACTCGAGGTCGACGTCGAGCGCGCGCGGCGCAGCGACGACCTCGCCGACACGATCGACTACGCCGCCGTCCACCGGCGCGTCGTCGCGCTCGTCGCCGAGACGTTGTTCGCGCTGCTCGAACGGCTCGCCGACGAGATCCTCGCCGGCGTCATGCGTGACGAGCGCGTCCTGGCGGCGCGCGTGACGATCGCGAAAGCCGGCATACTGGCGGCACCACGCCCTCGGTGAGCCTCGCCGCCACCCGAGGGTAGGCGCATCGTCGTCGCGTTCGATCGGGATCGGCTCGAACCTCGGCGACGCGCGCGCCAACGTCGAGCGCGCGATCGAGCGTCTCGCGGAACTCGGCACCGTCACCGCGCGCTCGCGCGCTGTACCGCACGCGGCCGTGGGGCGAGCCGGACCAGCCGCCGTTCGTCAACGCCGCCGTCGCGCTCGAGACGACGCTGTCGCCGCGCGCGCTGCTCGACGGACTCAGCGGATCGAGCGCGAGCTGGGCCGGACGCCGGCGCCGCGCTGGGGGCCGCGCGCGATCGACCTCGACATCCTGACCTACGGCGACCGGATCGTCGACGAGCCGGAGCTGGTCGTGCCCCATCCGCGGCTGCGCGAGCGCGCCTTCGCGCTGATCCCGCTGGCGGAACTCGATCCGGCGTTCGCAGCGGCCGCGCCGGCGCTCGAACCGGACGAGCGCGCCGGCGTCGAGCCCCTGTGACGCGGCGGAGCCCGCGAGGGGCCTCGCGAACGGTAGGCGGCCATGCCTGAGCCACAACGGTCCGGCGCCCCCCGCTGGGAGGCGCTCGCGCAGCGGGTTCGCGACGTCGCGACCGCTTGCGCGGACGGCGCGCTCGAGCGACTGCGGGTCGTCGACGGCGAGCGTCGAGATCGAGGTTCGCCGCGCAGGCGCGCCGCGCGGCGCGCAGACCGTCGCGGACGGCGCCGTCGCGCCCGCACCGGAGTCGCCGTCCGGCAACGGCGAGGCGGCAGCGGCGAACCGAGCCGGCGCTCGTGCGACTCCGACGTCGTCGGCATCCTGCGCCTGGCCCGGCCCCGCGGTCGCCGAGGGCGCGGTCCTCGACGGCGAGCGCGAGCTCGCCTACGTCGAGTCGCTCGGCGTTCGCAACCCGGTCTCGTCGGGCGGCGCGGGTCGCGTCGTCGGCGTCCTCGTCGCGGACGGCGAGCCGGTCGATTACGGCCAGCCGCTGTTCGCCATCGAGCGCTGAGCGATCGCGTGAAGAAACTGCTGATCGCGAACCGCGGCGAGATCGCGCTGCGCATCAACCGCGCCGCGCACGAGCTCGGCATCGCGACCGTCGCCATCTTCTCCGAGGCCGACCGCGGCGCGCTTGCACGTCGCCGCGGCCGACGAGGCCTACTGCGTCGGCCCCGGGCCGGCCGCGCGCTCGTACCTGAACATTCCGAACATCCTGTCGGCAGCCCAGATCGCGGGCGCCGACGCGATCCACCCCGGCTACGGTTTCCTGGCAGAAAATGCGAGGTTCGCGGAAATCTGCGCCGACCACGGCCTGCGCTTCGTCGGGCCCGTCGCCGGCGCGTCATCGCGCAGATGGGCGACAAGGCCGCCGCCAAGCAGGTGATGAAGCGCGCCGGCATCGCCGACGACGCCGGGCACCGAGATCGCTGCCGTCGATCGAGGCCGCGCGCGAGGCCGCGCGCACGCTCGGCTATCCCGTGCTGCTCAAGGCGGCCGCCGGCGGCGGCGGCAAGGGGATGCGCGCCGTCGCAGGCGAGGCCGAGCTCGAGCGCGCGTTCGTGACCGCCCAAGCCGAGGCCGAGGCGAACTTCAAGGACGGCCGGCTCTACCTCGAGCGGCTGCTCGAGCATCCGCGCCACATCGAAGTCCAGGTGATCGGCGACGACGCCGGCACGATCGTGCACGTCGGCGAGCGCGACTGTTCGGTGCAGAAGCCGTCGCACCAGAAGCTGATCGAAGAAGCGCCGGCGCCGAACCTCTCCGAGCGCGTCCGCACGCCGCCTGCACGGGATGGCGCTCGACGCCGCCCGTGCCGTCCGCTACACGTCGGCCGGGACGCTGGAGTTCCTCGTCGCCGGCGACGACATCTATTTCATGGAGATGAACACGCGCATCCAGGTCGAGCATCCGGTCAGCGAGATGATCTACGGCGTCGACCTCGTCGCGGAGCAGATTGCGCATCGCGGACGGCAAGCCGCTGAGCTTCAAACAGCGCGACCTGGTAGCCGCGCGGTCACGCGATCGAGTGCCGCATCAACGCGGAGGACGCGCACTTCGCGCCGGCCGGCGGGGACGCTGCAGGAAGTGTACTTGCCGGGCGGCTACGGCGTCCGCGTCGACGCGCACGTCTACGGCGGGCTCGCGATCTCGCCGCACTACGATTCGCTGCTCGCGAAGATCGTCGTCCACGGCGCGACGCGCGAACAGGCGATCGTGCGGATGGACGCGCGCTTGCGCGACGCGCGCATCACCGGCATTCCGACGACGATCGCCGCTCTGCCGCGCGGTCCTGGCCGACCCGGCGTTTCCGCGCGGGCGGCGTCGCCGTCGACTACCTCTCCGGGCTCGTCGCGCAGACGGCCGCGGTCTAGCACGGATGCCGATCCATCGCCGCTACGCCCGCGAGCTCGCCCTGCAGGCGCTCTTCAGCGTCGAGGTGGGGCACCAGGAGCCGGCGACCGCGCTCGAGGAGACGCTCGCCTCGGGCGCCTCGGCCGACGCGCGCGCCTTCGTCAAGGATCTGGTGATGGGCACGCTCGACCACGCCGACCAGTCGGACGCACTGCTCGGACCGCTCCTCGAAGGGTGGACGATCGAACGCTTGCCGACGGTCGACCGTTTAGTGCTTGCGGATGGGCGTTTACGAGATGCGCCATCGGCCCGAGGTGCCGCGCCCGGTCGTCATCAACGAGGCCGTCGAACTCGCGAAGAAGTTCTCGACCGAGGAGTCGGGCCGCTTCGTCAACGGCGTGCTGGCGACAGCGCGAGCCGGCTGACGCGACGGTCTCCGAAGCCGGCGTGAAGCGGTTCTTCTCCGGCTTCGCTCGATCCTCGTGCTGTTCGTGCGTCCTGTTCGCGGCGGGCGCGATCGCCGGGATCGTCGCGTCGTACTCGCACAACCTGCCCGACATCAGCCGGATGGCCGACTACCAGCCGTCGCGCACGACGCGCATCTACGCGCGCGACGGCGACGCTGCTCGCGACCCTCTACCGCCAGAACCGCCTGTGGGTGCCGATCGCGCGCATCCCGCAGATCGGTCCGCGACGCGTTCATCGCCACCGAGGACCGCAACTTCTATCACCACCACGGCGTCGATTTCAGCGGCATCGCTGCGCGCCGCGTACGCCGACTACCGGCACGAGCAACTGCAAGGCGCCTCGACGATCACCCAGCAGTTGGCGCGCGCGCTGTTTCTCTCGAACGAGGTCGCGCTCTCGCGCAAAGTCGCAAGAGGCGCTGCTCGCGATCGAGATCGAGCGCCAGTACACCAAGGACGAGATCCTCGAACGCTACCTCAACCTGATCTACTTCGGCGCCGGCGCGTACGGCGTCGAGGCCGCCGCGCACACGTACTTCGGAACCGACGTCGACCGGCTGACGATCGGTCAGGCCGCGATGCTCGCGGGCTTGCCGGCGGCGCCGTCGGACTACTCGCCGTTCGTCGACCTCGAGCGGGCGAAGGAGCGCCAGCGTCACGTGCTCGACCGCATGGCCGCGAGCGGCTACATCACGCGCCGAGGAAGCGCGAGCGCGAGTACGACGCGCCCGCTCGGGCTCGTCGCGCGAGCGGCCGATCGGGCTCGCAGTCGTACAAGTATCCGTACTTCACGACGTACGCGATCCACGTGCTCGAAGAACCAGTTCGGGACGAAGGCGACCTACGAGGGCGGCCTGCAGGTCGACACGACGCTGGATCCGCGCATGCAGAAGATCGGCCAGGACGCCGTCGACTGGGGCATGGAGCGCGCGTCCGCCGAGGGGATCGGCGCGCACCAGGCCGCGCTCGTCGCGATCCGCCCGTCGACCGGCGAGATCCTGGCGATGATCGGCGGCAAGGGCTTCTCGCTCAAGGATCAGTTCAATCGCGCGTGGCAGGCGAAGCGCCAGCCGGGTTCGTCGTTCAAGCCCTACGTCTACACGGCGGCGATCGACAACGGCGATCCGCCGACGATGATGGTCGACGACGCGCCGATCTCCTATCCGATGGGCGACGGCTCGTCGTGGAGTCCCGAGGACGACGACGGTTCGTACCTCGGCGAGGTCACGCTGCGCTACGCGCTCGCGCAGTCGCGCAACATCGTGGCCGTGCGGCTCGCGGAGAGCTCGGCATCGATCGCGTGATCCAGTACGCCAAGCGGATGGGCGTGACGGAGCCGCTCGAGCCGAACCTGTCGCTCGCGCTCGGGTCGTCGGTGCTCTCGCCGCTCGATCAGGCCGCCGGCTACGCGACGCTCGCCAATCAGGGCGTGCACATCGACCGCCGTCGGCGATTCGCACCGTGACCGACCCGCTCGGCGAGATGCTGCTCGACAATCGCTTCCCGCCCCAGGTCGAGGTCGTCAGCGCCGGCACCGCCTACGTCGTCACGTCGATGATGGAAAGCGTGATCAACGAGGGAACCGGCTATCCGAACGCGGTGATCGACCGTCCCGCGGCGGGCAAGACGGGGACGACGTCGTCGTACCGCGACGCGTGGTTCGTCGGATTCACGCCCGATCTCGTCACGGCGGTCTGGATCGGCAACGACAACTACTCCCGCATGAACGAGTCGTACGGCGGTAACATCCCGGCGCGCATCTGGGCGCGCTTCATGAGCGCCGCGCTCGCCGGGCGTCCCGAAGCACGACTTTCGCGTTCCCGGCCGACGAGGTCAGCAAGATCCCGCTGTGCGGTTCGGGCCGCGACGAATACTTCGTGAACGGGACCGAGCCGAAGGGCCGTTGCGCGTCACCGGTCTACGGCGCCACGCGGACCGCGCTGCGGTGAACGACGCCGAGCAGCTGCGCAGACCCGTCGTGTGGGGCGTTCGCGAGCTGCTCAACTACGTACGCAGGCTGATCGAGCCGCGACCAGCGGCTCGCTCGACGTCGGCGTGCGAGGCGAGGTCACGAACTTCAACAAGTCCGGCGCTCGGGTCATGTCTACTTCTCGCTGAAGGAACCAAGTGGTGCGACCCTGAGCTGCTTCGTGGGCACGCAGTATGCCCGCGACCTGCCCGAACTCGACAACGGCATCGAGGTCGACGGCGTACGGAAGCGCTCGGCGTTTACGCCGACCGCAGTTTGGTGCAATTGTCGGTTACCGCCGTCGTCGCTCGGCGGCGCCGGCAAACTCGCCGCCGTCTACGAGCGCATCAAACGCAAGCTCGAGGCCGAGGGCCTGTTCGACCCGGCGCGCAAACGCCGATCCCGCGCTATCCGTTCCGAGTCGCTCTGGTCTCGTCGGCCGAAGCCGAAGGGGCGCGCGACTTCCTGCGGATCGTGCGCGAACAGGCGCCCGCGATGCGTGTGCGCCTGTTCGCTACGCCGGTTCAGGGTCCGCTGGCAGCGGTTTCGATCGCCGAGGCCATCGCGAAAGCCGATCGGCTGGCGCCCGACGTGATCGCGCTTGTGCGGGGCGGCGGTTCCGACGAAGATCGTCTCCCGTTCAACGAAGAGATCGTCGCGCGCGCCCTCGTAGCGGCCGATACGCCGGTCGTGACCGCGATCGGCCACAGCGCCGACCATCATATCGCCGACGACGTCGCGGACGTCGCGTACGCGACGCCGACGGCGGCCGCGACGGCGCTGGCCGCGGGATTCGTCGCCTCGCCGCGCCTGTTTTTCGACGCCGGCTCGGCGCGTACGCGCGCTGGTGCTACGCCGCATCGCCGAGACGATGGAACGCACTGCGGCGGTTGCGCGCGGCGCCGGCCTTGCAGCGCTTCGAGCGCGTCGGCGATGCGCTCGCCCAGCGCGCCGACCGGCTGGTGCCGAACGATCGCGGCGCGCCATGCGGCCGCGCTCCACCGACGCGTCGACCGGCTTCGCGACCTCGAGCGCCGCCTGGCAACAACGATCCGAGCGCTCGGCTCGCGCAGCGCACGCGGACGGCTCGATGTCGCCGCGTCGTCGATCGCCGGGGCATGGACCGCTCGCGCGACCCGCGCCGCACGCGACTCGACGACGCCGGTCGCGCGGCTGACGCCGGCGACGCGCGCTATGCTCGAACGCATGCGTGTTCGCGTCGAACTGCTCCGAGCGCGACTTGCCGGCAAGGATCCGGAAGCGATTCTGCAACAGGGATATGCCATCGTGCGCATCGGCGACCGCGTGCTGAAAGACGCGGCCCGCGCGCACACCGGCGATGCGATCGAGGCGCGGCTGTGGCGTGGGACGATTCGGGCCCGCGTGGAAGAGACGCAAGGCGATGGCTGATAAGAAGACCGGCGAGTTCGAACGGGCGATCGAACGGCTCGAGCAGATCGTCAAGCAGCTCGAGACCGGCGACGTGGGCCTGGACGAGTCGGTCAAGCTGTTTCGCGAGGGGCGAGACCTGGCACGCGCCTGTGATCAGTTGCTACGGGCGGCGCAAGCCGAGGTCGAGGCGGCGTCCTCCGAACCGCCGCCGCGCGCTCGCACGGTGCCTCCGCCGGTCGTCGAAAGCGACGGCCTGCCGCTGTGACGCGCAGGCGTCGTCCGCGCCCCACCGATCTTGCCGCATAGCCTTCGGCTCGACGAAGCCGTCGCGGCGCACGCGGGCGTCACGCGTTCGCACGCGCGCTCGCTGATCATGGAGGGCCGGGTCCGCGTCGACGGCCGGCCGATCACGAAGCCGGGCACCGGCGTGCGCGCCACGGCCGTCGCTCGACGTCGTCCGCGCGCGGCCGTACGCGAGCCGCGGCGGCGAGAAGCTCGAGGCGGCCCTGCAGGCGTTCGGCATCGACGTCGACCGGCGCGCGAGCGCTCGACGTCGGCGCGTCGACCGGCGGCTTCACCGACTGCCTGCTCGCGCACGGCGCCGCGCATGTGACGGCGCTCGACGTCGGCTACGGGCAACTGGCCTATCCGTTGCGCATCGACGAACGCGTCCGCGTGATCGAGCGTTGCAACTTCCGGCTGATCGCCGACGATGCGTTCGGTCGCGAATTCGACGTCATCACGATCGACGCGTCGTTCATCTCGATGGTGACGCTGCTCGAACGCGCGCTGGCGTTTCTGAAGGACGACGGCGACGTCGTCGCGCTGATCAAACCGCAGTTCGAGGCCGGCCGCGATCGCCTCGGCAGCGGGGGGGTCGTGCGCGACCCCGACGTCCACCGCGCGATCGTCGCCGAGACGGTCGCCGCGATCTGGGCGCTGGGCGCCGTCCCCGTCGCGCTGGCGCGCTCGCCACTGCGCGGGCCCGCCGGCAACGTCGAGTTCTTCGTGCGCGTGCGGCGGACGGGAACGGCGGTCGGCGCCGATGCGATCGATCGGGTCGCCGCGCCGTGCTGAAGGCCCGAACGGTCGTCAAGCCAACCGCCGGGACCGTCGCGCTCTTCGTCTCGCGCGATCACGAGCACGCGCGCGACGTTGCCGCTCGCGTCTCCGCGTCGTTGCGGTCGGCCGGCTTCGGCGTCGCGATCCTGGGCGAAGGCGACGATCTCGCGGGCGCGATCATGCTGGTCACCGTCGGCGGCGACGGGACGCTGTTGCGGGCGGCGCAACTCGCAGCGCCGCTCGGGATCCCGCTGTTCGGCATCAACACGGGCCGCCTCGGCTTCCTCACCGAGACGGACGCGGACGGCCGCGAGGCGGGCGCCCTGCTCGACGCGCTGCGCGCGGGCTTCATCGTCGAGGAGCGCGTCGCGTTGCGCGCGCGGTTGCACGATCGCGTCCACTTCGCGCTCAACGACATCGTCGTGCGCCGCAGCGCTACCGGTCAGATGGCGCCCTTCGGGCTCTACATCGACGACAAGGAGGCCGCCTACGTCCCGGCCGACGGCGTCGTCATCGCGACGCCGACCGGGTCGACCGCATACCTGTTATCGGCGGGCGGTCCGATCCTCGCGCCCGACGTCGCCGCCTTCGGGATCGTCGCGCTCGCGCCGCACACGCTGTTCACGCGGCCCCTCGTCGTGCCGGACGGTTCGACGATCGAACTCGTGTCCGGCAGCCGCGAGCCCGCGACGCTCGAGGCCGACGGCCGCGTCGTCGACGAACTGCCGCCCGGGCCGCGCGTGACGATCGACCGCTCGCCGCAGCCGGTGCTGTTCGCGCGCCGGGCGCCGTTGAACTTCTTCGCCGTGCTCGAGGAGAAGATGCGGTGGAACGCGCCCCTGAAGGGCGGCGGAACGGCCGGATGAACCGGCTGCGGCGCTGCACGATCGAGGACTTCGGTCTGATCGCCGGCGCCGACGTGCGATTCGCCGACGGCCTCAGCGTCTTTACCGGCGAGACGGGATCCGGCAAGACGATGGTGCTCGGCGCGCTGAAGTTCGTCCTCGGCGAGCGTGCGTCGCCCGACGTCGTGCGCACCGGCGCCCAGCGCGCGCGCGTGACGCTCGAGTTCGAACCGGACGACGCGATGCGCGCGCTGCTCGCGAGCGAGGGCTTCGAGCTCGAACCGGACGAGGACGCCATCGTCGCGCGCGACCTCGCCGCCGGCGGCAAGTCGAGCGCGCGCGTCAACGGACGCGCCGCGACGTCGGCGCAGCTGCGCGCGCTCGCGGAGGCGCTCGTCGACTTCGTCGGTCAGCACGAACACCAACGGCTGTTGTCGGCGGCATATCAGGGCGACGTCCTCGACCGCTACGCGGGCGACGACGCGCTCGCCCTGCGCGAACGCGTCGCGGAAGGTTGCGCGCGGCTCGGCGCGATCGACGCCGCCGTGCGCGACCTCGCGGAAAACGCGGACCGGCTCGCAGCCGATGCGGACTACGCTCGGTTCGCGCTCGAGGAGATCGACGCGGCGCGCCTAGCGGACGACGACGAGGAGGGCGCGCTGCGCGAGCGGCGCGACTATCTCGCCAACGCCGAGCGGATCGCGCTCGCGCTGCGCACCGCGCGGGACGCGCTCAGCGAACGCGAAGGCGCGGCCGCCGAGACGCTCGGCGCCGCCGCTGCGGCCCTGAACGGCGTCGCGGCCTACGGACAAACGCTCGCGCGGCTGGGCGAGAGCCTCGCCGCGATGCAGAGCGACGCCGGCGATCTCGCGGTCGCCATCGCGCGCGAACTCGATGGCGCGGAGTACGATCCGGCCGAGGCCGAGACGATCGGGCAGCGGCTCGACCTGATCGATCGTCTCAAGCGCAAGCACGGCGGTTCGATCGCCGCGGTGCTCGCGGCGCGCGAACGGTTGGCCGCGCAGCTCGAGGCCGTCGACACGCGCGACGATCGTCTCGCGGCGCTGCGCGCGGAACGCGAGACGGTCGCGGCGTCCGTCGGCGCGGACGCGACCGCGTTGTCGGCCCTCCGCGCGGCGGCCGCGCTCGCCTTCGAGCGGGCGGTCAACGAAGAACTGCCCGCGCTCGCGCTGCGCGGAGCCCGCTTCGCCGTCGCGTTCGAAGCCCTCGGCGCGCCCGGGCCGCGCGGCGCCGAAGCGGCGTCGTTCGTCTTCTCGGCCAATGCGGGGGAACCGCAGCGACCGCTCGCGCGGGTCGCGTCCGGCGGCGAACTGTCGCGCGTGCTGTTGGCGGTCGTCGTCGCGCTCGCGGACAAGCGCGACGCGTCGACGCTGGTCTTCGACGAGATCGATGCCGGGATCGGCGGCGCCGCGGCGCAGGCCGTCGGCGTCCGGCTCGGCGCGCTCGCCGCCGCGACGCAGGTCGTCTGCGTCACGCATCTCGCGCAGATCGCGGCCTGGGCCGACCACCACTTCGCGCTGCGTAAGGCGGAGGCGCGCGGCGCGACCCGCATCGACGTTGTCGAACTGGACGGCACGGCCGACGTCCGCGGCGAACTCGCGCGCATGCTGTCGGGCAGCGCGACGCGCGCCGCGCTCGATCACGCCGACCAGTTGTCGGCCGACGTGCGCACGCAGCGACGGCGCAAGCTCCGCAGCGCCTGAGCGCCGCCAGGGTACTCCTACGGAATCGGGTGGAGCTTGAGGACGTTGGTGCCGCCCTCGCCGACCGGCATCCCCGACGTGACCGCCACGACGTCGCCCGAGTGGGCTAGTTGCGCGTCGACGAGACGGCGTTCGACGATTTCGAGCAGCGACTCGAACGCCGTATAGCGCTCGACGACCAGTGCCTCGACGCCCCACACGAGCGAGAGCCTGCGCGGCGACCTCCTCGAGCGGCGTGAGCGCCGCTATCCGCGCACGCGGGCGGAACGAGGCGATGCGGATGGCGGTATTCCCCGACATCGTCCCGGTCGCGATCGTCTTCAGCTGCAGCGACTCCGAGAGGCGCGTGCACGCTTCGGCGATCGACGTCTCGACCGTGTGCTCGACGCCGGCCATCCGCTGCTCGCGGACGTCCTCGTGCGGGTAGACGCGCTCGACCTCGAGCGCGATCGTCGACATCGTGCGGACGGCGTCGATCGGATAGGCCCCGATCGCCGTCTCGCCCGAGAGCATGACCGCGTCGCTGCCGTCGATGATCGCGTTTGCGACGTCGGCCGCTTCGGCGCGCGTCGGTCGCGGCCGGCCGATCATCGACTCGAGCATCTGCGTCGCCGTGATCACCGGTTTGGCCGCGCGGTTCGTGCGCGCGATCAGGTCCTTCTGCACGAGCGGGACGCGTTCGAGCGGGATCTCGATGCCGAGGTCGCCGCGCGCGACCATGATGCCGTCGGTCGCGGCCAGGATCTCGTCGATCCGCTCGAGCGCCTCGTGCTTCTCGATCTTGGCGATCGTCGGCGTCGTCGCGCCGCGGTCCGCGATGAAGCGCCGCACGCGCTCGAGGTCCTCCGGGCCTTTGACGAACGAGACGGCGACCCAGTCGACCCCGTGATCGAGGCCGAACGCGAGGTGCTCGAGGTCGCGGTCCGTCACCGCCGAGACCCCGAGCGTGCCGTCGGGGTAGTTGAGGCCTTGCTCCGCGCGCAACGCGCCGCCGACCTCGACGTGCGTCGCGATGCGGTCGCCTTCGATCGCCTCGATGCGCAGCCGGATCGCGCCGTCGGAGAGATACAACGCGTCGCCGACGCGAACGTCGCGCGGCAGTCCGGCGTAGTTGACGGAGACGCCGTCGGCCGTCCCGGGCACGTCATCGGTCGTCAAGAAGAAGTGCGAGTGGTTGGCGAGCGTGACCGCGTCGACGCCCGGCAGCCAGCTTGCCGGTGCGCACCTTCGGACCGGGAAGATCCTGCAGCAGCGCGACGTGCATGCCCAGTTCGTGCGACAGCCTGCGCACGCGTTCGATCGAGCGCGCGTGGTCCGCGTGCGTGCCGTGCGAGAAGTTCAGCCGGAACACGTTGACGCCGGCGAGCAACATCGCGCGCAACGTCGCGAGTTCTTGCGACGCGGGCCCGATCGTGGCGACGACCTTCGTCCGTTTGAGCGAGAACTCGTTCATCTCGTGGCAACGCGTTCTGAACGGGCGGCGTCGGCTCCCGTGAGGGCGAAGGCGCGGGGATGAGGGGCGACCGCGGCGCCGCGCGCCGGTACGTGCTCGCGTACGCTGCGTCGGTTGCCCTGCACGCGCTGCTCGTGCTGTTCTTTGTCGCGCTGCCGCTCTCGTTCGCGATCGACGTCGCGAGCGAGGCGGTCGGTCCGGCCCTGCTCGTGACGGTCAGCCGCCTCGTTCCCAAGCCGCTTCACAGCGCGTCGCCTGCGCGCGCGCAGCCGGTGGCGACGGCGGCGCCCGCGCCCGCCGCGAAGCCGGTACCCGCTCGGCCCGCGCCCCAGCACGCCCAGCCGCCGCCGCGCATCGCGGCCCAGCGGCACCGCCCCGAGCTCAGCCGGACGGCGCCGACCGCGCCGCCGCCGCCCCCGCCGGCCCGCGTCGTCGCGGCGACCGTGTCGGCGCCGCCGGTCAAGCCGACGACGGAGCCGACCGTTCAACCGACCGACCTGCCGACGGTCCCGCCCCTCGTCCTGCGGGCGCCCAATCCCGTGATCACGATCGCGCCGCGGCCGGTCCCGACCGTGCGGCCGACCCCGGCGGCCGTCGCGGTCGTGGCGACGCCGCTCGCCGACCCGTCCGCCGACGCCCGTCCCACCAGGCAGCCGGCGCCCGCGCCCACCCAACGTCCGACCGCCGCCCCGACACCGCTCCCCACTGTCGCGCCGACCCTACGGCCGACGGCGGCGCCGACGGTGGCGCCGACCGCGGCGCCCACGCGCGCGCCGACGGTGGCACCGACGGCGGCGCCCACCCGCGCGCCGACGGCGGCTCCTACGATCGCGGCGACGCGCGCGCCGACGGCAGCCCCAACCGTCGCGGCGACGCGCGCGCCGACGGCCGCTCCGACCGTCGCGGCGACGCGCGCGCCGACGCCGCTCCGACCGTCGCGGCGACCGCGCGCCGACCGCAGCGCCCACCGCGGACCTCCGACTGCCGGGCCGACGGCGCTCGCAACGTCCGCGGCCCGCGCGACAGCGCTCGCCGCGCGTCCCGCGCAGGGTCGGGCGGCGACGCCCGGCGCGGCGGCCCCAAGATCAGCACCGCGGGCCGCCCCGCCGCGTCCGCACCCGTCCGCCGCGCCGCCGGCGAAGGTCGCCTACCGGCCGCGGCCCGCCGCGCCGCACACGCCGGCGCCGCTGTCGTCGGCGGCGGCCGCGTCGCTGAACGCGCGGCTCCACGCGCTGATTCCGAACAACCCGGTGGCCTACGCCCACAGCCAGATCGTCGGCGACCTGAGCGACGCGATCGCGCGCGCCGAGTCGGAGTACAACCAAAAGCTCGCGCCGCCGCCCAACGTCCTCAAGCGCGCGCTTTACGTGGTCGACCACAAGCGCACCGAGAGCGAGCCCGACAGCATGACCTACGTGCTCAAACAGTACCGGTTCTTCGGCTTCCAGATCTGCGTCGGCTGGCGGATCGTCGCGCATCCCGCTCGGCGGCGGCCCGCCGATTCGTACTACGCGTTCGGTTCCTGCAGCGGCGCGGAGTTCGCACCGCCCTGGGCGCCCGGCTCTCCCTCGCCGTCGCCGGCCGGGACGCCCGGCGCCCCGGCTACGAGCCACCCCGCGGCGCAGCGCCGCTGAGCGAGCGCTCCGTCGCCTCGGCGCCCCCGGCGGCGACCGGCCATTGCGCGCCGGCCGAACGGTGTAGTAGTATGTGGCGGATAGTCAAGAAGCGCGGTCGTCCCGCGCTTCTGTCTTGTCTGGGAGACCTCGCCAATCGCAGACGGCATCGTCGAAGCCTTCGAACGCGCAGCCAACGCGCTGCCGCTCGAGCGCGAGTTTCGTGACATCGAAATCGTCGCCGTTCGCGCGCACCGCGCCGGACGGTCGTTCGCGCTGTCGCTCGTCGTCGACACGCCGCAGGGCGTCGACCTCGCGCTGTGCGAACGGATCGCGCGGCGCATCAACGCCGACGCTCGAGGAACGCAGCCGAGCCGTACACGCTCGAGGTCGAGTCGCCGGGCTCGATCGCCCGCTGACGCGACCCGCGCGACTACGACCGCTTTCGCGGCCGGGCCGTGCGCAGTCGTCACGACGTTCCCGGTCGGCGGACCAGAAGACGCACCGCGGCACGCTCGCCGGACTGCGCGACAACGTCGTCGTCGTCGACGACGCCGCGCGGCGAACTGCCGCTCCCGCTCGAGATGGTGAAGTCCGCCAACCTAGACGTCGATATCCGCGCCGACCTGACGCGCGAGAAACGAGAGAGACGCCGATCATGATCAACACCACCGAACTCCAAGCCGCGCTGCGCGAGCTCCAGGGCGAACGCGCCATCTCGTTCGAGATGCTGCTCGAGGCGCTCGAGGCGGCGCTGATCTCGGCGTACAAGCGGAACTTCGGCGGCGAAGCGAACGCGATCGTCACGATCGATCGCGACACCGGCGACTTCAAGGTCTATCACCGGCGCGTCGTCGTCGACGAGGTCGACCGACCCGAAGCTCGAGATCTCGGCAAGGACGCCGGATCGGCGCTATGAGGTCGGGCGACTTCCTCGACGAGGAGGTGACCCCGAAGAACTTCGGGCGCATCGCCGCGCAGACCGCCAAGCAGGTCATCGTGCAGCGTATCCGCGAGGCCGAGCGCGACATGGTCTTCAACGAGTACAACGGCAAGTTGCACGACGTCGTGATGGGAACCGTGCAGCGCTACGAGCAGCGCAACATGTTCGTCGAGCTCGGCAAGACGGCCGAGGCGCTGCTGCCGCTCTCCGAACAAGTGCCGCGCGAGAACTATCGCATCAACGACCGCATCAGGGCGTTCGTGCTCGACGTGCGCCGCGCGAACAAGGGGCCGCAGATCATCCTGTCGCGCGCGGCCGAAGGGCTCGTGCAGCGGCTGCTCGAGCAGAACGTCCCCGAGATCGAGCAGGGCATCGTCGAGATCATGGCGATCGCGCGCGAACCCGGTGGCCGCTCGAAGGTCGCCGTGCACTCGCATCGCGTCGACGTCGATCCGGTGGCTCGTGCCTCGGGCCGAAGTCGAGCCGGATCGCGAGCGTCTCGGACGAGTTGCGCGGCGAGAAGGTCGACATCATCCGCTGGTCGCCCGACATCGTGACGTTCATCTCGAACGCGCTCGCGCCGGCCAAGGTGCTGTCGGTCGAACTGTTCGAGGACGAGGGCGTCGCGCTCGTGACGGTCCCCGACTATCAGGTTTCGCTCGCGATCGGACGCGAGGGACAGAACGTGCGGCTCGCCGCGCGGCTGACCGGCTGGCGGCTCGATCTCACGAGCGAGACCGACGCGGAGGAGACGCGGGCGCGCTACCTCGTCGAACGCGAGGAACGGCAGACCACCGCGACGGTTCCGGAGACCACGGAGGCCACCGAGCCGGAGACCGCAGAGCAGCCCTCGGTCGATCCGGACTGATCCGCAAGCTCGAGGAGTTCCGCCGCACGATGCTCGAGACGCGACGCGAGGATGGAGAATAGCGCACCGGTCCGCACCTGCGTCGGCTGCCGCCGCGCGCTTTGCGCAGCGCGTGCTCGTGCGTTTCGTCCGCGGGGCGCTCGGGTCGTGGCAGCGCGACGCGCGGCGGCGGGCCCCCGGCCGCGGCGCGTACCTGTGCTCGGCCGCGTGCCGTCCGCGTGGGTAAGAACAAGCGCTACCCGGGACTGGCAGTGGTCGCCACGGCAGACTTTGCGGGCGAGCCAGAGCCATGTATGATAGAACCGCCACCTGAACGCCGGAGCGGAACAATATGAGATAGGCGAACACCGCCGGGCGCAGCCTTCGGACTTGCGCACGGGTCATGAAAAAGGACGATATGGGAACGGGCAACGTACGAATTTTTGAGCTGGCGAAAGAGCTGGGTCTCTCCTCCAAGGAGCTGATCGGCTTATTCGGCCGGCTGGGGCTAGAAGCCAAGAATCAGCTCAGCGTCGTCGACGGCAAGATCGCCGACTTGGTGCGTGGCGTGCTGCTCGGCGCCGCCGGCGCCGCAGTGGCACCGGCTGCCGGCGCCGCCCCGCCCGTCTCCGCCGCCCCGCCGCGCCCGCAGCCGCGCAAAGCGGCCGCGCGACCGCCGGTCGAGGAAGCCCCGGTCCCCACGCTCCGTCCCGTCACGGCCCCCGCCCGCCGCGCCCGTCCCGAGCCGGCCGAACCGCCGCCGCATCCAGCCGGCGGCGCCGGTCGAAGCCATCCAGCCGCCGACGGTCGAACCGACCCCGGCCGAGCCGGAGGCGGCCGCCGCCTCTGCCGAGCGTCCCGCGCCCGAGCCGGCCGCCGAGCGGCCCGCCCCGCGGCAGTCGCGTCCCGCGCCCGCGCCGCCGGCGGAGCAGCAGCCGGAGCCGCCGGTTCCACAGCTCAAGCCGGTCCCGCGCGGACAGTCGTCGATCGCGCAGCCGCGTCAGCAGACCCCGCAGCCGACGACGCAGCCTGCGTCGCCCGGCGGCCTGGCCGCCTCGGCCGCCCCGGGCCCGCGCAGCGGGATTCCTGGCCGTCCGGGCGTCGCGCCGCGTCCCGGCCAGCCGGGGATCCCCGGCCAGGGCTACCAGGCCCGGCCGCTCGCGCCCGGGCAGCGCCCGGGTGCGCCAGGCGCCGCGCCGCGCCCCAACCGGCCGCTGTCGAACGGCCCGTTCCGTCCGCTGACGGGACCGGCCGCGTCGCGTCCGTTCGTTCCCCGTCCCGGCCAGCCGGCCGCGCCGGTCACCCCGGGTACGGGCGCGCCCTCGCCGTCGGGCGGCGCGCGCGGCGGTCAGAGCCGCTCACGCGACCGCGACGACCCGGTCTCGAAGAAAGATCGCGAAAAAGACCTGCTGCTCGAAAAGGAGCGGCAGCGCAAGAAGCGGCCGGCGGGCGGCCAACCCGCGCAGGCTTCCGCCGTGCTCGAGACCATCGAGATCCCCGACGTCCTGACCGTTCAGGAACTCGCGACCTCGATGATCATGCCGGCCAAAGAAGTAATCAAAGAACTGATCAAGACCGGCACGATGGCGACGATCAACCAGAACATCCCGAGCGACATCGCGCAGCAAGTCGCGCGCAAGTTCGGCTTCAACGCCGTCGTCAAGGAGGCCGGCGAAGAAGTCGTCGTCGAGCAGGAAGAGGATCAGCCGGGGATGCTTTCCGAGCGTCCGCCGGTCGTCACGGTCCTCGGCCACGTCGACCACGGCAAGACCTCGCTGCTCGATCGCATGCGCGCCGCCAACGTCGCCGCCGGCGAAGCCGGCGGCATCACGCAGCGCATCGGCGCGTACACCGTCGAGCACGGCGACAAAAAGATCACGTTCATCGACACGCCCGGTCACGAGGCGTTCACGGCGATGCGCGCGCGCGGTGCGAAGGTCACCGACGTCGCGATCCTCGTCGTCGCCGCCGACGACGGCGTGATGCCGCAGACGATCGAGGCGATCAGTCACATCAAAGCCGCCAACGTGCCGATCGTCGTCGCGATCAACAAGATGGACAAGGAAGACGCGCAACCCGATCGCGTCCGCTCGCAACTCGCCGAACAAGGCCTGCAGCCCGTCGAGTGGGGCGGTACCACCGAAATGGTCCCCGTCTCCGCGCGCACCGGCGACGGCATCGACAAGTTGCTCGAAACGGTCCTGCTCGAGGCCGACCTGCGCGAACTGCAGCGCGAACAGAAACCGCCGCGCGACCGGCGTCGTCATCGAATCGGCGCTCGATCGTGGCAGAGGCGCGGTCGCGACCGTGCTCGTTCAGAACGGCACGTTGCGCACCGGCGACGTCGTCGTCGTCGGCGGCGCCTACGGCAAGATCCGTGCGCTCGTCGACGACAAGGGCAAACAGGTCCGCAAGGCCGGACCATCGATCCCGGTCGAGGTCAGCGGTCTCTCCGACGTTCCGTCCGCCGGCGACGCGCTGATGGTCGTCTCCGACGAACGCGTCGCGCGCGAAGCGGCCGCCAAACGCGCCGTCCGGCGTCAGGATCTGCGCATCGCCGCCAGCGGCGGTCCGCGCGTCTCGCTCGAGAGCTTCATGTCGATGCCGGCCAGCGGCGGCCAGAAGACGCTCAACCTCGTCCTCAAGGCCGACGGCCAAGGCGCGGTCGAGGCGTTGCGCGGGCGCATGCAGGGCCTCTCCAACGGCGAGGTCGACATCCGCGTCATCTATGCCGGCGTCGGCGCGATCACGCCCAACGACGTCAACCTCGCATCGGCATCGAACGCCGTGCTGATCGGCTTCAACATCCGGCCCGACGAGACGGTCAAGCGCCTCGCCGAGAACGAACAGGTCGACCTGCGCTTCTATCAGGTCATCTACGACGTCGAGAACGACCTGCGCAAGGCGATGGTCGGCATGCTCGCGCCGAAGTTCCGCGAGGTCATCCTCGGCCGCGCCCAGGTTCGCGAGGTTTTCAAGGTCTCGAAGATCGGCACGATCGCGGGCTGTTACGTGCAGAGCGGCAAGCTGATCCGCAACAGCAAGGTCCGCATCCTGCGCGACGGCGCGTTCGTGTACGACAGCGAACTCGCGTCGCTGCGCCGCTTCAAGGAAGACGTGAAGGAAGTCGCCGACGGCTTCGAATGCGGCGTGCAGGTCGCCAAATTCAGCGACCTCAAAGTCGGCGACGAGATCGAGGCCTACACCTCCGAGCTGGTAGCCCCGGAACCGGCGTTCGCCTAGTGCGAGCACCGCGCGCCCGAAGCGCCCGCAAGGGATGCTTCGCCTCGTCGTCCGTTTTCTGCTACGGCCGGGGCGCGGGGGCGTTCGCCATTATTACCTGCTACCGCGTCAGTCGGGGCGAAATTTCTGCCACGGCCGAGGCGCACGGACATCCGCCGGACGAGACGCCGTCGCTCCGCCATCCATGGCTCCGCAACGGCTCGGCGGTGGCCTCGCTCTCGCCATCCATGGCTCCGCTCGGCCCCCGACGCTCGCCCGGCGGACGTCCCCGCGCCTCGGCCTCGCCAAGTGGCGGACCGCGCCAGGGTTCGCTGTCAGACGCTCGTCCGTCGATCATCCGGCCATGTGGAAATCGAGGCCGTGGCGGGGCGATGACATGCCCCGCGCGAGCGTCGGACCTCCGAGCGGAGCCATGGATGGCGGGAGCGAGGAGGCCGCCGAGCAGGAGCGGAGCCAGGATGGCGGAGCGACGAGCGTCTCGCGCGGGGCATGTCATCGCCTCGCCGCGGCCCACGCGGTATAGCGGGTCGCTGAATCTTGGCGTGGGGGATTATCGACTGGGCCTGGTGGTAGGGCGTTTGAGAGAGCGAGGTCTTGCATGAAGCAGCAGCGGATGGAGCGCATCGATCACGAGATCCAGCGCGTGCTTGCGGAGTTGATCTCGACCGTCCTCAAGGATCCGCGGCTCGGGTTTGTCACGGTCGTGCGGGTCGAGATCACGCCCGACCTGAAGTTCGCCAAGGTGTTCGTGTCGATCATCGGCGACCGGCACGTCGCGCGGCAAACGATGGATGCGCTGCAGGGTGCGGCGAAGTTCTTGCGCGGCGAGTTGGGACGGGCGGTGACGCTGCGGCATACGCCGGAGCTCACGTTCGTCGAAGACCGCACGACCGAGCGTGCGATCGCCCTGAGCAAGGCGCTCGAGCGCGCTTCGGGAGGTAACGAATGGTTCAGAGTGAGACGCGATCGGCGACGACCGCGGAGGTCGTCGACGCACTGCGCAAGCGGTCGGCGTTCGTGATGGTCTCGCACGTGAAGCCTGACGGCGACACGCTCGGGTCCGGGCTGGCGCTCGGGCTGGCGCTCAAAGCGATCGGCAAGCGGGTCGAGTACTTCCAACAGGATCCGGTGCCGCGCAACCTGCGGTTCCTGGCCGACGCCGACAAGGTGAGCAACCGCCTTCCGGCCGACCTGCCGGCCGACGCGCTCTGGGTGTTCTGCGACATGAGCGATCCGCGGCGCGCGGGCCCGTCGTTGCCGCACGTCGAGCGATCGAACACGCTGAACATCGACCATCACCTCGCCAACGCGCGCTTCGGCGCGTGGAACTACGTCATCGAGGACGAGTGCTCGACCGGGACCTGCGTGTTGCGGTTGCTGAACGCGCTCGGCGCGCGGATGACGCCGGAGATCGCGACCTGCCTGCTGACGACGATCATGACCGACACCGGCGGCTTCGTGCACAGCAATACGACGGCCGGCGTTCTCCGGCTATCGGCGCAGTTGATGGAGGCCGGCGCCGACAAGGATCTGATCACGAACGAGATCTTTGCGAACAAGCGCTGGGTCGCCACGAAGTTGCTGGGCCTGGCGCTCGACCGCGCCGTCCTCGAGGCCGGCGGGCGCTACTGCTGGTCGGTCGTGGACGACGCGATGCTCGAGGCGACGGGCGCCGACGGCGAAGACACCGAGGAGATCGTGCAGCACCTGCGCGCGGTCGAAGGCGTCGAGGTCGCGGCGCTGTTCAAGGCCTACGACGATGAGGTGCGCGTCAGCTTGCGCAGTTCGGGTCCGGTCAACGTGCAGAGCGCGGCGGGCCGGCTCGGCGGCGGAGGCCATCGCAAGGCCTCGGGACTTACGTATGACGGGACCGTCGCGGACGCGATAGCGGCGGTGCGCGAGGTACTGGTCGCCGAAGGGCTGTAGCGCACGGTGCACACCGACGCCGGAGCAGCGCACGCGGTCGTCGCGCCGCTGGGATTCGTCAACGTGTTCAAACCGTCCGGTTTGACGTCGGTGCAGTGCGGCGCGCGGGTGCGGCGACTGTTCTCGCGCACGCCGGCGGGGCGCGTTCGGGTCGGTCACCTCGGCACGCTCGATCCGGACGCGGCCGGCGTGCTGCCGCTCGCGATCGGCAAGGCGACGCGGCTCGTGCCGCTGATCGAGGACCGCCGCAAGGCGTACGCGTTCACGCTGGAGCTCGGCCGCGCGACGGCGACCGGCGACGCGAGCGGCGACGACGGTCGAGACGGGCGACGTGCCGGCCGGCGCCGAGGCGCTGCTGCGCACCGCCGCGGCGCCGGTTCGCCGGCGTGCTCGACCAGGTGCCGCCGATGTACAGTGCTGTGCACCACGAGGGACGGCGCCTGTACGAACTGGCGCGCGCGGGCGTGCAGGTCGAACGCAAGCCGCGCAAGATCACGATCTACGGCCTGCGGATGCTGTCGTACGAAGACGGCACGGTCCGGATGCGCGTCGCCTGCAGCGAGGGGACCTACGTGCGCACGCTGTGCGAGGATCTCGGCCGTGCGATCGGCGTTCCGGCGCACATGGGGACGCTGCTGCGCGAGGCGTCGGGTCCGTTCGTCGTCTACGAGAGCCTGACGCTCGAGCAGATCGAGGAGAATCCGGAAGCGGCGCTCGTCTCGCCCGAACGCGTGATCCCGCTGCCGACGATCGTGCTCGACGGGCGCGGCTCCGCCGACTTTCGCGCGGGTCGGCTCGTCCCGCTGCCCGGAGGCTCCGGCTGCCGGCACGTGTTCGTGCGCGACGCGGCGCGCGCGCTCGTCGGCGTCGGCGAAGCCGTCGGCGCGTTGCTCGCGCCGCGCAAGGTGTTCCTGTGAGGGTGCATCACGCGCTCGAGCGCAACGGCGACGCGCGGCCGCTCGTGCTCGCGATCGGCTTCTTCGACGGCGTGCATCGTGGCCACCGCGAGATCTTGCGCGCGCTGCTGCGCATCAGACGCCCCGGCCAACGGACCGCCGTGCTGACGTTCCGCAACCATCCCGCGACCTTCTTGCGGCCCGGGAGCGAGCCGCCGTTGATCACGACGCTCGAGGAGCGCGTCTCGCTGCTCGCCGCGTGCGGGATCGACGACCTGTACCTGCTCGGGTTCGATGAGGCGGTCGCGTCGCTGTCGGCGGAAGAGTTCGTGCGCACGATCTTGATCGACCGCCTCGCGGTGCGCGCGATCGCCGTCGGCGAGAACTTTCGGTTCGGCGCCGGTCGCACCGGCGACGCGGCGTTCGCCCGCGGCATCCTCGCGGAGACGGGCGCCGAGGTCGAGGCGCTGCCGCCGGTCCTGCTCGGCGGTCAGCCGGTCTCGAGCACACGGATCCGGGTCGCGCTCGCGGCCGGCGACGTCGCCGTTGCCGACGCCCTGCTGGGTGCTCCGTACGTGCTGCGCGGCCCGGTCGTGTTGGGGGAGGGGCGCGGCCACGAACTGGGATTCCCGACCGCGAACATCGCGGTTCCCGCGCAAAAGACCGTGCCGCGGGAGGGCGTCTACTCGGCCGTTATGCGCTACGACGGCCGCGACTACCGCGGGCTGCTGTCGATCGGCACCAAGCCGACGTTCGGCCCGGGCGGGGAGCGCGTCGTCGAGGCCTGGCTGCGCGACTTCGGCGGGACGATGTACGGCGAGGAACTCGCCGTCCGCGACTTGCGTTTCGTGCGCGACCAGCGCACGTTCTCTTCGGCCGCAGAGCTGGAGCGTCAGATGCACGAGGACGCCAAGGTCGTGCAATTCCCAACGTTTGCTATGATATGAGGGTTGTGGTGAATCGCTTGATCTCGGCGGGCGCGATGCTCGCGTTGCTGCTCGCGCCCGCGTGGCCCGCTTCGGCCGCCGGTCCGCTGCACTCCGGCGACACCGCGCCGGCCTTCACGCTCCCGCGTCTCGGCAACGGCACCGTTTCGCTCGCGTCGCTGCACGGCAAGCCTGTGTACCTGAACTTCTTCGCGACCTGGTGCGGCCCGTGCAACGACGAGGCGCCGTCGGTCGTCTCGCTTGAGAAGACCTATCGCGGGCGGGGACTCGTCGTCATGGGCGTCAACGAACAGGAGACCGCGGCGAAGGCGAAGAGCTTCGTCGACAAGTTTCACATCCCGTTCGTGGTGCTGCTCGACGGCAACGGCAAGATGGGCGGCGACTACGGCGTGATCGCGATGCCGGTCCACGTCTTCATCGATCGCAACGGCAAGGTCAGCACGTACCGGCTCGGTGAGATGAACCCGTCCGAGATCGAGGCGGCGATCAAGAAGATCGTGTAGCCCATGCTCCGCGGCGCGACCGTCGATACCGGTCCGCTGCGGCGCAATCCGCAATACCGGCTGTTGTTTTCTGCGCAGTCGATATCGCAGTTCGGGTCCGCGTTCTCGCTCGTCGCGTTCCCGTTCGCCGTCTACACGCTCACCCGGTCCTCGCTCGCCGTCGGCTTGCTGGGTCTCGTCGAGATAATTCCGCTGTTGACGCTCGCGTTCGTCGGCGGCGCGCTCGCGGATGCGTTCGATCGGCGCCGGCTCGTGCAGGCGACCGAGGCGGCGCTCGCGCTGTGCTCGTTCGGGCTCGCGCTCAACGCGATCGCGCCCCAGCCCGCGATCTGGCCGATCTTCGTGGTCGCCGCGCTCACGGCCGGACTCGACGCGCTGCAGCGGCCCGCGCTCGACTCGCTCGTGCCGCGCCTGGTCGCGCGCGACGAGGTCACGGCGGTCGCGGCGCTCGGGACCTTGCGCTCGACGCTGCTCGGCGTCGCGGGGCCGGCGCTCGCCGGCTGGTTGATCGCCTGGCTCGGGCTCGGCGTCGCGTTCGCGATCGACGGCGCCACCTATGCGCTCTCGTTCGCGCTGCTCTTCTGGCTGCGCGCCGTCGCTCCGTCGAGCGCGGCGCCGCCGGGGATCGGCCGCGTGCTCGAGGGCCTGCGCTACGCGGCGAAGCGGCGCGACCTGCTCGGCACGTACCTGGTCGACTTCGTCGCGATGTTCTTCGGGATGCCGAACGCGCTGTTTCCCGCGCTCGCGTCGGCGTACGGCGGCGCGACGGTCGTCGGGCTGTTTTACGCCGCGCCGTCGGTCGGCGCGGCGCTCGTCGCGGCGACCAGCGGCTGGACGAACCGCGTTCGGCGCCACGGCCGCGCGATCGTCGCCGCGGCGTTGATCTGGGGCGCGGCGATCGTCGGGCTAGGACTCGCGCACGCGTTGGCGTTCGCGCTGCTCGCGCTCGCGGTCGCCGGCGGCGCCGATGCGGTGAGCGGATTCTTTCGTTCGACGATTTGGAACCAGTCGGTTCCGGACGAACTGCGCGGCCGGATGGCCGGGCTCGAGTTCATCAGTTACGCGAGCGGTCCGACTCTCGGCAACCTGGAGGCGGGCGCGGTCGCAAACTGGCTGGGGCCGCGCATCTCGGTGCTGAGCGGCGGCGTGCTGTGCATCGCCGGGGTCGCGATCGCGGCGCTCGCGCTACCGCAACTCTGGCGCTACGACGTCAGTGGGAACGACGGATAAAACGGCGCGCTCAGCGCCGTCATGATGCCGCCGAGCGTGCGGAGCGGGCGGACGTTGCCGTTCGACTTCGGACCGAACACGAGGATGTCGTAACTTCCGCTCGCAGGATCGAAGTTCGTGACGTAGATGTTGCCCTTCTCGTCGACGCCGGTCGACGAGATCGCCGACAGCTCCGTGCGCGTCCCAGCGATGGTGGCGGCCGGCGTCGCATTGCCGTGCGCGCCGGGCGCGAAGATGACGACCTCGTTCGAGTTCGCGCCGATGATGTGTCCGCTCTTGTCGACGCTGACGTTGTACGTGCCGAACAATCCGGTCGCGCTGCCCCCGATCGTCGCGATCGGCGTCGCGTTGCCGATCGGCGCTCTTCGAGAACTCGACGATCGGGTTGGTCGAATCCGAAGAGTTGGCGACGTAGAGGTTGCCTTTCCCGTCGAACGCCATGCCCGCCGCGGCGGTGAGCAACGTCTTGTTTCCGCCGATCGTGCGAATCGGACGCGCGTTGCCGCTCGCGTTCGGCGCGAAGACGAAGATCTTGTTGGCGCGGTAATCGGAGACGTAGATCCGCCCCGCCGCGTCGACCGCGACGCCCCGCGTCGCCGTCAGCGGCAGGTGCGAGCCGCCGAGGATCTGGGGGGCCACGTTGCCGCTCGCGCCCTTGGCGAAGGTCAGGATCTCGCTACCGTCCTCGTTGGCGGCGTAGATATTGCCGCTCTTGGCGACGGCCAATGTCACCGGGCTGCCCAGCAGCGTGGCCGGGCCGGCGATCGTCAGGGCCGGCGCGACGTTTCCCTTCGCGTCTTCGGGGAACGCGGCGATCGCGTTGTTGCCGCGAACTGTGACGTACATCATTGGTCCGGCCGGCAAAACCCCGGAATTCTGGGGCTGCGTCGATTGCTGCGGGACCGCCGGTAACTGCCCAACCTGATTCTGCTGCGAACTCGTGCAGCCGGCCATCAGGGCCGTCGACACGATCAACAGGAGCGCGCGGTGGAGATTACGGTCAACCATTATTGGGTTCTTTCGCGGCGGACTTCAAGTATAGCAGTAGCCCGGCGGAGAGGCAAACCCGGACGGCCGCCGCCGCGAGCGTTCTCACTAGGCTGCCAAGACCTCGATCGTCTCGCCGCGCAGTTCGACGCGCGCGTTGCCGCCGTCGGGGACGTCGCCGCGCAGCAGGGCGCTCGAGAGCGGGGTCGTGACGAGCCGGGCAATCGTTCTGGCGACGTAGCGCGCCCCCGAGCCGGCCGCGATGCTCTCATGGGCGATGAACCGTCGCGCGTCGTCGCTGAGGACCAAGGTCACGCGGCGCGCGCCGAGCCGTTGCGCGACCTCGCGCATCTGGAGGTCGACGATCGCCTCGATCTCGGCGACGCCGAGCGCCCGGAAGCGCACGATCTCGTCGAGGCGGTTCAGGAGTTCGGGTCGCAGGACGGCGGCCACGTCCTCCGGGTCGAGGTTGCTCGTCAGGATCACGATCGCGTGGCGGAAGTCGATGGTCCGGCCCTTCGCGTCGGTCACGCGCCCGTCGTCGAGAATCTGCAGCAGAATGGATGCGACGTCGTTGTGCGCCTTTTCGAATTCGTCGAACAGGACGACGCAGTACGGCCGCCGGCGGACGGGCTCGGTCAGCTGTCCGGCCTCGTCGTGGCCCGCGTAGCCGGGCGGTGCGCCGAGCAAGCGCGAGACCGTGTGCGACTCGGTGTATTCGGACAGGTCGATCCGGACGATCGCGTCGTCGGTGCCGAACAGCGTGCCGGCGACGGCGCGTGCGAGTTCGGTCTTCCCGACGCCGCTCGGACCGACGAACAGGAAACCGCCGGTCGGTTTGCGCGGATCCTTGAGTCCCGCGCGGCCGCGCCGGATCGCTTGTGCGACGATCGCGATAGCCTCGCTCTGGCCGACGACGCGCTCGGCGAGCGACGCTTCCAATTGCAGCAGGCCGCGCGTCTGTTCTTCGGTGAGCGAGCCCTGCGGTATGCCGGTCCACTTGGAGACGATCGCCGAGACGTCGTCGACGGTCACGCGCGGCGGCGTGCGGCCGGCCAGCGACACCGACGCGGCGGCCTCGTCCATGAGGTCGATCGCCTTGTCGGGAAGGAAGCGGTCGACGATGTAGCGCGCCGATAGGTTGGCGGCCGCGTCGATCGCGTCGTCGTCGATCGTGACGCCGTGGTGCTGAGAGTAGCGTCCGCGCAGGCCGCGCAGGATCGCGCTGGTCTGCTCGATCGTCGGCTCGCTGACCATCACCGGCTGGAAGCGGCGCTCGAGCGCGGAGTCCGCCTCGATGTGCTTGCGGTATTCCTCGAACGTCGTCGCGCCGATGCACTGCAGTTCGCCGCGGGCGAGCTCCGGCTTGATGAGCGAGGAGAGATCGAGCGAGCCCTCCGCCGCGCCGGCGCCGACCAGCGTGTGCAACTCGTCGATGAACAGGATGATGTCGCGGGCGGCGCGCCGCACCTCGTCGAGGATCCGCTTCACGCGGCCTTCGAACTCGCCGCGGTACTTCGTGCCGGCGACCAGCGGGCCGACGGCCAGCGCCACGACGCGTTTGTTGCGGAGCGCGTTCGGCACCTCGCCGCGGACGATCCGCTGCGCGAGGCCTTCGACGACGGCGGTCTTGCCGACGCCGGGTTCGCCGACCAGGACCGGGTTGTTCTTGCTGCGCCGCGACAGGATGGCGACGACGCGTTCGACCTCGTCGTCGCGACCGATGACCGGATCGAGCAGGTTCTCGCGGGCCGCGGCGGTGAGGTCGCGCGAGAACGCGGAGAGCGTCGGGGTCCCGCCGCGCAACCGCTTGGCCCAGTCGGCCGGGTTGACGGCCGGTGTCTCGTTGCCGTCGCGCGTCATGCGATCGATCGCGTATGCGGCGCCGGCCGCCAAGGCGACCGTCGAAAGCGCGGCGGTTAGGAGGGGAACGAACGTCGTCCGGCGCCGGCCGGCGCACTCGACGCAGAGTTCCGCCTGGATCCAGCGGCCACCGCGCATCGCGAAGTCTCGGACGGTTGCGGGTCGCGCGCCGCAGGTTTCACAGGCGTTCGTCATCGTCTCGTCCGTTCTACACCGGGTAGCGCCGGGCTGTTTCAGGCGCCACCGCGGCTCGGGCCCCGGAGGGAGAGCAAGGGGTGCCGGAGGGGGGTCCCAAATACGGACCGTGCTCAGAGAAACGAGGTCTGACCAGCGAACCCATGGCCTACATCATTACGGAACCGTGCATCGGAACCAAGGACAAGTCGTGCGTCGACGTATGTCCGGTCGACTGCATCCACGGCACCGACGAAGACAAGATGCTGTACATCGATCCCGAGGTCTGCATCGACTGCGGGGCGTGCGTCTCCGCGTGCCCGGTCGAGGCCATCTATGCCGACTCCGACATCCCCGAGAAGTGGACCAACTACATCGAGATCAACGCGGAGTATTTCAAGAAGGTCAATAGCTAGGCTCGCGTGCGCGCTCAGCCCGCGCCGCCGAGCCGCAGCGTGAGGCGCACCGTCGTGCTGCGCCCGTCGGAGACGATGTCGACCGTGTCGACGAGGGCGCGCATCAACGGTAGCCCGCGGCCGCGGGTCTCGCACGGCTCGGCGTCCAGCCGCCACTGGCCATCGTCCTCGATCCAGACCGTGAGGTCGCCGGAGCCGCGCTCGGCGCTGACCCGGACGACGCCGCCGTCCGCCGCCGGCCCGTAGGCGTGTTCGATCGAGTTGGCGACGGCCTCGCCGACCGCCGTTTGGAGTGCGAATAGGCGGTCCGTGTCGAGTCCCGAGGCATGGGCGAACGCGCGCAGCGAGGCGCGCACGAACGGCGCGGTGACCGGCACCGCGGGGAGCGCGCAGTCGAAACGGTGCGGCGGATCGGTGCCGACCGTGAGCGCCAGCGTCGCATCGCGGCCCGCATCGGCGCGCTCGGCAACGCGGCTGACGATCGCGGCGGGCGACTTCCGGTCGAGAATCCCGTCGCCGCAGAGCACCTCTTCGGCGGCCGGTCCCGTGGTCGAGAATGCGATCACCGCGCACGGCGGGAGCGTCAGGACGCGGTCCGTCGGCCGCCCGTCGATATGTCCGGAGGGCAGGACCGCGGTCGGCCCACCGGCGACGGCGAGGACGGCGGCGGCGTCGCCGGTCGTCGCGTAGGTCAGCCGGCGGGTGCGCGGGTCGAAGCGTGCGACCGCGAGCGCGTCGCCGACTCGCACCGCGAGCAGGGCGACGATCTCTGCCGGCGCCGCGCTGAAGCACAGGTCGCGGACCGCGGCGCGCCCGGTGGCGGGCGCCCCTCGATCCCGTCCGACGATGAGTGCGACGTTGCCGCCGTCGAGGGGGACGGCGTCAAACCAGGCCGGGCGGGCGGCGTCAGCGAGCGCCCCGGCCGACCCCGCGACGGCGTGGCCGGCCTTCGCGAGGAGCCGGGCAGCGTGATGGAACGAGCGCGAGGAAGAAACGGCGGAAGAAGATTGCGTGGAAGCCTCGGAACCATCGGACGACGGACTTCAGGTTATTCCCAGGATTCCCGCGGCCGCCCGAAATCAAACCTCGTCGGCCTCGAACGCGCAGTCCTGGCAGGGTACGGCTAAGGTGAAGGTCGCCTCGAGCGGCGAGTCGTGAACGGTCGAGCAATCCGGACAAACGAACAATGTCATGGCGGCTCCTCCTGGAGCCACTCTGCGCCGGCCCGATGCCACCAGGGTGGCACTGCCCAAAAAACCGGTGAGGTCAGCCGGCTCGATAGCGGTCGCGCATGATGACCGCGTGCGCCGCCGCCCAGTCGTCGAGATCGTTGAGCGGGACCGCGGCGGCGAAGGTTGGATCGTCGACGCCGAGGCGTTGCCGGAACTCCGCGGCCGACTCCGGCGACTTCGTCGCCCCGTCGATGCGCGCGTTGTGCTCCGCGATCGCGGCCGGGTCGATGTTTGCGGCATGCGTGCGCACCCACGCCTCGCACTGCCGATACGTCGGCATCTCCGACTCGAGGTAGACGATGAAGGCCGGCGGGTCGATACCGAGATCGATCAGCGTGAGTTCGTCGAGCCCGCCGCTTCCGTGACGATAGCCTTCCGGCAACCGCCCGGCGGCGTGCAGGATGATCTTGAGCCACAGCCGCGGCAGATGCTTTGCGCCGAGCGGACCGCTGACGCTGGAGCTGATGAGCGGCACGATCGGTTCCATGCGCGATCCTTCGCCGTCAGTCGTCGGGAGCCCGCAGCGACGCCGGCTCGTGGATGAAGTCCTCCGCGCGGCGCTGCGTCGCGAGCGGTGCGAACGCGCGCGGGGCCTGGGTGAAGTCGAACGCGTCGTCGAGCGGCGTCGCGCGCTCGTCGCTCGTCGCCATCGCTTTCAGGCCGAACGTTTGCTCGACGAACTTCAGAATGGCCGACGACTCGTAGGTCGTGTGCGAGACGTGGTTGCGTTTCGCGAACGGCGAGACGACGAGCAACGGCACGCGGATGCCGAGACCGTACTCGTCGACCTGCGGCGGCCGCACGTGATCGTACCAGCCGCCCCAATCGTCCCACATGATGAAGATGACCGAACTCTTCCAGAACGGGCTCTTGCCGACGGCGTTGACGATCGACGCGACCCACTGCGGTCCCGTCGCGCTTTCCGACGAGGCGTGGTCGGAATTCGCGAGATCGGGCACGACCCACGTCACCGCCGCGAGCTGACCGGCTTTTACGTCGGACAGGAACCGCGTCTCAGGCGAGACGACGTTGCCCCAGTCCGGTCCGTAGCGGACGGATTTGATCGCATCGAACGCCGACCAGACGAGGCCGCCGAAGTCGCCGCCGCCGATGATCGGCGCGTAGTAGCGCCAGGAGATCTGCCGCGCGTCCAACTGATCGGCGAGCGTCGGATACGTGAAGCACGGGAAGACCCCGCCCGACGCCGTGTGGTTGGGCTGCATCAAACCGATCTTCGTGCCGGCAGGCGCGTCGCAGCCCCACGGGACGTTGTTGGGAATGTCGGCCGTCCCACCGGCCTGCGCGGCGATGAGGAACTGGTGCGCCGTGAAGCTCTCGTCGAGCTGCGAGGTGAAGAAGCGATCGGCGAGCGTGTACTGGCCGGCCATCTGCCAATACAACTTCGTCTCATTCTGCGGAACGTAGGAATACTGGAGATAGGGGTGACCCTCCTCACCGAGGGAGCCTTCGAGGTCGAACCCATCCATGCGGCCGTTGTCGTAGGCGCGCACGAAGTCCGGCAGCCCGTGATTGACGTTCGTAGGGAAACTCGAACGCGACCGGGCCGAGCTTAACCGTCTTGCCGTCGTGCGTCTGCCCCGACGTCACCGTGTCGGCGCCGGGGTAGTTCATGAAAAGGTTGTCGAACGAGCGGTTTTCCTGGATGACGATCACGACGTGCGAGATGCCGTCGCGACCCACGGTGTTGCCGCCGATCGGCGGAGCCGAGCCGACCGGCACCTCGGGGATGCTCGTGCCCGCCTTGCCACCGCATGCCGCGAGCGCGGCGAGCGCGGAAATGACGAGCAGCGAACGCAGCGCGGTCATTCGGCGTCGGGAACCTTCAGCGAGGGCGCCTCGCGAATAAAGTCGGCGGGTCTGCGGTGCGTGCTCAGCGGCTGGTACGGGCGCCGCGCCTGACCGAAGGCGAACGCGTCGTCGAGCGCGTTCGCGCGTGCGTCGGACTTCGCCAGCGGCGCGAGCGAGAAGGTCTGCTCCGCGAACTTCAGCAGGCTGCCCGACTCGTATTGGGTGTGCGACACGACGCCCGATTTCGCGAGCGGCGAGACGATCAGCAGCGGCACGCGGATCCCGAGGCCGTAACGATCGATCTGCGGCGGCGGCACGTGATCGTACCAGCCGCCCCAATCGTCCCACATGACGAAGATCGCCGAGCTGTTCCAAAACTTACTGCGGCCCACGGCGTTGACGATCGAAGCGATCCAATCGGGTCCGGTCGCGCTGCCCGAGCCCGCGTGGTCGGAGTTGGCGAGGTCGGGGACGATCCAGGTGACGCCGGCCAACTGGCCCGCCGCGACGTTGGACAAAAAGCGCGTCTCCGGCGACACGACGTGCGCGACCCAGTCAGGTCCGTAGCGCACCGGTTTGATCGCATCGAACGCAGACCACACGAGCCCGCCGACGTTGCCGCCGAACACCGGCGGCGCGTAGTAGCGCCAGGAGACGCCCGCCGCATCGAGTTCGGCGGCGAGCGTCGGGTAACTGAAGCACGGAAAGACGCCGCCGGTCACCGTGCGATTGGCCTGCATGTATCCCACGAGGGTACCGCTCGGGGCGTCGCAGCCCCACGGCGTCGCATCGGGATTGTTGGCGGTGCCGCCGGCCTGCCCCGCGATCAGGAACTGGTGGGCGGTCCAGCTCGCGTCGAGTTGCGATGGGAACATCCGGTCGGCCAACACGTATCTGTGCGCGAGCGTCCAATACTGTTGGACTTCCGCGGGCGGTGCGTAACCGTACGCCGGATACGACACGGCGACGTTGCGCGTGTGGGCGCTCGAGCCGGACCCAGGACCCGTCGCGCCGCCCTCGAGATCGAAACCGTCCATCCGCCCGCCGTCGTAGGCCTCGAGAAAGTCGACGACCTGATGGTCGATGTCGTGGGCGCTCTCGAGCGCGATCTGGGTCAACGGCACCGTCTTGCCGTCGTGCGTGCGCCCCGACGACGCCGTGTCCGCGCCGGGATAACCGTGAAACAGGTAATCGAACGAGCGATTCTCTTGAATCACGATGACGACGTGCGAGATCCCGTAACGCCCATTACTCGCATTGCCGACCGGGGCGGCCGTTCCGACCGGTAAAGACGGCGGCCCGGCCGGCGACGTTGCGCCGCCACCGCCACACCCTGAGAACGAGAGGAGGGCGAAGAGGCAGGCCGCGCATCGAGCGTCGACCGGCGACCGGGTTCCAGAGGCGGGCATCGATTCCGTCCTACCGCGGTCCAGCAAAGGTTCCTTCGCGGGCGTCACGTCACCGCCGCCGCGCTAATCGGAGTCGGGCGCTCGTCCGGACGGGGTCCGAGAGAGCAGATCGCTCACCGAGCGGCGCGTGGCGATTGCGGTGAAACGGCGTGGCTGCTGGTGAAAATCGAAACAGTCGTCCAGCGGGTTCGCGCGCGCGTCTGCGACGGCCAACGGCGCGAGATCGAATGTCGTCTCGGCGAATCTGAGGATGCTGCCGAACTCGTATTGCACGTGCGAAACGTAGCCGCTCTTTGCATACGGCGAGACGACGATCAGCGGCACGCGTATGCCCAGGCCGTAGAGATCGACCTGCGGCGGCGGAACGTGATCGTACCAGCCGCCCCAGTCGTCCCAGACGATGAAGATCGCGGTCGAACGCCAAAACGGACTCGCGCCGATCGTGTTGACGACGTGCGCGACCCAGTCCGGCCCGGTCGTGCTGTCGTTGCCGCTGTGATCGGAATTGAGCCAGTCGGGGATCACCCAGGTGACCGCGCCCAACTTGCCGCTTGCGACGTTGCCGATGACCGTCGTTTCGGGCGTGATGACGTTCTTTTTCCAGTCCGGACCGTAACGAATTCCCTTGATCGCGTCGAACGCCGTCCACGCGAGCCCGCCGGCGTCGGCGTACAGGTTCGGCGCATAGTACGTCCACGGAAGGTGGCGATCGTCGAGTTCGTCGCCGAGCGTGCGATAGGTGAAGCACGGAAACACGCCGGACCCCCAGGTCCTGGTCGGCGTCATCTGGTGGATGATCGTACCCTTAGCGGCGTCGCAACCCCAAGGGGCGGCGTTGGGAGCATCGACGACACCCCCCGCCTGAGCCGCGATCAGGAATTGATGGGCGGTGTAACTCTCGTCGAGTTGCGATGGGAACATCCGGTCGGCGAGGACGTACTGGTGGGCGAGATCCCAATACGGCTTCGTCTCGGATGGTGGTACGTAGGAGTACGGAATCGTGTGGGGATTCGCGCCACCGAACTCCTCGTCGAAGCCGTCCATCTTGCCGCCGTCGTATGCTGCGACGAAACTCGCCATCGTGTGATCGAGATCGAGCGGGGCTTCGAGGCCCTCCCGTTGCAGCACCGCCTTCGTTCCGTCGTGACGGAACCCGAACGATGCCGTGTCGGCGCCGGGGAAGCCCGGGAACAGATTATCGAACGAGCGGTTTTCCTGGACGATGATGACGACGTGGTCGATCCCGCCGGGCGCCGAAGCGGCCTGCGCGACGGCGGCGGGACGCGGGGTCGCGCCGGACGCGCCGCCGCAACCACTCGGGCCGAGCGCGGCCAGGAGGACGCAGACCATCACCGGCCCCTGCCGCATGCGCGGCGCGGGCCCCGGACTACCGACCGTAGCCCTGCATCAGTTCGTGGAGAAGAAATGCGTTGCGGCCGGGCGCGCGCAAGCGGACGAGTGCCAACATTCGGACGCCCTCGGGTAAGGTTGGACGATGCACGTTTTCGCGCCGGCCCGCGCGGCACCCCTCCGGCCGCTCACCCGGTCGGGCGGGAGGAATCGGCGAGGGGCCTCCCGATTGCGACCCTTGACGTGTCTACGACCCTGCCGTTCTGCTATAAGACAGGCACATGCGAAACACGCTGAGCGCCAAGGTTGGGGCGGCAGGTTTCGGCGACACCGAACGCCGCGACGTTTGGTGGATCGAACCGCTGCTCGTCTTCGTCGGTCTGGTCGTCTTCATCGCGTATTCCACCTGGGCCGCGTTCGCCGGCGACAACTTCCAGTACGGGCCGTACCTGTCGCCGTTCTACTCGCCGTACATCAAGCCGCCGTGGTGGCCGCTCTCCGGCGCGCTGCTGATCCTGGTCGTGCCGCTCGGTTTCCGGCTGACCTGCTACTATTATCGCAAGGCGTATTACCGCGCGGTCTTCCGGAGCCCACCCGCCTGCTCCGTGTCTGAGTCGCCGGGCCGCTACACCGGCGAGACGGGCATCATCCTGCGCTGGTGGCCGGTCCTGCACCGCTGGTTCCTGTACCTGTCGATCGTCGTGCTCGTCATCCTCTGGATCGACGCGGTGCAGGCGTTCGACTTCAACGGCAGCTTCGGGATCGGCGTCGGGACGCTCGTGCTGCTGGCCAACGTCCTTCTGCTGAGTTTCTTCACGCTCGGCTGTCACGCGCTGCGCAGCGCGGTCGGCGGCAACGTAAAGTGTTACTCGTGCGCGGCGATGGGCGGCGCGCGCTACGGCGCCTGGAAGTTTGTCTCGTTCTTCACGGGGCAACACCCGGTCTGGGCGTGGCTGAGCCTCTATAGCGTGGCGCTCGCCGATCTCTACGTCCGCCTGTGCGCGATGGGCGTCATCCAAGACTACAGGTTCATATAGTGTACGGAACCGAAGTTCAGACGCTCGAATCCGACGTCATCGTCGTCGGCGCAGGCGGCGCCGGGCTGCGTGCCGCGATCGAAGCCGCCTCGCAAGGCGCGCGGGTCACGATCATCTGCAAGTCTCTGCTCGGCAAGGCGCACACGATCGTCGCCGAGGGCGGCATGGCGGCCGCGGTCGGGAGCGTCGACCCACGCGACAACTGGCGGGCCCACTTCAAAGACACGATGTTCGGGGGTAAGTACCTGAACAATTGGCGGATGGCCGAATTGCACGCCAAAGAGGCCCCGGCCGAGATCGCCAACCTCGAACAGTGGGGCGCCGTGTTCGACCGCACGGACACGGGCGGCGTCATGCAGCGCATCTTCGGCGGTCACACGTATCGGCGGCTGGTGCAGGTCGGCGATCGCACCGGCCTCGAGTTGATCCGCACGCTGCAGGATCGCGCGGTCGCGCTCAAACTGACCGTCTTCATGGAGCACACGGTCACGAAGCTGCTCCTGCGCGACGGCGCGATCTGCGGCGTGGCCGGCTACGAGCGCGAGTGGGGCAAGGTGCGCGTCTGGAAGGCGCCGAGCGTCGTCATCGCGTCGGGCGGGATGGGGCGCATCTATTCGGTCACCTCGAACTCGTGGGAGGGGACCGCCGACGGCCAGGCCCTCGCCTTCGAGGCCGGCGCGGAGCTGATGGACATGGAGTTCATCCAGTTCCATCCAACCGGGATGGTCTGGCCGCACAGCGTGCGCGGCATCCTCGTCACCGAGGCGGTCCGCGCCGAGGGCGGCATCCTGACCAACTCCAAGGGCGAGCGCTTCATGGAGCGCTACGACCCGCAGCGGATGGAACTCTCGACCCGCGACGTCGTGGCGCGCTCGATCCACACCGAGGTCGCCGAAGGCCGCGGCTCGCCGCACGGCGGCGCGTTCCTGAACATCTCCCACAAGCCGGCCGAACTCGTCAAGCGCAAACTGCCGTCGATGTACATGCAGTTCATGGAGTTCGCGAAGGTCGACATCACCAAGGAGCCGATGGAGGTCTATCCGACCACCCACTACGTGATGGGCGGCATCCGCGTCGACGCCGAGTCCGCGCAGACGAACATCCCCGGTCTGTACGCCGCCGGCGAGTCATCTGCGGGACTGCACGGCTCCAACCGCCTGGGCGGCAACTCGCTCTCCGACCTCGTCGTGTTCGGCCGCCGCGCCGGCCTCGCGGCCGCGCAGTACGCGCTCGGCAAGACCGCGCGCGTCGATCCCGAGCCGGCCGAAGTGGCGCTCGCCGAGAAGGAGATGCTCGAACCGTTCGAGGTGGCGGACGGCGAGAACCCGTTCACCGTGCAAGAAGACCTGCAGAAGATGATGATGGAGTACGTCGGCGTCTTCCGCAACGAGGAGCGGTTGAACGAGGCGCTCGCGCTGCTGGCGCCGTTGCAGCAGCGCGCCGCGCGCGCGCGCGCTTCGGGCTCGCGCCTCTACAACGCGATGTGGCACACCGCCCTCGAACGTCAAGCACATGGTGCGGATCGCCGAGACGATCATCCGCAGCGCGCTGCTACGGCACGAGAGCCGCGGCGCCCACTCGCGCGTCGACTATCCGAAGACCGACCCAGAACTGCAGAAGTTCAACACCGTCGCCGAACTCAAGGATGGCAAGGTCGACGTCGTGTACGTCGAGCGCGCGCCGATTCCGTCCGAACTGGCGGCGATCATCGAGGAGAAAGTCGAGGTTCCGGCCGGATGAGCGTGACGGAGTCGCAGGGCGCCGCCGGCGAGCGCTACGAGGGAAAGGTTCGCGAAGAGGCGCTGCGCCAGCAGGCCGCGACGGGCAAGACGTTCACCGTGCGGATCAATCGCGGCGATCAGGGCGACCAGAAGGGCCACTGGGAGGACTTCCAACTCGACCTCGTCAGCGGGATGGTCGTGCTGGACGCGGTGCTCCAGGTGCAGTCGAAGCAGGCCCCGGATCTCGCGGTGCGCTGGAACTGCAAGGCCGCGAAGTGCGGCTCGTGCTCGGCCGAGGTGAACGGCAGGCCGCGCCTGATGTGCAAGACGCGGCTGGAGGACTACGACCTGACGCAGCCGGTCCTGATCCAGCCGATGCAGACGTTCCCGCGCATCAAGGACCTCGTCACCGACGTCTCCTGGAACTATCGCGTGAACGAGAAAATCACGCCGTTCAAACCGCGGACCGATCGTGAGTGGAAGTGGTACCAGCACGACGTCGACAAGGCGCAGGAGATGCGCAAGTGCATCGAGTGCTTCCTCTGTCAGGAACGTCTGCCACGTCATCCGCTATCAGACGACCGACAAGCCGCAGTTCTTCGGCCCGCGCTACTTCGTGCGCTCGGCCGGCCTCGACTTCCATCCGATGGACGCGGAGGACCGCGCCGGGCAACTGTTGGGCGAGGGCGGTCTCGGGCTCTGCAACATCACGAAGTGCTGCACCGAGGTCTGCCCGGAACACATCCACATCACCGATAACGCGATCATCCCGGAGAAGGAACGCGCCGTCGATGCATTCGCCGATCCGCTCCGGTCGCTGTGGCGGCGCCTCTTCGGACGGAAGACGAGCTAGCGGGGAGGTCCCCTTCAACCCGTTTGCGTAGCAGCGGTACACTAAGATGCTGCTCGGTGCGATCGACGTCGGGACCAACTCGATCCACCTGATCGTCGTCGAACTCGACCCCCGCTTCGGCACCTCGCGAACGATCCTCAAGGCGCGCGAAATGGTGCGGCTGGGCGGCGGCGACGCGCTGACGCGAGGCTATCTCCCGCGCAAGGCGATGCAGCGCGGCGTCGAGGCGATCGCACGGTTCGCGGCCGAGGCCCGCCGCGCGGGGGCGGAAGAGGTGCGCGCCGTCGCCACGTCGGCGGTGCGCGAGGCCGAGAATCGCGACGAGTTCTTGGAGGCCGTGCGCGAGACGAGCGGGATCGCCATCGACGTCCTCTCCGACAGCGAGGAGGCGCGGCTGATCCACCTCGGCGTCAGCCGCGGTTATCCGCTCTACGACCGCATCGCCTGCATCATCGACATCGGTGGCGGCTCGACGGAGTTCATCGTCGCCGACGCGCACGTGCCGTATTTTCTGCACAGCGTCCGGATCGGTAGCCTGCGCCTCTACGAGCGTTACCTGCGCGACGACCCGGCGAACCCGGCGGCGCAGCGCAGGATGGTCACCTACATCCGCGAGATGCTGGCGCCGGTGGCCGCGCGCCTAGCCGACTATCGCTTCGACACGGTCATCGGCACGTCGGGGACGCTGATGGGGCTCGCGACGCTCGACGCCGCGACCTCGGGGCTGCCGACGCAGCGGGTCCACGGCTACGTCCTCACCCTCGAGCGGCTCAAGGCGCTCGAGGTCGCGATGCTCCGCATGAGTCCGGCGGAGCGGCGCAAGATGCCCGGCATGAACCCGCGGCGCAGCGACATCATCGTCGCCGGCGCCGCGATCGTGATCGCGGCGCTGGAACTGCTCGGCCACGACGAGATCGTCGTCTGCGAACGCGCGCTGCGCGAGGGGATCGTCGTCGACTTCCTCGAGCGCAACATCGCGCTCGCCCGGCGTCTCGGCGACGAGCGGATGCGCCGCTTCGACGGCGTGCACGAGTTGGCGCGGCGCTTCGGCGCGGACGCCGTCCACTCGAACCACGTCGCGGCGCTCGCGCTCGTCTTGTTCGACGGCCTCTCGGATCTGCATCGGTTCGAGCCGGCCGACCGCGACGTGTTGTTCGCCGCCGCGCTCGTGCACGACGTCGGCCGTGCCGTCAGCGCGAGCGCCCATCACAAACACGGCGCATACATCGTCGCGAACGCGCGGCCCGAGGGCTGGCGCCCCGAAGAGGTTGCGCTGATGGCGGCGCTCGTGCGCTACCACCGCAAGTCCGCGCCGAAACCGACCCACCCGGAGTGGCTGGCGGCCGATCTCGCGACCCGGCATCGCATCGAAGGGCTCGCGGCGCTGTTGCGCATCGCGGACGGCCTCGACGCGCGGCGGCTCGGCGTCGTCTCGGGGATCGACATCGCGCGCGGCGCGGACGCGATCGTTTTAACCTGCCATGCGCTGCAGGACGTTCGAGCCCGAGGTCGCGGCGGCGCGCTTCAAATCGGATCTGTTCGAGCGCGCGTTCGGCCTCAGAGTAGAGGTCGTCGCGGCCGAACCGGACTACCCGGATATCGAGGACGACGCGTCGAGCGCGACGGCGAGCGAAGCCGCGAGCATGTCGGGGTAGGGCGAGTGTCCCTCGCCGTGCCACAGCGCGTGGATCGCGCGGATCGAGCGTTCGCGATCGCCGCGCGCCTGCGCGATGCAGCGTTCGATCCCTTTCCGCCGCGCATCCGCGGGCGCGAGCGGCGCCGCGAGGTGGCCGAGCGCGCGCAGCAGCGCGTCCGCGTCGGCGACGGCGCCGAGCCGGTCCTGCATCAACGCCATCAGCCGCAGTGCGGTCGCGTGCTCCGGGCCGAGCCTGGTCGCGAAGAACTCGAGGTTGTAGCGCAGCCGTTTGCCCGCGATCCGCATCGCGTGCAGCCCGTCGTCGCGACGGCCGCCGATCGCGTGCATGCCGTGCGCGAGAAACGCCGCGGCGCGATGCTGCACGACGCGCGTTGGCGTTCGTTTCACGGCGCGTACCCCGTCGCCGGCCGCGAGCGTTCGAACGCGCTCAGCGCGGGGCCGATCGCGCCGAGATCGTCCGCGCGGCGCCGCTCCAGCGACTCGATCGCGAACGCGACGCCCGCGATCTCGTCGGGCGCGGCGTGGTCGAGCAGCCGCCGCAGCGCCGCCAGTTGGACGTCGGCGTCGCGCACCGCGCCCAAACGGTTGCCGAGACGGCGAGCGGCTTTGGCGAAGCGGCGCGGCTGCGCGCCGTCGTGCGGCGCCCCGAACGTGTCGAGCGCGTTGCGCAGCCGGCGCACGGCGACGCGCATATCGTGGGTCGCCTCGGGGTCGGTGCCGAGCACGACCGCCGGGGCCTGCGCGAGGACCTCGTGGACCAGCCGGCCCACGATGGCGTCGCCCAAGATATGCACAGGGGTCTGTGGGGTGAGGCCCCCGTACCGGGACACTTTCGCCACCGGTGCGTCTCCAACGGGTGCGTTCGCGGAGGGCATCGCCGCTCCGAGTCGCAATACGCTCTTTCTCCTTATCGCGTCGTGCCCTCCCGCGGAGGATCGGTGACCTCAGGAACCGGTTCCAAACGTATCCTGGTCGTCGACGACGAATCGGCGATCCTGCAGACGCTGCGCTTCAATTTAGAGCGCAGCGGATACCTCGTTTCGACCGCCGGAGACGGCCGCAGTGCCGTCACCCTGGCCGCGAGCGAGCGTCCCGACCTGATCGTGATGGACATCATGCTGCCGGTGCTCGACGGGATCGAGGCGTGCAAGGAGATCCGGCGCAGCAGCGGCGTGCCGATCATCATGCTCACGGCGAAGGATCAAGAGATCGACAAGGTCGTCGCGCTCGAACTCGGCGCCGACGACTACGTGACCAAACCGTTTTCGCTGCACGAATTCCTGGCGCGCATCCGGGCCCGGCTGCGCAGGCGCGAAGGGACGCCCGACGCGTTGCGGCACGAGGCGATCGAGGCGGGCGAGATCGTCCTCGATCCGTCGCGCCAAGCGCTGACCGTGCGCGGCCGCGACGTTGCGCTCGCGCCCAAGGAGTTCAGCCTGCTCCAGGTGCTCATGGAGAACCGCGGCCACGTCGTGACGCGCCAGGCGCTGCTCGACAAGGTTTGGGGCTACGACTTCGAAGGCGAGCATCAGACGATCAGCGTCCACGTGCGCTGGCTGCGCGAGAAGATCGAGATCGATCCCAACAACCCGCGCCACATCATCACGATCCGCAGCCGGGGATACATGTTCAAGGCATGACCCCGGTCGACGCCGGCGTCCTCGCGGTCGTGGCCGCGCTGGTGGGCGGCGTCGTCGGCTGGATGGCGACGCGCTCGCGCGCAGCGCCGGGCCGGGGCCGCGCCGCCACCGGAACAACCCGCGGAGCCGGACGACGCCGACGGCCGCTTCGAGCAATTGATGCGCTCGGTGACGGTCGGCGTGATCGCGCTCGACGGCCGCGGCCACATCCGTTCGATCAACCCGGCGGCGGCGACGATCTTCGAGATCGGCGACCGGGCCGTCGTCGGCCGCGCCATCATCGAGGCGGTTCCGTCGTTCGACCTCGACCGACGCGTGCGCGATGCGCTCGCCGGTCATCCGTCGCGCGGCACGATCGCGCTGATGCTAGCCGGCGGCGAGCAGCGGCGCCTCTCGGTGACCGCGCTCCCGATCGACGGTTCGGACGGAGCGCTGCTCGTCGCGTCCGACGAGACGCGCCTGCACGAACTCGAGCAGACCCGCCGCGAGTTCGTGTCGAGCGTCTCGCACGAACTGCGCACGCCCCTGTCGTCGATCAAATTGATGGTCGAGACGCGTGCTGGCGCGACCCGACGACGCCGAGGCGCGCACGATGTTCCTGCCGCGCATCGACGGCGAGGTCGATCGGATGGTGCAACTGGTCGAGGACCTGCTCGACATCGCCCGCGCCGAGGCGGGCCATCTGCCGCTGCGGCGCGAGAACCACGACCTGGCGGCCGTCGCGGCGGCGACCGTGCAAAACTTCGAGCAGCGCGCCGAGCAGCTCGAGGTGCGATTGACGTTCAGCGGCGTCCCGACGGTCGTCGACGGCGACCCGAATCGGCTCGCGCAAGTCGTCGTCAACCTCGTCGACAACGCGTTGCGCCATACGCCGGCGGGCGGCACCGTCGCGGTCGGCGTCGCGCCGCGTCAGGGCGAGGCACAATTGGTGGTGCGCGATACCGGTGCGGGAATCCCGTATCGCGACATCCCGCATCTGTTCGAACGCTTCTACGTCGTCGATCGCTCGCGTAACAGAGAAGCCGGCGGCACCGGGCTCGGGCTGTCGATCGTTAAGCAGATCGTCGAGGCGCACGGCGGCGTGGTGACGGCCGAGTCGGAGCTGGGACACGGGGCGACGTTCTCATGCTCGCTTCCCTTGGCGAGAGGTAAAACGAGCCCTTAACGACGGGATAACGTCGCTGCGCCATACTGGGCGGCATATGGACGCACCCGACGAGCCCGAAGCGCCGGCGCGAGGGTCCCTGCTCGCCTTCATCGAGGCCCACTGGCGCGACCTGACCCTCCGCGACGCCGGTGCCCTGACGGTCGAGCTCCTCGATCATCGGTGCGACGACCGCTGTATTAAGGAAACCTTAACCTTCAGTTAATAAGGCCTTATGGTCGCCTTGGAACGATGGAGCGACACGTTCTCGCCCACGCTCTCTTAGGAGGTTTCCCCATGCGCAGGACCGCCTCAACCGCGGCCTTGTGTTGTTTAGGGCGTCAGAAGTCGTACCGCGCCGCCCGGGTCGCGCGAGATCCTGAGATGAACGCAGTGCCGGAACTGTCGCGTTCCTCGGCCGAGTGCGGCCGCGGGTACGATTTGTGCTCACACATTTACCGCGCGGCGCCCCCACGCGCCTGAAAGGACAACCATGAAACGCGACTTCCCGCGAAGCCGCTTTATCGCTTCCGCCATCATCGTCTGCGCCTGTGCCGTGGCGGTACCAGCCCTTGCCGCTACGCAGCTGACCGGTGCGGGCTCGACCTTCGTCTATCCGTTCTTCTCGAAGGCGTTCTACACGTACAGCCAAGCCCACCAGGACGTTCTCGGTAAATTATCAGTCGATCGGCTCCGGTGGCGGCATCCAGCAGTTCATCGCTAAGACCGTCGACTTCGGCGCGTCAGACGTCCCGATGAACGCGGGAGAGTTACAGCGCGCCGGTAGCTCCGTGATTCAGGTCCCCGTGGCGCTCGGCGGAGAGGCCATCACGTACAACCTTCCCCAGGTCATCCCCGGCGGCCTCAGGCTGACACGCGAGTTGCTCGCGGCGATCTTTCTCGGAAAGGTCACGCGCTGGAACGATCCGCAAATCACCAAACTGAACCCGCGCGCGACGATGCCCGATCTTCCAATCGTCGTCGTCCACCGTGCGGATGGATCTGGAACGACGTACATCTTCACCGACTTCCTTTCGAGCGTGTCGTCCGAATGGAAAGACAAGGTCGGAACCGGCAAGAGCGTCGAGTGGCCGGCGCCGTCGTCGGTAGGCGGAAAAGGCAATGAGGGGGTCGCCGGGCAGGTGGGCCAAACGCCGGGTGCGATCGGATACGTCGAACTGGCCTATGTGGTCGAGAACAAGCTCCCCTCAGCGCAGATCATGAACCGCGCGGGAAAGTGGCTCTACTGCACGGAGTCCACCGTGCGCGCAGCCGCCGCGACGAAGCCCAACATCTCAGCGACGGATTTCTCGATCGTCGACCGCACGGGCGCAAGCGCGTATCCCATCGCAGGCTACACGTGGGCAATGGTGTATAGGGAGCCCCAGGACAAGATCCGTGGGAAGCAAGTCAAGGACGTGCTGTCGTGGATCGTCGGCGAAGACGCGCAACGGATCGCCGGCTCGTTGAACTACGTCCCGTTGCCGCAGAGCGTCCAGGACGTTGCCAAGCGCGAGATCGCCAAAATCCAAGTCTGATCCATCTGTGGAAACCGTGCATCCTCGCGCACTCGCAGGGGAGCGGCGGCATCGCCGCCGCTCCCCTGCGCTCGACCACGCCTTTCGGGTCGGGGTCTATGGAGCTGTCGGGCTCTTCGTGGTGCTGGTCTTGGGCCTGCTGGCCGAACTCATTCGCGGCTCGTGGGAATCGATAACTACCTTCGGGTTCGGCTTCCTGATCAGCAGCGCATGGAATCCCGTGACCAACAAGTTCGGGGCGCTTCCGTTCATCTACGGGACGGTTGTGAGTTCACTGACGGCGCTGCTGCTCGCCGGTTTCTTCGGCGTCTTTGCGGCGGTATTTCTTGCGGAGTTCGCGCCTGCGATCATCGCCCGCCCACTGAGTTTCCTCATCGAGATGCTCGCGGCGGTCCCGAGCGTCGTGTTCGGATTGTGGGGCCTGTTCGTCCTCGCGCCGCTGCTGAGGTCGACCCTCGATCCCTTTCTGGAACGGGTATTGGGCTGGACCCCGCTGTTCGCGGGACCGATCTACGGCATCGGTCTTCTGACGGCAGGGATTCTGTTGGCAATCATGATCCTTCCGACGATTGCGGCGATAACTCGCGACCTCGTGATTGCCGTCCCGCGCGAACTGCGGGAAGGGTCGTTCTCGCTCGGCGCCACCCACTGGGAAACGGTGCGACGCGTCGTGCTCCCCGCCGCGCGTTCCGGGATCTTTGGGGCATGCATTCTCGCTCTCGGAAGGGCACTCGGCGAGACGATTGCCGTCACGATGGTGATCGGGAACAAGGCTGCCATATCCGCCTCGCTTTTCGCGCCGTCTTATACGCTGTCGAGTGTGATCGCAAACGAGTTCACCGAGGCGACGACGTTGTTATACCTCAGCGCGCTCGTCGAGCTCGGGCTGATCCTCTTCGTGGTCAGCATCACGGTGAACGCGCTCGCCCGACTGCTCATGTGGACCGTTTTACGCCCTGGACGCGGATCGTGAACGCGAGTCTGGGCCTACGTCGTCGCCGCACGCTCGGTATCATGGGGCAAGTTCTCACCGCCGTCTGCGCGGCGATCGCGGCGGGGACGCTCGTAGTCATCTTCGTTCACGTGTGCGTGGAGGGCTGGCGCGCGATCAATCCCGCGTTCTTGACGCAAGTACCGCGGCCGGTCGGCGTGACGGGGGGCGGCATTGGCAACGGCATTGTAGGGTCGTTGATTATGGTCTCGATCGCGGCAGCGATGGCCCTTCCGGTGGGCATCCTCATTGGGATATACCTGGCCATCTACGGACGGGGGCCGATCCCGGAAGCCATTCGCTTCATGTCCGAGGTCTTGTCCGGCGTCCCGAGCATCGCGATCGGGTTGTTCGCCTACACGCTGCTCGTCCAACCACTGGGTCACTTCTCGGCGTTTTCCGCCTCTTTTGCATTCATGCTCATCATGCTGCCGCTCGTCATTCGTACGTCGGATGACGCCATCCGCACGGTTCCCCCCGCCGTGCGTGAAGGCGCCCTGGCCCTAGGCCTTCCCGCGTACTCGAGCGTGCTCCACGTCGTGCTGCCGGCTGCGCGTCCCCTGATCGTCACGGGCGCGCTGCTGGCGATCGCTCGAATCGCTGGCGAAACCGCTCCGCTCCTCTTTACCGCATTCGGCAGCCAGTTTTGGGTGCTCAATCCGTTCGCACCGATGGCGGCGCTGCCGCTGCAGATATTCAGCTACGCGATCTCGCCGTACGCGGACTGGCACCGGCAGGCGTGGGCCGGTGCCATGGTGCTGATCGGCGTTGTGATCCTCCTGAACCTCGGGGCGCGCTGGTCGCTCCGGTCTCGCAAGAACGCGTGAACCCTCTGACGGTATCGGTCGTGAACGCGGGGCCGCGGCTGCGCACGGAATCACTTCGCGCCTGGTACGGGAGGCAGCTCGCGATCGACGACATCGACCTGGCGTTCGGGTCGAATTCGGTAACCGCTCTTATGGGACCATCGGGTTGCGGAAAGTCGACCCTGCTCCGATGTCTCAACCGAATTCACGAGACGATCCCGAATGCCCGCGTCGAAGGTCGCGTCGTACTCGACGGAGAGGACGTATACGAGTCGCAGGTAGAGGCGACCGTGCTGCGCTGCCGAGTCGGGATGGTCTTCCAGCGTGCGAATCCATTTCCAACGATGAGCATTGCCGACAACGTGCTCGCCGGTCCACGTTTCGGCAGCCGGCGGTTCGCGAACGGAGAGCATGCCGAGGTCGTCGAGCGGTCGCTCCGGCGAGCCGCCTTATGGGATGAGGTGAAGGAGAAGCTGCATACTTCTGCGCTCGCCCTTTCGGGGGGACAGCAGCAGCGGCTGTGCATCGCGCGCGCGCTGGCGGTGGAGCCTGAGATCCTGCTGATGGACGAGCCGACCGCATCGCTCGATCCTATCTCGACGTTGCAGATCGAGGACCTCGTTGCAGCCCTGGCTCGTGAATTGACCGTCGTGATCGTTACCCACAACCTGCAGCAAGCCGCCCGCGTGTCGTCGACGACGGCCTTCATGCTTGGCGACGAGTTCGGCGTAGGCCGGATCGTCGAGGTCGGGGCAACCGACGAGATTTTTACGAAGCCCAAGGACAGGCGGACGGAGGACTACGTTACGGGGCGCTTCGGTTGATCTCGGAGTTCCTCTTCGAGCCGACCATCAAGGTCGACGTCCACGATCTCAACGTCTACTACGGCGCGTTTCACGCGATCAAGGGCGCCAACTTGCGCGTGCAGGACCGCCGCGTGACGGCGCTGATCGGTCCGTCCGGCTGCGGCAAGTCGACGTTCCTGCGCGCGCTCAACCGCATGCACGACCTCACGCCCGGGACGCGCGTCACCGGCACGGTCTCGCTCGACGGCGCGAACATCTACGGCGCGGGCGTCGATCCGGTCGTCGTGCGCTACCGGATCGGGATGGTCTTCCAGCGCCCGAACCCGTTCCCGAAGTCGATCTTCGAAAACGTCGTCTACGGGCCGCGCATCCACGGCGAGACCGATCGCAACGGATTGCTGGCGATCGCCGAGAAGAGCCTGCGGCGCGCGGCCCTCTGGGACGAAGTGAAGGACCGGCTCCACCGCTCCGCGCTCGACCTCTCGGGCGGTCAACAGCAGCGCTTGTGCATCGCTCGCGTGCTGGCCGTGGAACCCGAGGTCATCCTGATGGACGAGCCGGCGTCGGCGCTCGACCCGATCGCGACGTCGAAGATCGAGGATCTGATCGGCCAGTTGAAGCGCGACTTTACCGTCGTCATCGTGACGCACTCGATGCAACAGGCGGCGCGGATCTCGGACTTCACCGCCTTCTTCCTGCTCGGGGACCTGATCGAGGTCGGGACCACCTCGGACATCTTCACGCGCCCGAAGGACAACCGGACCGAGGACTACATCACCGGCCGCTACGGGTAGCCCGGTCCCTCGACGCCCCCCGCTCGGGAGGGTTCCTAGGGCGGCCGTGCCGGACGCCCGAAGGACCCGCCATGAAGCAACAGCCATCGTTCGCCGCGGTCTTCGCGGTCGCGGCGCTTGCGCTCGCCGCCGCGCCGGCGGTCGTCCACGCGCAGGCGACCCCGTCGCCGTACAAACAGTTGCCGGCCGGTGGGAAGACCAAGGACTGCCACGGCTACGTCGTTTCGGTCTCGTCGAGCACGTTGACCGTGCACTGCATGGACGGCACGCCGATCGACCTGTCGTTCGCGCATTTCCCCGACACCGTCGACGAGAAGGACGGCAAGACGATGAAGACGGCCGACCTGAAAGAGAAGACGGCGGTCCACGTCCTCTACACGCAGTCGTTCGGCTCGCACAAGGCCTATCAAATCATGCTCGCGGATCCGAACGCGACCGGCCCCTACGGCTTCAAGGACGCGAACTAGTGCGAACTGGCGTGACCGTACACTAACGCTTATGGTATCCGGGCAGATCGACGCGCGTCCCGCGGGGACGCTTCCGCAGACCATGCGCGCGCTGCGCAAACTCGAGCCGGCGCCGGGGCTCGTGCTCTCCGATGTCGAGGTACCGGCGCTCGGCCCGACCGACGTCCTGGTGCGCGTGCAAAAGGCCGGCGTCTGCGGGACCGACATGCACATCTACAGTTGGGACCGCTGGGCGCAGCGCCGCGTGAAACCGCCGCTGACCGTCGGACACGAATTCATGGGCACGATCGCGGCCGTCGGCCCCGCGGTGCGCGGGCTCGTTCCCGGCGATCGCGTCTCCGCCGAGGGGCACATCTCGTGCGGCACCTGCGCCCTGTGCAGGACCGGACAGGCGCACATCTGCGACGACGTGCTGATCATCGGCGTCGACACGGACGGCGCGTTCGCGACCTACATTCGCATGCCGGCGACGAACATCTGGAAGCTCGACCCGAGCATTCCCGACACCTGGGCCGCCGTCTTCGACCCGCTGGGCAACGCCGTGCACACCGTGATGGCGGCGGGCGTCAGCACGAAGAGCGTCGTCATCACCGGCGTGGGCTCGATCGGCCTGATGGCGATCCCGGTCGCGCGCGCCGCGGGCGCCGCGTCGATCATCGCCGTCGACGTGAACCCGGCCAAACTCGCGCTCGCCGAACGCGTCGGCGCCGACGCCGTGTTGTCGGCCTCCGATCCGAACCTCGTCGACGAGATCCTCAAACGAACCGACGGCGAGGGCGCCGACGTGCTGCTCGAGATGTCGGGCCATCCGGCGGCGATCGACAGCGGGCTCGCGGCCGTGCGCAACGGCGGCCGGGCCGCGTTGCTCGGCATTCCGTCCGACGACGTCACGATCAATCTGGCCGAGCGCATCATCTTCAAGGGCTTGACCGTACTCGGCATAAACGGAAGAAAGATGTTCGAGACGTGGTATCAAGCCGAGGCGTTGCTCCGGAGCGGACGCGTCGACCTCAATCCGATCATCAGCAACGTCCTCCCGCTAGAAGCGTTCGAGGACGTTTTCACGCTGATGCGTTCCGGCAGCGTCGCCAAGATCGTCCTCGACCTCGAAACGGGAGCATCGTCCTGAACGCCACCTTCGAACGCAAACTGACCAGCGACCTCGACGCGCTGCGCGCCGCGGGGACGTACAAGCGTCTCCGCCACCTGACGACGCCGATGGCGCCGCACGTGCACATGGAAGAGGCGGGCGACGTCATCGTCCTCTCGAGCAACGACTACCTCGGTCTGGCCGATCACCCGGACGTGATCGCGGCGGGGATCGAGGGGCTCAAGCGCTACGGCGCCGGCACCGCGTCGGTGCGGTTCATCTGCGGCACCTTCGACATCCATCGCGTCCTCGAAGAGACGATCGCCGCGTTCTTCGGGTTCGAAGCGGCGCTCTCGTACGTCTCGTGCTGGACCGCCAACGAAGGGCTGCTGCCGACGATCGGGACCAAGGGCAACACGCTGATCTCCGACGAGTTGAATCACGCATCGATCATCGACGGCTGCCGCCTCGCGGGCGCCAAGCGCCTGCGCTACAAGCACGGCGACATGGCCGACCTCGAAGCGAAACTGCAGGAGGCCGAAGGGACGGCGTTCGTCGTCACCGACGGCGTGTTCTCGATGGAGGGTTCGCTCGCGAAGCTTCCCGAGATCGTCGCGCTCGCGAAGCGCTACGACGCGGTGACGATCGTCGACGACAGCCACGGCACCGGCGTCATGGGAAAGACCGGGCGCGGAACGATCGAGCACTTCGGGCTCGAGGGTCAGGTCGACATCCTGACCGGAACGCTCGGCAAGGCGCTCGGCGGCGCAGCGGGCGGCTTCGTCGCGGGCAGCGACGCGCTGATCGACACGCTGATCCAGCGCTCGCGGACGCAACTGTTCTCCAACGCGTTGCCGGCGACGGTCGCGTCGAGCGCGCTCGAGGCGATCCAAGTGCTGGACGCGCACCCCGAGATGGTCGCGAAGCAGCGCGAGAACGTGCGCTACTTCCGCGCGGGCCTCGCGCGGCTGGGCTTCAAACCGCTCGACGGCCCGAGCGCGATCGTACCGATCATCGTCGGCGAGACCGCCTTCGCGATCGCGATGAGCGACCGGCTCCTGCGCGAAGGCATCTTCGTGACCGGCTTCGGCTTCCCGGTCGTCCCCGAAGGGACGGCCCGCGTGCGCGTGCAGATCAGCGCGGCGCTGGAGCAGGCTCGATCTGGATCGGGCGCTCGCGGCGTTCGAGCGGGTCGGACGCGATCTCGGCGTCATCGGCGCGGAGCCCGCCGCCACGACGTAACCCTTCACACCACAGACACACTGGAGGTCCCTTCCCATGTCCACCACAGTCCTCGACCCCTCCGCCGTCCAGGCCAGCCTGAACGTCTGGGAGATGGCGCAGCAGCAGCTGGATGACGTTGCGGCGATCATCGGGTTGAACGAGTCCGTGCACTCGTTCTTGCGGGAGCCGAGGAGGATCCTCGAGGTCTCGATCCCGGTGATGATGGACACTGGAGCGTTCAGGATGTACCGCGGCTTCCGCGTGCAGCACAACGTGTCGCGCGGTCCGGCCAAGGGCGGGATTCGCTTCCATCCCGACGTCTCGCTCGACGAAGTGAAAGCGCTCGCGATGTGGATGACGTGGAAGTGTGCGCTCGTCAACATCCCGTTCGGCGGCGCGAAGGGCGGCGTGATCTGCGATCCCAAGGCGATGTCGCGCCAGGAACTGGAGAACCTGAGCCGCCGCTACGCGACCGAGATCTCGATCATCATCGGTCCCGAGAAAGATATTCCCGCCCCCGACGTTTACACGACGCCGCAGATCATGGCGTGGATCATGGACACGTTCTCGATGCAGCACGGGTACTCGATCCCGGGCGTCGTGACCGGTAAGCCCATCTCGATCGGAGGCTCGCTCGGCCGCGACAAGGCGACCGCGCGCGGCTGCTTGTACACGGTCGACGAGGCGATGCGCGTGCTCGAGATGCCGATCGACGGCGCACGGGTCGCGATCCAGGGCTTCGGCAACGCGGGCCTGCACGCGGCCGAGTTGATGGCGCAGCGCGGTTACTCGGTCGTCGCGGTCTCCGACACCGGTGGCGGGGTCGCCAACGACAACGGGCTCGACGTCCCGGCGCTGATCAAGCACAAGCAACGCACGGGGTCGGTCAGCGGCTTCGCCAACGGCGAGGCGGTCACGAACGCGGAAGTCCTCGAGTACGACTGCGACGTGCTCGTCCCGGCCGCGCTCGAGAAGGTGATCTCGGCCGCGAACGCGTCGCGCATCAAGGCCAAGATCGTCGCCGAGGCGGCGAACGGGCCGACCCTCCCGGAGGCCGATGCGATCCTCCACGACCGCGGAATCATGGTGCTGCCGGACATCCTCGCCAACGCAGGGGGCGTGACGGTATCCTATTTCGAGTGGGTGCAAGACCTGTCGGCGAACTTCTGGGAAGAGGAAGAGATCAACGACCGCTTGCGCCGCATAATGGTGCGAGCGTTCATCGACACCTATGAAGTCGCGCAGCGGCGCCAGATCGACATGCGCCAGGCGGCCTACGTCGTGGCCATCGCCCGGGTCGCCGAGGCGACGACCGTCCGGGGACTCTATCCTTAAGGTTAGATTAGAGAGAAATTTTTACCGGGCCCGAGCGGCGTCCGGCAGGGACCGGAGCCGCCGGGACCCAACTGGCCCCGATGCTCTCACGCACCGTTTGTTTTTGCATTGCGCTTACAGCCGCCGCGACGAGCGTCGCCGTCGCCAATCCGGGCCTGGTGCCGCCCTCCGGATGGACCCATGTGGATAACACGGGGACGCCTGGATCCGACCCGGACGTTCGACACCTGGAAGCAATCGTCGAGCCCCGGTTCGCAGACGATCACGGTGATCAAGGACACGACGACGACGTACACCGACGCCGTCGCGCGCGTGAAGAAGAACTTCTCGGACAACGGCATCAAGCCGTCGGTCGACAGTGATCTCACTTGTCAGGGGCAAGCGAGCCACGTGTTCGAGTTCGCGACGGGCCCCGACGGGCATCAGTTCGTGGTCAACCGCACGATCGTGCCGATTACGAGCGGCGTGATCACGGTGACCTACGTGCGCTCGGAGACGCAGATCTTCAACGACGACGTGAAGAGTTCGATCACCGCGTTCTGCGCCGAGACGCCCGCGGCCGGCACCGCCGCGCCGGCGAGCAAACCGCAGTAACGCGGCGCCTCAGCGCCCGAACCTGACGCCGAGTTCGAACGTGCGCGGCGGGGCGAAGTGGTTGCCCTGCGCGTTCAGAGCGTCACGTAGTAGCGGTCGTTTAACAGGTTCGCGATCCCCGCCGTCAGCGCGACGCCGTTGTGGAGCGGGAAGCCTTGCTCGACGTCGACGACCGTGTGCGGCGTTCGCTTGCAGTAGCCGGGCGTGGCCGGCGGGCAGACGGCCGACGACAGCCCGCTGCCGTATTCGCCGTCCGCCGAGAACCAGCCGCCGCCCGCTCCGTTGAGCAGCACGCCGCCGGAGACGCTGTAGGCCTGATCGTGGTCGGCGGGCGTGAAGATCGACGGCTGGCCGAAGCACGGCGCGAGGAGTTGCGTCTCGCAGCCCTTGTTGAGCGAGACGGTGTGAGCGGCGTTGAGCGTAGGCGCGGCCGCCGCGCGGCAGGGGCTGCGTGTAGACCAGCGCCTCCTGCGAGAGCCGGCCCAGCGCGTAGTTGATGTCCTGGTGCAGCAGCGTGACGCCGACCTGCGTGTCGTCGATCAGGTCGTTCGCATTTTTCTGCCACACGCGAAAGCCGAGCGTGCCGCGTCCCGAGCGGGAACGTGGCCGCCGAACTCGAGCTGCGTGTCGCGCTCGGGCTTCAGGTCGAACTGCGCGAGCGCGGGCTGGAGCGGGAGGTTCAACGACTGGGCCGCGCGCGGGCTCACGTTTTCGAACGAGAACGGCTCGAAGAAGCGGCCGACGTACGCGTAGAGGGCGGCGCGCGGTCCGAAGGCGTGGGTCCACTTAACGCGCGGGCTGAAGGCGCCGAAGCCCTGCCGGAATCCGGTCGACCCGACGGTGAAGAAGTCGTAGCGCAGGCCCGCCGACGAGCTGGTCGCGGCGGCGAGAGTTGCCAGTCGTCCTGGACGTAAGTCGCGTACGTGTTTCCGACATTCGGAGCGTCGTCGACGACGGTCGTCGCCGCGTCCGGCGTCTGCGGCGTCAGGACCGGGGCGAGGAAGTTGTGCGGTTGTAGCGTGACCGCGTAGTTCTTCGCGACCGTCGTGAGGTCGTAGAGAACGCCTGCGCGGAGTTCGTGGCGACCCGTGCGGCGGACGTACGCGCCGCTCAGGAGGTAGTCGACGGCGGTCTTATCGTCGGCGAGCGAGAAGGCGCACGTCGTCGGTGCGAAGCTGCCGGTGTGCAGCGCATCAGCGCAGTCGCTCGGGCTGCCGCCGTTGCCGAACGGCGGCGCGAGGACGTTGAGCGCCTCGCCGTAGGCGAAGTCGTTGGCGGGGTCGCCGAAGTCGCGGATCCGCGAGACCTTGAGCGCCGGCCCGAAGGTCAGCACGCCGCTGTCGCCGATCGGATGGCGGAATTGCGCGCTCAGGAAGTCGTCTTCCTGCGTCTCGTTGTCGTCGGTCGCCGCGGGCTCGCCGTGCGTCACGTCGTTCGGAATCTGAAACGTCTGGAAGCTGTGGATCAGGGTGACGTTGGCGACGTTGGCGAGCCCGAGGGGCAGCGTGAAGCGTCCGAACAGGTTGGTGTCGCTCGCGTCGTTGTGCGGCGAGCCGTATTCGGGCGGATCGAGTCCGAGCGACGTGCGCTGCGCGAGGGCCGCGACGGAGAGTCCCCCGCCGCCGGGAAGCGGTTCGTGGTAGCCGGCGCTCGCGTACACGCTCGCGTTCGAGCCGAGTTGGATCGTGCCGTCGGTGTCCGCCGGCCCGGAGCCCGACCGGCTCGCGATGTTGACGACCGAGCCGAATCGCAACCCGTACTGCGCCGGATACGCGCCCTCGACGACGTTGAGGAACGCGATGTCGTTGGGGTTGATCTCGCTGCCGATCGCGCGGTTGAGCGCCTGCGGAAGCGGCACGCCGTCGACGATGTAGTCGATGACGCCGTGATCGCCGTTGATGTGCACGACGCCGTTCGCGCCGCGCGCGGCCCCGGGCAGTTGCAGCAGCAGGTTCGGAAAACTCGTGCTGTACGGCATGTGCACGATCGTCGAGCCGCTGATGCTGACGTCGCTGCCGCTGCCGTGGATCGGCGGCGACTGCGCGGTCGAGACGTGCACGATCTCCGTCAGGGGTCGCAGCGCCAGGGCGATCGTCGCCCCGCCGCTCGTGAGGTCGACGCGCAGCAGGCCGCGCCGCGCGCCGAGGCGCGCCTCCACGTCGTACGTTCCGAAGGGCAGATCGGGAAAGCGGAAGCGCCCCTGGGGATCGGTCGTCGCGTGGACGACGAGATTGCTTCCCGCCGCCGTGACCGTCGCGCCGGCGACCGGGGCGCCGGCGTCGGTGACGGCCCCGGTCAGGAACGCCCCGGCCAGCGCCGCCTCGGGCCGCGCAAACGCGAGCGCCAGCAGCGCGCATAGGGCGCAGACGCAGCCGTGATCGCACGCTCGCCTTGCCGGGAACGGCTTGCGCCAGGGGAGTCGTTCGGTCGTCACGTGGTCCATATTTGCGAGTTATTCGCAAATATGTCCCAGGTTCCCTCCCACCGCTGGACCTCAGTCCCCGTCGACCGGGACGGGGGCCCGGCCCGGGATCCTCGCCCGGCGGATGAAGTCGCCCGGCGTCATGGTCGTGCCGAACGGCTGGAACGCGCGGGCTGGGGCGCTCAGGTCGAGCGCGTCGGGCGCGACCGAGTTGGCGCGCGCATCGGACGCGGCCAGCCGCGACAGGCCGAACGTGTCTTCCGCGAAGCGCAGCATCGAACCGAACTCGTACTGGACGTGCGAGACGTAGCCTTTCTTGGCATACGGCGACACGATCAACAGGGGGACGCGAAACCCGAGGCCGTCGTAGTCTTCGTACGGCGGAGCGACGTGATCGTAGAAGCCGCCCCAATCGTCCCACACGACGAAGATCACCGTCGAGTCCCAAAACTTGCTCTTGCCGACGGCGTTGATGACCGTCGCGACCCATTGTTCGCCGTTGGGACTGTCGCCGCTCGGGTGGTCGGAGTCGACGTACTGCGGGATCACCCACGAAAAGGACGGCAAGAAGCCGCGGTCGATGTCGCTCAGGATCGTCGTGTTGGGGAACACGATGTTCTTCCAGTCGGGCCCGTGCTCGATGTGATTGATGGCCTGAAACCCGACCCAGTTCCAGGCGGGGTCCTGCGGGATCGGCGTGTACGAGCGCCATGTCAGGCCGTGGCTGTCCAGTTCGTCGGAGAGCGTCGTCTCGTCGAAGCAGGACGGTTCCATCGGCCCGACGGTCCGATCGTCGTTGAGCGTCGCGATCTGCGAACCACAACCCCAGTATCCGGTCGGCAGATCGACGGCACGTTGCGCTTGACCCGCGATCAGATACTGGTGAGCGACGAAGCTGGCGTCGAGGTGCGACTGGAAGTTGCGATCAGCGAGCACGTATTGGTGCGCGATTTGGAAGTAGAGTTTCGTCTCCGACGGATCGACGTAACTGTACATCGGCTCCTTGTAAGGCGAGTATCCGTAGAGCGGCTCCTTGTCGAATCCGTCCATCTTGCCATGATCGTAGTCGCCGAGAAAGTCCGACAGCCCGTGCTCGATGTCGAAGCCGATGTCGATCGGCAGCGGTTGGAGCTGAACCGTCGCACCGGTCGAGTCGACGCCGCTGTTGACGGTGTCGGCGCCGGGATAGCCGTGAAAGAGGTTATCGAAGCTGCGGTTCTCCTGGACGATCAAGACGATGTGTTTGATCGACGCGACGACCGGCGCCCCCGACGGCGCCGGGGTGGGCGCGGCGGTCGCCGGCGCTCGAGGAGCGGCAGGCGTCGACGAACCACCGCCGCCGCATGCGGCCGTCAGCGCGACGGTGCAGAGCATTCCCGCCGCAGCGGCCGCCCGGACGAGTGCGCCGGCGCTCGTGTTCCTTGGAATCACGACGGTTCCGTACGCGTCGGTTCGTAGAACGTGACGCGATTGCCGAACGGGTCGGCGATCGAGATGCTGATTTCTCCCCACTCTTGTACCTGAAGCCCCGGGCGCGCATGCTTGTAGCGCTTGGCCAGGAGAGCGGCGTGGTACTCGCGCAGGCCCGCTGTGTGGATGCGAACGTGCGCGCCCGGCGTCCCGTCTCCGAAGTGCTCGCTCACGTGCAGGACGGCGTCGCCGTGCGAGATCTGCGCGTAGAGCGGCAGGTCGGGACCGAACCGGTGCTCCCAGTCGACGGAGAAGCCCAGGAAGTCACGATAGAACTCCATCGCCTTCGCCACGTCGAGGATTCTCAGGATCGGTACGACTGGTCCCATGTGTGCGGGCTACGACGGCCCAGTAGCGAATCACTCTCGGAGGGGCGGCGTGGGCTCGGTTGAACGGAAACGCGCGATGCAGGGACTCTCGTGCGGCTGATACGCACGCGGCTCGCGCTCGTCGCGGCGCTGCTCGTGCTGCTCGTGCCGCGCGCGGCGTTCGCCGCCGGGTACGAGTCTGCGGGATGGCTCGCCGACTTCGCGCGGTTGCAGCGCGCCATGGCGGAACACTACGCGAACCTCGAGTGGGCGATCGCCACGCGCCGCTTCGACGTCGCGGAACTGGTGACCCAGACGAACGACGCGCTGCGTTCCGCCGCGACGGACGCCGCAGCCCGCAAGGCGATCGAGCACTTTCTGGGCGCCTTCGGCGACGGGCACCTCGAGATCGACTGGACGCCGGCGGCCGACGCATCCGCGTCCGCCGGCGCGCCGCTCTGCGCGCGCCTCGGCTACTCGACCCTCGGCGCGAAGCCGGGGATCCAATTCCCGCAACTGCTGCAGGGATGGCCCGTGCCGACGAGCGCGTCGGCGTACTTCCCCACCAGCCGGTTCACGCTCCGCGACCGCTCGCGCGTCGGCGTGCTGCGCATCTTCGCCTTCAGCGCGAAGCGGTTTGCCGACCTGTGCGAGGAGGCGCGCACGGCACTGCGGCTCGCCGACGACGCGCAGTGCGACGGCGCCTGCGCGGATCGCGTCCAACTGGCGGCAGAAAACGGGCTGACGCGCCGGCTGACGGCTGCGATCGAGGGCCTCGAGGCGGTCGGCGTGCGCGCGCTCGTCGTCGATCTGACGGGCAACGGCGGCGGTTCCGATTGGTTGGAACCTGCCGCGCGCGAGTTGACGGCGCGGCCGCTGCTCTCGCCGCACGAAGGGTTCGTGCGCAGCGACCTGTGGACGGCCGAGTTGCAGACGCGCATCGCCGCCATCGACGCGGACTTGCCGCGCGTCGACGCGTCCCAACGGCCGGCGTTTGCTGCGGCGAAGGAACTCTACATGCAATTGCTCGCGGAGTCGCGCCGGCGCTGCGACCGCGAGCCGGTGTGGACCGGCGCGACGATCGCCTGCACGCAGGTCGTGCGCGGCACGCTCACGACGAGCGGCAGTTTGCCCTATGCGTTGCCCGGCTCGTTGCCCAACGTCCCCGCGAGCCAGTACGTGTTCGAGCCGAGCGCATACGCGTACACCGAGGGCGTGTATCGCGGACCGCTGTTCGTGCTGGTCGATCAGAACACGGCGTCGGCGGCCGAGCGGTTTACGGCGATGTTGCGCGACGCGTCGGCCGCGCGCGTCGTCGGCGTCCCGACCGCGGGCGCCGGCTGCGGCTATACGAACGGAGGGATTCCCACCGTGCTCGCTCACGGCGGCGCATCCATCGGCATACCGGACTGCGTGCAATATCGCGCCGACGGAACCAACGCCGTGGCCGGGATCACGCCGGACGCGTTGTTGCCGTGGCGGCTCAACGACAGTCCGTATCAGCGTGCCGCGCGCGCCTACGACGGCCTCGCGCGCGCGATCGAAGGACCCTGAGCGATGGCCGCCCTCGAGTTCTGGTTCGACTTCGCTAGCACGTACTCGTACGTCGCGGCGATGCGGATCGAAGACCTCTGCCGAACGGCCGGCGTGCGCCTGTTATGGCGCCCGTTTATGCTCGGCCCGATCTTCGCGCGGCAAGGCTGGGACGACTCGCACTTCAACATCTATCCGGTGCGCGGCGCGTACATGTGGCGCGATCTGGGGCGGCTGACGAGCAAGTTCGGATTGCCGTGGCGCCGGCCGTCGGTCTTTCCGCGCATTACGACGCTCACCGCGCGCGTCGCGTGCGCGGTCGCGGACGAGCCGTGGGGAGGCGCGTTCGTGCGGCGCGCGTTCGTGGCGAACTTCGGCGAGGATCGCGCGATCGGCGACGAGGCGGTCGTCCGGGACCTGCTGCGCGAGCTCGGACAAGACGACGGCGCCGTGCTCGCGTTGGCGACGGACGATGCGCATCGCGGCATGCTGCGCGCGAACACGGAGCACGCGACCGCGCGCGGGATCTTCGGCGCCCCCGACTGCATCGTCGACGGTGAGCTGTTCTGGGGCGAAGAGACGCTCGAGGACGCGGTCGCCTGGGCGCGCGGCGTGCGCTGACGGCGCCGTCTTCAGGCGACGGAGGGCTCGCTCGCATCCGCGCGGAAGCGCCGGGTTCCTCTACCGCAGGTCGTCTGGGAGTATGCAATGAGTAAGAACGGCGAGAAGGCCGGAACGCCGACGCTGGTGACCCATCGGGAGTTCAAGCTGCTCCTGAAGCCCGAGAAGTTCCCGACGCGCCGTTCGCTCGTCGAGTTCAACGAGATGCTGAAGAACATCTCGGACAAGCTCAAGGTGCACTACGAACCCGTCGAGTCGATCGACTCGCAACTGCGGATCGTCCAGTTCTACGACACCAAGGGCGAAGATCTGCGCAAGAACAAATTGATCTTCCGCATCCGGCAGATCCGTCAGGGCGGCTGGCCCGACGAGAGTTGGGAGCTGACGTTCAAGTGCCGCGCGCCCGATTACGACGTCGCCGCCGGATTCGACACCGACACGACGATGACGAAGCTCCAGAAGAAGAAGTTCAAGGAGGAGCTCGTCCGCGGCGAACATCCCGGCACGATGAACAAGATCTACTCGAACAACGTCATCGTACAGTATCCCACGGTCCAGCCCGAGGTCCCGCTGTCGCGGCTCGCCGAGGCGCTGCCGCACCTCAAGACGCTCGACATCGACATGAATCAGACGATGGCGGTCGTCGACGGGGCGAAGGTCTTCGAGATCGAGGCTACGCTCGGGACGGTCTCGTTCGGGCACGGGGTGACCGGGCGCACGTCGCTCGCGCTGTGGCTACGCCCGGTCCCGGACAAGTTCGAGGCGCTGGTCGCGGAGTTCGGCTACTCGACGCACGTCCTCGGCAAAGAGAAGGAACAAGAAGCGCAGGACGCCGCCGACGACTACTTCAAGGCGATTCAGGTGCCGCTTCATGACTGGCTCGCCGACGGTACGACGAAGACCGCGCTGATCTACGGCGACGAAGCCTCGTAACCCCGCGCCCGCTCCGCGTCGCCCGGCTGACCGCGGTCGGGCGGACGCCGCTTGACGCGCGTCGCGTCGGCGAGTATTCTCAGTTTGTGAGAACAAACGGATGGGCGCCCCGGTGACGGCGTTATTTCCCGACGCCGAGGCGCCCGTCGAGATCCCGGCCGGATGGAGCGCGTCGCCCAAAGCTCCGAGTTGACTCTGATCAGCCCCGAGGGCGAACCTGCGCCGGTCGGACCCGACACGCGCTTCATGATCGGGTCGATGACGAAACCGCTCGCGACGATGATGATGGCGCGGCTGATCGAGATGGGGCGATTCGCGTGGACGACGCCGGTTACCGATCTCTTGCCCGGGTTTTCGCTGTCCGACGCCGACGTCACCGCGCGGCTCGAGATGCGGCACACCGTCGGCGCCGGCACCGGCATGCCGCGGCGCGACACGGAGTTGCTCGTGCGCACGCGCGACGTCGCGGCCGCCGACCGGATGGCCGAGATGGCGGAGATGGCGCCGACGACCGGTTTCGGCGAGACGTTCCAATACTCGAACCATCTCGTCGCCGCGGGGGGCTACGCCGCGGCGCGCGCATTCGAGCCGGGCGCGTCGCTGGAGGACGCGTTCGCCCGCGCGATGCAGGCGCTCGGTTTCGGGCCCTCGCAGATGACGCGCTCGACGGTGCCGCCGGCGAACGGGGCGCACGACGACGAGGCCGCCCCGCATGCGCGCGACCTCGACGGGCGCGCCGTCGCGATCGACCCGGCGATCGAGCGGTTTGCCGACGCCGTCGCGCCGGCCGGGGCGGCCCGGTCGACAGTGAGCGACATCGCGCGTTACATCGTGCTCGAACTCGCCGCCGATCCGGCGCTCGCGGCGCGGCGCGAGCCTCAGACTAAGATCGACGGCAAGTCGAGTTACGGGCTCGGGTTGTTCATGACCGAGGAGTTCGGGATCGAGACGATCGGCCACGGCGGCAACACGATCGGCTTTTCGTCGGACATGTTCTTCCTGCCCGACAAGGGGATCGGCGTCGTCATGCTGACCAACATGGCGGTCGCGAACGCGTTCCTGGCGGCCGTCAAACAACGGATCTTCGAGTTGCTGTTCGATGCGCCGGCGACGGCGGAGCAGATGATCGCGAGCACCGCCAAGACGCTCAAGCAATTCGTCGCGAGCCGCCGCGAGCGCATCCTGACGGACGCGGACGCCGTCGCGCTGCTGAGGGACTGGGTCGGCGCGTTTCGGAGCCGGGAACTCGGGCTGGCGCTCATCAGCGCGACCCCGAACGGCTATCGCATCGACTTCGAGAGCTGGGGCAGCGACCTCGGCGTCGAGGCGCAGGCCGACGGCGGACGGCTGATCGTGTTGACGAGTCCCCCGTGGAGCGGCAACCTTCGGCTGCGGCCCGGCGCGGGTGGGAACGAACTAATCCTCGACGCCGCGCAGACCGTCTACACGTTCGAGCGCGTGCGCGACGCGGCGCCGGTCGCAGCACCCGCTGATGCGGAGCGGTCGTCCCTTCAGGACTACGTACCTGGGTTACGCGGACTCCGTACAATCCCGGATGCCCCTCCCGTAACGTTCCGATTAGCCTTGGTCCATGGCCGGACCGGCGCTCACGCCGGCCGCCGCCTTCCCCAGCGGAAGAAAGGACCAAGATCATGACGACCTTCCACGCACTCGCCCTCGGCGCCGCGGCAGGTGCCGCCATCGTCGCCGCACTCAGTCCCACGCCCAGTACCGCCGCCATCGTCCGGCCGGCGTTCTCCATCGCCGCACAGGCGCAGCAGCACAACACGTTCTTCTCACGGCCGCCGGATCGTCATCGGCAGCGCGTACGCTCAAACCGAGGCGCTTCAGCGTCGCCTCCACCAAGCGCTCATGCCCGCGAACCCGCTCTTCGTGGCCGATCCCTCGCTCAACGGCGTGATGGTCTACAGCGCCTCGCAGCTTGGCGCCAACCACACCCCATACGGGATCCTGGCGGGCCCGCAAACGCAGTTGGACGGCCCGGTCGCGGTATCGGTCGGCACCGACCGCCTTGCGACGCTACCTGCAACGCAATACCTTTACGTGTCCAACGCGGGCAACGACACGATTACCTACTACACGCTCCCGCTCGCGTCTTGGAATCAGGCGCCGGCCTACGTCATCTCCGGGAACAATATGGGCTGCGGCCCCGAAATAGGTTTGCCGTTCGGCATCGTCCACGTCGGCCCGTATAGTAACGCGGACGGCCAGATTCTCGAGACCAGCGAGGTCAACTACAGCGGCTCCTACTTCATCGTCGGATACGACGCCCTCGACAACGGCCCGAGTAACTGCAACGCGATCGATTCCAGCCCGGACTTCGTGAGCCCGAGCGGCCCCAGCGTGCTGCAGACGAGCTCCACGAGCTACGACGTGTTCAACGCGAACAAGCGGACGGTGACCGAGACTCAGTTCACGGCACCGAACACCTGGACCAACACGACCTATGCGGCGCTCTCCAATGGCAACGCATCGACCGAAGGTACCGCGGTTCAAGCGGGCCCCCAGCCCTGGGTTTGGGTCACGACGAACGCGAACACCACCTACACGGTCGATGCGCTGTGGCGCTGCAAGATCACCACAGGGGGGCCGCAATGTCCGACGGCGCCCGTGTGCTCCGGGAGCGCCACACACCTCGACTTCCCGGACTTCCCGTCGACCTCGGCGTCTCTGAGCCGCATCTTCGTGCCGAACCAGAACAACGGCACAGTGACTGCCTACAAGCTCGCCGCCAACTGCGTGTGGAAAGCGACCTTCGTGAACCTCGTCACCCCGGTCGGCACAGCAGTCCTTCAGTGACCGATGCTCTCGCCGCGCTCACCATCGCTCCGGCGGTGGGAGCGCGAGCGGGAGCGACGTCGCGACGGGCGGGCGCTCGCCGCGAGCTAGCGCTTAAAGGTGATGCCGGCGAACTGTTTGGGATCGTAGTTGCGATCGTGGGGCGGCCGCGGAATGTCCTTCCACCAGACGCTGTACATCGCGATCCATTCGAAGTTCTCGAAGATGTACTCGTTCTGCCGGACCCGGCGCAGGCGCATCACGAACTCGCGGATCGTGTCCCAGCGAGCCCGTAACATGAGGCCGACGGCGTCGACGAGGAGCGTCGGATCGAGGACGCGCCGGCGCGCGAGACACGCCACGGTCTCGAAGTACTGGGCCACGAGCAACAGATTGCAGTCGTCCTCTGAGTCTTCGAAACGCTCGCGCACGGCGTCGTCGGTCTCGAAGCGTCGTTCGATACCCTCGAGCGCCTGGAACGCCTCGATCGCGACCGGATCCGTGAGGCGGCTGAGCGCTTCGATGATCGCGAGAGCGTTGCGCTCGTGTTCGAGATGCCTGTTCTGCCGAACCAGGAGCGTGGCGGTGACCGCGAGCGCGACGGCGGCGATGACGACCGAGGCGGCGGACAGGAGCTGCTCAATCATCGCATGAGGCTCGTTCGCGCATCGTGGAGGCGCATCCGATTCCGTTACCCGTGCCGGTCTCGCTCCCTGCGTGAGTTGCCGGGCCTCCGGCGAGCCGACGGGGGAGAACGGCGGGTCCGCCCCGAGAGCCGCGCGAAATCCACGGCGGTGGAACGCCTGATCGCGGCGCTCGGCCTCCTGCTCGCGGCGTGTGCGGCGGGGTTCGCATCGTCGGGTTGCGGCGCCGTCGCCGCCGCGGAGTCCGCGCATGCGACCAAGGTCGTCGTCTTTCATGCCTACGACGCGCGCGGGCACCTCGCTCACGGGCTGACCGTCGCCAAGCGGGTGAAGGCCCTCTGTTCCGCTTCCATCAGCACAGTGCGGCCGGATGGATGGCGCTGCTTCTCTACGAGCGACACGATCTACGACCCGTGCTTCAGTACGTCTCTCTCCGCAAAACAGGTCGTCTGCCCAACCGATTACTTCGACCGCGCGGTCGTCGTCGTGACATTGACCGCGCCGCTCGAGCGGCCGACCGGCGAGGACGCGCACGTCGTAAAGATGCTACGGCCACCCGACCTCGAGCCGTGGGCCCTCGCGCTCAGCGACGGCGCAACGTGCGTCTTCCTTGCGGGGGCAACGTTCGTCGTCAACGGTGATCGCGCGAACTACCCGTGCAGCAAGGACGGCTGGGTCATCGGCTATCCGGAAGAGGCCAAGCCCGGATACTGGGTCGTCCACCTCGCCGACCCGCTTGGTAAGAAGATCGCCCGAACGCGAGCGGTCACGACTGGGATCTTATGATCTTGATGTGCGACTCGGGGACGTCGAGTTCGTGCATGATGTAGGTCGTAGGATCGTACCACAGCGTGACGACGCCGTCGTCGAAGGTCAGCGAGAGGCTGCGGTCGTTGTGAGGGAGACCGTCGGGTCGCGTTGCGGTGGTGGGGACGACGGTCGCCTCCGACTCCGTCAGCGTGGAGAAGCAGACGCAGTACACGTTGAACCGCTGCGCACCGGTCGCGGCGACCATCGCCGGCAGCCCGACGTAGGCGCCGACGAAGGAGTCGAGCGCGATCGCGGGGCCGGGCGTCATCTGCGTGAGGGTCGTCGCCTTGTCGCCCTCGTGATAGTCGGCGCCGGTGCTGGTGACGGCCACGATTTCGTTCGCGTCGTGCAACGTCACGCGGTAAGCGACGGCCGAGTACGTCGTGGGGTTCAGCGTGCGAATCGTGCTGATCTGCTGCCCGCCGGAGACGGTTTGTTCGTTGATGCGGACGCCGTTCGCGTCGCGATAGATGCCGATCGTGCTCGATGCGGACTGCTTGCCGTCGGCGTACAGGTAGTAATGATACGTCCCGTCCGGGAGCGCGGAATCGCCAAGATTGGTTGCGGCGACGGCGATTGCGGCAATGGCGGCGATCATGCCGCGCCGCCGTAGGTGCCAGGGTCGTTCATGGGAGGCCTCCGGTCTCCATTATGTTAGTGACCGCGGTCGCCGCGACCTCGCTTCCGGGTGATCCCTGAGTCAGTAGCCTAAGGTCAGCAACCCAGGCGAACTCCGTAGCATAGAACCGGCGCTTTGCATGCGGGCCTCACCCGGCTTCGGGCACGACGGAGTCGTTCCGACGGCGATCGAGCGGAATCACCTTCGAGAACCGGCGACGGTGCCGTTACACGGGGCGAGAGGTCCGCCCGGGCCAGCTCCGCGGTTGCCCGGGCTTGGACCGCCCCCGACGCCCCCGCACAGCCTCGGGCGCCAAGTTGTGCGAGTGGTTGTGCCTGGTCCGCGGGGTCCGGCCGGCACGATGATAGCGGAAGAACCGGAGCTGGGCGCCTTGTGCGCTTGAAAGGGAGCTTTACATGCGGAAGTGTCTTATGCGCATTCCACCTCAAGTGGGCATGCTCGGTGCAACAGCCGCGATCGCAATCCTTGCGGGTTGCGCGGGCGCGCTACGCCAGTCGCCCGCGGTGAACGACGGACCGGGCGCCGGCACGGCGAGTTCGCTGCATCACCGTTTCGGCGGAACCGTCGTGGCTCCGCCCTTTGCAAGCAAACGCGCGAACGACGTATTCTTCCATCGTCCCATCGTCGATCGCACGAAAGGACAACGGATCGGAAGCCTCAGGCCGTGCGCCGCCGGCTACGGATATCTTTTCGGCAGTGACAATTCCAGCGGAAACCTCGACATCTACTGCGGGCCCGGTCCAAAATACGGCGTACCGTTCGGCGAGCCGGCGTTCAGGACGATCGCCGGCGGCGCGGGCTGGGGCCTGGCCGTGTTCAAGAAAATACTGGCCGCCGGGGTCACCGGCGGGACGATCACGCTCTATAATCTGCCGACCGTCGCGGTCAACAAGACGCTGACCCTTGCGCATGCAGCGTCCGGCTACAACGCCTACGGTCTTGCCTTCGACAAGAATGGTGGCTTGTACGCGACCGAGTGGCCGGGACCGTATGTCGACTACTGGAGAAAGCCGACCGCCGGCGGCGCCCCCAACTGCACGTATGCGGCGACGCTCGCCAGCGAAGCCTATTACGTCGCAGCCGTCGGAACAAACACGACCGTCGTCTATGGTTTCGACGGGTTCAGCTCGTCGGTCCCGGCCGTCACCGAAATGGTGTCCAACATGCCCAAGTGTGCCGGAATCACCGAAAAACCGCTACTGACTCTCGGCTCGCTCGCCCAAGGCAATGGCTTCCCGGGCGGCCTCTCCACCAACAAGACGGGCGAACTGATAGCGAACAATCAGTACGGTACCATGTACGACCTCGGCGCCTATCCCGGCGCGGCGGTCAAAGCGACGTGTCAGTGGGAATTCTCCCCAAACGATATGACGAACCTTACGTTCGACACCAAGCGCGGAATCTGGGGGACCGACATCAACTTCGCCGGCTCGCCGCTCGAGACGTACCTTTGGAGCTTCGTGTACCCCTTCAACGGCGGTCCATGCCAGACGCCCGGTCCCGGTGGTGGCCCGACGTTCGCCGTCGCGAGCGACGAATATCTCGGTGTCGCCGCATACGACGACGGCCCCGGAGGGCCGGCACCTCCGCCGACCGAGATCTTCAATCAGTACGATGCCATACCGCCCGGTCCGACGCCGACGAACTTCGAGGTCGTTTTCGCCGGCGACGTGCGCCAGTACCTCGGGTCGGAGCCGCTGTGGGGTCCGTTCAACCCCTTCTGCCCGCCGAGTCGTGGGCCGAACAATCCCTGCCCGCCATCGATCAGCTACAACAGCGCCACGAACACCACGACGGTGACGTACTCCGGCCCACAGCTCTATCAGAACATTCCCGGCCATCCCGGTCAGGCGCACTTCGGCCTTCTTGGGTCGAACGCGCCTCAAGGCGGGCTGAAGGTGGTGGCGTCTTACTGGAGTTACTCGGCGCGATCGTCCCGGCGCGGGACAAGCTCGACGGTGGCGATGCCCGCATTGAGTATTACGTATAATCAGCCGCTGGGAGATTACGGCTGGGCGTACGCCGTCGTGTATGTCGAGGCGTCGTTCGAGCCGATTACGGCGAGCAATCCTGCGCCGTATGGCCTCTGGTTCGAGATTCCGTATCTGCCCAACGGCAACAATCAGCCGCAGTTCACCTTCACGAACTACGGGAGCCAGCCGATCTACACGGCGAACAGCGGGATCGTTCTCAATCAGCCGGTGCCCAGCGATCCGAAGTGCCAAAGCAATCCGGCATGCCAAGAGAACCTGACGCTGCTCGGCAATCTCAATTACGTCAACATGCCGCCGCCGAGGACCCGGGTTCACCATTCGGGCCGATGCAATACCCGCCACCGAATCAGCTAAACGGCGGCGGGGGACCCGGCTGCATTTCATCGCACGGCCTGGGGGTCTCGCCGTGCCCCGTCACATTGACCGCATCGAATCCCACGCAGACGGTTACGGTCGCGAGCTCCGGCGGAACGGTCACCGAAGCGAGCAACTGCGGCGGAATCGCGACGCTGACGGAACAGTCCAGCGGGCAAACGTGGAAGGTGACGGCAGGCTCGCAGCCGGGTCAGTGCGTCGCGACGTTCACGACGAGCGGTGCCGGCGGTTCGATCGAGGCTACGTTGCCGATCACCAATCAGTAACACAGCATCAGGTCTAGTGTAGCGCCAAAGCGGGGCGCGGTCGGTGATCCCGGCCGCGCTCTCCGTCTTATTGCAGGACGAACTTCATGCGTTGGTCGGACATGTAGAGTTCGCGCACGATGTAGGTCGCGGGGTCGTACCACATCGTGAGGGTCCCGTCGTCGAGCGTGACGGCGGTCGCGACGTTGGTGGCCGGGACGCCCTGCGGGCGCTGCGCAGCCGGTCGCGCGACCGTCGCCGCCGAGACCGCAAAGCCGGTGAGGCAAACGCAGTAGACGTTGAATGCGGTCGCCGAGGTGGCCGCGACCATCGCGGGCAGCGCGACGTACGGGCCGACGAAGAAGTCGAGCGCGACCGCGGGGCCGGCCACCGCGCGGGGAAACGTGGTCGTCGTCGCCCCATCGAGGTACGTGGCGCCGGCGTCGGTGATGTCGACGCCCTCGTCCGACCCGGGCACGGTCACGCGGTAGCTCAGCGTCGAGAACGTCGTGGGATCGAACGTCCGGGTGGTCGTGATGCGGTCGCCGGACAGGGCGACGTCTTCATCGATGGTGAGGACGCCGTCGCCGTGGGTGATGCTGATGGTGCTGACCGCGGACTGCTTGCCGTCGTCGATCAGCGCGTAGCGGTAGGTCCCGGTCGGCAGCGCCGAGGCGCGACGCCGACGGCGGCGAGGGTCGTCGCTAAGGCGATATACATGGCGCGAGACCTCCGTGAACGAGCGGTCTTGGCGTTCGCGCTCGCGGCGACCTCGGAGGGTCCGGCGGACGGGTGGCGCGAAGCGCCCGCCCATGAAGACGCTGCCTTCGTTTCAAGCCGAGGTCCGCCGCATCATCGCCGATCGTCACTTGCTGACCCATCCGTTTTACGTGGCCTGGACGAACGGCGAACTGTCGCTCGACCAACTCCGCCGGTACGCGGGCCAGTATCTCCACCACGTGTTGGCGGAGCCGACGTATTTGAGCGCCGTGCACTCGAACACGCCGCACTTCGCGAGCGACGGATCCAGCGACCTCAGCGCGCGCCAGGCGATCCTGGAGAATCTGGTCGACGAGGAGATGGGCCCGCGCAATCATCCGGCGTTGTGGAAGCGCTTCGCCGCGGCGCTCGGGCTGTCGGAGGCCGATCTGGCCACCGTCGAGCCGTTGCCCGCGACGCGCCGGCTCATCGCGACCTTCACGGACCTGTGCCGCAACCGGCCCTACTACGCGGGCCTGGCGGCGCTGCACGCGTTCGAGTCGCAAGTCCCCGAAATCGCGACCGTCAAGATCGACGGACTCAAGCGATTCTACGGATTCGACGACCCCAGCGGGTTCGAGTTCTTCACGCTGCACAAGGATGCCGACGTCGTCCATTCCGCGACCGAGTGGCAGCTCATCGAGCGGGCCGCAGACACGCCGGAGAAGCAGGCCGAGGTATGCGTCGCGACGACCGAAGCCTGCGACGCGCTGTGGGCGTTTCTCACCGACGTGTACGCAACCACGGCGTAGCAGCGAGGCAAAAAAGCTGGTGAGAAACCCTGATTCGCGTCGCTGTCGTCGTGCAAAAGGTGGGGATCGTGGGTCGCTATGCTCGAGGATGAAACCTGAATCGCGCTGGATTAGCTGCTTCCACTGAGGCCACGAACCCGATCGGGCTCACGACGCTATTTGCGATTTGACCTGCCCACAACGAAGCTTAGACGTTGAGCACGTTTGACATGACCTCTTGACGATCGAAGTATTCGAAATGACTGCAATCGTCGATCAGAAGCGACGGGTCGTATGTCGCAGAGTCCGTTGGAACAATCAGGTCATTCGGTCGTTGATCGAATATTCCAGCCATGAACGATGGGAGCAGCACACCGTGGCCCAGACCCCCGTCTGCTATCGGGCTGCATCGGCCGGCCCACGTGCGAATATCGAGGGCCGGGATATTGAGTTGGTGATAACGCAAGAATCCTGAGCCTTCACGCGTGTCGGCAACTCCGGCTGGAGCAACCCCGTAAGCGGCGGCATAGCTAAGGCAGCTCTGAAAAAGTGTTGGATAGCCCGGTGGTCAGTTGAGGGTTGGAAACGCACGCTTCGAAGATCGGTTTGGGCGACAAAACCCCTGTGCCCGTCCTGATAAGCGCTCGATTTCGGAGTTCCGGACCGCCAACTTCTACGTTGGTGACAGGCGTAAGAGCCGTTTCTTCTGTGTGAGCAAGTTCGCCAAAGCCAGTAAGACGTTGATCCGGTTCGTGTTCTTCGCTAGACCGCGGTAGCGGACTTTGCGAAAGTGGAACACGCCTTTGACGGTGCCGAAGACGTGCTCGACCCGCGAACGAACGCCGGACTTGCATCGATTGGCCGATCGATCGGCCTCGCTCAGCGGCCGGTTGCGATATGCCCGCATGTTGATGAAGAGCCGCGCTCGAGGCGCTTTCCCCACAATCGCCTCACGCTGTCCGAGGTACGCGGAGTCTCCCCAGACGCGCGTCTCGTTGCCATGGAGAAGCTCTGAAACGACCCGACTGTCGTGGACGTTTGCCGCTGTCGTGACCACCGAGTGAACGACCTTGCTCGCACTGTCCACTCCGATGTGCGCCTTCATCCCGAAGTGCCACTGTTGGCCCTTCTTGGTCTGATGCATCTCCGGATCGCGTTCCCCGGCCTTGTTCTTCGTCGAGCTTGGCGCCGCGATGATCGTCGCATCGACGATCGTTCCGCTCGCCACCTTCACGCCGCTGTCCCGCAGAAAGGCGTTGACCTCGTCGAAGAGTCGCCGACCGAGGTTGTGCTTCTCCAAGAGATGGCGGAACTTGCAAATCGTCGTCTCGTCCGGAACCGGCGCGTTGCCCAGATCGATGCCGACGAACCGGCGCATCGGGACGATGTCGTACAGGGACTCCTCTGCGGCTGGGTCGCTCAGATCAAACCATTGCTGCAGGAAGTGGATCCGCAGCATCACCGCAAGATCGATGCGGGGCCGTCCTATCTCGGCCTTCGGATAGAACGGCTCGACGATCTTACACAACCGCTCCCAGGGTACGATGCGGTTCATCTCGGCGAGGAACACACTGCGCTTCGTCGTCTTCGCGTAACGATCAAAGCCGGTATTCGAGAACGAAATCTGCTCATCGCTCATCGAACTCAATGATATCACACCAGCGCGAGTTTTTCAGAGTTGCCCTAACAAAAGCTTCGAGCGACGTCGCAAGGAACGCGTCGCCCAATCGCCGAGCGCAGAGCCGATAGAGCGCACCGAGCGCGGGGGAACCTCGATTTAGCCACCCGGTTAGTCCGCGACTCATCGCTGCCAAAGGCGTGCCCAAGTGCGGAGTCCCAACCGTCCGAACGCGAATTCTCATGTGCGGAAAGCTTGCACGCGCAGCGGCCGCCGCAGCCGCTGCGGTGCTCGCACGAGTCCTCCGCGAGAATGTCCGACTAGGAAGACATCGGTTAGTCCGGCATCCGCGACGCGACCAAGTTCTTTTAGCAGATCTCGAGCGTTCTCCACGATGGGGGGGAAGGTATCGTGCTCGAAGCGAGCGACGTTGAAGTGATTATAAGACCGGGAAATCTGATTCGCAATGTCAACCGCGCATGAGAACGTACCATGAATCACGATCGCGAGTGGCTTCTTACCGCTAAAATCGCCAAACTGATCCAGGCGCGGAGTCAACGATGATGCGTTGCGCTCGTCAAATGTCAGCCGGTCGTTGTAAGCCGGGTCGCTGGGAGGTGGAGGCCTACGCCCGAATCCTATGTGTCGTACGATTCGACCGACGAAGATGCCGGGGCGACCTAACACTCCTAGAGTCCATCTGTATACCGGGCCAAGAGCGGAGGGCCAAATCGCGGTCGGCTTGTCCTCGAACTCCAGGACCGCGCTGCGACTCCCTGCGTAGAGGCGCCCGTCGAGCGTGGGAAGGATCTCTCGATCAAATTTGAGGCCATCGAGTCTGTAACCGACCTTCAGCTCCGCGGCCTCCGCCGGGACTATTAGGATGAGCGTCGTGCGTTCATGCCATAATCGCATTCCGTACAGGGGTGAGTCTACTACGACGGATGAGATTTCGTCGTTGTAGCCGACGCTAAAGTCGTCACGCGAGCCCGGTTCCGCGTCCCGAGCTTTGGGAGCCCAGGTGGGGATTGCATCGGCCCATGGAATTGGTCCGCGGTCAGCGATGACCGACAAAAGGTGCCAAGGGATCGCGAGATCGCCGCCGTTCGCAAGACGCCGCGCCGCAGCGATGACCTGCTCCATCGTGGAGTCATTACCGTCGATAGTTGTAAATTGTAGGGGGACCTGCCCGCCCCCCAGCCCCCGCGCGCTCACTATCCACATATACCAGATCCTTATCCATTAGAGTCGGTTGAGGGGATGGCGTTCGCCTTCCTGTTTCGCACGTCGGCACCTCCGCAGTTACGACTGCATCAGCATTTAGCCTAATCCGGCTATCACTTTGTTGGGAGTCGGGCGCTCAGCGAGGGCGTAACCAAGGCCGTAACGTTACCGCGTTAGGTGGCAGAGAAGCGAAGATCGCGGTGTCGCGCAGGTCATAGCAGGGCGTCTCCGCGCCGCGGCGAAGGTTACCGGGCCGTTAGACGGTGCTACGGATACGAGCGAAGGGAAACGACTTTCGCCGCTTCCGGCCCAAGGTCTGGAGGTTCCCAATGATCGATGCGGCGACCGCAGAAAAGCTGCTCTATGTAGGCATCGTCCTCATCGTTGCTGCGACCGTCGGGGGTGGTCTCGACGCGACGGGCGTTATCTCCATCCCGCCGTTACGCAGTTGGAAGGTGCAAGCCGGCGTCGCCGCGATCGGCGTGCTGGTGATGGCGTTGTCGGTCAGCGCTCTGAACGCGGCCAGCGCCGCGGCTGCGCGGTCGCAGTGGCAAACGAGCATGGCGCAACTCGCCGGCGGCGCGGTCGGCGTTCCGCCGCCGGTCTGGAAGCCCGAGCTGGTCCGGTATAACCTGGTTCAACTACTCGTCACGGCGGGCGACGACTACCAGGAAAACTGCTCGGTGGCCGCGTTCGTGCTGGAGTACTCGGACAAGCTCGACTCGATCCCGGCCGAGGTCAAGCAACGCATGGAAAAGCCGTTGCCGGCCGGCGCGGCTAAGAACGGTGACGACTGCTACGCGGAGTCGTTGGGAGCGGCCGAGCTGATAGAGACAAACGCCTCGCACGCATCCAGTACGGCAGCACACGCGCCCTCGGGCTCGCCGGTCGGCGACCTCGGCGCGCGGCATCCCGTCGTCGCGTCGCGGGACGACGCGACGGTGCTGATGGCGCTCCATTCGCTCGTTCCCGATGGGACCGTAGTCGCAACGTCCTCCGCCGCGCGCATCCTCGAGTCGCTGACGGCCGTCGGCGACAAGGGATACATGTACATCGGCGTGCTCGGGTCGAACGGACTCGGCGGCGACCGGACCATCGTCGGTACCTCGGCAGCCGTAGGGAAAGTGGCCACCGTCCGCGTCCAAGTGAACTTGCGGTCGATCGGCAACGACTCAGATTTCGCCAGTCACACGGTCTACCGCATCCTCAATCCTGGCACGCAAGTCGACGTTGAGTGGTTGACGCCGTCGTCGCAGAAAGACCAGTGGGCGCGCGTGCACGTCACGTCCGTTCCTTCAACGTAGGCGAATAACGGTCGCCGTCGACCGGGTCACAGACCCATATATCCAGCGTAAGGAGGAGCCCGTCGCCGGAGATCGTCAGGACGGATTCGGGTGGCACGTATCACTGCAAGAGGAAGACAGCGTAGCGGCCGTCTCTAGCGCGGCGATAGCTTGAAGACCGTGCCGCAGCCCTGCGGACACTGTTGCAGGCCGCCGGCGTAGGTCGTTCCGTACAGCGATCCGTCGGCGCCTTGCACGACGCCTGCGTCGGGGGCCCAACCGTCGCCGTGCGTTCCCGTGAAGCGATAGAGCACCGACTCGCTCCACGCACCGCCGCGCTTCGCGGGCGGCGACAGCTTGAAGACCGTGCCGCATCCCTCGTCGCTGCCGCACGCATGCGAACCGCCGCTCGTCGTGGTACCGTACAACGCTCCGCTCGCGTCTTGAACGAGCACGGAGAGCGGGCTCGTGCCGTCTCCACCCTGATTGGGAAATTTATGGAGGATCGTCTCCGTCCACGCGCCGCCGCGCTTCTGCGGCGGTCGTAACTCATACGCCACGCCGCAACCCAGCCCGCAACTCGGATCGCCGCCCGCGTACGTCGTGCCGAACAATGCACCCGACGGATCCATCAGCAGGCCGGCAAACGGTTCGGATCCATCACCGTTCGCGCCAGTGAAGCTATGGAGCATCGCCTCGCGCCAGCGATCGCGCCGCGGATATAACGTGAAGACCGCGCCACAACCCTCGACGCACCCGACTCCCCGCTGCGTCCCACCGGTGATCGTCGTTCCGTATAGCGCGCCGGCGGTGCCCGTGATCAAGTCACCGCCCGGCGAGAGACCGTCGCGTGGAAACGCAGGAAAGCTGTGCAGGACGTTTTCCGTCCAGCCCGAGGCCGAAGGCGTCAACGCGAACGCGGTGCCGCCGCCCGATCCGCGGCTCAGCTCGGTTGCGCCGAAGACGGTGCCCGCCGGATCGACGATGACGCCCGCCCGCGGGCCGTCACCGCCTTCCTTCCCGCTATAGAAGCTGACCAGGACGCTCTCGGACCAGTCGCCTCCGCGCGATGGCGGCGGCGTCAACGCAAAGACCGTTCCGCCGACGCACGTGAGTCCGCCGTGACAGTACGCGCCGCCGGTTATCGTCGTTCCGTAGAGCACGCCGAGCGGGCCGAAGTGAACCCCGGCTTGCGGAGCTCCGCCGTCGCCGTTGCTGTTCCTGAAGGCGTAGAGCACCGTTTCGTTCCAGCTCCCCTGATCGGTTGGGGAGACCGAGAACACGGTTCCGGCCCCCGACGGGCCGCCTTCGAACGTCGTGCCGTACAAGGTGCCCGACGAATCCACGAGCAGCGGCGCCATGGGATTGGTACCGTCGCTCGACCCCGATTCCGGTCCGCCGAACCGGTGCAAGACGGTCTCGCGCCAGCCGCGAGTGGGTACACCTTGTCCGTGACCGCCGAGCGCTAGGGCGGCGACGGCAAGAAAGACCGGTGGAAGCACGACAAACATCTCGGGACCTCCCGCACGTGCCAAACGTTGTGGCCCGTGGCCGCGACTTCGCCGACCAGGCGTCGATTCCGGGCCGTGCGCGCGGTCCGCGGGCGTGACGTTCTACCGATCCGTGCGCCCGGGCGGGGCTTGGGGCGAGGAGGTGTCGACGACGTGGGACGCCTAGAACTCGGCATGGTCGCCCGGCGCGTTGCCGTCTGCCTGCTGTTGACCGCGCTTCCGACTGTGGCCGTCGCGGCCACGCCGAGTCCGGCTCAGATCAAACACCTCGAGCAGCGGCTGAAGATGATGCTGGCCGACGTGGCGCACAAGAACGAACAGGCGGAACTCACGATGCAGCCCGACGCGAGCGGTCTGAAGACGATCGTCCGGATTCGCGTGCATCCGAGCGTCGACGGTGAGCTGCGCTCCGACATCACCAAGCGCGTGAACGAGTATATCGCGATCCACCGCGGCGACTGCCGGGTCAGCTCCACGATGCGCGGCACAAGCCTCTACCCGCTCAACCCGATCATCAATGGATCGTCGGAGACGATCGTCGAGTATCCGATCTCGACGCTTACGGGCCATGGGGACATCGTCACGACGCGCACGTCCAACGGCACCGTCGTGAACTGCGGGCAGATCCTGACCCGACGCCGGGGCTCGGGCATTAAGCGGGCTGCGTCCCGAGATCGCCGGTCCACGGCTACCGGCCTTTCGTCCGACCAGTCGCGCGCATGGTCCAGCTTACGCGTGTAGGACGGAATGAGAATTTGGTTCGAACTTGCGCGCTGATGAGCGGCAAGCGTTCGCTGACAGGTTCGCTCGAGATCGAATTGGGTATCGCTTACATTATGGCAAATACATGGTCGCTCGGACCGCTCACACTCACGTCGTTCGGGTTGGCAATGCTACTTGGGACGGCTTCCGCCGGCGCGCAGGCCGTTTGCGTGCCGGTCGCAAGTGGAGTAAGCTCGCCGTACGCGCCTGTTTCGGTGGCGATGGAGCCTTCTGGGTGTCCGCTGAACGGCAGCGGCCAGTGGGCATTCATCAATAACGGGTGGGTTTGGTGTCCGCCGACCACCGGCAACGGTGCGTCGGCCGGGTACGGTTACAGTGCGCCCGTTTCGTACGGCTACAGTGCGCCGGCTGCGTACGGCTACACTGCGCCGGCTGCGTACGGCTACAGCGCGCCCGTTTCGTACGGTTACAGTGCACCCGTCGCTTACGGCTACGGTGCGCCCGTTGCCTATGGGACCGGCACGTCTCTGACGGGAAGCCCGCTCTTGGACGCGGTTCTCGGGGTCGCCGCGACGTCGCTGATCGCTTCGCAATTTCAGCCCAGCTATCAGCAGGCGTATTATCCGGGCTACGCGCCATACGGTTATCCGACCTACGGCCAGAGCTATCCCGTCGGCTACCAGGCCTATCCGCCCTACGGCAGCGGTAACACGTACGTCAGGAACGTCTACCGGAACGGCGAGCTTGCCGCGATCGCTCGCGATCAACGGCGCGTCGCCTTCCTGCGTGCCGAAGGTGCGAATCACGCCCAAATCGCAGCGCTGCAGCGGCGCATCCAACTCAACGAACGCCGGATCGCCTGGCAGCGCGCTACCGCTGTCCCGCGCTACCACTTCGTCAGTGCGCATGCTTATGCTGCGCGCATGACGGCCGTGCGGATGGATTCGCCGCGCATGGCCCCGCGCGTGGTCGCCCCGCGCATGGTCGCCCCGCGCATGGCTCCGCGCATGGCTCCGCGTATGGTTGGCCCGCGCATGGCGCCGCGAGCCGCCGGTGGCGGCGCGGGTCCGCACTCCCGCCGCTGACAGCCTGCCTCACTCCCGGTCCGAAGACGCGCCTCCTGGTTTCCAGGGGGCGCTTCTGCGTGCGCGGTGCCGTCGGGAGACACAACGCGCGAGCCGGCAACGTCTGGAGGCCGCCGGTCGACCGGCTATCGCACTGGCGCCGGAGAAGTCGCGGGCATGGTCATCGCCCAGATCACGGACACGCATATCCGGCGCAAGGGGCGGCCCCTCTACGGGGTGATCGATACGGCGAAGCACCTGCGCCGCTGCATCGAACACGTGAACCGGCTGGAGCCGCGGCCGGACGTTGTGCTGGCGACGGGCGACCTCACGGACGGCGGTAAGCCCAAGGAGTACCGGCGCCTGCGAAAGCTACTCGATGAGGTCGCCGCGCCGGTCCTCGTCATTCCGGGTAACCACGACGATCGCGAGGGCCTACGCGCCGAGTTCTCCGACTATCCGCACGTCGCCGCAACGGGCCGCTACTTTCAGTACGTGGTGGACGACTACCCCGTCCGGTTGATCGCGCTCGACTCGACGGAGCCCGGGCGGCCCGGCGGATTCCTCGACGACGCGCGGCTCGATTGGCTCGCGGCGCGGCTCGCCGAGAGGAGAGACCGCCCGACGCTCGTCTTCATGCACCATCCGCCCTTCCAGACCGGCATCCGCGCGATGGACGCGCTCGGGTTCATCGGCGTCGAGCGGTTCGGCGAGATCATCGAACGCTGCGGCCACGTCGAGCGGATCGTCGCGGGTCATAAACACTCCTCAATCACTCGTGGCAGATATGGAGGTGCATCTTGGTAGCGGAAGGTTCGCCCGTCGCACCTAGGCCACGGCGTCAAAACTTCCTCCATGAAGCCATACGGGCGATCGCCTTCTGCGGATCACCTAACGGGCGTCGTCCGTGATTCAGGTTTCGCCGCAGTCGACTCGCGGATATGTAACGTTACAAGCGCACCTTTCCGCGGTGACTACGGTGAGCCGTTCGGACGGAACTCGCTTAGCGGAACGTACGTGACGCCGCGACGGCTCCTTCGCCGCTACGATCGTGTCCCGCGGAGTGGTGTACGAGCGACGCTCGACGCGCTTGGGCCTCTCCCCGACAGTCCGTAATATATTACGGATCCGTCTGTGGCAGCGCGGACCGGAACCGAGTGTGGCGGCTCTGAGGTCGCTTGGAACTACTTCTTTCTGAATCTTGACTGGATAGCAGCGAAAACATTTACGCCGCGAACTTCTATAATAGCACGGTGACCGTCTATGCCGCGGGTGCAGCGAACAACGCTAAGCCGATCAAGATTATCGGCGGCTTGATAACGGGACTACACCAACCGGAAGGAATCGCGATTCGCTAGAGCAGACCCTTAATCCGCTGGGCCGCGTGCGGCGGCCAAAGGCCCTTTTTTGTAGGTGGCGTCGAAAATCGCCACGAACGCTCATCTCATGAGCGTGAAACTGACCGTCGTTTATGACAATCCGACCGATCCCGACGACTTCGAGCAGCACTACAAATCCGTGCACGTGCCGCTTGCCGCAAAAGTCGCGGGCATGCGTCGCGCCGAATTGGCGAAAGTCTTCCCGAAAGAGGACGGATCGCCGACGCCCGCCTATCGCGTCGCCGAATTGTATTTCGACGACTATGCTGCGGCATGCGCCGCGGTGGCTACCCCAGAAGGTCAAGCGTTGCTCCGCGACGCCATGCACCTGGGAACGGGGGGAGTCAAGTTCCTCCTTTGCGACATCGAAGGCGCAGCAGAGCTTCAATGATAAACAGCACACTCAGAACTCCCGAGGGCGTTGAAGCGCGTCATACGGGGCGTCCCTTAGCGGCGGCAAGCCGGCAAGAATGTCGATATGCCGGATTGCCGCGGCGGCACAATATCGAGGCGCTAGAGCCGCTTACAATGTGACTTGATGCGTACCGAATCGCACTTGAGTGCGGCCGGGAACGGTGGTGGCAAAGTGGTGTCACACGAAGAATAGCCGAGCGGTTGCTCAAAGCCCGGCAGCTTCACGATATAATACAGATTGAGCGCCAGGTTTTGCGGGACGTTGTTAAAGAGCGCTCGGCCTTTCTCGCCGGTCCGCGACTCAAGGATGTCCTTCATCTTTCCGTCTGATCTTCGATGCGGAGCCATACCGGCGCGTCCTTCATCGGGACTCCGTCGTACAGGATCGTGACGATCGATATCGCGCCCATTGGCTGGGCCACTAGCGATTGAACCGTAGCGGACCTTCCCAGGGCGGTCGCGCCGTCGCTTGAGCTCGAGACCGCGCGTGCGGGTGCCAACGTGCCTGCACCCCCGCATCCTGCGAGAGTAGCAAAGCAGGCGAGAAGAACAAGACTTTTCATCGCTACTCTGCCACCATTTTACCACCGAGGCTCGCGCAGGCATCAAAAAGCCCGCACTCGCGAGCCGGAGAGAATGGTTGCGGCGCCTGGAATTGAATCTGGCTCCGATAGGTCTGATGAGAGTGACTTAGCGTGACACGTCCGTCTTCATAAGGGGTTCTGGGCCGTCGCGCCGGCCCCCAAGAGGCAGTAAACGGCCGCGTCATTCGCGAACGTTGGACGAGCGGGCTACACGACGAGCCTTCTGAGGTTGCTGATGTCGATCGTGCGCCAGGAGCTACCTCTAACGCTGGGACTAGCCGTGTTGGTGCTCGCGGGCTGCTCGCCGGGTCAGTCCCACCTTGGGTTGGGCGCTGGCGAAATGCCGCCGGCGAATGGCGAGTGGGCTGCCGCTTCAGACGACTGGCCGTCGGTCATCCCGAAAGCGCTCCGGAGCAGAATCCACCGTGGATCCCGTCCCTATTTGATGAGGTTTATCGATCGCGCCGTGCCCGGCCGGGCGCCCCGGAGTTACACGTACGTAGCTTCGCAGCATGGTCGGACGATCAATGGATTCGCGACGGACAACCACACCAACAATCCTCCGGTTTGTCAGATTCCCAACAACTACGATCCCGAAGGCATAGCGACAGACGCCGCAGGTACGCTCTATGTCACGGCGTCGTTCCCGGGTGCGAAGGTCGGCGCCGCGACGTTTTCGTCCGCGTGCGGCCCGCCGGGGCAGAGGCTCTACAACAGTCACGGCTTGCCGGTCGACATCGCGGTCGATGGGACGACCGTCTACATCGCAAATCTTAACGACGGCTTGGCCGTGCCGGCGACCATCGAGGTGCATTCCTTTCGATCCACGTACACGACCTATCAGCTCTCCGACAAAACGGCCTATGCCGGCCTCGGTATCGCCGTCGACAAACACCACAACGTCTTCTGGTCGAACGCGACGCAGGAGTTCAGACAGCGGGCAGGTGATCGAGTTTCCGGCCGGCAGAATGCCCGGCATCGTCTTGACCGCCACGAAGATCGGCTCCGATTGGCCCGGCGGCGTGCTCATAGATAATTCCGGCAGACTGCTGCAGGTCGACCAAACGAGCAAGATGCTCTATGTGTACGATGCGATCGGCAGCCAGCCCGGGACGTTGACGGCGCGAAGGTCGATCCGGCTGATGGGTACGTCAGTCTTTTGCGCGTTCTGGCGGGGCGAGCGCCGATTCTCTTGTTTGGATTACGAGCACGGGTCAGTCGATGTATACGCGTATCCCTCAGGGACGTACGCGTTTAGCTACACAAGCGACCTCAGTAGGAGGGACGATCCCATTGGTATAGCGATCCACTGACAATCCGGCAATCGGCAGCGAGGGAAACCGCAGCGCACGGTCGGATGGCGGCTCGCTCCATCGGACAGATAGAGAATGGTTGCGGGGCCTGGATTTGAACCAGGGACCTTCGGGTTATGAGCCCGACGAGCTACCGGACTGCTCCACCCCGCGACGACGAAGGTTGAGTGTAGGGGCTGCCGGCTCCTCTGTCAACGCCGCCGGCGGGCGGCGTGCGCTCCGGAGTAGGCGATGCGCTCGACCGTGACGGCGCAGTCGCCGGACGGGCGTGGCCACAGGACCGTGTCGCCGACGTGGGCGCCGATGAGGGCCCGAGCAAGCGGCGAGTCCAGCCCGATCGTGCCGTGCGCGATGTCGACCTCGTCCTCGCCCGCGATCGTGTAGCGCTGCACGCGCGGCAGCCGCGCCCGAGAGGCTGACGGTCGCGCCGAACGCGACGGTCTGCTTGATCCTCCGGCGGCGGCACGACGCGCACCGCGTCGAGCGTGCGTTGGAGTCGCTCGCGCTCGCTCGGCGTCGTCGCTGCGTTCGACCGCTCGTTCAGCTGTGCGAAGCCGCCGGGTGTGATCGCACGTGAGCCGCTGCGCGCGGCGCGGGACCACATCGGGTTCCGGCGCGTCGTCGCGTTCCTTCGTAAAGGCTCGGCTCATCAGCCAGGCTTTCGCAGCAGATGCCGGCGGGCCCTTGACCGCCCGCCCGAACGACTTGACGCCCCGTCATGTCCGGCGTACATCCGCGCCCTCCCAAAGGTCCAACTCCACTGCCACCTCGAGGGGACCGTCCTCCCCGCGCGGTTCCGCGAACTCGCGGCGCGCCACGGCGTCGACATCGCCCAGCGCGCGCAGCGTGCCGCTCGACCAAACCTACGCGTTTGCGACCTTCGGCGAATTCCTGCTCCTGTTCGCCGACGTCTGCAAGACGCTCCAGCGTCCGGAAGACTTCGCCGCCGTCGCGCGCGACTACGCGCTCGACGCGGCCGCGCAAGGCGTGCACTACGCCGAGATATTCGTCTCGCCGTCGGTCTGGACGTACTTTCATCGCGACCTCGACGTGCGCGCGACGTTCGCCGCGATCCGCGCCGCGCTCGACGACGTCGAACGGAGCGCGGCATCGGCGCCGCCATCATCTGCGACCTGCACGCGCAACTTCGGCCCCGAACGCGCGCTGCAAACGGCCCGGCTCGCCTCGTCCTTGCAGGAGTACGGCGTGATCGGCATCGGCCTCGGCGGCGACGAGACGAAGTATCCGGCCTCTCTCTTCACCGAGGCCTACGCCGAAGCGCGCCGCGCCGGGCTGCGGCTCGTCGCGCACGCCGGCGAGGCCGCCGGACCGCACAGCGTGTGGGAGGCCATCGACGGCCTCGGCGTCGAGCGCGTCGGCCACGGCGTGCGCGCGCGCGAGGACGATCGGCTCGTCGACGAACTCGCGCGGCGCGGGATCGCCCTCGAGATCTGTCCCACGTCGAATCGCCTCACCGCGGCCGTCGCGCCGGGCGCGCCGCACCCGATCGCCGATTTCGACCGCCGTGGCGTGCGCTGCGTCGTCGACGCCGACGATCCGGCGCTCTTCGGCACCTCGCTCTGCGACGAATATCGCGCCGTCGAAGACCTCATGGGCCGCGACGCGCTGCCGCGCCTCGCCCGCAACGCGATCGACGCCTCGTTCGCCACGGCGGAGCGGCGCGCGGCGCTGCACGCGCGGCTCGACGCGTTCTGCCTGGAAACCATCGAGCACCGTCGAACCCTCTAATAGGTCATGCCGGCACACACCCATTTCGACGAGGCGACCGAGGAGTATCTCGAAGCCATCTATCGCCTCGAGCGCGAGGGGTCCGGCGTCACGACCTCGGGGCTGGCGAGCGAACTCGGCGTCTCGGCGGCGTCGGTCTCGGGGATGCTCAAGAAGCTCGCCGCCGACGGCTACATCGATCACCAGTCGCGCGGCGAAGCGCGGCTGACGCCCAAGGGCCTCGTGATCGGCGCGCAGGTCGTGCGGCGGCACCGCCTCGCCGAACGCCTGCTGACCGACGTGCTCGGCATGGGCTGGGACGAGGTCGACGCCGAGGCCTGCAAGCTCGAGCACGCCATCTCGGCGCGCGTCGAGGAGCGCCTCATCGACGTGTTGGGCGACCCGCAGACCTGTCCGCACGGTCACCCGATCCCGCCGGCCGACGGCAGCGAGCCCGCCGCGCCCCGGCATCCCGCTCGCGCAACTCGACGTTGGCTCTGAGACGACGGTCTACGGCGTGACGGAAGACGTGCCCGAGATCCTCCGCTACCTGGCAGAGGTCGGGTTGCGCCCGGGCGCGCACGTCACGCGTGTTCGAAAAGGCGCCGCTCGGCGGCCCGCTGACGGTCGGCGTCGGCGGCAAGCGCCACGCGATCTCGCTCGAGCTCGCCCGCATGATCACGGTCCTGCCGGAGAACACGCCATCCGGCTGACGGTCACGATGGTGCTGATCGCCATCAACATCGTCGTCTACATTTGGGAGGTCGCGACCGGCGCGCTCACGACGCAACGCCGCGCATCATTCAGCACGGCGCGCTGTGGGGGCCGCTCGTCGACCGCGGCGAGTGGTGGCGCATCGTCACCAGCGCGTTCCTGCACGGCGGCCTGCTCCACATCGCCTTCAACATGTTCGCGCTCTTCCAGGTCGGCACGTACCTCGAGGCGCTGGTCGGCGGCCCGTGCGCTGCTGCGTCATCTACACGATCTGCGCTGTTCGGCTCGGGCTTCAGCGTGTACAAGTTCGCCTACAACGACGTCGACGGTCGGCGCGAGCGGCGCGATCTTCGGCATCTTCGGCGCGCTCGTCGCGATCGGGCTGAGCATCGGCCCGCGCGGCCGCGCGCTCGTCTACCAGACGCTGCCGATCATCGGCATCAACCTCGTCATCGGCTTCTCGCATCCCGAACATCTCGAACGCCGGCCACATCGGCGGCCTCGTCAGCGGGCTTCGCGGCCGGTTTCGTGCTCCTGACCGTGCGCCGCCGGTTGGCGGTCGCGCGCGTGCACGACCACTGCCGCCGGAAGAAGGGCCGAGCCGCGGCGCCGCAGCAGTCACCGCGGAGCCGCCGCAGCCGGAGCCCGAGACGCGCGCCGTGAGCGCCGCGGCGCGCGACGCGCTCGACGCCGTCTTCGGCGCGGACGGCGTGCTGGCGCGCGCGCTGCCCGGCTTCGAGTCGCGGCCGGGCCAGGTCCGCATGTCGCAGTTGGTCGAGCGCGGCTTCCTCGAGGGCGCGCACACGATCGTCGAGGCCGGGACCGGCGTCGGCAAGTCGCTCGCCTACCTCGTGCCCGCGATGCGCAGCGGCAAGAAGGTCGTCGTCTCGACCGGCACGATCGCGCTGCAGGAGCAACTGGTCAACAAGGACATCCCGCTCGTCCTGCGCGCGCTCGGGGTCGACCTGCGCGTCGAGTTGCTCAAGGGCCGTAACCACTATCTCTGCAAGTCGAAGCTGGAGCGCATGCGCGCCGAACGGCTCGTCGCGCCGAGCGGCACGATGGAGACCGTCTGGGACTGGGCCGGCGCGCACCGACGACCGGCGACCGCGGCGAATTGGCCTTCGCGCCGCCGGCGGCGGAGTGGGAACAGGTCGACGCCGACGCCGAGGACTGCATCGGCGAACTGTGCGAGCACTACGCCGACTGCTGGTTCTTCCGGCGGCGCGACGCGGCGCGCTACGCCGACATCGTCGTCGTCAACCACGCGCTGTTCTTCCTCGACCTCGTGATGGCGGGCGCGCTACTGCCGCCCTACGACATCGCGATCCTCGACGAGGCCCACCAGTGCGAGCACTGGGCGACCGCCGCGCTGACCTCGACGATCTCGCAGCGCTCCGTCGGCCGCATGATGCGCCGCCTGCATCGGACGTACTCGCTGCCCGCGTCGCACGAGGGCGAGATCGACGAGGGCGTGCGGCGATTGACCGTCGACGCTCGCGCAGGTCCCCGGCGACCGCTATCCGCTGCGCGCCAACGAGTCGGCGGCCGCGTCGCTCGACACGCTGCGGCAGGCGTTCTACCGGCTCGAGAACTGGCTCTACGGCAACTGGCAGGCGGCGCTCAAACGCGCGCCCGACAACATCGCCGAGGCGGAACGCCGGCGCGACCTGTCGATGCGCGGCATCCTCGCGCACATCGAAACGATCGACCGCATCGCGCTGCCCGAAGACGAGGCGATCTCGTGGGTCGAGCGCTTCGAGGCCGAGGGGCACTACGAGGTCAACACGGCGCCGTTCGACGTCGCCGACTTCCTGCGCCGCATGCTGTTCGAGCGGATCCAGAGCGTCGTGCTGACGAGCGCGACGATCGCGACCGGCGGTTCGTTCGCGTTCCTGCGCTCGACGCTCGGCGTCGCGGACGCGCAAGAGTACGTCGCGCCGTCGCCGTTCGACTTCGCCGAGCAGGCGCGGCTCTACGTCGCGCCGCGCGCCTGCAACCCGAAACTGCCCGACTTCGCCGCGCGCGTCGCGCCGATCGTCGAGGAGTGCCTCGAGCTGTCGCGCGGCCGCGCGTTCGTGTTGTTTACCTCGTACGCGCGGCTGCGCGAGGTCTACGCGCTGCTGCGCGAGCGGCTCCCCTATCCCGCCAAACTGCAGGGCGAACTGCCGCGCGCGCACCTGCTCGACTGGTTCCGCAGGACGCGCAACGCTGTGCTCTTCGGCACGGGGACGTTCTGGGAGGGCATCGACGTCGTCGGCGATCAGCTGTCGTGCGTCATCATCGACCGTTTGCCGTTTCCGTCGCCGGGCGATCCGCTCGTGGCCGCCCGCCTCGCGGCGATCGAGGCCGCCGGCCGGCAGTCGTTCGAAGAGTACATGATCCCGGCGGCGATCGTGAAGCTGAAGCAGGGCTTCGGCCGGCTCATCCGCTCGAAGACCGATCGCGGCATCGTCGCGCTACTCGACGGCCGCGTCGCGTCGATGCGCTACGGCGCGACGATCATCGACGCGCTGCCGCCGGCGCGCCGCGTCGACGATCTGACCGCGTTGCGCTCGTTCCTGACGGCGTAGTCGGCCGCGCCGGTCTACTCTTCCTCGGCGAGCGCGTCCTTCGCGCGCTCCTGGAGGTCGGCGACGACGGTCGAGTCGGCGAGGGTCGTCGTATCGCCGAGCATGCGGCCCTCGGCGATGTCGCGCAGGAGCCGGCGCATGATCTTGCCGCTCCGCGTCTTCGGCAGGTCGGGCGTGAACGTCAGGTACTTGGGCGTCGTGAACTTGCCGAGGTGCCGGCCGACGTGCGCGCGGATCTCGTCGGCCAGTTGCGGCGTGCCGGTCGTGGCGCCGCGCAGGGTCACGAACGCGACGACCGCTTGGCCCGTAACCTCGTCGAGCTTGCCGACGACGGCGGCCTCGGCGACGGCCGGGTGCGCGACGAGCGAACTCTCGACCTCGGTCGTCGAGATGCGGTGGCCGCTGACGTTCATCACGTCGTCGATGCGGCCCATGAACCAGAAGTTGCCCTCGTCGTCGCGGCGGCAGCCGTCGCCCGCGAGATACATGTGCGGAAACCGCGACCAATACGTCTTGACGTAGCGGTCGTCGTCGCCCCAGATACCGCGCAGCATCGACGGCCACGGGCGGCGCAGGACGGCGTAGCCGCCGCCGGCGGAAACGGTCTGCCCCTGTTCGTTGACGACGTCCGCGAAGACGCCCGGGAACGGTTTGCACGCGCTGCCGGGCCGCGTCGTCGTGATGCCCGGTAATGGCGTGATCATGATCGCGCCGGTCTCGGTCTGCCACCACGTGTCGACGACCGGGCAGCGCCCGCCGCCGATCGTGTCGCGGTACCACATCCAGGCCTCGGGATTGATCGGCTCGCCGACGGAGCCCAACAAACGCAGCGACGACAGGTCGTGTTTTTGCGGATACTCGGCGCCCCACTTCATGAACGTCCGGATCGCCGTCGGCGCGGTGTAGAGGACGGTCACGCCGTAGCGCTCGACGATCTCCCAGAAGCGGTCCTTGTCGGGGAAGTCGGGCGTGCCTTCGTAGAGCACGCAGGTCGCGCCCAGCGCGAGAGGCCCGTAGACGATGTAGGAGTGCCCGGTGACCCAGCCGATGTCGGCGGTGCACCAGTAGACGTCGTCGTCCTTCAGGTCGAAGACCAGCGACGTTCGTCGCGGTGACACCGGTCAGATAGCCGGCCGTCGTGTGCTTGATGCCCTTCGGTTTCGCGGTCGTGCCGCTCGTGTAGAGCAGGAACAGCAAATCCTCGGCGTCCATCGGCTCGGGCTCACAGGTGTCGGGCTGATCGGCGACCAGGTCGTCCCACCAGACGTCGCGGCCGGCGACCATCTCGATGGGATCGCCGCCGCGCCGCGACACGACGACGTGTTTCAGCGACGGCAACCCCTTCGCGATCGCCTCGTCGCAGTTGGCCTTCAGCGCGAGCTTCTTGCCGCGCCGCCAGCCTTGATCGGTCGTGAGCAGGGCGACGCACGACGAGTCGTTGACGCGATCGACGATCGAGTCGGGCGAGAACCCGCCGAAGATGACCGAATGCGCCGCACCGATGCGCGCGCAGGCGAGCAGCGCGACCGGCAGGTCCGGAACCATCGGCATGTAGATGGCGACGCGGTCGCCCTTGCGCACGCCGAGCTTGCGCAGGCCGTTGGCGAGGCGGCAGACCTGGCGCAGCAACTCGGCGTAGGTGATCGTCCAGCGGTCGCCGGGCTCGCCCTCGAAGTGGAAGGCGATGCGGTCGCCGCGGCCGGCGCGCACGTGACGGTCCAGCGCGTTGACCGACGCGTTGAGTGTGCCGCCGGTGAACCACTTGGCGAACGGTTCGTTCCACTCGAGCACCGTGTCGTACGGAGCTATCCACTCGAGCTTGTCGGCCCACGACTTCCAGAAGGCTCGATAGTCTTGCTCCGCATCTTCGTAGATCCCGGGTCGCGCGTTGGCCTGCGCGGCGAAGGCGGGCGGCGGCGGGAAGCGCCGCTGTTCGTCGGAGAGCGCTTCGATCGCGTGGTCGGTCGTGTTGGTCGCCATGGCGTTCATTACGGTGTCCGCGACGGCCGCCCCCGTCGAGGGCAAGAAGCCGGCTACGGCCGTCGAAGTTTGCGACCCGTGGCGCCCCCCGCTCTCCGCCGTCTCATCGCCGTCGCGCTGGCCGCGATGCTTGCGGCTACCGTGCTGCCGAGCGACGGAATGGCGCGCCCGAAGCACGACCCCGCCCCGACGACGGGCCTGAAGACGATCGGTTACGCGCAGTTACCGCCCGACTTCGACTACGACGTCGGCAGCGGCCCGACGCGGCTGTCGGCACAGTTCGGCAAGCCGGTCGTCATCAATTTCTGGGCGACGTGGTGTCACCCGTGTCAGGACGAGTTGGGCGTCTTCACGCGCCTGCAGAAGGACTACGGCGACCGCACGACGCTCGTGACGCTGTCGTCCGAAGACGCCGGCGTCGCGCGTACCTATCTGAAGCAGCACGGCATCGCCCTGCCGGTCGCCGAGGATCCGAGCCGCCACGTGTTCGACGCCTACTCGATCGGACCGATCCCGGTCACGCTGATCTTGCGCTCCGACGGCACCGTCGAACACGTCTCGGTCGGCGAACTCGACTGGACCGAGATGCAAGAGGCCGTCGACGCGGCATTGCGCGTCACCGCCCGCGCCGGCGACTAACCTCTAGTTACCTTCGGGTGTGACGGCTACGCCGTAGACCGACTTGAGACCGTTGGTGATCGTGTTCACTAACGTCCCGCCGGGGTAATCATACACGAACAGCGCGTTGGCTTCGGGGTCGGCCACATAGAGTTGCTTGAACGAGCGGTTGATCGCGATCCGGAACGGATCCTCGAGCCCTTGGTTGATGGTCTGCGACGGGGTGTTCGAACCTGGAGGAAACACGTACACGGCCGGCGCCGACTGGTCGGCGGCGAGCAGGTCGCTTGACGCATCGGTCGCATCGCCGCCTGCAAACTGCAGCGAGATCCCGAGGTTCGTCCCTGTCGTCGAACCGGGTGGATACTCGTTGACCTGCCCGCCCGAGGCGTCATCGTATGAGACGTACAGATTGTTCTGCGCGTCGAGGGCCACGCCCTGAGGGTCCTTGACGACGATCGTCCGCAACGACCGCGTCGACCCCTTCCGGTACTCGACCACCTTGTCGCCGACGAGGTCGGCGATGTAGACGACCCCGTTCTTGCCGACCGTAACGTTCGTCGGGTAGGTGAGCCCGGTATAGCGCAACTTCCAGGTCGTGCTCCCCCTGGGATACTTCGTAACGGTGTAGTTGGTGACGTTCGAGACGTACAGGTTACCGTCGCTGTCGACGAAACTGCCTTCCGGGCCGCTGAGGCCGTCGGTAATCTCGCCGATCGGTGACTGGTTTGAACCGATCGCCGAATAGATCTCGACGGCGTTCGCCGAGAAGTCGGAGACGTAGATCAGTCGTTTGGCCGACTTGGCCGCGGGCGACAGCCAGCCACCGCCGCGATGTTCGGGTTGGGGCACGCCCATGAGAGTCTCGGCTCGAGCGGCGCGTTCGGTCAGGCTGGTGGTTGAGGGCACCGTCGAACCGGGCTGCATCGATTGACCGCCCGCGCACCCGGCGCAGACGGCGATCGTCAGGACGCAGAGGCCGCGAACGAATCGTGAGGATCCATGCATGATGACTTCTCCTTCGGTGCCGGTCATTGCGGCGCCGGCGGGTCGAGCGCCACGCCGTTCGGACCGTCGATGCCATCCGTAATCGTGTCGACGAGCGCGCCGCCCGGGTATGAGTACGCGTACACGGCGTTTCCTATGGCATCGCCGACGTAGACCCGCTGCTCGGAGCGGGATAAGCGGACGGGGTCGGGATCCAACATGTTCTGCCCGAACGTTTCCGACGGGCTGGTGTGCCCAGGCGGAAACACCAGCACGCCGGGCAGCGTCTGATCCGCGGTCACGATGTCGCCGGCCCGGTCGAGCTCGATGCCGCCGGGACCCTTTGTGCTGATGCCGAGGTTCGTGCCCTGCGTGCTCCCGGGCGGGAACTCGATGATCTCACCCCCGCTGAAGTTCGATGTGTACGCCGTGACATACAGATCGTTCGCAGCGTCGAGAGCCATGTCGATCGGCAGCGTAAAGCCGGTGATGGTGAGCGTCGGCGAATTGACATGCTGAGGAAACACCTCGACGGTGCCCGAGCTGAGGCTACTCACGTAGACGTTCCCCTGACCGTCGACGGTGACGCCCGCAGGCGCCGATAGCCCGGACGAATAGGTGAAAGCCGGCGTGACCGTTCCGGGCGCATACTCCGTGACGGTGTTCGGATTCGTGTTCGTCACGTAGAGATCTCTCTGGGCATCGGTGGCCTCGCCTTCGGGCGTATTGATGCCTGAGGTGATCTGTCCGATGGGAGCCTGATTCTGTCCCTTCGTGCAGTAGATGCTGACGTAGCCGAGCCGGTAGCTCGATACGTAGAGCTTCGTCTTGCACCGCCTCGCCGCCGGCGAGAGCCAGCCGGAGCCGCGCGCGAGCGGATGTGACGGCGGCCGCACGGCACCCCGCGCCGCCGCTAGGGCGGTCGACGGCGAACCGGCGCTCCGTGCGGGCGCGGTACCGGCGGACAGGACGAGGCATCCCACTGCAATGCCGACGATGCTGACACGAAGACGGTGCATTGCGAACCTCCCGGCGAAAAGCGACTCGTTCGAATCTTTTCCCGAGAGAGCCGCGCACCTGCGTTGTCGACCGGAATCTGCCGCGTTCCGGTGCACGGTTGCTTATCGAGCGAGTTGCTTAGCGCCTCCGGAGTTTGCGCGCCGGTACCTGCTCGGCCGGCGGCAAGCGATCGTAGTCGGCGCCCAGCGGATGGGCGACGATGCGGTAGTCGAACGCGACCGTCGAGCGGCCGCCCTGCGACTCGCGCACGTCGAATCCTGCCACCGTCTTCGCGCTCACGTAGAGGCCGCGCGTGTCGCCCATCGGCGTGAGGAACACGTAATATCCGGAGCGATCGGTCGACGACGCGAAGGCGGGGTCGAGCGCGACGTGTCCGCGTCCGCCGGCGATGTGCGCGGTCCCGACGTCCTCGATGGTCGCGGACGCCGTCTCGGACGTGTACGCGAGCACGTCGTGTCCCATCGTGCTGGATTGCTCCGTGCGCAGCGCCCTCTTGCCGGTGATCTTGCCGGTGCAATGAAGGTCGGCCTTCGGGTCGATGATGCACGTCGCGTCGTTGGCGATGTCGATCCCGTAGAAGATGTCGCTCGACGTGTCGTCACCTTGCGCGTCGACCGCGATGCCGCCCGACAGCGACTCGCCCGCGACGCCCGCGGCGCCGCCCTTACCGTAGACGCCCGTCTCGACCAGGCCGGTGCCGTCGCCGTAGCCGGCGACGCCCGCGAAGTCTTGCAGACTCTGGGTGTGCCCCTCAACGCCGTTGGCCGTCGACGAGGTGCCGTACACGCCCTGGCCGTTGGAGGAGCGTCCGTAGACGCCGTGCGCGTTGCCGGAACCGCCGGTGCTGATCCCCGATGTGCCGGAGCCGCCGGTCGTCGAGGTCGTCTGCCCTTGGGCGCCCGTCGACTGGGCCGACCCGTAGATGCCGTAGGGAGTGCCGGTCGCGTTCCCTTGCACGCACGCCTCGCCGCTGCTGCACGTATATGTAACACTATTTTGCGGATGGAAGCGCTCTGCGCGCACGATGCCGACGCACGAGATCGCGACGACGAGGCCGGCCGCAACCGTTCCGGCCGAAAGTCTGAGGTGGAGCGTGGAGTGAGGCATGATGTCGTCCTTTCGTGCCCGTCAAGCCGGGCAGGGTGGCCGGTCGAGCCAGCCTAACGCCATCCTACTCTCCGCGCGTTAACGGGGCATCTCGCTCCCAGGAAAAGGTGCCTCCCCGCAGGTGCGCGCGCGCTCGTTGGACTACTGAATCGGCGGTGTCCAAGCGCTCCTTCGGACGAGCGCTCTTTGGAGTACCTCCTTGCCCGGTTCATGCTCTGGAGTAGCGCTTGGGGATTCGGTTCTCGGAAACGGATCGATCTGGGCGTAACGTGGTTTCGCCCGTCGCCGGAGAGGGTGTCGCGCCGACGCGGACGGCGATCGTCGGCGGCGGCATGCTCGGCCTCGGCCTTGCGTTGCGTCTGCTTCAGCGCGGCGAAAAGGTCACGCTCTTCGATGCGGCGACCGAGCTCGGCGGTCTCGCGGCGCCGTTCACGATCGGCGACGTGACGTGGGACCGGTTCTACCACATCATCGTGCCACGCGACCGGCGGTTGCTGCACCTGCTCGACGAGCTCGGGCTCGGGACCGAGGTCGCGTGGACGTCGCCGAAGACCGGATTCTATACGTCCGGTGCGTTCCACTCGATGTCGAACGCATTGGAATTCCTGTCCTTCAAACCGCTCACTTTGTTCGATAAGCTGCGACTCGGAGCCGCAATCGTGTACGCCGGGCGGTTCATCGATCCGCTGGCGCTCGAGGACGTGACGGCCGAGAATTGGCTGACCAAGGTCTGCGGGCGCCGCACGTTCGAGAAGATTTGGCGGCCGCTCTTGCGGGCGAAGTTCGGCGACAGCTATCCGAGAGGTCTCGGCCGCCTTCATTTGCGCGACGATTGTCCGCTACTACGGGGCGCGCCGGCGCGGCGTCGGCCGCGACGAGTGCGGCTACGTGGCCGGCGGCTATCATCGCATCCTCGCAGCGCTCGTCGGCAAGATCGAAGCGCTCGGCCTCGACACGGTCCTGGGTTCGCGCATCGCGGCGATCCGGCGCGGCGATCCCGGTCCCGCCATCGAGTTCGAGGACGGGTCCACCCGCCGGTTCGACCGCGTCATCGTGACGATCGCGGCGCCGCTCGCCGCCCGGCTCTGCGTCGACCTGACCGAGGACGAACGTCGCCGGCTCACCTCGAAACGGTATATCGGCATCGTCTGCGTCTCGCTGCTGCTGCGCGCGCCGCTCGGTCCGTACTACGTGACCAACCTGACGGACGAGTGGGTCCCGTTCAGCGCCGTCATCGACATGTCGGCCGTCGTCGATCGCCGGCACTTCGGCGGCAGCGCGCTCGTCTATCTGCCGAAGTACGTCGCACCGGACGATCCGCTGTTCCAGCGGACGGACGAGTCGATCGTCGACGAGTTCGTCGCAGCGCTGCGGCGGATGTATCCCGACTTCGCGCCGGAGTCCGTCATCGCGGCGCGCGTCTCGCGGGCGCCGGCCGTGTTCGCGATGACGACCTTGGGCTACTCGCGGTCGCTGCCCGCGATCGCGACTTCCGTGCCGCAGCTTGTACACCGTCAACTCCGCGCAACTGGTCAACACCACGCTCGTCGTCGACGAGACGCTCGGGCTCGCCGACCGCGCGCTCGAGGCGCTCGCCGCGAGCGAGCCGCACCCGGCGACGTCATGACGAGCGAACGCAAACTCCCGGACCTCGCGGGGCTCTCCGGCCTGATCTCGGGCGCGGTCCTCCTCTACTTCGGCTTTGAGATCTGGCGCGAGGGCGATCCCACCGTGCAGCCGATCGCCATGGTCGCGAGCCTCGCGTGCTACGTCGCCGGCGTCGCGCTCCTGGTCTATGCGTCGCTCGACGGCGTCCCCGGAAACCGGAAGGAGAACGCCGCCGCCGCCGGCCTGGTCTTCGCGTTCTGCGCGTTCGCGACGGCCTGGGTCGTGATGCACGGCGCCCCGATCGGCAGCGACTCGCTGCTCTTCAACGTCTATTCGGCCTCGATCGCGAGTCATGGCGGCAACCCCTACGCGCAGTCGATGGAGCCGGCGTTCAACCTGTACAACGTCTCGAAGGCTCTCGTGACGCCGACGACGCGCGGCACCGAGATCTACCTGCAGTCGTATCCGGCCGTCAGTTTCCTGATCTACGTGCCGTTTGCGTGGCTGAAGATCGACCCCGTGTGGGTCGACATCGACGCCCACATCGCGTTGCTGCTGCTCCTGATCTGGGTGGCACCGCGGCCGCTCAAGGCGCTCGCGCCGCTGATCGTGTTCGTCGACCGCTCCTACACCGACTACACGCTCGGTGGCGTCACGGACATCGTGTGGGTTCTCCTGATCGCCCTGACCGCGCGGTTCTGGAACACGCGCCCGGCGGTCGCGGCGATCTTCCTCGGCCTCGCCTGCGCGTCGAAGCAGCCGCCCTGGTTCATCGCGCCGTTCGCCTTCGTCGCGTGGGCCTCGTGGGCGTGGGAACGGCGGCGCATCAGGGTCTTCTTGGTGCCGGCCGTCGCGTTCGCGCTCGCCTTTCTGATTCCGAACGCCACCTACATCGCCGCCGGCCCTGCGCTCTGGCTGCGCGGCGTCTCGACGCCGATCACCGGCAACCTGCTCGCCTTCGGCTCCGGCGCGATGCAGTTGGTCACCGGCGGCGTGTTCGGCGTCGACCTGGAGACGATGAGCATCGCTTCGAGCGCCATGTTGCTCGTGCTGCTGATCGGTTACGCGATCGACACGCGGCGGTTCGCGTGCCTGCCGTTCCTCGCGCCCGGCCTCGCGCTGTTCTTTGCGACGCGCGAACTGCAGAACTACTTCATGTGGTGGCCGCCCCTGCTCGCCGTGTTCCTGTTCTCGCCGCAGCGCGAGCCGGCGCCGACCGATCGTCCGGTGCGGGTGCCCCTATGGTTAGCGCCGGCGGCGGTCGGCGTGCTCGGCGTCGCGCTGTTGGGCTTCATCGTCGTGCGCGGCGCGAAGCACACGTCGGCCGACGTCCAGGTTTCGCTGGAGCGGCTCGGCTACGACAGCACGAGCGGGGCCGTCGGCTCGCTCGACGTTCGGTTGACGAACCCGAGCCCCACGAAGGCGAGCAAGGTCCGCCTCGGCGTGCTCGTGCAGGGCAACGGCGACGACTATTCCTACTGGCTGCGCGATCCACAGGAGATCGAAGCCGGCAACGACCGCCTGATCCATTTGAAGGCGCCGTCGAACGGCGCGGAACTGCAGCCGTTGCACGACACAGTGCAGGTCGTGGCGATCGACGCCGCGTCGGGCGAGCAATCCTATTCCGCCGCGCACCAACTGCTGACGTTCTTCAACGGGCTCGCCAACGGGCAGCTGTCGGCGTGGGACGAGGGGCCGCCGCCGGCGCCGGCCGGCTGGGACTACTCGGAGACCGACTTCGCGACCGGCTACCTTCGGCGTGCGGGTTCGCCGCAAAACTGGACGCTGGCGTTCAGCGTGCCGCCGCCGCGCGAAGAAGAGTCCCGCGTCGTCGCGGTCAGCCAGCGCTTCACAGGCGGCTTCCAGCGGTTCAACGTGAAGCTCGAGCCGCACGAAGGCTACACCGACGGCGCCGACCCGCGCTCGCTCTTCGGCGTGCAGGTCGTGGACGGCGCCGGTCACCACGCCTACTACGCCGTCGATCCGGCGTTGCACAGCCCGCAGCGCTTCACGGACGGTACGAACACCGTGTTCGCCGTTCCGGGGAGCCTCGATCGCTGGAACGACGTGGTCGTCGACGCCGGCGATCTGGCCAAGAGCGGGTTCCGGTTTTCTGAGACTCAACCGCTGGAGATTGCGATCGTGGGGATCCAGCACAACGGCGAGACCGCCAAGGTCAGGGGCGAGTTCGGCGGCGTTACGAGCGAGTAGCGACCGGCGGCGTCCTCCACTCGCGAAAGCGGCGCACGAACACGGACGCCAGCGCGAGGACGGCGAGCCCGGCTAGCGGGAGCAGCACGCGGGTCTGCAGCAGTTCGTGGCCGGTCAGCGAGCCGCCGCGCGCCAAGAGTCGATCGATGTCGTAGCCGAGGAAGGCGTACATCACCGTGCACGGCAGCATCCCGACGGCGGTCCCGATGACGAACGCTCGGCGCGAGACGTTGAGCGCGCCGGCCGCGATGTGCACGAGGCCGAACGGCATGAACGGCATGAAACGCAGCGCGATCACGTAGGCGAGTTCGTCGCGGCGGAAGCCTTCCTGCAGTCGCCGCAACAGCGGACCCGTCACCGCCTTGTTGCCGTGCACGCCGGAGCGCGCGAGTTCGTAGACGCCGAGGCCGCCGGCGGTACAACCGACGAGCGATAGCACGCTGCCCCACAGCGGTCCGAAGAAGAAGCCGCCGAGGACGCTACAGATCGCGGCCGGGATCCAGATGAGGAGCATCGCCCCGCAGTAGGCCGCAAGGAACGCGACGGGCGCGAGCAGGCCGAGTCCGGCGACCGTCCCGTGCAGCAGCTGCTGCTCGCGTGCAAGCCGGGCGAGGATGCCGCCCGGATTGGCGACGGTCAGCAGCAGCGCAATACCGGCGACGGCAAGGACGACGAGAACGAGCAGGCGCGCGTTCAGCCGACCACGAGTGACGCTGGGCGTTACGCCCGCGTCTCGTATCCCCATCGGGGACGCTTCGTTCCGCGGCTTGGAGCACCTTGAGCCGCACCCACAGGCATTTAAATGCGGAACACGGTTCCCAAGCCATTCGGACTGTACGCGCCGCCGTATTGCGTCGTGCCGTACCAGTGGCCGGCCGCGTCCTGAATCAGCCCGCTGGTGGGCATACCGCCGTCGGACGCATCGTCAGCGAATCGATGCAACACGTGCTCGTTCCACCCGGATGCTTTCCGCTCCAAAGCAAAGATCACACCGCAACCGGCACCGAGGTTGCAGCTTGCCAACCCGCCGTTCTGCGTCGTCCCGTAAAGCCGGCCGGCCGCGTCGAATGCGAGACGGCTGACCGGAACGCCGCCATCGGTACTACCGGTGAAGTTGTACAGCAACGTTTCGGTCCAAGCTCCTCCGCTCGCTCGTGGCGACAACTCATACACCACGCCGCAGCCCTGCGCCCAGACGATCCCGCACGGGCCGTCGCCGCCGGCGTTCGTCGCCCCATAGAGGTTACCGGCGCCATCGAAGATCACGCCGCCGACGGGAGCCGTGCCGGTGGGCATGGTGTCGAGAACCGCGAGCGTGGACTCGCTCCAGTTCGGTCGTTGCAACTCGTACACCGTTCCCGCGGTGATCCCATATACGTTTCCGCTGCCGTCAACCGTAAGGTCTCCACCCGGGTTGCCGCCTTCGCTGATCTTTACTCCCCATTCGAAGAGCACGGTTTCTTTCCAACTGCCGCTCGCCGTACGCGTGAGCTCATAGAACACACCGGCCCCATCCCCGCCGGGGCGGCACGAGTACAGCGGCCCACCGCAAATGGTCGTGCCGTAGAGGTTGCCGGAGGCATCGACGATGAGGTTGGACGCCGGATTGCCGCCGTCTGTCCCGTTGAACGCATGTAGCGTTTGCTTCGTCCAACGACCCGCGCGCGAGCGCGACAATGCGAACACCGTTCCGCACCCGTAACGTCCCCAGATCGGCCTACACCCCTTCTCGCCACCCGCTTCCGTGACGCCCAAAATCCGCCCGTCCGGCAGAAGCGTCAGCGTACCGTACGGCGCGACTCCGTCGGCGCGATCCTTAAACCGGTAGAGAACGTGCTCGACCGAAGCGCCGTGCGTCGGCGACAGTTCGAAGACCGTGCCGCAGCCGGAGTCCATGCGGTTCGGGACCGGGCAGCCTTTGCTTCCGCCGAAGAACGTGGTGCCGTACAAATTCCCGGTAGCATCCATGACCAGGTGTCCCGTCGTCGGGATCGTTCCGTCGGGCTGCCCGGCAAACGAGTGAAGCACAACGTCGTCGCCGGCCGCCGCCGGCAGAGCCGCGGGTGATGCGAAACTCGGTACACTCGCAATAACGAGGACGGACGCGAGCAAAACGGCCGACTGCCAACTTTGCCGCACAAGGCGATTCTGCATAATCATCCCTCTGCCCGAGTCGTTCCGAACCTACCGTCTTTCGTCTCGAACCGCCTTCAAGCGCCCCGGTTTACCTAACTACTAGGAATCCAGTTGACGAGCCCGCTTCCCCCGTGCTAGGATGATACTAGATTCGTAGTAGACGCGGAGGGACGCATGTCGCGGAAGAAATCGCTCATTCTGACGGACCACGAACTTCGGCTTATGGCGGTCCTCTGGGAGCAGGGCCATGCGACGGTCGCCGAGGTCACCAACGCGCTGCTGCCGCCGCCACTCGCGTATACGACCGTACTTTCGACCCTGCGAACCCTCGAGCAAAAAATGTACGTCTCGCACGAAGAAGCCGGCCGCGCGTATGTGTACTACCCGCTCATTGCGCGTGAGCGCGCGGCAAAATCGGCAATAGATCACCTTCTGGATCGGTTCTTCAAGAACTCACCGGGCGATTTCGCCGTCGCCCTTCTCCACGAGACGCGATTAAGCGACGCCGACGTTGCAAAGATCAGACGGCTGCTCGGACGCCGCAACGGCACGCCGTGATTGAAATGCTGCTCGATAGCCTTTGGCGGGGCGCGTTCATCGTGATCCTTGCCGTCGGCATTACCACGTTCGTGCCTCGCCGCCAAGCGGCGACACGCTACGCCGTTTGGTTTCTGTCTCTGCTGGCGTTGGTGATCCTGCCGCTGGTCGGTCAACTCTCGTTCGGGTCGCCTTCATCCGCAATTCCGATTTCCGTTGTTCGTACAACGTTCGCGGTATCGCAGGTGACCGACGTGGCATCGAGCGCGGGCGGTTTCTGGTTCGCGGCCTTCTGGGGCGCGGGAATTCTCGTTTGTACGGTTCGCGTTGCGCTAAGTTACCTTTGCCTCGGCCGCATAAGGCGGTCCGCCACTCCCGCACCGCGAGTCGGCGAAGGTGTCTTCACGTCATCGTTAGTGGCTGTTCCGATCGCGGCTGGACTGTGGCACCCCGTTGTCATCGTTCCGGACGATCTGGTCGACACGCTTGCTCCTTCTGACCTGGAAGCCATAATTGCACACGAGCGCGCACATATCGCGCGCAACGATATCTTAGGCAACGTGGTTCAGCGCCTCGTTGAATCATTGCTCTTTTTCAACCCGTGGGTTTACGTCATCGGCCGCCAACTCGTGAAAGAGCGAGAAGCGGCGTGCGACGACTGGGCGGTCCGCGCGGGAAGTAATCCCGACCGATTTGCCTCTTGTCTTGCGACGTTGGCACTGCGAAGTCCACGTATCCAGACCACCTTACTCACTCCAAGCGCGATCTGGCCGGAGCGAATGTTGGTCGGTCGCATCGCGCGTTTGCTCGATGGAAAGGCCATTCAAGTGAAAACGAACTACGTCGTCGTGGCGACAGCCGTTGCGCTGTTCGCGCTTCTGGGCTTCGTGTTCCAGAGCCCGAGGGGTCTCGCCGTCGCCGCGAACTGCTCGTCTCCCGCCACCGTTGTGCACCCCGCAGCACCCGACATCCCGGCGTCCGTCGCCAAAGCGCACCCTAAGGCTGAAGTGACGCTCGCCGTTTCGGTGACTGCGAGCGGCCACGCCGCTACCATAGAGATAGTAAAAACGTCGGGAAACAGCACGATCGACGAAGCGGTGGCGCACGCGGCCCAGCATTCGACATATAGCCCGGAGATTCGAAACTGTAAGGCGGTCTCAGGCGGAACCTACCTCTTCCATGTCGAGGTTGGGCCTTCTTGAGCGCGTAAGCGTGTGCAGGACGCACCTCAGCCGCGAAAGAGCAGCCTAGGGCAGGGAGGCCGATGCGGCTTGGAGCTCGGCTCCTCCGCCGGATTCCCCAACCCAAAAGCGCTGCACGGGCCCCTGGCACCTGGCCGCCCTGAAACTTGACCCTCACCCCCCGCGTTTGGTACGGTGAGGGTAATCCTAGCAGTCCCGCCTTGGGAGTGCTAATGTGGGCGCCGCCCGGCGCCGGTTTCTAGGGAAGAGCGTGGCAGGGGATCTCGACAAGCGAAAGGCCTTCATTCTGGCGACGGTGGTCTACGAGTACATCGCGACCGCCGAGCCGGTGGGCTCCAACACGCTTACCCAGAAGTACAACCTCGGGGTGAGCTCGGCTACTATTCGCAACGAGATGGCCGAGCTCGAAGCCGGCGGTTACTTGATCCAGCCCCACACGTCGGCCGGGCGGGTCCCGTCGGACTCCGGCTACCGGACCTACGTCGACCGTCTGATGGCGCCCGAGCCCCTGCCGGCCGAAGATCAGCGCCACATCGAGGACGAGCTGAGCCGGGCTAGCCGCGAACTGGACGAGGTCATCGAGCATACGACCCGCCTGGTCAGCCAGTCTGTCGAAGAACCTGGCGTTCATGGTCGCGCCCGAGCGAGACACCCAGGTGTTCCGCCACATCCAACTGATCTGGCTCTCGTCGCAGAGTGGGATGGCGATCGTCGTCACGTCGCCCGGCGTCGCGGCGCAGCACATGTTCGAACTGAAGACGACCCTCACGCCCGACGACCTCACCCGCTTCTCGAACGCGCTCAACTCCGCGCTTGGCGGGCTCGCGCTCGCCGACGTGAACGCCGAGGCGATCGGGCACATCGCGCGCGAGGTCGCGATGCCGGCCGAACTCGTGCGCGCCGTCGAAGACGCGTTCGCGTCCGCGTGTAGTTCCGACATCCCGGCCGTCACGTCCAGCGGCGCGCAGCGCCTGCTCGATCAACCCGAGTTCCAAGACCTGCGCACGCTGCGCGCGATTCTGCGCATCATCGAGGAACAGAAAAGCCTCTACGCGCTGGTCGCCGGCTCGATGCGCGATCAAGGCACGACCGTGCGGATCGGCCGCGAGATCGGCTCCGAGGACGTCACCGAGTGCAGCGTCGTCACCGTGCCGTATCGGATCGGCGAAGGTGTCGGCGTGCTCGCGATCCTCGGCCCGCGGCGCATGCCGTACGGCCGTCTGATGGCGCTCGCCTCGGGAACCGCGGCGTCGCTCAGTGCGCATCTCGCCGGTCCGGCGAACCGCTGAGCCGCGTGGCGACCGACTATTACGAGATCCTCGGCATCGCCCGGGGCTCGAGCGAAGATGACATCAAGCGCGCCTACCGCCAGCTCGCGCGCCGCCATCATCCCGACGTATCGCAGAACAAGCCCGAGGCCGAGGCGCGGTTCAAGGAGATCAACGAGGCCTACTCCGTGCTCTCCGATCCGAGCCGCCGTCAGATGTACGACCAGTACGGCCACGCCGGCGTCAACGGCCACGGCGCGCAGTCCGGCTTCGGTCCGTTCGCGGGCTTCGGCGGCGACGGCATCGGCGACATCTTCGAGATGTTCTTCGGCGCGCGCGGCGGCGCGCAGCAGCGCGCGTCCGCACCGCAGCGTGGCGCCGACCTGCGCTACGACCTGCAGATCAGCCTCGAGGACGCCTATCGCGGCACCGAGCGCGCGATCGCGTTCACGCATCTCGGCACCTGCGAGACGTGCAAGGGCACGGGCGCCGAGCCGGGCACGTTGGTGACGCCCTGCGACCAGTGCCGTGGCTCCGGTATGGTACGCGCCACGCGTCAGACGCCGCTCGGCACGTTCACGACGCAGGCCGCATGTCCCAAATGCCACGGCGAAGGACAGATCATCGCGTCGCCGTGTAAGACGTGCCACGGCGAAGGGCGCGTCGAGCAACGGCGCTCGATCAACGTGAAGATTCCCGCGGGCGTCGACGACGGCAGCCGTATCCGGCTCGAGGCACACGGCGAAGGCGGCGCGCGCGGCGGTCCGGCCGGCGACCTCTACGTCTATGTGACGGTCGCACGGCATCCGCGCTTCAAACGCGACGGCCTCGATCTGCTCGTCGACGTGCCGATCTCGTTCGCGGTCGCGGCGCTCGGCGGCGCGATCTCGATCGAGACGTTCGAAGGGCCGGTCGAACTCACGGTTCCGCCGGGCACGCAAACCGGTTCGGTCCACATGCTACGCGGTCACGGGATGCCGGCGGTCCGGCGCAGCGCGCGCGGCAACCTGCGCGTGCGCACGCACGTCGACGTCCCCCGCACCCTCACGCGCCGTCAGCGCGAACTGCTCGAGGAGTACGCGGACACCGGCGGCGACAAGGTCGACGAGCGGTCGTTCTTCGACCGCTTCAAGGACGCGTTCAAGGCAGACTGACGCCGTGAAGCGCCGCAAGCACGATCCGCCGCGCTTTTTCGTCGAAGGCGTCCACGCGGTCGGCGACGTTGTCGACTTGAGCGGCGCGGACGCCCGCAAGATGCGCGTCGTGCTGCGCGGACGGACCGGCGACCGGGTCGAGATCTGCGACTCCGGCGGCAACACGTTCGCGGCGTCGCTCGTGGCGGACGACGTCGGCGTCGCCGCGCGGCTCGAAGAACGCCGCAGCGAAGCCGTCGAGGTGAGCCGCGAGATCGTCCTCTACCAGTCGGTCCCCAAGGGCGCCAAGATGGATTTCGTCATCGAGAAGGCGACCGAACTCGGCGTCGCGCGGATCGTGCCGGTGATGACCGAACGCACGATCGGCGCCGCCTCCGGCGACGCGAAGATCGACCGCTGGAACCGGCTCGCGCGCACGGCCGCCGCGCAGTGCGGACGCTCGCGCGTGCCCGTCGTCGACTCGCCGGTCCGCTGGCAGGACGTTGTTCGGCTCGTCCGAGCAGCCGGTGACCTCGTCCTGTTTCCGTGGGAGTTGGCCGAGCGGGTCGCGCTGCGCGACGCGCTGCCGGAACTGCTCACGCAGCCGGGCCGCATTGCGGTGCTGATCGGCCCCGAGGGCGGCATTTCGCACGAAGAAGCGGCGGTCGCCGTCGCGGCCGGCGCGCATCCGATCTCCCTGGGCCCGCGCATCTTTCGCACCGAGACGGCGGCGATGGTCCTGATCAGCGCAGTCCTGTATGCCCTCGGCGACGTGTGAGGGGTCGGGCGCTCGCTCGTCGTACCCTGCACCCTCGATGGCGCTACTGCTCGAGGACATCGAACCCGGCACCCCGGTCTACCTGAACGACGACCTCGTCGGGTCCGTCCGCGGCGTCTATGCCGAGGGCGCCGCGCGGCTCGCAGAATACCTGCTCGTCGCGTGGACCGATCGCAACGTGGAGGTCCTCGTCCCGACCAAAGAGGTCGCGTCGCTCGAGGCGAAAGGCGTCATCCTCATGGGAGAAGACCCGGAGGCCTATCGCGTGATCCCGCCTTTCATCGAGGCCAATTATCCGACCATTCGGAGATTGCGGTGAACGCGTGAAGTTCTCGATCGTCGTGCCGACGTACAATGAAGCCGGCGGGATCGAGCGTCTCGCTTCGACCTTGAGCGACGTGTTCGCTCGCAACGGCCTCGACGGCGAGATCATCGTCGTCGACGACAACTCCCCCGACGGCACCGGCGCGATCGTCGACGGGCTCGCCGGACAGTATCCCGTTCGCTGCCTCCACCGTCCGGGCAAACTGGGGCTCTCGAGCGGCGTCATCGACGGCTGGCGGTTCGCGCGCCCCGACTCGGAGATCGTCGGCGCAATGGACGCCGACTTCAGCCACGACCCCGAGATCATCCCGACGATGGTCCGCGCGATCGAACGGGACGGGTACGAACTGGCCGTCGGCAGCCGCTACGTCAAAGGCGGCGGGATCACGAACTGGCCGTGGCGGCGCAAGGTCACCTCGCTGGTCGCGATCGCGCTCGCGAAGCCGCTGACCCCGCTCAAGGACATCACCAGCGGCTATTTTCTGGTCAAGCGCGACGCGCTCGACGGCGTGACGCTCGACCCGATCGGCTTCAAGATCGGGCTCGAGGTCATCGCGAAGGCGCACTACAAGCGCGCGATCGAGGTCCCGTACGTTTTCACCGACCGCGTCGCAGGACAATCGAAGCTCAACCAGGGCGAGATCCTCAACTATCTGCGGCAACTGTGGCGCATCTACGGGATGCGTGTGCGCGGCGCGTCGCCGGCGAAATCCGCGCCGCGCGACGAGGTCGCGCACTAATGCCGATTCCCGACTGGCTGCGAATTCGGCGCGAGCCGCCGGCGCAGGCGCAGGACGCCGCGCTCTGGGTCAAGTGCCCGACGTGCGGCGAGATGCTGTACCGCAAGGATCTCGAGGCGAACGCGTGGGTTTGTTCGCGCTGCCAGCATCACTTTCGGATGCACGCATACGATCGCATCAATCTGCTCGTCGATCGCGACTTCGTCGAGGTGGGCGGCAACCTCGTCCCCGGTGATCCCCTCGGCTGGGTCGACAAGCGCCCCTACCCGCAGAAACTCGAGACCGACCGCCAGAAGTCGAACTTGAGCGAGGCGGTCGTCACCGGGTTTTGTACCATCGGCGGCTACCCGGTCGCGCTCGCGGTGATGGACTTCTCGTTTCGCGGCGGCACGATGGGGACCGTCGTCGGCGAGCGCATCACGGGCCTGTTCGAGGAAGCGACGCGGCGGCGGCTGCCCGTCATCGTCGTCACCGCCAGCGGCGGCGCGCGGATGGAAGAGGGGATGCTCGCGCTGATGCAGATGGCGAAGACGACGATCGCGGTCGAGCGTCACCTCGAAGCCGGCCTTCCATACATCTCCGTGTTGACCGATCCGACGACCGGCGGCGTCTCCGCGTCGTTCGCGTTCCAGGCCGACGTCATCATCGCCGAGGCGCGCGCTGCGATCGGCTTCGCCGGACGGCGCGTCATCGAGCAGACCATCCGCCAGAAACTGCCGGAGGACTTCCAGACCGCGGAGTTTCTGCTGGAGAAGGGGCACGTCGACATGGTCGTCACGCGCCGAAATCTGCGCGACACGCTCGTCCGCATGCTGGATTACCTCGGCGACGGCCGCGCGATCGCGCCGCTGAAGGCCGTGCCGGAACTGGCGGTCCAGTGAACGTCATCGTCGAGCGCGAGAAGCGGCTCGAGGAACTCGAACAGCGCATGGCCGACCTGCGCGCGCGAGCCGCGACCGGCGAGCGCAACGACGAGACGCGCGCGCTGATCAAGGCGTTCGAACAGAGCTATGCCGCGCTGCAGCGCGATCTGTTCGGCCGGCTGACGCCGTGGGAGCGCGTCAACGTCGCGCGTCATCCGAAACGTCCCATCGCGAGCGACTACATCGCCGCACTCGATGCGTTCGACGAACTCCACGGCGACCGCCACTTTCGCGACGACCCCGCGTTGGTTGCGGGATTCGCGAAACTCCACGGGCGGCGCGTGATGATTCTCGCGCAGCAAAAGGGCCGCGACACGAAGGAAAACATCCGGCGGAACTTCGGGATGGTGACGCCCGAGGGATACCGCAAGGCAAAGCGCCTCATCGAGCTGGCGGGCCGCTTCAAGTTGCCGATCCTCTCGTTCGTCGACACCTCGGGCGCCGACCCGGGGATCGGCTCGGAAGAGCGCGCGCAGTCCGAGGCGATTGCGGCGTCGTTGCTCGCGCTGTCGCGCGTGCCCGTCCCGGTCGTCGCCGCCGTCATCGGCGAAGGCGGCAGCGGTGGTGCGCTCGCGATCGCGCTCGCCGACCACGTGATCATGGCCGAACACGCCGTCTACTCCGTCGCCTCGCCCGAGGGTTGTGCCGCGATTTTGTGGGGCGACGCCGGCAGGGCGGAAGAAGCGGCCTCGCACTTGAATCTCACCAGCGAAGACCTGATGAGATTCGGGATTGCCGACGAGATCGTACCGGAACCCCTAGGCGGCGCTCACCGCGACGCGCAGGCCTTCGTCTCCCGTCTCGTCGATGTCGCGAGCGCTGCCGTCGAGCGGCTCGTTCCGGTCGCGCCGGATCGGCTGCTGGCCGCGCGACGCGATCGCTACCGCCGCATCGGGTCGACCGCTGCGGCCGCGCCCCTTGCGTCCGTGGCGCCGTGATCCGGCTGATCCAGCTCGCCGGTCGCGTCGTCTTGACGCTGGTCGCGCTCGGCGTCCTTGCGGTCGTCGGCCTGCAAGTCGCCCGCGTCGTGAAGCGCAACGTCGTCCTGGCGCACGAACTCCACTCGATGACGCGCGAGGTCGCCAACCTGCAGCGTCAGCGCACCATCCAAGAGCGCACGATCCGCCGGCTGCGCGATCCCGCAGGGACGATCCCCGAGATCCACGATCGGCTGCACTTGACGCGGTCCGACGAGGCGATCATCTACGTGAAGGGCGCGTCGTTCGCGACGGCCGCCCCGTGATGTGACGGCGAGCCTCGGCACCGTCATCAACGTGCACCGCCTCGGCGGGACGGTGCGGCTCGCCGACGGCAGGCTCGCGGCGATCCCCTACGCCGAACTCTGCGCCCACCAGTCGGCGTTCGACGACAGCCTGCAGCGGCGCGAGGCGATCTCGCTCGAGGTCGAGGACCGCGGGCGGCACGTGCTCGCGTTCCTCGCCCGGCCGGAGAGCGCCCCGGTTCCCCAGCCCGCCGAGGCGCTCAGCGTCCACGACACGCTCTTCGAAGAGCAGATGCGGCGCTACCTGAAAGAGACCGAGGAGTGGGCGCCGCCGGACCGCCCGCATCCGGCCGAACGCCACTTCATCCGCAAGAAGCGCCGCGCGGCGCACTTCGAGGGACGAGCGCGCTGACGAACGTCTAGTCGCGGTCGACCGGGCGATCGTCGGCCGGCTGATTGAGGAAATACCGTTGCCCATGGGTCGCGGAGATCGTCGCGAACGGGCGCGGCGTCGCCGAGAAGTTGAAGACGTCGCCGGTCGGATCGTTCGCTCGCGTGTCGCTGCCCGGCTGACCGTAGCAGCACGTCGCCGGGGCGACGGGGCCGACTCCGAAATTGTTCTCGGCGAACTTGAGGATGCTTCCGAACTCGTACTGAACGTGCGTCACATAGCCTCGCCGTGCGTAGGGCGAGACGACGATCATAGGGACGCGGAACCCGAGGCCGTCGAAGTCGAGCATCTGCGGAGCGACGTGATCGTACCAACCACCCCAATCGTCCCAGACGATGAAGATTGCCGTCGTGTTCCACAGGGCCGGGTTCTGTCCGATCGCGTTGACCACGCTCGCGACCCACGACGGACCGGTCGTCGAGTCGGAGTCCGCGTGGTCCGAGTTGGCCAGCGTCGGTGCGACCCACGTGACGCCGGTGACCAGGTTACCGTTCGCCGCGTCCGTCAGCACCTGGCTCGGCGGACTGATGACCTTCGACCAGTCGGGACCGTTGTAGACGGCACTGCTCGCGGCGAACGCGGACCATAGGTACCCTGTGCCGGTACCCTTGCCGCCGGCGTAGTAGCGCCAGTCGAACCCGGCGGCCTCTAGCTCCGTTGCCAGCGTTCCGTAGGTAAAACAGCCCGCCTCCCACGGCCCGATCTTCCGCTTCTGGGTGAGCGACCGCAGCGGCTGCGGGTTGCCGCAGCCCCAGGTGCTTCCCCGTTGATAGTTGACGGCGTGATTCGCCCAACCGGCGATCAGGTACTGATGGGCCACGAACGATGCGTCGATGTTCGATGCGAACATGTTGTCGGCGAGCACGTATTGACTCGCCGCCGACCAATATGGCCCGGTCTCGGATTGCGGCACGTACGAGTATTCGGGATAGGTCGCCGGGCTCGGCGCCGTGCAGCGCGGATGATAGCACTTCGGATACTCTTTGCTGAAGCCGTCCATCCGGCAGTTCGTCCCCGGGATGGCGCCGCTTCCGTCGCACGCGTTTTCGAAGTCGGCGATGCGATGGTCGATGTCCCAGGTCGTCGCGAGTGACAGCGACTGCAGCGGGATCGTCGTCGGCGTGGCGTTAGGGATCGGCGTCCCGGACGCCCCGACGGGGATCGCGAGGCCCGACTGCACGGTGTTTGCGCCCGGATAGCCGTTGAACAGGTTATCGAACGAACGGTTCTCCTGGATGATGATCACGACGTGCTGAATCGGGGTGTTCGTGATGCGGTGACGATGCAAGCTGCTCAGTAGGTGAGCCTCATCGGCCGTCGCCCCTCGGAGCGGCGCGACCGGAGCGACGCCTGTCCGTCCGCTGCAGGCGATCAGCAATGCGATCGCACAGAAGGCTCCGGCGGCGATGAGGGTCGGATGCGCTGACGTGCGTTTATGTGACGGGACGATGCTTACTCTCCCGGCGGGTGAACGTCGATGGGCCCGCAGGATAGCTTCTACCGAGGGAAGCGCTTCAGCCTCCAAGCGTCCCTTCGCGCTGCGGGTAGGCGCTTTACCGCGTTGGTCTGCGTAGCGATTTCCGTCCGTCGTGCCCACGGGATTGCTCTACCGGCATTCCAGCCGCAGGTTTCGAGCCGCAGGGCGACCCGGCAACCGTGCCGGAAACGGGTAACATGGTTCCGGAATCGCCATCGCCGCTGCGCGCCGTCATATCGCTCGGTTCGAACAGCACGCGGTTGCTGATCGTGCGCGTCGGCCCGGACGGCCGGCTCGAACCGGTCGACCACGTCTCGACCGGCACGCGGTTGAGCGAAGGCATGGGAGACCGCGGCGTGCTGCAGGACGCCGCCCGTGAGCGCACGCTGCAGGCGATCGTCGACTACGTCGATCGCGCCCGCGCGGCTGCCGCGCCGATCGTCTGCATTGCGACGAGCGTGATGCGGCGCGCGGACGACGGTGGCGCGTTCGCCCGCAAGATCGAGGGGCTCACCGGCGCGCGCCTCCAGATCCTCGAAGGCGACGAAGAGGCGACCAACTCGTTCGTCGGCGCGACGTACGCGGATCGCGGCAACGGCGCCCGCATCGCGGTGGTCGACCTCGGCGGCGGTAGCATCGAATGCGCGGTCGGCGTCGACGGTGCCGTGGCCGAACACGCTTCGGTCGAGATCGGCGCCGTGCGGCTCGCCGAGCGCTACCCGGCGACGATGGGCGGCGAAACCGCCGCGGCCGCACGAAGCGCCGGCGAGGCGGCACGGCGCGATGCCGGCGAGCGCCTCGCGCCGTTCGAACGCCTCCGGCCGGTCGACGAGGTGCGCATCGTCGGCGGGACCGCCAACACGACGGCGGCGATCGCGCAGGCGCAAGGCGCGGCGCAGGTCGTACTCTCGCGGGCCGAGATCGACGCGATCGTCGACCGGCTGCTCGGCATGACGCTGACCGAGCGCCGCGCGGTCCCCGGGATGATTCCGCAGCGCGCCGACATCTTGCCGGCCGGCGGAATCATCATCTCGGAGGCGCTCGGCCGCCTCGGGGTCACCGCGGCGCGGGTTGAACGGAACGACTTGCTGTTGGGCTACCTCGTACGGACGGGTCCGCCGCCACTGCGAACGGGTGACAGCCGCCCGACCGGCTAACCTTCGGCGACAGGGATGATGGTGGAATCGGTAGACACAGCAGACTTGTGATCTCTGAGCCGGCCGCGCGGAAACGGCGGTCGGGATGCGCTCAAAGTCGGCGAACTCTTCGCGGTCAATCGCATGACAACGCCGAGCCAAGTCGGTGCTTTTGAGCACCGAAAGGTGTAGAGACTGGACGGGCGCGGCCTACGTGCGCAGGCATAGGGTCAAGGCACAGTCCAGACCACAAACGTCAATCCAACGAGGCGGTGGCGAAAGCCATAGTGGTACGAAAATCTGCAGCCCGAAAGGGCGTCCGAGTTCGAGTCTCGGTCATCCCATGAAGTAGGCCCGCCGGCGGACAGCTCGAATCATGCTGTCATCCGGCTGGCCTGCCGGATCTTACGGGCGCAGTCTACTTTTCGGACGCGGAAAGAAGGAGCCGACATGCGCCGCTATCTATCGTCGAATTCTGCCGAGCGCGCTTATTGCGTCCCTGGCGTTGATCGGAGTCCCCGGGACGGCTGCGAGCGATCATCGCCCCGTCACAGTCTCCGGCTACCGTGTCGTCCTTAGTTTTGGGCGTCATCGCGGGTACTCTCCCAGAGCGGGCCTAATTGCGGACTCGACCGGTACGCTGTATGGGACGGCGGCGCGTGGGGGCGGGTCTTGGCCATTCGGTCATGGGGTCGTGTTCAAATTGACGCCCAACGGCCCGGGATACACGGAGAGCGTGATCCATGTCTTCGGCGGCTATCGCGCGCACGACGGTGCCCTTCCGTACGCGGCGCTGATGAGGGACGCGGCCGGTTCCCTATACGGCACGACCTATGCCGGAGGGCGCAGAGTCTGCCCCGACCTGCGACCGTCGCCCGCGCTGACGACGTGCGGTACCGTCTTCAAACTCTCGCCTGCCGGGTCCGGCTACGTGGAAACCATTCTCCACGAATTCCGAGGCGGCAAGGATGGGGCCAATCCGACCACGAGCCTCATCGCCGACGCCGGCGGAGCCCTGTACGGGACAACGGAAGAAGGCGGCGGTGTTGGGTGTTACAACCGGCGCGGCTGCGGAACGGCGTTCAAACTCACGCCGTCCGGCTCCGGCTATAGTGAAAGCGTCCTCTACCGGTTTCAAAGTTTCAAGGACGGGTTCGCGCCGTCCGCACTGATCATCGACGCGGGCGGTGCACTCTACGGGACGACGTACACGGGCGGTCCGGCGGACCAGGGGACGGTTTTCAAGTTGACGCCTTCGACGAGCGGCTACACGAAGACGGTGTTGTATGCGTTCCGCGGTGCGTTGGTGCCCAATAACCCCCAACCGGGAAGCTTTGCCGGTCGTGACGGCGCTTACCCGGACGCAGCATTGATCGCCGGTCGCGACGGCACGCTGTACGGTACGACCATCTTCGGCGGCGGAGCTCCAGGGTGCAAGCTAGTGGGATGCGGCACGGTCTTCGCATTGATGCCCTCCGGTAACGGCTATGCCGAGCGCGTCCTGTATGCATTTTCGGGTGTAAATGGCGACGGCTTCTTTCCCTCTGCTCCCGTTGCGGCCGCGCCCGACGGGACGCTCTACGGCACAACGTATGGAGGCGGCAGTGATTCCGGGACGGTCTTCGCGCTGCAGCCCACGCCGGCGGGCTATGCCGAACGCGTCGTGCACACGTTCTCCGACGACGCTCGGGGTGGGTATCCGCAGTCGGGCCTCCTCGACGTAGGGGGGACGCTCTTCGGCACGCTGGCGTTCGGGGGCTTCGGGCACAACTGCCCCTGCTTTGGGGTCGTCTTCTCGCTCGTTCCCTAACCGAGCACGTTTCCGGGGCACGGCACGCCCGCGCGGCTGCAGGTAGGGGTCGGGCGCGGCACCAAACAGGGAGGGTTTGCCACCCCGCCTCGCGCCACGTCGCGGGGCGTCGCCTTTGCGGCTCCCGCTGCGAAGGCCCTTATGAGGAGCCGCTCAGCACACGTGAAGATCGTTGTAACCGTTAAGCTCGTTCCCGATACGAACGCCGACAAGCGCATCGACCCCGCGACCAAGCGGCTCGTGCGCACCGGCGTCGAGACGGTGCTGAACCCGTTCGACGAGTACGCGATCGAAGCGGCACTGCAGCTCAAGGAGAAGCTCGGCGGCGACACGACGGTCACGATCTTCACGATGGCGCCGGAGACGCGGCCGCGAGGTCGTGCGCAAGGCGCTCGCGATGGGCGCCGACGAAGCGGTCATGCTCGCCGACGCCGGGCTCGAGGGCAGCGACGTCTGGGGCACCGCCTACGCGATGGCGCAGGCCATCAAGAAGACCGGCTTCGATCTCGTCATCTGCGGCACGCAGTCGACCGACGCGATCACGGGCGAGGTCCCCGGCGCGCTCGCCGAATACCTCGGCGTTCCCGGTCTCACGTATCTGCGCAAGCTCGAGTGCGATGGGACGACCGTGCGCGGCGAGCGCGAGACGGAAAGCGGTTACCAGCGTGTCGCGGCGCCGCTGCCCGCGCTCGTGAGCGTGACGAAGTCGATCAACGAACCGCGCTATCGCGTCGCTCAAAGGCATCATGGGCGCGAAGAAAAAGACGATCGCGACGCTGAGCGCTCGCCGATCTCGCGCTCGACCGCGCGGTCGGCGGCGAGGGCGCGAAGACGGAACTGCTCGACATCGCGCCCCGCCGCCGCGCGCGGCAAAGGCCAGACCGTCAGGCCTCCGACGGCGCCGACGGGGCCCGTATCATCGTCGAATTCCTGAAGGAAAAGAAGTTACTGTAATGCGCAACGTCATCGCATTCATCGAACACAAGGGCGGGAACGCACGGCGCGTCTCGTTCGAACTGGCGACCGCGGCCCGCACCCTCGCCGACGCGCTGGGCGGCAAGGCGCACGCCGTCGTCGTCGGCCCCGGCGCGCCCGGCCTCGCAGAAACGCTCAAGCGGTATCCCTTCGATATCGTGCACGCCGCCGACGACGCCAACGTCGAGAAGTTCCTCGTCGATCCGGTCGTCGACTACGTGGAAGCGGTTGCGCGCGAGAGCGGCCCCGCGATCGTGCTCGTGCCGAACACGATGATCGGTCGCGACGTCGGCAGCCGCGTCGCGGCGCGGCTCGGAGCCGGACTCACGTCCGACGTGACGGAACTGCGCGTCGACGGCGGTCGCGTCGCCAGCGTGTCGCCGAAGCTCGGCGGCCTGACGATCACGACCTGCGCGTTCAAGAACAGCGACTACGGCGTCGTCGCGGTGCGGCCGAACGTCTTCGCGGCCAACGAGGGCGCGGGGCACGCCGAGGTCGTCACGGTCGCGAAGCCGGGCGGCAAAGCGTACGCGATCGCGATCGAGGAAGACGTCGTCGAGGCGGCGCCGGAACTCGGCGTCGAGGAGGCCTCGACCGTCGTCAGCGGCGGGCGCGGCGTCGGCGGACCGGAACCGTTCACCACGATTCTCAAGGAGCTCGCCGATGCGCTCGGCGGGGCGGTCGGCGCCTCGCGCGCGGCGGTCGACGCGGGTTGGGTCAGCCACGGACACCAGGTCGGGCAGACGGGCAAGACGATCAGCCCACAGCTCTACATCGCCGTCGGAATCTCAGGCGCCATTCAGCACAAGGTTGGAATGAGAACGGCCGGGACCATCGTTGCTATCAACAAGGATGCCGGGGTCCCCATCGGCGAGTTCGCCGATCTCCTGGTCGTCGGCGACCTGTTCACCATCGTCCCCGAGCTAACCAAGCGCGTCCGCGAAGCCAAAGCAGTCCCTGCCTAGCCCGCGCGTCGCCAGCGCCGCTCGTGCGCCCCTGCGAGAAAGCACTGCATGAACAACCGATCCCGTTCGATCGCCGGCGCGTTCTTCGCCGCGACACTCGTCACGCTCGTGACGTTCGGAGCGACGGCCGCACCACACAAGGGTGCGCCCGCTCCGAGCCCCACACCGACGGGCACGCCGGCGCCGCTGCCGACGGCGACTCCCGAGCCGCCGAACATCGCGATCCCGCGGCTCGAGGCGAAGCTGAAGGCGGATCCGAGCGATCGCGACACGGCCGCGGAACTCGCGGGCTATTACTACGCGGTCGGGCGGCCGGATCTGTCGATCCCGCTGACGTCGCGGTTGTTACAAGAAGGCTTTAAGAACGCCCAGATCTACTATCTCGACGGCGTCGCGAACCGCCAGGTCGGACGCATCAAGGAGGCGACCGACGACCTCGAGCAAGCCTCGAACCTCGAACCGACCAACTCGCAGGTGCTCCTGACGCTCACCGATCTCTACCTCTCGACCGGTCGCGCCGCCGATGCGGAGCGCGTCGCCAAGCGGGCGACGACGTTCAATCAGACCGACCCGCACTCGTGGTTGAATTACGGCCTGGTGCTCGCGCAGGAGAAGAAGTACGAGGAGGCCCGTGCGGCGTTCGAACAGGCCGCGAAGCTCGATCCCAAGGACGCGACCCCGATCACGCTCGAGGCGCGTTCGTACATCGATCAGAGCGCCCCGGCCCTCGCACAGCAAACGTACGACCGCGCGCTGACGGTCGACCCGAAGAACACCGACGCCATGCTCGGCAAGGCGCGGCTCTACGTCGCGTCACACCAAATCAACGACGCGATCGCCGAGTACGACAAGGTGTTGCCGCTACTGACGGACGACGACGAACGCGCCGCGCTCGTCTCCGAAGAAGGCAAGGCGTACGCCGCCGAAAAGATGCCGACCCAGGCCGAGGCCGCGTACCGCCGCGCGATCGCCGACTATCCGAAATCGCTGGTCGGCCACCTGCAGTTCGGCGACTACTATGCGTCGGTCCAGAACCTCGGTGCGGCCGAAGCGGAGTGGACGCTGGCGCTCGGGCCGAACCGCGACAATCGCGAGGCGTTGGTGCGGCTCGGAGAACTCTACGTCCGTCGCAACGACGGCAACCACGCGGTGTCGACCTACCAGCGCGTCGCCGAACTGAGCCCGAACGACCCGAACGCGCTCGCGCTGCTCGCGCAGGCCTACAGCATGACCCGTCAGTACGACAAGGCCCGCGACGCGTATCGCCGTTCGTTCGAACTCCAGCGTACCCCGCAGGCCCTCGCGGGGCTGGGCGCCTCCGACTACGCGCTGCACAACTACCGCGAGTGCTCGCAGGTCTTCGACGCGATCGACAAGGGCGCGAACGACTTCCTGAAGCAGAGTCCCGCCCTGTACATCGTGATGGGCGAGTGCTACATCGGAACCAATCAGAAGTCGAAGGCGAAGGACGCCTTCACGCACTTCCTCGCGTTCGTGAAGCCGAACTCGCCGGCCGCGACCGAGGTGAAGAAGAAGATCGCGAGCCTGAACGACAAGCCGGCTCCGAAAGCGACCGCGACGCCCAAACCGAAGCACTGACGTGGCGGCTCCCGCCGGGCTCCTGATGGTCTACGACGAGACGTACGCCGCGCACTTGCGCGGCGTCGCTCATCCGGAGTCGCCGGATCGCGTGGAGCGCGTCGCGGAGCACCTGCGCGCGGCCGGACTCTTCGAAGACCGCGTCGGCGCACGCGCCGCGTCCGACGCCGAGATCGAGCGCGTCCACCCGCACGCCTACCTCGAACGCGTCAAGCGCGATATCGACGCGCTCGGCGGGCGCCGCATCGCATATCTGTCGACCGGCGACACGGTAATCGACCCGTCGTCGTTGACCGCCGCCCGCCACGCCGCCGGCGCCGCGTTGTGCGGGCTCGACCGCGTGGTCGCGGACGGGCGCGCGGCGTTTGCGCTCGTGCGGCCGCCGGGCCATCACGCCGAGCCCGCGCGCGGCATGGGCTTTTGTATCTTCAACAACGTCGCGGTCGCGGCGCGCGCGTTCGTCGACCGGACGGGCGGCCGCGCGTTGATCGTCGACTTCGACTACCATCACGGCAACGGCTCGCAGGCGATCGCCGGCGACGGCATCTCGTTCGTCTCGACGCACGCCTATCCGGAATATCCCGGCACCGGCAGCGCCGCCGAGAACGTCCTGCGCGCGGACGGGGCCGTCGTGAACGTACCCCTCCCGTCGCACGCCTACGGGACCGAGGCGTTCGTCGCGACCTGGCAGGCGCTGCTGCCGGCCGTCGCGGCGCGCGTGCGGCCCGATCTGCTCGTCGTCAGCGCGGGCTACGACTTCGCCGCAGGCGATCCGGTCGGCGACCTCGGCGTGGACGGACCGCTCGCGGCCCGCGCGCTCGGCGCGCTGATCCGCCGCGTCGCAGACGAGTATACGGGCGGGCGCGTGCTCTACTGCCTCGAGGGTGGTTACGACCTCGCGACGCTCGCGCGCTGCGTCGAGGCGACGAGCCGCGCGCACGCGCGCGCAGCCCAGACGGAGCCCGCCGACGGGCGGGCGATCCCGGGACCGCAGCGCGCTGTGTTAGAAAGCCTGGCCGCATGGCGATCCTGATCCTGATCGTCCGCGTCGCGATCGGAGTGACCCTGATCGTGGCCGGCGCACTCAAGGCGCACGACGGCATCGCGCTGACGTCGTCGACGATCGCGGCCTACCGTATCCTGCCGCCGCCGGTCGTGACGGCGCTCGCCGTCTTCCTGCCGTACTTCGAGATCGGCCTAGGGCTGTATCTGGTCCTCGGTTTGCTGATACGCATCGTCGGGTTGATCGCCGCGGCGCAGTTCATCGTGTTCGCGGGCGCGGTCTCGTCGCTCGTCATCCGCCACATCCCGGCATCGTGCGGCTGCTTCGGCGCCGGTCAAAACGTGCCGCCGACGTGGGGACACGTCGCCGTCGACCTGCTGCTCGCCCTGATCTGCATCGGCGTCGCCCAGTGGGGGCCCGGCGCCCTGGCCGTCGACGCTCTCATAGGTCACCGGCACGAGCGGGAAACTCACGAGCCCACGGGGGAACCAGCCCCATGAGCCGAGCAGAGCGGCGGCGCGGACCGGGACAGCCGTCGTCCAAGCCCACCAACCATCGCGCGACGATCGTGTACGTGTCCCTCGGGGTGCTCGCGATCATCGCGATCGGCGCGATCGCGATCGCATCGCGCACGCCGAACAACGCGGCGTCCGACGCGCCGATGTACGCGCAATTGAGCGTGGGCCAGGCCGCGCCGGCCTTCAGCGCCGCGACCACCTCGGGACCGTTCAACCTCCCGGCGGCCGACCACAAGCCGGTGCTGCTCGAGGTGTTCGCGACCTGGTGTCCGCACTGCCAGCACGAGGTCAGCGTCCTCAACCCGCTGTTCCATCAATACGGCGACAAGGTCCACTTCGTCGCGGTCTCGGGCAGCCCGTACTCGAGCGATGAGAAGAGCCCGTCGTCGCAAGAAGACGTGATGAACTTCGTCCAGAAGTTCAAGGTCGCGTACCCGATCGCGTACGATCCCGACCTGACGGTCGCGCACAAGTATCTGCAGGGCGGCTACCCGACGATCGTCGTCATCGGCCGCGACGGCAAGATCGCCGCCGTACGCGACGGCGAGATCAGCCAGCAGCAGATCCAACAGGACCTCGACAAGACGTTGAAGTCTTAGCCGGTCGCGCCGGCGGGCGTCGTTTTAGGGGACGACGCTGATGGCGATGTCGATCAGGTCGCGCATCGCGAGGTCGCTCACGAGCGCGAAGTACAACGACCGCTCTTGCCAACAGAGCAGCGTCGTCGGGCCGTCCTCGACGTACTGCGCGTCGTGGCCCTCGAATTGGATCGTCTGGGGCTTCAGTTTCGCGAAGTCGGCCGCGGCGCCGTTGGCGTTCTCGAACAGCGAGAGCGTCCGCAGGCCGTCGGAGTAGGTGAAGTGCAGTTCGCGCACGCCGTCGACGACGGCAACGTCGCCGCTCGACAGCCCGAACCCCTCCGGGAGATACTTCGGAACGATCGCGGTGAAGCCGGCCTCGCGCCGGACCTTGTCGAGATTGGTCGTCGGCGACGCGTAGTCGCGTCCGGCGACCTCGGTATAGCCGGTCGGCACCGTCGTCGAGAAGATCCCGGACGGGATCGACGATGTGTAACGCAGCTCCTCGAAGCGCGACTGCGCCGCGACCGAACCGTTCCCGCGGTACTGCTCCTTCTTGAGGACGAGCGAGGTCTTCGGGTCGATCCAGACCCGCACGGCGCGCTCGCCGGTGTACTTGTTGATCAGCAACACCGACAGCGTCTTGTGGCCCGCGATCGTCTCGGGGTCGCCAAGGACCGTGCGGTAGTTCTCGTCGATCAGCGCCAGCCCGCCGACCGGCAAGACCTGGCTGGTCAGCGACGGATTGTGCGAGGTGACGATGCGTGCGTGTTTGGTATCGACCTGGTAGGTCGTGATGCCGCGCGTGATCGCGTAGTCGCCGTAGAGCCCTTCGGGCGCGAGGTACCACGTCCGGGTCTTGTCCGGGGCGAGGTGCTCGACGCGCACGATCGTCGCGTTCGAGCGGTTCATGCCGAAGCGCAGGGTCTCCATCTGTCCGACGTACGACACCGACTCGGGCGCCGTCAAACTCGCCCGCAGTAGGCGGGCGGCTTCGGCGGTATCGTTCGGTGTCGCAGTCGCCGCCGGTTTTGGCGGCGGCGATGCGTTGGTTACGGTCGGATGACTGAAGCCGGTCGCGCGCGTGATCAGCAGAGCCGCCAGCGCGATCGACGGCGCGAGACTACTCCACGGCATTGAGTGCCGAGGCGGCGGCGGTGGCGCCTCCCAGCGCAGGTGCTTGGTCGCCGTTCGCACTCGTCTCGACGACGGACGAGGTCACGCTGCGGTCGCCGAGCGGGTTCCCGATCGCCTCGGCGGCGTGCTGTTCGAAGTAATAGCTCGCGTCGACGGTCGGCGCGTTCGGCGACCGATGCGCGAGCGGGCTGCTGAAGTACAGTGCGATGGCGATTGCGGCGGCCACGGGGACGGCGATGACCGGACGGAAGAAGGAAAGCAGACGAACGTAGGGCGGGTCGGCTTGGGCGCGGACCGTTTGCCAGATGCGCGCCTTCACGGACGGCGGCAGCTCGGCCGATTCGCGAACCGCTTCCTTGAGCAGTTCGCTAAGCCGCGTCTCGCGTTCGTATTCGCTACGGCAAGCGCCGCAGGCGTGCACGTGGGCGTGCACCCGCGCGTCGTCGACTGCGTCGAGTTCGCCGTGAATGTAGTCGATGAGTTCGTTGGTTTCCAAATGCGTCATGTTTGTTGTGTCCGTTGGATCAGGCGTCGGAGCAGCGCTCGAGCACGGTGCAGCCGCGAGCGCACCGTGCCGATCGAACACCCCATAATTTCGGAGATCTCCTGGTAGCTGTACTCCTCGATGTCGGCAAGGATCACGACTTGCCGCTGTTCCGGGGAAAGCAAGCCAAGCGAACGCGAAAGCGATTCACTGAGTTGCCCCTCGACGTAGTCCTCGATCGGCGAGACCGCGAGCGGCCGCTGCCCGCCGAATTCCTGTGGTGCATTGTCCTCTGGTATCTCTTCATGGAAACGTCCCTTTCGTCGCCGAAGTTCGTCTCGGTAGAGGTTCGTGACGATCCGGTAGATCCAGGAGAGAAAGCTGGTCCCAGGCTGGAACGAGCGCCAAGCCCGGTAGACGCGGATGAACGCGTCCTGGGTCAGGTCCCGCGCGTCGGCCTCGTTCTGGGTCAGGCGGTAGGCGAAGTTGTACGTGGCCTTGCCGTATTCTTGGATCGCCCGTTCGAGGAACGCGGCCTGCTCAGCCGTAGGCGGCTCCGCAGGCCGGCGCGGGACTCCCATCGCCGCCCATTTTGCCCCACGCGCGGGGCCTGCCTGTGCGGGCGGGTCCGATGGCCGCCTGGTTGCTCCAGAATTCAGGCGACCCTAATACGCCGGGTCGCGAGGGACGCGGCCGGCGCGGATAGTGGCCGTCCGCGCCCGCTAGCGGGATAGTCTTCCAGGGGGCCGAGAACGATTGCCCATGAAGCGAGCGGAACCGGGCGGCCGCAATCGCTCCCCGCGCCCCAACCACCGCACCACCGTCATCTACGCGACGCTCGCCGCCGTCGGTCTGTTGATCGTCGCGGCCGTTGCGTTCGCGTCGCGGGCGCCGAAGGCGGCATCCGACGCGCCCATCTTCGTCGCTTTGCAGGTAGGTCGCCCGGCCCCGCCGTTTAGCGTAACGACGAATCGCGGACCGTTCACGATGCCGGCGGAGGATCGCAAACCGGCGTTGCTCGAGGTCTTCGCGACGTGGTGCCCGCATTGCCAGGACGAAGTCAGCGTCATGAATCCGCTCTTTTTGCGCTACGGTGACAAAGTCGACTTCGCCGCGGTTACCGGAAGCCCGTACGCGATGGATGAAGAGAGCCCGATCTCGAGGGCCGATGTCGAGAAGTTCGTCCGTCTGCTCAAGGTCCGCTATCCCGTCGCGTACGACCCCAAGCTCGCGGTCGCCCAGAAGTACTTGCAAGCCGGGTTCCCAACGATCGTTGTCGTGGATCGCGACGGCCAGGTCGCCGCGATCCACGTCGGTGAGATCAGCGAAAAGACGCTGAGCAAGGACCTCGACAAGGCCCTGCAGCCGTAACGGCTGTCAGCTGGGACCGCATTACTTGAACCTGACGCCGACGTTGAACGTCCGCGGCGGCGCGTAGTGATTTCCCTGCGCGTTGAGCAGCGTGACGAAGTAGCGATCGTCGAGGAGGTTCTGGACCCCGAGCGTCAACGCGGTGTGTGGCGCGAGCGCGATCCCTTGCTCGGCGTTAAACGTCGTGTGCGGCGTTTGCTTGCAGTTCCCGGGCGTGTCGGCGGGACACACCGCCGACGACAGTCCGCTGCCGTACTCGCCGTCGAGCGAAAACCAGCCGCCCCGTCGATGGTTGAGTAGGAGGCCGCCCGCGACGCTGTAGCTCTGCTCGTGGTCGGCCGGCGTGAAGCCGGTCGGCGAGCCAAAGCACGGTGCCAGGAGCTGCGTCTCACACCCCTCGTTGAGCGAAACGACGTGCGCCACCGACAGGTAGGCGCGCCCGTTTTGCGCCAAGGGCTGGACGTAGTTGAGGGCCTCCTGAGAGAGCCGGCCGAGCACGTAGTTGATGTCCTGATGCAGAAGTGTGACGCCGACTTGGGTGTCGTCGATGAGGTCGTTGGCGTTCTTCTGCCAGACGCGAAAGCCGAGGTCGCCGGAACCCAGCGGGATGTGGCCGCCGAACTCGAGTTGCGTGTCGCACTCCGGCTTGAGGTCGAACTGCGCCTGAGTGGGTTGCAGCGGCAGGTTGAGGAGTTGGGCGGCGTCCGGGCTGACGTTTTCGAGTGAGAACGGTTCGAAGAAGCGCCCGATGTATCCGTAGATGCTCGCGCGCGGCCCGATGAAATAGGTGAGCTTGAGCCGCGGGCTGAAGGCGCCGAAGCCTTGCGCGAACTCCGTCGATTTGATCGTGAAGAAATCGTAGCGCAGTCCGTAGTCGACCTCGTAAGACTTGCTGAGTCGCCAGCTATCCTGAATGTACGACTGGTAGGTATTCCCGAGGTTCGGCGTGTTATCGACGACTGTCGTCGCTGCCTCGGGCGAATTTGGGGTTACGATCGGTGCGAGGAAGTTGTTCGGCTGGAGCGTGATCGCGTAGTCTTTGAAGATGCGCGCGAGATCGTACGATACGCCGGCCGAGACGTTGTGGGCGCCGAACCGCTGCGTATAGTCCGCCTGCGCGATGTAATCGACGGCCGTCCGGTGATCGGCCAACGAATAGGCGCACGTCGTTGGTAGATAGGTGACGCTCGGATTGGTGAGGGCCGTCGCGCAGTCCGTAGAAGTGCCCCCGTTTCCGTACGGAGGGGCCTCCACGTTCAGCGCCTCGCCGTAGGCGAAGTCGTTGGGTGGGTCGCCGAAGTCTTGGATCGTCGACGACTTGAGTGCCGGTCCGTACGTCAAAGACCCGGTCGTCCCGATGGCGTGATGAAATTGCACGGCGAGGAAGGTATCGTCTTGCGCTTCGTTGTCGTCGGTCGCGGCGGGTTCGCCGTGGTCGGTGTCGTTGGGGATCTGAAACGACGCGTTGCTGTGGATGAACGTGATGTTCGTGAAGTCGTTACCGCTGGCGGGCAGGGTGAACCGGGCGAACTGGTTCGCCGAGCCCGCGTCGTTGTGTGGTGAGCCGAAGTTCGGCGGATCGAGTCCACGTGTCGATTGCTGGCCGCTGAGCGCGAGGTCGAACCCGCCGCCGCCCAGGATCGGTGCGTGATAGCCGATCGTCGACTGCAGAGCGGTGTACGATCCGAACGACGCGTTGCCGTCGAATCCGGCTGGCCCGGTTCCGGCCCGCGTCGTCATGTTGAGAACGGAGCCGAAGCGCAGGCCGCACTGCGCCGGGTACGCGCCTTCGATCGCGTCGACGAACGACAGGTCGTTCAGGTTGATCTCGCTGCCGATGTCTCGGTTCAGTTCCTGGGGCAGGGCGACGCCGTCGATCGTGTAGTTGATGACGCCGTGGTCGCCGTTGATGTGAACGACGCCGTTCGCCCCGCGAGCGGCGCCCGGCAACTGGATCTCCATCTCCGAGAAGTCGTTGTTGAACGGCAACTGGGTCAGGGCCGTGCCGTTGAGCACGACGTCGCTGCCGCTGCCGCGAGTGACCTGCGAGCGAACGCCGACGACGTGTCCGACCTCCTTGAGCGCGGCCAAGACGAGGGCGACGTTGGCCCCGCCGCTGCCGAGATCGACGCGCACGCGGCCCTGCAGGTCGCCCTCGCCGGCCGCGACGTCGTACGTGCCGAGCGCGAGGGGCGCAAAGGCGAAGTGGCCGCCGGCGTCGGTCGTCGCTTTGGCGACGCGATTGTTTCCCGACGCCGTCACGAGCACGTGCGCGGCCGGCTGACCGTGTTCGGTGACGGTTCCGGTCAGGAATGCGTTCGCGTTGGCGGCCGCCGATGGGCCGGACCATCCGGCGGTGAGCGCGAGGATGGCAAAGACGAGGATCTTGATGCGCGACCGGACGGCGTGGCACGACGTGCGTGCACGCCACGTAGTTGGTAACATGTTAGCCCCCTAAGAGCGAGCGTGTGGTTTGGCTTGGCTCAGATGGGGGCGGGCGGCGGCGGACGGTTTGGGCGGAAGAGCGCGTCGAGCCCGTGTGCCGGGATCGCGATTGGGCCCATGCCACGCAGCCGCGTGGCGGTCCGCGGTTTGATCGCGAAGCGCGCGACGAAGGCGACCAGTTCGGCGACGAACCGGACGATCGCCCGCCGGAAGACGGTGAGGATCAGTGCGCAGACGAGGCTTCCGATCAACGCACCGGCGACCCCGATCCAAAAGTCGCCGGCGCACAGGGGGCAGCCCTCGCCGAACTGCGTGAGGTAGAAAAAGGCGATTTGCGCCACGAACATCGCGGCGAAGAAGCGTGGTCCCCGCCCGCGCGCCGGCAGAGCCGCCACGAGCAACGCGACGCGGCGCCGCCGTTCGCGCGCGGGAGCCCCGGCACGGACCGCAACCAGGAAGCCGGCGAGCGACGCACACGCGAGCAAGGCGAGGTAGGCATGCCGCGCCGAGAACGCCAGGGCTTCGTCCGCGTCGCCCAGCCCCACATACTCCGCAAGCAAGTGCACGGCGATGCCGCACGGCACCACGAGCGCGAGGAGCACGAGGAACGACGCAGATCGGGCGGTGAGCCTCACTCGGATCTCAATTTGCTAGACGTTTGCAAATTCCTTTAATTGGGTGATTTCATGGCAAAGTCGCTGTCACAATGAAGGGGGCGACATAGAGGCTCGAACCGCCGCGGAACTGCAGCCAGAGCTTGTAAGTTCCAGCTTGGCGCAGCATGGGATGCAGGACCATGTCGGGCGACGTCGTCGCCGTGTCGGGGAGCGCCGCCATCTCCATCGAGCCACCTGCCGGGGTGGGCGCCGCGCGCTTGCCGGACATCATTCCGACGGCAGCCAGCGGCGTCGGGTGTACGTGGACGTACGAGAGGGTCTTGGCGTTGAGGAGAACGACATGCGCGAGTGCTCCCAGGTACGGATGCAGGTCGTCTGCGGGCTTGCCGCCGCGCGTGATGTGGACCGCCAGCATGGTTGCCTCGCCCGCGACGAGTACCGTCGTGCCGAGCTCCACTCGGTACGGTCCGGCGGAGGCCGAGTTTCCCGTCGGCGCGATGTCGCGCGTCGCCGCGGCCGATCCACCGGCGACCGGTAAGTCGAAGCGGAAGACCTGTTGCCCCGCGTCGTCCGGCTCCCCGTCGGCATAGACGTGATACAGCGCCGGTTGCGGGAAGCGGTGGTCGATCGTAAAGTGTCCGTCCGTTCCGAGCACCGGGTGAATATGGAAGAACCGGCGGAAGTCGTCGCTGACGATGATGACGTGGAGCAGCTTCGTCATGTCCACTCGGTACGTCGTGACCGGTTGTGCCGCGTTCAGCGGCGTCATCCACATGTCCAGGTGCTGGTCGAGCGGGTCTCGGCCGACTTGCGAGTTGCGCAGGTATGCGTGCATCTTTGCACTGCCCGTCTGGAGGGCGAAGACGCCGTTGACGGGAGCGGCGGTCGACCCCAGCAGCGCGGGGACGCAGACGAGTAGGGCGATCGTTACGAGACGACTCACTTCTTCGTGCCTCCTTTGCAGGGTTGCGTTGGATCGGTGAAATCGGTTTGCGAGTGCGGTGTATCGGCTCCGGGGTCGCCCGTCCAGCGAACGATGCTCCCATCCTCATAGGTTTGCTCGGCGTCCCAAAAAACGGATCCCGGCAGCTTAGGGGCCGCGGCCAAGAACTTGAACTCCTCGAACTCGTGCGGTAGCAACCTGCCACCGCTCCATTTGATCGCCGTTACGCGGCCCTTCGTCGTTTCGAGGTCCGCGCGCCAGCCCGGTTTGGGTTGAACGGCGATGAAGGTGATGGTGCCGGGGATACTCGAGGCGAACGGCCGTCGTCGCGATCGCTTTTTCCGTCGGGACGCGGACTGTGAACGTGTGCGTCGCGCAGGCGGGCGCGGAACGCGTGGCATCGTCAGGATAGACGACGACGTGAGCAGTGCCGGGCGCCGGCGCGAACGTCAACGCCAGCGCGAAGCACAGGCTAATGCGCAACATAGGTAGTCTCCGTCGGCGCGGTCAGCGAGTGGGGCGGCGCCTGACCGGTCAGAACCGCGGACAGGCCGATGACGATGAGGATGGTCGCTGCTTCGAAGGTGACCGTCGCCGCAAAGTCGAGCCGTGCGGGCGCCGTGCGCCCTTGCCGATAGTGACGGTACCCGAGCCAGAGCAACGGCGCGAGGAGCAAAATCTTCGCGAGTACGATCCGGCCGTACGTGCTTCCGACGAGGGCCGAGAACGAGCCCACGTGGACGACGCTCGCGTAGATGCCGGTGACGACGATCGCGGTGACGGCGGCGATTGCCGTTACCGTGAACCGCGCGACGATGCGACGGACGAAGCCGGCCCGCGCTCCGGCGGCGAGCGAAGCGAGCGCCGGTCGAATCCCCGTGGCGAAGACCACCAGGCCGCCCGCCCAAACGGAGGCGCCGACGACGTGCGCCCAGTCCGCGACGACGGGGAGCGTAGACGCGGCCGCGGTCCCACTCACGAGCGCGTGACCCGCGAGGCTTAGCGTCAACGTCAATGGCGCTCCCAGAGCCAGTGAAAGCGGCGCAGGTGCACCGAGTTCGGTCGTAGCGGCAATCGCGAGCAGGCAACCCACGCGAACGCCCCAGGCATAGCCCCACGGTGAGGCGGTAGCGACGTCCCAGAACCGAGGGATCGCTTTGAGCGCGTTGCTGCCCATCGCCGCGGCTGTTTGGACGTTGATCGCGAGCAAGCCACCCGCGATGGCGAGCGCGATCCCCACACGAGAGATCGTTCGGCAGCTTCGCCGCAACGTCGCGAGGGCCGCGCTTTGATCGCCGGGGAAGGACCCTCCCCGCAGGACCGCGACGTCGAACGCGAGCGCGCCGACCACCATGGCGACGCCCGCGAGCGTGCACCATCGGGCGATGGCTGCCAGGATACTGGAGGGATCGTACAACGATGTAGCCTCGGGCGTTGCGGCGCCGGGCATCACGCCGACCCCGAAGGAGAACGTGCCGTGAACGACGTGCGTGTCGGCCGACGTTACTCGCCAGGCAACGGTGTAGGCGCCCCGCGGCAAGGGCTCGGAGAACGAGCAGACGAGGCGGGTTTCATCTTCGGGGTCGAGCCGGGCTTCGCCGGCACAGGGTACGTTCGGTCCGTTCGTGACTCGAACGGTCAGTGCGTTCGGCGATTCGATCGTGATCGGTTCATCGAACGTGATGCCGACGCTGCGAGCCGTGGCGACGGTCGCGTTCGCGGCCGGCGCCGTCGCCATGATGTAGGCGTGTGCGACTGCCGAGGACACGACGAGGCAGATCGCCCCTAGCGAGGCGAGCAGTGCCGTCAGCGCCCGCAATGCGAGCGCCGTCGGGCCGGTCACGAGCGCTCGCCCCAGGCGGTTCGGACGACCGCCTGGGGCGATGGCCACGGGACCGGCGGCGAGCCGTCCAGTGGTCACCTGGGTTGAATTCGCTTAGATCGGCGCGTTCAACCTGAAGTAGGCTCGGAAGCCCTGAGCCCACTGCGTCGTATTGAACCCGTTGGCAATCTTGATGATGTACGCGTGGCCGAGCAGGTTCTCGGCGCCGAGTTGGAACCCGAGCCGGTGCGGCGTGGCGAGTCGTCCGACGACGCCGTCGAATGTCAGGTGCGTCGGGAGGCGTCCTTGACCGTTCTCGAACTCGACGGGGTAGCCGCTGCCGTACTGCGGCGACAGCGTCGCGTAGTACGCCTTGGCGGGGCCGCCGAAGCGGTGCGTGTAGGCGAGCGTCGAGGCGTACGTCTGATCATGGTCTTCCGGCTCGAGCGTGTTGTCGGAGACCGCGCTCGGCGGGAACAGGAACGTGCCGCCGGAGATGCCGCCGGCCAGCGACTCGGAGACGTTGCCGGTGAACGTCAGCGTGTCGCTGTTGCGCAGCGTGCTGACGAGCCGCAACTCGATGCCGTCGGCGTTGCCGACCGAGTTGTTGAAGACGGCGAAGATGGGGGTCGGAAACAACTGCGTCGTGTCGAGGACGTTGCTGACGATCCGATACCAACCATTGAAGTAGCCGTACACCGTCGGGCTGAACGTGTGCTGGATCCCGAACTCCGTGTACGAGTCGTGTTCCGGCTTGAGGTTGTAGACCGGCGTCCCGGTCGTGCATGCCTGGATCTGGACGCACGACTCGCGCGTGTCTTCCAAAAACGGCGCCGCGTAGAGCCGGCCGTAGTAGGCGTGGAAGACGTCCCTCGGATCGACCTGCAGGTTGAGGCCGATCCGCGGGCTGATCTGATTGCCCTGGACGAACCCGTTCGAGTAGTCGTAGCGCAGGCCCAGGTTCATCGTGAAGTAGCGCGAAGCGGTCCACTTGTCTTCGATGTAGGCGCCGAAGTTCGAGCCGGTCTGCTGGACGAAGTTGTACGTGGTCGCTTGGCCCGGCGGAACGACCGATGCCGGGTTTAGCGCGATCGTCTGGCCGCTGTGAAAGTACTCGCGGTTCGTGTCGATCCCATACTTGATCGCGTGGTGAGTGCTGGAGCGGAACTGCGCGATCCGCAATCCGACGTAACTCGCCCAACGATTCTGATCGAGGCCGCCGAGGTAACACTGGGTTGCCGGCGGCTCCGAACTCGGCGGTTGCGGGCACGTCGAGGCGGTGGGGTCGAGGAAGACCTGTTTGATGTCGTTCGGCAGGTCGCCGGCGTAGACGGTGCGATTCATCTCGTACCACGGCGCGATCAGCGTATAGCCGAGCCCGTCGTTCGAGGTCCGCGTGTAGACGAGGTTGGCGAAGTTCTGATATTCGCGCTGAACGTCGTCCATCGACGCCGGGCTGATGACCGGATCGTTGGGATTGAACGTCGAGTTGATCGGGATTTGATAGACCCCGGTCTGGCCCGATAGATCGAGCGCGAGCGTCGCGTTCTTCCCCGCCGGCGTGATGAACCGCAGGAACCCGTCCGCGAGACTGTTCTGGTCGTGCACCGGCACGAACGTCGGCGAATCCAGGCCGCGGTCGGACGACTCGTTGTTGAGGTTCAGGCTCAGCTGCGAGGCGCCGAGCTTCATCGACTCGCTGAGGCTCGCGACGAGTGAGCCGTACGAGCCGCCGCCGAGTGTGACGAAGCCCTCGGAGTCGCCGGGAAAGTCGTTGATCCGCCGGCTCACGACGTTGACGACGGCGCCCATGCGCGCGCCGCCGTATTCGGCCGGGTAGGCGCCGGTCATGACCTCGAGCGAGTCGATCGTCTTGGGATCGATGACCTCGGAAAAGTCTTGGGTCGAGGCCTGCGGCAGCGGCGCTCCGTCGATCTCGTACGTCAGGCCGTGGAAGCCGTGCGCGACCGGTTCGTTGTAGGAGAACTTCACGATCCCGGGGACCGACTGGATCAGCGAGTTCAGGCTGTTGTTATTGGGTAAGACGGCGATCTGCGACTGCCCGAGCGTGTTGACCGAGACCGGCGACCCCGCGACGCCGCGTGAGGTCGCCTGGGCGTGACCGATCTCCTTGAGCTTCGAGATCGCCATGTTGACGGTGGCGACCGAGTTCGAGGCGACGTTGACCGTGGTCGCCACGTCGGGATAGCCGTCCTCGTGCGCGGTGATCGTATAGTGTCCATAGGTGACGCGCGCGAAGACGAACGCGCCGCCCTTGTCGGTCGTGGTCTTGGAAGCGGTGCCTTCGCCGGAGAGCGTCACGACGACGCCGCCCGCGGGATGGCCGTCGACCGTCGCGGTCCCGCGGACGACTCCGACGGTGTCGGCGAACGCGGCCACCGACGTTAGGATGAAGAACGCAACGAACGCCGTTGCAATGCGAATGCTTGACAAGGGAACTCCTCAGAAAGCGCGTGCGAGAAAAGTGGCCGAAGTCGGCCACGGTTCGGCTACGCGAACGGAGGAGGGGCGCGACCCCAGCGTGCGCCGCGAATGCCCGCAGGGCATACGGGCGCGGACGCGACGGCGACAACTTCGCGCCGGCGCGGCGATGAACGATAGTCGGTTGCGATCGCCGATGCGACGGCCTCGCCGGCGGCTGCGAGCCAGCGCGCGACGAGTTGGGTGCTGAGCGCGACCGCGAGGGCGGCGAGGAGGATGCACGGCAGCGACCAGGCGGATCCGAGCGGGAAGCGGCCTTCGGCCGTCTCGATCGTGGCGAACGCGGCGAGGCCCCCCGTCGCGAGGGCAGCGGTCAGTCCGGCGAGGCGCCCGTTCCCCGGCAGCGCCGAAAGGAGGGCCCGCTCGCCGAGGATTCGATCCGCGCCGGCGGCGACGAGCCAGACGAACGCGGAGACCGCGACGAGGATCGTTCCGCCGAAGGCGAGCGATAGGAACCCGGCGCCGTGGCTGCCGCCCAGCACGTGGCCGTCGGCAAAGCCGAGGACGTGCGCCAACACGGCAACGAGGACGGCCAGCGGCGCAGTGACCAGCGCCCGACGCAGGGTCATGAATCTCTAACGTTCGGCGAGCCGAAAGGGGTCCCCCGGGGGCCGGCAAGACGATCCTTCTTTTGGCCCTAACGAGGCAAGCGAGCACCTCCGAAAGACCGGGCACCTTCCTCCAAGGGGTCCGGCCCCGGGCTACGAACACAGCCCGCCCCGACCAGCGCCGAGCCGATTTCAAGAGGTAGCATGTTCTCCCGCGCGACCCGCATCGCACCCGAAAACGCTGACGCCGTCGGCCTCGTCGTCGCGCTGCTCGTCCGCTTTCCGGAGATCGCGACGATCGCGTCGCACCCGGCGACGGGCTCGATCGTCCTCTCGTTCGTCGTCCGCCGCCGCCTCGACCGGCGAGAGTGTGACGCGCTCCGCGAGGCGATCGGCGAGCACGTCCGGGCGCTGCTCGAGATGGGCGGCGAAGAGGTGCGGCCGCCCAGCGTCTCCTGCGAGACCGACGGCGGAATGACGTTCGTGCGGATCGCGCGCGACGCCAAGACGTTCAGCCGCGAAGAGCTGACGATGGTGACGGCTTACTTCTCCGAGCGCTTCGGCGACGGGCTGATCAAGAGCCCGACGCAGGACGAGGCGGCCGACGAGGACCCCGTCGCGGTCGAGGAGTTGGTCGACAGCGCGATCGAGGTGCTCCGCGATCCGAGCCGGCAGAAGAGCCTCGTCGGCTTCCGCGAGGAGAAGCGCGTCCTGGTCTACTTTCTCAAGTCACGCAAGAAGGCGAAGGCGGCGGCCCGCTAAACCGTCGACGGCAACCCATGCTCGTCGACTTTCACTCGCACACGAACCGTAGCGACGGTACGAGCGAGCCGGCTGTTCTGTTGCGCCTCATGCACCGGCGCGGCGTTGCGGTCTGCTCGATCAGCGACCACGACAGCCTCGCGGCCTACGACGGCCTCGAGATTCCGGCTGGTCTGCGCGTCGTGACCGGCGTCGAGATCAACACGACCTATCGCGGCAACGAGGTGCACGTCCTCGGCTATGGCCTCTCGCCGGGACACGCGCCGTTCGCCGCCGCCCTCGCGGAGAACCGCGCCGCGCGGCGCGGCCGGATCGAAGCGGTCGTCGCGAAGTTGAACGCGCACGGGGTCGAGGTGACCCTCGACGCCGTGTTGCGCGAGGCGAAGGGCGAGTCGCTCGGGCGCCCCCACGTCGCGATGGCCCTGGTCCGCGCCGGCGTGACGCCGACGGTCGACGCCGCGTTCACGCGGCTGCTTTCGCTGGGCAAGCCCGGCTTCGTGCCGTCGTCGCACATCACGCCGCAGAGGGCGATCGCGCTGATCGCGGAGGCCGGCGGCGTCGCGGTGCTCGCGCACCCGTGCCGCCTCCGCGACGAGACAATCATCGACGAACTGGCGGCGGCCGGGCTGGGCGGCCTCGAGGTCTTCTATCCCGCCCACGGCCAGGCGCAGACGGCGCACTTTCGCGCGCGGGCGCGCGACCTCGGGTTAGTGATGACCGGCGGCTCCGACTTCCACGACGCGCACTACAACCGCAACGGCGTCGGCATCGAGGTCGACGCCGACGACCTGCAGCCGTTCCTCGACCTCGTCACCTAACGAGGTTCCCGCCGGGCTGTCTCCCGAAGGGCCAGCCTCGTGGACCTGTATGCGGGCCCCTACTGGGTCGTTCTGGCGATGCTCGGGTCTGGTGCGGCGATCGCAGCGTGCGCCGCGCACATCCTGTTCCGGCGGCTGGTCCCCTACAACAAGCTCGTCGCCCACAACAACGTCGCCGGTTTCATGATCGCGGTCATCGGCGTCATCTACGCGGTGCTGCTGGCGTTCATCGTCATCGTCGTCTGGGAGCAGTACAACGATGCCGACGCGCGTTACGGGCAAGAGGTCGCCGCGATCTCCGACATGGACAGTTACGCGCGCACCCTCGACGAGCCGCAGCGCACTGCCGTCCGCGCGATGGTCCGGCACTACATTCGCCTGATGATCGAAGACGAATGGCCCGCGATGCACACCGGCGGCCAGAGCGCCGCTGCGTCGCAGGTGCTCGCCGACCTTTCGACGTCGATCGAGGGCCCGCGTCCCACCGCATTTCGCGCGGCGCTGATCCAGGACCAGATGGTGCGCGCGCTGCGCACGGCGAGCGACAACCGGCAGCGCCGCCTCTCCGACAACCAGAACACGCTGCCGCAGGTCATGTGGACTGCGCTCCTCGCGGGCGCGGTCGTAACCGTCGGGTTCGGCTTCCTGTTCGGCGTGCAGAACTTTCGCGTGCAGTTGGCGATGACGGGATCGGTCGCGCTCCTGATCGCCCTCTCGTTCACGCTGCTCATCGAGCTCGACTTCCCGTTCCGCCGCGACGCGGCCATCGGCGTGGACCGCTGGCAGTACCTGCAGCACAGCCTCGGGCGCACCGGCAGTACCGGTGCCGCCGCGTGGGTGCGCCCTATAGTGGCGTCGGCTGTCTTCCCAGCACTACGCTGACGCCCACACGGACGCGGTCGAGGACGATCTGGCCCTCGGCGGCCAGTTCGCTCAGGGTCGCTTCTTGCGTCCGCAGGACCTCCCGGTCGCGCAGGTACGCGTGGTTGGCACGGACGTTGTAGGCGGCAGCGAGGAGGCCTGCGGCCGCGAACTCCGCCGCGCACCCGAGGTCGCTGACGAGGTGCGGGTTCCCGAGGCCGAGGGCGCGGTCGGCGAGCCAGAGGACGGCCAGGGCCAGCCGGGCGGTCTCGAGCGGCGCCTCGGCGGCGGCCCCGAGCGCCGTCTGCACGCGTTCGGTCCGGGCGGCCTTGTCCTCCGGCGTCGCTTTCGGCAGCGCGCCGGCGGCGACGACCGCGCCGTAGGCGGCTTCGTCGGCGCCGCGGGCGGCCTCCAGTCGCTCACGGAGGGCGTCGCCCTCGGAAACGAGCGCCGCGGCCAGTTCATGGCGGTCGGCGCGCTTGGGATTGGCCGAGGGTGATCCGGGCGACCATCGCGACCAGGGCCGCGCCGAGCGCCGCAGAAATGGTGGCGGCGCTGCCGCCCCCGGGGGTCGGGCGTTCCGACGCAAGGTCCCCCAAGTAACCGTTGAGCGACTCCACGGGTAGGGGTTTAGCGGAGCCAGTCGAGCGGAGCCTGCCGGATGGACATGGCCCCTCACCGAAGCATGGCGCCTTAACGCCAAGGGAGACATTACGTTGCAATTGATCGACCGACCGCTGGGCGACGTACGAGATCGCGGTCTCGCCGACGTCGGCCGTGCCAGGATCGAGTGGTCCGCCAGTTTCATGCCGGTATTGGCGCAGATTCGCGACCGCTTCGCCGAGAGCAAACCGCTCGCGGGCGTGCGCGTCGGCGCGTGCCTCCACGTGACCACGGAGACGGCGAATTTGATGCTCGCCCTCAAGGCCGGCGGCGCCGAGATCGCGCTGTGCGCCTCGAACCCGTTGTCGACGCAGGACGACGTTGCCGCGGCGCTGTCCGAGCACTACGAGATCCCGACGTTCGCGATCAAGGGCGAGGATAACGACACCTACTATCGCCACATCGAGTCGGTGATCGCGAGCAAGCCGCAGCTCACGATGGACGACGGCTGCGACCTCGTGACGACGATCTATCGGAAGCACCCGCACCTGCTCGAACAGATCATCGGCGGCTGCGAAGAGACGACGACCGGCGTCATCCGCCTGCACGCGATGGAGCGCGACGGCGTGCTCCCGTTCCCGGTCGTCGCGGTCAACGATGCGTTGACCAAGCACATGTTCGACAATCGCTATGGCACCGGGCAATCGACGATCGACGGGATCATCCGCGCGACCAACGTCCTGCTCGCCGGCCACATCGTCGTCGTCGTCGGTTACGGTTGGTGCGGTCGCGGCGTGGCCTCGCGGGCCAAAGGCCTTGGGGCGCACGTCGTCGTGACCGAGATCGATCCGCGCAAGGCGCTCGAGGCGGCGATGGACGGCTTCACGGTCATGACGATCGCCGACGCCGCGAAGGTCGGCGACGTGTTCGTCACCGTCACCGGCAACTATCACGTGATCGCGGGCGAGCACTTCGACCTCATGAAGGACGGCGCGATCGTCTGCAACTCGGGGCACTTCAACGACGAGTTGGACCTGGAGGCGCTCAAGCCGCGGGCGGTTTCGCGTTTCGAAGCCGCGTCCGTTCGTCGACGCCGTATAAGATGAAGAACGGCCGCACGGTCCGCATTCTCGCCGACGGCCGGTTGATCAACCTGGCCGCGGCCGAGGGGCATCCGGCGGCCGTGATGGACATGTCGTTCGCGAACCAGGCACTCGCGGCGGCCTACCTGGTCGAGAGCCACGAGACGCTCGAGAACAAAGTCTATACGGTTCCCGACGAGATCGACAACGAGGTCGCGCAATTCAAGCTTGCCGCGATGGGCATCGAGATCGACACCTTGACCGACGAGCAGCGCAAGTACATGGCTTCCTGGTCGGAGGGGACGTAATTGGCGTATACGCGGCTCTTCACGAGCGAATCCGTCACCGAAGGGCACCCGGACAAGGTCGCAGACCAAATCAGCGACGCCGTCCTCGACGCGATCCTCGCCGACGATCCGTACGGCCGCGTCGCGGTCGAGACGTTCGCGATCACGGGGCAGATCCACATCGCGGGTGAGGTCACGACGAAGACCTACATCGACATCCCGAAGATCGTGCGGGCGACGATCGCCGACATCGGCTACACGCGCTCGAAGGTCGGCTTCGACGCCGATACCTGTGGCGTCAGCGTCTCGATCGACGAGCAGTCGCCCGACATCGCGATGGGCGTCGACCGTTCGCTCGAAGCGAAGGGCGGCGGAGCCACGACCCGCACGAGCTGATCGGCGCCGGCGACCAGGGCATGATGTTCGGCTACGCGTGCCGCGAGACCGACTCGCTGATGCCGTTGCCGATCACGCTGGCGCACGACCTGTGCCGCATGCTCGCCGCGGCCCGCAAGAACGGCGACATCGCGTACCTGCGGCCCGACGGCAAGTCGCAGGTTACCGTCGAGTACGAGGGCGACCGGCCCGTTCGGGTCGACGCGGTCGTCATCTCGACCCAGCACGATCCGAACGTTCCGCTCGAGGTCATTCGCGGCGAGGTTCGCGAGCGGATCATCGACCACGTCATTCCGACGCTCGCTCTGCGACGAGCGCACGCGCGTCTTCGTCAATCCGACCGGCCGGTTCGTCATCGGCGGCCCGAAGGGCGACGCCGGTCTGACCGGGCGCAAGATCATCGCCGACACCTACGGCGGGATGGCGCGCCACGGCGGCGGCGCCTTCTCGGGCAAGGACCCGACGAAGGTCGACCGCTCGGCCGCGTACGCCGCGCGTCACGCCGCCAAGAACATCGTCGCCGCCGGCTTGGCGGACCGCTGCGAGTTGCAGGTCGCATACGCGATCGGCGTCGCGCGGCCGGTCAGCGTCTTCGTCGAGACGTTCGGCACCGGAAAGATCGACGAGGCGCGGATCGCCGAGATCGTCGCAGAGCAGATCGACCTGCGTCCGTCCGCGATCATCGAACGGCTCGACCTGCGGCGGCCCGATCTATAGGCAGACCGCGGCCTACGGCCACTTCGGGCGGCCCGAACTCGACCTGCCGTGGGAGCGGCTCGATCTCGTCGACCAACTGCGCGCGGCCGCCGGCCTCGCCGCTACGGGCAAGGCCGACGTGATCACGCTGCGCGCCGGTTAGCGCGCCTCGCGCCGGACCGCGGTCAGCAACGGTAGCACCACCGCGACCGCGAGATAACCGAACCCCGCAACCATGATCGGTAGGCGCGCCCCGTAATGATCGGCGAGCGCGCCGCCGATGATGGCACCGGGAACGGTGCCGATCAGGACGACGAGCCGGCAGGCGCCGAACACGCGGCCGACCATGTCTTCCTCGATGATCCGCATCCGCCAGCCGACGATCTGAGCGACCTCGAACGTCATGCACGCGTTGGCGAGCGACAAGAAGAATGCAGCGACGACCAAGTTGTGCGTGAAGACGACGGGGAGATAGACCAAGCCGTCGACCACGAACGCGATGATCAGCGTTCGTCCGAGCGGCCAGTGCTTGGGAACGCGTGCCGCCAGCACCGACCCGATGACCGCGCCGATCGCGCCGAGCCCGAGCGTGCACCCGACGACCACGTCCGTCGCGCCGAAATCCCGTTTGAGGAACGGGATGAACGCCGCACCGGTCATGAGGCCGAAGAAGTTGAACGCCGAACCGACGACGGTCAACTGCCACATCGCCGCGTCGTTCCAGAAGAACCGGAAGCCCGCCGCGATGTCGGAGACGATCTCGCGCAGCGACGGCGCACCCGACGGGGTGTCGGGTCCGAAGTCGTCGACGAGCGCGATCGACATCTGCGACCACAGGTACGTGCAAGCGTTGATGATCAGCGCCGGCAGCGGCCCGTGAGCGCGAACAGAGCGCCGCCGATCGGCGGCGTGATGAGCACGGCCGCCTGCTCCGTCGCGATGAGCGTCGCGACGGCTTGCGTCGCGCGATCTTTGCCGAGCAGGTACGGGATCGACGAAGCTTGGCTGCCCATGAACACAGCGGCCGCGATCGAGATGATCGCGATGCCGGTGTAGAGCGCGGGCAGGGTCAAGACGCCGGCCGCGTAGCCGATGGCAAACAGCGCCATGATCGAGAAGCGCACGGCGTCGCAGACGAGCATGAGCCTGCGCCGGTCGATGCGGTCCGCGAGCGAGCCACCGACGAGCCCGAAGAGGGCGAACGGCAGCAACTCGAGCGCGTACGTAACGCCGAGAGCAGAGGCGGAGTTGGTGAGATGGTAGACGAGCAGCGGAATCGCGATCGTCCGCAAGCCGTCGCCGACGTAGCTGAGCGCTTGTCCGGCGAAGAACAAACTGAACGACCGAGAAGCGAATACGCTGCTGCGGGCGGCGGTAGACATGAGCTTCCTTAGGATCCAGGAGCGCGGCGATCGGTGAAGATCGCGCAAGCGCAAACAGACGCGCCGAAGCGCGAAAGATGGGGACCGGGTTACGTGCTCACGTGGCCTATTGTATCGCGAGTGTCAAGGCGACATCGTCGCGACGAGGCCGCCCACGATCGCCAGCAGCGATGTAATCACCGCAACGACGACCCAACACACGCATCCGGGCGAGCGACGAGGGCGGTATGGTCACGATCGTGCGCCGGCGCGGCGCCTCCGGTTGCGCCGGGCTGGCCTCGACGAACGCTCGTGCCGCAGAGCATGATCCACGAGCGGCGACGAGCGTCCCAAAGGAGCGCTTCGGGTTGGGGGAGGGCTTGCTTCTGGTCACGAGCGCGCATCGGCACGTCTCGCAAGGGAGCGGGCACGGTTGGCGTCGACGCGCGACGACTACCACTGCTCCCCGCGAGTGGGGCAGCGGCGAGGGCGCCGGGAAGGGGGGCAACTACAGCCGTGGAACCCAGGTCCGCTACCCTGGCGGTCCAGTTACTTAATTGGTCGAGCAGCTGACTGTTAATCAGCGGGTCGCTGGTTCGAGTCC
>CAVUQJ010000021.1:0-16397 GCA_963743605.1 Vulcanimicrobiota bacterium | reverse complement strand
CGTCGCATGTTGTGCGGCGTCGACCGCAGGTTACCGCCGCGCGTCTGCGACCGGGAACAGGACGTCGCGGCGACGCGCACGATCATCGAGACCCTGCGCGCGCGCGGCTACACCTTCGTGACGATCCCCGAGTTGATGCTGGCCGCGCATCACGAGGCGGCGCTCACGCATACACCTGTCCCCGTAGCTCAATGAATCCGTCGGGATGGTTGCCGCGCGGATCGTGATGGGTCCAGTGAACGAGCGGGCCGCGTCGCGCGTCGGGGACCAGAACGCCCTGGATCGTGACGCGATCGCCGGGATCGACCGGGACGCGCGGCGCGAGCGACACGTTGTCGACGACCTCGAGCCGGTGGCCGTCGTCGGCGCGAACGTCGAACGCTTCGTGGACGGCATGTGTCCGGTTGCCGAAGAAGAAGTGCGGCGCCGTCAGCACGGTGGCGTTGAAGTTTACCTCGCTCGGCGCGTGGAGCGCGAACCCAGTCTGCAACGAATTCATCGTGGCCCCGTATCGCGACGGCGCCGCCGGGGCCGGCAAGGGCGCGCTGATGGTCGTTCTGCTGTGCGCCGCGTTCATCTCGCTCGGGTTGATCAACCTGGACTTCTCGCGCAACTGGTGGCGCGGCCAGCGCTACCGGCTCGCCGCCGGCGTCCCGCTCGTGCTCGTCTACGCGTACCTCGCGATGCCGGCGCTCGTGATGCCGCAAGCGATCGTTCTGCTCTTGTTGACGCTCGTGCCGAACGTCGTGCTCACGGCCCTGATCGCCGCGCGGACGGCGATCGTCTCGCGCCGCGTCGTGTCGATCAGGCGGCCGCGCCTCATCCCGTATCTCGCGGTACTCGGGGCCGTCCTACTGTTCGCGGCCGTGCTCGAGGTCGCGCCGGTCGTCGACGCCGTGGGTCTGCGCAACGTGCCGCTCGTCGCATATTCCGACGCGCCGCCGCCGCCGGCCGACACGCGCCACCTGCGCGTCGTGCCGGAAGAGTCGGCGATCTTCGCGGGCGAGAAAGTCATCGGCCAACTCGGCACGTACTACAGCGTCGGCGCCTATAACGTGCAGGTCGAGCGCGGGCGGCTCGTGTGGGTCGCGCCGCTCGAGTTCCAGGGCGTCGTGCAGTGGCTCAGCCGAAGGACGAGCCCCGGCGTCATCGTCGTGAGCGCCGAGAATCCGGAAGCGCCGCCCGAGCTGCGGCAACGTTCGGCGATGCGCTACATCCCCTCCGCGCAGTTGAACGACAACCTGTACCGGCACGTGTACTTTCGCTACGGCACCGAGCAGATTCTCGAGACGACGCTGCAGCTCGACGATCGGGGCGATCCGCAATACCTATGCACGCTCGGCCGGCCGACGATCGGCTGGAGCGGCCAGAAGGTGACGGCGGTCGTCATCGTCGATCCGGTGACCGGGCGCGATGCAGCGCGTCGCGCGCGCAGACTTCGGACGCTCCCGCATTGGGTCAGCCGCGTCTACCCGACGGACCTCGCGCTCGACTACAACGAGTGGTTCGGCCTCTACGTGCACGGCTGGTGGAACGCCCAATTGGCCAAGCGCGACGTCCATGTGCCCGCGCGCGACGAGGTCTTCGGGCTGCTCGCGACCGCCGACCACTTCGTGTGGTTCGTCGACCACACGTCGCCGACGACGACGAACCAGTCGATGACCGGCTATACCTACATGGACACCGTCGACGGTGGAATCACGTACTACACCGCGTCGGGCGGGCAGTTCGACTCGATCGGCGCGGAGCAGGCGGTCGCGTCGAATCCGCTCGTCCGGCAGGGGCGGCTCGCGCCGACGCAGCCGATCCTCTACAACGTGTACGGTCAAGACACGTGGATCGTGCCGCTCGTCGCCGACACCGGAAAGTACCAGAGTCTCGCCCTCGTGCAAGCCGCCAACGGACGCGTCGTGGTCGGAAACGCCGCAGCAGCCTCGCCACGCGACGACGCGTTCGCGCAGTACCGGGCGATCCTCGGGGGAACGCTCGCGGCCGGCGCGGGCGCCCCCGTTGCGGTGTCCGGCGTGATCGACCGCATCGGGACGGGCGCCGCCTCGGTCTACTTCACGCTGCGCGGCGATCGCCGCATCTTCGTCGTCGGGTCGGCCGACGATCCGCGCGTCGCTGCTCGCGCGCTCCGGCGACCGCGTCGCGTTTCGCGCGGCGGCCGACGAGTCGGGCCGGTTCGCGGTCAGCGCCTTCCGCGACGGGTCGCTCGGCCCATGAAAGTGACGACGACCGAGCGGCTGCGGCTCGAACCCGTAACGGTCGAGAACGCGGCGACCCTGTGGCGCGTGATGCAGAGCGGGCAGCTGCGCCAGTATCAAGACGTGCCGAAGCTCGCGCAGGACGAGTTCGTCCGGCGCGTCGCGGGCCGGCCGCAGCGGTTCAACGGCCGCGCCGTCGGACGCTTCGAGTGGCTGCTCGTCGTGGCGCAGACCGGTTCCGCGGTCGGCTGGGTTTCGCTGCGCGTCGCGGATCACGAGAGCTCCGCCGCCGAGATCGGCTACAGCCTGATCGCGGGCGCGCGCGGCAAGGGCTACGCCGTCGAGGCGGTCCGCGCGATCATCGACGTCGCGTTCGGCGACGCCGGGATGGGACGCATCGACGCCTGCTGCGTGCCGGAGAACGTGGCGTCGCGGCGCCTGTTGCAGCGTGTCGGCTTCGTCCAACTGAAGATTCAGCCGAACGGCGCGGTCGTGCGCGGCCGCCCCGTTGATGTCTGCCTCTACACGCTGTCGCGGCGCGAGTGGGAGCGGCTGCGGTTCGGCGCGACGCGCTAAGGCTCGTCCGCGAACTCGATCGTGATCCGCGCGTCGTCGAACGCGTAGTAGCGGCGCTCGTCGCCGGCGAGCCAGCGAAGCAGCGGATCGCGCACGACGCCGACCACGAGACGCGCGGGCAACTCCGCGCGCGGAACCCAGGCGAGGCCGACGACGTGCGCGTCCCCGTCGGGGAGGCGCGGCTCCCCGTCCGCCCGCACGGCGAACGTCGCGTTAAAGTAGGCGACGCCGCCGTTCGGATCGATCGACTCGCTCACGTAGAGCAGCCGGTCGATGCGAATCTCGAGTCCGGTCTCCTCGCGCCACTCGCGCGCCAGGGCCTCGCCGACGAGTTCTCCTTCGCGCGGCCGGCCGCCGGGCAGGTTCCAGAGCGGCTGTGGGTGGTTCGGATAGCGCGAGGCCACGAGCAGCAGTGCGCCGTCGCGCTCGAGGACGCCGGTGCAGAGCAGGACGCGCCGCATCACTCGGCCACCGTCGGCGCGCGGTAGAGGCCGGGGTGTTCGAACCGGCGCAGGGCGACGCGCAGCGTTTCGTTGACGCCCTGGAGCGCGGTGCGCACGCGAACGCCGGCGGAGCGGCGCGCCACGAACTGCGCGTCGAGCGCGGCGAAGGCCGCCGCGCTCTCCCGTTCGATCCGCGCGACGAGCGGGGCGGCGACGCGCGGATGGCGCCCGCGATACGGCCGGACGGCGCCGGCCTTCGCCAGGTAGACGTCGTCCGTCGCCTCCTCGGGCGTGGGCGGGCGCGGCACCGGGTTGCCGAGTTCGAAGTAGCGGCCGTGTTTGCGGGCGAGCAGTTGCGGCGGCAAGACGTTCCCGAAGTGGTGGTAGATGTACGGCACGACGACGGTCGTTCCGGACAGGCCGTCGAGCTTCTCGTGGACGGGGTTGACCCACCGCAGCGCCGGCGCGAATCGATAGAAGACCATCCGCCGGGCGATGTCGCTGATCCAGCCGAACGTTCCGAAGAAGTGGAACGTGTAGGCGTCGAGTTCCGCGACGCCGGGGTCGAGCCGCGGCAACACCTCGGCCGCGAGGTAGCGCAGTTGCTCGCCGTGCACCTCGTCGGCGTCGAGGAAGAGCACCCAGTCCGGCGGCGTCGCCAGCGCGGCGAGCAGGCGGTGCGCATCGTTGCGCATCGTCGCGAAATCGACGAACCGCGAGCGGCCCACGACGAGCCGCCCGTTCGCGGCGAACGGGCTCGCCTCGATCGTCGCCAGAGCGTCGCTGCGCGCGAGCCCGGAGTTGTCGTTGACGACGAGCACGTCGACGACCGGCGCGATCGCGGCCAGGGCCGTCGCCAGGTAGGGCTCGGGCGCGTCGCCGACACAGAGTGCGCATGCGATCATGCTGATTGAGTTGTTCGGCGTCCGGGACACCGAGGCGATGCGTCGGGCTGTCGCAATCCGCGTGCGTGTGTTCGTTGAGGAACAGGGCGTTCCGCTCGCCGAGGAAGTGGACGAGCACGACGAGACCGACGCGGGCGCCGTGCACGCGCTCGCAGTAGTAGGCGGCGAAGCGATCGGGACCGGGCGGTTCTACCCGTTGGACGGCGAGCGGGTCCAGATCGGCCGGATGGCGGTGCTGCCGGCCGGCCGCGGCCTGGGCGCGGGGCGTCTCCTGCTCGACGCGCTGATGGCGGAGGCGGCCCGCCGCGGCTACCGTCGCGCCTGCCTGCTTGCCCAGGTCAGCGCCGTTGAATTCTACCGGCGGGCGGGCTTCGCGGGGGAGCCGGGCACGCCGGCCCGGATCTGGGACGCCGGCATCCTCCACCAAACGATGGAGCGGGATCTGGAACCCCCGCCGAATATTTCGCGCCCCTCCGGCAGGAACCGAAGCCCCTTTGCTTGACGCTCCACAGGGAAGGTGGTACGATATCCGCCTGTGCCCCGGGGAGCGCACTCACGTACGCAGGCGGGCGAGACCTCTCGCTCGCCATTCGGTCGTGCGCGCCCCTGGGTAATGTACTGTGGCGCTGACGGTGAGAGATACTAAGAGAAATAATGGCGAAATCGACGCTTCCCAAGTCTCCTAAGAGCCCGACGGGGAAAGCGAGCCGCAGCAAACGTTCCCCCGCTGAGCCGGCGTCGTCCAACAACACAACCCAATTTGCGTCCCAGCCGGCGCTCGCGACCGGCGCGTTCACGGTTGACGCATACGACGACCCGGGCCCCAAGCGCGCTCGCATGAGTTTCGCGAAGATCCCGCACGTACTCGACATCCCCGACCTGATCGAACTCCAGAAGGCGTCTTTCCATTGGTTCGTCACCGAGGGATTGCGCGAAGCCTTCGAGTCGATCTCCCCGATCAAGGACTTCACGGGTAACCTCGTTCTGGAGTTCGGCGAGCACTCGCTCGGCGATCCGAAGTACTCCGTCGAGGAGTGCCGCGAGCGCGACATGACGTACAGCGCGCCGCTGCGCGTCCGCGTCCGCCTGATCACGGCGGAGTCCGGCGAAATCAAGGGTATCCCCGACCAAGAAATCTTCATGGGCGACTTCCCGCTCATGACCGGCAAGGGCACGTTCATGATCAACGGCGCCGAGCGCGTGATCGTGAGCCAGTTGGTGCGTTCGCCGGGCGTGTACTTCCTGACGGACATCGACACCAACAACCGTCCGACGTACAACGCGACCGTCATCCCCAATCGCGGCGCGTGGATCGAGTTCGAGACCGACAACGGCACGAAGAACGACGAGACCGAGGGAACCCTCGGCGTGCGCATCGACAAGAACCGCAAGATCTACGTCACGACCTTCGTGCGCGCGCTGTCGCGGCCGGACCTCGGCTTCGACTGGGAGAGCGACGAAGCGATCCTGGCGCTGTTCGACAACAGCCCGCTGATCGTCAACTGTCTCGAGAAAGACAAGGACGTCAAGACGCGCGAAGACGCGCTCAAGGAAATCTATAAGAAGCTGCGTCCGGGCGAGCCCGAGAACGCGGACAACGCCGAGAAACTGATCGAGTCGCTGTTCTTCGACGAGAAGCGCTACGATCTCGCCGGCGTCGGCCGCTACAAGCTCGCCGGCAAGCTGGCGCGCGAGTACGCGGCGGCCGGTCTGCGCCATCCGCAGCCGAACGTCATCGCCGACAAAGACGGCGTCGTCGTTTCGGTCGCGCCGAACAAGATCGTCGTGCGCTCCAACGACGACGGCAAGCTCATCGAGTACGACCTGTACGAACTGCTCGGCCTGAACCCGGCCGGCAACGTCAAGCCGCTGATCAAGGTCGCCGTCGACACGCCGGTCTGGGCGAGCACGGCGCAGAGATCGGTCCTCGCCGAGGGCGCGAAGTGCCTACTGCGCGAGGACATGATCGCCGTCATCCGGCGGCTCATCAAGGTCGCGACCGGGCAAGTGACGCGCGATGACATCGACCACCTCGGCAACCGCCGCATCCGTTCGGTCGGCGAGCTGCTGCAGAACCAGTTCCGCGTCGGCTTGCTGCGCCTCGAGCGCGTCGTGCGCGAGCGCATGACGGTTCAGGACATCGAAACGGTCACGCCGCAGGCGCTGATCAACATCCGGCCGGTCGTCGCCGCGATCAAAGAGTTCTTCGGCTCCTCGCAACTCTCGCAGTTCATGGACCAGACGAACTCGTTGGCCGAACTGACCCACAAACGCCGGCTCTCGGCGCTCGGGCCGGGCGGTCTTTCGCGCGAGCGCGCCGGCTTCGAGGTCCGCGACGTCCACCACTCGCACTACGGCCGCATCTGTCCGATCGAGACGCCGGAAGGCCCGAACATCGGACTGATCGGTTCGCTCGCGACCTACGCGCGCGTCAACCGTTACGGCTTCATCGAGACGCCGTACCGCGTCGTGCGCGACGGGTTCGTCACCGACGACATCGAGTATCTGACGGCCGATCGCGAAGACGAGTTCATCATCGCCCAGGCCAACACGCCGGTCGATGAAAAGTCGCACCGCATCACGGCCGACCAGGTCGTCTGCCGGTATGCCGAAGAGTACGTCACCGAGCCGCCCGGCAAGGTCCAGTTGATGGACGTCTCGCCGAAACAGATCGTCTCGGTCGCGACGGCGCTGATCCCGTTCCTCGAGCACGACGATGCGAATCGCGCGCTCATGGGAGCGAACATGCAGCGTCAGGCCGTGCCGCTGCTGCGTCCGCAGGCGCCGCTGATCGGCACCGGTATGGAGTATCGCGCGGCCAAGGACTCGGGCGGCTGCGTGCTGGCCGATGCGGCCGGCGAGGTCACCTACGTCGACGCCCGCGAGATCGCCGTCAAGCGCGACGACACCGGGCTCGACGAGAAGTACGACCTGCTCAAGTTCACCCGTTCCAACGCCGGCACGTGCATCAACCAGACGCCGATCGTCCAGGTCGGCGAGAAGGTGCAGCGCGGCCAGATCCTCGCCGACGGTCCGAGTTCGGATCAGGGCGAGATGGCGCTCGGCCAGAACGTGCTGGTCGCGTTCATGCCGTGGGAAGGGTTCAACTACGAAGACGCCATCCTGATCAGCGAGCGGATGGTCAAGGACGATCGCTTCACCTCGATCCACATCGAGGAGTACGAGTGCGAAGCTCGCGACACGAAGCTCGGCCCCGAAGAGATCACGCGCGACATCCCCAACGTCGGCGAAGACTCGCTCAAGGACCTCGACGAGAACGGCATCATCCGGATCGGCGCCGAGGTCAGGCCGGAAGACATCCTCGTCGGTAAGGTCACGCCGAAGGGCGAGACCGAACTGACGGCCGAGGAGCGGCTGCTGCGCGCGATCTTCGGCGAGAAGTCGCGCGAAGTGCGCGACACCTCGCTGAAAGTCCCGCACGGCGAAAAGGGCAAGATCATCAACGTCAAGATGTTCTCGCGCGAGAACGGCGACGAGTTGTCGCCGGGCGTGAACCATCTCGTCCGCGTCTACGTCGCCCAGAAGCGTAAGATTCTCCAGGGCGACAAGATGGCGGGCCGTCACGGCAACAAGGGCGTCATCGCGAAGGTCCTCCCCGAAGAGGACATGCCGTACCTCGAGGACGGGACGCCCGTCGACATCGTGCTCAACCCGCTCGGCGTGCCGTCGCGCATGAACCTCGGGCAGATCATGGAGACCCACCTCGGGTGGGCCGCCAAGATGCTCGACATGCAGATCGCGACGCCGGTCTTCGACGGCGCGCACGCCGAAGACATCAGCGAGTGGCTGCAGGACGCCGGCCTGCCGGCGGACGGCAAGACGTGGCTGCGCGACGGCCGCTCGGGCGATCGTTTCGATCGTCCGATCACCGTCGGCTACATCTACATGCTCAAGCTCGCGCACTTGGTCGACGACAAGATCCACGCACGGTCGACCGGTCCGTACTCGATGATCACGCAACAGCCGCTGGGCGGCAAGGCGCAGTTCGGCGGACAGCGCTTCGGCGAGATGGAGGTGTGGGCGCTCGAAGCCTACGGCGCCGCCTACACGCTGCAAGAGCTGCTCACCGTCAAGTCCGACGACGTCGTCGGTCGCGTCAAGACCTACGAGGCGATCGTCAAGGGCGAGAACGTCCTCGAACCGGGCGTTCCCGAGTCGTTCAAAGTCCTGATCAAGGAACTCCAATCGCTCGCGCTCGACGTGAAAGTGCTCACCGAGAACCGCGAAGAGGTCGAGATCCGGATTCAGGACGACGACATGGCGGAGCGCGCGCAAGAGATCGGCTCTGCTCATGGGCGACGACGACCCGCGTCTCTCGCAGACCGCGGTCGCGGCGCGCGAGGTCGAGCAGCAGCGCGTCGGCGCCGCGGGCGCCGGAGCGGCGCTCGGCGACGGCGCTTGCGACCGACGTTGAGGAGAAGACGAAGAGGCGGAGGCGAGCGACGAAGAGGTCGCGGCGGTCACCGCCGCTGCCGCACCGCGTGCCGCGATGCCGTCCACGCCGCCGGAACTCGACGGCGACGCGGGACTCGTGCTGCGCGGGGCGCTCGGCGACGACGTCTTGGTCGACGACGCGATCGAAGAAGGGGCGCCGGCCGAAGAAGACGAGGTCGACGAAGGCTACGTCCTCGAGGACGAAGACGAGGAGAGCGAACCCGAAGAGGACGACGAGGAGGCCGCGCCGCTCAGCGGCCCCGAGGACGACTTCTAGGAATCGCGCCCTCGAGCGCTAGGTTGAATCGCGACGAGCCGGTCGTCTGAACGCCACGGAAATGCGTTCGCCGACCGGCTCGGCCGTTTTTGGGATGCCGTGCTCCCAGCACTCTTGCGACGCGCCGGCCATCAGCAGCACGCTCCCGGGCTCGAGCGCGACCGCGAGCGTCCGCCGCGGCGTCGCGATGGTGCGCAGCCGCATCGTGCGCGTCGAGCCGAGGCTCAACAGCGCGATCGGTGACCGCGGTTCGATCTCGTTCTTGTGGTCGTGGTGCATCGCGACGCTGTCGCGTCCGTCGCGGTAGCGGTTGAAGCCGACGCTGCCGAAGCGCAAGCCGAGCCGGTCCTCCACGCGCGCCTTCATCGTTGCGACGATGTCGGGCAGCGCCTCGTCCGCGCCGAAGTAGGCGACCAGCCGCGGGACGTCGACGACGCGGTCGTACATCGGCCGCCGCTCGTGCCGCCAATCGATCGCGGTCAGCAGGGCTTCGAACCAGGCTTTGGCCTCTTCCGGCGCGGCCACGCCGGGATAGTAGACGATCGTCCCGGTCTCGTCGTCGACGATGGTGCGGGGCGTCGTCGCGCCCGTGAGGAGGAGGCCGAGCTGTTCCATGCGGTACTTCTACCGCCCGCATTATCGAACGTACGTTTGGTCTCCTGCGAGGCCCGCGGTCACCAGGCCGCAGCCGGCGGCGAGTGCCCCCATCCGGCCGATCGAGGTCGGGCGCGCCCGCAGCAGTTCGGGGCTGCCGACATAGACGGCGAGGGCGCGTGCGCGCGAGATGGCGACGTTGAGGCGGTTGCGGTCGAAGACGAACTCGATCCCGCGCGGCGCGTCGTCGGGCGTCGAGTTGGCGGTCGAGAAGAACACGACGTAGGCCTGCTGTCCCTGGAACTTGTCGACCGTTCCGACGGGGACGTCGCCGGCTCCGCCGCCGCGCGCCTTGAGCGCCTGTTCGATGCAGCGGCGCTGCGCGTTGTAGGGCGTGACGACGATGATGTCCGACGGGACGAGGCCGCGCGTCGTGCCGTCGCAGTCGGTGACCGTGCCGTGTAGGAGCCGTTCGATTTCGTCGGCGATCGTGTTCGCCTCGTCGGGCGAACTAACGCGCGCCTCGTCGTGCTCGAGCAAGATGCAGCGCAGCCCCGTGCCGGTCAGCGTGGCCGCGTCGACGCGCTGCCGTTCGCAACCTTCGACCGGACGGAGCCGCCCGTCGTACGCGAGATCCGAGATGAATCCGCAGACGTCGGCATGCATCCGATACGTCCGGTCGAGCAGCACGCCGCGGGTCGGATCGACGGTGTGCCGCTCCGCGCCGAGAAGGTGATCGAGGACGGACGCGCCAACGTCGCCCGGGTGCTGCGCGTGACGCACGTGCGGCAGTTGCTGCGGATCGCCGAACAGCACGACGTTGCGCGCGGCGGTCGCCGCCGCGAGGACGTTGGGCAACGCGACTTGTCCGGCTTCATCGACGAAGAGGTAGTCGATCGTGCCGTCCATCACTTCGCGCGTGAACGCCCAAACGGTTCCTGCGTAGAGGTTGCCCTCTCCCGGACGGAACTGCGTCACGTTCTCGATCGGCCCGAGGATCGTGTACTTCGAACGGTACTGCGCGTCGGCGTCGTCCTTCGCGGCGACCTTCTGGCCCCGCAGGCCGATGCCGCGCTCGGCGGCGATGCGCTCGACCTCGTCGAGCACGTTGTTGACCGCCTTGTGGCTGTTCGCCGTGACGCCAACGGCGCGCCCCGCCGCGATCAAGCCCACGACCGCGTGCGCGGCCTGATAGGTCTTGCCCGAACCCGGCGGTCCTTGCACGAACAGATAGCTCTCGTCGAGATCGCCGATCAGCCGCGCGAGCGCGCCGGCGTCGACGCGGTCGGGCTGCAGCACCGCACCGCGCGCGAACGAGCGCAGCCGCGGAGTCGCGGCCATCAGCAGATCGTAGGCGGCGCGGTACCTGCCGCTCGCGGGCGCGCCCTCGAGCAGGGCCGTGGCGAACCGCGCGAGCGCCGTCCGCAGCGGCTCGTACGGATAGTGATCGAACGCGATCAGCGCGCGCGGCAACGGTTTGCTCTCGTAGCTCGGGCCGCGCCGCAGCCGCAGCGTTCCGGCCTCCGGGCCGAACTCGATCAGGTCGATGGTGCCGGCCTTCTTGCGCGTGCTGGGATCCCAGCCGGAACCGCCCTCGACCTTGCACTCCTGGAGCGGGATGCGGAACGTATACACGAGCGAGCGCGCGACACGCTCCGGCTTGCCCGCGAGCTCCAGTCCGACGATCGTTTCGCCGTCGTCGCGCAGGTGTTCCGGATCGTCGCGGAAGGTCTCGCAGCGGTCGTGAAACCGCCACCACTCCGGCCGCGCCTCGCGGCGGTGGTAGTCGAGCGTTTGGCGCGCGAGCCAGAGGGGCCAGATCGGATCGTTCCTGGCGCCCCGTTCCTCGGGATCGAAGTCGGGCGGGATCGCCTCGTTCAGGGCCTCGACAACGTCGTGGTGCGGATCCGGTCCGGGCTCCTTGACCTCTTCGGGCGGCTTGCCGTCGTAGTACGGGATCGGCGCGCCGAAGTCGCGCTCCGCGCGCTCGCGCAGCGTCAGCAGCCAGGCGCGCAAGTTGTACGTCGAACGGCAGTCCTCGGCGTTGTAGCGTTCGATCTCGGCCAGGATCGCGCCGTCGCGCGCCGCGGGATCGTCGGCCGAGGCGCGCCAGCGTTCGAACTCGAGCACCGATTGATCGCCGCTCACGATCTCGCCCTTGGAACGACCGCCGTAGAACGCCTCGATCCTCTTCAGGCCGTAGCCCGGCTGCCCGACGACGATGCTCTGGCGCACGATGCGCAGCAAGTCGACCAGCCGTTCCTCGCGCAGCAGCACGTCGACCTCGTCCTCGCGCGTCGCGTGACGCTGGGCGAGCCGCTGCAACGCCGTCTTCTCGTAGGCCGCGTAATGGTACACGTGCATGCCGGGATCGCGCGCGCGCCGCTCCATCACCCAGTCGACGAACGCCTCGAAGGCGCGCCGCTCCGCGCGGACGTCGCTGCCTTCGCTCGCATCGCGCACGCAGCCCCAGAACGCGCGATAGCCTTCGTCGTCCGTGTGCACGCCGAACAGGTACTCGAGGCCGTGGGCAACGTCGTAGAACGGGTCGCCCTCCATGTCGAAGAAAACGTCGCCCGGCGACGGCCGCGGCAGGAGGCCGAAGCCGCGCGGTTGGACGGGCTCGGGATCGCCGTTCCGCGACGGTCGCGGCTCTTCGTCGGGGAGCAATTCGAAGCGAAGCGGATCGGCGTCGCCGCGTGCGACGGCCTCGCGCTGTTCGAACTGCAGCCGCGCCTGGCGCGCGAGCTTGACGAACGTGCGCGCAGGCATCTTCGGCGGCCGCGCTTCCGGCGACGAGCCGGCGAGCGCGGCGACCGTCGCGATCCCGCCCGCGCGCAACCGCCGCTCCTGCAGCCGCGTCAACCCGGCGACCTGCGAGAGGTGGTCGTCGTCGCGCCAGCGCCGCTCGCAGCGCGCGAGCCACGGGCAGAGATCGCAGTGCGCGACCGGATAAGGGTAGAGTTCGCGCCCGGCCGGTTCGAACGGCGACGGCGTCGCGAACAGCCGCGCCTCGAACCGTTCGCGCACGATGCGCTCGTAGGCGGCGTAGTCGGCGACGCGGTACGAAGCGCGCGTTCCGTCGCCGAGGACCGCGTGCATCTCGACCGGCGGCGTGCCCTGAATCGCTGCGACGAAGTCGCTGTAGAAGCACAACTGGACGAGGAAGTACGGCTTGGTGCTGCGCGCGAGCTTCGCGTCCTCGACCTCGTACGACCACGCCCCCAGCGCGGACGGCGTCTCGACGCGCCGCAGCACGTCGGCGTGGCCCAGGCGGCGGCCGTCGAAGAACGTCGCCTGATAGATGGCCGCGGCGCCGGCGCGCATCGCCGTGGCCGTTTTGTCGGCCGCTGCACGCAACGCGGCGCCACGGTCGGCGCCCGGCGACGGTCTCGCGATGGTCGTCACGGCGACCCCGCCGGCGGCGAGTTGCGCGAGGTAGCGGCGCTCGTGCTCGTCGCCGAGTTCCGCGAGGCGTTTGGCCTGTTCGGAGCGGCCGTCGGGCCGCACGAGTTCCCCCCGCATCACCTGCGTCTCGAGGCCGGTCAGAAACTCGCAGGCGAGGAAGTCGTTCAGGTCGGAGGCGGAATAGACGGGCGCGCCGTCGACGATCTGCATGCGGCTAGTGTGCGCGTGGACGGTGCCAGGCGGTTGGCACTCGGGCCGAGCGCCCCGAGACGGCGCTCACGCGGGGGGCGTCGCGACCGCCGTCGTGGGATCGAATCCGAGCGAGATCTTCGCGGCCGCGAACTCGGCAGCGCTCCGGCGGTAGAGTTCGCGCGAGACGCGCCACTGCTCGCCCGCCGCGGTTTTGACGCGGGCCCGCACGACGATCCCGAGCCGCGAGATCGACTGGACCCCGATCCACTCCAACTCGACGTGCGATTCACTCCAGTCAGGCTCGCTCGCGAGCCGCTTTATCACGGCCCGCACGATCGCGAGCGCGCGTTCGAACGTCCGCCCCGGCCGCGATCGTGACGCGGTAGTCGACGCGCGACCAATGGCGCGACTCGTTGACCACGATCCTGGCCTGGCCGTGTGGGATCGTGACGACGCTGCCGCGGTCGTCGCGGATCCGCACGATGCGCAGGCTCACGTATTCGACCAGACCTTCGTGGCCGCCGATCATGATGAAGTCGCCGACGGCATACTGGTCCTCGAACAGCACGAAGAACCCGTTGACGACGTCCTGGATCAGATTCTGGGCGGCGAGCGACAGGGAAACCGCCGCGATGCCGCCGACCGCGAGCACCGAGAGCGCGGAGAATCCCAGTTGCGACAGGATCGCGAGGCCGGCGATGAAGTACACGACGGTGCTGCTGGAGCCGTTGATCGCCCCGACGATCGTCGGCGTGCGCAGCGCGCGCCGGGTGCGCTCCTTGGGGAGACCGCCGTTCTGCCACGCGAGGAAGGAGCGCTGGATGACGACGTCTGCTATCCGGTTGAGCAGCGCCGCCGCGACGAGGATCGCTACGATCGCGACGACGCGCTCGATCAATTCGAACGCGAGCGGCATCGTCGCGGGGAACAGCGAGAGGACGACGAGCACCCCGATGATCCACGACCCGAGGCCCGTCCATACGATGGCCGCGAGGCCGGACCGCAGCAACCGCAGACGCGTGCGCGGCCCGACCGCCTGAGCGATCGAGGCGACGAGGCGCTCGCGTTCCTGCTCGTCGAGGTCGGCGCGGTTGGCGAGCTCGGCTTGCGCGTGTTTCGCATCGCTCTCCGCCCGCTCGGCGAACGCCTGCAGCGCGCGGGCGTGACGGCGGAGGAAGAAGTAGACCGCCGCGAGGAGCGCGGTCAAAACGATCAAGACGACGATCAGCCAGCGCGCAACCGCGGTGCTGCGCACGTAGGACTCCGGCTGGCGGGTGCGCAGACCCTTGACGAGCGCATCGTCCAGGATGCTGCGCCAGCGCTCCGTCAGCGCGTCGAGCGGGACCCGGTCGTACTGCGCGTCGGCTTCCGTGACCGCGAGGAGCGGAGAAGCCGCGTGATCCTTGTCTTGCGCGTAGATCACCGCCTCGCCGTTGCGCATCTGCGCCGTGACCTTGAGCGAGTCCGGATCGTAGATGGTGCCGAGCCCCGGGCCGTTCTCCGCGAGGATCTGCCCGATCGCCGCTTGCGTGACCTGACCGCGTAACGCGGCGGCTTCCTGAGCCGCGGCATGGCCGAGTTGCGGCGACTGCGCGATCGCGAGATGGAAGAGCAGCGCGCCGTCGACGCGGACCGGCACCGTCGAGTAGATGCCTTCCTGCGCGACGCCGGGCGGCGCCGTGTTCGTCGCCGGCGAAACGCCGACGCCGATGGAAGTGAGCGGGTTGGCCGCAGCCCGCGCAACCGGCGCTCCGAGGACGCACGCCAACGCTACGGTGAGAACGGCCCCGTAGCGCAGCCGGGTGGACATGGCGAGTGATAGCCCGCGCCCCCGGTAAATGCCTCTGCCGCTCGCTCGGGCAGGGCGCAATCCGGACCGAGCTTTTTTCACGCGAGCTTCATCCCTGCTCCAGGGTCGTCACAGCCTACGGCGGTAGCCTGTCCACAAGAAGGAGACCACGATGAAACGTCTTTCTACCATCCTCGCCGCCGGAGCCCTCATCGCCACTTTTGGTCTCGCGATGCCGCAGCCGGCCAAGGCCGATCAGCAGAGTACCGATGTCATCATCGGTGCCGCGGCGCTCGCCGCCGGCATCGCCACCTACGCGAACGTCCAGCACAAGAACCAGCTGGCGAACACGGTCCAGGGGTACACGCCCTGGGGCGCGGCCGTCTACGAAGATGGGCACGTCGTTCTGCCCAACGGCCAGAGCTACTATCCGGGCAACGTCGGTCAACAGATCGCGTGTAACGGCAACAGCTGTCAGATCCTCCAAAACGGTATCCCGGTCGGTTACGGCGGGTACGGACCCGGCTACAACACGGGCTACTACAACGGCGGCTACAACAACGGCTACTACAACAACGGCTACAACAACAACGGCTACAACAACAACGGCTACTACAGCACGGCGCGCCGTCCCGCGGGTAGTTACACGGTCGTGCACCCGGCAGGCGTGACCACCGCGGCGTACATCCCGGCAACGGCCACCCGCCGCGCCGCGATCCCGGTGGCCGTGCGGGCTCCGATCAACGCGGCCCACCCGGCAGCCATCGAACACGTGCGAGCGGTTCGCACCGTCGAGCGTGATCTCGGCGAACACAGGTAATACTCAGACGTAGGGAAGCTCCTCCGAACGAAAAGGCAAGGCACCAACCCAAAGCCCCGCGCTCGCACCGCGGGGCTCTTTTTGTCGCATGCCGAACGGCGCCGCAATGGCAACGAAACTGGCGCTCGCACAGATCGCCGTCGGTGGTGACAAGCGCGCGAACCTCGCGACGATCGAGGCGCGAGCGCACCAGGCGGCCGCGGCCGGCGCGCGGCTCGTCGTGTTCCCCGAGGCGTCGATGCACTTTTTCGGCGATCCGGCCCTCCCGCTAGGCCCGGTCGCCGAGAGCGTCGGCGGCGCGTTCACGACCGCGCTGCAAGCGCTCGCGCGCGAGACGCGGGTCTGGATCCTCGCCGGAATGTTCGAGCGCGCGGACGGCGACGAGCGGGCGTACAACACGCTGGTCCTCGTCGACGACGCGGGCGGCGTACGCGGCACGTACCGCAATATCCACCTCTACGACGCGTTCGGCTACCGCGAGTCGGACCGGCTCGTCGCCGGCGAAGGCGGGACGTTGCTGTTCGAGATCGACGGCGTGCGCTTCGGCGCGCTGACGTGCTACGACGTCCGCTTTCCCGAGCAGGCGCGGCACCTGGTCCGGCTCGGCGCGCAGGCGATCGTGTTGCCGGCGGCCTGGCTCGCCGGTCCACTGAAGGAGATGCAGTTCGAGACGCTGTTGCGGGCGCGGGCGATCGAGAACACCGCCTACGTCGGCAGCGCGGATCGTTAGC
>CAVUQJ010000020.1:0-271667 GCA_963743605.1 Vulcanimicrobiota bacterium | reverse complement strand
GAACAGACCGTATTCCACGTTCCCGTCCTGCGGAAGATCGCCGTCGACGGGAAAGGCTAGGGTCATCCGGCTGGGGTCACACGGATAAGCGGCCGCCTCTGAGGCCGCCCGGCGTGACGATGGTCGGCGGCCCGATCGATACGCCGGTGGCGGTGGCAAGCCGCTCGGCGCGCGCGCCGGCATCACGTCGCCGCGGTCTGCAGGCGATCGTCCACGTCGAGCGCAGTTCGTCAACCCGAGCACCGTCGTGAACCGGCGCAGTGCCGTGCCGGGGAACGGCTTCAGCGCATCGCCGCGGTCGCCGCGTCAACGTCGTTGGGTTGTCCCGGCACCGGGCCCACCGTCGCATACACATATAAGGTATCGGCGTGCGCGCTGAGGGTCGCTCGCCCGGTCACGGTGCCGGGAACGTCGCACAGAAAGCCCCCAGCAACCGCGGCGGCCCCGAGTCCCCCAAAGCAAAGGAGTGCGCATGCGCACACGAGCAATCGAACCATTGCGGCGGCCGAACTAATCATAGATGGTGGCCACCGCGGCGTCATATTCGCTGTTCATTGGAAACGTCTGAGGGATGAGCACCTTGCCTGCAAAGTTCCACTCCGTCGCGAACCCGATGTCGGTGCTGATGGTCGTCGCACCCGCACCGTAGATGGTGTTTGTGACCTTCCCGATTGCGATCCCGGAATAGCTCAGGTTGTACGCGACCCAACTGAAGTGGCGTATCGCCTTACGATCGTAGGGCGGTTTGTATATGGTCACGCAGCCGAGCGCATTGTTTACGACCATCCGTCCGTCCTTGGTCAGAGCGACGCCTCCCGGGTAGCTCAGGGAATATGCCGCGCACAGCCCGTTGTTGACGCCGTCGAGGTCCGTTTGAACGTCTTGCAACAGTTTCGATGTCGTGCCGATCGCGAGCGCGCCCGACGCGGCGTCCTGCCCTGCGACGTACAATGCCGTTCCGTACGTGGCCAGGTTGTAGATGCTCGAAAAATTCACGTTGCAGGTCTGTCCGCTGCTTGCGCCGCCGCTCGCGACGGCGGCCGCCGTGAAGGTGTCCCAACAGCTGGAGGGCCAGTCCGTAGCGTAAAGATTGCCACTTGAGTCGAAGGCGAGGCCCATGGCGGAACCCGAGGTAAGGGTCGCGTCGAAACCGGCTCGATGCTCTGAGCCGTGGCCCGATAAATGGTGACGAGTCCGGTGCTGCCGAGCGCAAAGAAACTATTGCCGTTATCGGCGGCGGCGCCATACCCGCCTCCGCACGTATAACGCGATGCGACCTGGTTCCCATTCAGCTCGTCATAGATGTAGGTACCACCAAAAATAGACTGCGTCATCGTGATCGCCCAGTCGAATCTATTCTTCACGTTGTGCGGACGAGCATGCATGACCCAGGGCGAGTTGCGTGCAGGCGTAACGGCGGAGCGCACAGGCACAGGCATCTGGACGGCAGCGCCGGCGCGATCCGCGGCGAGAATAGCAAAGACGACGACGGCGACTGGCCGGTACATCTGTGAGATGCGCATGTCGGTACTCCGGACGTGCTGCGACGAATTACAGTTCTTGAAGGGGTTCCGGGCGCCTGCAGGGGAGAGATGCCGCGGGCCGCGTTGCGAACCCGCAGGGACTCTGCGAAATGAGGGACGTGTGCGATTTTACGTTGTAGCGCTCTGTGTTATCGCCTTAACGGGCTGCTCGCCAGCAACGTCCGCGTTACCATCGGGGGGCGCGGGTGCGGGCATCTCTCGTTTGGGGCACGGCAGGCCGAGCAGCGCGACGTTTACGTCGCTCTACACGTTCCGCGGGGGCAGCGACGGCGCGTACCCCCGAGCCGGCGTCGCCATCGGGAGTACCCTGTACGGCACGACGTACTATGGGGACGAACACGACGGCGGGACGGTCTTCGCGATCAGCACCTCCGGCGCGGAGCGGCTGCTCTACAGCTTTCGAGACGAGGCCGACGGGGCCAACCCATCAACCCCTCTGACGGAGGCCGACGGCGCGCTCTACGGCACGACTGAAGCCGATCCTGGTTGTTGCAGCACGATCTTTCGGCTAAGGAACGTCGCAAACTGCGTACCGTCTACTCGTTTACCGGTACAAACGGCAACACTCCGGGGCCGCTCATCAACGTCAAGGGAACACTATATGGGATGACGGCCGCGGGTGGCACCGGAGGGTCATGGTGTTGGGATGGCTGCGGACTGGCCTACCGGATCATGCGTAACCGCAACGCGAGCGTGCTGTACACCTTCACCGGTGTGGGAAACGGTGCCAACCCGGCCGGCGCGCTACTCAACGTCGGTGGTACCTTCTACGGAACGACGACCAACGGCGGCTCGCGTGGTTACGGTACGGTATTCAGTCTTTCGAAGGCGGGGAAGCAGCGCGTCCTTTACAGTTTCAAGGGCGGGGGCGATGGAGGCCACCCGAACGGTGGCCTCACCGATGTAGACGGCGTGTTGTACGGAACCGCGGGGGCGGGCCCGGGCGAGCACGGCACCATCTTTCGCATCGCGCGCAGGTAAGGAGAGCGTCTATCACTTCCTGGGTGGCGACGACGGCGACGACCCCAATCCCGGCCTGACTCTGGTCAACGGGCTACTGTACGGCACGACAGCGCTCGGCGGGAGTGCGGATGCAGGGACGATCTTTTCGGTCTCGACCAGCGGCCAAGAGACGGTGCTCCTCACGTTCAGTGACGGTTTGGGTGGAGAGCCCAATGGCAACCTCGTAAACATCGACGGTACGCTCTATGGGACGACGCAGTTTGGTATAGGCGGGGGGTACGGCACCGTCTTCTCGCTGTCACCGTAGAATCGAGCGACATCTAGCAAAGAGTGAGCGCCGTCGCTCGATGCGTGCGGCGGCGCTCCAGGTTTTCTAACGGTGGCGCCGGCCGGTCGTATCAGTAGCGCTGCACCCCGCGGCTCGCGATGAAGTCGCTGCGTCGCTCGACGGAGTGGCGGGTAAAGTGACCGCTGCCGAGGCGCGGCGCGCTCGGCAACCGCGTACCGGTGCCATCGATCGGCTCGCCGACGATGCGGTAGTCGAACGCGACGTTCGATGTGCGCCGTGTTCGCGCACCGCGAATCCGGTGGGCGTCTTCTGCGTGACGTAGAGTCCGTCGGTGTCGCCCTGCGGCGTCACGAAAACCAGGTACGGCTGGCCCGCGCTCATCGTCGCGCGGAAGCGCGGATCGATGTGCACGTAAGATTGTCCGTTTACCAGCGTTCCTTGCCGACGTCCTTGACCGTCGCCGCCGCTTCGCTCGGGGCATACATGACGACATCGCCCGCGCCGTTGGTGTGGGTGATCGCACCGGGATGGCCGTGTTGCGTCAACTTGCCCGCGAGGATCATCTGCCGGCGTTGTCGACCTCAATGACTTCGGTCTGGGCGGCGTAACCGCGCATATCCGACCGCCGCCGGATCGCGGCGGACAGCGCCTCGGCTTGTGCGCCGCTCGTCTCCGCGACCATGCCTTCGCCGGTGTCGGAGTTGAAGAGGCCGCCTGTTGGAAACGCCGGGAAATAGGTGAGGATCTGCGAGCTGAATGTCAACCCGACGACGGCGGAGTTTTAGGTTGACGCCGACCTCGAAGTTGTCGCCTTGCACGCCGATGCCGGTGCGCGAGAAGCCCAGCACGCCGTACGCCTGCGACGAACGACTCGAACGTCTTCGCCGAAGACGCCCGCCGACGAGACGTGTACCGCATTGCTCAGCGTCGTGCCGAACACGCCGTTGCCGCTCGTCGCGTTCGCGTCGACGGCGGTGCCGCTGGTCGAGGCCGTGCCGCGCACGCCGACTCCGGTCCAACGTCTCGCCGTAGAGCGCCATCCCGCTGGCCGACTTGCCGAGCACGCCGGCGTTGTTGAGCGGCGTGCCTTCCGGCGTCGGCACCGTCGCGAGGTCGAGGCCGGTGACGCCGGCCGAGCCGTTCGACGTGCTGAAGAACGTCGTCTGGCCGACGACGCCGGGGCCGCCGGCGCTGCCGGCCCTTAAGTCCCGGGCCTGCGCCTTGATTCTGGCGCTGGAAGCGCCGGGTTCGCGCTGTTGCATCCCTTGGCCGCGCCGAATCCGTCTGCTATCGTTCTTCCCCGCCAGCGCCGGACTGATCGCGAACCCCGCGGCGAGCGCGAGGACGTCTAAAGCCCGCACCCGCGGCCGCGATCCGCACGCCCAAGTTTGACTGCATCTTCACGGTGCTTCTCCTATTTAGAAATTGGGGGTTGCAGGCGTTAGCCGCAAGCGCGGCGGACCCTCGCCGTCGTCGCACCGGGCGGCGGACTGGAAAGGCTTACCGCGCGGCGCTCGATTCCAGCATCTTTCCCAGTCGCTCGCCGAATGCCCGAAATGTCGACTGCGGAATCTCTTGCCCCTCCGCGTTCACTCGCGTGTCGAAGATGAAGGAGAAGTCGAGCCCGTTCGTCGTCGATTCGAGCCACGAACTGGTGCCGACCCCACGATCCTTGCCGTTCCGCTCCCCGTCCGGCGGCCGCCCAACCCGTAAACGTTATACCTACCCGCCAGGACCGCGAGCGATTGTGCCGAGATCGCGATGCTCGCCGGGCCGTCGAGGACCTCCATCACGCTCATGCCGCCATAGGTCTTGTGCAGCGTCGTGTCAAGCTGCGGGGTCAAGACCGATCGCCCCGCGTTCGGATCGTAGTAGCGGACCTCGTTGGGACGACGGCCGGAGAGCGCGGTCGCGCTGACGACCGCGTCCGTGATGCCGAGCGGCCGGAGCACGTGCGAAGAGACCCAATTGATGTAGGATTCACCTGTCGCCTTCTTGATGATTAGCAGACAAGCAAGTAGTCGCCGTCGGTCCGATAGAGGTACATGGTGTCGGGAGTATGCTTTAGACGCTGGCCGTAGAGGGGTATGCGGTAAACTGCGCGTCCGTGAGCGGTCCCGTGTTTCCCGCCGCGACCTCGATCGACCACATGTTGAACTCGGGTGACAACGTGTCGTCGGCGCCGCTAAGGCCTGCCGTATGAGCCACGAGTTCCCGGATCGTAATCGCCTCGGCGCGCGGGTCGCCGGGCTGGTTCGGCAGTAGCGGCGCATGGACGCCCAGGAACGAATATACGTGGATATCCGGGCTGAGCACGTGCATGGCGTACAGTTCTGTGATCGCGGCGCACACGAGCGCCTTCGAGTTGCTCGCGACGCGCATGATGAACGTCGGTTCCGTGATGTATGTCGTGTATGCCGTGTTCGTGTATGCGTGGGAGAACAAGACCTGCCCCGCGTCCGCGATCGCGAGCTGGCCGGCTGGGATCCCATACTGCTGCATAAACGAACGCATCGTCGCGTCGAGGTACTTGTACTTTGCGGCAGAGCCGGTTGAGGCGCCGGTTACGACGAACGGCGGCGGAGGCGGCCCCGGCGGCGGCGTCGGTCCACAGGCGCCGGCGGCCAAGATGACGCCGGCGCCCGCGACAGCCCATAGGTATCGGAACCTCGGCAGGTAAGTGAATCGATGTACGCGCACGACGCTATCCTCCAATGCTTTAGTTGCCGAACGGGCGTTACGACGTGAAACAGGCCGGGGCAAGGGCCGTGCCCGTCGAACGGTTACCGACCCGCACGCCCACGTATTCCTGATACGCGTGCGTCACGTATGGCAGCGGAATGATACGTTGGCTCGCGCTACCCGGCGGCGTTTGATAGAGCGTCGTAGTGTAACCAAACGTATTTTGGTAGCCCGCAAACGGGTGGCCCATGAAGCGATCTCGTTGCAGCCACTTGACGCGGGTAGAGTGATCGAGTTCTGCCTGGACGCTCTCCTTGATCTGACTGTTGGAGGTGCTGCCCAGCGTGGCGGAGTCGTTCGACGAGCTTGCCGTGACGCTGTCGCAGGGAGTGATCTTGTACGAAAGAATGGCGCTGTAGACGCGGTCGGTCGAAGACGCCTGTCCCTGATAGAACGTCGGAGCGTAGTATCCGGCGAGGACGACGGGGCCGACGACGAGCGAGCCGTTGACGAGCGGCAGGTCCTGGGGCGCATTGATCTTGCAGAAGATGCCTGACTGAGGGACGAGCTTCGTGCCTTCGTGGAGCGTCAGAGTTGTCGACATACACGACGGGGCGATGTGGTCGAAGTCGTACCCGGCGCCGATCTTGGCGTATTGCGCCTTATCGGCGGTGAACGGATACGAATGAGGAAGCGCCAAGGACGTAGTCCTTGCCGCCAAACGCGGTCGTGCGCTGGCTTGCCGGCAATTGGTTGATCGCGGTTTGTAGCGGCGAGTCGCCCAACTGCGAACTCAGCGAAGTCGCTGCGACGAGCGCCGCCGTCTGCGTCGACCACGAGGCGTTGCCGGTCAGCGAGAACTCGCTGTACGGCCCACGACGCCGCCGCTCCGAGCGTCCGATTCCCTTGATTTGTCGGCGAGTAGTACGCGTTGGCCGTCAGCTTCAGGTCGAGGAACGCGTTGGGTGATCCGCTGAACGGCGCCGGCGGCACCGGCGTTGCCGATGGCGAGGACACGGCCGTTGCGCCCGCGTTGCGGCGCCGTGCTTGAGCGCTGAGATCGATCGTCGCAAGCGCTCCGCTGACGCCGGGCAGGCTCGTTTGGACGCCGTCCAGCTCGTTGTAGCCTTGATCGATCTGGCGATAGCCGGCCACGGCGGTTCCCGTAAACAGGTTGCCGCGGCCCGTCGGTGCCGAGTACTGCAACTGTCCGGCACCGAACGCGTTCAGGGCTCGGTCCGTCGCGTCGTAGGCGGCTCGACCGAACCAGTTAACCGTCGTCGACGTATGCGCAACGTCGTCGGTCGCGACGTTGCTGCCCTGCGCGGCTAGTGCGAAGGTGGTGAGGTAGGGGATCGTGATCTTCGTGGGCGCCGGCGTCGCCGTATGCGGCGGAACGGACGGAACCGGAGACGGCGTGCGTTCGACCGAAACGCCGACGAAACTGACGCTCGACGCGCCCTGCTGGTTGGTGAGTCCGACGGCGGTGTCGGTGAACGCTTGCGGCAAACTGTTGCTCAACTGCGAGCGCAGGAACCCGACGGTGGTCGGGCCGTCCGAGACCACCGCGGTTCCACCCGCGATGAGGTCGCCGAGCGTCGCGAAGGAAAACGGCGAGTCGTCGGAGCGACGTCGACGGCGGCGACCAGGAGCCCGGCCGCACTGCCCTTCAGCGTGTTGAACGTTGAAGACGTTGATGGCCTGGAACGTCGCGCACGTAGGACAGATGCTCGGCAGGGGGTTCGGGGTGGCGAGCGCCTTAGCCGCGACCACGCCCTGGACCGCGTTCTGCACGGCCTGCACGAAGGCGCCGTTCTGCGAAAAGGTCCCGGCGATGTTGACATCCTGCGTTAGCGGGGCGCTGATATCGCCGTTCGGAATCGGCCAGCGCGCGAGAGGCGCAGGTGCTTGGGCCGATTTGAACAGCTTCACCGGTATCGGCGTGCCCGACTGGACCGGCGCGTCTTGACTCGGCGGCGGCGTCGTTCCGGGACTGGCGTTACGATAGTAACGCCAGTCCCCTTGGGACGCCGCCGCCGAGTGCAACGCGCGCTTTTTGAGGGCACGCCGATACCGGTGAAGCTGTTCAAATCGGCCCAAGCACCTGCGCCTCTCGCGCGCTGGCCGCGGGGGAACAGGCGATATCAGCGCCCCGCATGGGGAGGATGTCAACATCGCCAGCAGGTTTTCGCAGAACGGCGCCTTCGTGGAGACCGTGCAGAACGCAGTCCCAGGGCGTGGTCGCGGCTAAGGCGCTCGCCGCCCCGAACCCCCTGCCGAGCATCTCTCCTACGTGCGCGACGTTCCAGGCCATCAACGCTTCAACATTTCAACACGCTGAAAGGGAAGTGCAGCCGTGCTGATGCTGCAATACGAACGTCGCTCGGTTCCGACGACTCGCCGTTTTCCTTCGCGACACTGCTCGGCAAAGTCATCGCGGATGGAAGCACTCGGTGTTTTCGGACAGCCCGACCACCGTTCAGGCTCCTGCGCTCGCAGTTGAGCAACAGTTCGCCGCAAGCGTTCACCGACACCGCCGTCGGACTCACCAACCAGCAGGGCGCCCCCGGGGTTTCGTCGGCGTTTCGGTCGAACGCACGCCCTGGGGGGTTCCGTGCCGGATTCCGCGGCAACGTGGCGACGCCGGCGCCCACGAAGATCACGATCCCCTACCTCACCACCTTCCGCACTAGGCCGCGCAGGGCAGCAACGTCACAACCGAGCAAACATGGCGCATACGTCGACGACGAGTTAACTGGTTCGGTCGAGCCGCCTCCGACGCGAGAACAGACCGAGCCCTGAACGCGTTCGGTGCCGGACAGTTGCAGTACTCGGCACCGACGGCCGCGGCAACCTGTTTACGGGAACCGCCGTGGCCGGCTATCGCCAGATCGATCAAGGCTACAACGAGCTGGACATTGCCAAACGAGCCTGCCCGGCGTCAGCGGAGGCGCTTCGGATCGATCACGCTCAAGCACAGCGCGCAACGCGGGAGCCACGGGCCGTCTCCTTCGCCATCGGCAACGCCGGTGCCGCCGGCGCCGTTCAGCGGATCACCCCCGAACACGTTCCTCGACCTTGAAGCTGACGGCCAACACGTTGTACTCGCCGACAAATCAGAATCGGACGCTCGGAGCGGCGGCGTCGTGGACCGTCAGCAGCCAGTTCTCGCTGACCGGCAACGCCTCGTAGTCCAGACGCAGACGGCGGCGCTCGTCGCAGCACTCGCTGAGTTCACAGTTGGGCGACTCGCCGCTACAAACCGCGATGCCGAACCAATTGCCGGCAAGCAGCGCACGACCGCGTTTGGCGGCAAGGACTACGTCCTTGGCGCTTCTATTCGTATCCGTTCACCGCCGATAAGGGCAATACGCCAAGATCGGCGCCGGGTACGACTTCGACCACATCGCCCCGTCCGTGTATGTCGACAACTCTGACGCTCCACGAAGGCACGAAGCTCGTCCGTTCTCAGTCAGGCATCTTCTGCAAGATCAATGCGCCCCAGGACCTGCCGCTCGTCAACGGCTCGCTCGTCGTCGGCCCCGTAGTCCCGCCGGATACTACGCTCCGACGTCTCTATCAGGGACAGGCGTCTTCGACCGACCGCGTCTACAGCGCCATTCTTTCGTACAAGATCACTCCCTGCGACAGCGTCACGGCAAGCTCGTCGAACGACTCCGCCACGCTGGGCAGCACCTCCAACAGTCAGATCAAGGAGAGCGTCCAGGCAGAACTCGATCACTCTACCCGCGTCAAGTGGCTGCAACGAGATCGCTTCATGGGACCCTGTTTGCGGGCTACCAAAATACGTTTGGTTACACTACGACGCTCTATCAAACGCCGCCCGGGTAGCGCGAGCCAACTATGTTCCGCTGCCATACGTGACGCACGCGTATCAGGAATACGTGGGCGTGCGGGTCGGTAACCCGTTTTTCGACGGGCACGGCCCTTGCCCCGGCCTGTTTTCACGTCGTAACGCCCGTTCGGCAACTAAAGCATTGGAGGGATAAGCGTCGTGCGCCGTACATCGATTCACTTACCTGCCGAGGTTCCGATACCTATGGGCTGTCGCGGGCGCCGGCGTCACTTGGCCGCCGGCGCCTGTGGACCGACGCCGCCGCGGGGCCGCCTCCGCCGCCGTTCGTCGTAACCGGCGCCTCAACCGGCTCTGCCGCAAAGTACAAGTACCTCGACGCGACGATGCGTTCGTTTATGCAGCAGTATGGGATCCCAGCCGGCCAGCTCGCGATCGCGGACGCGGGGCAGGTCTTGTTCTCGCACGCATACACGAACACGGCATACACGACATACATCACGGAACCGACGTTGATCATGCGCGTCGCGAGCAACTCGAAGGCGCTCGTGTGCGCCGCGATCACAGAACTGTACGCCATGCACGTGCTCAGCCCGGATATCCACGCATATTCGTTCCTGGGCATCCATGCGCCGCTACTGCCGAACCAGCCCGGCGACCCGCGCGCCGAGGCGATTACGATCCGGGAACTCGTGGCTCTACGGCAGGCCTTAGCGGCGCCGACGACACGTTGTCACCCGAGTTCAACATGTGGACGATCGAGGTCGCGGCGGGAAACACGGGACCGCTCACGGACGCGCAGTTTACCGCATACCTCTACGGCCAGCGTCTAAAGTATACTCCCGACACCATGTACCTCTATTCGAACGACGGCTACTACTTGCTGGCGCGGATCATCGAGAAGGCGACAGGTGAATCCTACATCGATGGGGTCTCTTCGCACGTGCTCCGGCCGCTCGGCATCACGGACGCGGTCGTCAGCGCGACCGCGCTCTCCGGCCGTCGTCCCAACGAGGTCCGCTACTACGATCCGAACGTGGGGCGATCGGTCTTGACCCGCAGCTTGACACGACGCTGCACAAGACCTATGGCGGCATGAGCGTGATGGAGGTCCTCGACGGCCCGGCGAGCATCGCGATCTCGGCACAATCGCTCGCGGTCCTGGCGGGTACGTATAACGTTTACGGGTTGGGCGGCCGCCGGACGGGAGCGGAACGGCAAGGATCGTGGGTCGGCACCAGTTCGTGGCTCGAATCGACGACGAACGGGCTCGACTTCTCCTTCATCTTCGACACGCGAGTGAACGCGGAGGGGCAAGAGATTCCGCAGTCGACATTTCGGGCATTCGGCGAGCGACTGGGAAAGATGCTGGAATCGAGCGCCGCGCGGTAAGCCTTTCCAGTCCGCCGCCCGGTGCGACGACGGCGAGGGTCCGCCGCGCTTTCGGCTAACGCCTGCAACCCCCAATTTCTAAAGAGGAGAAGCACCGTGAAGATGCAGTCAAACGCTGGCGTGCGGATCGCGGCCGCGGCCGCGGGCTTGGCCGTCCTCGCGCTCGCCGCGGGATTCGCGATCAGTCCGGCACTGGCGGGAAGAACGATCGCAGACGGATTCGGCGCGGCCAAGGGATGCAACACCGCAAATCCGTGCTTTCAGCGCCAGAATCAAGGCGCAGGCCCGGGACTGAAGGGCAGGCAGCGCCGGCGGCCCCGGCGTCGTCGGCCAGACGACGTTCTTCAGCACGTCGAACGGCTCGGCCGGCGTCACCGGCCTCGACCTCGCGACGCCGAATCCGCAAGGCACGCCGCTCAACAACGCCGGCGTGCTCGGCAAGTCGGCAAGCGGGATGGCGCTCTACGGCGAGACGTCGACCGGAGTCGGCGTGCGCGGCACGGCCTCGACCAGCGGCACCGCCGTCGACGCGAACGCGACGAGCGGCAACGGCGTGTTCGGCACGACGCTCAGCGATGCGGTACACGTCTCGTCGGCGGGCGTCTTCGGCGAAGAACGTCGGGTCGTCGTCGCAGGCGTACGGCGTGCTCGGCTTCTCGCGCACCGGCATCGGCGTGCAAGGCGACAACTTCGAGGTCGGCGTCAACCTAAACTCCGCCGTCGTCGGGTTGACATTCAGTTCGCAGTATCCTCACCTATCTCCCGGCGTTTCCAACCGGCGGCCTCTTCAACTCCGACACCGGCGAAGGCATGGTCGCGGAGACGAGCGGCGCACAAGCCGAGGCGCTGTCCGCCGCGAACTTCGGCGGCGGTCCGATCATGCGCGGTTACGCCGCCAAGACCGAAGTCATTGAGGTCGACAACGCCGGCAATATGATCCTCGCGGGCAAGTTGACGCAACACGGCCATCCCGGTGCGATCACCCACACCATCGGCGCGGGCGATGTCGTCATGTATGCCCCGAGCGAAGCGGCGGCGACGGTCGAGGACGTCGGCGAAGGAACGCTGGTAAACGGACAATCTTACGTGCACATCGATCCGCGCTTCCGCGCGACGATGAGCGCGGGCCGGCCGTACTTGGTCTTCGTGACGCCGCAGGGCGACACCGACGGACTCTACGTCACGGAGAAGACGCCCACCGGCTTCGCCGTGCGCGAACACGGCGCACATTCGAACGTCGCGTTCGACTACCGCATCGTCGGCGAGCCGATCGACGGCACCGGTACGCGGTTGCCGAGCGCGCCGCGCCTCGGCAGCGGTCACTTTACCCGCCACTCCGTCGAGCGACGCAGCGACTTCATCGCGAGCCGCGGGGTGCAGCGCTACTGATACGGCCGGCCGGCGACCACCGTTAGGAGAACGTGGAGCGCCGTCGCACGCATCGTGCGGCGGCGCTTACTCATTTGCTAGATGTCGCTCGATTCTACAGTGACAGCGAGAAGACGGTGCCGTACCCCCCGCCTATACCAAACTGCGTCGTCCCATAGAGCGTACCGTCGATGTTTACGAGGTTGCCATTGGGCTCTCCACCCAAACCGTCACCGAACGTGAGGAGCACCGTCTCTTGGCCGCTGGTCGAGACCGAAAAGATCGTCCCTGCATCCGCACTCCCGCCGAGCGCTGTCGTGCCGTACAGTAGCCCGTTGACCAGAGTCAGGCCGGGATTGGGGTCGTCGCCGTCGTCGCCACCCAGGAAGTGATAGACGACGCTCTCCTTACCTGCGCGCGTGATGCGAAAGATGGTGCCGTGCTCGCCCGGGCCCGCCCCCGCGGTTCCGTACAACACGCCGTCTACATCGGTGAGGCCACCGTTCGGGTGGCCTGCATCGCTCCCGCCCTTGAAACTGTAAAGGACGCGCTGCTTCCCCGCCTTCGAAAGACTGAATACCGTACCGTAACCACGCGAGCCGCCGTTGGTCGTCGTTCCGTAGAAGGTACCACCGACGTCGAGTAGCGCGCCGGCCGGGTTGGCACCGTTTCCCACACCGGTGAAGGTGTACAGCACGCTCGCGTTGCGGTTACGCATGATCCGGTAGGCCAGTCCGCAGCCATCCCAACACCATGACCCTCCGGTGCCACCCGCGGCCGTCATCCCATATAGTGTTCCCTTGACGTTGATGAGCGGCCCCGGAGTGTTGCCGTTTGTACCGGTAAACGAGTAGACGGTACGCAGTTTGCGACCTTCCCTTAGCCGAAAGATCGTGCTGCAACAACCAGGATCGGCTTCAGTCGTGCCGTAGAGCGCGCCGTCGGCCTCCGTCAGAGGGGTTGATGGGTTGGCCCCGTCGGCCTCGTCTCGAAAGCTGTAGAGCAGCCGCTCCGCGCCGGAGGTGCTGATCGCGAAGACCGTCCCGCCGTCGTGTTCGTCCCCATAGTACGTCGTGCCGTACAGGGTACTCCCGATGGCGATCAAACCGGCTCGGGGGTACGCGCCGTCGCTGCCCCCGCGGAACGTGTAGAGCGACGTAAACGTCGCGCTGCTCGGCCGGCCGTGCCCCAAACGAGAGATGCCCGCACCCGCGCCCCCCGACGGTAACGCGGACGTCGCTCGCGAGCAGCCCGTTAAGGCGATAACACAGAGCGCCACAACGTAAAATCGCACACGTCCCTCATTTCGCAGAGTCCCTGCGGGTTCGCAACGCGGCCCGCGGCATCTCTCCCCTGCAGGCGCCCGGAACCCCTTCAAGAACTGTGATTCGTCGCAGCACGTCCGGAGTACCGACATGCGCATCTCACAGATGTACCGGCCAGTCGCCGTCGTCGTCTTTGCTATTCTCGCCGCGGATCGCCCCGGCGCTGCCGTCCAAATGCCTGTGCCTGTGCGCTCCGCCGTTACGCCTGCACGCAACTCGCCCTGGGTCATGCATGCCCCGCACAACGTGAAGAATAGATTCGACTGGGTGATCACGACGACGCAGTCTGTTTTTGGTGGTACCTACATCTATGACGAGCTGAATGGGAACCAGGTCGCATCGTGTTATACGTGCGGAGGCGGGTATGGCGCCGCCGCCGATAACGGCAATAGTTTCTTTGCGCTCGGCAGCACCGGACTCGTCACCATTTATCGGGCCACGGCTCAGACCATCGAGCCGGTTTCGACGCTGACCCTTACCTCGGGTTCCGCCATGGGCCTCGCCTTCGACTCAAGTGGCAACCTTTACGCTACGGACTGGCCCTCCAGCTGTTGGGACACCTTCACGGCGGCCGCCGTCGCGAGCGGCGGCGCAAGCAGCGGACAGACCTGCAACGTGAATTTTTCGAGCATCTACAACCTGGCCACGTACGGAACGGCATTGTACGTCGCAGGGCAGGACGCCGCGTCGAGCGCGCTCGCGATCGGCACGACATCGAAACTGTTGCAAGACGTTCAAACGGACCTCGACGGCGTCAACAACGGGCTGTGCGCGGCATATTCCCTGAGCTACCCGGGAGGCGTCGCTCTGACCAAGGACGGACGGATGGTCGTAAACAATGCGCTCGGCTGCGTGACCATATACAAACCGCCCTACGATCGTAAGGCGATACGCCACTTTAGTTGGGTCGCGTACAACCTGAGCTATTCCGGGATCGCAATCGGGAAGGCTCAAAACCACATCTGGGGCGCGGGTGCGACGACCATCAGCACCGACATCGGGTTCGCGACGGAGTGGAACTTTGCAGGCAAGGTGCTCATCCCCCAGACGTTTCCAATGAACAGCGAATATGACGCCGCGGTGGCCACCATCTATGATTAGTTCGGCCGCCGCAATGGTTCGATTGCTCGTGTGCGCATGCGCACTCCTTTGCTTTGGGGGACTCGGGGCCGCCGCGGTTGCTCAGACCTTTCCGCGCGACGTTCCCGGCACCGTAACCGGGCGAGCGACCCTCAGCGCGCACGCCGATACCTTATATGGGTATGCGACGGTGGGCCCGGTGCCGGGACAACCCGACGAACGTCGACGCGGCGACCGCGGCGATGCGCTGAAGCCGTTCCCCGGCACGGCGCTGCGCGGGCTCAGGACGACGCTCGGGTTGGCAAACTGCGCGGATGTCGAGCGTCGCCTGCAGACCGCGGCCATCGCGGACGCGCACGCGCGCGCCGACCGGCTCGCATCCGCCTCCGGCGTATCGATCGGGCCGCCGACCATTATCAGTCCGGGCGGCCTGCGAGGGTACGCGTTCCCATGCGACCTCGACCGGATGCCGCAAGGCTTCGGCGCCGGCGGCGACCTTCCGGAAGATGGCAACGTGGAGTTCGGGTTGTTCGTCAACGTCACGTACTCGATCGTTCGACGCTGACGTCAACGGCGCGGTACGTCGTGGGCGAGCAACCGCCCCACGGCCGCGCGCTCAGCGCCCGCTCCATTTGGGAGCGGGCGCTTCAGCCGCGTGCGTTACTGGCCTTATTAGATGAAGTTCTCCCAGAAGAACGTGGCGGCCGTCTTACTGTTGAACTTCGGGCGCGACATCAGGTCGCTGTGGTGGTACATCGACACGGTGTCGTACGACTCGTTTCCGTATGCCTTATACTTCCCCGCGGTCGTGTCGTAGGCGATCATGTCGGTCGTAGCGGCGACCACATAGTCGGGGAGGTCGTACAGGCTTCCGTTGACCGACGGCCGCTCGAGGATCCACTCGGCGGTGTTTCCGGCGAACTTCGCGTTGGGCGGTCGTTCGTACGCCTTCGTGGCCTCGCCCTGCGTTTGGTCGACGAGGTAGAAACAGCCCATCAGTTGGTGGTGCGTGTTGCGACACGTTTTCGCGGTCATGTACATCTGGTCGCCGGGGCTCACGTCGAAGTTGCCTAGTTCGGTCGAACCCTGATCCGGATAGTATTCGATCCAGACGTAATAAGTCGTGATCAGGAACCCAAGAACGACGGCGGCATCGGACTCGGAGCCGTCCTGAACGATGTCGCCCGACGTGTACCCGTCGATGCCGACCCACAGCGACGAATACGCGGGCGAATGGTTCCCGTCCGTGAAGACCGGCGGCACGATCCACTTGCCGATCGCCTTGGTAAACTGACCGCCGGCGCCTTTGGCGACCATGCCGCTCCAGTTCCCGCTGGTCGTGTTACCCTGAATGCGATCCGTGCGCACGACGCCCGACGGCGCGACGTGAACGCGCACCGATTGGACCGCCTGCACCCACTCGGCGTAGGCATCGGGGCTTGCGCTCGAATCGGGCCGCGGCGGATAGCCGTAACGGTCGAGATCGGCGTCGCTCGCCGTGACGGGGTCGAAGCCACCCGGGAGATTGAGCGTGCGGTCCGCGACCACCGGCGGACGCGAAGTGCGGACGACGCCCGTCGTCGTGCGAATCGTCAGCGGAAACGTGACGTGCCCGGTCGCGTTGTCGCAGGCAACCGTGAGCTGAATCGTCGGCGCTGCTCCCCGGAGTGGCTGGAGCGAGAGGCGCACGATCCCGTTATCGTCGGCGTACACGGTGAGCGAACGCGCGCCCGCGCCGACGAAACAGCGCGCGTGGGGGAGCGTTTGGAACCAGACCGGCGTTCCGCTCGTGGATGCGGCGAGCGTGATCCCGGGGGAAGCCGGAGACGACGTGCGGACGTGGGCGGATGCGGCCTGCGAGCCGAGCGCGGCGGAGGCGCCGAGGCCGAGCAGAAAGGCCGGGATGCGAGCGTTGTGCATGGCAGTTCTCCTGAAGCAAGAGTAGTGTGTGCTCCCCCGTCGCTCTGGAGCGGCCGGGGGCAACTGCCGGGCATCATAGCCCTCGGGACGTCCCAAAACGTCCAGCGCGTTAGGTGGGACTTCCGGGCCGATTCCCGGGAAGCGCCGAGGGCGCGTAGCACTCCTCGCGAAGCGGACCGGCCACGCCGATCGAAACGGGAGGACCCCATGCGCCGCACACTCAGCCTCGTTCTCACCTCGATGTTGCTCGCGGGAGGTGCGACCGTCTGCGCCCACGCAGCGCCTGCGCACGTGCATCTCTGCAACCACTCGGGCGCCGCCGTGACGCCGACGTGGTTCCTGACCAACACCCAGTCGACCGGCGCCAGTGCTCCGCGGCTCGCCCAGGGCGGCGGCAAGGCGCTCGCCGCCGGCAAGTGCGACGGCTCGACGCCGATTCCGGCATCGAAGGCCCAACTCTATATCGTGATGGCGTTCACGACCTCGAGCGGGCGACACACTCCCGCCCAGTCGTATCCCCTAGCGAACCCCGAAGTCACGATCCAAGCCGCGTGCAGCACCGAGATGGATGACGCGCAACCGGTCTGCATTCGCCCGCCGAAGTGATTCGCCGCGCGCGCTCTTACAGCGTACGATACATAACGAAGGCGTCGACGAACCCCAGCGTCGGGTGCGCAAACGCGCCCGGCAGCCGCCCCGCGATCTCGAACCCGTAACGCTGCCAGAGCCGAATGGCCCGGTCGTTGGTGCTGACGACGATGTTGTACTGCATCGCCCGGAAGCCGCGTTCGCGCGCGTGCGCCAACGAGTGCGCGCACATCGCGCCGGCGATGCCGCGACCCTCCGCTTCGGCGGCCGTGACATAGCCGCAGTTGGCGACGTGGCCGCCCGGACCGGCCTGGTTGGCGCGCAGGAAGTAGGTGCCGACGATCCTGGCCTCGCCCTCGGCTACGAACACCTCGTGGCTTGGGGCCATCCAGAACGCCAGGGCGGCGTCGCGCTCGAGATCCCTCGGCAGGGCATAGCCCTCACCGCTCGCGATCACCGGCTGGAGGATCGCCCAGATCGCCGCGGCATCGCCCTCGGCGGCCGGCCGAATGATTATGCTACTCATTGCCGAAACCCGGCGGTTACCGGCACCGAGGGCAAACCCTGCCCGAGCGGCCGGTAATCGCAACCCCTGAGGCCCAGGCGGGGTTCTCGGGGGTGGCTCGCCGTCTTCGAGGCGTCGCGGCGAGCAAGTCAGGTAGCAGCCGATCGGTTCGTTGGTCATTCTTCAGCCAGGTTTCGCAACTCGATTTCGATCCTGGACGCCCGACCTGGAAAGAAGGACCCATGTATACCGACGAGACCCTGACCTGCGCAGATTGCGGCCGACCGTTCACATTTACGAGCGGCGAGCAAGAGTTTTTCGCGCAAAAAGGCTTCACTAACAAACCCAACGGCTGTCCGGATTGCCGGGCCGCCCGCAAAGCACAGGGCGGCCGTGGCGGCAGCGCCGCCGGCGCTCGCGCACCGCGCGAGATGTTCACGGCCCGCTGCTCGCAGTGCGGCGGAGAAGCCCGCGTCCCGTTCCAACCGAGCGGCGACAAGCCCGTTTACTGCCGCGACTGCTTCCAAACGCGTCAGGCGAGCCAGCGCTACTAACGCGCCCTCACCCGTAGCGAATCCACCGGCCCGTGCTGCAAGACAGCGCGGGTCTTTTTTTGCGCTCCATTTGCTGCGCATCGGTTTAACCAATATGTAACCGCGTGCCGTTACCGTCTTCCTCAGGCGACATAGTTCGCCGCCATCTCTTGACACGACAAGTGCAAGAAAGGAACACGCTAATGGCAGCGATCTCCATCACCGCGAACGACGAAAGCCGTAGCCTTTCGCTTGCGAACGTCGGCCAAGAGTTCGAACGTCGAGCAAGCCCAAGCGGCAAACCTGTGCCAGTATTGGTCGACCGCGAAGTCGGCTCTCGAGATCCTCATCGCGACGGCTAGTCCTTGGCTCAAGGTTGTAATCGGCATCGTGATCGCGGCCGGCGATACTGCCTGCCCGGGAGGCTGACCGCCTCCCTACAGGAGACGCCCATCATGAAACGCAGTATCCTCACCCTCTCCGCGCTCGTCGCAATGGCGGCGGCCGCAATCGCCGTGGCTCCAAACGCGGCCGCGTCGATGAACCTTTCGGTTCGGCCACAGCCCATGGCGACGCCGAATGCGTGCGAACTCAGCGGCTATCCGTTGTTTGCGCTCGCCAACATCAGCAACCCCGACCAAAGGGCCGGACAACGCATCCGACCGGTTCGGTTCGACGCCAGCGTCACGGTCACGTTCTACAACATGTCGGCCTGCGGCTACCAACTCGATCAGTACACCGATTCCAACAACGACACGCACTGCGAGTTGGTCTCCGCAAATAACACGGTGCTCGTGCAGTTCTGGTTCGACCCGGAGTTCTACAGCTGGAACGGCACGACGAACATTCCGGTGACCTGCTCGAACGAGGGTCCGCAGCCTCAAACGGCAAGGGCCTTCGCAAGCTGGAGGCGCGTCCGTACCCCGAGTTTCCGATAGATAGAAGCGATATGGTGTTCGACGGTCCGTTCGCTCAGCGAGAACATCTCTGCGATCTCGCGGTTCGAACGGCCGTCGACTGCCTGCCATGCGATCTCGGACTCGCGGCGCGTCAAGATCGGGCGCGCGGGCTGAACCGATTCGGCGCCTTCGGCGCGCGCGGCGTCGGCATCGGCGCCCATCTCGTGGTAGAGGCGTAACGCGGCCTCCGTGTCCCCCAGCAATTCGTACGCTTCGGCGAGTGGGCGACGCGCTTCGCACCGTTCGAGCAGCCTTGCCGCGGCGAGGCCGTGGCGCCGCGTTCCGACGGCATCGCCGGATGCGCGGCACGCGTAGGCTTCGAACAGTTCGCCGTACGCGCGGGCGCGGTCGTGCGGCCGCGCCGCGAGCGATTCGGTCAGGATTTGACGCGCACGTTCGGTCTCGTCACCCGGACAGATGCGGGCGACGAGCACCAGCGTCGGCAGGTTGCTCCACAGGTCGGTCATCATCTCGAGCGCGCGGCGCAGTAGCCCCTGCGCTTCAACGACGTCGTTGCCGGCGAGGAAGAGTTGCGCGTACGCGGCGGCCAGCGGGCCGAACCGCGCCGACTCCCCCGAGGCGGCGGCGACCTCGATCGTTTCGCGCAGATCGCAGCGGGCGAGCAGGCCGTCGTCGCCGGTGGCGAGCGCGATCGGAATGCCCGCGGTTGCAATGGCGATGCGCACCATCGGCGAGTTGACGCCGCTGCGCAAGACCGCATAGACCGCTTCGCGGGCGTCGGCCACGGCGCCGTGCTCGAACGAAGCGTCCGCGAGGGCGAGCCGGGCGTAGGACGTCATTGCAAGCAACGAGCGACTGTCGCCCTCGCGCAGCGCTTTCTCGAAGTAGTCGAGGGCGAGCCGCCAATCGCCGATCTCCGCCGCGAGCGAGGCCAAGTTGTAGCAGGCGGTCACGTACTTCTCCGGGTCTTCGAGCAGCGGCGCGACGGCGACGGCCCCCTCGGCGGCCTTCCGCCACAGCACGAGATCCCCGATCAGAAACGCCACGACTCCGCGCACGTGGCGATAGATGACCTCCTCGTCCGGTGGACGCGTCCGCCCCAAGGCGTCGGCGGCATCGAGACTTTCCGAAGCCAGCACGGTGTCGCCGCTCATGACCGCATATTCGGCGAGGTTCAGGAGCGCCTGGGAGAGCACGGGATTCGACGGATAGAGCGGCCTCGCGAGGTCGATCGCGGTTCTGCACGAAGCGATCGCGTCCGCGACACGGGCGCGCCGAAGCGCGATCGACGCGACGTGGAGATACGAGCGCACGACGCCGCCGATCTCGCCGCACGCTTCGAAGCGCTCCGCCGCGACGCGCTGGTGCCGCTCGGCGTTCGTCAAGTCGCCGAGGAAGTACAACGACCTGGCCGCCTTGTCGTGGATGCGCGCGGCGGCGAGATCGCTCAGCCGCGGCGTTGTGGACGCCGACTCGAACTGTTCGGCGGCATCGGCGTAGGCGTGGATCCCGTACGCATGGTCGCCCGCGATCTCCGCGAAATGCCCGGCGCGTTCCGGATCGCCGGCCTCGCGCCAGCGATAGGCGAGTTCGGTCGCGCTCACGTCGTCGTCTACCGACTTACCCTCGAGTGCGCCGGCGATCGTCCGATGCACGCTGCGGAGGCGCTCGGCCGGCGCGTGCCGGTAAATGATCTGGCGCGTCAGCTCGTGCCGGAATTGAAAGCCGTCGAACCGGCGCGGGTCGGCCCGGAGGACGTTCGCATCGCGGGCCGCTCGGATCGCTGCCGCCGTCGCCGGCGCGTCCGCTCCACTCAATCGCTCGAGATCCGCGGCGCTGAAGCGACGGCCGACGACGGCGGCGGTTTCGACGATCGCGACCTGATCGTCGCTGAGCCCGGCCAAGTGCCCGTGCACTGCGTGTTCGAGCGAGCGGGGTAGCTCGAGCCCCGCCCCTTCGGACAACTCCACCGCCGACTTCACGAGCTCTTCGAGAAACAGTGGATTGCCCTCACCGAGCGCGCTTATTCGGCGACGGACGTTGGCCGCGAGGGGCACCCCGGACGGCAGCGCCGAGTCGATCAGCGCGAGCGACGCGACGTCGTCGAGCAACGGAAGATCGATGCGCAACGTCGTGTGTGCCCGCTCGATGGCGCCCAACGTGGCGTGCATCGGGTGGCGGCGGTCGACGCCTTCGCTCCGGTAGGTTCCCACCACACAAATGCGCGTGTCGACCAGGGCCGGCGCGATGAACCGGAGCAGGTCGAGACTGCCGGCATCAGCCCAGTGCAGATCCTCGAGCACCAGCAGCGCGGGGTGTTTGGCGCTGAACCGGAGCAGCGTCTCGCGGACTGCCTCGAACATCCAGCGCTTCTGCAGATTCCTCGTTCGTCGTCGATTCGACGCGCGGGACGTGCAGCGTCGGGACCAGCGCGCGTAGCGCCGTCCGCAAGTGTGGAGCGGGCGGAGCCGCAGGCTCGAAGACGGCGAGCAAGGTCTGCAGCAATTCGCTGAACGGCCCGTACGGACTGCGCGCGAACTCGAGGCACTGACCAACGACCGAGACCGCGATGAGATTCGCGTACTGCGCTCGTGCCTCGGCCACGAGCCGGCTCTTGCCCGCGCCGGCCTCGCCCGAGACCAGCGTCACCGAGCCGGCCGCGTCGAGCGCGTTCCGAAAGCGCGCTTCGAGGAGGGCCATTTCCCCCGTGCGCCCGACGAGCGCCCGTGCGTAGACCGGCTCCGCAGACGGCCTCATCGCGGCGCCCTACCCACGCGAAGCGCGCAGCAGAAATAGGTAGCAGTACCGATGTCGGCACCCGCACGCAATCCGTAGGCTGCTATAAGACGACCTGTAAACGGAGGTAGACCCGCGTGGTGAGTTCGTGGCATGGAACCGATGACGAGCGATTCGCCTCCGCTTCCGCCAGCGCGACCGTGCTCTCCTGGTGCGACGGCCCGCAATCGTCCCAACTCGTGATCGCGCTCAGCGATTCCGCACGCCGACCCGGCCGCACGGCGTGCCGGGCGTCGCGCGCCAAGCCTTGGCGATCGCCGACGCCCTCGGGTGCGGCGCCCTTGCGACGCGCGGCGCTCGAACGAGGCGGCCAGGGCGCGGCCCCGACCCACGTCAGCCTCGCCACGCGAACGCTGACGGTGGACGGCCGCGCGGTCCACACCACGCGACGCGAGTTCGAGTCTTGGCGGCGCTGGCGCTCAATCGCCGGCCGATGACCCACGACGCCCTCGTCAGTCGCATCTGGCCGCGCGTCGACGGGGAGCGTGGCCGCACGTGCCTTCGCGTTTTCGTCGCACCGCCTGCGGGTCCGTGCCGGACGGCGCGATATCGTCGTCGCCGAGCACGACCGATTGACCCTCGGACCCGACGTCACCGTCGACTTTTGGGAGTGGCAGAAACGGCTCCGGCAGGCCGGAGCGGTCCCGCCGACGCCGGAACTCCGCGACCGGCTGACGGACGCGTACCACCAGCTGCTGATCACCGTCAAGGATGCGCCGGCGCGCTCCGAAGTCGACGCCGAACTCGAGCGGGCCGCGCACGATCTACTCCGCGGCATCGCGGCCTTTCTCGTCGAGGAAGCGCTGCTCGCGGGCGACTCCGGTAGCGTGCTCGCGATCGCACGAGCGGTGCTGCCGATCGACCCGTACGCCGAGATATGGCACGATCGATCGTCCGCGCGCCATCGCCGCACCGGAAACGACCGCGCCGCGCTCGACCACCTGACGCAATACGCCGAGCTGCTCCGAGACCGAACTCGGCGTCGCCTTTCCGAGGCATCTTTTAACCGCGGTATAACCGGACAGTTTAAGTTGATGCCCCTGGACGAACGCGATTATTGCCGGATCCGCGGTATGGGTTTCCAAAACGAGGCCTCTTGCGTTGGGTGCGGGTGGCTGAAAACCGCCGAAATCAGCGCAAAGGGAACGTGACGCTCGTGGTGTGGACGAACCTGACGCTCTCGCCCGACGGCGAACCGACCGCCAACGCACTCATGTTACAGGTGCTCGATACGATCTATACGGTATCGCCGCTCGCACCCGCGCAGTAGGCGACCCCCTCCCAAGGAACCCGCCTGCAGGCGCTGAAGGCATCCCCGTCGGGCGCCGCCAGCAAAGAGGAAGTTGCGATGGAACTTCGAGCCTGCGTCCGCCAAATCGCTACGAGAGCGTTCGTCCCTCGACTCGTTTCGATTCTCGTCTTTCCCCTCGCGATCGGCATTGCCGGCGCCGACACGCCGGCGGAGCGCACTCTCCATCGCTTCGATCGTTTGATCGAGGGGACGAGGCCGTTTGGTCTCGTCGCCGGCGCAAACGGCGCGCTCTATGGCGTGACGTTTGAGGGCGGCTTTAACGGCGTCGGTTGCTACAACGGCGTCGGCTGCGGAACGGTCTTCAGCCTTACGCCGACGGCGTCGGGTTACCGCGAGCGCGTCCTCTATCGGTTTAAGGGCACGGTGCAGCACGTCGTCATTCCGGGCGGAGGCCTGTTGATCGATGGAAGCGGCACGCTTTACGGTACGCTCTGGTGGACCGGCAGCACGTTTGCGGGTTCGGTATACAAGCTGACGTTCCTCGAGACGTGGCTATGTCGAGAGCAACGTCTACGATTTTCAGGGGCCGCCGAACGACGGCGAGGGCCCTTCGGGCGATCTGATCGTCGATGCGAGCGGCGCGCTCTACGGTGCGACGTTGGGAGGCGGCGGCACCGGATGCGGCGCGAATACGGGTTGCGGAACCGTCTTCAAGTTGACCCCCGCCACCGCGAAGCGGCGTTCGGCCTCCCGCTATAGTGAAACGATCCTGTATCGCTTCCAGGGCGGCACCGACGGTAGATATCCGAGCGGGAATCTGGTCGCGGACGCGTCCGGCGCGCTCTACGGGACGACGCAGGGCAACGCGTGTGAAAGCGATTGCGGTACCGTGTTCAAGTTGACGCCGAATGCGTCCGGAGGCTACGCCGAGAGCGTCCTTCACCACTTCGGAGGCGGCTCCGACGGCACGTTTCCGGTGGGCGGCCTAATCATCGATCGATCGGGTGCGCTCTACGGAGCCACGAGCGGCGGCGGCACGGCCCGGCAAGGAACGATCTACAAGCTCACGCCCCAACCGTCGGGCGGCTATGCCGAAACCGTCTTGTACAGTTTCCAAGGGGGGAGCGACGGTGCAGATCCGGTGCTGACGCACCTACTGGCCGACGCGACGGGCGCGCTCTACGGCACGACCCTCAGCGGCGGCGCCGCCGGGTGCTACCGATTCGATGGGTGCGGAACGATCTTCAAACTGACGCCTCAGGGATCGGGAGGGTATGCCGAGAGCATCCTCCACCGCTTCGGCAGCACGCCCGACGGCGCATTTCCCGTCGGCGACCTGCTCATCGATCGGACCGGCGCGCTCTACGGCACGGCGAGAGGCGGTGGCGGATCGAGACGCCGGGGAACCGTTTTCAAGCTGTCACCGTAGCACGATCGAAGACGACGCCACCCGTTTCCCTTACGCTACAGCGGGACTGGTGGGCTCACCGCCATTCCTTGAATACCGTCGAGAACGCTGTTGTCGAGGTAGCGCAATGCCGGCCGTGAGGCGAATGTCGAGATCCTTCCCCGGACCAACGCCTTGTGCGAAGTATTCGATCCCACCGGCGCGCCGCCCGTCTCCCTTGCGATAGGCGGCGTACAGGTTACCGTCCGCGTCGAGATTGATGCCGTCTGCTTCGACCCCAGGCGTTTGCAGCGTGTACTGCGGCGTGTCGTTTCCGAGCGCGTACTCAGTCACGGTACCACCGCTCCAATTGCTGACGAAGAGTCGCTGAGAATCCGCCACAGCGTAGAGCGGCACATTGAGGCCGACGGCGTACGTGAAGCTGGGAGTCGTCTGGCCCGGTGAATACACGGTAACGGTGTTCTTCCCCGCATTACAGACGTACAGGTTTAACGCTTGATCGACGACCAAGCCGTACGCATATGTGATGCCGTCCGTAATCTCGCCGATTGGTCCCGGGTTGCGGCCGTGATGGGGAAGATCGTGATCTCGTCATCGTTTGCGACGTAGATAACGCGCTTGCCGGAGACGGCCTCCTTCGAAAGCCACCCTGGTCCCGGCCATCGGTACGGTGCCGCGAGGGGTGAACCCGATACGTCGGGTGCGCGTAGGCGCAGCGCGAAAGGGCCTCGCCCGGATTGCGCGTTTGCTACCAGGGCTGCGGAAGACCGTCCGACGGAGGTTCCGTAGGCGACCACCGTCACAGCGGCGCACAACAGCCACCGGACGCGAACATCGTGTACCATGTCGTACTCCCTGCTTCGAGCAGAGGCGTTCGTCGTGGCCCGCGCCGGTCAGTTTGCGCGTGCGCGGCGGTGAGTCCTCCGGGCAGGCCTTTGCGGTCTTGCGAGCGCTGTGCTACGATTTTGGTGTGGCAATGAAATATCTGTCGGTTGTTCTGTCGTTGGTCTTTGCGCTTCAGGTTTGCACTGCGGCCGACGCGCAGCGCGGTGGTGGACGCGGCGGCGGAGGACGCGGTGGCGGCGGGATGCGCGGCGGCGGTGGCAGCATGCGCGGCGGCAGCATGCCGGCTCGCGGAAGAAGCGGCGGGCGAGCCGGCGGCTATAACTTAGGCGGCGCCGACTTCGCCCGCGGCGGAACGGGAGCCGCTGGAATGCAACGGCCCGGCGGTATCGACCGTCCGGGTGGCGTAGGCGAAGGAGGCATTGGAGCCGGCCGACCCGGCGGTCCAGGCGGAGCCGGCGGAAATCGTCCCGGCGACGGCAATCGCCCAGGAGACGGAAGCCGTCCCGGCAACGGAACTCGTCCTGGAAACGGAACTCGCCCTGGAAACGGAAGTGGTCCCGGCAACGGAAGCCGCCCCGGCGGTGGCAACGGTAATACCATCGTGAACAATCCGGCCACCGGCGGCGGTGGATTCTATGGCTGGAACGCCGGCATGGTGTGGGCTCCCGCACCCTATTATTGGGGTGGCGGATTCTGGGGTCCGATGGCGATCGGCGTCACCTCCGCCGTCGTCTATGGTTCGATCGTCGACGAGGGCGACGACGTGACCTATAACTCTTACGAGGTCCAGCCTGGCACGCCCGGCGCAACATTCCTCACGACGTACGAACTCTCACAGACGCAGTGCGGTCCCCCGGGTCTCGTCGTCGTGTACGGACCGCAAAACAGCGTCGTCTGCGCGCAGCCCAACAGCTATGTCGGCGAGGGTTCTTACCGGCTCGACACCGTGACGCTGGATCTCATAGCAATCAACGGTCCCCCCAAACCCTCGACGCCGCCGGCCACCTGAAGCCTACGTCATAGCTCGCTGGTCCCAAACATATAGCTAGCTCCTATCGTCAGCGTGCGCGAATAAGATGTGCCCTGGGCGCGCGTGACGCCTGCGAGCGGATTTGCGAGATCGACGACTGAGTTGACGCCACCGTAGGTCGCTTCGAGCTGAAAATGCCGCGCAACGAGTTGCGCGGTGTTGAGTAATACGGGGGTGGCGTGGGTCGTAAAGTCGTGAGACACGACCAGCGCGAGCAGCGAGCCGCCGGGCGAGCGCCAGAAGGGCACTGCCTGTGGCGCGAAACTCCAGGCGCGCGTGATGCCCGAGGATGAGGCGCTGGCGAAGTTCGATACCGGAAAGGCTAGGCTCACGCCCATCGTCCGCGTTCGATTCGTCGCTATATTGAGCAGCGGATTGATGGCGTAGGCCGGACCGGGCGCCGCAACACCCGGCGATCCGGTTGGCGCTTCGTAGGTAACGAGGATACCACCGAGAATCCCGCGCGCCCGATCGACGTAGACGAGTTGCTTGTACCAGAACTCCATGTCGGTAGCGCCGGCGGCCAGCGTTCCCTGCGTGGCGCTCGTCAGCTGCGAAAACGACGGCGGGAGAATCGTTATCTGCGCATTTTGAGATATGCCGACATTGATGAGCGCCCCCGGATAGGCGATCGCCCATCGATTCGCTCTCGCCGGGCCCGTGGACGCTCCCAGATCGAGCACCACGTCGGCGGGAATCTTGGTCGTTGCGTAGGTCGTCTCCACGCTCGCCTGACCTGCAACGAAAACGCACGGCGACGCTGCGAGATATTTCTTCAGTAGTTCTTGCGGGCCGCCGCAGGGATCGCGTCGGACGCCGCTCGCAGCCGGCGTAGGGCTGGCCTGCGGAACCGGCGTCGCTGAGTCTGTGGCCAAGGTCGCGAAGAGTGCAGGGACGATCCACATGGTCCGACCCTTTCCTGAAGCGCCTCGCAGTTTGCCTGCAGTCGAGACGTGCACCGCCCGGCGCGGGCGGCGCACGCAAGCTTGCGTCCCTTCGCGCCGCTACTGGATATGCGCGTAGTGCAAGCGGAACACTCCGCCCACGTTGTCGATCGAACACGCGGTGGCCTGCCCCTGAGGCGGCACGAGGGTATAGGTGAATCGGCCCTTTGCCCGGGCGATGTTGACCTCGCAGGCATCGACTTCGGATTGGTCGCGCACGGGCTCCATTAACATCCTGATGAAGCCATCGCATTGCGCGGCCACGGTCGTGACATGTGACCGGCCCAGCGGGCCGATGACGAGATAGTCGAATTGCGTGGGAAGGCGTGGTTTGAGACACGTCGAGCCGCCAAAGATTGCGTTGAGCGCGACGCCCCCGAAGTCGTTGTCGACAACGAGCCGCGTGGTGGGTTCGTCGGTTGCGACGGCGGCATGCGGCAAACGCACGAGCAACGCGGCGCCAATGAACGCCGGGAACCAGAAGCCGCGGCTAGCGTTCATGCGAGAGCTCAAAGCGTGCATTTGGCTGCCTCCTTCGGATGAGGGTCCGCGACGCCGGCTCGATGGCATCGACGGTGCGCGTTACGATGATCTCGGCGCCCAAACGTTTGGCCTGCGCGAGTGCGCGGCCGGCGAGTTCGTCGCCGGACACGCCGAACGGAAACCCTAAGTAGTTCTCGATCCGTGACGAGGTGCCGGCCTGTCCGCCCGGCGCCGTTCGCTCGACGAGCAACGTTCGGAGACCCTCTGAGGCGCCGTACACGGCGGCCGCGAGTCCGGCGGGACCGCCGCCGACGATGACGACGTCATACTCCGCGCGCTCCGGCTTGAACGCCAGACCCGCGGCGCCCGCCAGGTCGCGCAGCGACGGCTCGACGAGCACCCGGCCGTCCTGCAGTTCGACGGTCGCGGGGCTTCCATCCGCGGTCGTGACCCAATCGAACGGGACGCGATTGTTCGAAAGGAAAGCGCGCAGCGCGTGACACGTAGCATCCCAACGCGGACCGAGGACACCGCAACGCCGGAGCGGGCGGCTCCGCGGCTATGTCTTGCAGGCCTTCGATGCGATCGAGAGCCGCCGCGCCCAGAACCGCCGAGATGGCCGGCGCGAGCGCCGCGAGACCGTGGTACTCCTTGGCTTCGATGCGAATGACCCGGGACGGCTCCGCAGCGCGCACCGATGCGAGGAACGGCGTGTTGAGGGCCATCGGAACCTCACCGAACAACTCGCCCGACGCCCGCACGCCGATGACGCGCTCGACACCGTCGAGCGTCTTCGTTACCTCGAGCCTGCCTTCGATTGGGATGATGAGCGCCCGGCCCTGGCCCTCGTGGACCGCGTATTCGCCGGCCCGCAGGTGAATGTCGGGAAGCGTGCGCGCGAGTTGCGCGAGTTGCTCCTCCGTCAACGAATCGAAGAGCGGGATTGCCCGCAGTTCTTCCAGCGTGACCATCGAGCCGTCATGTGCTCGCGAACGCGGGCGGCGACCTGCAGGTCATCTATAGTTTCCTTGGCGGCGCCGACGGCCTCGCTCCCGATTTCTGATCTTGGCCTCCGGCGCAGAAATCGTGCTCTATAGCTTCGCCGGTAGCGACGGTAGCAACCCAATCGGAGGGCTCACCGCCGTTGAGAGCACGCTTTACGGCACCTCATATCAATGTGGCACGGCGAACGCCGGCACCGTGTTCTCCCTTTCGTTGTAACCGGGTATTCGGCGATTCTCTCCTTCTAGCAGCAGAGCGAACCGCCGTATCGTTCCGGGGAACGATACGGCGGCCCAGCGTTGCGGGCATTCCGCCCGCGCTACGGGTTTACGTCTGGATGACCGTAAACACCCAGCTGTTATCTTGCGGCTGACCCGCGAGATTGTAGATCAGCACCTTGAACGTGCACGTGCCCGAGGCGCAGATCTCGCTATACAGGTTGACGACCGGAAGAGCACCATTGATGCCGAACGGCGTCGGGGTCATTACCGGGAACCCGACAAACATGGACTGCTTGGCGGTGATCGTGTACGAGCCGGTTCCGGTGTGGGTGCCGGTGAAGCCAGAGGCGCTGGTAACGGTGCCGCTCGGCGAGACGAAACCCGCCCACACCGGCAGCCTGGCGGCGGAAGCCGGCAGGGCAAGCGATGCGAAGGTGACGACCGCGGTGAGGCTGAGGAGCGTGTTCTTCAGGATGTTACGAATGATGGTAACCTTTCAGGTTTCAGATCTCCGCTGAAACTCTAGGTCGCAACGGAGCGATGCGTTGTGCGGACCGTTCATGTCTCGCTCCGTCGCGCTGCATCGTCACGCGTCCGGTGGGAACATTGTCGCACCGCTCCAGTTGGGTCTCCACCCACGCCTCCCACAGATTCGCCTACAGTTACGGCGGCCGCTTGGAATACAGGCCGCTCGTCGGTCAGCGACTCAGCTCGAACACCGTTCCCAGTCCCGAGCCCCCGCCCGCGTAGGTCGTGCCGTAAAGGGCGCCATCCTTGCCCGCGAATAGTTGGGACACAGGGTGCGCGCCGTCGCCCGAGCCGCCGAACTCATGTAACACGGTCTGCTTGTAACCGCCTCCGTCTGTGCTCAGCTCGAACACGGTACCACCCCCGTCGGGGCCTCCGTAGTTCGTCGATCCGAAGAGTGCACCCGATTCGTCTGAGATCAGGTTACCCAACGGGCATGCGGACCCGTCGCCACCCTGGCCGAAGTCGTAGACCGTCGTTTCCTGATAGCCGGCGCCGGATGGCTGTAGCTCGTAGACGATGCCGACGCCGTACCCTCCTCCGACGTAGGTTGTCCCGAACAGCGTACCGTTTGTGCCCGCTGCGAGTCCAGCCTTGGGAAAGATGCCGCCATTATTGCGCGCGTGGAATCGAACGAGGGTCACCTGGTGGTAGCGGCTGCCGGAACGCTGCAATTCAAAGACCGTGCCATACTGGCTGTTCGCACCGCCGCTGCTGCCAACGCCGAAGAGGTCGCCCGCCGCGTCCCGAACTACGCCACCTACAGGAGCCGAGCCGCCGGCATGACTGCCAAGGCTTACCACGATGCTTTCGGCGAAGCCACTCCCGGACGGCGTCAATGCGAACACGGTCCCATTCCCGCGTTTGCCGCCACCCGCGGTCGTTCCGTAGAGAACACCGTCGTCGCCCGGCGTCAGGCTCGAGTTAGACCGCACCCGTCGGGCGCTCCGCGAAACGTGTGGACGATGTGCTCAGCGTATCCGCTTGAAGTCGGGATCAGTTCGAAGATGGTACCGCAGCCAACGCTGCTCGGGCTGCCACCGAATTGTGTCGTGCCGATGAGGTCGCCGGCCGAATCAGCGTGGAGGCTCGCGTTGGGGGTGGCCCCGTCGGTTATGCCGCGGAACGCGTAGAGCACGCTCTCCGCATATGTTCCGTCGCCCTTCGGCGCGAGCCGGAAGACCGTGCCCTTCAAGGGCGGGCCACCGCCGCTCGTCGTGCCGTATAATGCTCCGGCGGCATCCGCAATCAACCCGCTTGCAGGGTTCGCGCCGTCCGGACCGCTGAAACTGTAAAGGATCGTCTCGTGGATTGGCTTGCTCGCGAGCGATGCGGCGTGGCCGCAGACCGGCGAAGTGAGCACCACCGAAGCGAACAGTGCTGAGACAGCCGGTCGGGATGATCGTATCATGCCATGCCTCATCTTCTATCGAGTATGGCCCGCGACGACGGCTTCGAGGATCGCACACGACCTCCCCTGCCGCGAAACTACCTCCCAAGCGCTAGCCGGTTGCGTTCATCGCGGCCGCGATCGCCGCGACGGTCGCTTCGGGGTGTTGGATCATGCTCGGATGCGAGCCGTTCACGTGCGTGATCTGCGACTTTGCCCGCTGTGCCATCATGAGCTGGACGGGCGGCGGGATCACCAGGTCGGCATCTCCGACGACGTACCACGACGGGATCGTCTTCCAGCCCTCGGCCGCCGGCGCTTTCTCGTTAAGCGCGGCGTTGGTGAGCGGTCGTTGCGTTACCGCCAAGAGCGAAGATACCGCCGGCGGGACATCGGACGCAAACACCACGCCGTAGTACTTCGGCGTGAAGTAGAGGTCGACATCGCCGTTCGCGAGTGGAACGGGCGTAAAGAGGTCGGGCGGCGGCGGCGGGTTTGGCGGCAAGAGGCTGAGGCAACTGTCGCCCTCGTCCGGAGCGAATCCATCGACGTACACGAGCGCCTTCACGTTCGGGCAGCCCGGCGATGCGACGCTAATGACGGCGCCGCCGTACGAATGGCCCGCGAGAATCACGGGGCCCGGGATCGCTTTGACAAACGCAGCGATCGTCGCCGCGTCCGCCGCCAGACTGCGCAGGGGATTCGGCGGCGCGTAGACCGCGTGGCCCGCGGCCTGGAGTTGGGCGACTACTCCGTTCCAGGACGACGCGTCGGCCCACGCGCCGTGCACCAGAACTACAGCTGGTTTTGCAGTACCGGATTGCTCGAACATGATTTCTCCTACTCTCGGAGTGCGTAAAGCGGGCTCGTCCTCTACGGGGTCGTTGGTCGATCCCCTGCCTGCGCCGTTGCCATACCGTATATCGCTTTTGGGAGGGGACTGACCCGCCGGCTCAGCGCATAGACGCTTTGTCGTATTTGCGTTTGGGAGAAGCCGTGATGTCCATGCAGAGTTCATCGCATACCGTCACGCGCGGCACCGCCCTTCGCGCCACCGCAGGCGTCATCGCAGCCGCCGCGATGGCACGCGCTGCGTCGGTTGAAGTACTGGCCCAGCAGACGAGCCCGTCGAGCGCTGCGCTCTTTCGCGCGCTCGACGCGAAGATCGAAGCGGCGATGGTGCGCTACCGCGTCCCGGCGTGGCCGTCGGCATATTGTACAACGGCGAAGAGTACGTCCGCGGATATGGCGTCACCAACACCGACTACCCACTGCCCGTCGACGGCGATTCGCTGTTCCGGATCGGCTCGACCACGAAGACGTTTACCGGTCTGGCCGTCATGCGATTGGTCGAACAGGGAAAGCTCGACCTCGGCGCGCCCGTGCGCACCTATCTTCCCTTGAAGCTGGCGGACCAGTCCGTCGCGGAGCGCGTGACCGTTCGGCAATTGCTCAATCACAGCGCCGGCTGGCTGGGAGATGACTACGGCGACTACGGGCGCGGCGATGACGCGCTCGCGAACTACGTCGCGGGCATGCAATTACTTCCGCAACTCACGCCGCTCGGCAAAGATCTTTGCGTACAACAACGCCGCTGTCAATCTCGCGGGGCGCCTGATCGAAGTGGTCACCGGCAAGCCGTACGAGGCCGCGATGCAAGAGCTCGTCGTCGGCCCTCTCGGCCTGACGCGCTCGGGCTTCTTCACGGACGCGCTGGTCGGGTACAGCCTGACCGCCTCGCACATCATGGAAAAGGGCGTGCCGGTCGTCAAGCCGGTGTCGTGGTCGTTCCCGCGCTCGCTGGATTCGACGGGCGGTCTCATCTCGACGGCGCGCGACCAGATGCGGGTACGCGCGCTTCCTCCTCGGCGACGGGAAGGCCGTCGACGGCAAACGGCTGCTGACCGCGCAGTCATTGGTAGCGATGCGTCTAACCCCGGCCCGGGCGGCACAATCACGATTGAGGTCGACGGCGTGTGCGTGAGTTGGTGGCAACGCCGCACGGCCGCGGGCGTGCCGGTCTTTCAACACGGCGGGTCGTGGGGCGGCCAAAACTCGGACTTCTTCTTCGTCCCGCAGCGCGGCTTCGCCATGACCACGCTGACCAATTCGACGAGCGGTCCGAAGCTGATCGACGAGCTGGGACGGTCGGGCTGGGCGTTGAGCCGTTTCGTCGGTCTCAGCAATCCGCCGGCGGTGCCGAGGTCGCTGACGCTGGCACAACTCGCGGCGTACGACGGGAAGTACAAGTCTCCAACCATTCCTCCCGACGGGGCGCCGGACAAGATCGAGGACCTGACGATCGACATCGGCGCCAAAGACGGCGGCCTGCGCGTGACGGGCGACCTCGAACTCACGTCACCTTTTACCGCGACGACTACGTCTTGACGACCGACGCGGATGGTCAAGTCAAACGGAGCGACTTCGTGCGCGGCCCGAACGGCAACGTCGCCTGGTTCCGCGACGGCGGACGGCTGTGGGTCCGTCAGGCCTGAGCCGTTAGTTGGGACAGAGCGTCGTCGTCTGGACCGACGCCGGATCGCTCAGGAAGCGCGCCATGGCCTCGTAGGCGCACTTGCGACAGAATGAGGCTCTGATGACCGTCAACGTCCGCGAGCAACAGTCGAGCGTTCGGGATCTGCAGCCACACGGACAGCGCGTTGATCATCGGCGTTGCAGGGTCGTGCGTCGGGCTCGCGACCATGACGTTGGGATGGAGCCCGACCACGAGTTTGTGCGGCGGGTTCGTCGCCGCGGTGGGCCAACCGACGCAGTCGCCGACGCCGGCGGTTCCGTGGAGGAGCGGCGTCGCATCCCAGTACTTCCAGGCGAAGCGCGGCGCCTGGCTCGCCACGGCGGCACCGGCGGCGACCAATGCGTCGTAGTCGCGCTGAGGTCCATAATCGGCGCAGATCACGCCGGGAAACAAGCCGTTCTTACCGGCGCGGACTTGCGGATCTTCGGAGGTGCTGCCGAGCGAAGCGGTCAACGTCAAGGCGTCGAGCGCTTTGGTGTCGCCGCGGCTGACTTGGGCCATCATCTGCGCGAGCGCCGGCCAGCCGACCTTCGGATCGGAGCCGGCCGCCAGCAGTTGCGGGACCAGCGACCGCGTCACCGGCGCCTTCGCGACGACCGTGTCGAAGACCGTGCCCAAGTCTTTGCCCTGCAGCGCGCACGTGCTGTCCCGTTTGCACCACCACGCGAAGCGATCGAACGCGTCCTCCGCGGCGAGCACGTTGCGCGCGATGAACGTCGGCAGATCGACGCTGTGGTCGACCACGGCGTCGAGCACCATCGCCTTGACGTGGTCGCCATAGCGCTCGAGGTAGGCGCCACCGTATTCCGTCCCATACGAGCCGCCGTACGCGACCAGGCCGGCGTTCGGCGTCAGCGCCTGACGGATCCGTTCGATGTCGGCAGCCGTGTCCATCGCCGAAAGATGTCCCATCAAAGGGCTCATCGCGAAGCACGTTTTGAAGAAGGCGCCGTTGGCTGCCGCCAACGCGTCGAACTCTTGCCGCGACGGCGCACGGTCGACCGGCATCGATGGCGTGGGCAGTGCGTCGGGCGCGCAGCGGATAGGGCTGCTCTCGCCGATCCCGCGCGGATCGAACGTGACGACGTTGTAGTCGCGCCGGAACTCGTCAACGTGCTGCCCGGTGCGATTGTCGCCGCCGACCGTCGCCGCGATACCGGCACCCGGCCCTCCCGGAATGAACAGCAACATGCCCTTCTTGTGCGCGGGATCGGCGGCGGCCACGCGCGCGATGCGGAGCGTGAACTGCTCTCCGTTCGGCTGGGCGGGATCGATCGGCACCCTAAGGCCGGCGCACTGCGTCTCCGGCACGTCCGGACACGGCGACCACTGCAACGCCGCCGGCGCCCCCGGTTGCGCGCTGACGGTCGATGGTTGATGCAGGGCCAGAAGGCCGGAGATGATGGCCAGCGGCGCGAGAAGACTCAGCGAACGGGACAACCAGCCCTCCAGCATAGGAGCCAGCGTGGCAGAGGCGTCGGTTGCGGGGTACGGAGGCCGGATGCGGGTTCCTGCGCCGGCCTCAGCTTTCCCGACGGAGCCGGGTCACTTCCATTTCGTGAGTATCTCTTCTCTCTGGAACGTCGCTTGCGTCGCGTAACACGCGACGACGTCTAACGCGAAGAGAATTGCCGAAAGCACGAGCAGCGTGTCTATCGTCAGCGGGAAGACGCCGATTTCAGACAAGACGTATATTGTCGGAAACGGCAGGAGCGTGAGCAGCGCGAATGACTGCGCCGAGCGGAGGTCGCTAAACCGCGACGAAATCAGAATGTTGACCTGTATGGACAGGATGCACGCAAGCGGGACGAAGAGCAGCAGCAAGGCTGCCATGAACCAATTCGGATAGTACAGGTACGTCAACTTACCTTGAGTGATTAAGTCCATGAGGAGCATGAAGACGGCGGCCCCGACGTACGTTGCGACGATGGTCGGCACGAAGGCTGCCATAGTCTTCGCCGCGAGCAGTTCGGTGTCGGTGATCGGCGTGGCAAGCAAGGGCTCCAGGCTTTTCTGGATCTTCTCTCCGAGCACGCTGTAGGAGGCGATGCCCAGCGGAATGATCGTAGCACCGATGCCGAACCAGAACGAAAGCGAGTTGAGCAACGCCGGCAGCAGCCCGACCGGAATATCCGCCATCTTGCTCGCGATAATGAGCGGCAGCCCTACGCCGACAAATACCTGAAAGCCCGTGAGGGAATAGATGAGCCGTCTCCTGCGGAAGATCAGGAAGTCCTTAGACGCGATCGTCCACGCACGTGCCAGTCTCATGGCGCCGCTCTGACGATCCGCAGATAGACTTCTTCGAGTTCGGGTTCGAGTTGGGTGACGAACTGAACCTCGCCTCCGGCCTCGACGACGGCCTTAATGACGAGCGGATTCTCATTGAGCGGTTCGTCCGACGCAATGGTGAGCGTGCTCCCGGCGACGACGAACCTGTCCGGCACCAGTTTCTGAACCGCGGCCAAGACGGCGTCGGTGATCCTTTCCAGTTGGATCACCGTCTTGCCGCCCGAAAAGCATTGTTCGAGATGCTCGGGCGTATCGACGGCGAGGAGCCGCGTTTTCAATATGCCGATTCGGTCGCACATTCTCTGCGCTTCGTCGAGATTGTGCGTGTTGAAGAAGATCGTCTTGCCCTGGCGCTTGAGTTCGAGGACGAAATCCCGCACGACCCGCGACGATTCCGGGTCGAGGTTTGCCGTCGGTTCGTCTAAGAACAAGACGGTGGGCTCGTGGACCAACGCCCGCGCGATGGCGACCTTTTGCTGCATGCCCTTGGAGAAGCCGCCGGTGGGAAGATTTCTCTTGTCCCACAGCCCCAACACGGTGAGGAGCCGCTCGATGTTCTTTCGGCGCCGCTCGGCGGGGCACTCGTAGAGCTTGCCGAAATAGTCGAGCGTCTCGTACGCGCTCAGACCGTCATAGAGGCCCACGTTCTCGGGAACCAATCCGATGATCTTCCGCATTTCGAGGGCGTGGGCGTCGTTCCCAATCTCGTAGCCGGCCACGGTGGCCGTGCCGCTCGATTTTGAAATCAAGCCGCACAGCATCCGCATCGCGGTGGTTTTGCCCGCTCCGTTCGGACCGAGGAAACCGAATATTTCCCCCGCGTCGATATGAAACGAGAGTCCGTCGACCGCCGTAACGGTCCCGAACTTTTTCGTGAGATTCGTTGCGGTGATCATGCGTTAACCCGCGATGGCGGCGCGAACTTGCGGGTTCATTGCTGGCCGGAAGCGGCCCCTCCTGTATCCGTCCGTCGGCCAACGTTAACCGGATTGTAACGGGTGCGGGCTAGCGTTGGGACGAGGGTTCGCCCGATTCGTTCTGGCCGTCCGGAACTCGGACGCCGATCACACTCCTTCTGCCTGGAGGTTTTCGTCATGCATAATGCCCCCCCATCGTCGCTCGACCGCCTCGCATAACGCGCTCCGCCGGTACGCCGCGCTCGGCCACGTCACGGCGCTTCTCATGCTCCCGGCGTGCGGAGGCACGCCCTCGATGCCTGGTGCACATTCGGCGTTCGGTTCGTCCCCTTTCGCCCCGTCGCAGTCGAACGCGGGTGCGTCGCGCGCCGCCGGCGATCTTGGCGGGGTGCGATTCGTCTTCGCGGCCGACATTACCGGCAACGGCGTCTCGGCATTCATCATCAACGGCAAGGGCCAGCTGAAAACGGTTGCGCACTCGCCGTTTGCTGCCGGCAACGAGCCGGACGGTGTGGCGATCGACCCGATGGGCCTGTTCGTCTACGTGACGAACTACAGCTCGGGGTCGGCGGGGAGCGTCTCCGCCTATAGTGTCAACGCGAGAAGCGGAGCATTGACGCAGCTGAACGGGTCGCCGTTCGCAGCCGGCAACGGGCCCTAGGATATTGCGATTCGACCCGACCGGCAGCTTCGCATACGTCGCCAACACGCAGTCGTCCAACGTCTCGGCCTACACGATCGACGCGACGAGCGGCGCGCTCGCGCCGATGAAAGGATCGCCGTTCGCGTCCGGAAGCGGCCCGGTCGGTATCGCCGTCGACCCGACGGGGTCGTTCGTGTTCACGGCGAACAGCGGCTCCAACAACGTCTCGGCCTTTAAGATCAATTCGAAAACCGGTGCGCTGACGCAGCTCTCAGGGTCGCCGTTTCCGGCGGGTTCGGGCCCGTTTGCTGTCGCAGTCGATCCGACCGGCGCCCACGCGTACGTCGCCAACCAGTTTTCGAATAACGTCTCCGCGTATAGCATCGGCACGGCCGGCGCGCTGACGCAACTGTCCGGCTCGCCGTTCCCAGGCGGCACCAATCCGATCGGCGTGGCGATCGTTCCGTCGGGCGCATTTGCGTACGTGTCCAACTTCGGAAGCACGAAGGACGTGTCGGGCTACAGCATCGACGCGTCCACCGGTGCGTTGAAGCCGGTCAAGGGGTCGCCGTTCGAAGGGGCCGGCGGTTCGCAGGGCGTGGCCACCGATGCGACCGGCAAGTTCGTCTACGTGGCAAACGAAGGGTCGGGGTCGATCTCCGCCTACGCGATCATCGCGAAGGGCGGCGCTTTGAAGAAGGTCCCCGGCTCGCCGTACACGGGGCTCAACGGACCGTTCGGCATCGCGACCTGTCAGGTTACAAGCGGCGTCTGCAAGCCGGCGGTGCTGTAGCAGAAAGCAACGTCTGTAGTCGCTCGGAACGCGGGAGCGACCCGGAGACGAGCAGTGGAGTGCATCACATGGTCTCTGTCCGCCAATCTACCTGGGTCGCTGTCGCGCTCCTGCGCGCCCTGCCCGCTGGTCTATTTATTCGCCGGGCGATTTAAAGCGTGTACGCAGCCGTAACCTCTTTGTAACCCGCGACCTGTATCCTCGGCTCAACCCCGAACCTTAGTGGTCGCGGGTTACCGCCTCGACACCTTGGAAGGAGCCCGAGAATGGCTTCGCGACCGTTGCCCGATCGTTCAGCTGCCGATGCGGGCGTGTCTTCACGACCCGAACAGATGAGTGCGGCGCCGGTGGCCAAGGAACCACTGCGGATCGGCATCGTTGCCGTCCACGGCGTGATGCCGCAGATTCGCTATGGTTTTCAGGATGAGGTCGCGACGAACCTGTGTCGAGCGCTGAACTGCCGAAACGGCGCCCCAGGACCGTGGGAGATGAGCGTCGTGCTGCCTAGCAACGGCACGGCTGACGCCCAGGACGTTCCAACGATCTCCCGCGTGCACATCGCCGGGCAAGATCCCGCATCGCCTACGAGCGACTACTTCGACGTCCACGAGGCTTATTGGAGTCCGCTCGACAAAAACAAGACGAACATCGCGAGTGTACTGCAATGGCTTGTCGCTACGATATTCGCTCCTTTCAACGACTTCGCACGTTACCGCGAATGGCCGCCAAAGGTCGGCTGGGACATCGGCTATATTCTCGCAGGGCTCCTCGCCGCAATCGGCGCGCTCTTGGCAGCCGGACTGTGGGCTGCCAAGCTGCTCAAGTACTTTCTGAAGTTTACCTGCTATCATAACACGTCGACTGTGGCCTTTGTGGATTGCACAAAGCCGCCGATTCCGCTGTGGACACAGATTGGGACCGATTCGAGACATTTCTGGCCGGCTCTCGGGTCCGCGTTCCAGACACTATTCGGGATGCTCGGCATTTTACTCAGCCCGCTCACACTGGTCAAGGCACTCACCCCCACGGTCATCGCGCTCCTTGTTTGCGCGGCGGTCGCCTCGTTTTTGATCTGGCAGGGCGTGCGCGCGTCGGTCTTCCTACTGGCGCATGCCCGCGAACTGAAGCGCCGCGACAGCGTTCAATTCGGGTCGCGCATCATCGCAATCTTGGTTCTCATCGCACTGGCGATTCCGCTCGCGGCCGTCGCCTGTCTATGGCCGATTGCGCCGGAGAAGCCCCCGCTTGGTGCGACGGTGCTTTGGACGGTGGCGGCGGTGGCCGCTTTCGACCTCGGCAAGACGGTCCTGACGAAGTTTGTCGTTAACTTCTTCGGCGACGTGCAGATCTACACGACGCGCGACCAGAATTCGGCGTTCTATGCGCTGCACGACGCGATCCTCGACAAGGTCGTCGCCGTTCTGCTCAACGTGGTGACTCGGCATCCCGCCGGATCGCCGTACGACCGCGTATACGTCCTTGGCCACAGCCTCGGCTCTTCGATCGCAATGGATGCGCTGCTTCGGCTCTATAACGTGCAGGCGACGTCGGGGTTTGCGAGTCCGATAATTACGCCATGCGACTGGCAACGGATTCGCGCCTTCGTAACATTTGGAACGGCGCTAGAGAAGACCAAGTACTTCTTTAATGCATGGAACGCCACCCCGAGCCAAGTGTGGGAGCAGTGGAGCGGCGAAATCTACGGATCGGTATTCACGGCGGAGGGAAGCGCGCTGAACGCGCCCAGCAATGTGGGCTACGGAATCTTCTGGCACAACAGCTGGTTCTTTTCCGACTTCGTCTCTGACCAGATCTGCTCGTACCGCTCGTTCCTGCTCCCGGGCGATCGGCTCTCATCTCTCAATAGCCACAAAGCCAACGTCCGCAAGAACAGCCGCACACCCGGGGAACGCTTCGCCGGTCGGATCGTCGGAGCGAATCGTTGGACGTTCGGCCCGATCGAGCACGTGCAGACGCATACCTGGTACCTCGAGGGCGACTGGTTCTGGGCCCCGTCGCCGCCCATCAGCGCCGCTCGGTGGCGCAAGAAGCTACCGCCGCAGACGACAAACCTTGGCGTGCTCGACGTGTTGACGGCGGGGATGCCATCGTTCGAGCCGGTCAACAAGCTGACCGGCGTCGCTCCCAAGACACCATCTCGCGTGGAACCGATCTCAGCGGCACGAAGCGGCCGCTTTCGTTCATCGGAGATCGTCTGAATCGTCCACGGCCCGAGTAGGCGCGTCTTAGTGCTTCGCACGCCCTCGCGTGGTGGCCGGCGCCGTCATATCAGCAGCGCCTCTTCGATCGCCCGATCTGCGGACCAACGGGCACCTTCTGCACCGAGATCTACAATGTCGCCTCCGCTCAGCGCACCGCGGAGCGCCGCGATCAGTTGGTCGTACCCGGACTGTTCCGTGCCCTCGCGTTCATATTCAAGCTCGCGGTACTTGGCATCGACGTAACCCAACAATTGGGCCGCCCGTTCCGCGTCGCCGCCGAGCCCCGCGAGCACGGCCAGATGCTGTGACCCGATGGTGAGATAGAGTTCCAGTTCAGCCTGTCGCGCAAACCTCAATCCCTCTCGCGCGGCCTCACGAGCTCCGCTGAGGTCGCCGAGCGCAATGCGATAGGCGGCGCTGTTGCCGTAGAGCATCGCAATGTCCATCGCGCTCTTTCCGCGTAGATGAATCTCCAGTGATTCGATTGCTAGACGCAACGCTCGCTCCGGATGCCCCTCCGCAAACTCGAGCTCCGCGAGGTTCCCGAGTACGCACGCGGCGGCTATCTCGTCGCCGAGCGATTTGAAAATCTCCAGCGCCTCTGCGTGGAGCTCTCGAACGGCTCGGTGGTCGCCTCGACTCGTCTCGATGATGGCGCGCAGCTCCAGGCACTCCGCCACGTTGGACGCATCGCCGCATTCGCGCGAGGCTGCCAGCGCCTGTTCCGCGGTCTCGTCGGCGTCGTCTAGCCGTCGCATCTGATAAAGGCCGAAAGCAACGTGCCGTAGCGCGGTGGCCACGCCCCGTGCATCTCGGGCCGACTCGAACAACCGCATCGCCCGCATGCCTTCATCGCGTTTGCTCTTACCGGACGTAAGGTCGCCTAGCGTGAAGTGAAGTTCTGCGGCAATTCGTGGCTCCTGGGCTTCGCTCACGCGCTGGAGGGCAAGGCCGATCCAGTGGCGGCCCTCGCTTGCGAGTCCGGCGTATGTCCAGAGCGCCGGGTTGGCGGCGATGGTCGCCCCCAGCACGGCGTCGTTTCCTTGCGCGAGCGCCCACTCGAGCGCGGCGCGTACGTTGTCGAGCTCCAAGCGGATGGTATCGAGCCACGCGAAAAACGCCACGGTGTCGAGCGTCGGCGCACCCCGATAACCTGATCGCGAAAGTACTCGGCGTGACGGTGAGCGAGGGCCTGACGGCGGCCTGACGCGCTCAACTTCTCCAGAGCATAGGCGGCAGTCGATTCGAGCAGGCGGTACCGCGCGTGCTCGCCGCTGGTGTCGGCGAGGATCAGCGACTTTCCGCGAGCGAAACGATCAGATCGAAAACGTCGACGCCTGCGAGCCCGTCGGTACCGCACACGCTCGTAGCAGCATCCGCATCGAAGCTGCCCTTAAAGACGGCTAATCGCGTGAACAGCTGCTGTTCCTGCGGCGTGAGTAGGTCGTAACTCCAGTCGATCAGCGCGGCCAGGGTCTTCTGTCGCGGAACGGCCGCACGACCACCGCCGGTGAGGATCTGGAAGCGCTCGTCGAGCCGTTGCGCGAGTTCGCGAACGGCGAGGACGCCGACGCGAGCAGCGGCAAGTTCGATAGCCAGCGGAATCCCGTCCAAGCGCCGGCAGATATCCGCGATCGCCGGTGCATTCTCGTCGGTCAGCTCGAGCCGGTCATCGACGCCGCGGGCGCGATCGACGAAGAGCGAGATCGCGCCATAGGCGGTAGCCTCCGTTGCGCCGAAACGGCCAGCCGCCTCAGCGGATGGGAAACTCAGTGGAGGTAGCCGATACGTGCGTTCGCCTGGCGCCCGTAAGGGTTCGCGGCTGGTCGCGAGGATCCGAACGCGCGGGCAGCCGGCTAACAAAACCTCGGCTACGTTCGCTACTTCGGTGATGACATGTTCGCAGTTGTCGAAGATCAACAGGAGCGTCCTGTTCTTGAGGTGGGCTCGCAGCGTCTCGAACAAGGAGCGATTCGCCACCTCTTGCACGCCGAGCGTCGAGGCGATCGAAGCGACGACGAACGACGCGTCCACTATTGATGCAAATCCGATGAACCATGCGGCGCCGCCGGCGTCGCCGCTCAGGGTGGCTCCGACGTGCAGTGCCGTCTGCGTCTTGCCGACGCCGCCGGTTCCGGTCAGCGTGACCAACCGGTGCTCACGGAGCAGCGATGCGACCTCGGCGAGTTCGGTATCGCGCCCGATCAAGCTGCTCACCGCGGCCGGGAGGTTCGAGCTTGCGCCGTCTGCCCACGGGCCTACCGTGACCGAGGCCCCGCGTTCGCTGCGCAACAGCACCCAACGCGCCGCGGCTGCCTCGAACGCCTGACGCTGTTCGTCGCCGAGCGCAAGGGCATCGGACAACAGCGCGACCGTTTCGCGCTGGGGCGTACGCCGATACCCGCGCTCGAGCGCGCTCACCCCGTGGCTGCTCAAGCGCGCCCGCTCGGCGAGCGCCTCTTGAGAGAGCCCGGCAGCGACTCGGTACTGGCGCAGGAGCGTCCCGAAGTCCAGTAAGCTCGGAGCTTGGACGGGGTTGTTCACGCGGGTGGCATCTTCGGACCGCCCCGCGCCGTACCCCGCACAGCGTGCGAGTGCAGGCGCGCATGATGCCGCGTCAGAACCCGCGTCCGGGTAAAGTGGCCGGTACATTACTCGCGTCTTGCAAGGCGCTCGCGTGGCGGCGCGTCGTCTGCTTCCTGGTCGTGTTGATCGCCGTCGGGTGCGGCCCGCACGTGCCGTTCGCCCTTTCGAAGGCGGATGCCGATCGATTCAAAGGCAATGTCCTCCGGATCGACGTCCCGGGCCACGACCCGAAGATCTTCGGGATCAGCGATTGCGTGGTGTATCGGGCGCAGACCGCGCACGGGGACATCGTCGGGTGGAGGGTCGTCTTGGCGTCGGACTGGGGCGGCAGCTACCCGAAGTGGTATACGGTCTGCACGCGATCGCACATCGGCTACGACGGCAATTACGTCAACGCGTTCCTGTGCGCGCAGGCCATCGGCGCAGGCGGTGGATGCGCCGATGGGGGCGACTACCGCAGCCGGACGGGCGACGTGCAGGGCTGGGAGTTCAATCGGGGCGGTTATTGGATCGCGCTGCCCAACTACGATCAGCCGTCACCCGCCCCCAAGAAACGGACGCATCGAGCGAAACACTAGGCTTCACATAGCGAGAGTGCCCGCGGCGTGGATGCCCGTGATCGAGAACCAGCCGTGTGGGCGCGACCGCTCAATGGTGATGCGTCAGATAGATCAGAACGCGGTCCGGCATCGCGCTGGTCGAGAAATCGACGCAGCAGATGCCCCACACGTTTCCGTCACCGCCACCGCGAGGCTCAACGCGCCGAGCCACGTCTGGCCTGCGTCCAAATCGCCGAAGTGGCCGTTCTTGGGATCGTACGTTACCATCGAGCAGCCCGTGTTCGAGTCGCCGGGACAGAAGGGTTCCCGAACCATAGCCGTTTGCCGGGCCCCTCGACGAGCGACGCCGGACCCTCTTCGAAGGTCGGACCGATCGGTACGATCGTCTGTTTGAAGCGGCGATCGAGCACGTCGAAGTACGCCATGTTCAACGAGGAGCCCGCGACCGTCGTCAAGACGACGACGCGCCCGTACCGATCCGTCGCCATGCCGGTCAGGCCGCTGAACGTGGTCTGCTTGTTCAGCGTCAGGGTCTTGAGCTTCACGACTCCCGTGCTCGGGACGACGGTCCCCACTTGGACCGGCGGCCCCGAACTGCTGCTCAGAATTCCCCGGCATCGAACCACAGCTTGCCGTCGCCCCCTACCACGATGTTCGGTCCGCCGTCTTGCTTGATTCCGGTGACATATTCCGTGATCGCCAACTGAGGCGTGATCATACCGACGTGCGAGTGCTCGATGAACCAAATGTTCCCATCGGGCCGGAAACGAGCTGGTTGTCGTCGCCCGGACCGTCGCCACTCGGTATCGGTACGACCGAAAATTTCGTGCGGTCGGGCGAGAGGACGCCGATGAAGGCGCAACTGCTGGGCAGGCAACCGCCGACGTACATCGTTCCGTCGGCGCCAAACGCAAACTGCCCGGGCGTAAACGTCACGCCGTTGACCTCGAGCGGAAAGACGGACGTTGTGAGGTCCTTCTTCACCCGGATGAGAACGTCGCTGCCCTCGTCGGACAGCCACATGTACTGCCCAGACGGTTCACTGCCGATCGCCACGAAGTAGTGGAACCCGGCGCGGAACGTGAGGTATTCCCAGCGGCTCGACGCACTCTGTTGGACCCTGGGTACCGCGGCGCTGGCGCGAACCAGCCACCCAAAAGGGCTCACAACCGCGAGAAGGGCAACGAAGAACGCAGCGATCATATGACCTGCCTCCGAACGACGTGCCCGACGGGATACGTGTTAGCGGCTCTTCGCGATGCTCCTTTTGGGGTCACGAGCCGTCAGGTCATCTTGCGCCGCTTGATGTCTTCACGTGGTAGATGAGCACCGCGTTCCACGAATTGGAAGTCGAATAGAGTCCCCACACGTTCCCGTCGCCGCTGAGCGCCAGGTTTCCGGCTCCATTAGGCCTCCGGAGATAGCTAAGCCCGGACTTTCTTCCCGAACTCGGGTTGTACTTCGCTATCGTGCACAAGCCGCCGATCGACGATGAGCCGCTGCTCGGGCAGAACGGGGTTCCCCACCAAAGATCTCTGCCGGGCCCCGTGATCAGAGAGGAATCCGCCGAGCCGTACGCATCGCCCACGAGGACGACTTTTGCATTCAGGCTTGCATCGAAAAGGTCCATGAAGTAGCCATAACTACTGCCCACTAATTGACCAAGCACGGCAACCCGACCGCTTCTGCCGACGGCTCCGAAACGGAACTTGCCCTGGCGCTGTTCACGTCGAGCGCACAATGATCGCCGCCGCGCTTCTGGCAGCGACCGCGCTGCGGTTCGTGGTCATGCACGTCGACGTCAATGCCTATGGCGTGCCGGGGACGGGCACGATCGTCGTCGACCGCGCGAGCGGACACTTCGTGCGCCGCTTCGACGCCGGGCCTGCATCGGAGCAAGAAGGATGGGACGGCTCGCGCGCGTGGCGTGCCGACGCGACCGGAATCGCACGCGTCGAGGGGAATGCGGGCGAACGCGCGGAGATCGTTGCGTGGTCGGCCGCGTTTGTTCGGTCGATCGACGCGCAGCCGCACCGCGAGCGCGTCGCCGGCACGGCCGACCACGTCGACGTCAGGTTCGGGTCGTATCGGCGCGTCGACGGGCTCTCGCTTCCGGGCCGCATCATTGCGTCGTCGGCACAAAACGGTGAGTGGACCGCGACCCTGCGCGGCGCGGATACGCCCGCGCGCATGCCGCCGACGACGTTCGCACCGCCCGCGCCGCCGGCATCCGACGCATCGCTTGCTCACGTGACCCGCATCCCGGTGTCGATGGACATCGGCTCGCCGGTGCTGGACGTGACCGTCAACGGCAACCGGCTGCATTTTCTGCTCGATACGGGCGGCCAAAACGTCATCACGACGGACGCGGCGCGCATCGCCGGCTTCGCCGTCGTCGGACACGGCATCGTGAGTGGGGGCGGCAGCGGGACGGCGCCGATCCGCTACGCATTCGCCGACACGGTGCGCGTGGGCGCCGCCGTGCTGCGCCACCAACCGTTCATCGTGTTGCCGGCGAGTGCGTTGCCGCCGATCGACGGTATCGTCGGCTACGAACTCCTCGCCCGGTTCGCCGCGCGCCTCGATATGGCGCACCTGACGCTCGAGCTCGCACCCAATGCGGCGGCGTTCGGACGGCCGGTCGCGCCGGCGCACTTCGCCTACGACGATCGGCAGCCACAGGTCGCCGGAGTCCTCGATGCAACGCATGGTGCCTTCACCATCGACACCGGCAGCTCGCTGACCGTCCAGGTCCCGGAGCCGGTCGTGCGCGCGCAGCGGCTCGTCGCGCGCATGCACGCGACCGTCTCGGCCTACGCGAACGACGTTGGCGGGCGCTACCGCATTTATATCGTTCGCGCTGATGTGCTGCGGCTCGGTTCGGCGGCCTTCGAGCGGCCACTCGTTGATCTGCTCACGAAAACCGATAACAGCAACCCGACGACCATCGCGAACGTCGGCGACGGGATACTCCGACGGTGGATCCTCGTGTTCGACTACCCGCACCAAACGATCGATTTCCGGCCCGGCGGCGATCCTGCGGGGAACGTCGTCCACGATCGGTCGGGGCTCGTCCTGACGACACAGTCGGGCGGCATCGTCGTCGCCCAGGTGCTCACGGGCACGCCGGCCGCGCGGGCGGGCATCACGGAGGGCACACGCATCGTCGCCGTCGAGGGCGAACCGGTCACCGCGAGCGACCTGCCACGCGTCCGCACCTTGCTCCGCGGTGCGCCCGGAACGAACGTGCGGCTCCAACTGGCCGGCGGCGCAATTCGGATCATTACGCTCGAGCGATATCTTTAGGGAACGACATTCACGCCAGCTCGGGCTCGGATGGGCCGCGTCGAGCGTCTTGAAGCCAATGCGGCAGCGCGATCACCGACCTGGGCGACAGGTACAATCTACGGATGGGACTTTTGAATACTTGCTACGCCCGAAGCGTTGACAAGGAGGTGCAAGCGTGCCGCCGAAGCGCGCGACGATCGAAAATTTTCGGCTGAAAGGTGCTCAAATATGCAGATCGCTTATGCTCGACGCAAGGTTGCTATTGTCGCTTGCTTCGCTTTCCTCGCCGGATGCGGGGGTGCGGCTGTGATGGCACCAGGCGGATCCGCCGGCTCACCGGCGGCTCTTTCGCGCACAGCCCAGCCCATGGCCGCAACGGCGGTGGTAACCATACTGTGGGACGGCGTCCCACTGAAGAACGCATCGGTGTGGCTCCGTGTCCAAGAGAAGAACGGCGCGATGAGGAAGATCCTCGAATCGCGGACCGGGGAAAAAGGTAATGCACTCTTTAACAACGTCCCGCAAAACCTTGCGCTCAACTTGTATTATGACGTAAAGCTGCCAGGCTTTGAACAACGGTTCGGCTACCCCTCGCTTGACACCACGGAGCCCCCGCCGTTCCCAGCCAAACTGACGTGCGACCCAGTACGCATCAAGACGCAGTGTAAGAGACTCTAGCACATCTCCCCGTGTGCCGCCGCGGCAAATCCGGTATCTTTAATCACATTGCTAGATTGCCGCGGCGATGGCGCCGACGTTCGACTAGGTAGTTAAACCAGAAGCGCCTCGGCGAATGCCCGTTCCTCGCTCCAACCGCGGCCGTCTTCCATAAGTCTGGCGACGCCGCCAGCTCCGAGCGATTCGCTAAGCGCGGCAACGAGCGCGCGATATTCCTTATCCTCCGTGAGTTCTCGCGGCGCAGCCAGCGCCGCAAGGCGAGCGTCGACATAGCCGAGCAGGCACGCAGCGCGCGACCGAACCTGCGAACCCGTTGCCTCACTTTCGGCCGGTCGAAGAGCGGCGATTGCCGCAAGGTGCTGCTGCGCATATGCAAGCGTAATCTCGGCGCCGGCCGCTCTACACACCTCGAGCGCCTCGCGAGCACGCGACCGTGCCTCAGCATACCGGCCGAGCGCCAGCAGGTAGGCGGCCATATTCGCGAGGGCCTTCCTCCGTTCGTGGCCACCCTCCACCTGCGTGAGGCCGAGCGCCTCTTCCACGATCGCGAGCGCGGCTCGCGGATCGCCGGCGTGGAATTCGAGCTCGGCCAGGTTACTGAGCGCGACGCGCTCGATGCGGTCGAACGAGTACTCTCTTGCGATCGTGAGCGCTTCGGTGCAGGACGACTTTGCGCCGGCATGATCGCCGCTCTCAAAGCTGGCCATTCCCAAGGTGAGCACCATCCACGCCCTCGTCTTCGGAGCATCGCGCTGCCGCAGTGCTCCGAGGGCGCCGCGGAGCCGTTCTTCCCCCTCATCGACGCGTCCCAGAGTGATCAACGCATCGCCCATCCGCCATTCGCTCTCGGCCACGTCGCGTTCGTCACCGGATCGTTGCGACAGCCCAAATGCGCGTTCGGCAGCGTCGTAGCTCGCCTGGGTCATGCCATGCGCTTTATAATGCAGTGCTTCGATGAGGTGCAATCGCGCTACGACTGATGGCGAAGTCTCCGCATCGACCGTTTGCAATGCCGAACGCACCCACTGGCGGCGCTCGGCAGGAGTGAACGTGTTCCAGACCCACTGCAATGCACACACGAGGCGCCGGCCCAGCTCAACGTCGCCGTGCTCGCCGAGGCTCCACGCAAGCGCGGCTCGCCAGTTCTCGAGCTCCGGAGCAATAAGTCCCTTCCATTCAGAGTCCGGCATCCACTCGTAGCCGTCGTCCACGTACTCGGCCAACTCCGAGAAGACTGCGGCATGCGCCCGCACGGCCGCTTGCCGTTCGCCGCTTTCCCGGTGCAGATCGCTCGCGTAATGCTGCGTCGACTCGAGCAGCCGATAGCGCGTGCGTCCGTCCGTTCGTTCCACCTGCACGAGCGACTTGTTGACGAGTGACGCGAGCAGCTCGAGGGCCGCGCCATGCGTTCCAAAAACGCGATCGTACACAGCGGCGGCGCTCTCGAACGTAAAGCCGCCGGCAAAGGTGCTAAGGCTGCGAAACAACGATCGCTCGTCCTCGGACAGGAGTTCGTAGCTCCAATCGATGAGGGCGCGCAGCGTCCTTTGACGGGGCGGCGCCGTCGGGTCGCCGCCCGTCAGAAGCCGGAAACGATCGTCGAGCTTGTCCAAGAGTTCTTGCGGTGAAAACATCGTGACCCGTGCCGCGGCCAGCTCGAGTGCCAGGGGCATGCCGTCGAGCATCCGGCAAATCTTGGCGATGTGCGGCGCGTTCTCGTCGGTCACCGCGAAGCGACGTGAGGCCACCTCGGCGCGGTCGGCGAAGAGCGCCATCGCTACTTCAACCGGCAGAGACAACAACTGGTGCGTGCGTTCGCCGGCGACGTTCAGCGCCTCGCGGCTCGTTGCGAGGATGCGCACGCCTGCACAGCGGTGCAACAGCGTCGCAGCCGCGGACCGCGCCTCGTCGATCACGTGCTCGCAGTTGTCGAGCACGACGAGCAATTGCTGACGTTCGAGGAAGGTCAGCACGACCTCGAGCAACGGACGATTCGGCACCTCCTTCACCCTGAGCGCCGACGCCATCGCGGACACGACCCGCGATGCGTCGGTGAGGGGCGCCAGGTCGACGAAGCACACGTCGTCGCCTGCGGCGTTCCGTGCGGCCCCCACCTCGAGCGCGGTTCGTGTCTTGCCGCTGCCGCCCGCACCGGTCAGGGTGACCAGGCGGTGCTCGCTCAGAAGTGATGCGATCTCTGCGAGGTCCGGCTCGCGACCGACGAAGCTGGTCAACGCGAGCGGGAGGTTTGATGACGGCACGGCGCGCCACGGCCCGGTCGTGACCGACCCTCTGCCGAGGCGCAATCGGCCGGTCGGCTTCGCGGCGGCTTCAAAGGCCTGGCGGCTCATGGGGTCGAGACCGAGCGCGTTCGCCAGGAGCGTGAGCGTCTCGCGCTGCGGCGTGCGCCGGTCGCCGCGCTCCAGCGCACCGATACCGGCCGCACTGATCCGCGCGCGTTCCGCGAGTTCCTCTTGCGAGAGTCCCGCTTCCAAACGATGCCGGCGCAAAAGATTCCCGAAGGCGGAGCCGCGTGGCCCCTTTTCTTCCACGAGAACGCTCTTCGCCTCGACCCCAGCGGGCTTCCCGTGAAGGAGAGTCCGGGGCGTGAGCCCCGGACTTGACGCCGTTCACCGCGGCCGATGCACCATCCGGTGTTGCTTGAACGCAGCCCCGTCAGGCACGATCTTGAAGGGCAGCCGTTCGTCCTTGAAACCGTACGGCTTGGCAACGATTCGGTAAGCGAAGGCAATCGAGCTGCGACCGCCACCGATTTGGCGCACCTCGAAGCCGCTCGCCGTGCGGCTCGCAACGTATAGGGCCGCATCGCCCTCTGGAGTGAGCATCACGACGTACGGCTTGCTCAGATCGATCGTGTTCGCGAAGTCCGCAGCGAGCGCGACGTGCGCGGCGCCGTCTCGTAGAGCGGTCTCTCCGACGTCGTCGATCGTCGGCTGACTCGTGCGCGAAGCGAAGGCCGCCACGTGTCGCGTCCGACTGCAACCGTCCTTGCAACTGCCGCTCGTAAAGATCTCACCATCGACGAAGGCGTTGCCCTGCGAGTAGACGCCGTAGCTGCCCGACGAACCGGTTTGACCGTAGACGCCGTAGCCTTCCGACGCAAACCCGTATACGCCGGCGGCGAGGTTTTGCGTCGTGTCGGTATTGAAGCCGCCCACGCCGGCGTTTTTCCCTGACGAACTCCCCGCCACGCCGTAACCGGTGGTGGACGTTCCCTCGACTCCGTCGCCAGGACCGGCAGTTCCCTCGACTCCGACACCGCTGGACGGGCTGGTGCCGAAGACGCCGGCGTTCGTGTCGCTTAGGCCCGAGACGCCGGGCCCGCTTCCGGAATCTCCGAACACGCCGGGGGCCGAGCTCGAGCCGGTACTGAAGCCGCCGACGCCGCCCACGGCGCCGGTGGAAGAACCCTCTACGCCGTAACCCGTGCCGGCGCTTCCGCTCACTCCGTTACCGGCGCCGGTGGAGTGCCCGTCGACTCCGTCGCCGTTGCCGGTGTTTTTGCCTAAGACGCCCGCGCCTTCGCCGGCGTTGGTGCCCGTGACGCACCCCGTCGAGAGGCCGCTGTTGCAAGATTTGGCCTTGTCGGGGTGCACGCTCTCGCCTCGAGCGTCTGCGATCGCGAGAGCGCTGCCGGCGGTCACCACCGCCATGAGGGAGAGCGCCGCCCAAACCTTCGCCCGCGCGCGCCTCGTCCCTGAGTCCAGATCATGTTGCATTGGTTTCCCTTTCCGTCGTTTGACAGTCGACCTCACGGCAAGCGCGAGAGTCCGCCGCAATACTGCCATCCAATGGAGGGGCCGGCCATGCACAACTTGACAAATCAGCTATACAAACGCCGTTCGTTCGCCGTAGGCACGCGACGCGCCGAGCTTCGATCTCACTCGACAATTCGGTGAAACCTCCGCTCGGCGCGTGCCCGGCGCCGAACGCGCCGCAGCGACAGTTATGGAGTGATCTCGAAGACCGTCCCCTGACCGTACGCGCCACCCCAGCCCGTCGTACCATAGAGCGTGGCGCCGTTGACGTCCGCGGGTCAGGTTGCCCCCTGGCTGTGCGCCGTCACCCGAAGCGCCGAAGTTCCAGAGAACGTGTTCCTTATAGCTTCGGCCGTGCGGCGTCAATTCGAACACGACACCTTGACCGGATGCGCCGCCGTATTGAGCGGTGCCGAAGAGATCACCGTGGACGTCGGCAACGAGTCCGCCCGTCGGGCCCGCACCATCGCTGCCCTGGAACTGATGGATCGAACTCTCCCTGTAGCGTTTGCCCGACGGCGTCAGTTTGAACACGACCCCACAGCCCTCAAAGGGACTATAGTAGTACAAACACGGGCCGTCGCCTCCCCAAGTTCCTGTTCCGTACAGGGCGCCGCTCGAATCGGCGATGAGGTTCCCGTTCGGAATCGTGCCATTTTTCCCCGTGAAGCTGTACAGAAACGACTCCTTGTAATGCGTTCGACTCGGCACGAGTTTGAAGACTACTCCGGCGTTGTACTCACCGCCGTTGACAGCCGTGCCGTACAGCGCGCCACTCGCGTCGGCGAGCAGACCATTATGCGGGTTGTGACCGTCGCCGTTGGCCTTGAAGCTGTAAAGGACGCGCTCCGAACCGGGTACGCCCGGCTTCACGCTGAACACGGTACCTTCGTTACTTGTACCTCCGTTCTCAGTCGTACTGTACATGTTGCCGTTGCTGTCGGCGATGAGGAAGCCGGTTGGATAGCCGCCATCGCTTCCGCCCGTAAAGGGATGGAGGATGGCATCTTTCTTTCCGGCCAGTTTGTACGCCGTCCCAGCACCCCCGCTCCCGCCGTTGCCCGTAGTTCCATACAGGGCTCCGGTGCTGTCGGCGATCACTCCGCCCCACGGATTCGCGCCGTCGTCGCCCCCGCGAAATGAGTACACGATATGCTCGTCGTAGCGTTTACCGGACGGCACGAGTTTGTAGATCGTCCCCAGTCCCTCGGTTCCACCATACAACGTCGCTCCATAGAGCACGCCGTCTTCGTCGAGAAGGCCCGACCACGGGTTCACGCCGTCGGACCCGCCGCGAAAACTGTACAGCAGCCGATAGTGCGCACGGGGCGTGTCGGGTTTCCGATCCACGCCCGCGCGCGCCGAGGCGTTATGTGGAAGCGTGGACGCCAAAGCGCTCGAACCGAGGCTAACGATTGTCGCAATCCCTGCGACCGCTACAGCTCGCGTAATATTCATCTGCGTTCCCCCTTGTTCAGAGATAAACCGGACCGTTCGCGTTCACGACGGCACTTTAGAATGGGCAGAGGGATGCGGCGGTGGCTTCGTTCGCTTTCGGCCGGCAACGCCGAAGAGTGTGGCCTTGCAGGCCAGAGATACGTGCAAGGCAACGGTCCTCATGTCGTCCCTCCCGCCGTTATCATGCGCTCGAGGCGGTAGTGCCGCAAGCCACAACCCCCACGAATACCCACACATCTCAGGGGCCCGACCCCGCGAGGGCGAAGGTCTGGACGCTGTGGACCAGGAACGGGCTACACCGGGCTCATCGGTTTTTGGAACGTTACTGCGGCGCTATCGGCTTGCAGGCGGGCTCTCACAAGAAGCGCTGGCGGAGCGAGCCGGAATGAGCGTCAACGGGATCGGCGCACTCGAACGCGGCGAACGGCTCTCGCCCCAGCGCGAGACGCTCGATCTGCTGGCGGCAGCGCTCGAACTCGACGGCGAGGAACGTCGCGCGTTCCACGCCGCCGCTCTGTATGGGCGAACCTTGCGTTCCGGCGATCGGACGGCGAACGTGACGGCGGGACCGTGGCCCGAAGCGCGGACCACGAATCTGCCTCTGCCGCTGACGAGCTTCGTCGGCAGAAAAGTCGAACTCGCCGAGATCGCGGAGCTCGTCGGCACGCACCGGCTCGTGACCCTGACTGGGGCAGGCGGCATCGGCAAGACGCGGACGGCGCTCGAGGCCGCAGCGGCGCTCCGTCATGCATTCGCCGAAGGCGTGTGGCTCGCTGAGTTTGCGCCGCTGGTCGATGAGTCGCTGGTCGCGACCGTCATTGCTGCGGCGGTGGGGGTTCAACCGCCCTCGAATCGCCCACTGCTCGAGACGCTGCACACCTACTTCCGGCACCGGCGAGTTCTGCTCCTGATGGATAACTGCGAGCACGTGATCGATGAGGCAGCGAGGATCGCTGAGTCGCTACTCAGCGTCTGTCCGGGCTTGCACATCTTGGCCACAAGCCGCGAATCGCTGCGCGTCCCGGGCGAGCAGGCGTTCCGCTTGCCATCGCTTGATACGCCGCCGCTGGAGCCGAACGGGCGCCTCGGGGCGCAGCAGGCGGTCAGCTACGCGGCGGTCGCGCTCTTCGCAGACCGCGCGCGCTCGGTCAACCATCGCTTCGCCGTTGATGACGAGACCGCGCCGGCGATAGCGCAGATCTGTCGGCGTCTGGATGGGATTCCTCTGGCGATCGAACTCGCCGCCGCGCGGGTGACGATTTTGCCGCTGACGACGCTGTTGAAGAAGCTCGACGAACGTTTTGCCCTCCTCACCGACGGAGCACGCACGGCATTGCCTCGCCAGCAGACGATGCGCGCTGCCATCGATTGGAGCTATGGTCTGCTCTCGGAATCGGAGCAGGTGATCTTCGAACGGCTAGCGGTCTTCGTTGGAGGTTGCACGCTGGAAACCGCTGCCGCCGTATGCGTTGGCGAGAACCCCGACGAGTCGCTCGTGCTCCAAGCGCTCTCGTCCCTCGTCGACAAGTCGCTCGTCATCGCCGATCTGCAAACCCCGGAGCCGACATATCGGCTCTTGGAGTCGTACCGCGAATACGGACGTGAAAGACTCGCGGCGCGGTGCGAACTGGATGTTGTGAGCGAGCGGCATGCGCGTGCCTACCTAAGTGTAGCTCAACGCATGGGTGGCTTTGAACGGCCGCCCGACGAGACCTGGCTGCCGGCGGCCCGCGTGCACGTAGAGAATTGGCGCGGCGCTTTAGAGTGGAGTCTTAGTGCCAGGGGCTCGATCGAAGTTGGACAGCGACTCGCCGGACAACTGATTAACGTCTGGCGGATACTCTCCCAACCCGAGGCGCGTCGCTGGGTGCGGTTAGCTCTGAGCCTCGTTGACGGGCAAACGCCGCCCAACGTCATCGCGGCGCTCGAGTTGAGCTCCGTCGCGACGGCACTCGTGATGAACGAAAACCGTGACGCTCATGCGGCCGCGACACGAGCTCTGGATCTCTACGTGCGGTTGGGCGATCGCTTCGGGATTGCCCGTGCGCAAGGACTCCTTGCGCATTCCCTCATCCGGCTCGGGCGCGCCGCCGAAGCGAAGCCATTCAGTGAAGCCTCGATGCAGACCACTCGCGAACTCGATTGCCGGCCGGCTCGCGGCGTCACAACTGGCCAATTTGGCGCTCGCCCAATTGATGACGGGCGAACGGGATGCAGCCCGGGGAAAGTTTGAAGGCGCGCGCGCTGGGCTTCACGCGATCGGCGCGGACTTTGACCTAGCGGATGACGTCCACGCACTTCGCCGTGGCTCTGGAGCTCGATGGCGATTACGAGACGGCCCTCCGTCTATTGGGAGAGGCACTGGCCATCTTTCGCGCACAGGGAGCGGCGCACGTTGCGGCTTCCGTGCTTCGCGCTATGGCCAGCAACCTCATCGCCTTGAGCCGTTACGGTGAAGCCCGAGCGTCTGCTCGCGAGGCTCTCGAGCTTGCTGATGCCGGTCGCGACCCCGTGCAAAACGTGTTGTTGATACAGGCGATTTGTGTAATCGCGATGCACGAGCGTCCGAGCGATCACGAGATCGCACGCAAGACACACACGATCGTCGCGAGGCTCCTCGGCTTCCTCGATGCACACCACGGGGACAGCGGAATGCCTCGAATGAACGAGGAGGACGCGTCGCAGCGCGGCGAGATGATTTCGACACTAGGCGATGGAATCGGCGCCGCCGATCTGGCCCGCCTCATGGCGCAAGGGGCGCGCATGATGGAGGATCAAGCGGTCGAGGACGCCTTGCGCCTCTAGTCTCGAGAACTCCAAATAATGTTCAGCCACTTTAGCTGCACAACGGACCGGTTCGAATACCTCCCCGGCGGCCCGTCGGGCTGTGACTTCCCGGCCCGGCGCAGCGCCGGGACGTGCGGCAGGCGTCGCCGACCAACCCGCACAATCGCGCCCTCATGAATATGAGCCCGCAGGAAAGCCGAGTCCTGGATGCGATCTTCGGCCATCCGCTTCCGCACAACCTCGAGTGGCCCGACGTGGTCACGCTCGTCGGGCGGCTGGGAGACGTAGTCGAGCGCCACGACGGGAAATACGAATTTCGGATCGGATCCGCGAGTGCCGTCTTTACGAAGCCGCATCACAAAGACATGAGCGTCGACGATGTCGCGGCGCTGCGCCGGTTTTTCACCGAGGCAGGGTTCGGACCAACGGGAGCGTCGCGGCCGCCAGAGGAGAAGGCCGAGGCGCCGGTGGGACCCACTGTCGTCCTCATTGACCATCACCGTGCCCGCTTCTTCGAGCCTGCGAGCGGGCGGCATCGATTCGCAGAGCGTCAGCACCTCGAACCGACGGATCCGCGCGGCTATGAGCGCCACCTCGAACATCGCAAGGAGGCGGACTTTCCTGGTCAACGCACTCCGGAAGCGACCGAGTTTTACGAACGCATCGCCGATGCGCTCAAGAACGCGCCATCGATCGTTCTCGCCGGCGATGCGACCGGCAAGAGCAGCGCGATGCGCTATCTGGTCGAGTATCTCGATGAGAAACACGGGGAGATCGCGAGCAGGATTCGTGCGAGCGTGGACGCGGATCTGTCGAAGCATCACACTCGACGAGGTCGAGCGTATCGCCTCGTCATCGAACTGACCGTTCTCAAGCGGGCGGAGCCCGACCAATAATCATAGGTCACGTGGGAACCGTCGACCTTATACTAAGGAGAGTTTTGTCATGCGATTCCTCAGCGTCATTCTCGGCGTTGCGATCCTGTGGTCGAGCCAGCCGGCGTCGGCGTGCACCGGCATCCGGCTCATGGCGAAGGACGGAACGGTCGTCGCTGCGCGGACGATGGAGCTCGGGCTCGATCTGAAGTCCCAAGTCATCGTCGTTCCCGCGGGCACGCACATGACCGGCACGCTGCCGAACGGCGCGACGGGTATTCGGTACACGACGAAATACGGCTTCGCCGGCGCGAACGCGTTCGGTCAGCCCGTAAGCGTCGACGGCATGAACGATCAGGGGCTCTACGTCGGCGAGTTCTTTTTCACGCCCGAGGCGCACTACACGGACGTGACGCCGGCGAACGCGTCGCGAGCGATGGCCGGGTACGAGTACAGCAACTGGCTCCTCGGCAATTTCGCGACGGTGGCCGAAGTGAAGGCTGCGTACGATCGCGTCGTGCTTGCCCCTACGCCGCGCGTCGAGATGGGCGGGATGGCGCCTCCGTTGCACTTTCGCATCATGGACCGGACCGGCGCGACCGTCGTCATCGAACCGCTCCCCGGTGGGCTGCGGATCCACGATGATCCGCTCGGCGTGATCACCAATACCCCGTCATTCGACTGGCACCTGACGAACCTCGGGAACTATGTCGGCCTCACGCCCTACCTGCGGCCGTCGGTCGACATCGGCGGCTATACCGTCAATAGCCTAGGCCAGGGGTCCGGCTTCGTCGGGATGCCCGGCGACGTATCGTCGCCCTCGCGGTTCGTGCGCGCGGTCGCCTACCAGCAGACGGCGATCCAACCGGAGACGTCCGCCGATGCCGTGTTGCAGATCTTCCACATCCTCAACAACTTCGATATCCCCGTCGGCTCGGTGCGCCAGACCATTCATGGCAAGCAGTTCGATGAGTTCACGTCGTGGACGAGCGCGAACGACCTGAAGAACCTCGTGTTCTACTTCCGGACCTACCACGACCAGACGCTGCGCAGCATCGACATTCGCAAGGCGCTCGCATCGTCCGGAGGCAGGATCACGTCGCTGCCCATGGAGTCCGGTCAGACCACACCGATCGTTCCGGTCAATTCCTAGGGCGAACGTGCCGCGCACTAATCCGCCGGGCGATAGAACGTTACCGGCGCGATCACGACGACCCGGCCGGAGCGTAGTGCAAACCGAACCGTGCCGCGGGTTACGCGGACGCGTCGTGGATGCGCACCGCTGCATGCGGCGGCAACGTCGGCGGCGGTCTCGTACTCCACTTGCGTCTGGGCGAAATACGGGGGCGCGCTCGTTATAATCGAGCGCATGCGCTCGTGCGCCGTGGGAGAGAAGTCGATCCCGAGCAGGGCGGCCTGACCCTTGGGCACGTCATCGTAGCAGCCGTTCTTGTCCCCGAACGTCGCCGCGCGCGTGTCGTGCGCCTCGAGCAGCGACGGCTCTGCGGCCAGCGCATCACCGGCCGGCGGGACGAATTGTACGCGCACCGTTTGGTCGGACTCTCCCTGGGCCGTATAGCCGGAGACGCAGAGCAACTTCAGCGGCTTCGTCGCCGGAACCGGCACGCAGCGATCCATCTGGCCGCCGCGGTACCAGCGCACGAGCCGCCAGGCGCCGTGCGCGCGTCCGAACAGGATGGCGCCGCCGAAGTTCGTTACGTGACCTTCGACGGCGTCAGAGTAGTACGTAACGTAGGCTTGATCGGCGCCGGCGCGCGTGAAGCCGCCATAAAAGATCCCGGCCTTCTGCGGCGCCGGCGCCGGCGGCGCGATGGCGGCGCCGGCACGAGTGGCGGGAACCCGATGAGGTGCGCGCACTGCGTGCCGCTCGTGGCCGCCGGTCCCGGATGGTCGCAGATCAACGGAAGAAAGGTCGCGAGCTCCCGCGCCGTCGGGCGCGGCGCATCGGCGCCGGCGGCGCGCGGCCAGATGTAGCACGAGATCACCGCGACGAGAACGGCACCCAGCCGAAGCGGCGAAGCGCTCAAAACTCTCCGGCCAGATCCGTGTAGATCGAGATGGCGGAAACGCGGTGATCGTCGACGACGATGGTCACGACCTGGGGCAAGTCGACCTTCTTGTGTGGCAGGCTCATGGTCTCGCCGGGCACGCTCGAACTATACGCGACGACGAAATGGCTCGCAGTTTTCTGAGGTCCCCCGCCGTAGATGGAGCGCACGCTTTCGTACGTGCTTCCGATGCGCACGCCGAGCGGCGTCGCATAGCCGGAGAGGTCGGCGTCGGGCACCGTGACGCCGGGCGCGGGCGCGCGAAAGAGCGCGACGCTGCACTGATCGGTCGTGGCCGTGCCGAACGCGATGTGGTGCGTACGATCGTATGCGAGGAGCTGCCAAACGCCGGCGAATCCGGGTCGCCCTTCCTCGTACCGGCAGCTCATGCCCCGACGTTTTCCGGGCAGCGCTTCCGGCTTCGCCATCTTGACCGTCGTGGTTTGGGTATTGTAGGCCGTTGGGTGCATGAACCAGGTCGTAAGCGTATCGGACGCGCCAGCCGCACCGCTAGCGGCAAACGCATAGGTTACGCCTAGCGCGATACCCGCCGATCGCCACGTCATTTGTGATACTCCATGTGGCGCCGTTTTCGGCGGTCGAGAGTCGCCGTCCCGCGCCGTGAATGGGCACACGCGTTCGCCGGAATAGAAGGACGCCTCCGTACAGCTCTTGCGTTGCGAACCCCGTCGCGGTGCGTGGTCGACGCTTTCACCTCGCGTAGCGCGCAATGTTCGCCGCCTCGCTCTTGGCAGCGACCGCACGCGTCGACCTGGCGAACCCCAGCCCGCGAGCACCAGGTCGCCTGCCCGCAGCTCTGGAGCGGGGGGCGCTGCGTTTGCCGTCGGACGGACGAGATTCCCTATGGTTATATGCTACCGATGACATTAGAATTCGCAAAGAGCGGTGTTGCGCCGCGTTAACCGCTTCGCTGGTTGGAGAAAGAACACATCGGCTCGAGCAGCCGAAAGATGACGATGAATGAGAGGATCAGCATGTTCAAACGACCTATCCAGTTGGCTCTGCCGGTGCTCGTGATGTGCTCGTCGCTTCCGCTTGCGGCGTTGGCACAAGGGCCGCCAAGTGTTTCGGCCCCGCGAGGGCCGGTGAACGTTCCGGGAGTGCGGGCTCCGATCCCGATAACCCCACAGCTCCCACGCACCGTACCTCAAAAACCGCCGACCGGAGTAGCTCCGAAAGCGCCGGTGTTTATCCCGCAACCGCCGCGAACGCCGGTTACCAGAGGGCCTGTAACGCCGATCGTGCCGCGAGCGCCGAGTAGGCCCTATACGCCGGGCCGTGTTCCGCACTAACGCGTCTGTTCCAGCCGAACGGAAGGGGCGGCCACCAGGCCGACCTCTTCCGACGCTATCTCTAGTCAGCCTCGTCCGACTTGCGGCCACGCGCGGCGAAGGCAATGCGTTAGCACTCCTGGCTCACTTGTGCGCCGGGGTAAATCTCGATGACCCCGAAGCCCGCGCCCGTGATGGTCGTGTCGCTAAAGAGGTCTCCGATGTTTGGAAGGACGCCGCCGTACGGGCCTTGCGTAGCGACCGTGTAGCAGGGCGGGAACATCAGGACGAGATGGCCGGCCGCCTCGATACCGTACGCGGTATAGCTGTTACCGACCTGAATGGCTGCGGAGGTCAGGCCGCCTTTCGACTTGAGGTTTGAACGAAAGTGCGTTCCCCCCTTGAAATGCAGGTTCAAGTAGACGATCGGCGTTCCCGTACCGAGTAGCGGCTCGTTGTAGATATTTGCCGTGCTCGTGCGGATCGTCAAGTTCACGGCGCGCTCAACTCCCGGATACTGCAGCGATCCGCCAAACCCCCCAAACGCCGGTATGCAAAACGTGCCGCCGCCGGACCTGAGCTTCGCCGAGTTACCTGCGTAGGTCATCGTCGTGCGTTGGTGTGCGCAGGCGGGAGGCCCGGTCTGGCCGCTCGCTTCTCCAAAAGCCGTGAGAAGCAACGCCGCGGCGAACGCGCAGCCTACGAGATGCCGAGCGCCTCGAGTCAAGACAAACTTCATGGAAGGTCCTCCTGCAGGTGGGTCACGCGTCGCCTCGGACGTTTCCCCGCGTCCGTCGTGCGACCTAGGCGATGGCCGCAACTTCCGTAACCGACAGTAACCGGCCCCGGCTGGCCTCTCGGAGAGATGTGGTCGAGTGGCCTTTACCCCCACAGGAGGGTTGCCCCCCAATGGCCCTTTCGCGCAGTCTTCCCACACTCTGGAAGGGTGCAGCGCCCAGCTTTGTCACGGTGACGCTGGCGCTTGCCGCGCGTACGGGCATTCCGCGACTCCCGTTACGCCCTCGACCGATCGGCGTCCGCGATCATCCGATCGCAGTCGTACTCGAACGCATTCGGTGCGCGGCCCGCGGCACGCGCCGCGCAGTTTGTCTATGCGGCTGACTTTGGAGGCAACGGCGTCTCCGGGTTCAGCATCGGCGCGAAGACCGGGGCGCTCAACCCCCTTTGCGGGCTCGCCGTTTGTCGCGGGCACCTTGCCGGACGGCCTGGCGATTGATCCCCGGGCGCGTTCGTCTACGTGGTGAATCAATTCTCGAACAACGTCTCCGCATACACGATCACCGTGAAAGCCAGCGTCCTGACGCAGATGAAAGGGTTCGCCGTTCGGTGGGGGCACCAACCCCATCGGCGTGACCACCGCTCCGACGGGCGCCTTTGCTTACGCCTCAAACTTCGGCAGCACGAAAGATGTGAGTCGGCCTGCAGCATCGACACGAGCGCCGGTGCGCAGACTCAGGTGAAGGGCTCGCCATTCGGAGGGGTGGCGGTTGTCAGGGCGTGGCCACCGATGCAACGAGCAAGTTCGTCTAGGTGGCAAGAGGGTTCGGCCCGATCTCCGCCTACGCGGTCAACGCGAAGACCAGCGCTCAAACAGATCAAGGGGTCATCCGACAAAGGCATTAGCGGTCCGTTCGGAATCGCTACGTGCGCGGTTAGCGCCGACGCCTGCAAACTTCCGCAGCCGTAAACAAACGCGACTAAGCAGGGGCTTCGGGGAGCCCCTCTCCTTGAGCCGCGGGCAGACCGGTCCCGGGTCGCGGTTTAAACAGCGTCAGCGGTGGGACGTGAGGTGGATCAGGATATGTTCGGGAATGACGCTGGTTGAGAAATCGGCGCAGCAAGTGCCCCAAAACGATGGCGTCGCAGGCAACCCGAGGCCCGACGACCCGACCCAAGTCTGGATTGCCGCCGGATCGCTGAATTCACGGCTCTTGGGACCGCGCATCGCGCAACCGCCGGCCGACCAGCGGATCGCGTCCCGCGGCGTGGTGTACGAGCCTGAGTGTCGCCTGAGCGCCTAGCGCGTGACCACGGCAGAAAGTCGTGGCGTCTGATTATCGCTGACGACTTGAAGTCCTTCGAGCTGCAGATAGCGCCGCTTCAGCTGCCACTCGTCGTTCTGCTCGAGCAAGAGCGCACCGACAAGGCGCGTGATGGATGCATCGTTTGGAAAGATCCCGACGACGTCGGTTCGACGCTTGATTTCAGCGTTCAATCGCTCCAGCGGATTCGTCGACGCGATCTGGACACGATGCGCTTTGGGGAAGTCCATGAACGCGAGCACGTCGTCGCGCGACTGGTCCATCATTTCAGCAAGCTTGGGCAGCTTCGCACGGAGTTGCTCGACAACGACGTGCCATTGCTCGCGGGCGGCTGCCGCCGACTCTTGCGCAAAGACCGTCTGGATCAGCGCAAGAACGACCTGGCGCTGACCCTTGCCGGCGAATGCGAGCGCGTTGCGCATGAAGTGCACGCGGCAGCGCTGCCACGTTGCCTTGAAGACTTTGGCGATCGCGCCCTTGAGGCCGAGGTGCGCGTCGGAGATGACCAGCTTGACGCCGCGCGAGTCCACGATGCGAAAGGCTCCGGAGGAACTGCAGCCAGAACGGCTCCGCTTCGCTCGGCCCGACCGCAACGCCCAAGATCTCCCGAACCCCGTCCGTATTGACGCCAACGGCTATTATTACGGCCACAGAAATGATGCGGCCGCCTTGGCGCACCTTCACGTACGTCGCATCAAGCCACAAGTAGGGCCAGTCGCCTTCGATCGGGCGCTTCAAGAACGCGTTGACTCGCTCGTCGATCTCCGCGCATAAGCGCGACACTTGGCTCTTGGAAATGCCGCTCATCCCCATCGCCTTCACCAAATCGTCGACGGAACGCGTTGAGACGCCTTGGATATACGCCTCCTGGACGACGGCAACCAGCGCCTTCTCGGCGGTGCGTCGCGGCTCAAGGAAGCCGGGGAAATAGCTGCCCTGGCGCAGCTTGGGAATGCGCAGATCCAGCGCGCCGGCGCGCGTCTCCCAGCGCCGTTCGCGGTACCCGTTGCGGCTGTTGCTCCGGTCGTCGCTGCGCTCGCCGTAACCGGCCCCGCAGCGCTGCTCGATCTCGAAGTCCATGAGCCGCTCGACGACGTGTCCCAGGAGCTCTCGAACGACGTCGTCCTCAGCCCCCTTTTCAACGAGCTCGGCAAGTGCGATACTGGTCTTGGCCATCGTGGTCCCTCCGGTGATGGTGAAAGTTGTTTGCAAACACAACCTTCGCCGAGGGCCACGGTGGCCGCTTCCTACGCTAGCCGAGCACCCATCTCATACACCACTCCCAGGGACACGATCGACCAGCGAGCGAGGGCCAGGCAACCGAGCGCTCTTCTCAGAGGCCTGCTCGTCTTTGGAAGCCGCTCGCAGGACGACGCAGGCAAAATCGCGGGCCGAGGAAGAGCCCCGTTTGAAGGCCAGTCGGGCTGAGCCGGCGCGGGGGCTACCGCACAGGAAGGGGGGCTAGGATCGGAGCGTAATCCTCGCCGCTCTACGTTGGAGTCATGACCCGTTTGCCATCGGGCAAGGAGAGTTCGATGATCCAGACTGTCGTGCGTCGATCGACGAGTCGAACCTTTCAGAGGTCTTTCGGACTCATTTTGGTAGCGGAAGCGATCACCATTTTCGTCGCTTGGCTCTTGTTGGGGTTCAACTCTGATCGATGGATCCCGCGCGAAAGCCCTGGAGGCGTCACAAGTCTCACAACAGGCCGCTTCGTCTGTGGATTGGTCTCTTGTTGGGGCAATCCCTAAGGAACGGGATTCATCCCTTGGTGACCTGTATCAGAGCAAGCTGGACAAGGTCTCAAGGCGATACTTTCTTCGCGACGAGGGTTCGGTCTACCTGGTGACCGTCGACAACTGCGAAGAGTATTACGTAGCTGCGGGCAATCAGCTGCCAGTTGACGACGGGGGCAAGGCAAACCAGTGGGAACGCCAGGCATACGCAACACGACGGCCAACCTACAGCCCCACCCCAGTCGTTGACGACAACGGAACGTACTTAGCCGCTTATACGCCGATCATTCACGACCGGAAAGTCGTCGGGCTAGTCGCAGCGGAGTACGATTCAGCGCCGTTGTCGGATTTTCAAGGCATCGTACGCAGGGCATTCTGGCTTTCCATCATTCCCGCTGTCCTCGCCTCGCTTGTCGTGGCATACATTCTGACGTTAGTGTTCGTCGAACCAATGGAAGTGTTTCGGACGATCGAAGAGACGACGAAGAGCCAGCGGGTCGACTTCTCCAAGGGTGCTAAAGATGACCTCTGGGACAGCCTGACCGTCAAGGAACGAGAGGTAGCGGAATGGACGAGGCAGGGGTTAACGAACAAAGAAATCGCCGAGCAGCTCTTCGTGACGCACGAGACCGTAAAGCAGCATCTCAAAAATATTCGAGAGAAGACTGGGTGGTCGAAAGTCGATCTCGCCGTCCAGGCTCAGGGTAGGCGCGCAGCATCTCTTTCCCTGGTGACCGCTTAAGGTCCGCCGCAGGTGTCACGGCGCTCGTGTTGGCCCGGCCCCCGGTAAGCGGTTGACAACGTAGCTCGTCGAAATCCCCACCTATGGGGAGACGACGTGAACCAACGTAACAATGACAACCAACCCGACGGCGACGTAAGCCGAGGGCGACCCGGACGGCGCAGCGCCAAGGAGCGCTTGGAGGCGGTTCTGGCTTTGATCGGCGGCAAGAAGAGCGTCGACACGCTGGCTAAGCAGTTCGGCGTCAGTACGGCGACGATCGAGTCGTGGCGAGCCACGGCGCTCGAGGGCATCAGCGAGGCGTTGCGGTCCGGCAACGAACCATCGCACCGTGAGCGCAACCTGGAGCGAGAAACGCATCGCTCAAAGAGGCACTCACGGACACCAGTATCCAGTTGGCCTTGATTAAGCAGGCCATCAAGAATCGCGAGGCCCACCGCCCTTCACCGCCGCCGAAGTCGTCACGTTGAGCCTGCGGACTTCGGCGGGTATCGCGCAGGTTCGTCACCTTTCGGCGGCCTTCGATCTGACGACAGCCGCACTCTACAAAGCGGCGTCTGCCGAACCGAAGGTCGTCAAAGCGCTCCCTGCGCGCGAACCCGCGACGACGGTTATCTCCAATGCGAAGCTGCTTGAACGGATCCAGTCACTCGTTGAGGAGCATCCGGCGTGGGGCCACCGTAAGGTCTGGGCGATGCTGCGGCGGCAAGGCACGCGGGTTGCGCGGCGACGGATCTGGGCGATCATGCATCAACACGGCCTGACGTTCATCGCACGAGCACGACGTGCCGAACCACGTCGCGGGACCGTAGCCGTCGAGCAACCGAACCGACGCTGGTGTTCGGACATGACGACTGTGTGGACGCGCAAGGATGGCTGGGTCGCGGTGACGCCGGTGGTGGACTGCGGGTGTCGCAGCGCCCTGGAGATCGGGGTTTCTAAGGCGCAGGATGCGCCGGCGATCCTCGCGCCCTTGCAGCGTGCGCTCGAGCACGCCTTCGGTGAGCCCGGCGTCGTTCCCGACGATATGGAACTGCGCACCGACCATGGATCGGTCTACACGGGCGACGATTGCGACAAGCTTTGCAAGGCCTGGAACCTGGACCACACGTTTGCGCCGATCGGGCGTCCTACCGGTAACGCGGTTGCCGAGCGATTCATCCAGACGCTCAAGCTTGAGGTGATCTGGCTTCGAGACTGGGAAGACATGGAGGAAGTCCGCGCCGCCGTTGAGGTATGGCGGCATTTCTACAACGACGAACGCCCGCACGAAGCACTGGATTGGCAGACGCCATCCGAGCGTCGGGCGGAACGACTCGAAGGAACCCGCGTGCTGCCGGTAGCAGCATAACACCGGATTTCACGACGCGAACGTGTCAACTCCAGCGGGGGCCGGCGCAGCGGCCGTCGGCAAAGGCACCGCTGACAAACGCCACACGCCAGCGTCGATTGGTGATTGGGGCAGCGATGCGCGGCTGCGATCCAGACCGCGCTTCTTGCCTCGACTCCGGGGAATCTTTTGCGGCCGACCCGCACGGATGGAGCCGCGGGACGCGTCTGTGGTCCGCCCGGCAGGCGTCGCCCGACCAAGACGGCTTGAACGCGTCGGCAGCCAAACTGCAGGCGGGCCGCTCGCTCAGCTTGTGCGAATCTGGCGCAGGTAGCGTTGGGCATCTCGCCGGATGACACGCCGCACCATCAGCGGTGGACGTACAGCAGCGGCAGAAGACTTCGGGCTCAACGCGTGCGCCGTCTTGATATCCTGGACCGTTTGCCCTAACCCGCCATACGTGAAGATCATCGTACGCGACCTCGACCGGTCACCGCCCGACCAGGAGCATTTCCTAGGTTTTCCTTCAGCTTCTTTAGGACGTTACTAAATGGTTCGTCGACCTACAGAATTTGTCGCCGGCCTATCCATCACGATTTTTTGTATGATGCAGCATGCGCGAGAGCCGGGTCACCGTACTTCAGCGTTGTCGATGTTTCAGCCGGGGTCGATGTGGATTCTGTGGGACCATGCCGACGACGCTCAGACGGTGTCGCGCGCTTTGAAATCTTTGCAATTTGGCAACGTTCGCAAATGCTGATCATCCGAGGGCTCTCCGACTCGCGTCGCTAATCGTTGCGAGAGTCCCCGGTTGCGGATGACGCGTCGTCTCGCCGGCGCCTAAAGGGACTTCGGTCAGCCCGATCGAGGAGCGCTGGACGGCATCCAACGCAAATCCGGTTGCCGGGCGGCGCGGGTCTCGTCGAGCCGGCGCACGATCGTCCGTGTCGGTGCGTCGGTAACCGCCTGCGGATTCGACTTCGCCGTCGCGACGATCTCCCGCAGCGCGGCGACGAACTCGTCGAGCGTCTCCTTCGACTCGGTCTCCGTCGGCTCGATCATGAGGCACTCCGGCACGAGCAACGGGAAGTACATCGTCGGCGCGTGGAAGCCGCGGTCGAGCAGCGCCTTCGCGAGGTCGAGCGCCTTGACGCCCGTCGCCTTCTTCAACTCCTGCGCCGACGCGACGAACTCGTGCCGGCACGACTCGTCGTACGGCGTCTCCAAGAACTCCCGCACCTGCGCCGCGCACGTAGTTCGCGTTGAGCACCGCGAGCTCGCGAGATCCGCTTCAGCCCCTCGCCGCCGTTGGCGCGGATGTACGTCAGCGCGCGCACCGCGTGCGCGAAGTTCGACCAGAACGAGCGCATCGGCCCGATCGAATCCGGCCTGTCGAAGTCCAGCGATAGTGCCACTCGGTTCGCTCGCTCCGTCATCGGCGGCGCGCCGGCGCTGCGGCGCGCCTCGCGCACGACGATCGGCGTCGGCAAGAACTCGACCAGGTGCTTCGCGACGCCGACCGGGCCGTGCCCCGCGCCGCCGCCGCCGTGCGGGATCGAGAACGTCTTGTGCGTGTTGAGGTGCATGAGGTCGAAGCCCATGTCGCCCGGCCGCGCGTTGCCCATCAGCGCGTTCGCGTTCGCGCCGTCGTAGTACATCAGCCCGCCGACCGCGTGCACCGCGTCGGCGATCTCCTTGATGTGATCCTCGAACAGCCCGAGCGTGTTCGGGTTGGTCATCATGCAGACGGCCGTCTCCGGGCCCGAGCACCTTCTTCAGCTCGTCGACGCCGACGCGGCCGCGCTCGTCGCTCTTCAGCGAGATCACCTTGTAGCCGACCATCGCCGCCGACGCCGGGTTCGTCCCGTGCGCCGTGTCGGGCACGATGACCGTCGTCCGCTGGTCCGCCTCGCCCTTCTTCTTGAAGTACGCCTTGGCGATCAGCAGCGCCGCAAGTTCCGCGTGCGCGCCGGCGGCCGGATTGAGCGAGAACGCGGCCATCCCGAACACGGCCGTCAGGATCCGCTCCAGGTCGTACATCACTGCGAGCGCGCCCTGCGCCAGATCGTCCGGCGCGAACGGATGCAGGTCGCGGAACCCGGGCAGGTTCGCCATCGCGTCGTTGACGCGCGGATTGTACTTCATCGTGCACGACCCGAGCGGATAGAACCCGGTGTCGATCGAGAACGATCGCTGCGACAGCTTCGTGAAGTGGCGCACGACCTCGAGTTCGCTGTTGTCGGGCAGCGGCAACTCGCTCGCGCAGCGCGCGCTTCGGCAAGAATTCCTCGAGGCTGCGTCCGTTCGGGAAGTACGTGTTCGCACGGCCCGGTTCGCCCGTCTCGAAGATCAGCGGGACGGCGCCGAAGGGCTGCACGCTCCCGCGCGGCAACGTCTGCGTCCGTCACGTACTCAGACATGGGCCGCCTCCTTGCGCTCCGCGACGATCTCGTCGAGCGCCTCGCCCAACGCCTCGATCTCGTCGTCGGTCGTCACCTCGGTCGCCGTCATCAGGATCGAATCGGCCAACTCCGGATACCAGCGGCCCAGATCGACGCCGCCGAGGATGCCGCACTCGCTGCAGCGCAGCGAGCACTTCCGGCGGCCGTCATCCCATGCGGCACGCGCATCGCGAGTTCGTTGAAGACCGGCGCGTCGAAGCGGCGCGTGAACCCGTGGAACCTGCGTCACGCGCTCGGCGAGCGCGTGCGTGCGCTCGACGTTGAGCGTCGCGCACTGCCGCAGTCCCGTCTCGCCCAGCGCCGCCAGGTAGATCGTCGCGATCAGCGCGCAGTGCGCCTGATTCGTGCAGATGTTCGAGGTCGCTTTCTCGCGGCGGATGTGCTGTTCGCGCGCCTGCAAAGTCAGCGTGTAGCCCGGATTGCCGTCGGCGTCGACCGTCCGGCCCGCGAGGCGACCCGGGATGCGGCGCATGTGTTCCGTCGTCGCCGCGATGAAGCCGACGTACGGGCCGCCGTAGGCGATCGGCACGCCGAACGACTGCGCCTCGCCGGCGACGATCGCCGCGCCCCACTCGCGCGGCGGCACCAGCGCGCCGAGCGACAGCGCCTCGGCGACGACGCCGATCAGCACGGTCCCGCTGGCGTCGACCGCCGCGCGCGCCGCGTCGCTCGGCACGTCGATCGCGCCGAAGAAGTTCGGGTTCTGCACCGCGACCGCGGCGAAGCGCTTGTCCGCGAGCAACGACGCGAGCGCCGAAAGATCCGTCGTTCCGTCAGCCGCGACCGGCAATTCCTCGACGTCCAGCTCTAAGCCCGCGCGCGTACGTCTGCAACACGGCGCGATAGTTCGGATGGACCGCGCGCGACACGAGCACCGCCTTACGCCCCGTCGCGTTCACCGCCATGATGACGGCCTCGGCGAGCGCGGTCGCGCCGTCGTAGACCGACGCGTTGGCGATGTCCATCCCCGTCAGCAGGCAGATGTAGGTCTGCCACTCGTAGATCGCTTGCAGGTAGCCCTGCGAGACCTCGGCCTGGTAGGGCGTGTACGCGGTCAAGAACTCGCCGCGCATCGCGAGCGTCCCGATGACCGGCGGGATGTAGTGCCGGTAAGCGCCCGGCGCCGAGGAACGACACGTAGTCGATCCCGTCGTTGCGCTCGGCGTAGTCGGTCATGAGCCGCTGCAGGTCCATCTCGGGGAGGGCCGGCGGCACGGCGAGCGGCTCCTTGAGGGCGACCGCGTCGGGGACGCGCATGAGGTCGTCGATCGACGCGACGCCGATGCGTTCCAGCATCGCGGCGATATCTTCGGGCGTATGGGGCGTGTACACTCAGTCTCCAGGTGGGCGAGGCGCCGGCGCTCGATTCGGCCGCCGGTGAGGCGGCGCGAGCGCCCTTGTCTTAGACCCCCGGCCGCCGAGTCCGTTTGCGGCGCTCGACCCTGCCGCCGGCCATCCATTCGGCCATTCGCTGCCGCCCGCGCGTCAATCGAGCGCTTTCCGAAAGCACACGAGCCGCTCCACCTCTTCGAAGCCGATGGACTCGTGGGCGCGGTGGCCTTCCTCGTTCTCGTACTCGGCGTCGGAGGCCATTTCGGAGCATCCTTGCGCGCGGGCCCAGGACTCGGCAGCCTCGACCAGGGCGCGGCCGACGCCGGTGCGGCGCGCCTCGGGCTCGACGTACCAGCCCTCGAGGAAGCCGACGGGACTGGAGTCGCAGCCCTCGGCGTAGTCGCGCAGATGCGCCTCGACGAAGCCGACGAGTTCTTCCCCCTCCTCGGCGACGATGATCGACCAGCGCGGGTCGGCGCCGAGCGCGTCGGTCTCGGCGACGTTCTCGTCCTCCTCGATCTCGGGCCACAGGCGCGCGCGCATCCGCCGCCAACCGTCGGTGTCCCGCGGTTCGACCGTCCGTATCGTCGCCGTCACCTGCACCCCCGTTCCATCGGAACGCGGGTCTTCTCTATCCGATGCCGCCTTCGCCCTCCGGGCGGCGGCGCCGAAGCTCTTCGACGAACTCGTGGACCGCACGGTCCAACGCGGGCGAACTACCGTTCGCGGTTTCCGCCGAGCCGGCGCCGGCCTGGCCGGCGTCGCCATCTGGGCGGCTGGATGCGTCGTCTGGGTCGTGCGGTCCACGGATCATGGCGCGAGCGTAGCATCGGACTGTGCGGGAAACCACGAAGAAAGATGACATCCGCTCACAGAATGGACGCTTCGTCACGCCATGACGCCATCGATGAGCCTGGCCGACCTCGTTCGGCACCTGCGGCTGCAAGCGCGCGTCTCACAGGAGGCGCTGGCGGAGCGCGCGGGCTTGAGCACGCGCACGATCAGCGACATCGAGAGCGGTGTCGGGCGCGCGCCGCGCGCGATCACGCTCTCGCTCCTTGGCGAGGCGCTCGGGGCCTCGGTGGAGGATCGCGAGGCGCTGCGCGCCGCGGCCCGCGCGCAACAGCCAGGTGCAGCCGAACCCGTGGAGCCGCTCGCCCCGCTCGTCGGGCGCGAGGACGAACTCGCGGCGCTCCAGGCGCGCGTCGCCCGAGGCGTCCGCCTGCTCACGATCGTCGGTCCGCCCGGCGCCGGCAAGACGGCGCTCGCCGTACACCTGGCGCGGCGGCTCGGCCCCGAGTTCGCGCGCATCGCGACCGTCGAGCTCGCCGCGCTCGCCGCGCCCGCCGCCGTGCCCGGCGCGATCGCGCAGGCGCTCGGCGCGCGCAGCGCAGGCGAAGAGATCGCCGCGGCCGACGTTGCCGACGCGATCGGCCGCGAGCGCACGTTGCTCGTGCTCGACAACATCGAACACGTGGCGGAGGCCGCGCGGTTCGTCGGCGACCTGCTCGCCGCAGCGCCCGCGCTGACGATCGTCGCCACCGGCCGTGCTCCGCTGCGGCAGTCGCTCGAGCAGCGTTTCGCGCTCGGCCCGCTGGCGCCGGACGCCGCTATCGAACTCCTCGCCGCGCTGTCGGCCGCAACCCCCGACGGCCGCAAGCCCCGCGACGACGCGTCGCTCGCCGCGCTCGCCGCGCGGCTCGAGGGTCTGCCGCTCGCGATCGAACTCGCGGCCCCGCTCCTGCGCGTGCTCTCGCCGGCGGCCCTCGTGCGCCGCCTCGGGCACCGTCTGCCGCTCCTGGCCGCAGAAGGCGACGCCGGACCCGAGCGGCACCGCACGATGCGCGACGCGATCGACTGGAGTTACCGGCTCCTCGGCGAGGACGCGCAGCGCGCGTTCCGCCGGCTGAGCGTGTTGCGCGGCGCCTTCACGGCCGAGACGGCGCAGGCGATCGCCGAGCCCGCGCGCACCACGCTCGACACGCTGCGCGTGATCGCCGAGCTGGTCGACCATAACCTGTTACAGACCAGCGGCGCCGGCGACGAGCCGCGCTTCGAGTTCTACGCGATCGTGCGCGAGTACGGCGAAGAGGTGCTGCACGCCACCGGCGAGCACGGCGACGCCGCCGAGAGGCTCGCGCAGCACTGCGCGTCCATCGCACGCCTGGTCGTCTTCAATCAGCCTGCCACGCAGACCAGCGAAAACCTCGACGTGGTCGCGGCGGAGAGCGCCAACTGCGACCGGACCCTGAGCTGGCTGCGCGAATCGGGCCGGACCGCCGACGCCCTGCGGCTCGCGCTGGATTTCTACGGCTTGTGGTGGTTGCGCGATCCCGCGACCGGCCTGCGCTGGTTCCGCGCGCTCATCGCCGACGCCGAGGCCGCGCCCGAGCCGCTCGATGCGGAGTTGCTCGCGACGACGTACGTGCGCGCGACCGGGCTGACCGAGACGACGGGCTCGCTCGACGCCGCCGACGCGCTCGCCGAGAAGGCGCTCGTCCTGCGCCGTGACCTTGGCAACGAACTCGGCGTCGCGGCTATCCTGAACGGTTTCGGCACCCGCGCGACGGCGCGCGCCGCGTACGACGACGCGCGCCGCTATCTCCTGGAGGGGCTCGAGATCCGGCGCCGGCTCGGATCGGAGAACGATGTCGCGATGTCGCTGAGCGACCTCGCCGCAAACGAACTGACGGCAGGCGACACCCTCGCGGCCGCCGGCTACCTCGACGATGCGATCGTGTCGTGGCGCCGCGTCGGCAGCGATCTCGGCATCAGCATCGCGCTCGGGCAGCTCGGCATGATCGCGCTCCGCGAGGAACTGTTCGACCGCGCCGAGGCGTTCAGCCGCGAAGCGCTCGCGATGGCACAGACGCTCGGCCACGTTCCCACGATGGCGATGGCGCTGATCACCCTCGCACGCCTCGCGCTCCGCGCGGGCGATCTGGCCGGCGCGCGGGCCCACGCCGAGGCGGCGATCGCCCTCTACGACACGGCCGCCGCGCGCGGGAACCCGTTCGCCCTCGAGGTGTTGGCCGAGATCGCGCTCGCCGGCGGGGACGCCGTCGCCGCCGCGCGTTTCATCGGCTCGGCTGCCGCCCTGCGCACGCGCGACCGGATCCCGATCGGCGCGAGCGAACGGGCCGACCACGATCGCACGGTCGCCGCGATCCGCGCGGCGCTCGGCGCGGAAACGTTCGAGACCGAACGGATGCTGGGGGCCGCGCGCGGCCCCGGCGGCGCGTGACCGGCGTCAGCCGGCCGCGATCAATTCGTCGTACTTATCGGGCGCCAGGCAGGTTGTCGCGCTCGGAGACGTCCCCGACGCGCAGTTTGAACAGCCAGCCCGCACCGAACGGCTCGCGGTTGACGAGCGCCGGGTCTTCTTCTAACGATCCGTTGATCTCGAGAATCTCCCCGCCGATGGGCGCGAATAGGTCTGAGACCGCCTTGACCGACTCGATGACGCCGGCGCTGCCGAACTGTTCGAGTTGCGCGCCGATGCGCGGGAGTTCGACGTAGACGATGTCGCCGAGCGAGTGCTGCGCATATTCGGTGATCCCGATCGTCGCGACGTCGCCGTCGAGTTTCACCCACTCGTGCTCTTTGCTGTACAGCAGATCTTCGGGTTGCGCCATCGTCTCCTCTTACTGCGGCCGCTTGTAGAAGGGGAGCGGCACGACCGTCGCCTCGTGCTTCGTGCCGCGGATTTCGACCCCTAGCACGGTCCCGACGGCGGCTGCGTCCTTGCGGACGAGGACGGTCGCGATGTTGCGGTTCCCGACGGACGGCGCGATCGAGGCGCTGCGGACCTCGCCGACCGGCTCGTCGCCCATGAAGACCGCGTACCCCTCGCGCGCCGGCACGCGGCCGTTCAGCACGACGCCCGCGATACGGGCGTAGCGATCGGCGGCGGCCTGTTCGGCGAGCGCCTCCTTCCCGACGAAGGCCGGCTTCGAGAGCTTGACGGCCCATTGTTGGCCGCCGGCCAGCGGCGTGATCGTCTCGGTCAGCTCGTGGCCGTAGAGCGGCATCCCGGCCTCGAGCCGCAGCACGTCGCGGGCGCCGAGCCCGCACGGTTCGAGTCCCAACGCGGCGCCGGTCTCCAACAGCCTGCGCCAGAGGCGCGGCGCGTCTGCGCCCTCGACGAACAGTTCGAACCCGTCCTCGCCGGTGTAGCCCGTCCGCGCGACGAGCGCCGCCACGCCGTCGATCGTCTCCTCGGCGCAGGTGTAATACTTCATCGCTATCAGCCGCGCGCGCGTCGCGTCGTCGCCGGCGAACTCTCCGACCACCTCGACCGCGCGCGGTCCCTGCACTGCGATCAGGGCACGGTCGCCGTGGCGGTTCGTCAAGCGGACGCCGCTGCCGGCCGCGCGCTCCGAGATCAACGACCAGATCTTGTCGGCGTTCGAGGCGTTGGCGACGAGCAGCCAGCGGCCGCCGTCGCCGAGCCGGTAGAACAGCACGTCGTCGTGCGTGCCGCCGGCTTCGTTGCAGAACAGGTTATAGCGCGCCTGCCACGGCTTCATCGAGGCGACGTTGTTGACGGTGAGCGCGTCCGCCCACGCGCCGACCTCGTCCCCCTCGAGTTCGAATTGCGCCATGTGCGAGAGGTCGAAGAGACCCGCGCGCTTGCGCACCGCGTCGTGCTCGCGCAGGATCCCCGCGTACTGCACCGGCATGTCGAAGCCGGCGAACGGGACGATGCGCCCGTTCAGGGCGACGTGTTCGTCGTGGAGCGCCGTGCGGCGGTTGGTCTGCGTCATTCGGTCCCCGGCGGCAGCGGATTCGCGTGGTTCGGCCATTCGCCCGGCAAGATGATGAAGTTGAGCGTCGTGTGCGCGACCAGTTTGTCGCCGCTGCGCACGTGCACCTCGCCGTAACAAATGCGTCGCCCCGACTTGAGGACGATCGCGTCGGCGATCAGGTCGTGCGGCGGCTTCGCCGGCCGCAGGAAGTTGCACGAGAGCGCCGCCGTCGCCGTGTTCTGGTCCGGGCCGTAGATCGAGGCCAGCGCGACGTAGAACGCCGTGTCGCACAGGCTCACGATCGCGCCGCCGTGGATCGCGCCCGTGCCGTTGGTGACCTTCGCGTTGAACGGCATCCGCATGCGCGCCGAGCCTTGCCCGACGTCCTCCAACTTCAAGTCGAGCGTCTGGACGAAGTTCGCGCGTTCCTTGTCCCAGGTCCGCTTGGCGGTCTCGACGTCGATTCGCGTGCTCAAAATACGTCCCCATCCTTCGCGAGTTCGTTGCGCAGGTACAGCGGCAGGCTGAAGAGCCTGCGGTGCGCTTCCGCGTCGTAGAAGTAGTTCTTGCCGCGCAGCCCGGCGACGTAGCGATCGATCGCCTCCGGATCGAGCGCCGCGACATCGACCGCGTCGCTGCAGGCCAGAAACGCCCAGTCGTTGTCGAAGGCCGGCACGTGCGTGTAGAACGACCGCACGTAGCGATAGTAGCCGCGCAGCGTGCGCGCCATCTTCGCGTGCAGCGACATGTTGTGGAAACCGGCGGTGCTGGCTTGCAGCACGTAGACCCCGTCGTCGCGCAGCCGGCGTTTGATGTTCTCGAACACGGCAGCGCAGAAGAGCGGGTTGGAGGGCGAGTCCTCGAGCGGTTCCGTTAGGTCCGACACGATGGTCCCGTAGCGGTCGCGGTCCTCGGCCAAAAACGCGAGCGCGTCGCCGATGATCACCCGCGCGCGCGTGTCTTCGAACGCCCCCGCCGACCACTCTGGCAAATAGCGCTTCGAGAGGTCCACGACCTCGCCGTCGATGTCGACCATCGTGCAGCGCCGCACGTCGGAACAGCGCAACGCCTCGCGCAGCGTCGCGCCCTCGCCGCCGCCGAGGATCAGCACCTCGCCGCGGTCGGCGGTCGCTGCGAGCGCCGGGTGCACCAGCGACTCGTGATAGATGCGCTCGTCGGCCTGCGCGCTCTGCGTGTCGCCGTCGAGGATCAGCATCTTGCCGAACGCGGCGCTGCGCACGACGGCGACCTGCTGAAAGCGCGTGCGGCCGCTGAAGTACGTCTCTTCGATCGCGTGGTGGTGCTGCTCCGTCGGCGAAAACTCCTCGACGTACCAGGACCAATGGGTTGTCTTAGGCACTGAGGAGTTTTCGCCGCGGGGGGGCCCCGCGCGCTTCGCGTGCGGGGGGCGCGTAGCCGAAGGCGGAGCGCCTTTCAAATCACGGGGTTCCCACGATGCGTCGCATCGTGGGGTTGGCTCCTCGACGTACCAGGACCAGTATTCGGTCTTCGGCATCGTGCGGGGCGGCCCGCGCCTAACGCATGACCATGAAGTCTTGGAAGAACGCGGGCGCGACCAGGCCGTTGTCGACGAGGATGGGGGCGCTGATGACGCCGCTGACCTCGTTGAAGGGCAGGACGACGAAGCTCGCCGTCGTGCCGCCGCCCGGGTTGTTGGGCGTCGTCGAGCACAGCACGCCCAAGTACGTTCCGTCGGTCGAGAATCCGATCGACGTGACGTTTTCGAGCTTGTGCATGAGCCCATCGCCGCCCAGGTAGTTCGGCCGATACGGAGCGTTGCTCGCGGGCGAACCTTGATCGACCTGCGTGATGAGGGACGAGGTGACACCCTTGATCACGTACAGGCCGCCATCCCCGCCGACGGCCGCGAAGTAGCTGTTCGGATGGATGGCGACCGCGTTGAGCCGGGTCGAATCCGGAAAATGGAGCGACGACGCGTGATTGATCTCCGACGGCATGCCGGTCACGAGCGTCGCCAGGTTCCCGTCCGCGGACGACTGAAGCACGATCCCGCGGCCGGGTTGCCCGGGCGAGATCGCCATCGCGCCGTGGCCCTCGAGCGCGCCGTGTGAGCCGAGGGTCGTGTCCTGATGTTGCACGCAGAACACGTAGACGGGCGGCGTCACGCCGAAGTTCGGCGTGACGCTAAACGTGACGAGGTCGTTCGGACCGCGCACGAGCGCCGTATAGACGCCGCTGCCGTTTGCGATCGACGAGATCTCGATGTTCTGCCGGCCGTTCGACGGCGTGATCGTGCGATTGTTGCACGTGTAGGGAATGAAGCCGTTGAACGTCGGCGTTTGATTGACGACCTGGTTGACGCCGAGGATGCCCTGCGCGGTCGGACCCATCGCGAGCCCGACCGACTCGTCGCCCGTCAGGAGCAGCGCGGCCCCCGTCACGCTCGCGATGGTCGCGTTGGGCGGCGGAGGCGAGGCGCTCGGCGCGGTCGTCGGCTCGATCGCCGTGTTGTACGGCAAGCCGCCGGGGATCGGATCGGTGTTTGCCGTCCCGAGGACGCCCTGGAGTCCCGAGTAGTCGCCGCCCGCGATCTTCGTCACCGCGAGGCCGAGCGAGTCGTTCGATGCCACCGCGAACGATCGCACGGACGCCCCGAAGTTGACGGTCTCGGGGAAGTAGTGGTACAGCGTCCCGGCGTCGTTGAGGAAGTGCAGCACGGTCAGCCCCGGCGGCCCTCCGTTGCCGCCGTCGGGGATATACGCGAGCCCCTCGGTATCGGGCGCCGGCGTGCTGCTGGGCCCGGAGGTCGGGAACGAAGACGTAACGGGGGTCGGGGAGGGGAGGTCGACTTCGCACACGCCGCCGGCGCGAGGGCGCTGGCGGCGATGACGATGAGCAATGCGCGCGCGGGAGTCAGTCTTGCCAAGGTTTCGGGGTCCTCTTCTAAGGGGTGCCTCTCGGGCGCGGGTAGGGCTTACGCCGAGCGTTTCGACATCGCACGCCCCGCATGCTCATGAACGACGTGAGTGTACTGTCCGTTCGTCGACGCGATTCCGCGCCGTACCTCCGTCGTCAGCATCGTCTGGGCCCGCAAGCGTCGGGCCGCGAGTTCACAGGCCTTCCAAGGGTCCGTATGGTCGCCGCAGGTGAAGAAGTCAACCGCCGCATAGCCGGATTCCGGCCAAGTGTGGATCGAGAGGTGTGACTCGGCAATCACGACGACTCCCGAGACGCCGTGGGGCTCAAAACGATGGAAAGCGACCTTCAAAACCTCGGCATTCGCCTCTCGGGCGGCGGCGACCATCGTGTCGCGCACCCCTTCCAGGTCGGCCAGCGCTTTACGGTCGCATCCGGACAGCTCGCAGATGATGTGTGTCCCGCGTGCATCCAATTTCTTACTTTTCTCCTCGGTCTTGGCTGGGAAATCCCACCTCCAGGCTACGCCGGCTGGCGCGTGCAGTGCACTTGCGTCCCCGACCTATCGACGAGCTCTCTACCGGCATGCTGCTCGAGCATAGAGCATACGGGTGACTCGCCGCGATGGCACGTAGGGCGTGCCGTCCCTCCTCTGCGTTCCGAGCGAGCCACCCCCGCCCGGAGTTCGTCGCCCATGATACCCCCTTACCCCCCCAGTGTAAAGCAGTTTCTGTGCGCTCGCCCCGCGGGATCCCGTTGAATTTTAAGAAAAGCCTGTAGTATCTTGACTTACTCGGGACCCGGGGGTACGGTAGATGAGAATGGCGACCCAACTCAAGCGGCCCGAACTGCCCGTCGAAGACTACCGGCACGGCTTCCACGACTCGGAAGACGCCTACGCCTTCAAGTCCGACAAGGGCCTGACACGCGAGATCGTCGAGCGGATCAGCGAGATGAAGCACGAGCCGGCTTGGATGCTCGCCTTCCGTCTCAAGGCATACGAGCTGTTCCGCTCCAAGCCGATGCCGGCGTGGGGCGACACCGCCGCGCTCAGTGAGATCGACTTCGACGACATCCGCTACTTCGTCAAGGCGTCCGAGGGCCAGAGCAAGTCGTGGGACGACGTCCCCGAGGACATCAAGCGGACCTTCGACCGGCTGGGCATCCCGGAGGCCGAGCGTAAGTTTCTCTCCGGCGTTTCCGCGCAGTACGAATCCGAAGTCGTCTATCACTCGGTCCGCAAGGACCTCGAGGCCGACGGCGTCATCTTCTGCGACATGGACACCGCGGTGCGCGAGTACCCCGAGGTCGTCCAGAAGTATTTGGCGACGGTCATCCCGCAAGGCGACAACAAGTTCGCTTCATTGAACTCGGCCGTCTGGTCGGGCGGTTCGTTCGTCTACGTCCCGCCGGGCGTCGTCGTCAAGACGCCGCTGCAGGCCTACTTCCGGATCAACACCGAGAACATGGGTCAGTTCGAGCGAACGCTGATCATCGCGGACAAGGGCTCGAAGGTCCACTACATCGAGGGCTGCACGGCGCCACAGTTTTCGACGTCGTCGCTGCACTCGGCCGTCGTCGAGCTGATCGCCCTCGAGGACGCGTCGATCCGCTACACGACGATCCAGAACTGGTACCGCAACATCTTCAACCTCGTCACCAAGCGCGCCGTCGCCCACAAGAACGCGACCGTCGAATGGGTCGACGGCAACATCGGCTCGCGCCTGACGATGAAGTACCCGGCCATCTACCTGATGGGCGAGGGCGCGCGCGGCGAGATCCTGTCGGCCGCCTTCGCGGGCGAAGGCCAGCATCAGGACGCCGGCGCGAAGGTCATCCACGTTGCGCCGAACACGACCTCGGTCGTCACCAACAAATCGGTCAGCGCGCACGGCGGCAAGACGACGTACCGCGGCCTGGTCGAGATCCATCCCGGCGCGGTCGGCGCGAAGACGCGCGTGCGCTGCGACGCGCTGATCATGGACGACAGGTCGTCGAGCGACACCAAGCCGACGATGAAGATTCAGGAGCAGCGCTCGACGGTCGAGCACGAGGCGAGCGTCTCGAAGATCGGCGAGGAGCAGTTGTTCTACGCGATGTCGCGCGGGCTCTCGGAGACCGATGCGACCGCGATGATCGTCAACGGGTTCTTCGACTTCTTCGTCAAGGAACTGCCGATGGAGTACGCCGTCGAGCTGAACCGCCTGATCTCGATGGAGATGGAAGGCGCGGTCGGCTAAAGCCGACCCCTAGTCGCCCCGGGTGGCCAAGGAACGCCGGTCGGCCGCCGGGGATAGACGCAGATGCGCCGATTCGCACTCTGCGGTTGGGTCGTCGCCGCCACGCTGCTGCCGGCGGCGTGCGCGCCCGTGGTCGCGACGCACTCCGGATCGGGTAGTGGAGCGCAGACGCTGCACGTCGCCTTGCCGGGTCAGCCGAACACGCTCAACCCGCTGGTCGGCCCGCAGTTCTACGAGAACTACGTCTACGAGGCGATCTTCAGCGGCCTGACCGTCATCGACGATCGCGGCAACGTGATCCCCGATCTCGCGGTCGCCGTCCCGACGCTCGACAACGGCGGGATCAGCCGCGACGGCCTCACGCTGATCTACCGGCTGCGTCCGAACGCCAAGTGGCAGGACGGCGTGCCGCTCACCGCGGACGACGTCGCCTTCACGTTCGGGCTGATGCGCGACCCGAAGACCGGCTTTCCCACGACCAGCGAATACGAGAACGTCCGGTCGGTCACCGCGCGCGACCCGCGCACGGTCGTCGTGCGGCTGAACCGGCCCGATCCCGACATCGTGGCAGAGATCTTCGTCAACGGTCAAAACGGTTCGATCGTGCCACGCCACGTGCTGCAGGGCGTCGCCGACATTCACCGCGCTGCTTTCAACGAGCATCCGATTGGGTCTGGCCCGTACGCCGTCGACGCGTGGCACCGCGGCAGCGACATCCAGCTGCGCGCCAACCCGAACTACTTCGGCGGCAAACCGGCGATCGAGCACCTGGACGTCGCGTTCGTCACGGACAGCAACACGCTCGCCATCAAACTGCGCACCGGCGAGGCCGACTTCTCCCCGAACATCTCGCCGGCGACGGTCCCGTTCGTCCGCACCGCGTCTGGATTGCACATCGAAACCGCGCCCTCGTACGACATCGTCATGCTCGAGAACCGCGTCGACGCGCCGGTGATCGATGACGCGCGCGTCCGGCGCGCGCTCGGGCTCGCGATCGATCGCGCCGCGATCGCGAACAAGAGCTACCTCGGCTTCGCGGTCCCGACCGGAGAGCTCGTTCCGCCCTGGTCGCCCTACGCGACGTATCGCACGGCGCCGCTCGCCGATCTTACCACTGCCGGGCGACTGCTCGACGAAGCCGGTTGGCGCCGCGGACGCGACGGCGAGCGCATCCGCGACGGCCAACTGATGACGCTTTCGCTCACGACGGTCGCCGGCGAACGCGCCATCGCGTCGGCCGCGACCTTACTGCAGGCCACCTGGCGTTCGCTGGGCATCGACGTCACGATCCGGCCGATCCAGATCAACCAACTCTACGCGCCGGCTCCGGACGGCATGCTCGCGACCGGACGCTACCAGCTCGCGGTCGCGGCGCTCGGTTTCGCGACGACGCCCGATCGCAGCAACGTGCTCTGGTCGAAGAGCATCCCGCCGTACGGCCTCAACGAGGCGCGCTATCGCAACGCCGACGTTGACGCGGCGATCGAGACGGCCCGCTCGTCGCTCGATCCGGCGACCCGGCGGCGCGCCTTCAAGCTGATCGCGGACCGCGTCGCGGCGGACGCGCCGTACGGGCCGATCCTCTGGCGCACGACCGTCTTCGCCATCTCGAACCGGCTCATCGGCGTCAAGCCGGAACCCGTCAACTCGGATTTCTGGAACGTCGCCTCCTGGCGGCTTCGCTGATCCTCGCGCCGGCTGCATCGCCCCATCGCGAGGCCTCCGGACGACGGCATTGAAGCGATCGTCGTCGACGTGGAGGTACAACCGGAACGATGAAGAGTTACGACGCGCAAGAGACGCGCGACCGCCAGCGGGCGCAGTGGTCCGCGGCGGCCGAGGGTTGGCTCGACGACCGCGAAGACATCCGGTCGGCGACACAACCGGTCACCGAAGCGCTGATCGCCGGCGCGCGCATTCGCGCCGGCAACGCGGTGCTCGACGTCGCATGCGGCGGCGGCGACCCTGCGCTCCCGATCGCCGAAGTCGTCGGCCCCGGCGGTCGCGTCGTCGCCGTCGACATCGTGCCTGCGATGGTCGACGGCGCGCGCGCCTTAGCAGAAGAATCCGGCCTCGCCAACGTCACCTTCCGCACGATCGACGACGAGTGCGACCCCGGCGTCGAGCCCGGAACGTTCGACGCCGTGACCTGCCGGTTCGGCTTGATGTTCATGGCCGATCCGGTGCGCGCCGCGCGCGCGTGGCGTGCGGCGCTCAAACCCGGCGGACGCATCGCGGTCTCGACGTGGGAAACGTTCGCGGCGATACCGTTCGTCCTCGAGATCGTCGGGCGGCACGCGACCCTGCCGCCGCTCGATCACGACGCGCCGGGGATCTTCGCGATCTCTTCCCGCGAGAAACTGACCGGAATTCTGCGCGACGCCGGCTTCACCGAGATCGGCATCGAGGGCGTCCGATCGACGATCCTCGGGTCGGCGCCCCCGGAGGTGTGGTGGGACGTGATGACGCGCAGCGCCGGCCCGATCGTGATGCTGATGCGCTCGCTCCCGGAAGCGACGCGCGACGCGATTCGCACGGACGGCGTCCGCGCGTTGCACGAGCGCCACCCGTCGGGAATCGTCGAGGAGGTCGGCGACGCGCTCGTCGGGGCGGCGACGAACCCGGAATAGACGATGCGCGAGTATCTCGTCCCGTGGGAATCGTTCTTCGTCGCGCAGGTCGGCGCGTGCGCCGCGCTCGCAGGCCTGGTCTTCGTCTCGGTCTCAATCAACCTCGAACGCATCCTGCGTTACAAGTGGCTCCCACAACGCGCCGCGCAGTCGATGGTCCTGCTCGGGATGGCGCTCATCCTCGGTTCGATCACGCTCATCCCGCGCGAGTCCGCGCTCGTGCTCGGCGTGGAGATGGCCGCCTGCGCCGCGATCGCGTTGACCGTGATCTATCTGATGCAGGTCGCCGGCGGCCCCGTCCCCGCCGAGTACCGCCGCCACGCGAGGCTCAATCTGACGCTGCAGACGTTCGTCGCGCTGCTGGGGATCGTCGGCGGGGTGCTGATCGCCATGGTCGTTCCCGAAGGCATCTTCTGGATCGCGGGATCGATCGTCGGCGCGCTGATCGTCGGGCTGTTCAACGCGTGGGTTCTGCTCGTCGAGATCGTCCGCTGAGGGACGCGGCTAGTCTTGCTTGCGCGTGTGCAGGATGAAGTGGTTGCCTTCGGTGTCCTCGACGAACGCCATCGTGCAGTGGTCGCTGTCGTGGAGGTCGGGCATCACCTTCGCGCCGCGAGCCCGGTAGTAGTCGGCCGCTGCGCGCGCGTCGGGAACCGAAAACATGACGCCGGTCCCGGCGGTCCAGCTTCCATCGTCCATCTTCCACAGACCGAACGTCGCGCCGTCGCCGAGGTCGAACTCGGCGCCCATCGTGTCGTCCGACCACGTCGGCTTCAGCTCCATGACATCGCGGTAGAAGGCGATTGCGCGTTTGGGGTCCTTCACCAAATACGTGTGGACGTTGATCCCGCGAATGGCGGTGGCACTCATCTCGTCTGCAATCCTCTCCGAAGCAAAGGGCGAGCCGCCTTCGCGCCGCTACGCTGCTAACCTTCCGGTGACGCGTCCGACGATGCCCGCGCGCTAGGCTTTCCTGCGGATCTTCTTGCGGCCGCGAACTCCTGCCGACGCTGTACGCTTAGCAGCCGCCGCCTTCTTGCGGCCCTTCGATGGCGCCGCACGCTTGGCGGCGCCGTTCGTAGCGGCCTGCTTGGCTTTCTGCCACTTCGCGCCGATCTGCTCGCGCTCGGCGGGGTCTATCAGCTTGCGGGCGATCGCGAAGACCTTCGACTCTTCTTCCTGGACGTGATGCTTCACGCTCTCGCCCAGGACTTGCACCTCGGCCTTGAAGCGAGCATCCCTGCGGCGACGCGACTTCAGCATATCGATGAGCCGGCGCGCCATCTCGTGCTCGGTGTACGCCTCGAAGACGTTGACCTGTTGTTCTTCCTCTTCGGCCCGCTCGCGCAGGCGTGCGTAGAACAAGCGCTCCTCGATCGCGAGGTGCGTCATCAACGCCGCTTCGATCTTCTTTACCAGTTCGCCGAGCCGCTCCTCACCCGGCTCGAGGCCCTTGGCCTCGTCGAGCATCGCGTCCGCCTCGCGATGCTCTTTCTTGATGATCTCCAGTACGTCCATTCCCGCCTCGTCCCATTGGTCGCAGTAGCATACAAAGGGCCGGAAACCCGGCACCCATGCCTCTACCCGTTAAGACGCACGAAAAAACCGCGTGGCTCGCTCGACCGCGATCGGCCACACGCGATCGTCGGCGATCCATCGCCGGAATAGGAGCATCAGGAGGTTCGAAAGCCCGCAAAGATTGAGGTGCGTCGCCGACGGCACGTCGATCAGTTCGTGGGGCATCGCGCCGTTCAGCGTCGCGGAGTCGATCATCACCACGCCGTCGGTGTCGCCCGCGTAGCGCGGCGGAGAGCCGATCAGGTTGAAGATCCGAGCGCCGTCGGGCGCGACCCACGGACCGTGATCGAGGCGCCAGTGCTTGCGACCGTTGAGGTCCGTCTCCCAATGCCCGGACGTCCCGTTCAGCCACTTGATGAAGTCCGACTCGATGTCCAGATCGTCGATCACGTCGCCCGAAAAGCGCAACAGGCGCAGCGTGTGGCCGACGTCGTCGGTCACGACGCCGGCATTGGGAACGCCGACCTGATAGGTCGCCGCGACCTCGCCGGCCCGCTCGGGATATGCGCGCAGAAAGCCGCGCGCCACGAGCCCGCCGGCGCTATACGCGAACACCGCGACCGGGTCGGCGCCGGCGTGCATGCCCGAAAGGAACGCGGCGAACTGGTCGACGCGCCGGCGGAGGCCGCCTTCGGCTTCCGAGAAGATGCGGCACTCGAAGCCCGCGCCGGCGAAGCCGGGCCTGCCGTGCCGGCCGTCGATGAGAACCTCCATGTCGCCGCCGGACTCGTTCCAGCCTGGGATAAGGACGAGCCTCACGCGTCGCTACTGCGCCGCATGGTCGCCGCGTTGGACCCGGCACCCGCGAAACCTCCCGAAGGCGCGCGCGCCCGCGCGAGTAAACGAGAGGCCCGATGCGCTGCCCGCGACCCGCCCCGTCGATGCTCGCCGTGCTGGTTCTACTCGGTGGGCAAGGGCTCGCCCCGGCACGAGCCGCGAACGACGCGGTGCGCGTCGCCATCGCAGGCGAACCGCGCTCGCTCGACCCGCTGTTCGCGACGACGGCGCCGGAGAACGACGTCGCCTGCGCGATCTTCAGCGGACTGACCGTCGTCGACGATCGCGGCAACGTCGCGCCCGACCTCGCCCAGGAGGTACCGTCGGGGACTAATGGCGGGGTCAGCGCCGACGGACGGACCGTCATTTACCTGCTACGGCCCGGCCTACACTGGCAGGACGGCGTCGCGTTGACGGCCGACGACGTTGTCTACACCTTCTACGCGATGCGCGACGCGGGCACCGGCGTTCCGCTCGGACCGGGGTACGCGAACGTCGCGAGCGTGGACGCGCGCGACTTTGAGACGGTCGTCGTCCACCTCAAGGCCCCCGACGCGAACGCGACGAGCGAGCTGTTCGTCAACGGACGCGGCGGCGCGATCCTGCCGCGCCACATCCTCGGCAACGTGCGCGATCTGCGCCGGGCGCCGTTCAACCGGCGGCCGGTCGGCTCGGGACCGTACGCGGTCGAAACGTGGCAGCGCGGTTCCGTGCTACGGCTGCGCGCCAACCATCGCTACTTCCAGGGCGCTCCGGCGATCGAGCGCCTCGAGCTCGCGTTCGTCCCGAACCAGGCCGCGGCAGCGCGCGGCCTGGAGAGCGGCTCGCTCGACTTCGCGCGCGGCCTCGACCTCGGTTCCCTGACACGGCTTCGCGCGGTCCCCGCGCTGCGGGTCGGCGCGGCGCGCACGAACGCACTGACGATGCTCGTCGAGCGCGTCGACGATCCGCAACTGAACGACGCGCGGACGCGGCGCGCGCTGGGGCGCGCGATCGACCGGCGAGCGGTCGCGCGCGCGGCGTACGCGGGCTTCGCGTCGCCGGCGAACGAGTTGATTCCGCCGTGGTCGCCGTGGAGCACCGCGCACGCGATCCATCCCGCGGATCTGCGCGAGGCGGGGACGCTGCTCGACGCCGCCGGCTGGCGCGCCGGGCCGGGCGGCTTCCGGCAGCGCGAGGGCAAGCGGCTCGCGCCGGCGCTCACATACGAAAGCGACGACCCCGCGGTCGCGCGGACCGCGGCGCTCCTGCGCTCGCAGTGGAGGGCGCTCGGCGTCGACGCCGCGCTGCGGCCGGCCAAGCGCGGCGATCTCTTCGGCAGCGGCGGCGTCCTGGCGCGCGGCGCGTTCACGATCGCGCTCGTGTCGATCGACGCCGGACCGCTGCCGGACCGCGCGACGATGCTCGCATCCGATCAGGCGCCGCCGAGCGGAAACAACTTCGCGCGCTATCGCAGCGACGCCGTCGATCAGGCGATCGTGACGGCGAACGAATCGCCTGTCGCGGCGCTGCGCAAGCGCGCGTTCGCCGCGATCGCCGCGAACGTCGCGGCCGACGCGCCCTACGTGCCGATCGTGTGGCGCCAGGACGCCTACGCCGCCGCGCGGGGGTTGAAGGGCGTCGCGCCCGGTCCCGCCGATGCGAACCTGTGGAACGTGTACGCGTGGGCGCCGCGCTGACGCCCACGCGCCCGCTGTGCTACTTCAACTGATGGAGGATGAAGTGGTTGCCTTCGCTGTCCTCGGCGAAGGCCATGAAGCAGACCGGCGTCTCGGTCACTTCATGATCGTCGAACTTCACGCCCTTGCCTTCCATCTCGGTCTTTGCCGCCTTGACGTCGGGAACGGCGAACATCACGCCGCCGCTCGGCGAGAAGTCTTCGGTCTTGTAGAGCCCGAACGCCTCGCCGCCCGGGAACGTGAATTCGGTCAGCATGTCCGGCATCTCCATCGACGGAGCGAGGCCGAGGTTGTCCTTGTAGAACGCGGTCGCGCGCGCGAGGTCCTTGACGAGGTAATAGGTCGCGTCGATTCCGGTGGCCGTGGTCGCGGGCATTGGTGTCCCTTCCTCGTGGTGGTGGTGTGCGCCGGTCCTCCCGGCGGGTGCGACGCCCGTTCGACGACGAATGGCGCTCGCCTATGGGAGACGAACGTGCCGTCGCGCGCCTCGGCGAACTCGCGGACGGGACCACCAAACGCGTCGTGGTGGACGGGGCCGAAGTGCTGCTCTGTAACGTCGACGGTCGCATCTACGCGATCGAGGACGTCTGCACGCACGACGGCGGCGCGCTGGATCAGGGGCTGCTCGAGGGCGACCGCATCATGTGTCCGCGGCATGGGGCATACTTCAACGTCCGGACCGGCGCGGCGCTGACCCTGCCGGCGGTCATCCCGGTGCGGACCTATCGCGTCCGCATCGAGGACGAGGACGTCTTCATCGACCTCGACGAGCCCGCCTGACCGCGGCCCCTCGCTCGGACTGCTGAGCGGCACGTGCGGGCACACCCCTTGCTTCGAAGCGCGCCCGATGGTACCATTCGGCAGTTATGTACGCCATCATCGAGACGGACGGCAAGCAATTTCGCGTGAGCGAGGGCGACACCATCCGCTGCGACGCGATCGACCTTGAGCCTGGAAGCGAGATCGCCTTCGACCGCGTCGTCCTGGCGAGCGCCGGCGGGTCGGACGTCTCGGTCGGCAAGCCGGTCGTCGAGGGCGCCCGCGTCGTCGGCACGGTCGTTCGGCAGGCCAAAGACAAGAAAATCCTCGTCTTCAAGTACAAGCCCAAGAAGCGCGTTCGCAAGCTGGTCGGCCACCGCCAGCGCTTCGCCGAAGTCAAGATCACCCGGATCGAACTCCCCGGGTAACGCCGGCGGCATTGGCCTGACCCGGCCGGGCCTGCGCGAGTGGTGACGGTCGTCGTTCGCAGGGACGCCCACGGGCGGCTCGCTTCGCTGTCCGCGGACGGCCACGCCGACTGGTCCGCCCCTCGCGGGGGAGCGGACGAGTTCGACCTCGTCTGCGCGGCCGTCTCGGCCATGCTTCAGGCCGCCTGGCTCGGTCTGACCGACGTGGCCCGCGTCGCGGTCCGGGCGGACAAGGCCGACGGCCGGCTCTCGTTGCGCTGGCCCGAAGAGATGCGCTCGGACCCAGCCGTCGCGGCGATCGTCGGTACCGCCGAGCAAGCGATCGAGGCGTTGGCGGCACAGTTCCCGGCGCACGTCGCGTTCGCGCGCGAGACGGAACCGTGAGCGGCGCGCCCGAAGAGAGCGCCATGACCGACAGTGAGAAGCAGCTCCCCGGCGAGCAGGCTCGTAACGGCGCATCGCCACCGTATTCCGATCCCACGCCCGACAACACCGGCGAAGCGGGCCGCGTCGTGTTGGCCGCGCTCTTGGGCGGGCTCGTCTCCGCCGCCGGTTACCTCGTCTATCGAAGGCTTCCCGACGAGCAGCGCGACCGGCTCCACTCGCAGGTACGCGGCGCGATCGAAAACCGTCTCAACGAAATTCGCGCGACGCTCAACATCTAGCGAACGCCCGCGCGAAACTAGGACTCGTGCGGCGGTTCGGACTCGTGCGGGGTTTCGGGCTCGGTCGGAGGTTCGGGTTCGTGCGGGGTTTCTGCGCCGGTAGCCTTCGCTTGACGGGCGCGCTCGTCGGCGGTCGCGTCGAGTTCGTCGGCGGCGCGTTCCATCTCACGGATGAACGACTGCGAGGTGTTTTGCACGTCGCGCACGACGCGCCCGAACTGACGCGCGACGCGCGGCAGTTGCTCGGGTCCGAAGAAGATCAGCGCGAGGGCGCCGATCACCGCCATGTCGGGGATCGAAAGCACCTCAGCCTCCCCGGCCCAGAAAACCCCGCGCGGGCGGGGGGAAAGCAAGGGGGCGCCGTCCAAACCTGTGGGTCCCCCGTGCGGCGTGCGGCGGAATATCTCGTGAAGGGTAGCGACGCGTCGCTTGAAGATCATCTACACGCGCGGAAACCGAACCGAGACCCTGGCTTCGATCTCGACGTTGCGGAAAATACTGAGCCGGTTCATTCGCCATCGTGTGTTCTACGAGGTCTCGTCGCGTAACAAGCGCGGTCACGAGTTCTTTTCGACGAAGAACACGTTCGTCGTGGGCTCCATCGAGGTCACGAGTCGAGACTACCTTTCGATCACGATTTTCGATGCGCAGTGTTCCACGCACTCCGTCGAAATCCTGAATCCGGCGGCGATGCGCATCTACGACGAGACGCCCGGCAAAGGATTCGCCGTGTCGTTCCTGAGCGGCGCGCCCGGCGACGTTGAGACGCGCTGTTATCTGCGCGACGAGGGCGAAGAAGCCCGCGACCTCCGGCTGCGCGGAACGCTGGAGGCGATCACGCTGCCGCAGCTGTTCGAGTACATCGACGAGATTAGGAACGCCGACGTTCCCCGAGCCGTTGCGCCAGGCGGAGATGGCGGACTCCTTCGCCGGTACGACCGGCCCGCTTGAGGGCGATCCCCAGATTGAAGTGCGCGCCGGGGTGGTCGCGGTCGGCCTCTAGCGCCCGCCGGTAATACGCGATCGCCTCTTCGACCGCGCCGTCCTCCAGTTGGAGGTTGCCGAGGTTGACGAGCGCCCCGGGGTAGTCCGCGACCGCCGCGAGCGCGTCCCGGAACGCGGCTTCGGCCGCCGCCCGGTCGCCCAGGCCCATCAGCGCCACCCCCCGCTTGTTGAGTGCGAAGGCGCGGCCCGGCCCGTCGCTCTCCGCCGCGAGGACCGCGTCCAAGCGCGCGAGCGCCTCGGCGAAGCGCCGCGCGGTCAGCGCCGCGACGGCCTCGTCGAGTTGGGTGCGCGGGCGACGCCTGCCCAGCGGACCGGCGAAGATGCGGCGGATGTCGAACATCGCTCCGCAGTGTTCCGTGTCGACGTCGTCACGCTCTTCCCGGAGGTGTTCGCCCCCGCGATCGCCCTCTCGATCCTGGGCCGGGCCCGGGAGCGCGGGGTCGTCGAGATCGAGGTGCACGACATCCTCGACGCGCTCGGTCCCGGGGAGCGCGCCGACGACCGGCCGTACGGCGGCGGCCCGGGGATGGTGCTGCGGCTGGCGCCCCTGGCCAGGATCCTCGACGGCATCATCGCGGCAGCCCCACAGGGCGAACGCCGGGCGGTCGTCGTGACCTCGCCCGCCGGGCGTCCGTTCCGCCACGCCGACGCCGAGCGGCTCGCCGCCCTCGACCGCGTCGTCTTCGTCTGCGGCCACTACGAGGGGATCGACGATCGACTGGCGGCCCTCTACGGCGCCGAGGAGCTGTCGCTGGGCGACTTCGTCCTCACGGGCGGGGAGATCCCCGCGCTCGCCTTCCTCGACGCAACGGTACGCCTACGGGCCGGCGCCGTCTCGGCCGAATCGCTCGTCCAGGAGTCGTTCGCCGAGGGCGCGCTCGAGGCGCCGGCCTTCACCCGGCCGGCGGCCTTCCGGGGCGCACAGGTCCCCGAGGTGCTGCTCTCCGGCGACCACGCCCGGATCGCGCAATGGCGGCGGCAACGCTCGCGCGACCGAACGCTCGCCCGTCGCCCCGACCTGATCGAGAAGCCCGAAACACCGGCTACCTAACGTTGATTAGGTCTATGGCGCCGTGGTACAATCCCCAGGTTGTCGTCCCGCGGCCGAGTGTCACTCTTCATGGCCGCGCGGGTATCGTGGAGTATTGAACGCCGTCATGAACGTCATCGACTTGATCGAAAAGGAGCAGGAACGCGCGTCCGTTCCTGATTTCCGTCCGGGGGATACCGTCAAGGTATACTCCCGCATCGTCGAGGGCGGCAAAGAGCGTGTCCAAATGTTCGAAGGCGTCGTCACCGCTCGCCGCGGCGGCTCCTCCAATGAAACGGTCACCGTTCGGCGCGTCGCCCACGGCGTCGGCGTCGAGAAATCGTTTCTCCTCCACAGTCCGCGGCTCGAACGCATCGAGGTTTCCCGGCGTGGCATCGTTCGGCGCAGCCGCTTGTACTATCTCTCCGACAAGATCGGTAAGGCCGCGCGCATCAAGGAGAAAAAGGTCACCCGTTAGCAGTCGCGCACGCCCATGACGCCCGTCGAACTCCTCGGACTGATCATCATCTTTGCCGTCGTGCGGCTAGCGATCAGTCTGCGGCCCGTCCCGGCAACGACCACCGGAACCTCGGCCGAAGCCGACGCCGGCGAGGCGCGGCCCTCGTCGCTGCTCGTCGTCCGCGAGTACCTCGACGCTTTCATCGTCGCCGGTCTCGTCGCGCTGTTCCTCATCACCTTCGTCGTCCGGACGTTCTACATTCCGTCGGGCTCGATGGAGCCGACGCTGCAGATCCACGACGTCCTGCTGGTCAACGAGTTCGAATACCGGATCGAGCAGCCGCGCGACGGCGACATCGTCGTCTTTCCCCCGCCGATCCCGACGACCAACGACTTCATCAAGCGCATGATCGCGGGACCCGGCCAGACGCTGCGTGTCCATCAACGGCGTCGTCTATCGCGACGGCAAGGCGCTGGTCGAGCCGTACATCGCCGAGAAACCGCTCTACGAAATCGCAGATTCGCGATTACCAGATCTTCGTCGACGGCGCGGCGCTCGATCCGGAGGAGGCCAACGTCCCGCCGCGCCAGGACTGGACGGCGCCGGATCGCATCCCGCCCAACTGCTACTTCATGATGGGCGACAATCGCAACAACTCGGAGGATTCGCACATCTGGGGCTTCGCGCAACTCCACGGCAAGTTCGCGAGCGGTCCCGAGCGCGGTAAGGCCGCCGGCTTCACCGGCCATGCGTTCCTCCTGTTCTGGCCCCCGAATCGCATCCGCATCCTGAAGTAGCGCGCACTGAGGGAGGCGAAGTCCCGGCCGTGGTGTCGCCGACTCTACGGTGGCGGTCCGCAGCCAGCGTCGCTCTTCAAATCGCCCTGCTGGGGGCCTTCGGATTCGCCTTCACGGTCCACCCGTCGCAAGTCTCCGGATTTTCGATGGAACCGCGTATCGATTCCGGTGAGTACATCGTCATCAACACGCTGGCATACCGCTTCGGAGCGCCCGCGCGCGGCGACATCGTCGCATTCCGCCATGAGCGTTCGGCGCCGTCGGTCTACCTCAAGCGGGTCATCGGCATCCCGGGCGACCGGGTCGCGATCGAGCGCGGCTACGTGTCGGTCAACGGCGTGCGGCTCGACGAACCCTACGTCCGGTTTCGCGACACGCGCTCGCACCGTTGCCGTCACGGTCCCGCCGCACGCGTACTACGTGCTCGGCGACAATCGTGCAAACAGCGACGACTCGCGCGTTTGGGGCTTCGTCGACGCCTCCGACGTCATCGGCCGCGCGATGTTCGCGGTCTGGCCGCCGCATCGCATCGGCGCGCTGTAGACCGATGAGCGCAACGGGCCCCGTCATCCAGTGGTATCCCGGCCACATGGCGCGCGCGATGCGGCGCCTCGGCGAAGACCTGCGCCTCGCCGACATCTTGATCGAAGTCGTCGACGCGCGCGTGCCGGCGAGCGGCCGCAACCCCGCCCTGGTCGCGGTCGCTGGCCGCAAGCCCCGGCTCGTCGTGCTGGAGCGCGAGGACCTTGCGGAGCCGGAAGCGACGGCCGCGTGGCTGGACCGCCTCCGCGCAAACGGCGAGGCGGCCGTCGCCGTGAACGGCAAGACGCAGGCGACGCGGGTCCGCCTGCGCGAGGCGCTGCGCGCGTTCGTCCCGGAGCGCGGCGCGCTGCGCGCGATCGTCGTCGGGATCCCCAACGCCGGCAAGTCGACGATCATCAATGCGCTGGCGCGCAAGAACGTCGCGCGCGTCGAAAACCGCGCCGGCGTCACGCGCGCCGCACAGTGGTTTCGCGCCGACGAGGGGATCGAGGTCATGGACACGGCCGGCATCCTCGTCCCGAAGATCGAGACGGACGAGGCGCAGTGGAAGCTGGCGCTCTCGGGCGCGTTGCCGCGCGAGCGGTTCGACCCCGAGGACGTCGTCGGCCGGTTCGTCGCCTGGGCGTCCGCCCAGAAGCGCCGGCGGGTCCCCGACCTCGAGGCGTTCGCGGCCGAACGCGGCTTTTTACGACACGGCAACGTCCCGGACACGCACAACGCCGCACGCTCCTATATCAAGGAGTGGGACGACGGAGGATTCGGCCGGATGACGCTGGAGTGGCCGACAGAGTGAGCGAGAGCAAGCGCGCCGCCGAGAAGGCCAAGGCGCGCCGTAACGAACGCGAGCGCGAACGCCGGCGGCTGTTCCGCCTGCATCGCTTCGAGCGCGCCGCGCACGAGCGCGGCTTCGTCTTCGTCGGCGGCGTCGACGAGGTCGGCCGCGGACCGCTCGCGGGCCCGGTCGTCGCCGCCTGCGTCGTGATCGACGGCCCGCTCATGTTGACCGGTCTGGACGACTCCAAGCGCGTGCGGCGCGAACTGCGCGTCGAACTCGCGGCCGAGATCAAGCTACGCGTCCCCGCCTGGGCGGTCGGCGTCGCGTCCGTACCGGAGATCGAACGCCTGAACATCTACTGGGCCAGCGTCCTCGCGATGGAGCGCGCGCTCGCGCAGCTGACGATCGCGCCGCAGTACCTGCTGACGGACGCCGTGCGGATCCGGTCGTTCAACGGCGAGCAGTTGCCGGTCATCAAGGGCGACGCGACCTGCGCGAGCGTCGCGGCCGCTTCGATCGTCGCGAAGGTCCATCGCGACGCGCTGCTCGTCGAACTCCACGATCGCTTCCCCGAATACGGATTCGCCGAACACAAGGGCTACGCGACGCCGCAACACATCGACGCGCTGCGCCGGCTCGGTCCCTGCGAGGAACACCGCTCGCAGTTTCTGCGCGTGCGCGAGTCGCTGACGCTCTTCGACATCGAGGCGCACTGTTGAGCGACGCCGGCGGGACGCGGCAGGCGGCCGCGAGCCTCGGCAAGGACGCGGAGGACGCGGCAGCAGCCTACGTGACGCGCTTGGGGATGCGCATCCTCGGGCGCAACGTCCGCATCCGCGAGGGCGAAGTCGACATCGTCGCGCTCGACGGTGAGACCGTCGTGTTCATCGAGGTGAAGGCGCGTTCCAACCGCCGTTTCGGGTCCGCCCTGGCGGCGGTCGACGCGCGCAAGCGGCGGCGGCTGCGCGCCGCGGCGGCCGACTACCTGCAGTTCGTCGCGCCGCAGGCGCGCGCGCGCTTCGACGTGCTGACGGTCGAACGCGACGGACCGCGACTCCATCGGGGCGCCTTCTCGTGGCCGTAGCCTCGCCGCCGCGCCCCGCCGAACAGGTCTCGCTGCGCCGGTCGGTCACGACCTGGGGCTCGTTTTCGTGGGGCTACTCCGACGTCGGCGCGGACATCTTCGTCGGGCTCGGGCTCGTGCTGGGCGCCGCCGCCGGCGCCTCGAACGTCGCGTTTCTCTTCGCCGGGATCGTCTACGTCTGCATCGGCCTCGCCTACACGGAACTGGCGGCGGCCTACCCGGTCGCCGGCGGCGGCCAATACTTCGTCCTGCGCGGACTGGGCGACATCTTCGGCTTCATCGCGGGCTGGGCGGTCCTGCTCGACTTCACGATCGACATCGTGCTGTTCGCCTGGAGCGCGATCGATTACCTGAGCAAACTCGTGCCGGTGCTCGCGTTCACGATCCACCCGTGGGTACACTTCGTGGTCGTGTTCGGCGTGATCGCCGGGCTCGCGCTCCTCAACGTCATCGGCGTCCGCGAGAGTTCGGCCTTCAACGAGTTGATCAGCGCGCTCGACGTCTTGAGCGAGACGGCGATCCTCTTCTTCGGTTTCCTGTTCGCATTTCAGCCGCAACTGCTCGCGCACACGATGTCGACCTCGTGGCCGTCGTGGTTCCAGCTGATGAACGGCGTCTCGCTGGCGATCATCTCGTTCGTCGGACTCGAGTCGATCTCGCAGGCGGCGCAGGAGACGCAGCGCCCGGCCAGCGTCATCCCGCGGACGTCGATCGGCCTGATCTTGACGATCCTGATCTTCGCGATCGCATACTCGAATCTCGCGCTCGGGATGCAGCCCTGGCATCCGATCCCGCTCGACGCGCACGGTCACCAGCAGCCGTTCTGGCACTTCCTCGGCAACGAGGAGAACAACGGCGCGGCCGTCGCGGTGTTGGCGTCGTACGTGCCGCACTGGGGCGCGCTCGCCGCGTTCTACGTGCCCGTCCTCGGCGCGACGCTGCTGTTGATCTCGAGCAACTCGGGCGTCTTCGGCAGTTCGCGCATCGCCTATGCGATGAGCCGGACCCAACTGCTGCCGAGCATCTTCCAGCGGGTCAACCCGAAATTCCGGACGCCGGCCGTCTCGATCATGGTCTTCTGCGGCGTGGCGTTCCTCGAGTTGCTCTTCGCGGCGTTGCCCAGCCTGTCGCCGGGCGTACGCCACACCTACGTCCACCTCTTCCGTGGCGAGGACGGCATTACGTTCCTCGGCGACCTCTACGCGTTCGGCGCGGCCACGAGCTACTCGTTCGTCTTCATCGCGCTCATCTCGCTGCGCTTCAACGACCCCGCGAGCCCGCGCAAGTTCAAGATGCCGCTCAACATCCCGCTGACCTACAAGGGGAACCGGGTGGAGTTCCCGGTCGTCGCGGTGATCGGCTTCATCGGGATCGCTTCGATCCTCTCGTTCGTCATGATCACGCACGTGATCGGACGCGTCGCGGGGCCGGCATGGATCGTGCTCGGCATCGTGGGCTACCTCGTGTATCGCAAGCGCAAAGGACTGCCCGTTCTGCGTTCGCAGAACCACAACTGGCGCAAGGCGCAGGTGTCGATCCTGCGCGAAGCGGGCGAACTGGAGCTGATGGACGAGTACCTGGACAACCTGCGCAAGATGAAGCCGACGGAGCCGCCGGCGCCGCCGCCCCCGGCGGCCGAGCAGCCGTGAACCGGTTCGTGCGCGGACCCGGCTACGCCAAGATCCGGCTCGTCTCGGGAACGCTGTTCATCGCGCTCGGCGTCCTGCTCATCGTCCGGACCGCCACGACGATCGGGTTGGCCGCCACGGCGATCGTGCCGCTCGTCTTGGGCTTCGCCATGATCGGCCTCGGCGTGGTGCGCTGGCGCGAGTATCTGCGATACCGGGGCGGCCCGCAATGACGGTCAACCCGGTCGGCCTGGCCGCCGCGTTTGGGGTGCTGGCGGCGATCGCCTGGACGCTCTACTGGATGCTGCATCCGCCGGCGACGGCCGTCGATCAGGCGGCAAATCGGACCGAGGCCGACGTGGAGCAGTTGATCGGCAGCGTCGTCGTCGTCTTCTCGGAAGAGATCCACTCCGAAAACATGATGGCGCTGACGGCGCGGCTCGCCCGCCGCGCGCGCGCGCGATTGCTCGCCGTGTACGTCATCGAGGTCCCGCACCAGTTGCCGATCGACGCCGAGATGGAGAAAGAGCAGCGCGCCGCGCTCAGCGTGCTCGCCCGCGCCGAGGCGATCGCGCGCAAACAGAACGTCGAGATTCAGACCGAGACGATCCCGGCGCGTCACGTGAGCCAGGGCGTGCTCGACCTCGTGAAGACGCGCGAACGTCCACATGATCGTCCTCGGGTCGTACCGCGAGGGCCGCTACATCGACGCGCCGCTCGGCCGCTCGATCGAGTTGATCGCGGCGCGCGCGCCCTGCGACGTCCTCATCGGCGTGCAGGGTCACAAGGGGCAGATCCTCACCGCGGCGCGCGAGGCCGTGCTCACGCCGCCCGCGCCGGAACCGACGCCGCGCTAACGCGCCCTCACGCCTTGCCGCTCCCGGCGGCGGCGATCGCGCGGACGGCCAGCACCAGCGCCCCGATCCCGAAAAACCACGCCACGAAACCCTCCGCGACGGGACCGACGTGCGCGAGCGCGATGCCGCCACGGTCCTCGGCCGGCGTCCCCGACTCGCGCTGCAGCGAAGCGACGTAGCGCGCGATGCCGGCAACGTCGCCCGCGCTCAGGACGTCGGCGCCGAACCGCGGCATGACGCCGGGGCCGGCGCGGATCGCTTCGGCGACCTGCAGCATCGTCACCGTCCGCAGCGGCGGAGCGACGTTCTCCGCGCCGACGGAGGCGCCGCCGGCGGCGGCGCCGTGACAGACGGCGCAGTGTTCGGCGAAGAGCGTGCGGCCGCGGACGGGATCGCCTCCCACGATGACCGGCAGCGCGTGGTCGGCGCGCGGCGAGAAGCTCTCGACGTAGTCGACGATCGCCGTCATCTGCGCCGCAGTGAACGCGGAGGCGCGGACGTCGTCGACGTGGGGGACCGACTCCGGCATCAGGCCCGTGTCGAGCATCAGGTGGACGTCGCTCGCGGACTTGCCGACCAGCGACGGCGCGTCGGCCGAACCCTGCGCGCGCTCGCCGTGGCACGACGAACAGTAGATGGTGTAGAGTCGCTCGCCCGTTGGTGCGGCCGCGCTCGTTCGCGCCGGGTGCTGGGAAAGCAGGAGCGCGGCGAGTGCGGCGAGCGGCAGCGCGAAGGCGCTTGCGCGGCGTTCGCGGCGCGCCCACACGCCGACCGTCACGAGCAGCGCCGCGAAGAGCAGCAAGCCGCCCGCGATCCACATCACGGCCGCGGCGTCGCGCTGATCCGCCAATGCGACGCCGAAGGGCGCGAGTCTCGCGTAGTGGGCGTACAATGGCGCGCGCGCCGATAGGAGCACGAAACCGAGCAGCGCTCCCTGCGGCAGCGCTAGGAAGAGATACAGCAGTCGAACGGGATACGGCGGCGGCCGCAGCGGCGGCGCGCCGACGACCGGCACCCAGAAGAGCACCCCCGCGCAGACGAACAGGAGGTGCTCGCCGGCGTGGACGCAGCCGTCGTCCAGCGCCGCGTCGTAGAGCGGCGAGAAGTGCGTCGCCCAAAGCACGCCCACGAACGCGGCAAGCGCGACCGCGGGCGACGCGGCGACGTGGAGCGGACGAAGCGCCCGGACGGCGCTTGCCGTCACGCCCTTGCCGGCGAGCACGGCGAACAGCTCGAACGGCCGCGCGAGCACGAGCAGCAGCGGCACCGCGAACAGCAGGACCACGTGCTGACCCATGTGCCACGCGAACAACGTCTCGGCCAGCCGGTCGAGCGGTCCACAGACGGCGGCCGCGCCGGCGCCGACCGCTGCCGCCGCAGCCGCCCAGCGAAGCCGCGTCACGAAAGCGGTTCCTCGTCGAAGCCGCCGCGCTCGTTGCGTACGAGCCGGACGCGCGAGACGGGCGGCCGCGCCTCGCGTGCGCGCAACTCCGCCGCGAAGGCACACGTCGCGCCGAACGCGATCAGCGGTGCGACCAGGCAGAATCCCTGATAGAAGCGCGTGATCGCGACGATCGACGCGTGGACGTAGCGCGCCTGCACGTCGCCGCTCCCGGCGAGCGTCAACCCGAACGCGAACGTCAAGACCGCGGCGCCGAACGCCGTTCGCAGCGGCGCGTCGCGGGCCCGGTCGAGCAGTTGATGCGAAGCCCGGTCGTGCCGCACCGCCGCCTCGAGCCATGGCCACGCCAGGATCAGCGAGAACAGCGCCGCCGGCAACAGCACCGCCGGCCAGAACGGCGATGGTATCGTGTGACCGAACAGGTGCAGCACGAACGGCGGTCCGAGGCGCAACGCACCGTCGAGCCAGCCGACGTACCAGTCCGGTTGCGCCGGGCTGAGCGCGCGCCACGGTTCGTATGGCCCCCACAGCCAGATCGGGTTGATCTGGACCAGCGCGCCGAGCGCGATCAGCATGGCGACGACCGCGAACAGCAGCGCGAGGGCACGCGCGGCGTAGTTCGGCGCCATCGGCGAGCCGACGACGTTACGTTCCGTGCGGCCGGGACCGGCGAACTGCGCATGCTTCTGGCGCCAGAGGATCGCGAGGTGCAGCCCGATCAGGGCGACGATCCCCAGCGGTATCAGGTAGACGTGCGCAACGAACAGACGCGGCAGCATCTGCTGCGTCGGAAACGCGCCGCCCAGGAGCAGGAATGAAACCCAGGTGCCGGCGACCGGCACCGACAGCGCGACGGAGTCCGCGATGCGCAGCCCGATGCCGCTCAACAGGTCGTCGGGCAGCGAGTAGCCGGTGAAGCCGGCGCCGAGCGCGGCGACGCAGAGCGCGACGCCGACGGCCCAGTTGATCTCGCGCGGCTTGCGAAAGGCGCCCGTGAAGAAGATCCGTGCCATGTGCACGACGATCCCGGCGATGAAGACCAGCGCGGCCCAATGGTGGATCTGCCTGACGACCAGGCCGCCGCGCACCGCGAAGCTCAGCGCCAGCGCCGAGGCGTAGGCGCGCGACACGACCGCACCCTGCAACGGGCCGTACGGTCCGTCGTACGTCACCTTGGCGGCGCTCGGATCGAAGAACAGCGCCAAGAACGTCCCGGTCGCGACGAGTACCACGAACGCGTACAGATTGATCTCGCCGAGCATGAAGGACCAGTGATCCGGGAACGCCTTGCGCAGCGCGGCTCGTACGAGACGAGCGGTGCCGAGCCGGTCGTCGACCCACAACGCCAGGCGCGCAATCATCCGCGTTCCCAGAAGCCCGGGCCGACCGGTTCGCCGAATCCGCCGGCCGCGCGCAGATAGCCGTCCGCGTCGATCGTAATCGGCAACCGCGGCAGCGCGTGGTCGGCCGGACCGGCGACGACCGCGCCGTCGCGCGTCACGTCGAAGACCGATTGATGACAGGGGCAAAGCAACTGCTTGGCGGCCGCGCGGTAGAGCGCGACGGGACAGCCGGCGTGCGTGCACACGCGCGAGTACGCGACGTAGCCGCGCGTCGCCGGCGCGAGCGCCGCGGGTAACCGTACGAGCGCGACCTGCGACTGGGCGTCGCCTTGCGCGTGCTCGGGGAAGACCGTCACCGTCGAGTCGATCTCGAGATCGTTCGCGCGCACGAACCTCCCGTCGTCGCGGAGGAGGCGGTCGCCGCGTCGCCAGCGCGTGGTGAACAGCGTGCGCGCCGGGGCCGGTCCCAGCGAGCGCAGCGGGACGACGAGCGCGGCGGCAAAGACCGCAAGCGCGGCGACCAGCCAGCGCGAGAGCGCGCGACGGCGCGTCACCGCCGCAACGTCGGCGTCGAGCGCGCGGGCGGCCCCCGCGCGATCCGCCCCGCTCGACGGATAGTCGTCGATCTCGTCGACCACCTCCGCGCGGCCGAAGAGCACGGCCCAGGCCCCTGCGGCGACCGCGAGCGCGGCGGCCGCGAGGGCGAGCGCGACAACGTCGTAGCGCGCGGCGACGCGCAGCGCGTAGAGGACGATGAACGCGGCGCCGGCGGCGGTCGCGACGGCCAGCGCGCCCGCGACCGTGCGCGAGGCCGTCATCGGATCAGATACACCGTTCCGTAGATCCCGAGCCACACGACGAAGACGAAGTGCCAATAGTACGTCAACGCCTCGGCGCCGGCGCGGTGGTCGACGCGCAGCGCCGGACTGCGCAGACCGACGAGCAGCGCCGCGAGGATTCCGATCCCGGCGGTGACGTGCAGCAAGTGGAAGCCGGTGAGCGTGTAGTAGATCGAGCCGTACGCGTTCGTCGCAATCCCGATCCCGCTGTGCGCGTAGCCGTGCAGCGACAACGCGATGAAGCCGAGGGCGGCGACGATCGCGCTCGCGATCCAGCCGCGCGCGGCGCGCCACCGAGCGCGGTCCATCGCGCGGGTCGCGAAGACCATCACGGCGCTCGCCGCGAAGAGCAGAAACGTCCCGCAACCGGCCTCGAGCGCATCGAGCCGGACCGCGGGTGGAGGCCACGCCGCCCGATTGGCGCGCAGGTCGTAATACGCCGCGAACAGCGCCGCAAAGAACATCAACTCCGACGCCAGGAACAAGACGACGCCGAGCACCAACGGGTGCGCTCGCACCGCAAGGGGTGCCGTCGAGCGGACGCCTCGAGTCGCGCCGGCAGCCATGGCCCGCTTCTACCCGGCTCGCCGGTTCCTCACGCGACGCATTGGGTAAGGTGTGAGGTGATGACGTGGCTCGTCGATCCGTCGTCGGCGCAGGGCGTCGGTCCTGCGAGATAACTGGTACCTGCTGATCGCTGCCGGCGACCGCCGTCGGCGCCTTCGTCTACGGCGCGCTCTTCTGGTCGCTGTTCGCCTACCGGCGCCGCTCGGATCGCGCGCCGGCCGAGTTCAGCGGCAACACGCCGCTCGAGATCCTCTATGTCGTGCTGCCGCTCGGATCGTCCTCGCGCTGTTCATCGCCACGATGGTGGCTGAGGTGCGCGTCGACCGCGTTGCGGCGCACCCGCGCGACCGCATCGCGGTCACCGCCTTCCGCTGGTCGTGGCGGTTCGCCTACGCCGGCAGCGCGTTCACCGAGTCCGGAACGCCCGAGCAGCCGCCGACGCTCTACCTGCCGCTCGGGCGCGCGACGCAGATCGATCTGCGCAGCGCCGACGTCACCCACTCGTTCTGGGTTCCGGCCTTCCTCTTCAAGCGCGACGCGATCCCCGGGATGACGAACGAGTTCGACCTGCAGCCGACGCGGCTCGGCGCCTTTCCCGCTCGCTGCGCGCAATTCTGCGGGCTCGACCACGCGCAGATGACATTCTTGCGTCCGGGTCGTGCCGGCAGCCGCCTACGACCGGCTGCTCGCGACGCGACGGGGTCATCCGCCCGTGATCGCTTGGCTGACCGCGACCAATCACAAGAACATCGGCATCATGTACGTCGTCGCGACCCTGTCGTTCTTCGTGGTGGCCGGCGTGCTGGCGCTGCTGATTCGCGCCCAGCTGGCCGTGCCCGACAACACGCTGCTCGGCCCGCATGCGTACAACCAAGTATTCACGCTGCACGGAACGGCGATGGTCTTCCTCGTGATCGCGCCGTTCGGCATCGGCCTCGCGAACTATCTGGTCCCGCTCCAGATCGGCGCGCCGGATATGGCGTTCCCGCGCCTGAACGCGACGTCGTTCTGGCTGTTCGCGCTTGGCGGCCTGACGGTGTTCGCCGGGCTGGCGTGCTACGGCGGCGCAGCCGCGACCGGCTGGACCGCGTACTCCCCGCTCGCTGAGATCACGCAGGGACCGGCGCCGGCCAGGACCTGTGGATCGTCGGCCTCCTGATGGTCGCCGTCTCGACGATCCTGACGGCGCTGAACCTGCTGGTCACGATCGTCCTGTACCGCGCGCCCGGCATGACGATGTGGCGACTGCCGATCTTCACCTGGGAGATCGTCGCGACGTGCGCTCCTGATCCTGATGGCATTCCCGTCGTTGACGGCGGTGTTCGCGATGCTTCTGATCGACCGTCATGCCGGCGGCCGCTTCTTCGACGCCGCCTACGGCGGCAATCCCGATGCTCTACCAGCACCTGTTCTGGTTCTTTGGCCACCCGGAAGTCTACGTGATGATCCTGCCGTACTTCGGCATCATGACCGAGATCATCGCGACGTTTTCGGGGAAGCCGGTCTTCGGCTACGTCGGGATGGTCATCGCCGCGTTCGCGATCGCCGGCCTGTCGATCGGCGTGTGGGCGCATCACATGTTCACGACGGGCGCCGTGAGCAACCCGTTCTTCTCGGCGGTCTCGTTCCTGATCGCGGTGCCGACCGGCATCAAGTTCGTCAACTGGATCGGGACGATGTGGAAGGGCTCCATCGAGCTGTCCGACGGCGATGCTCTTTGCGGTCGGCTTTCTGCTGAATTTCCTGATCGGCGGGATCACGGGCGTGATGGTCGCCTCGCCGCCGCTCGACTACGGGGCCCACGACACCTACTTCATCGTGCAGCACTTCCACTACACGCTCGCGGGCGGCAGCCTGTTCGCGCTCTTCGGCGCGCTGTATTTCTGGTTCCCGAAGATGTTCGGCGTGCGCGCTCGAACGAGAGGCTCGGAAGTGGACTTCGGGCTCGATCTTCATCGGGTTCAACGTCGCGTTTCTGCCGATGGGGTTCATGGGGCTCGAGGGATGGCGCGGCGCGTCTACACCTATCCGCGCGGAGGGCCACCTTCGCGCTGCTCAACGCGATCGCAACCGCCGGCGCGGCGTCATGGCGGCCGGCGTCGCGCTCTTCTTCGTCGACGTCGTCGTCTCGTGCGCGCGCGCGCGAACGCGTCCCGGATAACCCGTGGAACGGCTACTCGCTCGAATGGCTGACCTCGTCGCCGCCGCCCGAGTTCAACTTCCACGCGCTGCCGGAGATTCGCAGCGGACGCCCCGCGCTCAAGGCAGCGCCGTGAGGACGTTCGTCGCTCTGTTCGTGGTGTCGGCGCTCTTCGGTCTCGTCATCGGGACGGCGTACTCGTTCGTCGCGCACGGGAGACGACGGGGACCGCGCTGCTCGCGGTCATGACGGCGGCGCTCTGCTTCACCGCCTCCTACGCGGTGCTGGGGGAACGCGACGCCGCACTCGCGGGCGACGACCCTGACGAGACGCCCCGCGCCGCCGCCGGCGAAGACCTCGGCACGTTCACCTTGCACACGCCGTGGCCGATTCTAATCGCCTGCTGCGTGCTCGCCGGGCTCGCCGGGGCGTTGTGGTCGCCGTTTCTGGCGGTCGCTTCGGTCGCCGGGCTCGTGTTCTGTCTATGGCGGCTCGGCGCCGAGAGCGCAATCGCGCCGAGCGGCGGGAGGTAGCTGCGGCGTCTGCGTCGAGACCCGGTAGGCATGAGCAGTATCCGGGTTTTAGTCGGGACGCGCAAGGGTGCTTTCATTCTCACGTCGGATGGCAAGCGCAATCGCTGGGACGTTAGCGGTCCCCATTTCGGTGGATGGGAGATTTACCACGTGAAAGGATCTCCAGCCGATCCAAACCGGTTGTACGCTTCACAGACGTCTAGTTGGTTCGGCCAGGTAATACAGCGTTCCGATGATGGAGGCGTAACGTGGGAACCGGTCGGAAACGAGTTTGCCTACGACGGCCCGACCGGAACGCATCAGTGGTACGACGGAACCCCCCACCCGTGGAAGTTCGCGCGCGTCTGGCACCTAGAGCCATCGCTTAGCGATCCGGACATCGTCTATGCCGGCGTCGAGGACGCCGCCCTCTTTCGCTCGACCGACGGCGCTCGCTCGTGGCACGAACTCGCGGGTCTGCGCCGGCACGACTCGGGGCCCTCCTGGCAACCCGGAGCCGGTGGAATGTGCTTGCACACGATCATCCTCGACCCGCGCGATCCGCAACGCATCTACACTGCGATCTCGGCGGCCGGGGCGTTTCGCAGCGACGATGCGGGCGAAACGTGGCGGCCGATCAACCGCGGGCTACGGTCGGCGCAGATTCCCGACCAGGACGCAGAGGTCGGGCACTGCGTCCACCGCATCGCGATGCATCCGTCGCATCCGGACGTGCTCTTCATGCAGAAACACTGGGACGTCATGCGGAGCGACGACGCGGGCGAGTCCTGGCGCGAAGTGAGCGGCGACCTGCCGACCGACTTTGGCTTCGCGATCGACGTTCACGCACACGAGCCGCAGACCGTTTACGTCGTTCCGATCAAGAGCGACTCGGAGCACTATCCTCTCGACGGGAAGTTGCGCGTCTATCGAAGTCGCACGGGCGGCGACGAATGGGAAGCGCTCACGGACGGACTGCCCCAGCGAGACTGCTACGTCAACGTGCTCCGGGACGCAATGGCCGTCGACACGCTCGATCCGTGCGGCGTCTACTTCGGGACGACCGGCGGCCAGGTCTATGCCTCGGCCGACGCCGGCGATGCATGGGCGCCGATCGTCCGCGACCTGCCGGCAGTCCTGTCCGTTGAAGTGCAGACGCTGCCATGATAAGGGTCGTGCTTCCCGCGCACCTGCGCGCCTTGGCGCGAGCCGAAGGCGAGGCCAACGTCGATGTCGACGGGGCTGCGACGCAGCGCTCGGTCATCGACGCCCTCGAACGGCGCTACCCGATGTTGCGTGGCACGATACGCGATTACGAGACCCAGCGGCGCCGCCCGTACGTCCGATTCTACGCGTGCGAGCGGGACCTATCGCACGAGGCGCCCGATGCCCCGCTGCCCGACGGCGTCGCAAACGGCGCCGAGCCGTTCTTGATCGTCGGAGCGATGGCCGGCGGCTGACCGCCCGGCGCGTGCTCGCGGCAAACTGCGTCTACGCCAGACTACGTGTCGCCACTGTTCGCGCCGGGCGCGTCTGGTGCACGGGACGCAACGCCCTTCAGCGCCGCTTTCTGAGCGCGAATCTCGGTTCTTGCGTCCTCGATCAAGGCGTGTTCGCTGGCGGCAAAGTAGCGCGCGTGCGTCTTGCGGATGGCTTCCTCGTCCGAGGCCTCCAGGAGGACGACCTCATAGCGTGCCTCTTCGGCCGGCAAGCGGACCTGTATTTCGTGCCGCCTCCGTCGTGCGCTCGATCGCTCGCTCGGGTGGAAGGTCTCGAGGGGCTGCATCAGGCGCTGCGTCCTCCGGTCATACGCGACGAGAAAAATCATCTGTCGGGGTCCCCGAAAGCGGACGCGACCATCTCTTCGAATTCGCCGTAGGCTCGGCTGAGCTCAAAGAGTGAGGCTTCGTAGCGGTCCCTTTGACGCAAATAAATGCGGTGCTCGATCTCGGGACCGTTCAGTTCTAGGGTCTCGAGGTTGTCGCGTTCCACTCTATAAGTCTGTTCGCTCAACGCATTGAGCGACCTTCGGATCTCTTCGGGACCTTCGCCGTACTTGACGCCTGGGATGCGGTCATTCAGTCGCTCCGCCAGCTGGGCCCAACGGTTTTGAAGCTCCGTTCGGATCTGGATTTCATAAGGAATTCCGTAGTCCAAGACGATTACGTGTACTGCGCGGTAGCCGTACCGCGGCGCCGCGATTCTGTCGGTAATGCTCGTCTTCATAAATGGAGACGTCATGTACGCCGGAGCCGGCAGTCCGAACTCCTCCCTTAGCTGGTCCGCCCGTTCCCTGAACCCTTGGGACAGGCTGGCCGCATGACCCGTATTCAGCCGAGTCAGCCACCACAAAAACAACTCTTGCTCGCCCAGGTTATCAACGACGAGCCTGCCCCCGACGATGTCCTGCATGGTCGATAGTCGCGTTTTCTCGCGCCACAGTTTTGCAACAATGGAAGCCTCGGATTTCGTTGGGCGCCGCGAAAACGTGGCCGGTTGTGAATCAGGTCCGGTCCATTCATTCGCTTCTGACGATATATCCGGAGCGGCTTCCGCGACGATGTCTCCAATCTTGATGCCGATCGGTTCGTAGGCATCGTAGAGCGCCTCGAGCATGCTGTCGGTCTCGCCGCCGTGCTCGCCTCGGCGAAGACGCTCACCGAGTTTGTCGATCTGGCTCTTCGTCATCCAGGGAGACCTCAGCGCGCGAAGTAGCGCTTGCGCAGTTCGTCGAGGATGACGGCGAGCAGGATCACGACACCCAGCACGATGTCCTGGGTGTACGATTCGATCCCGGCGAGGTTCATCACGTTGTTGAGCACGCCGATCAGCAGCGCTCCGAGGAACGTGCCGACGATCGTCCCTCTGCCGCCCATCAGGCTCGTGCCGCCGACGACGACGGCGGCGATCGACTGCAATTCCGTGCCGATGCCGGTCTGCGGCGAACCGGACGAGAAGCGCGCCATCAGCAGCATGCCCGCGACGGCCGCGCAGCCGCCCGAAATGACGTAGACGAGCGATTTCGTGAGCGCGACGTTGATGCCGGCCAGGCGCGCGGCCTCCTCGTTGCCGCCAATCGCGTACACGTAGCGCCCGAAGCGCGTGCGCGCCAGCACGACCCCGAAGATGATGAAGATCGCCGCCATCCATAAGACGGCGATCGGAATCCCGGGGAGACCGCCGATCCGCGCCGATCCCAAGATGTAGCCGGTCCCCATGTTCTGAAAGGCGTCGGAGCGCAACGGGATCGGCTGGCCGTGCGAGAGCTTGAACGCGAGACCGCGCGCCATCAGCATCATCGCGAGCGTGGTGATGAACGGGGGCAGGTTGAGCCGCACCACCGGCAGCGCGTTGATCAGCCCGGCCCCGCAACCGACGGCCAGGCCGACGATCAGGGTCGCCAAGATCAGGAAGAATCCGCCGAACGGCACCGCGTTCGCGAACAGCGCCATCACGACGCCGGTCAGTTCGATCAGCGAACCGACGGATAGATCGATGCCGGCCGTGATGATGACGAACGTCTGGCCGACGGCAACTATCGCGTTGTAGGTAATCTGACGCAGGACGTTCGTCAGGTTCTCGGCGGTCAGGAAGTCGCCGTGCGTCACCACGTCGACGATCGCGACGACGGCGACGAACGCGACGGCGCCGATCCCGAGCCGCAGGTAGAACGCCCGCCGGCCGGCGGCCTGCGCCTCCTGCGAGCCGCGCTCGAGTTCGGCCTTCAGCCCCGGATGGCGTTGCTTCACGCCGCGGCTCCGGTCGCCGCGGCGATCACCTTCGCCGGAGTCGCGTCTGCACGCGAGAACTCTTGACGGATCGCCCCGTCGCGGACGACGAGGATGCGGTGCGACATACCCAATACCTCGGGCAGCTCGCTCGAGACCATCACGATCGCCGCGCCGCGCTTCAGCAACGCGATCATCAGCGCGTAGATCTCGGCCTTCGCCCCGACGTCGATCCCGCGGGTCGGCTCGTCGAACAGGTACGCCTTCGCGTCGCCGAGCAGCCACTTCGCGAGCACGACCTTCTGCTGGTTGCCGCCGGACAGGTTGCGGACGAGCTGCTCCTCGCTCGGCGTCCGGATGTTGAGGTTCTCGATCTCATCCTGCACGACGGCGCGCTCCGCGCGCTCGTCGATGAAGCCGCCGCGTGAGTACGCGTCGAGGTGGGCGAGCGTCGTGTTCTCGCGGACGCTCATCCCGAGCACGAGCCCCTGCGATTTGCGGTCCTCGGGGATCAGCGCGATCCCGGCGCGGATCGCCGAGCGCGGGTTATGGACGACGACGCGGCGGCCGTCGACGTCGATGCTTCCTTCGGTCGGGACGTCGGCGCCGGAGATCGCGCGCACGATCTCGGTGCGGCCCGCGCCGACCAGGCCGGCGAGCCCGACGATCTCGCCGGCATGGACGTCGAACGTTACGTCGCGGACGTGCGCCGCGGCGACGCCGATGTGCTCCACCCGCAGCACCACGGGCGCGTCGTCCGCGACCGCGGGAAGGTCGGGGAAGTGCGCGTCGAGCGGGCGCCCGACCATGAGGTGAATCAACTGGTCGCGCGAGATGTCGGCGGCGGCATGGGTCTCGATCGCGCGCCCGTCGCGCAGCACCGTGATGCGATCGGCGATCCTCGGCAATTCCTCGAGCCGGTGCGAGATGTAGACGAACGCGACGCCCCGGTCGCGTAGCCCGCGGATCAACGCGAACAGCGCGTCGATCTCGCGATCGGTCAGCGCGGCGGTCGGCTCGTCCATCACGATCAGCCGCGCGTTGCGCGCCAGCGCCTTGGCGATCTCGACGGTTTGCTGCTGCGCGACCGAGAGCAGCCGCACGGGCCGGTCGAACGGGAGCACGATGCCCAGATCGGCGAGCACTTTCGACGCGACGGCGGTCGCGGCCGGATAGTCGAGGAACGGCCCGCGCGTGGGCTCGTTCCCGAGGACGATGTTCTCGATCGCGCCGAGGTGCGGGACGAGGTTGAACTCCTGGTAGATCATCCCGATCCCGAGCCGCTCGGCGGCCCGCGGCCCGTCGATCGTGACGCGCGTGCCATCGATAACGATCTCGCCCGCGTCGGCACGGTCGGCGCCGGCCAGGATCTTCATCAGCGTCGATTTGCCGGCGCCGTTCTCGCCGACGAGCGCGTGCACTTCGCCGGCGCGGACGTCGAACGAGACGCCGTCGAGCGCGCGTACGCCCGGAAACGACTTCGTGATGCCGCGCATCTCGAGCAGCGGCGCGCGGGCTTCGTCCAGGGCGCTACTTCGTGCCGGCGTTCGTGTAGGTTCCGACCGCCACGCTGATCCGCGCCGGCGGCTTCTTGCCGGCGAAATAATCGGCGATCGCCTGAATCGTTTGGGCGCCGATCTGATCGGGATGCTGGATCGCGTCGCCGTACATCGTTCCGTTCTTGATCGCGGTACGGGCCTCGGGCGTCGCGTCGTAGCCGACGACGATGACCTTGCCGGTGAGGCCGGCGGCCGAGATCGCGGTCGACGCGCCGAGCGCCGAGTCGTCGTTGATGCCGAAGACGCCCTTGAGGTCCTTGTGCGACTGCAGGATGTCTTCCATCGCGGCGCTCGCCTTGGCGCGTTCACCGCCGCCGTCGATATCGACGACGACGTGCGCGCTGGGGCAATTCGCGGCGAGACCCTGCTTGAAGCCCTTGACGCGATCCTGGACGCTCGTGACCTCGGGTTCGTCGATGATCGCGACCGCACCGGCGTGTCCCGGCAGACCCGCGCACATCAGCTTTGCCGCCTGCTCGCCGCCCTGCACGTTATCGGAGGCGATGTGGCTGACCACCTCGCCCTGCCGCGACGTGTTCGCGATGTCGGCGGTAAAGACGGGGATGTTCGCCTTGTTTGCCTCGACGATCGCACTGCCGATGGCCTGCGAGTCGTAGGGCGTCAACACGATCGCATCGACCTTTTGGGCGATGAAATCCTCGACTTGCGACTGCTGCTTGGCGTTGTCGCGGCTCGCATCGACGACGATCACCTTGTAGCCGTGCTTGGCGGCCTCGGCCTTCAGCCCGGCCTCCATGTCCTCATAGAACTGGGCCTCCCGGTTTTGGATGGAGACGCCGATCGTCTTGGTGCCGGCGGCGGCCGGGCTTCCTTCGCTCGTCGACGTTGAGGAGGTCGTCGTCCCCTTGCTGCAGGCGGCCAGCGCGGCCACCAAGGCGAGCGCGAAGAGGGCCCGATGCGTCTTCATGAGTCGCGCTCATCCGCGAATCCGCCTGGAAAGCCCTGCGGCGCCGGGCCCGGCGATTTATCCACATTCGTGCGCAAACGGCCTGTGAACGACGGGGAAAACCCCCGTCCGGGAAGGCGGCCGCGCCGGCCCCGGGCAAGCCAGCCGACCATACGCCAACCGTGGGAGGCAGCCGATGCTCAAGGGTTTCTACGCGTTCATCATGCGCGGCAACGTTGTGGATTTGGCGGTCGCCGTGGTCATCGGCGCCGCGTTCGGAACGGTGGTCTCGGCCCTGGTCAAGGACCTGATCACCCCGCTGATCGCGGCCATCTTCGGGAAGCCCAATTTCTCCTCACTGGGCTTCACCATCCACCACAGCCACTTCCCGATCGGCGACCTGGTCAACGCGATCGTCTCCTTCCTGCTCGTCGCGGCCGCGGTGTATTTCCTGATCGTCGCCCCGATGAACGCAGTGACGGCGCGCTTCAAGAAGCCCGACGACGCGCCGCCGGCGATGAAGGAGTGTCCGGAGTGTCTCAGCGACATTCTCGCCGGCGCGCACCGTTGTAAGTACTGCACGGCGCAATTGTCTTAGACGCAAACCACGCGACTGCTTGAACGCTTAGCGTTTCGGCGCACGAGCGCAAACGCGGGTAAACGAGCCCGCGACTGTGTCATGGATCACACAGGAAGATTTGCTGGCAGTTGCGTGCGCTGAAAATGGATGCAATGCGAGGCAGGGGCGCACAATAATCGCTGCGGAACAACGCGCTCCCCCACATTCTTTTGGAGGTTGGATCATGCTCCCAATGCTCTCGCGCCGTGCCCTGATTGCAGTTACGGGGTTGGCGTTCGTCACCGGATGCTCGGGCGCATCGTCGCTGGCGCCCGGTCAGCCATCTGCTCAGATCCCAACGTCCCAATCGGCATCGACGCGTCAGGCCCCGGCGGGCACGCGTCTCATCCCGGGCTCGGCGGTCGAAGGTCAGTATGTCGTGCCGCTCGTCGCCCACTCGTGGAACGTTCCCATGGCGTGGCCGAAGAAGAGAAGGCACCATCCGACGCTGCTCGTCGCGGACCCTCAAGACAATCAGGTGCTGATGTACGATCCTACGACGCCGAACCCGTCACCGGAGGGGAAGATTACCAACGGCATCGACTATCCATTCGGCATCGCGACTGATAAGAGCGGCACGTTGTACGTCGCGAACCTGCTGGGGGAGAGCGGCAACACCGGTTCGATCACGGTCTATCCGAAGGGCGCGACGTCGCCGAGCCTGACGATCATCAACGGCATGTCCAACCCGTACGGCGTCGCGGTCGACGGCCAGGGCAACGTGTTCGCCACGATGCTGGACAGCGACACGATCGTCGGCTACGCGGCCGGCGCCACGACGCCGTTCGAGACGATCAGCTTCAGCGCGGACGGCCAGGCGCTCGGCATCGGCACCGACGCCAACAACAACGTCTGGGTGGGAAGCGACACCACCAACTCCGTTTGGGAGATTGCCGCCGGCTCGCAGACGCCGACGGATGCCGACCTGTCCGGCCTCAGCGGAACGATCGGCGTCGCATTCGGCCCCAACGACCTCTTGTACGCCGCCGACTTCGGCAGCTCGAACGTCCAGGGGTACAAGTACGGCACGACCTCGCCGTTCCGCACGATCACAAACGGCATCGAACACAATGGCCCAACGCTCGGCGGATTCACAGCGTCGGGAATGTACTTCCAGTCGAATCAAGACGGCAACGTCTCGGGCTACAAGAAGGGCCAGACGACGCCGTTCTCCACGATCTCCGGCATTCCGGATCCCCGCGGCATCGCGTCGATTCCGGCCGTCACGAAGTAACCGGATCCTCGCATAAGGAGGGCGCGCGGTCTAGGGACCGCGCGCCCTTTCTTTTTCTCGGAGACTTGCCGGCGCTCGTAAGGCGCGTGATATACCGGAGCAGAGGTGACGCCGCTGCTCGCTCTTGCGCTTTCGGCCGCGATGCACGGCATCGACGGCTACATCGTCCGGGTCGAGGCCGACAGTTCGCCGGGCACGCCCGCGTTCGCGATCATCGGCTTGCCCGACCGCGCGCTCGGCGAGTCGCGCGAACGCGTCCGCTCGGCGATCTTCAACTGTGGGTTCGCCTTTCCGGCGGGGCGGCTGCTCATCAACCTGTCGCCGGCCGACATCCGCAAGGAGGGGCCGGCGTTCGAGCTGCCGATCGCGCTCGCGCTGATCGCGATCGACGAACAGGTCGATCGGCTGGCGCTGCAAGAGTTCGTCACCCTCGGCGAACTCGCGCTCGACGGCAGCGTGCGTGCCGTGCGCGGCATCTTGCCGATGGTGCTGGCGGCGCGCAACGCAGGACTAACGCGGATGATCGTACCGCGGGTGAACGCGCACGAGGCGGCGCTGGTCGACGGGCTCGAGCTGTATGCCGTCGAGTCGCTATCCGACGCCGTCGCGATCGTCCTCGGCCACGGCGACAAGTTTCGTCATACCGGTTCCACGCGACCCTATCGGGCGAACCCGGAGGCCTACGGTGATTTCGCCGACGTGCGCGGCCAAACCGCGGCCAAGCGCGCGCTCGAAATCGCCGCGGCCGGGGGTCACAACGCGCTGTTGATCGGACCGCCCGGCTGCGGCAAGACGATGCTCGCGCGGCGACTGCCTTCCGTGTTGCCGCCGATGTCGACGGCCGAGGCGCTCGAGGTCACGAAGATCTACAGCGTCGCGGGTCTGCTGGGCGCCGACGCCGGCATCGTCGCGACGCGCCCGTTCCGCGCGCCGCACCACACGATCTCGCAGGTCGCGCTCGCAGGCGGCGGGGGCGTCCCCAAACCCGGCGAGATCAGCCTCGCACACCATGGCGTGCTGTTCCTCGACGAGGTCGCGGAGTTCGGACGCACGGCACTAGAGACGATGCGCCAGCCACTGGAAGAGGGGGTCGTCACGATCGGGCGAGCGGCGGGCACGTTCGCATATCCGGCGCGGTTCGCGCTGATCGCGTCGATGAACCCGTGCCCGTGCGGTTTTCGCGGGACGCGCACGAGCGACTGCCGCTGCGACGACGCGACGGTCGCGCGCTACGTCGGCAAGCTGTCCGGCCCGTTGCTCGACCGCATCGACGTCCACGTCGAGGTCACACGCGTCGGCTTCGACGAAATGCTCGCGCGTGCGGCGGGAGAACCATCGGTGGCGATTCGCGGCCGAGTCGAAGCGGCCCGTACCGTACAAATCGAGCGCTATCGTGATACGCCGATCTTCACCAACGCGGGCGTCCCGGCAAAAGACGTGCGCCGCTACTGCGGCCTCGGCGCCGACGCCGCCGCCCTCCTGCGCGATGCGTCGGCGCGCGGCAACCTGTCGGCGCGCGCGCTCGACCGCGTGGCGCGAGTCGCGCGCACGATCGCGGACCTCGCCGGCTCGCCGGCGATCGGCGCCGAGCACGTCGCAGAAGCGATCACCTACCGGTCGTTTGAGCGCAAGGGAATCGCGGCTTGACTCTCGTGTGAGATGTTCCATCGGGCTCTGCACCCAGGCGGACAGCTTCCGACCGAGTGGCAGGATTTGCACGGTCGCCGAAAAAGCGTGCTCGACCCCCGTTTGGCAGTTCAGAGGAGCCGCGCGATGAAGGTGCTGGGCAAGCTTAGCCTGCTCTCGTTAGTGGTATTGTGGGCAGGCTGTTCCGGAGGGCCTCGGACGGTCTCGCCGCTTCCGGGCGGAGATCAGTCCCAGAGTGCAATCGGCGCATCGAGTGCCGTGCAGCAGGCTCCCGAAGACGCGGGCACGAGCGGCGGGACGCTCAGCTTCAAGATCACCGTCCCCAAACTCCAGCCGAAGGGCCAGAACCCGAGCTACGTTTCGCCGGCCAGCAAAGGCCTAGAGCTTTCGTGGACCGGGCCGGTGAGCGGGCATCGAGCGTTTGTCTTGAGCGGAAAGGCCGCCCATTGCAAGCAGGCCACCCGCTCGTGCGTCTGCACGATTTCGGTCGTGCTGAGGGCGGGCAACTTTAGCGGCACGATCGACGTCTACGATAAGCCTCCCGCCGGCGGGGCAGATTCCGCCTAGCGCGTACGAGCTCTCGACCGCCTCGGCGATCCCGTTTACGATCGTCAAGGGGAAAACGACGACGATTACGCCCACACTGGGCGGCATTGCGTATTACCTCACTATCGCCAATCTCCCAAACTGTCCCACCGGTCCTTTCGGCCCCACGCCGTTCACGGTAACCGCGGCGGATGCCGATACTTACACGATCGTTGGCGATTACGCGAATACGATTGCGCTGTCCGACAGCGATACGAGCGGCGCGACGACGCTCGCGACGTTCGGGCAAGGACGATCCCCCGCCCGATACGCTGGTGAGTTCGTTTGATGTCGCGACCTTCGCGTGGAACGGCAAACCGATCCAAGGCAACTCCGCATCGATCAACGCGCACGTCGTCGGCGTAAACACCGACGCGGTGTTCACCCTGCCGACAAAAGGCGTCACGAACTACGTGTATACCGGCGGCCTGCAGTCTTTCTATGTGACGGCGTGCACGACGAGCGTTTACATCTCCGCCCTCGGGGCCGAAGGTGGGGCGGGCGAAGGTTCGGGCACTTACGTGCCTGCCGGCCAGGGCGGTCAGGCGGACGCGACGATTCCGACGAATCCCAATGATACGTTGGTCGTCGTCGTCGGCGGACAAGGTGCCGCGTCGGCAGCCGGCTACAACGGTGGAGGCAGTCCTTCCAACGGGCCGTCCTGCGGATCTATTGGCATCTCGTGCGGCGGCGGCGGTGGTGGCGCGAGCGACGTGCGCCAGGACGGTAGCGGCCTTTCCAACCGCGTCGTGGTCGGCGGCGGCGGCGGCGGCGGCGGCGGATTTCTGCCTTCGCAGTCCCAGCCGGGGTCCGCAGGCGGCAACGGCGGCGGGCTCGACGGCCAGAGCGGTTTGGCCGGCAGCGCGACGCTTTGCCAGGATTTCTACAAGGCTCCTTATGGTGGAAGCGGAGGCACCCAGAGTTCCGGCAATGCGCTGGGGCAGGGAGGCGGTGGCAATGAATGGTGCACCGTTGGACTGGGCGACACGTTCTATTCCGGCGGCGGCGGCGGCGGGTATTACGGTGGCGACGGTGGCGGATACGGGGGCGGTGGCGGCGGCGGTTCGGGCTACACAGAACCGGGCGCTAAGAACGTGTACGAGGGCGTCGGCGGCCAAAACGGCAACGGCTTCGTCAGCATATGCTGGGGATATAGCACCGGCGAGTGTTTTAGGGTTTCTCAGCTCCTCGAGCCGTTCTATCCGAAGGCCGAGATAGGACGGCCCCGCATCGATCTTGCGGTGATGCTGCGCCCACTTCCTGCAGCAATGGTTTGATCTGAGCGACCCAGCGGCAGAGGGTCCCTGTACGACATCGTCCCGATGCGCCGGTTCGTCGGCATCGATCTGGCACGCGCCGGTTCCGGACGGACGACGATTTGCAGTTCCGCCATCTCTTGGGAAGCACAACCTCGGTCGGCGACTCTTCGACGAGGTCAACGCCTTTCTGCGGGACAGCGGCGTGAAGGTGGCGAGCGGAACGATCGTCGATGCGACGATCATCGCGGCGCCAAGCTCGACGAAGAACAAGGCCGGGAACGCGATCCGGAGATGCATCAGACCAAGAAGGGCCAACAGTGGCACTTCGCGATGAAGGCGCACATCGGAGTGGACAGTGCGAGCAAGGTCGTTCACTCGGTGGTCACGACAGCGGCAAACACACGTTGCAGGCTCGTCTGAAGCTCCGCCGCCGATAGGCGTTCGACCGCGGCGCGGTGACGTTACCGCCCGGGCGTAGCCAAGTCAGATTCTTTTCAACGCGGCGCGTTATCGGAAATCGCGATGGTCCCGTGGGTTCCGTCGTAGGTGAACGTGTGATCGAAGAAGGCGCGAATGCCTGCGTTTACGAGCGACGGACCTTGCGCGACGCGAATGCGGACCGTCTCGGCGCCCGCTACGAGCGTGGCCGCGGGTTTGGTTTGGCCTCGGGGCGCAAAGCCGATGTGCGTCCCCGGCGTGACGTCGCCGTCGCGCAACGGCAAATCCGGCACGGTATCGGGAGTGTGGATGAAGCCAGCGGGGTCGCCCGTATCGAACTTCGTCGGCAAGCTCGACGCGGAAACGCGGTCATCGATGACAAGGCACGTTGTCGGCACGGCCCAGACCGGCAGATCGAGCGTTCCGCGGCCGGCAGAGGACGCTTGGAAAATCGAGGCACCGGCCGGCGCCGCGACACCAAAAGCGACCTCGCCGCCCGTGCTCGACAGGGTCAACGCGAAGGTATCGGGCACGGGGCCACCCATGAAACGGAACGGGCTTGGAAATCCGTGGTCTTGGTCGATCCCGACGCCAAGCACGCCGTAGACGCCGGCCGCGGCCTTACGCGCCGGATCGTTACCTGCTAGCCGGCAGTCCGGATTTGTGTCGGGACAGAACGCCGAGCGCAACGAGTCGAAGGGAATAGGTTGCAGCGTCGTTGCCGAGCCGATGTGCACGTAACCGCTGCACGCCACCCCGTGGTACCCGATCCGCGCGGGGTTGCTGAAGAGCACCGTCGTTTGCGTGTCGGAGCAGGTCGTGCCGCTGCCCGGCGTCCCGACGCCGGAAAGGGCAAACAATCGCAAGCCGACCGAACCGGTATCGATCGCGATCGGCACTGCCGCCAGGTTGCCGACCGATACCATGACGGTGGCCTTGTAGGCGTTTCGCGAAAGGCTTACGGTCACCGGAACGCGCTGCACGGCGGGCGCCGCTCCTTGGGCGACCGGGCTCGTAAAGAGAACGGTCACGCCTGCTAGCCCGAAGGCCAGGGTCGCCGCGGCGATGCCGGTCAGTCGCGATCGGTCCTGCATGGCGAGGCAACGCGACAAAACGCTCGCACAATCTCGCAGCGCGCCGATTCTCACGCGGCGTTTAGCCTCCGCGATTCGGCGCTCCGGTGGCGAGTGGAAATCGCAGAAAGGCCCTTCGTGCGGGGCGGATACGGCAGGCACCGGGATCACGGCGCATCCCAATAACAACCGGCCGGCGTCGCCATACCCGCCGCAACCGCGTCGATCGTCGCCGCCCGCTCGGCGCCGCGGAGGACGGCTGAAGCACGACCGCTAAGGGCCACGGGCCTGACGACCAAGCAGGATGTGAGTGTCATGCAGCGTTTTAGCTTCGCGTCTTTTGTCGTTGCCGCGATGGTGATCCTCGGCGGCCCGTCAATCGGCGCGGCCGACCCGCTGACGCCTCCGGTTATGCCGACCGGTCCGCTACCGACGGCGCCGCCGGGTCAACTCGGCTACTTCGCGCTGTTGCAACCGGTCGCGCAGATCCGCGCCAATCAGCCGGGTCTCGACAAGTTCACGACCGACCTCGACATCGCGTTGCGCAAGGCGGCGCCGATCTCGTTCTTCCGCCTTATCGGCGCAAACGCACCCGCCGCACGGATCGCCGACGCTGGGGCCTGCCGGACCCTGCACGTCTATGGGTTCGTGCTGCCGGGACGAACGTTCAAAATCGACGACACGGCGGTAACCGTCTCGGCGCGCGTACGCGTCATGGATTGCCTGGGCAACGTCTTTTTCGACAGCTCGTCCTCGGAGAGCGACGACCGAAACCAGGACGCGCTGCCGCAAACGCAATTGGATTCCGTCGAAGCCAAAGCGATCGCAGACGTCGCCGCGAAATTCGGTGCCTTTCGGAGCGAGCACGAGACCGAGTGGAACGTGCTCGTAAAGACGGGCACGCTCGACGGTGCGCCCATCGCGCCTGCCGTCACCACGCCGTCCGCAAAGGACAGTTGAGCTCTCGCACTCGCCGGCGACGTTTCAGATTATTAATCCGTCGCGAGCGTCAGCGTAGACTGGGGTGAACGCTCCGCGGTTTGCTCCTTTCCGGTGACAGCGGCAGCCGGTCATTTCTTGCGTCTATTGGGCGAGCGACGATGCGGTAGTCGAACGACACCGTCGAGCGTCCGCCTTGTGCTTCGCGAACTTCGAAGCCGGTGGGCGTCTTAGCGCTGACGAACAGCCCGCGTGTGTCGCCCATCGGCGTAAGAAATACGCGGTAGGCGCTCCGGTCGATCGTTGACGCGAAGCCGGACTCGAGCGGTACGGTCGCGAAGCCGCCAACCGTGCGTGCGGTTCCGAAGTCTTCGAGCGTCGCGGAGGCCGACTCCGCGGCGTACGCGAGGACATGCTGGCCGCCACTATTCAGGTGGCGCACCCGGACGGTTTTAGTCTCGGTCGACCCCGTGCAGTTCAGATTGGCGTATGGGTCGATTGTGCACCACTGACCGGTCGCGATATTGAGCACGCTAAACAGGAAAGTTCCGACGCTGTCGCCCTGCGCGTTGAGCGTGCTCGCTCGAGCGTTACGCGTGTTATCGGCCGACTCCGCATACACGCCGCTGCCCGCCGCGGAGTAGCCTTCGATGCCGTAGCCGCTCGAGGAAGATCCGTACACGCCCTGATTGGCCGGCGATATTCCATACACGCCGGGACCGCCCGAAGAGCTGCCGTAGACGCCCGCGCCTCCGCCGGAGGTTCCGTAGCTCAAGCCTGCAACGGCGGCGTTTCCATTGGTCGCACTCGTCAAGCCTTCGATGGCGGTGCCGGCCGATATGCCTAGGATGCCCAAGGAGTTGCCGGTGGAGTGCCCCTCGAGGCACGCCGTGCCGACGCTGCAGGTGAAGACCTTGCTCTTGTCCGGCTTCGCGTGCTCCGCGCGAACCACGCCAAAGCTCGAGATCGCGATGGCGATGCCGACCGCGAGCGTCCCTGCCACGGTTCGAGTGACCTTGAACGCAGGACCGTGTTCCTTCGTGGACAGTGAGGACGACTTCATCGTGGTTTCCTTTCGTGTGCGAGGTGACTGCTGGGATAGCTTAGCCGCCGCGGCGCACGCAAACGCACGACGCGCTAGGCGCCGAGGTCAGACCCCGCCGCGTCGCCCATCCGGGGAGCCGGCTCTCGGACGCATTCAAGGCGTACTCTTGTGAAAGCTCAGGCTCTCAGGCTACGCGGTCGCGAGTTCGACCCTTCAATGTTCCCGGCGACAGGTCGGCGCCGAGACGACGCTCAAGATCGCCGACGGTGTGGCACATCCGTATTTCCAAGGCGTCGCCGTGAGAAACGCACTCGACTATCAGGACGGCCTCAATGATGCGCCGAAGCGCCTGATTTGCACCGGTATCGTTGACGCTGTGGCCTCCCCGGCGCCAAGCCCCGCGAGTACGGGAAGCCTATAGTCGATGGGCCTTTTCCCGAATGCCGTCGCGAACGTACTGTACTGTTCGCGCGAGCCGAAGCACCGGTTCGCGAGCGACACGCTCGAGGCGGTCTGTCGTGAGGACGGCGCGCCGCTGCTCGTCGAGTATCCGAACCCCGTCCTCGAGCGCGCGACGGTCGCGCGTGGACCGTGGTCGCTGTGGCGCTATCGGCAGATGCTGCCGATCGCCGACGGCGAGGAGCCGGTCTCGCTCGGCGAGGGCTGCACGCCGCTTATCGCGGCCACGCGGCTCGCTGCCGAGTTGGGGCTCGACGTCCCGTTGTACGTGAAGGACGAGTCGCAGAACCCGACCGCATCGTTTAAGTCGCGTGGGATGTCGGTCGCGGTCACGCGCGCGCTGGTGCTCGGGGCGCAGTCGCTGGTCGCGCCGAGCGCGGGCAACGCCGGCGGCGCGCTCGCGGCATACGGCGCGCGCGCCAGGCTCCCGGTCACCGTCTTCCTGCCACGCGACACGCCGCAGACGCTGATCGAGGAGTGCGCCACCTACGGTGCGCGCGTCGAGCTGGTCGACGGGCTCATCGACGACGCCGGCAAACTGGCCGCCGCGCACGCGGCGCAAACCGGCGCGTTCAACGTCGCGACCCTGCGCGAACCGTATCGCATCGAAGGCAAGAAAACGATGGCCTACGAACTGGTGGAGCAACTCGGTGCAGTACCGGCCGCGATCGTCTATCCGACCGGCGGCGGAACCGGACTGATCGGGATGTGGAAGGCGTTTGACGAGCTGCAGGCGTGCGGCTGGATCGGAGCCGAACGCCCCGCGATGATCTGCGTGCAGGCGGAGGGTTGCGCCCCAATGGTGCGCGCGTTCGAGGAGGGCGCCGAGACGGCGCTGCGCTGGGAGAACGCGCAAACGGCAGCGTGGGGGATGCGCGTGCCGGGCGCGCTCGGCGATCGCTTGATCCTGCGCGCGATCGCGGCGTCGGGCGGTACGGCGATCGCGGTCACCGAGGATGAGATGTTCGCGGGCATGCGGGCGCTCAGGCAGCGCGAGGGCATCGACGCCTCCGAGGAAGGCGGCGCGACGCTCGCCGCGTTACGGCGAGTGGTCGAGCGCGAACGCTCGCCGCGGGGCAGCATAGTGTTGTTCAACACGGGCAGCGCGCTGAAATACGCGCCGCGCACGAACGCGGCGTTCGGAGTGTAGGGCTAGACGTAGTCGCGGAGCGTCAGCTTCACCGTGCGCGGCGCTGCCGCTTGCGGACTCTGGACCTGCAGCGTGAGCACCGTCCCGGCGGGCCGTAGGAAGGCCGCCCGCGCCGACGCGAGCGTCAACTGCGCGCCCGACGTGCCGTCGATCGCGGCGATGACGTCGCCTTTGCTGATCCCGGCCGCGGCCGCCGGCGTCCCCGCGCGGACATTTGCCACGACGATCTTGCCGGCGTGATTGATGAGGTACATACCGGCGCGTTCCCACGTACCGCGCTCGCCGAACCTCGCATCGGGCTCCAGCGTGATCGTCTGGCGCGGGTAGTCGAACGTGACGCTGAACTGCCGCCAGACCGCGCCCCCGACGTTTCCGCCGACGCCGACCGACGCGAACGCGCCCTGCGTCGCCGTGCTGAAACCGGCGATCACGTCGTTCAGCGCGTAGCCGCCGAGCTCGAGCGTCCGGAGACGTCCGAGCCGCCCGATCGCCGCGCCGCCGACGCCGAAACCGTTAAAGCCGGGCGCCGTGGCGTTGGCCGGCATGACGGCCGGGTGCGCCGCGACGAACGGCGAGTACAAGTCGATCGCGGCGCGGCTGCCGGTATCGATCGAACAGATCGTCGGGATCGCGTCGATCGTGCACGGCATCTGAGGCTGCGTGCCACCGAACACGAAGGCCGTCGTCTTTCCGGGCACCTGGGCCGGAACGGTCCGCAATGTGAGCTGGTTGCGACCATAGTCGAACGTCGTCACGAACCGCGCCAGCACTTCCCAGCCGATCAGGCCATCGGCGCGCTCGCTCGCCGACACGCCGAAGCCCGCGCGCACCGGCGTCACGACGAAGGTCTGATCCTTCAACTCGGCTTGTCCGACCCGCAGCGAGCTCACGTTGGCGAACGCGAATTCGTCGGTGCCCGCGCCGACGCCGGTTCCCTGGACCGAGCCGACCGCGCCCGCGCCGATCTCTTTGGCGACGTCGGGGTCGATCACGTTCTGCCCGCCGGTGTCGAAGATGAAGCGGTACGGTCCCTTACCGTCGAGCATTACGTCGAGGTAGACGTGGTTGTCGACCAATTCGAACGGGACCGTCGTCTGCGTTCCGCCCGCGATGCTGAAATCGTCGACGCTCGATGCCGGCTCGGTTACTTGCGCCACGAGGTCGGCGGGATCGACGTCGACCTTGTCGACGATCAGCGTCTGCCCGTTCCCCTCCGTGGTCGTCGACTTTTGGTCGTAGGGGATCTTGTAGCCGCCCGCGTCGCGATAGTCGGAGAAGGTCATCGTCGTCGTCGAGGGCGCCGCCGTCTCGATCACGCGCATCGGCAGATGCGACTTCGCATCGAACCAGTATTCGAACGGGATCGCGCTGCCGTCGGGCGTCACCTTGATCACGTCGTAGACCGTGCCCGCATCGGTCCGCAGGCCGACGAGTTCGATGCGCGCGCCGCCGTGATCTGCCGACCAGAGCGCGCCGGTATCGCGATAGAGTTGGTTGATGGCCTGCGCGCGCCCGATCAGGCTGCCATCGGCCCAGACGACGCCCTTCTGGTCGCGCGACCACGCGACGTGCCCGTCGTAGCCGCCGTCCATCGAGACCGGTGGCAACTTCGCATAGGTCGCCTCCGCGCCGGTCGAGCGGTCGATCCAATTGTCGAAGGTGGCCTTCAAACCGGCGGCCGTTCCGCCCCCATGAATGTGCCAGCCCTGGATGCGCGGGAGCGCGTCGGCGCCGATCGCCTTGGCGCTCTCGTCGAGCACGGTCTGGAGGTTCGGGGCCATGGTCGACTGGGCCAGCCCGGGGACGGTCAGCGAAACCATGCAGGTCAGGAGAGCGAGGGTGATGCGACGCATGGGCGCTGGTTACCACGCAGTGCCGCGTCTGCCATTCTTCACCTCGCGGCGGACCATCGCGGCCGGGAGGCCGCAAAATAGGCGCCGTGGAAGCGCCGTGGGCGGGCAATGCTTCGGGCCGTTGCTTCATTGGAGGCACACATGCCATCGAAAGCACGATTCGCAATCGCGCTCGCCGGCGCGCTCTTTCTCACGGCTGCTGCGGTTCACGGTTCGCCGCTCAGTGCGCTCAACGCCGCACCACTCGGCTGCGCCGGCGCGCCGCAGGGCGCATTCGTCGCGTTCTTTAGCGGCGCGTACCCACACAACTCCAACGCCGAGTTCGGCGGTGCTTTGTTCTGGGCGACGGCCGGCTCGCAACGATGGTCGCTCTGCGGCGGCCAGAGCGGACCGGTGCGCCTCGGCCCTGCCTCCACCGGCTTCGGATACGTCAAGGCGTATACCGACGCAGCGTTCGCGTGGGATCCTTCGTGCGCACGACCGCGGACCGTCTGCATCCTCGCGCCCGACGCAGAGACCGTTCCCATCGTCCGCTTCGTCACCGGCAAACCCGGACGCGTCATCGGAGCGCTTCACGCAGATCGGCGCTTTCCTCTGGGGGTGACCGTTTCGTCCGGCACTGCCTACGTAGCAACCTACTCCGGAGCGATCCTCGCATACCACGCGGGCCAGACGCGACCCTGCGGCCGGATGTGCGAGCTCGTGTGCCGCTTGGGCCCGGGCTACGGAATCGCGACCGCGCCCGACGACAGCATCTACGTCACGGTCGAACGCATTGGCTCGGACGAATCCAGCGCCGTGGTCGAGTTCGCGTCCTCGAGCGGCAACGCGCAAGTGCTCAAGATGGGAAGTCGCCTTGGTCTGATCGCCGGTATCGCCATCGACGCCGAGGGCAACGTCCTTCTCGCCGATCCGAATGAGGGCAAGGTCGACATCTTCACCTCGGATACGCACAAGCCGGCGAGCGCGATTGCGACCCGTGGGACGCCCGAGTCGATCGCGCTCGACGCGGCGCAGACGCACCTCTACGTCACGGACCCGGCCGACGGGTGGGCCGCGGTCTACACCTATCCGGCGGGCGCCCTCGTCGTGAAGGCGACGATCTCGGTCGCTAGCTTGCCGTGGAGCCCGTCGAGCGTGTTCGCGCTCTGACGACGCGCGAACCGCTCCCGGCCGGCGTCAGCAAGACCGCGCTTGGCGTCGCGCTGATGCGCGCGCTGCACCGCATTGTCGACCGCGAGCCATACGTCATCGACGATCCGGTGTCGCCGGTGCTTTTCGGCGACATGGCGCGGGCGTGGCTCGCGCACGATCCGTCGTGGGCGTCGGCGCCGGAGCGGGTTGCCATCCGCGGTCACGTGCTCGTACGGAGCGCGTTCGCGGAGGATCGGCTGCACGCGGCCGTCGGGCGCGGCGCGCGCCAGTTTGTCGCGCTCGGCGCGGGCTACGACACCTTCGCGTACCGCCAACCGCCGTGGATGCATGGCGTGCGCGTCTACGAGGTCGACGCGCCGGCCACGCAGGCGGACAAGCGACGACGGCTGGCGGAGGCGCGCATCCCGATCCCCGGCAACGTCACGTTCCTCGCCGTCGACTTGGAATCCGAGGCATTGCGCGACCGCCTCGCCGCAGCCGGTTTCATGCTCGATGAACCCGCGTTCTTCTCTTGCCTGGGCGTCATGGTCTATCTCACGCGCGCTGCGGCCGAAGCAATTTTACGCTTCGTTGCGTCGTTACCGCAGAGAAGCGAGATCGCGTTGACCTTCTCGCAGCCCGGCGGGGCGGGCCAGCTCGAGCATCGCGTCGCCGCGATCGGCGAGCCGCTGCGCATGCGCATCACATCGAGCGACCTGCAGGGCTGGCTGCGATCGCTCGGTTTCACGGAGGTCGCGCTGTTGCCGGCCGAGGCGGCGCTACACTATCTGGGCCGCCGGGAAGACGTGCTGACTATCCTACCCGGTACTCAGATCGCCGCCGCGACCGTGTAGCAGAAACGTCTTTGCACATTCGCTGGTTCCATCGGATTCGTTGAATTTCTCTCGGCGTCACGCGATGAGATGCACGTCGCCGAACTCGTGCCAGAGGTAGCGATGCGCGAGCGCTTCGTCGTACGCCGCGCGCAGCGCGTCGTCCGACGCGTACGCCCGCAGCATGTCGAGATGGGTCGCCGCCGGCTCGTGCAGTCCCGTGAGGATGCCATCGGTCAGCCGCACGCCGCGTTCGGGCGTGACGATGAGATCCGTCCATCCCTGCGACGCGATCGCGCGTCCGTCGCACAACGCGCTCTCGATCGCGCGCACGACCGTCGTGCCGACCGCGATGACCCGGCGTCCTTCGGCGCGCGCACGGTTGACTGCCTCGGCGGTACTGGCGCTCACCGCATAGCGTTCCGGCTGCGGCGGCTCGCCGCGCTCGGCGCTGGAGACGCCGCAGTGCAGCGTGATCGCGGCGATGTCGACGTCGCGCGCCGCGAGCGCGGCGACGACCGCCGCCGTGAAGGGCCGCGCCGCCGACGGCATCTCCGCCGAACCGGGGACGCGCGCGAAGATCGTCTGGTAGGCCGCGATCGGGACGGGCTCCGTCACGTACCGGTAGCGGATCGGCGCGCCGAACGCGTGCAGATACTCGACGACCGGCTCGGGGACGACGATGCGCGCGTACCACAGCCGGTCGCCGGCGGGATCGACCGGCGCGATCAGCGTCGCCTCGCCGCCGGCGGCCAACGCGAGCCGGTCGCCGGAAACGGCGCGCCCGCGGGGCTCCGCGATCCACAGCGATCCCGCGACCTGACTCGACAGGTGGAGTTCGATCGGTTCTCCCGACGGGCGCTGCGCCGCGAGCGCAGCGGGCAGCGTCGCCGAGTCGTTCACGACGAGCAGATCGCCGGGCCGTAGCACGCGCGGGAGATCGACGAACATCGCGTGGTCGACGGCGCCGGTCGCGCGATCGCTGATCAGCAGTTGCACGTGATCGCGCGGCACGCCGCGCGCCTCCGGCGGGACGCGCGCCTCGAGTTCGGCGGGAAGAACGAAATCCGCGAGACCGCGGGCTGCGGCGATCATGCCGCGGCGGTCGGTTCCGGCACGAGCGACTGCAGCTCCACGCGGAGGAAGTCGCCGCGCGGCGACGCGATGGCCGCGAGCAGCGCCGGCGCCACGTCATCGGCGCTCGGCAGATTGCTGAGATCCTCGCCGGGCTCCGCCGCGCGGTGCAGGTCCGTATTCATGTTGCCGGGGTCGGCGACGATGACGCCGACGCCGCTACCCGAGAGTTCGCCCGCGAGGATGCGCGACAAGTGCTCGAGCGCGGCCTTGCTCGAACCGTAGCCGCCCCAGCCCTCGTAGGCGACGACGCCGGCGTCGGACGAGACGTTGACGATCGTCCCGCCGCCGTTGCGGCGCATGATCGGCAACGCATGCTGGATCAGGTGCAGCGGCGCGTAAACGTTCGTCGTGTAGATCCGCTCGAACGTGTGCGGCGAGAGGTCCTCGAGGGCCGGCATCGGCGAACGCCCGATCGTCGACGCGTTGTTGACGATGAGGTCGATCCGTCCGAAGTTCTCGTCCGCGAGTTGTATGAGCCGGTGGACGTGGGACGCGTCGGCGACGTCGCCCGCTTCGGCGGCGACCTGCGTGAGCGCCGAGAGTTCGTCGCTGGTCTCGCGCAGCGCGTCCGCACCGCGCGCGTCGATCACGAGCGAGAGGCCGCGTTCCGCCAGCAGGCGCGCGACGGCGCGTCCCAAGCCCTTCGAGGCGCCGGTGACGATCGCGACGTGGCCGCGCTCGAACCAATCCTGTGTTGCCATGGCACGAGTGTACGGCCGCGGCGTACGGCGCGAATCGTCCCGCGGAGCAGTTCGCCCCCTGGACGAAAGGACAGGGCCGTCAGGACGTCTCGGGCGCCGGCGACAGCAGCCCGCGCCTGCGCGCGATCGCGACGGCCTGCGCGCGGTTGCTCGCGCCGAGCCGCGCCAGGATCTCGCCGACGTGATACTTGACGGTCCGCTCCGTCACGTTCAAGCCGGTCGCGATCGCGCGGTTCGGCAGTCCCTCCGCGAGCAGCGCCAGGATCTCGCGCTCGCGCTCGGTCAGCCGCATGCCGCGCGGCAAGCGCATCGCGCCGACGAGCAGGCGCGCGATCTCGGGCGCCATCCGCGACTCCCCGGCCGCGGCTGCGCGCACCGTCGCGACGAGTTCGTCGCCGCTCGCGCCCTTGAGCACGTAGGAATCCGCGCCGGACGAGACGGCCGTCGCGACGCGTTCCTCGCCGGCGTATGCCGTGAACACGACGACGCGCGTCCGCGGTGACGAGCGCTTGAGGTCGCCGATGATCGAGAGGCCGCTACGGTCGGAGAGTTCCAAGTCGAGCACGACGACGTCCGGCTGCTCGCTCGCGACCGCGGCGAGCGCCCCGGCCGCATCGCCGGCGCTCGCCACGACGTCGATGCCGGCGTCGACCAGGCTCGCCACGATCCCGTCGCGCACGATCGGATGATCGTCGACGACCGCGACGCGGATCACGGGGCTGCCGGCACCCGCGCACGCACGATCGTGCCGTGGCCGTCCGGTCCGCGCTCGATACCCAGACTCCCACCGGCCGCGCGCATCCGTTCCTCCATCCCGACCACGCCGTAGCGCTGCGAGCCCGGCGGCGCGGCGACGTAACCAACCCCGTCGTCCGCGATCGAGAGCGCAACGTCGCCGTCGGTCCGCAGTTGCAACTCGACGCGGTGCGCGTGTGCATGGCGCTCGACGTTCGTCAGCGCCTCCGCCGCGACGCGGTAGAGTTCGACCTCGGTCGCGTGCGTCAGCCGCGGCGCGGGATCGGCAAACAACGAGGCCACGATCCCGGTGCGCGACGTGAACCGGCGCGTCAGCGCGGCCAGGGCCGCGGCGAGCGGCTTGCCGTCGAGCGGATCGGAGCGCAGGTTCAACACGGACTCGCGCGCGCGCCGCAACGAGTCGCGGGCGACGTCGAGCGCGCGCTCGACCCGCTCGTGCGACTCGCCCTCGCCGGGCAACCGGCGCAACGCGCCCTCGAGCTGCAGCGAGATCGCCGTCAGGTCCTGCGCGAGCGTGTCGTGGATCTCGCGCGCCATGCGGGCCCGCTCGTCGGCCCGCGCCAGCGCCGAGGTCTCGTCGGCGAGCCGGCCGCGCTCCACCGCGAGGCCGACCTGATGTCCGACCGTCGACAGCACGGCGAGCGCATCGTCGTCGAGCGGCTTCCAGTTGCGCGTCGTCAGATTCATGATACCGAGTTGGCGGCCGGCGAACCGAAGCACGACGCTCGCGTGGTAGCGCAAGCCGCCGGTCAGCGCGTCGTCGCCGGTCCGATGCGCCTTGCGCAAGCGGCTGCACTCGATGACGTTGACGTTCTGCGACACGAAATCGCCGGCGTCGAACGACTCCATGCACCAGCAGGCGTCGCCGGTCATCTGCACCGGCTCTTGCAGGTACGGCGGCAGATTGCGGGCCGCGGCGAGGTAGAAACTCTGGGCAGCGTCGTCGTACAGCCAGATCCAGCCGGTCTCGAGGTCGAGCCGTTCGCAGACGACCGCGAGCGCGCCCTCGAGCGCCGCGGCGAGTTCGGTCCGGCTCGCGAGCACGTCGGCGACGGCGCCCCACACCGCGCGGCGCTCGGCCGGCGCGCGGTTCACGGCCGTCTGGCGAGGAGCGCGGAGGGGCGGCGGCGGCGCGCGACCTCGGCCTCGATCTCGGCCTGCAGCGCCTCGGGCTGTTCGCGATACTTCGCCCACATCTGCGGCATGTGCGCGATGTCGCTGAGGACGCGCGCGTACACCGCGTTGACGGGCGTCTCGATCTCGAGTTCGCGGCCGTACGCGGCGACGGCGCCGTTGAGGACCTCGACCTCGGTCTGGCCCTTCGCCGCGCGGAGGTCGAGCAACAGCGACGGCGGCTTGCGGCCACGCGCGCCCGCGATGCGGTTGGCGAGCACGAGGCGCGCGATCGGAGCGGGCAGCGTCACCACGCTTTGCAGCGCCTTCACCGGGTAGCGCGGCAGGTCGACGAGGGTGAGGCCGAGGCCCGCGATCACGGCGCGCGCCTCGCGCAGCGCGCGAATCTCGAGCGCGAACAGCGAGTCGAGATGGACGAGCCGCTCGGGCAGCACGTTGAGGATCGCGCACGAAGCGTTCGCGACGATGTTGAGCGACAGCTTCGACCACTTGAGCGCGCGATAGTCGGAGAGCACCTTGACCGGCATGCCCGTCTTCTCGAAGGCGGCGATCAGCCAGTTGTGCGCGTCACCGCCGACCGGAGCCATACCCATGCCGCCGTCGTGCGCCGCGACGCTGCGTCCGTCGCGCGTGCGGTCGACGGGGACCGTGAGCGCCGCCGCGACGATCGCATCGCGCCCGAACGCCTCGGCGAGCTTCTCCTCGTTGCCGACGCCGTTCTGCGGACACAGGATCGTCGTCGTCTCGGGCGCGCGCAGGCCGCGCTTCAGGGTCTCGATCGCGCCGGCGGTGTCGTAGGCCTTGACCGCGACGATCGCGAGGTCGGCATCGACCGGCGTCACGTCCTCGAGTTGACGCGGCGCGTAGGTCACGGTCGCGCCGGTCCCGCTCAACAGCCCGCCGAGGTACGTTCCGACGGCGCCCGCGCCGACGACGTAGACGTTCACGGCCTACCGTCGTGACGGCGGCCCGTGCTGCCGAAGCCGCCGGGCCGCTCGGTCTCGTCGAGATCGTCGACCAGTTCGAACGCCGCCCGTACGACCGGCGCGATGACGAGTTGCGCGATGCGGTCGCCGCGCCGCACGACGTACGGCGCCTCGCCCATGTTCGCGAGGATGACGGCGACCTGGCCCCGGTAGTCGGCGTCGATGGTGCCTGGTGCGTTCAGGACGGTGACGCCGCTGCGCAGCGCGAGCCCGCTGCGCGGCCGCACCTGGCCCTCGTAGCCGGGCGGGATCGCGAGGGTGAGGCCGGTCGGCACGAGCGCGCGCGCGCCGGGCGCGAGCGTCAGTTCCTCGTCGAGCGCCGCGACGAGGTCGGCGCCGGCGGCGGCCTCGGTCATGTAGGCGGGCAACGTCGCATCGGCGGCGACGCGCTTCACGTGCACGCGGACGGTCGTCGGCTCACTTGGCAAGGAGGTCGGCCAATTCAGCTTGGAAGCTCTCCACGTCGCGGAACGATCGATACACGCTCGCAAAGCGAATGTAGGCGACTTTGTCGAGACTCTTGAGCGCCTCCATCAGCTTCTCGCCGATCAGCGCGCTCTGCACTTCGCTTTCGCCACGCGAAAACAATTCGCGTTCTAAAGCGGCGGTCAATTCTTCCATTTGCGCGTCCGCGACGGGGCGCTTCTCGCAGGCCCGCCGCAGGCCGCTCAGCACCTTATCGCGGTTGTATTGCTCCCGCCGGCCGTCTTTCTTGACGACGAAGAGGCGCGGCGCTTCCATCCGCTCGTAGGTGGTGAAGCGGTGCTTACAACCCAGACACTCGCGCCTGCGGCGCACGACGCTTTCGTCGTCGCGCGAGTCGACGACGCGCGTCTCGCTCTTGCGGCAACTCGGGCAAGTCAGTTCTCGGCGCGCCTCCACTGGTATTGACCCCATATGTTGGGGCCGCCCCCAGTATAGGGCACAACCGTGAACGGCGGCAAACCGCTCGCTAGGCGGCGCCGATCTTGAACATCTTCGTGCCGCACGTCGGACACTTGCCCTCGGTGGCGGGGCGACCGTTCTTCATGGTGATCTGCGTCGCGTCTTTCATTTCGCGCTTGGTCTTGCACTTGACGCAGTAAGCCTGAGGGGCTGCCATCTATCCTCCAACGGCCGCACCTGGCTCCGCATGGGCGCGGCGACAGGGCGGTCGACAATCCCGCCGTGTATTCCGACGCGGGGGTTAGTTTCCTCGCCATTCCCTCATGGCAGCACCCTTGCCCTGTTTAATAGATGAACAAGGCGCTCGGCTGGAATCGGCTGCCAGGGGCCCCACGCGTCCGGCCTGAAACCGCAGCGCTCGATGCCAACGCTCGCACTCACCGTCCTGTGCCTCGCGGCCGCCGTGGCCGCCCTCGCCGCTCCATCCGCCGCGGCGGACCGGCCGTTCACGGCCCGCGACCTCGTCACCCTCGAACGCCTCGGCGCCCCGGCAATCGCGCCCAACGGAGCCCAGGTCTTGTACGATGTCCGGTCGACCGACTTGGCGGCCAACCGCGGCGCCCACGCGATGTGGCTGGCGGCGCTCGGCGGCTCGTCGCTGACGCTGCGGCTTGGCGTCTCCGACGGCGGCGCGACCGACGCGCAGTGGTCGGCCGACGGGCGCTGGATCTACTTTCTGTCGGGCCGCTCGGGCGCGAGCCAGGTCTGGCGGACCGACGGCGCCGGGGCCCGCGCGACCGAGGTGACGCACCTGCCGGTCGACGTGCAGGCCTATCGCGTGAGCCCGGACGGGCGGCGCATCGTCGTGGCGCTGCCCGTGTTTGCCGACTGCCCCGACCTCGGGTGCACGACCCGCCGGCAGAGCGCACGCGAGGCGTCGAAGGCGACCGGCACCGTCTACGACCGCGTCTTCGTGCGCCACTGGGACACCTGGGCCGACGGAACCGACAATCACTTGTTCGCGCTGGCGCTCGGTGCGGACGGCGCGGCGACGGGAACGGCCGCGTCGCTGATGCGCTCGCTCGACGGCGACGTCCCGAGCAAGCCGTTCGGTGACGAGAGCGACTTCGTGATCTCGCCGGACTCGCGCACGGTCGTCTTTTCGATGCGGCTCGCCGGTTCGAGCGAACCGTGGAGCACGAACTTCGATCTGTGGCGCGTGCCGATCGACGGCTCCGTCGCCCCGGCCGACATCACCGCCGACAACCCCGCGTGGGACGCGAATCCGGTGTTCTCGCCCGACGGCACGCAGCTCGCCTATCGCGCGCAGAGCGTCCCCGGCTTCGAGTCGGATCGCTTCCGGGTCATGGTGCGCGATCTGCGCAGCGGACGCACCACCGAGCTCGCGCACGACTGGGACCGCTCCGCCGACGCGATCGCGTGGTCGGCGGACGGCCGTACGATCTATGCTACCGCACTGGACGTCCTCGACCACCGTCTGTTCGCGATCGACGCCGCGTCAAGCGCGGTCAAGCCGCTCACGACCGCGGGTTCGGTCGAGGGCTTCAGCGTCGGCAAGAACCTGATCGTCTACTCGCTGTCGACGCTCGACGCGCCGGCGCAGATCTTCGCTTCGCCTGCGGCCGGCGGCGACGCGGTCCAGATCACGCACGCCAACGCCGACCGTTTGCGCGGCGTCGAACTCGCGCCGTTCGAGAGCTTCACCTTCGCGGGCTGGAACGGCGACACGGTTCACGGCTTCGTCATGAAGCCGGCCGGCTATACGGCCGGCCAGCGCTATCCCGTCGCGTTCATCATCCACGGCGGTCCGGAAGGCAGCTTCGGCGACGGGTGGGGCTATCGCTGGAATCCGCAGACATACGCGGGCCGGGGCTACGCGGTCGTGTCGATCGACTTCCACGGCTCGACCGGCTACGGACAGGCGTTCACCAATGCGATCGACGGTCACTGGGGCGACCGCCCGCTCGAGGATCTGCAAAAAGGTTGGGCGGCCGCGCTCGCGCGCTTCTCGTTCCTCGATCAACGCCGCGCCTGCGCGCTCGGCGCATCGTACGGCGGTTACATGATCTACTGGATCGCCGGCAACTGGAAGCAGCCGTGGCGCTGTCTCGTCGCGCACGACGGCGTGTTCGACAACCGCATCATGGGCTACGCGACCGACGAGCTCTGGTTCAGCGAGTGGGAGAACGGCCGCGCGACCGTGTGGGAGCACCCGGAAAACTACGAACGCTTCAACCCGCTGAACCACGTCGCCGACTGGAGCGTACCGATGCTGATCGTCCACAGCGCGCGCGACTACCGCATCCCGCTCGATCAGGGGATCGCCGCGTTCACGGCGCTGCAGCGGCGCGGGATTCCGAGCGAGTTCCTCACCTTCCCCGACGAGAACCATTGGGTCCTCAAGCCTGCGAACTCGCTGCTCTGGCACCAGACGGTGGAGGACTGGCTGCAGCGCTGGACGCGCTGAGGCGCGCGCCCGGCGGGACTTGCCGCCGCGATTTCCGCGCGCGATGGAGCGGGCGGATGGGACTCGATGAGCCGCGCTTCGTTCCCCGCGAGGAGATCCTCGCGCATCGCGCTCGCGCCGCGGTCGCACGCTTCGACGGGCTGTGGGTCAGCGGCGCGCTCGACGGCCTCACGCGGCCGACGGTCGCCGTCGTCGGCAGCCGCGCGCCGTCGGAGGCCGCCCGCGAGCGGGCGCGCGCGGTCGGCAGGCGCCTCGGCGGGTCCGGCGTCTGCGTCGTCTCCGGGCTCGCGCTCGGCATCGACGGCGCGGCGCACGCGGGCTGCGTCGACGCCGGTGCGCCGACGGTCGGCGTGCTCGGCGGCGGCCACCGCCGGCTGTTCCCGCGGCGGCACAGGGCGCTCGCGGAGGCGATGCTGGCGGCGGGCGGCGCCGTCGTCTCGCCGTTCGCGCCCGACGAGCGCGCCTATCCGTGGCGATTCCTGGAACGCAACGGGATCGTCGCGGCGTTGGCCGACGCCGTCGTCATCGTCGAGGCGGCCGCGCGCAGCGGCGCGCTCAACACCGCGTCGTGGGCGGCCGACTGCGGCATCACCGTCTTCGCGTTTCCCGGCAACGTTGACCGGCCGAAGGTCGCGGGCTGTCTCGCGCTGATCCGCGACGGCGCGACCTTGGTGCGCGACGCGGACGACGTGCTCGCCGACATGGGCCTCGCACCGCCTCCGGCGGTCGCCGCACCGCCGGCGCGGATGAGCCTGACGGCGCTCGAGGCGCGGCTGCTCGCCGCGCTCGACGAGGACGAGGCGAGCGTCGACGCGCTGCAAGAGGGCGCCGGCGCGGGGATCGGTGAGGTGCTCGCCGCGCTGACGCGGCTCGAACTCGCGGGTCACGTGGTGCGCCGCATCGGCAGCCGTTACGCGGTTGCGACGGGAGTGACGGCGACGGACCGCCGATAGAGCGGGCGTGCGTTATCGTTTGATGTGCGTCGGGAAGGTGCGCGAGCCGTACGTCGCGGCCGCGGTCGACGACTTCGCGCGCCGCCTGCGCCGCTACGAGGCGCTGGAGATCGTCGAGGTCGCCGCATCGCGCGCGACCGATCCCGGCCGCGCGGTGCGCGAGGAGACGGACGCGATCGTCCGCCGGCTCGCCCCCGGCGACGTCGTCTGGCTGCTCGAGCGCGACGGAACGCAGATGTCGAGCGTCGAGTTGGCGCGTCGCCTCGTCGCGCTCGCGCTCGGCGGTACGCAGCGGCTCGTCCTCGTCGTCGCCGGTACCTACGGTGCCGGCGCCGCGCTCCACGAGCGCGCCGGCCTGCGGTGGTCGCTCTCCGACTTGACGTTCCTGCACGAATGGGCGCGCGCGCTGGTGCTCGAGCAGCTCTATCGCGCGGCGAAGATCGCGCGCAACGAACCGTATCATCACTGAAGGCAGAGTCGGTCGCCGCCCGCGGCGAACGTTTTAGGGGATGCACCTCGACCCCACCGGGACCGGCGCGTTAGCTCGGGTCGCGAGCGCGCTTTTGCGCGCCGTCGTCGCCGTCGCGCCGGGCGTCGTCGAGTCCGTCGAATTCGAGCCGCCGCGCAACGCCCAGTTCGGCGACTTCGCATCGAACGTCGCGTTTACGTTGGCGCGGGCCCTCCGGCGCAAGCCGCAGGAGATCGCGCAGGACCTGGCCGCCGCCGTGCTCGCGGACCCCGAGGCCGCACCGCGGCTGGCCGAAGCGGCGGCGGCCGGCGGGTTCATCAACATCCGCATGGTCCCGGGCTTTTGGCAGAGCGTCGTCGCGCGCGTGCTGCGCGACGGGCGCGGACTTCGGGCGCGGGGCACCGCTCGGCGAGCACGTCTCGCTCGAGTTTGGTAGCGCGAACCCGACGGGGCCGCTCGTCGTCGTGCAGGGCCGTTCGCTCTCGATCGGCGCGACGCTGGCGAACGCGCTGCGCTTCGTCGGCTATCGGGTGACGAACGAGTGGATCATCAACGATGCGGGCTCGCAACTCGACCGGCTCGGCCGCTCGCTCTACGCGCGCTATCGCCAACTGTGGGAGCCCGACTTCCCGTTTCCGGACGACGGCTATCCCGGCGAATACCTGATACCGATCGCGGAGGCGCTGCGGGCGGCCGACGGCGAGCGCTGGCGCGACGCGCCGGAGAGCGAGTGGCTCGGCGCACTTCAACAGCTTCGGGCGCGACCGGATCGTCGCCGAGCAGCGCGCGACGGCGCGGCGGTTCGGCGTGGAGTACGACAATTGGCAGAGCGAGAAGGCGCTGCACGACTCCGGCGCGATCGAGGCGGGGATCGAGCGGCTGCGCGCGCTGGACCTGACCTACGAGAAGGACGGCGCGCTGTGGGTGCGCACGACGTCGTACGGCGACGACAACGATCGCGTCGTCATCCGCTCCGACGGGCGCCCGACCTACTACGCGAACAACGTCGCCTACCACTACCAGAAGTTCCAGCGCGGCGCCGGACCGCGTGATCGACGTCCTCGGCCCCGACCATCATGGCTACATCGGACGGCTGAACGCGCTCGCGGCGGCGTACGGGCATCCGGACGGCATCGAGGTGCTGATCGCGCAGCAGATCACGCTCAAACGGGGCGACGAGGTCGCCTCGATGTCCAAGCGCGCCGGGCAAATCGTCACGCTCGACGAGATCATCGAGGAAGTCGGCGTCGACGCGGCGCGCTTCTTCTTCATCCTGCCGTCGCGCCGAATCGCCGCTCACGTTCGACCTCGCGCTCGCCAAGGAGCAGAGCGAGGCGAACCCCGTCTACTACGTCCAGTACGGCCACGCGCGCATCGCGCTCGATCGAGCGCAACGCGACGCGAAGCGCAGCTGGCGCGCGCCGCGCCGCGGCGAGGCGCTCGAGCGGCTCGTCGAGCCCGCCGAACTCGCGCTCGCGCGCCGGCTCGGCGAGTTTCCCGCGCTCGTTCGTTCGGTCGCGCGCGGCCGCGCGCCGCACCGGCTCGCACGCTACGCGCGCGACGTGGCGACCGACTTCCATCAGTTCTACATGGCCTGCCGGGTGCTCGTGGAGGACGAGGATCTGCGCGTCGCGCGCCTCGGGCTCGCACACGCGACGAAGGTCGTCCTCGGGATAGCGCTCGGCCTGGCGGGCGTGAGCGCGCCGGAGGCGATGGAGCGCGTCAGCCCGTCTTGACGACGTCCTCCGGCGGCTTCGTCGCCGCGGGGAAGCGGCGGAAGAACTTCCAGACCACCTTGAACAGCGCGGCGGCGGGGATGCCGAGCAGAAGCCCGGCACGCCGAACAGTTCGCCGCCCGCGAACACGGCAAACATCACGATGATCGGTGAGACGCCGATGCTCTCCGACATGATCTTGGGGACGAGCACGCTGTCGGCGACGCGCGCGATCGCGAAGATGATGACCTGCACCCAGATGACCATCCACGGGCCCTGCGGCGCGGAGAGGATCAACGCGATCAACTGCGCGCCGATCATACCGAACAGCGGGATCGCGTACAGAATGCCGCCGATGATCCCGGCGAGGAGCGCGAACTTGAACCCGATGACGAACGTCACGGCGAAGATCGCGACGCCCACGATCGCGCAGACGATCGTCTGACCGGCGACGAACTCGCCGAGGGTGCGCGCAATCTCCTCGCACAGCGCGCGGACGGCCCGCTGACGCTGGCGCGGGAACGCGCCATAGACGGCTTGCGCGATCGCCTCGCCCTCGATCAGCATGAAGGCCGACAACACGAGCGCCGAGAGCACGATGAACAGGACGGTGACGGTGCCGACCACGATCGTGCCGACCGAAGCCAGCGTGACCGAGAACGCGTCGGCGAAGCGGGCCGAGATGAAGTCCTCGATCCCGCCGATGCCCGGCGGCACGATGCGCGCGCCCAGCAGCTTGCGCAGGCCGTCGGTTGCGGCCACCATCAGGTTCTTGATCGCGTCGATGTAGATCGGCGCGTTGGCGACGAGCGACTGGATCTCGCTAGCCGTCGCCGGGACGACCAGAAACGCGAGCACGACGACGACCGCGAACAACCCGACGAACGCGATCGCGATCGCGAGTGCGCGCGGCAGGTGGCGCTCGAGCCGTGCGACGACCGGGTTGACGCCGATCGCGATGAACGAGGCGACCACGAAGATCGCCAGCGTCTTCGGGATCTTCGAGGCGAACCAGAGCGCCACGATGAGGAGCACCGCGACGACGAGCCAGCGCAGCGCGCGCTGCGGCGTGACGGGACCTACAAGGCTTTGCACAGCAGGCGCCGTTCCGTGACGTACCCCGCCTGCGCGTACATCTGCGCGCGCCGGCGCGTTGTCCTCGGTGACCATAAGTGCGACGTGCGGCAGCCCACGCCGGCGCGATTCGTCCTCGACCGCCGTCAGCAGCGCCCGGCCGACGCCGCGGCGCCGCGCGTGCGGTTCGACCGCCATATAGGCGACGAAACCCTGCGGCAGTCCGGTCACCTCGTCGGGCAGCGCGTCGAACGCGAGCACGAAGCCGAGCCGTTCCAGCGGCGACTCCGCGACGAAGACGAGGTGTGGCTGTCCGTCCGACGAATCGACGAGCCGCTCGTACGACTGCCGCAGCAGCGCATCGGGGGCGGGTCGCATCTCGGAGAGGTTGGCCGCCGAGCGTGCGCGACCCCAGGTCGACGATGAAGTCCGCGTCCGCGGCAGTCGCCCGGCCGCACCGTCACCTCATCCGGCACTGTCGCCACGGCCGGTGAAGCGCGATCCGGGCTCCGTCAGCGGCCGGCCGCCGGCGCAGAGCGGGCACTCCGCCGGATCCCACGAGGCGATCGGCAAGTCGAGCAGCACGTGCGCCGGGACGCCGAACTCGACGCGGCGCGCGCCGCACGAGCGCGCCGACGGCGACGACCTCTGCGCCGCTCTCGCGCACGACGTCGATCACCTCGTTGACCGAACCGCCGGTCGTGATGACGTCCTCGACGACGAGTGCGCGATCGCCGGGCCCACCTTGAAGCCGCGGCGCAGCATCGCGGCCGCCGCCCTCTTTCTCGACGAAGATCGCCCTCGTGCCGAGGCGCGCGCCCCATCTCGTACCCGAGGACGATGCCGCCGACGGCGGCGCTGACGACGACGGTCGGCGCGTAGCCGCGCGACCGCGCCGGCGAGCCGCTCGGCGAGCGGTTCGACGATCGCGGGATCCTCGAGCACGCGGAACTTCTGCACGAAACGGTCGCTGTGACGGCCGGACGAGAGCCGGAAGTGGCCCTCGAGCAGCGCGCCGCGCGCGCCGAGTTCGCCGACGAGATCGAGTTGCTTCACCGCGCGATCTCCGCGATCACCGCCTGCGCGACGGCGACCGGATCGGCGGCATCCGTGATCGGCCGCCCGACGACGATGTAGTCGGCGCCGGCGATGACCGCCTCGCGCGGCGACGCGGCGCGCTTCTGATCGCCGAGCGGGCGTCCCGCTCGGGCGGATGCCCGGAACGAGCGCGGCGAACTCGGCGCCGAAGAACTCCTTGAGGTCGTGCACCTCGTGCGCGCTGCAGACGACGCCGGCGCAGCGCGCGTCGCGCGCGAGCGCGGCGAGCCGGATGACGTTCTCGCCGGGGCCACCGACGAGTCCGAGCTCGCGCGAACTCCTCGGGCGCGATGCTCGTGAGGATCGTGACGGCGAAGATGTCGGGCGCCGGGATCCCGAGCTCGGCGGCGCGCTCTTCTGCAGCCTCGACCGCGGCCGCCATCATCTCGGCGCCCCCGAGCGCGTGAACGTTGATGATGCGCACGCCAGGCCGACGAGCGACCGCGTCGCGGCGGCGACCGTGCGCGGGATATCGTGCAACTTCGCGTCGACGAAACAGTCGGCGCCGCGTTCCGCGAGCAGCGTCGAGGATCCGCTCGCCGTACGCCTAGCAGCGGTTCGAGTCCGACCTTGAACATCACGCCGAGGCCGGCCAGTTGATCGACGAGCCCGTGCGCGCGTTCGAAGTCCGCGCACGTCGAGCGCGACGACCAGGCGCGGGCTCCGCCCGTTCATGCTGCGCACTCCGGCGAAATCCGGGTTCGCGCGGCCGACGAGTTCGCCGATCGACCGCAGAGCCCGCGCTCGACGAGATACCGTTCGATGCCATCGCTCACCCGGATCGGGATCCGCGGATCGGTGAAGTTGCCGGTCCCGATCGAGACCGCGGACGCACCCGCGAGGATGAACTCGAGCGCGTCGCGCGCCGTCTCGATCCCGCCCTGTCCGACGATCGGGATCGCACGGCGGCGGCGACCTCGTACACCGCGAGCACGGCGATCGGCCGAATCGCCGCGCCCGACAGGCCGCCCGATCGTGTTGCCGAGACGCGGGCGCCAGGCGTCGACGTTGATCGACATGCCGCGCACGGTGTTGATGACCGCGAGTGCGTCGGCGCCTGCGCCCTCGACTTCGCGCGCGATCTCCGCGATGTCGGTCACGTTCGGCGAGAGCTTGACGATCAACGGCTTGCTCGTCACGGCGCGCGCGGCCTCGGTCGCAGCGCGCGCGAGGTGCGGATCGCACGCGAACGTCTCGCCTTCGCTGCCGACGTTGGGACACGAGATGTTCAACTCGATCGCGTCGATCTCGTCGCGCGCGGCCAGCCGCTGCGTGACGTAGGCGTAGTCGTCGACGCTGAACCCCGCGACGCTACCGATCACGGCGCACGGCCGGTCGGCGAACTTCGCGACGTCGTCGGCGAGGTACGCGTCGATTCCGGATTCTGCAGCCCGATCGCGTTCAGCAGCCCGGACGGCGTCGCGGCGAGGCGCGGCCCCGGGTTGCCGAGCCGCGGAAGCCGCGTCACGCTCTTCAGCACGACACCGCCGATGCGCGACAGGTCGACGAACGGCGCGTACTCCTCGCCGGAGCCGTAACAGCCGCTTCCCATGAGCGTCGGCGCGGTGAGTGCCAGTGCACCGATGTTGACCGCGATGCTCGGACGCGGGGGGCGACTCGCTCGGCGCTTCTCACCAGCGGAGGTCGTGCGCCCAAAAGACGGGCCCTTCCTTGCAGATGCGCGCGTGGACGTACTCGCGCGCGTCGCCGGACGGCGGAGCCGGAAAGCGCGGCGCCTGCCGGCTGCGTCGGTCGATCGGTACGACGCAACCCCAGCACGCACCGACGCCGCACGCGAACTGCTCCTCGAGCGCCAGTTGCGCGCGCACCTCGAGCCGCCGCGCGACCGTTGCAACGCTGCGCAGCATCGGCGTCGGTCCACACGCGGCGATCGTTCCGCCGACGTGCTCGCGCTCCAGCAGATCGGTCACGTAGCCGCGATGCCCGTGCGAGCCGTCGTCGGTCGCGAGCGCGATGCCGCTGCAGAGCCGCTTGAACAAGTCCGACGTCGACCAGCGCGCCGGCGTTGCGCGCTCCGTAGTAGAGTTGCGCGCGGCCGCCGTTGCGCGCCACCTGCTCCGCGACCAAGTAAAACGACGCGATCCCGACGCCGCCCGCGACGATCGCCACGTCGGCGCCGAGCGCGGCGACGTCGAAGCCGTTGCCGAGCGGACCGACGACGTCGACCCGCTCGCCGGGCAGCAAGCGCCGCCAGCTCGGCCGTTCGGTGGCCGACCACGACCACCATCAACGACACGCGCTCGCTGGTCGCTTCGTAGATGCCGAGCGCCGTACCGACGCTCTCACCGCTTGGCGGGACGACCATGACGAACTGCCCGGGACGCGCCGCGGAGGCGAGTTCCGGTGCGTGAAGTCCGATGACGGCGACGCCCGGTCCGGGCTCGCGACGGTCGAGCACGGTCGTCGCGTGCACCGTCGGCGGCGACTCAAGGACCGGCATGGCGTAAAGGTTTCCAGCCCGAATTGGGAAATCCGCTCTTGGTCCGGATCTCGCCGGCGGCCGTTTTGACGGTCGCTGTCCAAAGTTTAACCGGCGGGACGAACGAGATTTTAGAACATTTTCGTCCGCCCATCGTTGATAGGGTAGGAGAAAATCGGGAAAGGAGGGGTCGCACATGGCAGGTCTGATGGTCTTCAAATCGCTGGCCGACGCGCTGAGAGCGGGCTTCCAGATTTACGACCGCACGCCTGAGGGCTACCTGGTTCGTACAAAGACCGCGAGTGGTTGGGCGATGGCACTGGTAACCTGCAAGTAACGCGCAATCGTACTTACGACAATAAAAGAATCGGGGCGCTCAGGCGCCCCGATTCTTTTCTGTTTCGCCGGTCCGCGCCGCGCGGACGAAGATGCGGTCAGACGCGATCCGGCGGACCGCCGGGGGGCTGCAGCTCTTGCATCGAGCCGGGACGGTACGTGTACGACTGATCGAACGGCGGGGGCGCCTGCTGCTGCTGCTGCGGTCCGGGGCGATATGCCGCGTATGGATTGCCCTGCGGCGGCCCGAACGTCGCGCCCGACATCAGCGCGCTGACGACTTGTGCGAGGCCTACGAACAGCGGAATCAAACCGCCGAGCAGCCAGGGGCCGAAGGTATAGTGCGGCGGGTCCGCGACCGTCCCGATGAACGACAGCCCGATCGTCAGCGCCAAGCCGATCGCGGTGACGACGACGCCCTTGCGCAAGGTCGCCTGCGGATCGTCGACGCAACCGCGTCGCGCCGCCGGCGGCGGCGGCGGCGGCACGTCCGCGCGGCGGCTGAAGGCCGCGTTCGCCCCGCGGATGTCGTTCGGGATCATGCCGTTACGGATCATCTCCATCCGCTCGCGGTGCGCCATGCCGCGGATCGCGATCCACGCAATGAACGGCAGGCCGAAGATACAGATGATCGCGAGTGCGCCGATTGCGTCGTCCATCATGACTAGATCCTCGGGCCCCAGCCGGGAAACGTTGGTGCGGCGGGCGTCACCGGGAAGTCTTTCTCGTCGCGCGGAACCCGGACTCGCGCGGAGGCGGACGGTCGAAAAGTGATGATCAAGGTCGTGTGCTCCCTGGCTTCCGTGTCTGTGAATTCGGTACGTCCAACATACGGTGGGCGGCCTTGCGTGTTTCAATCCAGGTGAGCGAAACCCACGGGCGGCCTCGGGCGTACGTACGGACGTGGCGCTCGCATTCGTGGAGACCCCGGCGCGCGTGATCGGCGCTCCGGTCCGGACCCTCGACGACTCTGACCTCGTCGCGACCTCGCTCGCCGGGCAGCCCGAGGCGTTCGGGACGCTGGTCGAGCGCTACGACCAGGCCGTCTACAACCTGTGCCTGCGGACCATGCGCGACCGCGAGGAGGCCCGCGACGCCACCCAAGAGGCCTTCTTCAAGGCGTTCCGGAGCCTGCGGACGTTCCGGCCCGGGTCCAAGTTCTCGACCTGGATCTTCGCGATCGCCTACCACGCCTGTTGCGACCGGCTGGCCCGGCGCAAGCGCTACAGCGACGCCGAGCTGCCCGACCGCGCCGACCCGAGCCCCGGCCCCGAGTCGCTGGCCGAACGCCACGACGAGGCCCGCCGGCTCCGCACGGCGATCGACGCCCTCCCGGAGAAGTACCGCATCGTCCTGACCCTCTTTCACTTGCAGGGCCGCCAGTACGAGGAGATCGCCCGCGTGCTGGGTTTACCGATGGGTACCGTGAAGACACACCTGTTCCGCGCCAAAGAGCTCCTTCGCAAGCGCCTCTCGAACGGAGAGCACGCCGAGCCGACCACCGAGGTAAACGACCGATGATGAACCACGACGACGACCTGGACCGCCTGCTGCTCGCGCTGCCGCTCGAGCCGGCTCCCGAGGGCCTCCGTGCTTCGATTCTGTCGGGCGTCGCAGCGCTGCGTGCTCCGTTCTTCTCGCGCTCCGAGGTCTTCGGGATCGGCGCGATCCTGGCGCTGACGACCTGGCTCTGCCTCAGCCTCTCGACTGGTTCCGATCGCCTGCACGAGGCGTTCGGCTACCTCGGGTCCGCGGTCGTGCACGTCTCGGAGCCGCCGATCCTGCTGTGGATCGCCCTCGGGGCCTCGACCGCCATCTGGCTGTCGCTGCTCAGCCTGCCCGTGCGGGCGGTCCGCCGCCAGAGGAGCGCCGGGTGACCGAAACGGTCACCGAGACCGAGGAGCGCCCGTTCAGGGTTCTGGTGGTCGAGGACGACCGCCAGATCTCGCGCGTCCTCAAGCTCGAACTCGAGCATGAGGGCTACTCCGTCGACGTCGCCTACGACGGGCTCGCCGGCCTCGAGCGCGCGCTCAAGGAACCCGACCTCGTCATCCTCGACCTCATGCTTCCGAAAATGGACGGCGTCGAGGTCTGCCGCCGGCTCCGGGTCAAGAGCCGCGTACCGGTCATCATGCTGACCGCAAAGGATCGCGTTCCCGACCGCGTCGGGGGTCTGGACGTCGGCGCCGACGACTATCTGACGAAGCCGTTTGCGATCGAGGAACTGCTCGCCCGCGTCCGTGCCCGGCTGCGCGAGCGTCATCCCCACTCCAACGTCTTGGTCGCCAAGGACCTCATCATGGATCGCGATCGCCATGAGGTCACGCGCGCCGGCAAAGCCATCACGCTGACGGCCAAGGAGTACGCCCTTCTCGAATATCTGTTACTCCACCGCAACAAGGTCCACAAGCGCGATGAATTGTTCAACGGCGTGTGGGGGAGCGACTTCCTCGGCGACTCCAACCTCATCGACGTCTACATCCGCTACCTGCGCGGAAAGATCGACGAGGGGTTCGACGACAAACTCATCCAGACGGTTCGCGGCGTCGGATACACGCTGAAGGACTGAACGTGCTGCGACCGACGTCGCTGCGCGCGCAGGATCGCTACGATCTATACGGCGCTGCTGGTCGTCGTCATCGGCACGGTCTCGGTCGTCCTGTTCCTGCAGCTGCGGTCGATCCTGCTCGACCAGGCCAAGGCGCGGGTCGATCGCGTCGGCGACGACATCGCGGCGATCGTATCGCGGTCGGGCCCGCTGCTCGCGATCGGCGAGGCGTTCCCGATCGACGAGCAGTTCGCGCTGCCCGGCAACCTCGACCATTGGGCGTCGCCGACGACCTACGTCGAGGTCGACAACGCGCAGGGCTACACGATCGGCAAGTCGACGAACATGGGCGGCGTCACCTTCGCACGCCGCCCGACCGACGGCGCCTTCGAGACGACCTACGCGATCGAGAACGCGGCGCTCGGCGGCGTCTTCGTCCGCGACCAGCGGCTGCGCGTCCCGGGCGACGGCGCGATCGTGATCCGCGTCGCCGAACGGCTCGACGTCTTCAACGAGACGATGAGCCGTACGCGCAACCTGCTCGCCATCGTCTTCGCGATCGCCGTCGTCGCGGTCATCGTCGCCTCGATCGTCGTCGCGGCGGGCGTCACCAAGCCGATCGTCGCGTTGACCGAGGCGATCGGTTCGATCGGTTCCGATCAACTGGACCGCCGGCTCGGCTGGAAGGACCGCACCGACGAGGTCGGCCGGCTCGCGGCCGCCTTCGACGCGCTGCTCGCTCGTCTCGAGGAGGCGTTCGCGCGCGAGCGGCAATTCATCTCCGACGCGTCGCACGAGCTGAAGACCCCGCTGACCGTCATCCACTCCAACGCGCAACTGCTCGATCGGTGGGGCGATCGCGACCCGGTCGTTCGCTCGGAGAGCCTGAAGGCGATCATCGAGGAAAGCGCTGGTTTGGCGCGCATCGTCAACGGCATGTTGACGCTCGCGAAGGCGGAATCGGGCGACGGGATCCCGCGCGAACCGGTCGGCGTCGCGGCGATAGCCCGCGAGTCGCTGCGGATCGCGGCGCACCGCGCCGAGGACAAGGGACTGGCGGTCACCTATGCCGGCCCCGAGGACGACGGACCGGTCGTGGCGGGTGATCCAAACCTGTTGCGCCAGTTGATCACCAACCTGATCGACAACGCGATCAAGTTCACCGAGCGCGGCTCGATCGCGGTCAGCGTCGGAGCGACCGCCGCGTCGGCGGTCGTCGAGGTCGCCGACACCGGCGTCGGGATCGAGGACGAGGCGCTCGCCCACGTCTTCGACCGCTTCTACCGGACCGACAAGTCGCGTTCGCGGGCCGTCGAGGGGACCGGCCTGGGCCTCGCTATCGTCCGCAGCATCGCGCGCGTCCACGACGGTAGCGTCTCGGCGTTCAGGCGCTCCGGCGGCGGCACCGTCTTCCGGGTCCTCCTCCCCCTGGCGCTGCCGCGGAAGCTTGCCGTCACAGCGGCCGAGCCTGCATTTATCTCATCTCAATGACCGTCCGTCGCCGGGGCGGTACGCTGTAAGCGTGATCGGTCGCCGGCCCCAGCGTCTCGGCCCCTGGTTGAGTCTTGCCCTCATGGCGGTCGCCGTGGCGACCCCGGCCGCCGCCTGGGCCGACCAGCGCGACATCGACATGGGCGCCGCCCCGATCGTCCGGGTCGTGGTCGGGCGCGGCACCGTGAACCTGCGGACCTGGGACCGCTCGACGGTCGAGATCGACGACGGCAGCAATCTGACGATCCGTCAACTCGACGTGCGTGCGAACGAGGGCCAGTCCGCGATCCCGATCCTGGCCGGCAACGTCGAGGGACCGGACGGGGCGGTCGAACTCCCGGCCGAGAGCTTCGCGATCTCGACGATCCCACCGGGGCTGCGTTCGGTCGTCTCGATTCGGGGACAAGACGCGAACATCTCGGTCACCGTGCCCAAGGATGCGTCGCTGGTCACCGTGCAACTCAACAACGGCCGCGTCAACATGAACGACTACCGCGAGGGTACCTTCATCGCGCGGGTTCGCAACGGCAGCGTGCACCTCAACGGCGTCGGCGGCGACGGATTCGTGCAGGTCATGAAGGGCCCCGTGGTCACCGAAAATTCGTCGTTCGATCGCTTGCGCGTGCGCACGGGGACCGGCAACGCGATCTTCAACGGCACGCACGCCAAACAGATCGAAGTCAGCAGCGTCTTCGGTTCGATCCTCTACGACGGCGGCACGTTCGAGCCGGGACTCGCGCATTTCGAAACACAAAACGGCGATGTCGCGATCGGCGTCAACGGTCCGGCGGATCTCGGCGGCCGCAGTTCGACCGGTCACGTCTATGCCAACTTCGAGCACGGCGCGCAGGTGAGCGACGGCGGCGCGCACGCGGTCGTCGGTAGCGGCGGCCCGCTGGTCTCGGCGACGAGCGCGACGGGCAACGTGTACCTGTTCGACGGCTCGCTGCGCTCGCGGCATTCGCCGCCGGAATGGGACGGCGTCAAGCAGGCGTTCTACCGCGGCGGTCCGCCGGACCGCCCCGCCGCGGCATACCGTCCGGCCCCGGCGCGAGTCGCGGTACCGCCGAGCCGGCCGCCGCAGGCCGTCAGGCCGCTCCCCCAGGCGAAGGGGCCGCCTCCGCAGCGCGTGCCGCAAGCGGCGCCGCCGCCTGCGCAACCGCCGGCCGCGCACCCGCATCGCCGGCACCGCCGCGACCGCGAACCCGGGCCGCCGCCCTAACTAGGGGCGCGCAGGGCCCCGGCGATCTCGTTGCTGACGTTGAGCGTCCAGCCGTCCCGCGCGGCGTAGGCGCGCACGCCGAGTTCGTCCTCCAATTGTCGCGCGAGCGCGCGCGGCTCGCGTTCGAGCATCGTCGTCCCGAAGTGGGTCATGACGACCACCTTAGGCCGGATGGCGGCGATCGACGCACGCGCCTGTTCGAACGTGAGATGGTCCGCGCGCGTCGACTCGCCGAAGAACAGCACGTTCACGATGAGGACGTCGGGCGCGAACGCGCGGTAGTCGTCGACCTGTTCCTCGAAGAAGCGCCCGCACGGCATGTACGAGACCGTGACCCCGCGCCAACGGAAGTGCAGACCGTACGTCTCGACCGCGTGACGGTGCCGCAGCCCGGTATAGATTGCGACGTTGTTGACGGCGTACGGGCCCGCATGTTCTTCGAGGACGGTTTGCACCGGCACGAAGCGCGCCGCGTAGGGCAGGATGACCGGCTCGCCTTCGAACGCGTCGCGCGGCGCGATGACGGCGCCGCGCGGCCGGAAGCCGCCCGCCGTCATCGCCTCGATCATGACGTTGACGTTGCTCGAGTGGTCGAGATGCTTGTGCGACAGCACGATCGCGTCGAGTTCGGCCGGCAAGCAGGGCGGCACGGACTCCAGCGCGCGCACGAGCGCGCCCGGTCCGGGATCGACGTGCAGCTGGGTGTCGCCGAAGCGCATCCACATCCCGCCCGAAGCGCGGATCTGGCGCGCGACGACGAACCGCGCGCCGCCGGTCCCCAAGAACCGGACGGTCGCTACGTCCTCGTGCGTCACCAACCCATGTAGATGCCGCCGTTGATGTTCAGCGACTGGCCGGTCATGTAGTCGGCCTCGCACACCAAGAAGCGGACGCCGCGGGCGATCTCGTAGGGCGACGCGGTGCGGTGCATCGGGATGCGGTCGAGGATCTTCTCTTGGATGTTCGGCGGAACGGAGCGCCACATCTCGGTCTCGACGAAGCCCGGGCAAACGGCGTTGACCGTGATGTTGTTGCGCGCGAGTTCGATCGCGAGCGTCTTGGTGAAGCCGATGATGCCGGCCTTCGCGGCAGAATAGTTCGCCTGGCCGAAGTTGCCCATCTGGCCGACGAACGACGAGATGTTCACGATGCGGCCCCAACCGTTTTCGATCATCATGGGAACGGCCACGTGGCAGCAATTCATAACGCTGGTCAGGTTCGTGCTGATGACCTCGTTCCAGTCCTGGATGGTCATCTTCTTGAACGTCCGGTCGCGCAGGATGCCGGCATTGTTGACGAGCACGTCGACCCGGCCGAAGCGCTCGCGGACGCGGCCGAGCATCGCCATGACGTTGTCGACCTTCGAGACGTTGCCGCCCTCGCTGCTCGCGTTCCCGCCGGTCGCTTCGATGCGCGCGACGACGCCCGCGGCCGCGTCGGCCCCGCGCACGTAGTTGATGACGACGTGGGCGCCGGCCTTGGCGAGTTCCTCGGCGATCGACGCACCGATGCCGCGCGAACTTCCGGTGACGATGGCGACGCGACCGAGCAGCGGCTGCGCCTGGGTCTCGTCGGGCTTGGTGGAGATCGCTTCAGTAGCCATGGCGCGCTGATACGCTCCCGGACGGTGGCCTTCCCGGTCGGCCCCCGATGCTCGGGCCGATCGCCGGTCGCCTCCTTGCCGGTGCGGTCCGCCCCGCCGGTCGCCGCACATCCTCAGACCGGGGCGGCGTCTTTGCGCTCGACGTTGTATACGAGGTGATATGTGCCGTGCGACCCGCATGAACATCGATGGCTTAGTCGCGGCGTTGCGCGCGTTGCCGGTCATCGTCCTTGCTGCCTGCACGAACGGCTCGCAGAGCGGGGACGCATCGTCGCAGCCGCCCGCCGCGCCTACCGCGCAACCGCCGGTTTGGCGGGTACCCTACGCTCCGAAGGGCGGCGACGTCATCACGCAAGTTCAGGCGACCGGCGACACGGTCGTCGCGACGGCGAGGCTGCACGTGCTCGCGTTCGACGCGGGGACGGGGACGCGCCGGTGGCAGGTTTCGCTGCGGCCGGAGAACGCGCTCGTTGCGGACGCCATGGTCTTCGCGGGGACGCAGCAAAACGGCGTGGTCGCGATCGCGTTACGAACGGGTGCGGTGGCGTGGCGGTCGCCGCGGGTCTGCCCGCCGCCGACGAGCCGGGTCCCGTCGGTCCCGTACTTGGTGCTCGTGAACGCGAGCAGCGTGTTCGCGGGCTGTCCCGGCGGCCGGCTCCTTCGCATCGACCGCGCGAGTGGGAGGATCGCGGCGGCTCGGGACGTGTTCGGCGCCGATCAGTTTACGGGAGGCGCCACGCTGGGGTCCGACGCGATCGTCGTCGAGGGATACGGTACCGGCGCCACGACCGTCGAGCGCGTCGCGGTCGTCCGGGCCGCAGACCTCAAACCGATCGTCGCAAGGTCCGATGCCGCCGTGCTCGGTCTCGTCGGTAACACGATGATCGTCGACGATTTCTGCTGCCTCGGCCGCATACTGGACGAGGCGCCTGCAGCGCTGCTGCGGGTCGATCTCGCGACGGGCCGCGTCGCGCCGCCGACCGACCTACAACCGGATCCGGTACGCTTCGGTCCGGACCGCCGGCCCATCGGCGCAGGTGCGCACGCGGCGCTGGTCGGCGGCCGCCTGTACCTCGCGCTCCCGCCGGTGCTCTACGACTACGGCAGCGCGGTGCAGCGTGCGGCGAAACCGGTGCAGGTCCTGGACGCGCTCGTTGCGCCGCCGGCGTTCATGACGCACGGCCGCGCGCTCGTCCAACTGCGTTCCGAAAGCGGAATCACGAGCGAATTGCTCGATCTCGCACAACGTCCGCCGAGCGTCGTATGGAAGCGCACGGCCGAAAGTCCGTTCGAACGGGCTGAGTGTCCACCGCAGGCGTGCTTCGGAAATCAGTTCGCCGACCTCGTGATGCTCAGCGGCCGGCCTGAGGATCCGGCGGTCATCGTCCGCTGGGACGGCGCGACCGCCGTCGTCCCGAACGGCTGCAACGTGTTCGCGCCGAGCGGCGACGCGATCGTCACCGCGTGCCTGCCACGCCTGCTCGATGCGAACGGCAGCGCCCCGCAATACCTGGCCGCTTTCAAGCCTGCGCCGCCGTAGTATGTAGCCGGGCGCCGTCGTGGTTGGTTAGCCTCGGGAAAGACGAACGGCGCCGAGGAGTCGCTCGGCGCCGTTCGTTCCCCCAAGTAACGACGAATTAGTTGGCGCTGGGGGCCTTCGCCCGGGTCTGCATCTCTTCGACGCGCTTCGCGAAGCCGTCGAACGACGTTCGGCCGCATCCTTGACGTAGGTGATGTTCGAAATGCCCGTCTTCAGCGCGCCGCGGAGGCCCTGCGTCCAGCTGTCCTGGAGCTTGGCGCCGTGGGCGGCGAACTTCTCGGCGAACTCGGCGTTCTTCTGAGCCGACGCCTGCAATTCGTTGACCGTCAGGTCGACGAGCTGGTGCGCGCGCTCGAAGCCCTCGCGCACGGTGGTCTCGACCGCGCTCGACGCGTACGGACGCGACATGATCTCGTACATCGACTTGACGTAGCCGAGGTAGCGCTGGTTCGCCGTCGCGAACGCGTCGACGAACAGGGTGTACGTCTGGCGCGAAAGGTCGACGTAGGTAGGCGTGCTAGCGGTGCCGTTGTCCTTCATCTGGTGATTGCTCCTCATCTGTGTTGCGGGGCCGGTCCTTCGACCACGTCCCCGTGTAGAGGCTGAAGAACGCATCCAGATTCGATCGGTACTGCTCGAGCGCGGCACTCCAGAGCTTAAGGGCGTCACTGCCGGCGTCGGTGAGCGTGTAGATCCGGCGCGCCGGACCTTGCTCCTTGGGATCCCACCAGGAAGAGATGTAGCCGTCGCGTTCGAGTTGACGGAGCGCGCGGTAGATCGTTCCCGGGTCGGAGACGACGGCGAAGTTCTCTTTCAGCTCCTTCATGATCTCGTACCCGTGCAGGTTGAGATCTTTGAGCATCACGAGCAGCCAGGCCATCAGGTAGTTCTTGGGCGTTCCGCGCGGCGGAAGCCCCGCATCGACGGTCTTGCTGTCCTCGGGAGGCTCGCCGGAAGGGGGATGCCCCTCCCGTCCGTTCACTGTGTCCTTCACCTTATAGGTGCACTTTACACATAGATGGAGCCTCTTGTCAACGTCCAGCCGCCCGTGTGGTCGCCCGGATAGCAGGGCAAGCGGCGAGCGGCGCGCCCGCCTCCGTAGGTGCTTCCCTCATAGGTGCGGACCGCCCTGGGTTTCCCCCGATTCGAGCGCCAATCACCCACGTGCGGGCCCCACAGTTCCATCGCGAGGACCAACATGCGCACTCGTCTCACTGCGCTCGGGGCGATCGGGCCGCTCCTAGCGCTCTTCCTCGTCGCCGGCTGCGCCGGCGGCGGCCGAACCTCTTCGGTCGTCCCTCAGTCGCCGGCGGACGCAGTCACCCTGTCGACCGCTACGAGGGCGCACTGCCGCTCGGTGCACGGCGTCAGCGTCGCACCGTGCCCGGTGCGGTTGAACCATAAGAATTCCGGCGAGCAAAACGTGACGATCACGGCTCCGACCGGCTCGACGATTTCGGAGAGCGACAACTGCGACGGCATCGCGATCATCCAGTTCGTCTCATCTACCTGGATGGTGTTGTCGAACGACAACGACGGCCAGTGCCGCGCCGTCTTCTCGGCTACCGTAGGCGGTAAGAAGGTCGGTTACGCCGTGCTTCCCATCGTGAACCGAATCTAGTCGGCTCCAAACCGCACGAGCCGAACGCCGAGGTGGGCGTCCGCAAAGGGCGTCCACTCTCGACGCTTCTTCCGGAGCGTGCTCGTTACGAGGCGATCGTCGTGCCGGCCTCTCCGCTGAGGCGCGCCGCGTAGTACGCCGCGCTCCAGAACCGCAGATGACCGCCGATCGAGCGCCGCGTTCCAGAGCATCGAGCGCGCTCTCGATCTTCGGCTGCATTCCGCCGGCGAAGATGCCGTGTGCGACGTTGGTGCGGGCGTCGTTCACTGAGATGCGCGACAACGCACTCGCCGGATCGTCGAGCCGAAGCAAGACGCTGATCGACGTTGGTCGCGTTGACGTAGGCGTCCGCGCGCGAGCGCGCCGGCGATCGCGCCGGCGGCCGTATCCGCGTTGACGTTCAGCGCCGTCGTGCCGTCGCTCGAGAGGGCGAGCGGCGCGACGACCGGAGTGAACCCGCCGGCGAGGAGCGTCTCGAGCAGCCGCGGATCGACCCGCGGCCGCTCGCCGACGAGACCCAGCGACTCGCCCCCGATCGGCGCTGCGGGATCCGCGACCAGTAGCGAGCCGTCTTGACCCGAGACGCCGACCGCACGCACGCCGAGCGCACGCAGGGCCCGCACGAGCGCCTTGTTGACGCTGGCGCAGAGGACGCGCTCGATCACCGACAGCGCGCGTTCGTCCGTGACCCGCAGCCCGGCCACGCGCCGCTGGGGCGTCCCTGCCAGGGCCTCGTCGATCTGCGGACCGCCGCCGTGCACCAGGACGACCCGCGCCCCGTCCGCGACGGCGGCGGCGACGTTGTCCAGCAGCGGGTCGCCGGCGATCGCACCCATCGCGTTGCCGCCGTACTTCACGACGACGAGCATGGCGCGCCCCTTGCAAGTTCATTCACTTTATGCATAACTATACATACCGTGTACGAGCTTGTCCAGCGCCCCGCCCTGCGCGGCCGCCACCTCTTGCGGATCGTCGACCTATCGCCGAGCGAACTCGCGACGGTGCTGGCGCTGGCGTCGCACCTCAAGGCGTCGCGCGCCGCCGATCAGTTGCCGCTGTTGCGCGGCAAGACGCTCGGCATGCTCTTCGAGAAGCCGAGCCTGCGCACGCGCGTCTCGTTCGAAGTCGCGATGACGCAGCTCGGCGGCCACGCGCTCTTCGCGCAGGGCGAGCGACTTCATGCTGGGCTCCCGCGAAACGCCCGAAGACGCCGCGCGCGCGCTGTCGCGCTACGTCGACGCGATCGTCGTGCGCACGCACGCGCACGAGCCGCTCGAACGCTTCGCCGGCGCCGCCACCGTCCCGACGATCAACGCGCTGTCCGCCGCTGCCCATCCGTGTCAAGCGCTCGCCGACATGCTGACGATCAAGGAACGCTTCGGCTCGCTCGCGGGCCTGCGGATCGCGTTCGTCGGCGACGCCGGCAACAACGTCGCGAGCTCGCTCGCCGAGGCCGCGCTGCTCGTGCGGCGTGTCCGTCACCTTCGGCGCCCCGCCGACGCACCGGCCCGCCGACGAGACTGCTCGCCGAGCTTACAGCAATCGGCAAGCCGCGCGGCGCGACCGTCGTTCGGTGACGAGCGCCGCGCGCGCCGTCCGCGGCGCAGACGTCGTCTACACCGACGTTTGGACGTTCGATGGGCGACGAGGCGTTCGCGGAGCGCGACGCGGCGGCGCTACGGCCGTATCGCGTGACCGAAGCGCTGTTCGGCCGCGGCCGCGCCGCACGCGCTGTTCATGCACTGTCTGCCCGCGCATCGCGGCGCGGAGGTCGACGCCGACGTCATCGACGGACCGCGCAGCGTCGTCTTCGATCAAGCCGAGAACCGCCTGCACGCGCAGAAGGCGCTGCTGCGTCGCGCTGCTCACCGATCTGCGAGGATATGCCCGTATGAAGGCGACGCGCCAGCGCGCTATCCTGTCGCTGATCGCGACGCGCCCGATCCACTCGCAGGAGGAGCTCGCGCATCTGCTCGAGCGCGCGGGCCACGAGGTGACGCAGGCCACCGTCTCGCGCGACATCCGGGAACTCGGCCTCGTGAAGGTGCCGCTGCGCGACGGCAGTTCGAACGGCGCGTTCAAGTACGTCGAGCCGGGCCTCGGGCCCGCCGTATGCCGAGCCGCCTGCACCGGATGGTCGCGGAACTGGTCACGCAGGTCACGGGCTCGCGAGAACCTGATCGTCCTGCACACGCCGCCGGGGAGCGCGATGATGGTCGCGTCGGCGATCGACGCGGCCGGCTGGACCGAGATCATCGGCACGATCGGCGGCGACGACACGATCCTCGTCATCCTCGCGTCGCCGAAGAAACGGCCCGTCGTTCAGCAGCGCTTCGAGGACATGCGCGCCGCGGAGGCGAGCGCGTGAGCACGATCGTCCTCGCGTACTCCGGCGGCCTGGACACCTCGGTCCTGCTCAAGCAGTTCGTCGCTGGCCGGCCACCGCACCATCGCGCTGACCGCCGACCTCGGCGAGAGCGATGCGCTCGTCCGCGCGGAGCGAACGCGGGCGCGTCGCCGGCGCTCGAAGAGGTTCGCCGCAAGGCGCTCGCGCTCGGCGCGAGCGATGCGCTGCTCGATCGACGCGCGCGAGCGCTTCGTCCAGCGAGTTCGCGCTAGCCGGCGCTGCGCGCGAACGCGCTGCTACCAGGGCGTCTATCCGCTCTCCGCCGCGCTCTCGCGGCCGTTGATCGCTGTCGCTGCTCGTCGAAGCGGCGTGGCAGTTCGGCGCCGACGCCGTCGCGCACGGCTGCACGGGCAAGGGCAACGATCAGGTCCGCATCGAGTTGGGCGTGCGCGCGCTCGACCCGGCGCATCGCGACGCTCGGCGCCCCTGCGCGACGATCCGCTGTCGCGGCCCGACGCGATCGCGTATGCGCGCGAAGCACGGCGTCGCCGTCAGCGCGACGCCTCGAGCGGCCGTACTCGGTCGACGCCAACCTGTGGGGCCGCTCGATCGAAGCGGGCGTCCTCGAGGACCCGTGGGCCGAGCCGCCCGAGGACGCGTACGCGTGGACCGCGGCGCCGCATCGCCGGCCGGCGACGCCCGAAGACGTGTCGATCGCTTCGAGGACGGCGTGCCGACGGCCGAGGGCTCGCAGGCGCGCGACCTCGTCGCGCACCTCAACGCGCGCGCCGGCGCGCACGGCGTCGGCCGCATCGACCTTATCGAAGACCGCGTCGTCGGCGTCAAGTCGCGCGAGGTCTACGAGTGTCCGGGCTCGGTCACGCTCATCGCCGCGCATCGCGCGCTCGAGCGGCTCGTGCTGACGCGCGACGAACTGCGCATGAAGGCGGCGCTCGACCAGAAGTACGGCGAGCTGATCTACGATGGACTGTGGGCGCTCGCCGCTGCGCGGCGCGATCGACGCGTTCAACGCGGCGCTCGCCGCGCGCATGACCGGCCGCGTGCGGCGTGCGGCTGCATCGCGGGCGCCGCGACCGTCACCGGCACGTCGTCGCCGTTCGCGCTCTACGACGAACGCCTCGCGACCTACGGACGCGACGATCGCTTCCGGCACGACGCCGGCCGCCGGCTTCATCGAACTGTGGGGACTCCCGATCGAGTCGGCTGCACGCGTCGCCCGCGACGCGCGCGCGAGCGTCGGTTGAACGGCGCCGGCGCTGCAGTGGGGCGGCGCGCTTCGCAGCGCCGCCCGACCCGCGCTGCTCGCGTTCGGCATCCTCGCTCGAAGACGATCTCGTGCTCGCGCCGTTCGACGTCGCGTGCTCGCGCGCGCACGTCGCGGCACTGCGCGGGGGCGGCGTCGTCGACGCCGCGACGCGGCCGCGCGCTGGAGGACGCGCTCGACGCGGTCGCCGCGGAGATCGATGCAGGCACGTTCGCGACGCCGCGCGCGCAGGCGGCGCGCGAAGACGTTCACGGCGCGATCGACGAGCGCGTGCGCGCACTGAGCCCCGCGGCCGGCGCATGCGCTCCACGCCGGACGCAGCCGCAACGATCAGGTCGCGACGACGCTCCTGCTCTACGCGCGCGCTCGCGCGCAGCAGGGCGCGGCCGTTTGCGCGCGGATCGCGCGCGGCGCGCTGGCGCGCGCCGAGGCGGCGCTCGCCGACGGAACGGCGATGCCGGCCGCGACGACGCACTGGCAGCCCGCGCAGCCGATGCTCTTGGCGTTCTGGCTACGGTGCCGTGCGCAGAAAACTTCGCGCGCGCCGCGCGCGCGCTTCGGCGCGGCGTGGCGACCGACGCGCGCGATGCGTGTCCGCTCGGCTCGGCGCGCTTGCACCGGCTCGCACGCTGCCGCTCGACTCGCGGCGCCGCTGCGGCGCGCGCTCGGCTTTGCCGCGCCCTCGCGCAACGCGCTCGACGCTGCCGGCGACCGCGACGTCGCGCTCGACCTGCTGCACGCCGGCACGCGCGCGCTGCTCGCGGCCTCGCGCGTCTGCGCGGAACTGGTCGTCTACTGCACGCCGGCGTTCGGCTACGCGCGGCTGGACGACGCGGCCGCGACCGGTTCGAGCCTGATGCCGCAGAAGCGCAACCCGGATCCGTTCGAACTCGTGCGCGCCGCCGCGTCGTCGGCGGTCGGCATCGCTGGCCGGCGCGCAGGCGACGGTCGCCGGCCTCGCGCCTTCGTATCATCGCGACCTGCAGGAGACCAAAGCGCTCGTCATCCGCGAAACGGAACGCGCGCTGGCCGCACTCGACGCGTTCGAGCGGGCGTTCGGGTACCGTGCGTTGGAACAGGGCAGCGCTCGAGCGGCAGCCGCGCGGTCGTTCACGGTCGCGACCGACGTCGCCGACGCGCTCGTCGCGCGCGGCGTTCCCGCGCGGCGCGCGCACCGACTGGTCGGCGCCGCCGTCGCCGCGGCCGAGCGCGAGGGCGGCCACTCGACGGCGATCGACTCGCGCGCCTGGCCGCGGCGGCGGGGCTTGACGAGCTCGACGCGCCGCTCGACGCGCACGCCTCGATCGCCGCGAAGCGCACGCCCGGTTCGACCGGACCGCCGTTCGTGCGCGACGCGCTGCGCGAACTCTCGGCGGCTGCTCGACCGCGAGTTCCCGGTCACGCCGGCGTGACGCGTGTCCACGTCGTCGGCGCGGCCGGCTACGCCGCGGCCGAACTCATCCGCATCGCGCGGCGGCATCCGTTCGTCGAACTCGGCGCGCTCGAGAGCCGCTCGCACGAAGGCGCGCGCATCGGCGATCACGCCCCGTCCCTGCGCACGCTCGAGCGCTGCTTCGACGCCGCCGGGCGCCGCGCTGGCACGCATGTCGGACGGCGACGTTGTCGTGCTCGGCGGCGGCGCGCGACGGCGATCGCACGCCCGCCGAAGCGTTCGCTCCGGCGCGGCGCACGCGTCATCGACCTCTCCGACGCGCTCCGCCTGCGCGATCGCGCGGGCACGGCGATCTACGGCTTCACCGAGCGCTATCGCGATGCGATCCGCGACGCGGCGATCGTGGCGAATCCGGGCTGCTATCCGACCGCGACGCTGCTCGCGCTCTGGCCGCTGGCGTCCGTACCGGGCGACGTTCGTTCAGATCATCGTCGACGCGAAGAGCGGCATCACCGGCGCGGGCCGGACGCCGGCGACCGGCTCGCTCTTCGCCGAGGTCGACGGCGACGTGCGTGCTTACGGGCTGGGCGGTCATCGGCACGAACCCGAGATCGCGCAGGAACTCGCCGCCCTCGGAATCGCACGCGCCGACGGTGTTCACCCCGCACGTCGTGCCGATCGCGCGCGGAATGTTGGTCGGCGCGTACGCCGTGTTCGCGCGCGACGTTCGAGCCGGCCGACGTCCTGGCGGCCTACGGCGTGGTCTACTCCGGCAGCCGGTTCGTCCGGATTCTCGCCGACGACCAAGCCCCGAGCCTGCGTGCGGTGGTCGGCACGAACGACGCGGAGTTGCACGTCTCCGTTCGCGGCCGAACGGTCCGCGTGCTGTGCGCGATCGACAACCTCGGCAAGGGCGCGGCGGGTCAGGCCGTTCAGAACCTCAACGTCATGCTGCGATCTTCCGCAGGAAACCGGTGCTCGATGGTCGTTCGGTCGCCTGAGCGCGAGGACGAGACCGTCCGGCTGATCGAGGTCCGCGGCGGCATCGGCGCGGTCCCGGGCGTCCGCCTCGCCGGCGTGCACGCCGGCATCAAGAAGCGCAAGTTCGATCTCGCGCTCATCGCCTTCGACCAGCCGCAGTTCTGCGCGTCGGTCGTCACGACGAACGAGATCAAGGCTGCGCCCGTCGTCGTCAGCGCCGAGCATCTGGCGACGACCGGCGGGCGCGTGCGCGCGCTGGTCTGCAACTCCGGCTGCGCGAACGCGTGCACCGGGGAACGCGGCGAGCGCGACGCTCGCGCGACGGCGCGCCAGACTGCGGCGCTGCTCGAGGTGCGAACCGCACGAAGTCGTCGTCGCATCGACCGGCGTCATCGGCGTGTATCTGCCGATGGACCGCGTCGCCCAAGGCCTCGAGCGCGCGGTGCGCAAGCTCGACGAAGGCGGCGAGGCGGCGTACGACGCCGCCGAGGCGATCCTCACGACCGACCGCGTGCCGAAGCTCGCCGCGCGCGCGTTCTACGCCGGCGACCGGCGCTACGTCGTCGGCGGCATCGCTAAGGGCTCCGGCATGATCGCGCCCAACCTTGCGACGATGCTCGCGTTCATCGCGACCGATGCGCCGCTGTCGCTCGCCGAACTGCAGCGCGAGTTGTCCGCCGCCTGCGACGAGACGTTCAACATGATCTCGGTCGACGGCGACATGTCGACCAACGACGCCGTCTACGCCGTCGCGCCGCCGGGCGCCGGCCCGGCGCCCGAAGGATTCGGCGCCGCTCTGCGGGCGGTGGCGCGCGAGCTCGCCGTCGCGATGGTCCGCGACGGCGAAGGCGCGACCAAGACGCTCACGATCGACGTCGGCGGGGCCGGAACGCCCGCGCAGGCGCGCACGATCGCCCGCGCGATCGTCAACAGCAACTTGGTGAAGACCGCAATGTTCGGAGAAGACCCGAATTGGGGTCGCATCGTCGCGGCCGCCGGCAGCGCGCGTGCCGGGCTCGACCCGCGGACGTGGTCGCTTTCGCTCAACGGCAAGCCGTGGGTCGGTCGCGACGCCATCGAGATCCTCTCGGAAGCCGAGGCCCACCGCGAACTCGAAGGCGCGGCCGTCTCCGTCGGCCTCGACCTCGGGATCGGCGACGCGGCGGCGACCGCATGGGGCTGCGACCTCTCGCGCGACTACGTGCGCATCAACGCGAGCTACCGAACGTGATCGCAGAACGAGCGCGGCATCCGCATCTCCTGGCGAACTACGGCCGAGCGCCGGTCACGTTCGTGCGCGGCGAGGGATGCGAGTTGATCGACGATACCGGCGCGGGCTACCTGGACTTCGTCGCCGGGATCGCGGCCTGCGCGCTCGGGCACGCGCATCCGGCGATCGCGACCGCCGTCGCCGAGCAGGCACGGCGCCTCGTCCACTGCAGCAACCTCTACCATCACGAGCCGGCTGGGACGTTGGCAAGCGAACTGGCGCGCCGCTCCGGGTTCGGTCGCGTCTTTTTCTGCAATTCGGGGACCGAGGCAAACGAAGCCGCGATCAAGCTCGCGCGCAAACGCGCGTTTCGCGGCGGCGAGCCGCGCCGCACGATCCTCGCCTGCCGCGGATCGTTCCACGGCCGTACGCTCGGCGCGCTCGCCGCCACCGACAACGCCCGTTATCACGAAGGCTTCGAGCCGCTGCCGGGCGGCTTCGCCTTTGTCCCCTTCAACGACCCGGACGCGTTGGATCGGGCGATCGACGACACGGTGGCCGCGTTCATCGTAGAACCGGTGCAAGGCGAGAGCGGCGTCCATCCCGCGGACCGCGCGTTTCTCGAAACGGCGCGCGGGCTCTGCGACGAGCGCGGCGCGCTGCTCGTGTTCGACGAAATCCAGTGCGGCATGGGCCGGCTCGGCACGACGTTCGCTTTCGACTCGTACGGCGTGCGGCCCGACGTTGTCACGCTCGCAAAGGCGCTGGCCAACGGACTGCCCATCGGCGCGATGCTCGTCGACGAGCGCTTCGCCGATGCGCTCCAGCCGGGCGATCACGGAACGACGTTCGGCGGTTCGCCGGTCCCCTGCGCGGCGGCGCTCGCGCACCTGCGCGTGCGCGACGAGTTAGGCTTGGACGAACACGTCCGCGTGGTGGGGGCGCAGTTGCGCGCCGGCTTGACGGCTCTCGCCGGCGCGTTCCCCGACGTTGTCGCGCGGCCGCGTGGCGCGGGCCTCATGCTGGGTCTTCCCGTGTGCGAGCCGCACTCCGCAACGGCGATCGTCGACGCGGCCCGCGACGGTCAACGACTCCTCGTCACGGCCGCCGGCGATAACACGTTGCGCCTCGTGCCGCCGTTGATCGTCACGGCCGAGGACGTTGAGGAGGGATTGCGCAGACTTCGCGCCGCGATCGCCGTTGTGGGCGGCGGCGATGGGTTCGCCGCCGCCCGATAGGGATTGCTACTGCTTCATGCAGGTCGTCGTGACGGGCGGCTGCGCCTTGCCGCTCTTGTCGGCACCTACGGCGACGTTTTTGCTCTCGGTGTCGCTCACCTTCGTCAACGTGTCGTGGCCGGTCGACCCGTCGTTCGAAAGCGTGGACGTCCAGGTTATCGTCGCGCCCTTCCAACCCGGCGACGTAGCCATACCGTAACCACCGAAGTCGTCGTGATAGATCTGGACCCACATGTGGTTGAGGGGATTATAGGTCATCGCGGTGTCGCTCGTTATCGGGCGCGTGCGAAACTGATCGAAGGGAGGAGCGACGTTCGTGCGTAGTGATCCATCGGCCGTCCATGCTCAGCGAGGTCGTCGCGGTGTCGGGCCGGCTCTTGCCGCGAATCATCGCGGTGCACTTCCAGGTGCCCATAAAGAAATTCATGGCGCTGAGGTCGGGCTTCATGTCGGGTACTGGCGTCGGGGCAGCGATCGAGGGCGCATTCGCGACCAGTACGAATGCGGTTAGAAAAGCGGAACTCAAGAGAACTCTAGCTTTCATGGGGGGCTCGCTTTCTGGGATGAAATCTAGTGGCCTGTAACGGTCGTTTGGGTACTGAGATCGTTGCAGATTGTCGTTCGGATCGAGGAACGAAGAGCGCTGACTAGCAGCGTTATTTGAGCGATGAGTGACGATGAGCCGGGCGAAAAGATGCTGCGAGATCGGTACCCGAACGGCCGTTGCAGGCCACTAGTGGCAAGTAAGGGACCAGGATCGCCCCGGTCCGGTGTTACGTTTTCGCTCTCGGGCCCAAAACTCACCTTTGCCGTCTCGCGCACGCCGCGCCTCGTGGCGCCGCCGATCGCCGTTGCCTGACTAGTACGCGGGTCCGGTAGCAAAGGCCGCGCCATAATACGGACGCGACGCCGAAGGGCGCTTCGCAAACCCCGTCTTTACGCCGCTCGTCGAAAGCGTGTAGAGGGCGTAGGGAGCGTCGCCGGACATCTCGACGACCATGAGCAGCGTTTGCGCGCCGTTGAACCGCAGCGTGCCGAGGAAGCCGAAGGTCGCGAGGCTGCGACACGTGCGGTTTCTCGCCTTCGTGCAGCGATAGCCGAACTCGCTCGAACCGCTTACTCCCACGTAGCCGAAATACAGGTTGTGTTCCTTGCCGAAGGCGAGGCTGGATATGGTCGGCGCCGAGACGCCGGTACGCCTCGGCTTCCCTGCGCAACCGGTGAACTCTTCGACGTATTCTAACGACGTGAGCGCGGCTGCAACGTAGCAGTTACCGGCGCCGTCGAACGCGATGGCCGTGGCGTACCCCAGTTTGGCGTCCTTCAGCACGCGGGTCGGGCTCGTCGCGCCGCCGGTGTATACGCAGACGGTCGAGTTGTTGGCGACGGCGACCGTGTTCGTCGCGGACGAAACGGCGACGTCCACGGGCGTCTGGCCCGGGTCGGTCAGCGTCTTCTCCAGCGAACCGCCGCTCGGCGAGTACTCCAGGACCGTCTTGCCCCCGGAATTGAGGATCTACCAGTTGCCGGCAGCGTCCGTCGTCGTAGCGGTAGGCTTGTCGAGCCCCTTGAGCGTCCCGATGACCTGTCCGCTCGAGTCGAACGTGTAGCACGCTTTGAGGCCGTCGCACGCGTATGCGAAGGCCTTCCCGGTGCCGCTCGATTCGCGAACGATGCCGGTGCTCTGAGCCTCACGCGGCACCGCCGGTGCGGTCGCGGTCGTACAACCACTCACGGAGAGCACGAAAACGCCGACTAGAAGCGCGTTTAGGACACGGATGCACATGGGTGGAGCCCTCCACTCGGGTCCGATAGGGACTCACCGGGTTCCCTGTTTCTCGCCCGCTACCTTTGCTGTCACCGGCTCGTCGCGCGCGTCGCGCTCACGCGATACGCACGGTTTTCAACTCGCCGCGCACCGGAAACACCACATCGCGAATACCGGCTTCGTCGAGGAGGTTTAGTGCCAGATCGAACGCGTTGCCCTGATCGCGGGGCCGGTGAGCGTCGGACGAGACCGCGATGCCCGTGCCCGCGGCCTTCGCCTTCTTGAGGAGCCGCAGGTTGGCGTCGACGAATCGCTGGCCCGCTTCCCCGGGCAAGTGTCGATAGAAAAAGCGCGTGTTTAATTCGATCGCGACGCCGCGCCGCGCGCACGCCGCGACGAAGTCGTCTTCGTACGCCTCCAGAACCGGCGCGCGCGGCCAGTGGCCGAACTTCGCCGGGACGTGGAAGTGCCCGGCAATATGACAGGGCCGCGTTTCGATGGCGCCGAGCAACTTCGCCACGTACGCCTCCCAGGTCGCCTCGATGCCGACCGTCTCGTACATGGCAGAGAATTCGGGATTGTCAAACGGCCAATCCCACGCCGGGCCGAACTCGGGGTGATCGATCGTAAGGAAGTGGACCGACTGGATCAGCCCGTCGGGTTGCATCGCCGCGACGATCCCGGCGGCGCGGGGGTGTGCGCGAGGATCGTCGTCCATCTCGGCGCCGATCGAAAAGCGCATCCCCGCGGCGAGACCGTCTGCGACTGTAGCCGCCTGCGCGACCGTCACGCCAGCGAGCTCGGCTGCCTCCCGCACGGCGCCGCGTGCCGCGCATCGCAGCGCGGCGCGCACCGCCGCGACCGCTGCCGGATCTTGCTCGCACGCGTAGTTGAAATGGTCGGTCACCATCACGAAGCGCGGGCCGCCTCGTCTCGCCGCATGATAGAACCAGAGGAACAGCATGCGAGGCGTATACGCGACCGGCCGCTCGACGGCGTAGGGCGGGTGCTCCCCTTTCGCATGCCCGTGGCAGTCCGCGAGCGCGTCCAGCCGCGCGTGGCTCACGGCGCAGCGCGATCGAAGGCGCCGACGAGCCGCTCCGCGCGCATGCGCATGGAAATACGATGCGCGTCCAAGCCCTCGCACGCGGCCAGCGTCGCCGACTGCTCGACGAGCGAGGGACTGACGGATCCGTCCGCCGACGCGTAGGTCCCGATCCTCAGGAACGTCAGCACCGACAGCCCAGACGCAAAGCGTGCCGTTCCGCCGGTCGGAAGAACGTGGTTCGGCCCGGCGCCATAATCGCCGAACGCCGCGCAGCTTGCGCTTCCGACGAACAGCGCCCCGTAACAGGTCGCTCGCGGCGCGAGCCGTTCGGCGGCGCGCCCATGGAGGTGGAGATGTTCCGGCGCCAATTGGTTGGCGGCCTCGATCCCTTCTTCGAGCGGCACGATCGCCGCGCAGCCGTGATTTGCGAGCGCCTCCGAGGCGATCGCGGCCGTCGCGAGCCGCTCGCATTGCGCGCTCATCTCGCGTTCGACGCCGGCGACGAACGCGGCGTCGTCGGCCAGCAGCATCACCCGCGCCGATGGATCGTGTTCGGCCTGCGCCAGCACGTCGGCCGCGACCAGCGCCCGATCCTCGTCGCGCGAGGCGATGACGACCAACTCGGACGGGCCGGCGAGCCCGTCGATCCCGCAGACGCCGTAGACGGCGCGCTTCGCGGCGGTGACGTAGCTATTCCCCGGACCGACGATCAGATCGACCGCGCCGATCGTCTCCGTTCCAAACGCGAGCGCCGCGATCGCCTGCGGCCCGCCGGTCTCGAACAGCTCGTCGGCACCCGCGATGTACGCCGCCGCGAGCGTCTCCGGCACCGCGCGCGGCGTGCACACGGAGATCCGTTCCACTCCGGCGACGCGCGCCGGCAGCGCGCACATCAACAACGTCGAGGGAAGCGGATAGCGACCGGCCGGCACGTAGATTCCGGCCCGCCGCACCGGCTGCGCGCGGTGTCCCATCCGCATGCCGCAGGCCACGATCTCCACGTCGACGAGCGCGTCGCGCTGCGCTCGCGCGAACCGTTGGATGCGGCCGGCGGCGCCCTCCAGGGCTTCCCGCACGTTCGCGGGGAGCGACGCGTACGCCGCGTGCTGCTCGGCGCGCGAGATGGCGCGCGGCGGCGGATCGCCGAAGGCCGCGGCGAGTTCGCGCAGCGCGCGATCGCCCTCCGCTCGGACCCGTTCGACGATCGCCGCGACGTTCGGGCAGTGCCGAGGCGTCCGCGGGCCATGCGATGCTGCCCGCGTCGAGCCTGCGTAGCCCGACGCCGTCAGGCATCGACCGCTCGCGCCGCCAGTTGCGCCATGACGTCGGCGATGCCGACGCCGGCGACCTGCATCTTGACGCTCATGAAGTACAGCAGGTCGGCGCACTCCCACGCAACCTCCGCGGGAGTCTGGGCGCGAGCGACCTCGTCGGCTTCTTCCCGCAGCTTCGCGCCGAGCAGGTTCGGCGTCGTCGCCAAGCGCGCCGTAAACGAGCGGTCCACGTCGCCCCGCGCGCGCTGCGCGACCCGGCCCGCCAGCGTCTCCCAGCTGAACGGCGACCGTTCGAAGCAGGTAGCGGTAGCGCGGTGACAGGTTGGGCCGCGCTGTTCTACGTAGAAGGTCAGCGCGTCGCGGTCGCAGTCCACCTCGGCGCGCACCAACCGCTGCACGTTCCCGGACGTCTCGCCCTTGCGCCAGAGCGCACGGCGCGACCGGCTCCAGTAGGTCCCGCTCCCTTCGCGCAGTGCCAGGCCGAGCGACTCGCGGTTCGAGTACGCCAACATGCGCACGCGCCCGCTCGCCGCGTCGCACACGATCGTCGGTACGAGACCGTCCGGCCCGAAGCGCACCGTCTCGAGCACGACCTCGACGGGATCGATACGTCGGGTGTAGACGGCCATGCCGACCTGCGCGTCGATCCCGCGACCGTCGAGTTCGACGACCTCCGCAGCGCTTCGAATCCCGCCCGCTACCGTGAGCGGCACGGCGACCGCGGACCGCAACCGTTCGGCGAACGCGACGTCGATGCCGCCGAGCAGTCCCTCGCGCTCGACGTTGGTGTAGAGAAAACCGCCGCAGTAGGGTTCGAGTGCGCGCGCTCGTTCGAGCGGCGTCTGGTCGCCCGCGACGCGCCAGCCGTGGGTCACCACGCGATCCGCGCGGGCGTCGAGCGCCACGATCGTGCGCTCGCGCGGAAGTTGGCGCAACAAGTCGGGCGCGGCCGCCGTGCCGACGATGACCGCCTGCGCCCCTGCGCGGAGGTACTGCCGCGCGCGCTCGGCGTCGCGGACCCCACCGCCGACGCGACAGCGCGCGACCCGGCAGAGCTGCTCGATCGACGCCCGATTGTCGCCTTGTCCGAGCGCGGCGTCGAGGTCGATCACCGCGACCTCGCCGAGACGTCCGAACCGCTCCGCCAGCGCGACGACGTCCTCGCGTTCCAAAACCAATCGCTCGCCCCGCTCGAGTTGCACAGCCTTGCCGCCCATGAGATCGATGCTACAGACGATCATTGCCGCACCACGAGTCCGCGGTCGGAGCAGCGCCGTTTCACCTCGCGCACCGACAAGGCGCCGCTGTGGAACGCCGATGCGCCGAGCACGGCATCGGCGCCGGCGACCAGACCGGCGACGAAGGAGTCGGCGGTCGATGCACCGCCGGACGCGACGACGGGGACGCCGACCGCGCGGGTCACCGACTCGATCAGGCGCAGGTCGAAGCCCTCCTGCGTCCCGTCGCGGTCGATCGACGTGAGCAGGATCTCTCCCGCGCCCAAGCGCTCGCCCGCAGCGGCCCACGCCACGGCGTCCTTCGGAACGGCTTCCGTCGCGCTGCGCACCGCGATCTCGTAACGGCCGTTGGCGCGCTTCGCGTCGATCGACAACACGACGCACTGACGGCCGAAGCGGCGCGATGCCACCGAGATCAGCGAGGGGGTCGCGACCGCCGCCGTGTTCAGTGCGACCTTGTCTGCGCCCGCTTCGAGCATCCGGGCGAAGTCGTCGGCGCTGCGGACGCCGCCGCCGACGGTCAGTGGGACGTTGACCTCACGCGAGATCTGCTCGACGGTCTGCAACGACGCGAGCCGATCCTCGTTCGTCGCCGAGACGTTCGAGCACGACGATCTCGTCGGCGCCGTCGTCGCGGTAGCGCAGCGCGCGTTCGACGGGATCGCCCGCATCGCACAACTCGACGAACCGCCTCCCCTTCACGACGCGGCCGGCGCGAATGTCGAGGCACGCCACGATCCGCTTAGCCAGCACCGCTCGTCTCCGATCGTTCGACGAACGCGCGCAGCACGCGCGCGCCGTAGCCGGCGCTGCGCTCGGGATGGAACTGCACTCCCGCGACCGAGCCGAACCCCGCGACGCTCGCAAACGGGGCCCCGTACGTCGTCGACGCCTGCGCGTGCGCGACCGTCGCCTCGGGCGCGAAGCCGTGCGCGAAGTAGGCCCACTCGGCGCTCGCGCCCGGGGCGACGGGCTCGACGAGATTCCAACCAATGTGGGGATTCCTCGGACCGTTCAGCGCCCGAACGACGCCGGCCAGGACGCCGAGCCCGCGCGCCTGCGGAGCCTCGTCGCTGCCTTCGAACAGCAATTGAAAACCCGCACAGATTCCGATGAGCGGCGTCGCTCGCGCGATCGCCTCCAGCAGCGGCGCGCGCAGGCCGGCAGCGTCGAGCGCATCGGCGAGATAGCCGAAGTGGGCGACGCCCGGGACGACGATGCCGTCCGCCGAGGCGACGCCGCGTGCATCCGAGACGAAGCGCACCTCGCCCCCGGCGCGCTCGACGGCGACGCGGATGCTCGCGAGATTCGCGGCCCCGAGCCGCACGATCGCGATCGCCGGCCTCATGCGAACACGTCCTTCGTCGACGAAGGGCGCACGCATGCGCCGTCGCGCAGACGCCACCCGGCCGCACACGCGCGGGCGACCGCCTTGAACGCCGCTTCGACGCCGTGGTGGGCATTGGAGCCGGCCAGGCGATCGACGTGCAGCGCGATCCCCGCGTGCGCCGCGAACGACGCGAGGAAATGTGGTACCATCTCCGCCGTCAGGTCCTCGATGCGCTCGCAGGCCAGGTCGAGGGCGATGCGCGCGTAGGGGCGGCCGCCTAAGTCGACCGCGACCCGGACCAGCGCGTCGTCCATCGGCAGGAGCGCGGCGCCGAACCGTTCGATGCCGCGGCGCTCGCCCAGCGCGCCGCGCAGCGACTCGCCGAGCGCGATCGCCACGTCCTCGACGACGTGGTGCTCGAGCCCGTCGAGCGACGTCGCACGCAGCCGCAGACCGGCCGGCGCGTGAAACGCGAACTGTTGCAGCAGATGATCGAGCATACGCACGCCGGTCGCGACGTCCGGCGGCTCGCTCGCGTCGAGCGTCAGCACGGCTTGCACGACGGTCTCCGCGGTCTTCCGTTCGTACGCGAAGCTACGCATGGGCGGTGACCTCGGAGTGGCCGCACGCCGTCCGCGCGGCATCGATGAGCACGGCGGTCGCGGCGTCGTCGACGGCCGAGATGCGCACGCCGCCGGGGATCTCCGGATCGGCGATGCGGCGTACGGCGACGCCGCACGCGGCCAGCGAGGCGACGACGGCGTCGGCGCGTTCGCCGAAGTCGAAGAGCACGAAATTGCCCGCGCCGCGCCAGCAGCCGTCGGCGAGCGGCCCGATCGTAGCGACGATCGCGTCGAGGCTGCGTGCGACCTGCTCGGTGAGCCTGCGTTCGAAGAGCGCGGTCTCGGCGCCGCCGGTGAGATACGCGATTGCCGCGACGAGCGACGCCACGCCGACGGGATACGGCGCCGTCGCTCGTCGCAGCGCGGCCGCGACCGGTTCGGCGGCGGCGACGTAGCCGACGCGAATGCCGGCGAGGGCGGCGGCCTTCGACAGCGAGCCGACGACGACCACGTTGGGCAGGCCGACGACCGCCGAAACGAGCGACGCCGGCGACAGCGCGAGATAGACCTCGTCGATGACGACGAGCGTGCGTGGCAGCTCCTTGCTCAGGCGGACGGCGCTCTCGATTGCGAGCGTCTCACCGGTCGGATTGTTCGGGTGGCCGAGGATGACGAGCTTCGTGCGCCGATCGGCGGCGCGCACGAGGGCGATCGGATCGAGAGTCCAGCGCCGGGAATACGGCACCCCGCGCACGGACGCGCCCGCCAGTTCCGCAACGGTGGCATACATGCCGAACGTGGGCCGCACGGTGACGATGTTGTCGCCCGCGCCGAGAAACGCGCGCGCCAGCGCAAACAACATGTCGTCGGCCCCGCTGCCGGCAACGACCGACGAGCTGCGGCGCCCGAGGCGCGCGGCGAGCGCGCTCTGGAGCCGTTCGAGCTTGTCGGTGGGATAACGCTGCAGGTCCTCGGGCTCGAGCGACCGCAGCGCCTGCATGACGTGGCTCGGCGGTCCGAGCGGCGACTCGTTCCGGTTTGCGCGCACGCGGGCTGCGGCCGAGTTCACGCGGTCTCCAAGATTGCGATGTCGCTGCGCGAGATGACCTCGTGGACGACCAGACCGGCCCGTGCGGCCGTCTCGCCGGTTACGACGATGTCGACGATGAAATCGGCGAGCCCCTCGAGGCAGACCGTTTCGAGCGCGCCCTGGATCGGAACGAATTCGGTCGCGCCGTCCGCGTTGCGTGCAAAGAAGCGCATCGCCAGGTTCCAATAGCGCGAGCACACCGCGATACGCACGGCCCCGCCGGTCAGACTTGCGTCCGGCGCCCCGAGCAGGCAGAGGGCCGGTTTGCCGTAACGCGCGGCCGGGTCCGTCCACGCGATCCGGCGGCGGCGCAGGCGCCAGTCGAGGACGTTGCCGGCGGCCAGCCACTCGTCGACCAGGTCGTCGCCGGTCGCGGCGATGACGCTGCGCCCCGTCCGAGCGAACGCGTTGCTCAGGTACGGCACGTCCTCGCCGCGTACTGCGTAACGCGTCCGCACCCCGAGCGTCGGAACGACGGCGACGGCGCGCGAGATTTGCTGCGCGAGCCCACGGTTCTTCGCGACGAGAACGACCATAACGTGCTGACCTCTCAGCGAGCGAGGGGAAACAAAAAGGCCGCGATCTTTCGCGGCCTCGTGTGCGTATGTCGGGAACGACTCAAACGATCATCGCACGAGGCCGGAAGCTCCGTGATGATGATGATGGATCGCGCCGACGAACTGTAGGGACATCTTGGGTGCGGTTATAGCAGTCATTCGTCGGGCTGTCAAGCGCTACTCGTCTTGGCCCGAGCGCGCGCGATCGCGACGCGTGACCGTTTTCCTCGATCCGGAAGCGATAACGAACATCGTCTGCGTCGTCGGCGCGCAGATCGTACCGCTCATCGTGACACTTGGAATATTCGACGCCCGGTCGAGCGGAGGATTGTCCGCATCCCACCGTAGCTTCCCGGCCCATACAAACCACCGGGATCGATGGCTCGCGGCCGTCGTTGGGAGGAGTCGAACCTGCATCGCCACCCCGGCGGCGGGAGCGGAGACGTGATCCATGAGGTCGACTGTACCGTATTCCCATGCGAGCGAAACGACCCAGGCAACCCCCGTCGTGGCGATTCGCGAGTGCCGACGTTGCGGTGCATCGCTTGCTCGTTGCCCGCATCGCAAGCCAAGTCGACCAAGCCGTCGAGCCTCCCAGCGTGGTCGGGAGACAATGTAGATGACCGTCGTTAACAGATCGAACGATGCGTCCGAGCTCTCAATAGAGGACTCGCGCCGGTCGATCGCGCCCGCGCCGCTGCTTGTCATCGCCGGCCTAGCTATCGTGCTCGGCGTTTTCTTCCGCTTCTACCACATCGATCGAAAAGTCTATTGGGGCGATGAGGCCTATACGTCGCTGCGAATGCTTGGCGAGACGGAAACGCGGCTCGTCGAGGATGCCGCCGCCCTGCACAGCATTCGCGACGTCGCGTCCGTCCTCCATCCGGTCGTCCCGGGCGGCACTGCGAACATGCTGATGCCCGTGATCGGGCTCGCGCTCGAAGAGCCGCATCACCCGCCGCTGTACTACGAATTGGGGCACCTCTGGGTCGGCGCTTTTGGGGACTCGATCGTGGCGACACGCATGCTTTCGGCGATCATCTCGCTGTTTGCGCTACCCCTGGCATTTTGGCTCGGACTCGAACTGTATCGCTCAAGACGCGCGGCCTGGATCGCCGTCGCCGTGTTCGCATTGTCGCCGGTCGCGATGCTCTACGCGCAGGAGGCTCGCGAGTACGCGCTGTGGGGAGTCGCGCTTCTGGCGCTCAACGCCGCGCTGCTGCGTGCCGTTCGTCGCGACCGGCTGCTGGACTGGTGGCTACTCGCGCTGCTGACGGCCGGCAGCCTCTATGTCTTCCCGTTTACGGTTTTCCCGCTAGCAGGGCTCGCCTTCTGGGTCCTCGCGACGCAGCGCTCCAATCCGGGGCTGCTCCTACGCTGCTGCTTTGCCCTCGCCGCGGGCGCGCTGGCCTACCTGCCCTGGGCGCTGATCCTGCTGCATCATGCCGGAGCGGTCATCGATCAGCTCGCCACGACATTACGCAGCCGGTCTTCCGTATTGGCGATCTCGCGGACGTTCGCGTCGTCGTTGCGGCTCACGTTTTTCGACACGAACGCGCAGCAGACGTCACGCGTCGGTGTCGCGACAACGGGTGCGGCCCTGCTCGCGCTCGCCGCGGCGTTCGCCTTGGTCATGCGCCGGCAGCGCGCGCGCGTGTCCCTATTTCTCGCGTTACCGCTGCTGTGTTCGACGCTCCCGCTGATCCTGCTCGACCTTTTCTCGGGCGGCCAGGTGATGCGGAATCCGCGCTATCTAACGCCGGCGTACCTCTATCTCGATTTTGGTCTGGTCGGCGCCCTTTGGTTGCTGACGCGCGCTGCCCAGGCGAGGCTCAGGGTTGCGGGTTACGGGCTGTTTGTCGCACTGCTCGCAGCCGGCGCGTATTCCGGCTTCGTGAGTGCGCAAGCGACGACGTGGTGGAACAAGATGGAGGACAACTCGATCGCCGTCGCCGCGGCGATCAACAAGGCGCCGAGAGCCGTCGTCGTGAGCGACGCTTATCTCGGCTATGCGCTGGTTCTCAGCAACTACGTCCGCCCGGACGTCGCCGTCGTGTTGAGGCCGCGGTGCTACGAGTGCGCGGACCGCGCCACGCCCCGGCTAGGCGCCGACATCCTCCCGAACGGCTCGTTCACCGATCTCTACGCCCTGGGACCCTCACCCAGCCTGCAACGCCTTTTGCGACGGCTCATCGCGCGTCGCCATCTCACCGTCACCTATCACTGCATCAACGTGCGCGGCAATTGCGCGAGCGACCTCAACGTCGAGCCCGTCTTTAGCGTCGACACCATCCGCTGACACCCCGGACGGTTCTCGGCTCGGGACACTGCGCGATCTGCAAGATCGCTTTATGGCCGAGGCCGCGAAGTACAACGTCCTCCCGCTCGACGACCGGTTTGCGGAGCGCGCCGATCCGACGCTGCGGCCGAGTCATATCCGCGGAAAGACGCACTTCGCGTATCCTCCCGGAACGATCCGCGTGGGTGAGCGTTCGTCGCCGAATACCAAGAACGTCCACCATACGCTTGCGGCCGAGGTCGAGATACCCGAAGGGGGCGCTGAGGGTGTGCTCGTCTGCTGCGGCGGTCTGTCCGGCGGGTTCTCCTTCTTCCTGAAAGACGGTAAGCTGCACTGGGAACACAACTACTATAACGAGGTTCACTATCGCGTCCCGTCCGCGGAGCCGATTCCGCCCGGGCGGCATGTGCTCTCTGCCGAGGTGAAAGTCGACAAGGACGGCGGTATCGGCACGGGCGGAACCGTGACGCTTCGCCTCGGGAACAAGACGATCGGTCAGGGGCGTTTCGAGAAACAAGTGGCGGGCTATTTTACCGCAAACGAGAGCTTCGACGTGGGCTGTGACACGTGCTCGCCGGTCTCAGAGCTCTATGAATCACCCTTCGGATTTACCGGGAGAATCTTCCGCGTGATGGTGGACGTCACCGAGGCGTCGTTCGAGGACCTCGCTGCGCAACACGAGGCCCACGCAAGGTTCGCGATGGCGATCCAACGAGGTTGGCCGAAGGCTCTCCGGAGCAGAGCGGGCCGCGACGGCCTGCCGGTTCGATGACCGACCCGTGCTGAATGGCGGTCACGGCATGGGGCCCGCCCACGACGACGTGGAACACGGAGACCCGCGTGAACCTCCGGCTTCTCCTCGGGCGGCTCGGACCGGGTTTCGTTACCGGTACGTCGGACGACGATCCGGCTGCCATCGGCACCTACGTTCAGACGGGCGCGCAATTCGGCTACGGGCAGCTGTGGACGACGCTTTTCACGCTTCCCCTGATGGTGGCCGTGCAGGAGATGTCCGGTCGCATCGGCCTCGTCACGGGTCAGGGCCTTGCCACGGTCATCCGAAGAACGTACGCGAAGCCGATTCTCTACTTCATCATCCTGATTCAGGTCGTCACGAACACGATCAACATCGGCGCCGACCTGAGCGCGATGGCGGAGTCCTCCCAACTCTTGTGGCACGTTCCGTATTGGCTGATCCTCGTGCTTGCGACTCCGGCCGTGGTCGCGTTGATCGTGTTCGTTCCCTATCGTCACTACGCCACGTACTTGAAGTTTCTCGGGCTCACGCTGTTGAGCTACGTCGCTGCAGCACTCGCCGTACACGTGGATTGGCACGCAGCGCTGACGCACGTCCTGTTCCCCGGCATAGAGTGGAACAAGAGCTTCGTGCTGACGTTGATCGCGGTTTTGGGCGTCACGATTTCACCGTATGAATTCTTTTGGCAATCGAATCAAGAAGTCGAAGAACTCGTCGACAAAGGCTCGATCGCCGGTGACGACACGCAGCGTCCCATAACCAGCAGCAAAGACGTCGGCTATCTCGGCTGGGATACGCGCTTCGGCATGTTCTTCTCCAACGCGATTGCGTTCTTCATCATCGTGACGGCCGCGGCGACGCTACATGCCCACGGCAACACGGATGTCCAGAGCGCTGCCCAAGCCGCCGAGTTGCTTCGCCCGTTCGCCGGGCCGTACGCGTTCGTGCTCTTTACGCTCGGCATCGTCGGATCGGGGCTGCTCGCGATACCGGTCATGGCGGCCTCTTCAGCCTACGCTGTTGGGGGCGCCTTTGGCTGGCCGCGCAGCTTGGCCAAACCACTGAGGGCGGAGTGGCGCTTCTATGCGATCATCGCGATTTCGTGCTTCGTGGGGCTGGCCGTAAACGCGGTCCACATTCCGCCGTTCAAGCTACTATACTACTCGGCCGTGCTCAACGGCGCGATCTCACCGTTCCTGCTGTTCATGGTGACCCATATTGCCAACGACGAGCGCATCATGGGCCAATACAAGAACCGGTGGTGGTCGACGACCGTCGGCTATGCACTCTGCGGCTTTATGACGCTGGCGCTGATCGGGTTCGTCGCTCTTTCCCGCGGTTCGTAAAGGCCCGGCGTTAGGCCGGCCCCGGTCCGGCGCCGGCCTCAGTCTCTCGTGACGGAGATTGCGGCGACGATCGGGCCCCAGTTGCCGCGGCCGCCATCGTTGCTCTGAAGGTGCAGGCTCGTCATCGGGTTCCGCGCCTTGAACTGGCAGGTCTCTAGCGCCCAGTTTCCGTTATTGGCGTCGTTGCCGCCGGTCGTGTCCCAGCAGAACTGCATGAACTGCAACCGGTCGACCCTGACCGTCATGTGCTTGACGGTAGGTCGCCCGCCGCCGTTGGCCGAGAAGAGAAACGCAACCGTGTACGTCGCGCCTATCCGCGTCCGAATCGGATCGTGGAGTATCCCGCCGGGGCCGGGCGTGCCGTCGAGATCGACGCTGCACACGCCGTTCGGCACCGTCCACTCGACGCTGAAGCCGTAGAAGTCGATCGTGCGCGGCCCCGTGACGATCCAGTGCGGCGCGAAGACAGCGCCCTTGCGCACGCCGAACGCACCGCCGTCCTTCGGCTCGCGCGCCTGCGAGAAGTCGCCGTCCGGCAGCAGACCGCTCCCACCCGGCGACGCCGGGCAGAGCGTGGTTGGCCCGGGGAGTCAGTGATGAACGCTGCTCGCAACGGGAACGATGCGAACGGGCGCGGCGGACGCGAGTCCTGCCGTGCACGCGACGACGACCGCGGCGAAGAAAATCGCGCGCACGTTGTTACGTCGTCTTCGGCAGTTGCATCCGGCGGAGCGGTGGCGGCGGACTCTTGCGGACGGTCGCGATCGGCACGCGTTCGACGACGTCGCTCACCAAACAAACCGCCTCGCCGCCGAGCACCTTCTCGCCGTGCTGATTGAAGCACTCGGTCAGCATCGTCAGGATCTGACGGTCCTCGCGATAGGCGGTCACGGTCGCGGTCACGGTGACCGTGTCGCCGAGATACACCGGCCGCAAGAACTTCATCGTCTGCGACATGTAGATCGTGCCGGGCCCGGGGAACTCGGAGCCCAACAACCCCGAGATGTAGGATCCGACCAACATCCCGTGTGCGATCCGGCGGCCGAACCGCGTCCGCGCGGCGTGCTCCTCGTCCAGGTGGACGGGGTTGGCGTCGCCGGTGACCCATGCGAACGCCTCGACATCGGCCTCGGTGACCGTGCGGGTCAGCGAGGCCGTTTGCCCTTCGAAATACTCCAAGATACGCTTTCTTTGCTCGGAACGGGGCAGGGTGCGCCCCTTAGGTGCGTATCTTACCTATAGGCGGTTCGTCTCTCCTGTAACCGGCCGAGCGACCTCGTCACGAGCCTGCGCCGGACCTATCCGAGCGCGGCCAGCGACGGGAACGAACCGGCGATGATCGGGTTGGCCGGCCGTCCGAGCCAGCGTTCGAGCACGGTCGTGTACACGCTGCGAAAATCGGTCGTGAAGATCGCGTCGCCCGCGTCGAGTTGCGCGAGCGAGGGATGGTCGCCATAGATGCCGCCCTTGACGCCGGCGCCGATCAGCAGCATCGGGCTGGCCTCGCCGTGATCGGTGCCCTTGCTCGCGTTCTCGGCGACGCGCCTCCCGAACTCGGAGAACGTCATCGTCAGGACCCGGCCGTCGTTGCCGTGCGCCGCGAGGTCAGCGTAGAACGCGCTCATCGCATCGGAGAACTGCTCGAGCAGACGGTCCTGGGTCGCCTGCTGCGAGACGTGCGTATCGAACGAGCCGTGCTGCACGTAGATCACGCGCGTCCCGAGCCGCCCGGCGACGATCTGCGCGGCGAGCGCGAGACTGCGGCCGATCGTCGTCGCGGGGTACGACGCATCGGTCTTGTAGCCGCCCAGCAGTTTCGGCAACTCTTCGGAGCCGCGTTGCGCGTGCTCTTCGATCTCCGCGACGACCGGTAGGTATGGCGACGAGAACGGCGCGCGGTCGTCGCTCGCGAGCGTGCTGAACGCGGCGCGCGCGTCGGCGCGCCGGTCGCTGTACAGGCCGTAGCCGTGCACGTCGGAGATCGCCGGCACGTCGGTCGCGTCGGCGACCATCACCTCGGGCAGCACCTGCGCGATCGCGATCGCGTTGAACAGGTTGCCCTTGGGCAGGTGCGCGTCGTCGAGATACCGGCCGACCCAGCCGGTGCGCTCGATCGTGTCGGGCGCGGCGGTCTGCCAGATCTGCGTCGAGCGGAAGTGCGAGTGATCGGGTTTGGGATAGCCCGCGCCCTGCACGATCGCGACCCTCCCGCCGTCGAACATCGTCTTGAGCGAGCGCATCACGGGGTTGAAGCCGACCTGATCGCTCAGCCGCAATACGTCGTTGCGCGGCACGGCGAGCGTCGGACGGTAGCGGTAATACTCGTCCATCGCGTGCGGCACGACCATGTTCAGCCCGTCGTTGCCGCCCGCGAGGTTGACGACGACGAGGATGCGATCCGCCGCATCGCCGGGGAGACCCGGCAGCGACGGTTGGGCGAGCGCGCGAGCGAACAGCGAATCGGCGTTCGCCCCCACCGTCAGACCAGAGACGGCCCCGAGGAGGAACCGGCCACGCTTCATCAACGACTTGCTCACGAGATCATCCCTTCACACTCGGCCGTCATCAATTGAGTTGGTACGCAGGTGTCGCCATCGCGAGATAGGCCGCGCCGCGAATGCGTTCCTGAAGTTCTCGCCGGAGAACATTCCGTTCGCCGCGGTGCCGGCGCCGTTGAGGTATGCGACGATGCGCTCGACCCCTGCCGGGGCGAGGTCGCCCTGCAGCACGCCGTCGACGACGGCTTGTGCCGCCTCGCGCGCGCTTCGCGGGCCGGCCGCGGTCAGCCACGACCCGTCCTTGGTCATCGGCGAAACCATCAGAGCGCTGGCGAAGTTCTCGCGCGTGATCAGCGTGCCGCTGTTCAACCAAGCGATGCCGCCGTCCCAGCCCTTGACGCTAGGCGGATGAAAGAGGATCTGTCCCATCCGGCGCAGGGCACGCAAGCGCGGAATCGTCGACGTTCGGAACGCCGAAGAGCCGGTACGTCCCGACCACGAATTCGACCGGACTCTTGACCAGCGCGCGATAGGCGCGCGGCGAGTAGAAGACGTTCGAACGCAGCAGCGTCGACATCACCGGTTGGAGGTCGAAGTCGTGGCTGCGCAGCAGCGCGGCGACGCCGTCGACGAGCGCCGGCTCGGGCTGATTGTAGACGAAGAAGTTCAGCAGTTTGTTCGCAAACCAGCGCGGGGCGGCCGGCTGCTGGAAGATGATGTCGACGACGTCGCGACCGTCGAAGTTGCCGGTTCGGCCCAGGAACGTCTTGCGGCCGTCGTCGTGTTGGCGCGGGTTGTCGTAGAACGCACCGAGCCGTACCGTCCAGCCGGTGAACGCGCGCGCGCTCTCGCGAATGTCCTGTCTCCGTATAATTGCCGATCCCCAGCGTAAACAATTCCATCAACTCGCGCGCGTAGTTTTCGTTCGGGATGCGCGCGTTGCGTTGCGTGCGTTGTCGAGGTAGCGCAGCATCGCGGGATCGGTCGACACGGCCTGCGTCAGATCGTGGATGTTGCCGAGCGCGTACTGGCGGAAGAGGTTGTTCTGCGCGAGCGCCTCTTCGGGCGACGTTCCCTTCGTCGCCGAGTTCGCTCGTGAAGTGCCCGTGCCAGAAGAGCGTCATCTTCTCTTGCAAGCGGAGCCGGCGTCGCGAGCATCCGCTGCAGCCACCATCGCTGCAACGCGAGGTTGCTGCGCTGTATCGACTTCACGCAAGTCCATGCGTAATTGTTTGCCGTCGTCGGCGCATCGCCGTTCTTCGTCGCCAGCGCGATCTCGCGCAGCACCGAGAGGTAGTCTAGCGGGTCCGGCATGTCGACGGGCCGGTCGCCGAGGCCGGCCGTCGTCGGGAAACCGCACGAGGCTGTCGACCGCCGCATTCATCGAGACCGCCGCCAAGCGGCGCGATGTCGTCGGGCGAGCCCCCGAACCCGGCACGCCGTAGCAGGTGCGCTGCGGCCCGGCGGTTCCACGGCCCTTGGTACGGCTGCGAGTGCGGTCGCTGCGTTCAGCGTGCCCGACGGGCGATACGGTGTGGCGTCCACGGAGCGCGTCCCTTGAAGAGGATTGGATGACAAGAGAGTAACGCGGCGGCGGGCCGTACGGTCAGCCGGCGGACACAATCTAACCGCCGTCTAAGACCCTCGCATGAACCTCTTGGAAACGCGGCTCGATCCCGCGTCGGACGATTTCGTGCGCAACGCAGCCCGCATGCGGGGGCTGGTCACCGACCTGCGCGAGCGGCTCGCCCGCGTGCGCGAGGGCGGCGGCCGCGAGGCCGTCGCGCGGCACCGCAAGCGCGGCAAGCTGACCGCGCGCGAGCGGATCGACCGGCTGGCCGACCCGCTCAGCCCGTTCCTGGAGTTCTCGGCGCTCGCCGCTGACGGCGTCTATCGCGACGCGACGCCGTCTGCCGGGATCGTCACCGGGATCGCCACCGTCGAGGGCCGGCACTGCGTCGTGATCGCCAACGACGCCACCGTCAAGGGCGGCACCTACTACCCGCTGACGGTGCGCAAGCATCTGCGCGCGCAGGAGATCGCCCAGCAAAACCATTTACCGTGCATCTATCTGGTCGACTCCGGCGGCGCGTTCTTGCCGATGCAAGCCGAGGTCTTTCCCGACCGCGACCATTTCGGACGCATCTTCTACAACCAGGCGCGGATGTCGGGCGAACGGTATCCCGCAGATCGCGGCGGTCATGGGCTCGTGCACGGCGGGCGGTGCATACGTTCCCGCGATGTCCGACGAGACGATCATCGTTGCCGGCAACGGGCACGATCTTCCTCGGCGGTCCGCCGCTCGTCAAGGCGGCGACCGGCGAGATCGTGACCGCCGAAGAGCTCGGCGGCGCCGACGTCCACACGCGCATCTCCGGCGTCGCCGATCACTACGCCGACGACGACGAGCAGGCGCTCGCGCTCGTGCGCTCGATCGTGGCCAACCTCGCGCCCCCGCCGCTACGCCCGCGCGACACCAGCGACGCCGAACCGCCGGTCTACCCGCAAGAGGAAATATACGGCGGATCCCGCCGACCCGCGCATCGGCTACGACGTCCGCGAGGTGATCGCGCGGCTCGTCGACGGCTCGCTGCTGCACGAGTTCAAGCCGCTCTACGGCAGCACGCTCGTCTGCGGATTCGCGCGCATTGAAGGCCACCCGGTCGGCATCCTCGCCAACAACGGCATCCTGTTCAGCGAGAGCGCGCTCAAGGGCGCGCACTTCATCGAACTCTGCACGCAGCGCGGGACGCCGCTCGTCTTCCTGCAGAACATCACCGGCTTCATGGTCGGCAAGGAGTACGAAAACCGCGGCATCGCCAAGGACGGCGCCAAGCTGGTCACCGCGGTCGCCTGCGCCGAGGTCCCGAAGTTTACCGTCATCATCGGCGGCAGTTTCGGCGCAGGCAACTACGGGATGTGCGGGCGCGCCTACTCGCCGCGCCAGCTCTGGATGTGGCCGAACGCGCGCATCTCGGTCATGGGCGGAGAGCAGGCCGCATCGACCCTGCTACCGTGCGGCTCGAGGCCGACAAGGCCAAGCACAAGACGATGACGCCCGAGGAGCAAGAGGAATTCAAGGCGCCGATCCTCGCGAAGTACGAGCACGAGGGCAGCCCCTACTACTCGACCGCCCGCCTGTGGGACGACGGCGTCATCGATCCGCTCGACACGCGGCGCGTGCTCGGGCATCGGCCTCGAAGCGGCGCTCTACGCCCGGCGACAGCCGACTCGCTTCGGCGTCTTCCGGATGTAACACATATGCAATCAGACGACGCCGACCGCGGCACGCTCTTGACAGAGGTCGCCGAACGCCTGATCTCGACGCGCGTCCGGCTCGGCTACGACCTCGAGGCGGCCGCGGACGCCGCACGCGTCCTACCCGGAACGGCTTGCGGAAGCGGAAGACGCGGCCATCGCCTTGAGGGAGGACGAGTTACAAGCTTTGGCGGACGCATACGGCGTCGATCCTGCGTCGTTCTTTGGAGGACGCGTAACGCCGTTCTCCTATCTTGCCGGCGCCTACGAAAGAGAGGTACCTGCGTGGCCGACCAACATATGGAACCGGCCCTCCTCGCCGCGATGAGCGCGTACTTCCTGGTTATCTTCCTGATCATCATCGCGATCGTCGTCTTTAGCATTTGGTGCTATTGGCGGATCGCCGTCAAAGCGGGCTACGCCGGTCCGCTCTCGCTCTTGCTCCTGATCCCAGGGGCAAATCTCGTGATCCTGATCCTGTTCGCGTTCTCGCCGTGGCCGATCGAGCGTGAGGTCGCCGCGCTGCGCGCGGGCGCCGGCGGCGACTATCCGCCCGGCGGTACCGGCCCGGCCGGCTATCAGCCGCCGCCGCCACCGCCGCCCGGACCGCCGATGACCACGGCCTAAGGCGACGCGCTTGGGAGACATCTTCAATCCGGCGACGGGACGCGTCACCAAGCGCGTCCCGTTCGCCTCGCCCGAAGACGTTGCGGCGGCCGTCGCCGCCGCACGGGCGGCGTTCCCGGCGTGGGCCGCGACGCCCGCACCGCGTCGCGCCGCGCGTGCTGTTCGGGTTCCGCGCGCTGCTCGCCGACCACGCCGCGCGGCTGGCCGCGCTCGATCACGGCCGAACACGGCAAGACGCTCGCCGATGCGCGCGGCGAGATGCAGCGCGGGCTCGAGGTCGTCGAGTTCGCCTGCGGCATCCCGCACCTGCTCGCGGGCGAGTATACGGAAAACGTCGCGCACCGGCGTCGATGCGTCTCGCAGCGCCAGCCGCTCGGCGTCTGCGCCGGTATCTCGCCGTTCAACTTCCCGGCGATGGTGCCGTTATGGATGTTCCCGATCGCGCTCGCCTGCGGCAACACGTTCGTGATGAAGCCGAGCGAGAAGGATCCGAGCCTCGCGACGGAGCTCGCGCTCTTGCTCGCGCAATCCGGACTCTCCGCCGGCGTGTTCAACGTCGTCAACGGCGACGCGCAGACCGTCGACGCGCTGCTCGCGCACCCCGACCTCGCGGCGATCTCGTTCGTCGGCTCGACGCCGGTCGCGGAGCACGTCTATCGCACCGCGACGCAGGCCGGCAAGCGCGTGCAGGCGCTCGGCGGCGCGAAGAACCACCTGGTCGTGATGCCGGACGCGACGTCGCGCAGGCGGCCGACGCGCTGATCGGCGCGGCCTACGGCAGCGCGGGCGAACGCTGCATGGCGATCTCGGTCGCTGTCGCCGTCGGCGACGCGACGGCCGACGCCGCTGATCGCGGCGCTACGGCAACGGCTCGCGACGCTGCGCGTCGGACCGGGCGACGCGGACGGCGTCGAGATGGGCCCGCTGATCACGGCGGAACACCGCGAGCGCGTGCGCTCGTACGTCGATCTCGGCGTGACGGAAGGCGCGGACCTCGTGGTCGACGGCCGCGCGCAACGCTTCGACGGCGACGGCTTTTTCCTCGGCGCGTCGCTGTTCGATCGCGTCACGCCCGCGATGCGCATCTATCGCGAGGAATCTTCGGCCCGGTGCTCGTCGTCGTGCGCGCGCGTTCGTTCGACGAGGCGCTGGGGATCGTCGACGCGCATCCGTTCGGCAACGGCGCGGCGATCTTCACGCGCGACGGCGGCGTCGCGCGCGAGTTCGACCACCGCGTGCGCGCCGGGATGGTCGGCGTCAACGTCCCGATCCCGGTGCCGATGGCGTTCCACTCCTTCGGGGGCTGGAAGCGCTCGCTGTTCGGCGACGTGTACGTGCACGGCCTGGAGGGCGTACGGTTCTACACGCGGCTGAAGACGACGACCGCGCGCTGGCCGAGCGGCCCCGCACGCGGCGCCGACTTCAATATTCCCGCGACGCACTGACTTCGCTACGCGTGTCCTTAGCAGTCGCCGAGATGCCCACGCCCTTCGGCGTCGCGCTGCGCGTCGAGGCGGGCGACGATGCGATCGTCGCCGCGGCGTTCGTGCGCCGGTCGCGCCGCGCCGCCGTCGTCGACGAAGCATCCGCTGCTCGCGGCGGCACGCCGCCAGGTCGACGCCTACTGTGCGCGGGGGCTGCTGCGCTTCGACCTGCCGCTTCGCTTCGAGGGCACCGCCGCTGACGGTCGAGGTCTGGGAGGCGGTCGCGCGCCTCGAGTTCGGTGACGTCGTCTCTTACGGGGACGTCGCGTGCGCGATCGGCCGGCCGCTCGCGCACCGCAGCGGTCGCGGCCGCGATGAGCCGGACCCCGATCGACCTCTTCGTCCCGGCCCACCGGGTCGTCGGCGCCGACGGCAAGCCGCGCGGCTGCGGCCCGCTGTCATTGCGAGCACCGGCTGCTCGCCTTCGAACGTTCCAGCTGACCCGACCGAGGCGACGCGTCCCGGCGTGGCCATCGCGGCCTTGACCCCGCCCAATACTGTATGATATACACTATCTTACAAACACTATGTGCCACTCAGTAGCTGCCGTCCGCCTTGGATAACGAGTACTTTGAGAACCTCCGGCTCGAGTTGCGCCGCGGTTGCCTCGCCGTCGCCGTCCTGGCCGCCCTGCGGACCGAACTCTACGGCTACACGCTGCGCAAGTCGCTGGCCGACCGGGGTCTGCAGATCGACGAGAGCTCGCTCTATCCGCTGCTGCGCCGGCTCGAAAGCCAGGGGCTGCTCCAGAGCGACTGGCGCGAGGAAGACAAGCGCCGCAAGCGCTTCTACCGGCTCACGCCGGCCGGCGTCTCGATTCTCGCCCCACTCCTGGGGGAGTGGAAGGCGCTCGACGCATCCCTCGACCGCATCGTAGGAGGCCAAGATGGAACTCATTGATCGCTATTTGCACGCCGTTGAATTCTGGCTGCCCGTCAACCAGCGCGCCAACGTCATCGATGAACTCTCCGACGACCTGCGCTCCGAGGTCGACGAACGCCGCGTCGCGCGCGGCGCGACGGTCAGCGACGACACGATCGCAGCGATTCTCAAGGAACGCGGTCACCCGATGCTCGTCGCCGCCCGTTACCTGCCACAGCAGTACTTGATCGGGCCGGCCCTGCTGCCGCTCTATCGCCTCGTCCTGCGCGTCCTGCTGCTATGCATCCTCGTGCCGGTCTTCGTGCTCGTCATCGCGCCGAGCGCCGTTCTCGGCGGCGACGGTCCTATCGAAACGGTGATCGCGACGCTCCTTCACCTCGTGCAGGCGACGATCTACTCGATCGGCCTGGTCACGATCGCGTTCGCGTTGATCGAGCGCTACGGGCTCGCCTGCGGCCTGTTCACGCGCTGGGATCCGCGCCGCCTTCCCGTGCTGCCGACGAGCCGGGCGCAGCGCCGACAGTCGATCGCGACGACGATCTTCACGTTGACGGTTCGCGTCGTCTTCACCGTGTGGTGGCTCAACGTGCTGTGGGGCGTGACGATCTATTCCGGCGCCAACGCAGCCGTCGCGCTCGCCCCCGTTTGGCACCGGCTGTTTTGGCCGATCCTGCTGCTCTCGTTCGTCGGCATCGCAATCGACGTGGCCGACCTCTACGTCGCCGCGTGGCCGCGCGCCCGCGCCGTCGTAGGGCTCGTCGCCGCCGGCGCCGGGCTCGTCATCGTGTACATCCTTCTGCGTAGCGGGTCGTGGGTGCTGATCGGCACATCGAACGCCGCCTCCGCGTCGCTGCTGGTGCTACGCACGTGGGTGAACGCCAGCGTCGCGATCACGATCGTCGTCACGGGCGCGATCATCGCGGGCGGCGCGCTGCTCGAGGCGAGCCGCGCCTTTCGCTCGGCTGGACGCTAACAGTCGGTGTAGATCGTCCCCAGCTGGATCACCTCGAACGCGCTGGCCGGCACCGTCTTCATCTGGTCGAGATCGTTGTTGTTCCAGCGTGAGTCGGTCGCGCCCGTGATGTACCAGTCGCTCCCGTTGTCGGCCAAGAACGCGCCGTACTTCTTCAGCGCGGTCAGAATGACGAGCGACTGGCCATAAAAGCCCGACAGGTTGTAGCTCGCCTTCAACCTCACGCGCAGTCCCATCGGCGGTTCGTTCGCGTCGTGGTTCGAGCTCGCGTAGTGGGTCGCGGGGTGGGTGTACGCCGCCTGCGTCGTCGCTACGGTGAACCGCATCGCGTGATTGATCACGCCCTGATTGACCTCGTCGACCTTGGGCAGCGCCGGCGTGATCGGCAGGCCCGCCGCGTCGGCCAACGTCCAGCACTCGTGGCGTAGCGCGTCGGACGACAGGTCGAAGACGGCGCCGTTGCCGGCGCGCCAGCCCGGCCCGACGTAGTACGACTTGTAGGTCTCGTACAGGTGGCAGTTGACCTCGCCGACGACGAGCACGTGGCGGTCGCCCTTCGAGCGCTTGCCGCCCTCGATCTTCGCATTGGGCGGGAACGGATACGGCCCCTTATCGCTCTGCTGCGGATACAGGAAGAACTTCATGTGTACGAACGGCGTCGATGCCGGCGCGAGCGTCACCGGGATGCCGTAGTGCGGGTTCGAGCCGAAGTCCGGATGCAGGTTGGTCGTCGACGCGTGCATCGCGGCCATGTAGTTGTCGGAGTTCGGGTCCACGGGCGCCTGAGAGATGTCGGTGTTCCACGGGTTGTCGGCCGGAAATACCTGGCATCCGCCCAGGACCGGCACGTCCTGGGGGTGCATGCGGTGGTCGGCCCACGCCATCGTCCCCGTCCCGCCGCTCGCGCCCAGCGGCGCCGGCCCGGCCGCACCGCCGGCGCACGCCTCCAGCGCCGCCAGCGACGCCGCCGAGAACACTGCGAGGATGATTCGAATCGACCGCACGGGCACGCTCCTTCTCAGCCCACGCCTCTTCGCGACGCCCTGCGGCCGTTACGGCCGCCGGGTCAAAGTGTAACCGCCGTCACCGCAGCGCGGCCGTCGCCTTGTCGACGGCGTTGCCGAAGCGTGCCACGGCAGCGTTCATCTTTCCGACGCGATCGTCGGTCTCGAACGCCGCATAGTAGATTTCCGGGTACGGCTGCACGAGCCGGTCGATCGCGTGCCAGTAGCGGTTGTACGAGAGGCCGTCCGCGGAGTAGAACGCGTCGCGCGCCTCGGCGATCTTGACCTGCAGCGCGTCCATCGTCGTCACGTCGCCGGCCTGTTCGGCCGCGATCATCTTCTGGTCGACGGCGGTCGCCGCCGTCAAGAACGCGTCGAGTTTCGTGCGCAGCGCCGTCACGTCGACGCCTTTGACGATGGGATCGGCCTGCAACGTCGACAGGTCGCGCAGCATCAGCGCGGGCACCTCCGACATGCGCAGCGCCTGCGTCTGGGCACCGGCGATCCGCATCGCCTGCACACCGGTGTACTGCGAGGTAATCACCGACTCCCGATAGCCCGGGTCGTAGGTCTGAATGCCGGCGATGTTGTCCTCGGCCGTGTGGTGCGCACCGAACGGCCCATAGTAGCCGGTCGTCGTCCCCGGGATGCCGAGCATGTAGATGAAGGTCATGTGGTCCGAACCGCCGCCCGGCGGACGCAGGACCGGCGTCTTGGCGCTGTCGGCGGCGACGATCGGCTTGCCGTCGAGGCCGCGAATGAGGCCGGCGAGTTCGGTACCGAACGTCCAGAGGCCGGCCGACATCGATGCGACGAACGGCGGACCGGTCGTCAACTGGTCGGTGTTGATGTACTGCACGACGTGCTGGCGGAGCATGTCGCCGTGCGCGTAGGCGAGCGAGATCGAACCCCACAGGCCGAGCTCGTGGCCATCCCACGACGCGATCTCGATCGAGCGGTCCGGCTTCCAGCCCATCTTCCCGAGTTTGGCGAAGCCGTCGGCGATCTGCAGGAGGTCGGTCGTGCCGCTGCCGGGGTCGATCGCGCCGAACGCCATCGCGTCGCGGTGGCTCCCGATGACGACGATCTGATCCGGCCGCGTGGCGCCGTGCAGGGTTCCGAAACGTCCCAAATCTTGACGATGCGGCGGTCCATCTTGACGACCATCCGCACGCGTTCGGCGCCGCTGCCTACGTGCTGGACCATCTCGAACGCGCCGTGCCAGCCGTCCGGAACGACCGGGCCGTCCAACCGCGCGAGCAGTTGGCGCGCGACGCGCTGCGTCACGTCCATCTCCGGGATCGTCGAATGCGGGATGTCGTTCCAGGACTTGTGTGGGACGCCTGGGAGCGGCGCCTGTCCGGGCAACGTCGGATCGCCCGGCGGATCGCCCGGCAACGTCGGCTTGAGGCCACCGATGCGCTCGGCCATTCCCTCGTTCTTGAAGTTGCCGTTCGGCCACATCTGGCCCTTGACGAAGCCGTCCGTCTCGGGGTCCTCGTATTCGATCAAGCCGGCGACCTTGCGCTTCATCAACTCGGCGTAGAAGCGCGCGCCGGCGTGCGGATCGCGGCCGCCGCCCCAGCGAACGAGGACGATCGAACCGGGCGGCATGTTGACGTGCAACGCGTCGAACGCGGCCCAGTCTTCCGCCATACCGTGATTGAGGTAGAAGATCGGGCCGGTGACGTCGCCGTCACCGGAGTTCTCCATGAACGCCGGTCCGGCCATCTTCTCTGCGGCCGTGTGGTGACCGGGCTGGCCCTCGAGCAGATCCAGTTCGGTCGCGGGCGCGCTGACGATCTGCAGGCTCTGCTGCGTCGGCGTCGTGTAGATGACGTCGAACGGTACGACGTTAACCTCGAAACCGTCCGCGCGCAACCGGTCCTCGACGAACTGCGCGGTCGCATGGTCGGCGGGCGTCCCGGCGCGGTGCGGAACCGACGACAGGTGCTGCTCGATCGCCGCGGCGTTGTCCGCGGACGGCATCGCGATGAAGGCGTCCTCGAACTTGCGCTCGGTGACGACCGACGCGCCGGACGGCCAGCCGACCAGCGAGTCGACGTTCGAGCGCGCGTCCAGCGGCAGCGCGATCGGCGAGGGCGGCGCCGACGGCGACGCCATGGCCTGGGCGGCCGCCGTCGCGGCGAGCGGAGCATGCGGCGCGAACGCGATCCCGGCGGCGCCGGCGAGTGCAAAGAAAACGCAACGATCTTCTGAACGCTCATGGCCGGAGGTTCTCGCCGCGCGGCGCGCCAACCTCGGGGCTCGCATGAAACGCGAGGTGGTGACGCTGCACGGACGCGTCCAGGGCGTCGGCTTTCGCGAGCAGGTGCTCGCGATCGCTCGCAGCCACCCCGTCGCCGGGACGGTGCGCAACCTCTCCGCGGGCCGAGCGCTCGAGATCAACGTCGAGGGCGACGCGCCGGCGGTCGACGCGTTCGTCACTGCCGTCGTCGAGGGGCGACCGTACTTCGCGCGGATCGATCACGTCGAACGCCGCAGCCTGCCGCCGCGCGGCGCGAGCGGATTCGAGCGCGCGCCTACCGGCTGAGGGCGATCAGATCCCGGCGTACCACTCGTAACCGTTATCTTCCCAGTAGCCGCCCTTGCCACCGAAGACGTGCCCGTACGATGCGGCGAGTTCGATGCGGTTGATCCACTTGGCGCTCTTGTAGCCCAGTTGCGTCGGCACGCGTAGCCGCACCGGCGCGCCGTGATCTGGGTCGAGCGGTTGCCCGTTGAGGTCGAGCGCGAGCAGCGTTTGCGGGTGCGTCGCCTGATGGAGGTTCAGGCTTTCGTAGTACGGCGTGCCGTCGGGCGCGCGGTCCATGCAGTGGAACACGACGTAGCGCGCGCGCTCGGTGGGCCGCACGACGCGCAGGAAGTCCGCCAGCGGGACGCCGCTCCACTCCCCGATCTGGCTCCAGCCCTCCACGCAGTCGTGCCGCGTGATCTGGCTCAGCGACCCGAGGGCGCGCAACTCGGCGAGCGTGAACGCCTGATTGCGTTCGACCTCACCATCGACGACGAGCCGGTAGGACGCGAAGCCGTCGCGCAGGTAGCGCTCGTACGCGCCGTCGCTCGGCGTGTCGAAGCCGTTGACGCGGAAGTCGTGGTTGACGTCGCTCGGTTTGTAGAGCCGCGCGCGTCCGCGCGTCCCGATCACCGCCTCGTTGAGCCACTGCGTCTGCTCGAGCACGTGGTGAAAGCCGCTCTCGTTCAGTTTGTTGTTCAGCCCGAGCAGCCGGCGAGCGTTGCCATGCCGCTCGCCAGGAACAGACGCCGCTTCACGGCCCGGTCCCTTCGTGTTTGCCGAGGCGGTAGGTGCCGAGGATCATCGAACGCAGGTTGTTGACCACGCCGGTCGTCGCGACCAGCGTCAAGTGCACCCCGGTAAACCCGATCAGCGCGAGCATGAAGACGAAGTGCCACAGCCGCGCGAACTGCCGCCCGCCGAAGGCGACGGTCAGCGGGTTGGCGATCGCGTCGATCCCCGGCGAGAGTGCGAGCCCCGAGAGCACGATCAGCGGCGCGAAGACGAACAGGACGGAGGTGTAGGCCGCCTTCTGCAACGGATTGTACTTGCCGTAGGGAGGGGGCGTGCGGCGCAGGCGCAGGTAATAGGCCTGCATCGGCCAGAGCTTCGGGACGTCGGACGGCCGCAGGATCAGCAGCTGCAGATCCTTGCGCGCGAATCCCGCGATCATGTAGGCCGCGCCGCACGCCACGAAGATCCACGCGAAGAACAGATGCCAGAGACGGCCGTCGGCGAGGGCCTGGTAGCCGGGGAGCGTGAGCGACGCGGGAAACGCGCGCGGCGCCTCGCCGCCCATCCCGTCGTCGCCGTAGCCCAGCAGGTGCGTCGTCGTGAACCTGTGGCCGAAGACGATCACGTGGCTGACCGGCTTGCCGTCCGGCAGCGTCCCCGCGTCGAACGCGAGGACGCGGTGCGCCGGGCTGCTGTTGTCCGAGGCGTCGAGATACGGCGCCGCGTTGAAGATCTGTAGCCCGCTCATGATGAGGACCAACAGGGCGAGCGCGGCTGATCCAGTGGGTCAGCCGGACGGTCAGCGAGTGGCGATAGACGACCCGGTCGCGCGCCGGGCCGTGCGCGTCAGCTTGGGGAGTCGTTCCCGCGACGGCGTCCATCCGGCCCAGTGTAGCACGCTGCGCCCGGGCCGTTCGTAAGGGAGCCGACAGCCGCCCGCGAAGGTCGCGGCATGGAGCCAGGTCTGCTCGACGTCCGGCGCGAGGGCGCGGTCGCCCACGTCGTCCTCTCGCGCCCCGAGGTGCGCAACGCGTTCAACGCAGCGCTGATCGCCGCGCTGCAGGCCGCGTTCGCGGAACTCGGCGGGGACGACGCCGTCCGGGCGATCGTCCTCTCCGGCGCCGGCACGATCTTTTCCGGCGGCGCCGACATCAACTGGATGCGCGCGTCGCTCGATCTGAGCGAGAGCGAGAACGTCGAAGACGCGCGCAACCTGTCGCGCATGTACCGCGCGATCGACGGCGTGCCGAAACCGGTGATCGGCCGCATCCACGGCGCCGCGCTGGGCGGCGGTGCGGGGCTCGCGGCGGTCTGCGACATCGTCGTCGCGGCCGAAGGGACGATCTTCGGGTTTACCGAGACGAAACTCGGGATACTGCCGGCGGTGATCTCGCCGTTCGTCATCGCGAAACTCGGCCGATCGCACGCGCGCGCGCTGTTCTTGACCGGCGAACGCTTCGACGCCGGCCGCGCGTTCGACATCGGGCTCGTGCACGAGGTCGTCGCGGCCGACGCGCTCGACGCTGCCGTCGACCGCATCGTCGCAGAGGTGCTCTCCGCGAGTCCGGCGGGGATCGCCGCGGCGAAGCGATTGATCGCCGCCGTCTCGGCGACGCCGTACGAAGAGACGCTCGAGTATACGGCGCACGCGATCGCGCGTCAGCGCGTGACGCCCGAGGGACAGGAAGGCCTACGCGCCTTCCTCGAGCGCCGTTCGCCGGCGTGGAAACCGTGAGCGAGCGGCGTCCGATCCGCCGGCTCCTGATCGCCAACCGCGGTGAGATCGCCGTGCGCATCGCGCGCGCGGCGCGCGAACTCGGGATCGTCCCGCTCGGCGTCTATTCCGACGCCGACGCCGGCGCGTTCCACCTCGCGGCGATGGACGACGCCGTACGCATCGGTCCCGCGCCCGCGCCCGAATCGTACCTCGACGCGCAACGCATCATCGGCGCCGCGCGCACGCTGCGCGCCGATGCGCTCCATCCGGGCTACGGTTTCCTGTCCGAACGCGCGCCGTTCGCGCGTGCGGTCGCGGAGGCGGGCGTGATCTTCGTGGGTCCGCCGCCGGCCGCGATCGAGGCGATGGGCGACAAGATCGAAGGCAAGCGGCGCGTGCGCGAACGCGGCGTCCCGGTCGTTCCCGGCTACGACGGCGACGATCAGTCGGACGATCGACTCGAGGCGGAGGCGCAGCAGATCGGCGCCCCGCTGCTGATCAAGGCCAGCGCCGGCGGCGGCGGCCGCGGAATGCGCGTGGTCGGCGACGTCGCCGCGTTCCGCGAGGCGCTCGACGCCGCGCGGCGCGAGGCGCTCGCCGCGTTCGGCGACGACCACGTCTTGCTCGAACGCTATCTCGGCAGGCCGCGACACGTCGAGTTTCAGATCCTCGGCGACGCGTACGGTCACACGATTCATCTCGGCGAGCGCGAGTGCTCGATCCAGCGCCGCCACCAGAAGATCGTCGAGGAGGCGCCGTCGACGGCGCTCGATGCACGCCTGCGCGCGGAGATGGGCGCCGCAGCGGTGCGCGCGGCGGAGTCGGTCGGGTATACGAACGCCGGGACCGTCGAGTTCCTGCTCGACGAGGACGGCGCGTTCTACTTCCTCGAGATGAACGCGCGCCTGCAGGTCGAGCATCCGGTGACCGAGATGGTCCACGGCATCGACCTCGTTCGCTGGCAACTGCGGATCGCGTCGGGCGAGCCGCTGACGATCGCGCAGGAGGACGTGCCGACGCAACGGCTGGGCGATCGAGGCGCGGCTGACCGCCGAGGATCCGGCGACGGGTTACCTGCCCGCGAGCGGCACGATCACGGCGTGGGAACCGCCCGCCGGCGACGGCATCCGCGTCGACGCGGGCGTGCGCGCCGGCAGCGAGATCTCGATCTACTACGACTCGATGATCGCGAAGTTGATCGCGTGGGGTACCGATCGCGAGGCGGCCGTCGACCGGCTGACCGCCGCGCTCGGCGCGCTGCGCGTCGAAGGGATTCCGACGAACGCGCCGCTGCTCTCTGCGATCGCGCGCGACGACGCGTTCCGCGCCGGCGACACGACGACGGCCTTTCTCGCCGAGCGCGGCGAACTGCTCGAGGCGAGCGCGCGAACCGGACGACGCGCTACTGCTCGCGATCGGCGCCGCGCTGGCCGACCGCCGCACCTGGCGCATCGCCGAGGTCGGCATCCCGGTCGACCTGCACGGCGCGATCCGAAGCGCGCGCACGATCGCATCGCGCACGGGCGACGGCGGACGCTGGCGGCTCGAGGGCGATCTCGCCGGCGACGTCGGCGTTCGCGTTCGACCGACGGCCGCATCGTCGCGGAACGCGACGAGCGCCGCATCGCAGGCCGCGCGACCATCGACGGCGACGCGATCCGCGTCGAGTACGGCGGCGGCACGTATCGCTTCGTGCCGATCGCGCCGGCCGCGCATCGGCCTGCGCGGCGGCCGCCAAGGGCGGTCGCGGGAAAGGCAGCGTCACGGCGCCGATGCCGGGCAAGATCGTCAAGGTCGTCGTCGGCGAGGGCGACGCCGTCGCCGAACGCGACCTGCTCGTCATCCTCGAAGCGATGAAGATGGAACACCGTATCGAGGCGCCGCACGCCGGCGTCGTCCGCAGCGTCTCGGTCGCGCCCGGGGCGCTCGTGACGGGCGGCGCACAACTTTTGGAGATCGGATGAGGTCACACAGAGCGCCATGAGCCCGCTGTCCTCGATTCCGCGCCGCGTCAAGATCTGCGAGGTCGGCCCGCGCGACGGGCTGCAGAACGAGGCGGCCCCGGTCGCCACCGCCGACAAGATCCGCTACATCGACCTCCTGACGCGAATCGGGTGAGCGCCTGATCGAGACGACGTCGTTCGTCTCGCCCAAGGCGATCCCGCAGATGGCCGACGCCGCCGAGGTGATGGCGGGGATCGAGCGCCGCGACGGCGTGACCTACCTCGTGCTGACGCCGAACCTGCGCGGCCTCGCGCGGGCCGTCGACGCGGGCGCGCGCGCCGTCGCCGTCTTCACCGCGGCGACGGAGTCGTTTACCAAACGCAACATCAACATGACGATCGACGAGTCGCTCGCGACGTTCGGCGAGGTCGTGCGCGCGGCCAAGGGCGACGGGCTTTGGGTGCGCGGCTACGTCTCGACGGCGTTCGGCTGTCCCGTATGAAGGCAAAGTCGCCGCCGGATGCGGTCGTGCGCGTCGTCGACGCGCTCGCGACGATGGGCTGCGACGAGATCTCGATCGGCGACACGATCGGCGTCGGTACGCCCAACCAGGTCTTCGAGGTCGTCGAGCGCGTGCGAACGGTGGTGCCGCTCGAGCGCGTGGCGCATGCACTTTCACGACACGCGCGGCACCGCGCTCGCGAACATCGTCGCGGCGCTCGAGGCGGGCGTCGCGATCTTCGACGCGTCGAGCGGCGGACTCGGCGGGTGTCCCTACGCGCCGGGCGCGACCGGCAACGTCGCGACCGAAGACGTGCTCTACATGCTGCACGGCATGGGGATCGAGACCGGCATCGACCTCGGCGCGGTGCGTGCCGCCTCGCGCTTCATCGCCGGCGCGCTGCGGCGCGACGCGCTGCCGTCGCGCGCGTACAACGCGCTCGAGGCGCAGGAGCGACGTAGCGCGTGAACCGTTCGCGCTTCCCCGCCGTCCTCGACGCCGACCACCACGGCCGCGTCCTCGCCGACAACGCCGCCGGCGCGCAACTCCCCAACGTCGCGCTCGAGCGGATGCGCCAATTTCAGGCGTACGAGAACGCCCCGAAGGGCGGCGTCTTCGAACGCGCGCAGGCGACGACCGACCTCGTCGCCGCGGCGAAGGGCGCGTTCGCGGCGCTGATCGATCAGCCGGTCGAACGCGTCGGCATCGCACCGAACGCGACGACGGCCGCGATGGCGTTTTCGCGCCTGCTCGCAAGCGCCGTGCGTCCCGGCGATCGCATCGTCGTCACCGACGCCGATCACGCGGCGAACATCGAACCGTGGGTCTGGCTCGAACGGTTCGGCGCGACGGTCGAGCGGATCGGCGTCGACGCGACCGGCGGGCTCGACGAGGCCGCGCTCTCCGCCGCGCTCGAGCGCGCGCCGTTCCTGGTCGCGCTGCCCTTCTGCTCGAATGCGACCGGACGGCGCTTCGACGTCGCGCGCCACGCGCGCGCGGCAAAAGCGGCCGGCGCGCTCGTCACCGTCGACGGCGTGCAGGCTCTGCCGCACGTCGTCGTCAACGTCGACCCGGCGATCGACCTGATAACGTTCTCGGCCTACAAAGTCTACGCGCCGCACATCGGCTTTTGGACGATGAGCGACGCCGCCCACGATCGCTTCATTGGACCGGACGATCCCAAGGTCGCCGGCGGCAACGCGCGCGTCTGGACGATGGAGACGGGGACGCAGAACCACGCGGCGCTCGCCGGCTGGCTCGGCACGATCGCATATCTCGGCGAACTCGCTCCGACGGCGCGGGCCGCGATCGGCCTGCTCCACGACGTCGAGCGCAGCCTGACGCGGCATACGCTGGCGGCATTCGCCGCGCGTGCGGAGCGCGGCGTGCGGCTCTACGGCGAGAACACGGACGCCGAGCGGCTGCCGCTGTTCGCGTTCAACGTCGACGGGATCGCCGGCGACACGGTCGCGCGCCGGCTCGCGGCGGCCCGGATCGAGGCGCGGATCGGCGACTTCTACTGCCCGCGCCTTATGCGCGCGATCGCCGGCGACGCGGGCGGCCGCGCGATCCGCCTCAGTTTCGCGCACTACTCGACGGAGGCCGACGTCGACCGCTGCTTCGAGGTCGTCGACGCGCTGCTCGGCGAACGCACCGCGCCGGCGGCCGCGCGATGAGCGACCTCGTCGGGACCGCCGCCCGCTTCAACGACCGCGTTGCGGACTACGCGCGCTACCGTCCGACGTATCCGAGCGCGGCGATCGACGCGGTGCTCGAAGAACTCGGCGGCCCGGCCGGCCTGCTCGCCGTCAACGTCGGCGCCGGCACGGGAATCTCGTCGCGCCTCCTGGCCGACCGCGGCGTGGGCGTCATCGCGCTCGAACCGAACCCGCAGATGCGCGCCGCGATCGGCGACGCGCGGATCGACGCCCGCGATGGGCTCGCCCACGCGACGGGACTCGAAGACGCGAGCGCGGACCTCGTCACGTCGTTCCAGGCGTTTCATTGGTTCGCGAACGACGACGCGACGCGCGAGTTCGCACGCGTCCTCCGTCCGGGCGGCCGCGTCGCGCTCGTCTGGAACGAACGCGACTCTTCCGATCCGACGACGGAGGAGTACGGCCGGATCGCGGAGCCGCCGCGCCACGCCGACACGTCGACTGCGATGCGCGGCGAGTACCGCTCCTACGTCGGTCCGCTGCTGGCGGCCGCGGGCTTCGGCGAGGTGCGCGAGCGCCTCTTCCCCAACGCGCAGTCGCTCGACCTCGACGGATTGATCGGCCGCGCGCGCAGCGCATCGTACGTGCCGCTCGCGGGGCCGGAGGCCGACGCGATCGTCGACGGACTGCGCGCGCTGCACGCGCGCTTCGCCGACGCCGCGGGCCGGATCGCGCTCGTCCACACGACGCACGTCTTTACCGCCGAACGGCCGCGCGCGTGAGGCCGCTCGCGATCCGCTATCGCGCGCTGCACACGTGCGACGGACCGCCGCGCGCGAACGGCACGCTGCTGCTCGAGGGCGGCCGCGTCAAAGACCTCGCCGCGACCGAGATCCCCGCCGACGCCGCGCTCTTCGAGGCGGTCGCCGTGGTGCCGGGCCTCGTCAACGCGCACGCGCACCTCGAGATGAGCGGCGAGGCGCACACGGTCGGGCTGTTCATCTCGACGACGCCGATGCAACGCGCGTTCGTCTGCGCGGAAAACGCGCGCAAGGCGCTCGAGTCCGGCGTCACGACCGTGCGCGACCTCGGCGCGGACGGGACGGTGACGGCCGACCTGCGCGACGCGATCGACGCCGGACGTTCGGCCGGGCCGACGCTCGTCGTCGCGGGCCGGGTCATCTGCATGACCGGCGGCCACGGCTGGTGGATCGGGCGCGAGTCCGACGGCCCGTGGGACGTGCGGCGCGCGGTGCGCGAACAGCGCAAGGCGGGCGCGGACTGCATCAAGTTCATCGCGACCGGCGGCGTGCTGACCAAAGGCGCCGTGCCCGCGATCGAGCAGTTGACCGAAGACGAACTGCGCGCGGGCATCGTCGAGGCGCACACGCACGGGATGCGTTGCGCGGCGCACGCGATCGGCACACGGGGCATCAAGAACGCGCTGCGGGCCGGGGTCGACTCGATCGAACACGGCCACCTGCTCGACGACGAGTGCATCGCGCTCTTCAAGGAAACGGGCGCCTATCTCGTGCCGACGCTGTCCGCGCTGACGCGCATCGTCGAGGCAGGCGTCGAGGCAGGCCAGCCGGAGTGGGCCGTTCGCAAGGCCAACGAGCTGATCCGCGACGCGGCCGCGAACTTGCGGAAGGCGCTGGCGGCAGGCGTGCGGTTCGCCGGCGGTTCCGACGCGGGCACGCCGTTCAACGGCCACGACCGCTACTGGCACGAGGTCGAGTTGATGCACACCGAACTCGGGATGACGCCGCTCGACGCGTTGCGCACCGCGACGGCGGCGGCGGCCGATCTCCTCGGGGTCGACCGGGGCCGTATCCGGTCAGGCGCGCCGGCCGACGTTCTGCTACTCGCGCGCGACGTGACGGAAAACCTGACGGCGCTGCGCGAACCGGCGGTCGTCGTCAAGGACGGCGCGATCGTTCGCGAACGCGCGTGAGCGACGCGCTGCGGGGACTGCGGCTCGCGGTCCTCGCGCCGATCTCGCGGCCGACGCCGCCGGCCGGCTACGGGCCGTGGGAACAGGTCGCTGGCGACATCGCCGCCGGAATGGTCGCGCGCGGGATCGACGTCACGCTGTTCGCGACCGGCGACTCGCGCACGCCTGCCAAGCTCGTCTCGGTGGTGCCGCGCGGCCTCGCGGACGATCGCGGACTCGACGACGAGGTCTACTCCGCGCTGCACACGGCGGCGCTGTTCGCGCGCGCCGGCGAGTTCGACCTGATCCACAACTCGTTCGACTGGAAGCCGCTCACCTATGCGCTCGCGACGGCCGCGCCGCCGCTGCTGACGACGATCCACGGCTTCTCGCGGCCGCCGATCCTGGCCGCCTACTACGCGGCGGCCGCGCGCAGTTTCTACTGCTCGATCAGCGACAGCGACCGCGACCCCGGCCTCGCCTACGTCTCGACCGTCTATAACGGCATCGATCCCGGCGCGTTCACGTACCGGGACCGGCCCGGAGACTATCTCGTGTTCCTCGGACGCTTCCACGAAGAGAAGGGCGCGCATCTCGCGATCGAGATCGCGCGGCGCGCGGGCGTCCGCCTCAAGATGGCCGCGATCCCGCAGGACGAGGAGTACTTCCGCACGCGCATCGCGCCGCACATCGACGGCGACCGCGTGCAGTTCCTCGGCGAGGTCGAGCGCGCCGCGCGCAACGCGCTGCTCGGCGGGGCGCTCGCGCTCGTGCACATGACGACGCGCCCCGAGCGCTTCGGCCTCGTGCTCGTCGAGGCGATGGCCTGCGGGACGCCCGTCCTCGGCGCGCGGATGGGATCGATCCCGGAGATCGTCGTCGACGGCGTGACGGGTTTTCTGTGCGACGGCGTCGAGCAGGCCGTCGAACGCGTCCCGCAGCTGGCGGCGCTCGACCGCGCGGCCTGTCGCGCGCGCGTCGAGGGCGAGTTCACCGTCGAGCGGATGGTCGACCGCTACTGCGACGCCTACCGTGCCGCGCTCGCCGCGAAGACGCCGCCCGCTCCGACGCCGGAGCAGTCGCGCTGGCGCGCGCACGACTACTGGGACCGGCCGATGGCCTTTACCGAGATACCGCCGAAGCCGTCCGCTCCGGGCTGACCGGCTCGCCTGTCCACGAGAGGTGCGCGCGCGCCGCGCGCGCCCGCACCAGCGCCGCGTCCACCGTCGGCGCCAGCACGGTGAAGTGGCCCATCTTGCGGCGCAGCACGGCGTGCCGCTTGCCGTACATGTGGAGCTTGACGTCCGGATCGCGCAGCATCTCCGCGACGCCGGCCAGATGGTCGCCGGTCCCGGCGCCGAGGATGTTCATCATCACGGCCGGCGCGAACTGGCGCGGCTCGACGAGCGGCAGGTCGCAGATCGCGCGCACATGCGCCTCGTACTGCGAGATCTGCATCGCGTCGAGCGAGTAGTGGCCGCTGTTGTGAACGCGCGGCGCGATCTCGTTGACGAAGACGCCGTCGCGCCACTCGAAGAACTCGACGCAGTAGGCGCCGACGATGCCGAGCCCGGCGCCGATGTCGAGCGCCTGCTCGCGGACGCGGCCGGTGGCGCGCTCGCTCGTGCGCGCCGGCACGATCGTCGTGTCGAGCACGCCCTCGACGTGGACGTTCTCCGTCACCGGAAACGCGGCCGTTTCGCCGCGCGCGTTGCGCACGCAGATGATCGAGAGTTCGCGCTCGAACGGGATGAACTGCTCGTAGATTAACTCGCGGCCGCCGGCCGCTGCGAGCGCGGCGCGCGCCTGTTCGACCGACCTGACGATCCACTGGCCCTTGCCGTCGTAGCCGCCGCGCACCGTCTTGATGGCCGCCGGAAAGCCGATCCGTTCGCAGGCCGCGAGCAATTCCGCCTCGTCGGTTACGGCGGCGAACTCGGCCGTCGCGCAACCGCGGCCCCGCACGAACGTCTTCTCCAGGATGCGGTCCTGCGCGATCCGCAAGACCTCGCCGTCCGGACGCACGAGCCGTCCGTCGCGTTCGAGCGAGGTGACCGAGACGAGGGGGATGTTCTCGAACTCATAAGTGACCACGTCGCTGCGCTCGCCGAGTGCGGCGAGCGCGGCTGGATCGTCGTACGGCGCGACGATCTCGTCGTCGGCCACCTGACCGCACGGCGAATCGGCCGACGGCTCGAGCGTGACGACGCGATACCCCATCCGCTTGGCCTCGAGCGTCAGCATCCGTCCCAATTGGCCGCCGCCGAGGATCCCGATCGTCGCGATCACAGTTCGATCGCTTCGATCTCCGCCGCCGTCCTCGCCGTGCGGTCGGCGAGCCGGCGCGCCAGCGCGTCGTCCTCGAGCGCGAGGATGCGCGCCGCGAGGAGCGCGGCGTTGGTGGCATTGCCGATCGCCATCGTCGCGACCGGAACGCCCGGCGGCATCTGCACGATCGAGAGCAGAGAATCGAGGCCGTCGAGGGTCTTTCCGCGCACGGGGACGCCGATCACCGGCAGTTGCGTCTTGGCCGCCGTCATCCCGGGGAGGTGCGCGGCGCCGCCGGCGCCGGCGATGAGGACGCGCAGGCCGCGCGCGGCGGCCCCTTCGGCGTACCGGTACAGCAGGTCGGGGGTCCGGTGCGCGGAGACGATGCGCATCTCGTGCGCGACGCCGAGCTCGCGCAGCGTCGTCGCGGCGGCCTGCATCGTCTCGAGATCCGAGCGGCTGCCCATGATGATGCCGACGCGGGGTCGATCGTCCATGCCGCTGGGTTCGCGCGACGCCAAACGGCAACCTCGACGCCCGCGTGGAACGGTCCTTTTGTGACGACCGCAGCATCGCCGCGCCCGTTCCTGCTCGGGGTCAATTACTGGCCGCGATCGACCGCGATGGCGATGTGGTCGCGCTTCGACGCCGGCGAGATCGAGCGCGACTTCGAACGGATCGCGGAGTTGGGGTTCGACCTCGTGCGCTTCTTCGTGTCGTGGGAGGCGTTCCAGCCGGCGCCGGATCGCATCGACGAGGATGCGCTCGTCCGGCTGGACACCGTCTTACGGTTGGCGGACCGTCAGGGACTGCGCACGCTACCGACGCTCTTCACGGGACACATGAGCGGCGTCAACTGGCTGCCGGCATGGTCGCTCGATCCGACCGCGCCGGCCGGCCGCTTTCGCACGATCGCGAACGGTCGCGAGTCGCCCTACGGCATCGGCGACTTCTACACGGGCGCGCTGCTGGACGCGCAGCGGCTCGCCGCCCGGACGCTCGGCGAGCGCTGCGCCGCGAGCCCGGCGATCTACGCCTGGGATCTCGGCAACGAGTTTTCCAACCTGCGCGCGCCGTCGTCGCCTACGATCGCGGCCGCCTGGAGCGCCGCGTTGACGGCCGACCTGCACGAAACCTCGCTGCTGCCGGTCACCGGTGGGATCCACGGCGAGGACGTCACGTTCGAACGCAATATCCGGCCGTCGTCGATCTGCGCGCCGTGGGACGTCGCGACGATGCACGGCTACTCCGTGTACAGCGCGTTCGCGCGCGGCCGGCGCGATCCGGACGTCGTGCCGTTCCTCGCGGCGCTGACGGCGTCGTTCGCGCGCAGGCCGTTGCTGTTTTCCGAGTTCGGCAACCCGGCGTGCCCGCCGCCGGGGGCGCCGCCGCTTCCGTTTGCGTGTCTCGACGAAACGGAGATGGCGGCCTATGCGCAGGCGGTGCTCGAGCGCCTGCACGCCGGGGGCGCGCTCGGCGCGCTGTGGTGGTGCTGGACCGACTACGCGCCGGAACTCGCGAACGAGCCGCCGTTCGACCGCGCCCCGCACGAACTGCGCTTCGGGATCGCGCGCGCGGACGGGAGTCTCAAACCGGTCGCCGACGTGCTGAGCGCGTTCGCCCGCGAGCGGCGAGGAGTGGTCGCCGACCCGTCGCCCTTCATCGTCGACGAGGATATCTATTACGCAACCTTGCCCGCGAGTACCGGCGCCGAGTACGCCGCCTATTGCGCGCGCGAGGAACTGACGCCGTGAGCGAGGGACGCGTCGTCGTCGTTACGGGCGCCTCGTCCGGCATCGGACGCGCGCTCGCGCTCGCGGCCGCCGAGGACGGGTTCAAGGTGTTCGCCGTCGCGCGCCGGGGGCAGCGGCTCGCCGAGATCGCGCGGACCGGAGACGGCGGCGAGATCGCGACCGCTAACGATCGACGTCGCGGCTGCGGGCGCGCCGAAGCGGATCGTCGCCGCCACGCAGGCGCGCTTCGGCCGCATCGACGTGCTGGTCAACAACGCCGGCGGCGTCGCGGTCGGCCCGATCGTCGAGCAGTCCGACGACGCGCTGCGCGAGCAGTTCGCGACGCACGTACTCGCGCCGCTCGCGCTCGTGCGCGAGGCGCTGCCGGCGCTGCGGGCGAGCCGCGGCCAGGTCTTCTTCGTCGGCTCGGGCGTCGCGCGCGTGCCGGTCGCGGGTCTCGGGGCCTATCCGGCCGCGAAGGCCGCGATCCGCATGGCCGCCCGCGTCGCACGGGTGGACCTGCACAAGGACGGCGTCGCGGTGACCTACGTCGACCCGAGCGCCGTCGACACGGAGTTCATGCGGCGCCGCGGGATGCGCGGCGCGCCGCGCGCGCTTCTGATCCCGCCGGAACGCGTCGCGCGCAAGATCCTGCGTGCGATCGAACGCCGCCCCGCGGTGCTCGACGCGTCGCCCTGGCAATCGCCGCTGCTCGGCCTCGGCGAGATCTTCGCCGGCCCTACCGACTGGGTGCTGGCGCGCTTCCCACACCTCGCCGGAAGTCAACCGCTCGACGGCGTGCAGGAGGGTGCGCCTTCGGATCCGCCGGTCGCCGACGCGGTAGAGGTCGCCCCGCAGGCAGCTGACGACGCGCGGCTCGAGGCCGCGCTCGCGCCGCTCGCACACCGCATGGAGCGCCTCAAACTCTCGCGCGCGTTCGTCGCCGGCCTGTTGCAGCCGGGCACGACGCTCGACGTCGCGGACGTCGCGCTGCGCTGGGCGGGCATGCCGAACAAGAACGAGCGCGCGCTGACGCAGGAGGTGCTCGACGCGCTCGCAGCCGGCGCGCTGATCGAGCCCACGGGCGAGGGTACCTATCGGGTCCGGTGACTCCGTCGGCGCCCGATGAACAGGGCGCAGAAGAACGCGATCGTCACGAGGAGGACGATCGTCGCGCCGCTGCCGGCGTTCAAGTAGTACGAAAGGTCGAGGCCGGCGACGGAGCAGCCGATCCCGATCGCGGCCGAGATCCCGAGCATGCGGGTGAACCGCCGCGTCAATTGAAAGGCGGCCGCGGCCGGCGTGACCAGCAGCGCGGCGACCAGCACGATGCCCACGCTCTCGAGCGAGATGATGATCGTCAGTGCGAGCAGCACGAGCAGCGCGTAGTCGACGAAACCGACGTTGATGCCGCTCGCCTGCGCGACGACCGGGTCGAACGACGTATAGAGCAGTGGCCGGTACAGGAGTACGAGCGAGATCGTCACGAGCGCCGCGAGCACGACGATCAGCACGAGGTCGCCGCGCGAGACCGCAAGGATGTTGCCGAACAGAAATCCCTCGAGGTCGACGTTGTAGTGGGTTTGCCTGCTCATGAGGAAGACGCCGAGCGCGAACGCGCCGGTGAACAGGACACCGATCGCCGTGTCGAGCGCGACGCGCCCGCGGCTGTTGACGTAGCCGATCCCGAGCGCGGTCAGGATCGCGACGATCGTCGCGCCGACGTAGTAGTCGATCCCGCGCAGATAGGCGATCACGATCCCGGCGAACGAGGCGTGAGCGATCCCATCGCCGATGAACGCCAGTTTGCGCAGCACGACGTAGGTCCCGATCGTCGAGCAGAGCGCGCCGACCACGATCGCGACGATCAGGGCACGCTGCATGAACTCGAGCGCGAACGGCGCGAACAGCTGGTCGATCACGAGCGCATGTGCCCGTGCACGTGCGTGTGCTCGCGGATGGCGGCGTAGGCGCCCGACTCGAGCACCTTGCGCGGGTCGCCGATGTCGAGGATGCGCCGGTCGACGACCGCGAGCACGTCGAACCACTCGGCCGCGCGATCGAGGTCGTGGGTCGTCATCATCACGGGCATGCCGCGTGCGACGAGGTCGCGCACGACGACGCGCAACGCCTCTTCCGTCTCCGCGTCGACGCCGGTCGTCGGTTCGTCGAGTAGCAGCAGATCGGGCTCCTGCGCGAGCGCGCGTGCGACGAAGGTGCGCTGCTGCTGTCCGCCGGACAGCGCGGCGATGTGACGGTCGCGCAGGTCGCCGAGCCGCAGCGCCGCGAGCGCCTCGTCGACCACGGCGCGATCGTGTTTGCCGAACGGTTGCAGGGGACGGAGCTTCGGAAAGCGCCCCATCGCGACGATGTCGCGGACGCTCGCCGGAAACGACCAGTCGACCGCCTCGACTTGCGGGACGTAGGCGATCGAGCCGGGCCGCAGGTCGCGTGGATGCTTACCGAATACCCGCACCTCGCCGCGCGCGGGCGTTAGGAGCCCGGCGACGGTCTTGAGGATCGTCGACTTGCCGGCGCCGTTGGGGCCGACGATGCCGAGCGCCTCGCCCGTCGACACGGAGAGGTCGATCCCGTCGAGCGCGACGACGGCGTCGTAGCGCACGACCAAACCGGCTACCGCCACCGCCTCGCGCGCGCCGTGCACATCCGTTGCTGTCAAGACCGTGCGCCTTACTCGCGCGGCGTTCGATTGCCTTCGATTGCTCGGCTTGCCTGGGTCGGCGCACGGCCGGATGCGGTGCAGGAGGGCGCGAGGCTTTGTCCCGTCCTCGGGCGTAACGGTAGGCCCATGAATTGGGGAAATCGCCTCTTGGGCTTGGCCTCGGCCCTGTGCACCGCGTTCGTCGTGGGAACCTGGATAGCGAACCGGCCGGCGCACGCGTATCAGGACACGGTCGCGACGATCAACAATCCGAGTTCGGACATCGCCGACACCTATATGTTCCCGAGCCCGACGAACCAGAACAACGTCGTCGTCGTGATGGACGTCTATCCCTTGATCGCGGCCGGCAAGGGTAAAAGCACCTTCTTCAATCAGGGCGATCTCTACACGATGAAGTTCGACACGAAGGTCGGCGGCACGGGCCACATCCCAGTCGAAAACCTCGTGATCCAGTTCTCGGCCGGCCTCGCGAGCAACGGGACGCAACAGATCTTCGTCTACGGCCCGTCGTCGCCGATCCAAACGGGCACGACGACCAAGGTGCAATCGCAGACCGGCGCGGGTCGCATCAACCAGTCGTTCACCGCCGCCAACGGCCTGCTGACGGTCTTCGCGGGCGCGCGCGAGAACCCCGCGTTCTACAACCGTAGTCAGTTGCTGCAGATCATCCCCAACCGCAATCGTGGCAGCAATGCGACGACGTGCCTACCCGGCGGGACGAACACGTGCCCGCACGGCTTCCCAAACCCGGGAACAGACTCGCAGGGTGGGACGAACGTGCTCTCGTTCGTCGTCGAGATGCCGCGCTCGGAACTGCACAGCGGCGTCGGCAACACTCGCGTGGCCTATTGGGCGACGACGAGTTCGGAAACGGGCAACTAGCGATGCGCAACTCGCTCAAGGCCATCGTCTTCGGCTCGCTGACCGGCGCGCTCGCCGCGCTCGTCATCGTCGGCTGCACCAACGACCAGCAGTTGATCAGCGGCTCGACCTTCAACGGGACGTTCCACCAGATCGACCGCGAAGGTCGCCCGCTCGTCGAGGAACTGTACACGCTGTGGGGCGTGCACGATCAGATCGCGCGTAGTTCGCCCGCGGCCGATTCCGGCGCGCTCTCGACCGGGATCCTGCAATTCATGACCGGTTCGCTGGCGAACCGCAGCCAGCCGATCTCGACCTACATCCAGAGCCTTTTTGCGTTGTCGGCGCCGTTGCCACCGGCGCAATTCCCGGTCGTTTCCAACGTGCTCGTCGCCGACGTCGCACAGACCGGACCCGCGCACTATCTCGGCGTCGAGTCGAACGGACAGATCACCGGCACCGGCGGCTTCCAACCGTCGCCAGGCGCCGCGCAGTTCGGCGGTCGCGCGCTGACGGACGACGTCATGGCGATCACGCTCGGTTTGACGTTCGGCAGCCTCGTGCCGGAAGTCACCGGCATCCCCGACGACGGCCGCGAGCAAGACGGCCGCGACGGCCGCCCCAATCTCGCCAACGACTTCGTTGGGCCGTCGGACAAGCATTTCCAGATCGGCCCACCGTACCAGCCGCTCGCGTTCCCGTATCTCGGCAGCCCGCTGTAAGGACGACGCAAGAGGGGAAGGCAGGGCGGGGCCGTAGTTCAGCGGACGGTCCGCGCCCCCACCGCGCGGACCGCCGTGGGGATGTAGCTCAGCTGGTAGAGCACTTGCTTCGCATGTAAGGGGTCGGGGGTTCGAGTCCCCCATCTCCACAAGGAAAGGGCCCGTAACTACGAGCTTTTTACTGATCTGGTCCGAGTGCCCCGGAGCCGCTTACACCCTAAAACCACACCCTATTTCCGGCTCGCCGGCTTCCGAAGGAGGCCGTCGATCGCGTCGGCCGCCGTCCGCTGAAGGCCCGGCAACACGTGGGCGTAGCGGTCCTCGGTCATCCGGACGGTGGAGTGACCGAGTCGCTCGGCGAGCACCTTGGGCGCCACGCCGCCGGCGATCCCGAAGGACGTCATCGCGTGTCGCAGGTCGTGGATCCGCACGCCGCTGTCAGGCTCCTTTATTACGGCTCCCTCAGTTTCTGGAGCGCCCGCAGCACTGGGAATCATGGTGACAGCGAATTTTGCCGGCCGCCTGAGTCTGCTGGGAAACTTTATCGGAGCGATCGGTCAAGGTATTCAGATCGATGGTGGCGCCGACCTCTCGATTGTCGGCGGCGTGGTTTCCATTCCGCAGATCGCCGCCCATGACGCGATATTCCTGAATTCGAGCTGTCCCACGTCGATTTCGGGTACGTACCTGAGTGCGCCCACCAGTGAGACCGAGACGTGGTCCTGCATTCATCTCGGATCTAGCCAGAACGTGAGGGTCAACATCGTCGGTGTCGTTTTCGGGAGCGGGAATTTCGGAGTGAAGGTAGACAGCGGATGTACCGCCGCGATAAACGTCACGGGTTGCATGTACCTGGGCGGCATCGGCAACTCGGATTCGGGGTCCAACTCGCTACGTCAGTATAATGACAACGTCGGGCCCCTTGGTGGACCCAATCCAGCTGGCCTGCTAACGGCGCCGACTCTTGTTAACAATACGACTTTTACGAACGCAACGGGGTTCAATGCGTACGTCTACATTAATGGTGGGACGGTCACCGAGGTTGCTGTTAACGGCAGCAGTACAGGTTCGACGCAAGGGGCTTTCCGGCTCGCTGCGTCAGAGACTATCAAGGTTTCGTTTTCCGGCGCGACTACGTGGCAGTGGTGGGGCGAGTGATATCTGACCACCGGAGGACTAAAGGTCCTCAATCGCGCGGCGCACTTCCGGCGGGAAAGCGACCCCGCGCACGATGCGCCGACGCGGCGCGAGAGCCTCTAGCGTGGCGTGGACGTGAGTCTGACCTACGGTCAGAGCAAAGAACGCGCTGCCGCTTTCGTCCAATTGCCGCGTCCGTGACATGACCCCCTCGGGAGCTGGACACCTAAGAAGCGAAAGGGTGTCCGAAGGCGGCTTAGAAACGAGTGCGATCGAAGCGACGACGAATGCCTCCGGTGCTCACGTGCCGTCTACGGGCAGTTTCTCCAAGAGAACCGCCGCGACATCCGGTTCGCTCTCACTGACCGAGCAGGGAGGGGGGCGGACCCGAACATCTCGGTCTCGGACGACGACCTCGCGGCCGCGATGCGCCGAGTGGCAATGCAAGCACTCAACAACGTCGCGGCCGGCCGCATCGAGCCGGGCCAGCACCAGTCGAAGGCCGACGTGCTCCTCCGCGTCGTGATCGCCGCCGCGAAGGCGATCGACGCGAGCCGGCAGGTCGGCGGGCGCCGACCTGGACAGCCCTCGGCCGGCGCCGCCGACGGCCAGCTCGTGGTGATCGAGCGTCGGACCATGGCGGGCTGACCTTCGAGCTCGCGACAGCGATCGCGCGCGTTCGTTTCACTCGCCGCCCCACAGCAGTCCATGCTCAGTGACTTCGGTGCAGCTTCGGCACCGGGAAGGGATGTACGCACCGTGACCACGGTCGACTGGGTAGCCGCCCGCGACGGATACGTGACGGATCCGAGTCGTTCGCAGCGGTCGCAAAGCGTCTCGGTGTCAGCAAGCGAGCCGTCGAACACCATGGCTCGGACCGTGCCGCGAACGGCGGGCGCACGTGGGGCGAGAGGCGAGCCGAGTTCCGCAGCAACGTCGCCCGCCACGCGAGCGAGTTGACGCGTCGGCTGAAGGCTGAGGCAGAGATCCGCGTCCAGTTGCTGCACGCCGAGGTACTGGCGAAGCTCGCCAAGGCCTCGAGCGAGACGATCGACGACGCGCTGCGCAGGTGCGCGCCAAAAGATCAGGTCCGCTTCGGCCTGGCGATCATCGCCCTCGAGCGCCGCGTGCACGGTCTCGACACTGTGAAGGTCGAGATGACCGGTAAGGACGGCGGCGCGATCGAGCACGATCTTACGATCGACGACGAGACGCGTGCCCTCGCTGCGCGCGCGCTCGACGCGATCTTCGGCGACGGGTCGCCGATGGCGACTCCGAAGAACCGAGAGGAAACTCCATGTCCAAGCTCGCGATCAAGGCGCCGAGCTCACAGCAGGTCGCCCAACGGCATGCGGCCCTCGTCGCCGAGCTCGAGCAGGCTCGCGAGGCACTGACGTGCCTCAGCGCAGCCGGTGCGGCCGCGCACGTGGATAGCGGGCAGCCGCCGGCGGAGTTCCTGCCGGCGCTGCCGCGCGTCCAGGAGCGGAAGCGGTGCTCGATGGCCACCCAGCGGTCGCCGCGGCGGCCGAGTATCGTGAGCTCGGCTTCGCGATCGCGACCAAAGAGGCCGAGTTCGCCGAAACGAAGTCGCAGATCGCAGCGCTCGGGAAGCGAATATCGCAGCCGTCAAACCCGAAGTCCAGTGGGACGATCGCGGATCGCTCGCCGGCGGACTCGAGGAATACCACAGAGCAGTGCTCGACTCGCGAGTCGCGCTCCTGAACGCGGAGCACCAGGCTCGGGAGATCGCGAAGGCAATCGATCGCGCACGAGCGTCGAGCGCAGCTGCAACGCGAATGCGGCGGGCAGTTGCTCGACGGGCTCTGGCTTCCGACCTAAGGGATCTCGCGCGCGATCGTCGCCGGCGCAGAGCCGGCGTCATGCTCTCCGTAATGTCCCTACCCGTTTGTTTCCAGAAAGGACCAGTCCCATGGATCAGGACAGCCCTACCACCGGCATGACGCTCGCCGAAGCGACGGGTGCCGTCGAGCACGAGTGGCATTCCCGCCGCGTCAGTTCCGCACAACGTCGCCGCTCGCCGTCTTCGCCCGGCGGGACGACGTGCGCTCCCACGGAGCCCTTCCCCACGCGGACGATCCCGTCTTCGCGCACGGCGTTCTCTGTCGGCAGTGCCGTCGGCGCCGGGGTATCGACGGTATTGGTCGTGTTCTCAGTCACCGCCCCGGGGCGTGCAACGTTGCACCGAGGCGTAGACTGAGCAGAGGGCGGGCGGCACCGCATAGCCGTCCATGCCGACCGCTCGAACAGCCCGGAGGTCGGATCGCGCAGAGGCGTTGAGCACTGACCTCTTGGGCCACGGGCGTCCGGCCCCCCCGGCTTGCTTAGCGAGCGGCTCGGAGATATGCTTTTGTTGCGCTTTCTTGGGCCATGCGAACGGTTCGTTCGCGACTTTGCCGTGAACTGAACCAGCTCAGCAGTCACTGCACAAGTAGCTCTCCGAGAGGAGGCCCCGATGAAAGTTTCGAGACTGTGCCAAACTTTGTTAGCCCTCGGCGTATGCGCGACGACGCCGGTGATGGCAGCCGGCATCGCGGCTGAGCGTGAGGCACCAAGCACCACCGGCGTTCTGCTTTCGTCAGCGCCGGAGAGGCCGGTTGGGAGTCCGACGAAACCAGCCAAGCGCAATGTGCGCAAGTTTCATCCTAGCACGTCGCCAATTCAACACATCGTCGTGCTCGTTCAGGAGAACCGACACTTAACGACATCTTCAACGGCTATTCTGTGAACGGCTATTCGACCCAAACGACAACAATGGGTCCTCCAGGTACGGGCAGCCTTCACCAGCTAAATATGGTAAACCCCCCCGCGAGTGACACCGACCCTAAGCATGGGTATTTGTCCGCGTATTACTATGAGATGAACGGCGACTGGACGGAGACGCGAGACGCGGGCGCCCTTTCCTACGTTCCCGGCAGCGATCAAAACGTCCAGGTCCTGTGGAATCTCGCTAAGAAGTGGGAGGTTGCCGGGAACCTGCTGCAAACGAATGGTGGCCCCAGCTTCATAGCCCACCAGTTTCTGATAGCCGGCCAGTCTGGCGCGCTTGGGAACATAACCCCGTGGGAGATTGTCGAGAATCCTTCGGTTGGCGGTACGCCTGTCGGGGGGATCTACGAGACGGGTGGCTGCGACGTCACGAGTTATAACGACGAAACGCTCGACCCATTCACGCAATTTTTCCCCTATAACTACAATAACAGCCCCCCAAACCCGACAAAGCCGACCTGCAACGACTACACAACGATCCTTGACGAGGTGCAGGGTGGCACCCAATATGACTGCCTTCACGGTCACGGTCCTTCGAGCCCAATACTTTGGAAATTCTACACGCTGATGCAGACGCTTATCTGGTCTGCGCCGATCGCCGTCTCGCACCTCTACAACACAATCAAGGGTTGTGCAACCGGTTTCACGGTCGACTCGCCAAGCACGTCCGGGCTAGAGCTGCAGAAAGATGTCACAGGGGTCAACGGGCGCACCCTTGCGCCACTCTCGTTTGTAATTCCGTGCCCGGACTGGTCTGACCACCCCGGACTGTGGCCGGGTAGCGGACCTACTGGTCCACAGTGGGTTTCATGGGTCGCCGACCTGATCGGACAGTCGAGTTACTGGAGTTCGACAACGATTTTCGTCGTGTGGGACGACTGGGGAGGCTGGTACGATCCAGTACCCCAGAACCTGAGCCCACAAGGGATACACCTCCCGAGTCCTTATACGCAGGCACCCAACCTAGACACTTATGAATATGGGTTTCGCGTCCCCCTGCTGGTCATTTCCCCGTACGTTAAGACAGGCTGGAAGCGTCGACAATTCCGGCCCGCAGTTCGGATCGACGTTGCTAAGAACGCAAGCGTCGATTCTGCGGTATATTGAGACGACGTTCGGCCTCTCAACCCTTGGCACCGCCGACCTTTACTCTGACGACTTGCTCGGGACATATACGAACGGAGCTGGCAACATGTTCGACTACAACCACTATCATTCGTATACGTCTACCGGGGTTTCCGGGTTTCCAACTACATGCACCTTCAGGCAAAACGAAGATAATACGTGAACTGCTGCAGCTGGCGACAGGCAGGCGGTTGTTCCACCGAACCATCTTGCAGCCAGCTCGATCGGGCACCGCGACCGCGGCGCCCGGTAAGACTTCTCGCAAGAAAGACGCAACGATGCGGATCTCGATTGGACTCGTAGCAGGTAGCTTGCTGACGCTCTCATGCGTAGTTAGCGCGAACCCGCAGGATGCCGGCGGGCACAGCTCGCTCGACGCTCGCGGAGCGAGCGAACGAGTCGTCTATGCGTTCCAGGGCGGCGCGGGGGATGGTGCGTTCCCCGAAAGTGGCCTCATCGCCGATGCCGAGGGCGCGCTGTATGGCGCGACCCTCGGGGGCGGACTCGCTGCGTGTCATATCGGCTGCGGTGTCGTCTATAAGCTAACGCCCAGTAAGGAGAGCTACACTGAGAGCGTCCTATACGAATTTAAGGGCGGTACCGACGGGGTGGAACCGGAGGGAGATCTGCTCGTTGACAAATGGGGCGCCCTGTATGGAACCACCGGGGGTGGAGGCAATTCAGCCTGCGTTCATGGATGTGGAACCATCTTCCGACTGGCGCCAAGCGGATCACAATACGTTGAAACCGTCCTCTATCGTTTCCAAGGCAACGCCGACGGCTTCGGCCCCACGGGCCTCGTCGCCGACGACGGTGGCGCCCTGTACGGAACGACAGCTTTCAACACCGTATATTACCATGGCGGCACCGTGTTCAAGCTGACGCCAGGCGGATCCGGGTACACAAAGACGACCCTGTATTCCTTCCGCGGTGGACCTAGCGACGGCGATACGCCTGAAGCGAGACCGCTGTTGGACCAGAGCGGCGCGCTCTACGGTACGACGTTATTCGGAGGACCGCAGGGGCAGGGGACCATCTTCAAGCTGACGCCCACCCGATCGGGATACAAGGAGTCGATCATCCACTTCTTTCAGGGTTACGATGGACAATGGCCGGTGGCTGGTCTGATCTCCGACGTGGATGGTTCGCTTTACGGGACGACGACGACCGGTGGCACCGCCAAGTGTCGCAGGGACGTATACTGCGGGGTGGTCTTCAAGCTAACGCCGACGCCCTCGGGCTATTCGATCACGGTCCTTCACAACTTCCGGGGCGGTGCGCGCGACGGCGCAAACTCCAAGGCACGTTTGACCGCCGGCCCTCGGGGTGTGCTCTACGGCACGACGGCCGCAGGAGGACGTTGGGGCGGAGGAGTGCTGTTCGAACTTAAACCCGAGAGAGCAGGTTATGACGAGCGCATCGTGTACGACTTCGGGCCTAGCGCCGGCGGAAACCAGCCAGACGCGGACGTGCTCCGACGAGCGGACGGCTCGCTTTACGGCACAACGAGCATTGGTGGAAATTGCTCGATTAGCGGAGGTTGTGGCACCGTGTTCAAGGCGACCCCATAGGGCGGCGGCAGCTCGTTTCGATGCTTCCGGCTGCTGTCATTGCGGAAAGCTAGTGGGACGAAGAGTGCGATCGACGCCTCATCCCGGCGACCTGTAGTCTGCTCGTCGCCAATCAGATCCACGCAGGGCAGCTCCTGGAAGCCCGAGCTCAGTGATGAAGCGGCTCGGGGATGTCTGCCCGTCTCTGGCGACTCGCGCGCCCATGGCTAAGGCGTCGGCGGTATCGATGTGCGCCGGCGAAGACAGCACCAGGCGTTCAGATGGTCTTGTCACAGCGACGTAAAAAAGCCGGCGCTGCTCGTGCAGGTAGCGCATCCGCTCGTCTGGACTGTCCTCCTCGCGCTCGGCTCGGGGTATCAGCGACTCGATGATCCCTGCGACGATGACTACGCGACTCGTTAAGCCTTTCGAGGCGTGAAGGCTCATCACGCGAACGAAATCCGGCTCAGCCGGGATCTCTGGCTTTGTAAGGTAGTCCCGGAGCAACTGGAGGAGGTCGTTCGGTCCGGCCAGTTCTTCGAGATCGGTCCCGCCCACTATGTCTCGCATGGCCTCAGCCCATCGTTCACCCGGCGGAAAGAGAACGTCTAGCAATTCGGCGTTGGTCAATCCCTGGAGCCCCGCGAGTGCGTCGCTCAACGCCCGGAACCGAGCCACCAGCCTACTGACCCCCATTAGACGTAGTTCCCCTGAGACGAGCTTATTCAAAGCTGTGCTCGGGGAGTCTCCCGTCGCTTCGCAATGGCCTCTCAAACGCTCGTACTGCCCTCTTCGACAATTGTCGCTCCCGTATCCAAGCCAGAAACGGAGCGCTGGACGGTCCTCTGCATTGCAAAAGAGAGTGAAGAGAGCGAATGCCTCTTGGGCCTCCACTTCCTCCAAGGCCTCTTCGTTAAAAAGGCTCCGTGCGTCGATTTCTGCGGCGCGAATAGCGTTTCGAATCTGATAGCCAATGCGTCGTCGCGGGCACATTACGATGATGTCGGCGGGATGGACGCCCAGCTGCCTCACGAGGTGAACGACGAAACCGGCCAAGCCTTCGATCTCTTCAGGCATTGAACGCCCACTCGAGCGCCTTTTAGCCGCGAATACTTGCCGGCGTATGTGTCGGCGTCAGTCTTGTACGGAATCTTCCACGTGACTCCGAGATCGCGCAACCTTTGACGCACGTGCGTACGGTCAAACGCACTTTGGCGGCTGGTCCATAGGTGGAAGGGCCAACGTTCTACCTTTCCACCCTACGGACTTTCGTCCACCAACCTCGGAGCGCAAACCCAGAAATTGAAATAGGATGGGCGAGGCCCCGGTCGCGACATAGCGGCCATCGGGTGTGTCCGCGGCAGCAGGTAAGAGGGCTGCACGATCGGTAAGATGGCTGAACCATCAGCCCGCATTGTGGAGGATCAGCCCATGCTCCGCCGCCTCATCCTCGCCGCCTTCGCCGCCGGACTCCTCGCTTCGCTCGCCGCGCCCAAGCCGGCGACCGCTTGTCCGCTGGTTTTTTGCGGCTATTACAACGGCCACTACGTCTGCATCTGCCGTTAGGACTGGCGCAAGGCGCTGCGTAGATGCTCTACGTAGTCGCCGCCTCCAGCGGTGGGTCGCCGATCGTTGTCGAGTAGAGCACTTCGACGTACTTCGTGTTGACCTGCGTGACGGTCAGCACTACCGGAACGCGTTTGTGCCGCGACAGTCGGCGAACAGCGCGGCATGTCCTTGAGCTTCAGGGCTTGGTGCCCGCCAAGTCCATGTACGGTAACGGCGGGTTGAGCGCGGACTCGGCCGACAAGAGCTCGCCAGTCGCGCCAGTCTTTTCCAGGACACACGTTTACATGCTTGAGGGACCCACCAAGGCCGACGCCGCGCGGAGTCCATCGTATGACGTGGTCCTGAAGCTCGCGCGGGTCCTGGAGAATCGAGCCTTCCGAGTTCGGGTGATTCGACCGGGCCCAGGCAGATCAACCTTTCCTGGGCCGAAGAACGCCAGACGGCGAGCGACTGGGCGCATTTGTTGCTCGCGATTAGGCACAGCGTTGGGTAGCCGCCCTAGCTCCATGCGCGTACTCACATGGCCGTTTCGTCGGGCGACCAAAATCGGGTCCGCGCCCTCTTGAATCAGCAAGGAAGACGAAACTGCACTCTCTGCGTCACAGTGCCGGTACAGCGCTGATCACGTCAGGCGTCGATCCGAGGACGGTTGCCGCGATCTTAGGGCACTCCACCGCCTCAACGGCTCTGGCGATTTACTCGCACGCGGTCGAAGCCGCGGAAATATCTGCGATGGAAAAGCTTGATGCCCTTTTCGCTCTGGAAGCGGTAGTGCAACCTCGAGAATCGTGACGTTGAGGCGACGACGTGCGCTAAGATTTGCCATACCGCTCCCCGGCGGCTTCCGTAAGGAGCTGCCCAAAATCGGCTGCTCCTGGTGTCGTGTCGCCATCATACATGAGGCGGAACAAAATCGGTTGCCCTGTCGTGCCCGTTGCCTATGACAACAAGCGTCGTTATCATGGCTGAACTTCCCGGCGTAAACTCGTCATCCCTTCCATACGCCGGTGCCCGCGGTGTGGTCACGATCTGCCTGCGAGCAACTCATCCAGCTGCGCGAACTGTTCGGGCAGGCCTTCCGCCGAACCGGCGAGGGCTTCGTCGAGGGCCGCTTCTGTGGGGTAAAGTTCGTGTAGGATGACCAGCGTCTTGCCGGCATTTTCTTCGAACGTCACAGTGGTCACGGCGCCCTGATCGCTTTCTTCGTTCGTCCAGACGAGACGCTTGTTCGGCGTCACTTCTCTGTACGTGCCGAAGAACGCCGTCGGTTGATCGAAGGTCGGATGGCGGAACACGAGGCGATACGCGCCCCCGGTGCGCACATCCATGTCGCACGAGAGCAGCGACATGCCCGCCGACTTCGGAACCCACCAAAGCTTGAACAATTCGGGTTTGCTCCACGTTTCGAAGACGATGTGCGCCCGGGCATTGAACGTTCGCGTCACGACGAGTTCGCGGTCGGACTTGCGTTCCACCGCTGTGCGGTTGATGGTGGCGGGACTAGCTTCTTTTGCTTCAGGCATCTGACTTCTCCTTACATTTCAAGTGCTCGACAATCTTGTCCAGCGCGTCGAAGCGTGCGCTCCAGAGTTGGCGGTGCCGCTCGATCCAGGCGGCCTCTTCTTCCAGCGCGCGCATGCCAAGTCTGCAGGTTCTGACGCGCCCGGTCTTTTCAGTAGTGACGAGCGCTGCCCGCTCCAACACGGCAACATGCTTCTTAATGCCCGTGAGGGTCATACGGAACTTTCCGGCGAGGTCCGTGATCGAAGCGTCTTCGTGGGCGAGCTGCTCCAGCACGCCGCGCCGAGTCGCGTCCGACAGCGCGCCGAACGAAGCGTCGAGGCGGGCTTCGTTATACTGAACCATATAGTTCAGTATAGCAGATCGACTTGCGGCGCGCAAGAGGGAAGGTGGTTGGAGGGGCTGCGTGGTGGCCAATTTAGGCAGCCAGCCCTGCAACTTGCAAGGTATACAAGTTGTATGAGTGGTAGGATGAAACGACACTTCATCGGACGACGCCAAGAACTCCAAGCTCTTGAGCGCGTAGCTGCACGACCTGGCGGCCAGCTGCTCCTCTTATATGGCAGGCGGCGCATCGGAAAGTCCTACCTCCTCGAGCGCTTCACTGAGAGCCGGCAGACCGTCTTCTATCAAGCCACACAGCAGGCTGAGCCGATCGAGCTTGCCGCCTTCTCTGACCTCATTCGCTCGCGGACGCGGCTTCCGAACGACGTTTCCTTCTCAACCTGGGAGGCGGCGCTCGATGCCCTTGCGGATGTCGCCCTCGACGAACGCTTGGTGGTCGTCCTCGATGGAGTTTCCCTATCTATGCGACTCGACCGAAGGGCTTCCATCGGATCATCCAGCGTTGGTGGGACCGGCGCGGCCGCGCGTCCGCCGTTATGCTGATACTTTGCGGGTCGGCACAAACGCTCATGGAGGAGCTGGATTCTCATGCCGCGCCACTCTACAACCGGTTCACGGCGAAACTTCCGCTCCTGCCACTCTCGTATCGCGAGTCGGCTGAATTCGTCCCTGAGCTGAGCGCCGCAGAGAAGGCGCTCATCTATGGGATTCTCGGCGGCACGCCATTCTAAACCGAAACAGTGAACCTCAGACCTTAGGTGTGCCGGGAACCTCAGGTAGACGCTTCGGCGCGACTCCAATCGAGTTCGCTCATCGATCCCGGCGAGTCGCGTCGTTCGACCAGGCCGACTTGACGAGACGTGCGAGTGCCTGCTCGTGGACCTTTGCATAGCCATCGAATGCTCGGTCACAGTCGACTGTGACCGAGCACGATGGCTATGCAGGACCCGGGCACTCAACGTCGCCGCCAAGTCGGCCTCATCGAACGTCGGGCCCGTGACCGTAAGACCCCGAGAAGTCGCGCCGCAGCGTCTACCTGATTCCCGACCCTTATCTGAGGTTCTGGTTTCGGTTTATCCTCCGCAATCGAGGTCCGATCGAGCGCGGCCTCGGCGAGGCCGTCGTCGACGAACGGATTCTTCCCTTCCTCGACAGCCACATGGGGCAGACATTCGAGGACATCGCGCGCGAGTTCGCGCTCGATCTCGTTCGTCATGGTGTGCTGCGTGGGGATGACGTGGGATTCTGGCAATCTGCTGACGGCCAAAACGAGATCGACATCGTGGGAGTCGCGGACCGGAAGCCAACGTTCATCGGCACCGTGAAGTGGCAGCGTGATCCCTTGGATCGGGGAGCGGTCACCAACCTCGAGCGACACGCACGCGCTCTCGGCGTAGGCAGTGATATCCCCTGGCTCTTAATCGGTCGTGGCGGCGTCGAGCCAAGCCTTCTTACCCGACCTGAGCTCCTCGGCTACCGAGCCGACGATTTGTATCGACCGGTCACTGCCAGTGATCGCGAAGCCGCAACATGAGCTCAACCTCAGCGTCGGGCGCCTCGGCTTCGCAGAAGCGATCGCGCGTGAACGTCGACGTGATCATGAGCAGCGGAAACATCTTCGCCGATATAGGACTGCCGAACGCTGAAGAATTGCTCTTTAAAGCAGACCTCATCAGTGCTATCAGCGCTGTCGTCCAGAGGCGCCGTTTGTCGCACAGTTCGGTTGCGAAGATCGTCAGGATCGATCAGACGAAAGGTCATCGCTTTGCTGAGCGGCGACACTCGAGGCTTCTCAACCAGCCGACTCATCAGGATTCTTTCGAGACTCGGCCAGAACATCGAGATACGCGTTCGCGACTCAAAGAGAGCGAAGGGCCGGATTCGCGTTGAGGTATGAATCCAGCGCGTTCAACCTCGGACGACGAGGCTCAGTTGACTATTTGGCCCTGATGCGTCCCTCTGCAGCCACTGCGGGTCTTGGCGAGGCGCCAGGAGAGCAGGTCGCCTTGCCGACGCAGAACGACGCGCGCTACCTCCGTGAGTGCTGTAATGAGTGCTGTTTCCAGGACGTAAATCGGTGCAAATCGGGGTGCATCGGGGGGTGACGATTCGGCGAGAAACTCTTATTTGACGGCATTCGCACGCATTCGTGCAAATCGGTGACATTCGCTGTCATTACTTCGCATGTAAGGGGTCGGGGGTTCGAGTCCCCCCATCTCCACCAATTGAGAACCCGCATTGCGTAAGCGATTGCGGGTTCTTTCTCTTCCCGGGACTACAACCGAAGCGGACGAGTCCACCAATTGTTCCACCAATTTAGGATTCAGATGACCGTAGAGGCGGTCACCCAAATCCGCCTCAGGAAATTGCTCTTCCGGATCGCCTGCCCTTGGCTGTCGGTAAAGAGAAATTCCATCTCGTCACGCTTCCCTCGCTTACTCAGATGCTCACGGAGAGCGTCCACGACGAACTTCGGAACGGCGAGCGTGCGTCTCCGTTCGGCGTCTTCGTTTAAGATCGAACCAGGCGTCCGTTTTCATCTTCTGTTAGAGTGGCACTTACTCTGACTTCACCTCGCTCAAGGTTTACATCACTCACGCGAAGTGCGAACAATTCACCTTCACGGAGTCCCAGCGCCACGGCCAGAAGATACAAAGCATAGTACGAACTCTGTCGGCCTGTACGAGAAGTGACTCCACCTGCTCATGCGTGAGAATGGTTATCTCCTTGCGTGCCGCACGAGGCTTTGCCACTGACTCGCAAGCTGAATGACGATGACGGCCGAGATGATGTAGCCCGTAACGACCCAGGCGCCTTCGTCAAGCGTCGCGCCGATGTTTCCCTGAATCACCCGGGAGTGCGACGCTGACGATGGTCGTGTCGAGCTTCTGCATCAGAGTCGCCGCGAGCACGGCCGCGGTGATCAACACCAGAGAGAGGCCATGCTCGGAAACGTCGTTGTGAGTTGTCGTTAGTGTCTGTTTTGCCATAAGACGCCTTCGGATTTCGGCAGGACAAAAAAGCGTGGCTAGCGCCTGTCACAGAACGCGAGCGCCGGACACGCGAATGACGGGTGAATGTGGTGGTCTCGCGCTAACGTTTCGCGTGATGGCATCAGAGTTGCGACCAACCCCCATCGACCGGAAATTCGGCGCCGGTTGTGAAGGTCGCACCGAACGCGAGGAAAAGCACGGCCTTCGCGATTTCCTCCGACGTCCCGAAGCGCTTCATCGGAACGATACCGGTCATTTGCTCCCTGATATGGTCAGCCATATCTTTATGGGGGAACGCCTTGTCGAGGATCGGCGTGTTGATGGGACCGGGCGTCACCGCGTTGACGCGAATCTCCTGAGGAAGAAGCTCCGCGGCGAGCACCCGAGCGAACGATCGCAGTGCAGCCTTGGCGGCTCCGTAGGCGGCTTGACCGGGCATTCCCTTGACGTTCGCGATCGAGGTCGTCAGAACGACAGCGCCTCCGCGATTGATCAGCGGCGCGAGCTTCTGGACGGCGAAAAACGGTCCCTTAGCGTTCAGGTTGAACATCTCGTCGTAGACGGCCTCGGTCACACTCTCGAGAGGCGCTGGAATGCTGAACCCGGCGTTGGCGAAGAGCAGATCGAACGTGTCGAACTCCGCCTTCACTCGAGAGGCGAGGGTGTCGATGTCGGTCAACGAACGCGCGTCGCTCGAGACCACGACCGCATTCTTCCCGAGTTCTTTCTGCGCTGAATCCAGGCCGGCTTGCGAGCGACCTGTCACCAGAACGCGAGCGCCCCCATCGACGAGCATCTTTGCCGTCGCGAGCCCCATGCCGCTGGTGCCGCCAATGATTACCGCGCGCTTTGCTTCGTACCGTTGCACCCGTACTCTCCTTTGCGACCTCAGAGCCGCCTAGCGAATTGTGAACTGTTTTGTATAATAATCACACGGACCGGCTGGTGTCAATGAATTTCGAACTATTTGTTTCAAAATGCCGTAGCGCACGGTGGACCATAGCTCCGCAATCGCGTGATCATCGCGTCACCACGGCCTATTAGCCGCGACGGGCGCTCCTTTAGGACACCGCTAGGACACCGCGCTCAAGGATGCGGGTAAGGAAAGTCGGCGCCGGAGACCCTGACGACAGCCTGCCACGCGGCCTCCTGGTTAGCCCGATCGTGGAGGTGTGGGTGGCGCATGGCCTCAATTGGGCCGGTGAGCTTCTTGGGCGCCGAGGCGAAGAATTGCCCCGAGACGTCCGTTCCGAACTCCGATGCCTGGAGGTAGCGACGAGCCGCGGTCTCCGGCGTCTGAGACATGCCGGGGATGAGCTTTATCAGCGGAATCATCAGCGACTTCATGACCGGGCCAAGGTTTCGCACCGCCATGGTATCGGGCGCGCTGCCGGGCGAGACGGCGTACACAGCCATGCCCGGCGGTAGCCGGCGGGCCAGCGCCGCGGCCCACCAAACGATGATGAGCTTCGCATCGGTATACGCCCGGTTGGGCTCGTACTTCACGTTCGGCCCGTTGCGCACCAGGGCTTCCACCGCGGCGCTCCGGTCGCCGTGGTATTGCGTGGTAGCAAGGGCCGCCACGTCGGTGTAGCTGAACATGGGTACGTCCCCTCGGGCAGGTTCCGCGCCAGCGATGACGATCCGCGCGTTGGGACTTAGCAGGTTGGCGCGGAGCAACCCAACAGCGAGTTGATGATGGCCGATTAGCGGGGCCTGAGCCGCCTCGATGCCCGCCGCAGTGAGCACGCGCTTCTTACCTCCGACCATCCCTGCATTGAGCAGTAGGAAATCGACCGGCAGACCTCGCTTGACGACCTCGGCGAGCGCGGATTGAACGCTGGACGCCGAGTCCAGATCCAGCTGTAGCGGTGTAAAAACCGGCCTCTTGCTCTCGGCTGCGAGCTCAGCTGCCGTTTCGTGTACCTGGGCGAGGCTGCGCCCGGTGACGATGACGTCACGGTAGCCCTTGATGGCTAGCAGGCGGGCTGCCGCATGACCAAGCCCGGAGGTGGTGCCGGTGACGAGAGCGATCGAATGTTCCATGGACGCCTCCGTGGTGAAGGAAAGGTCGGGTCGTGAGAGCCCCCGCGAGGCCAGGGTCGACTTGTCAATTTCGAACCTTTCAGTACAATAATAGATCAGATGGCCAAGCGCAAGGAGTTTCGAACTAAATGATTCAAAAAGCCGCCAGGCCGCGTGGACGACCGCGCGGCTTCAACGAGAGCGCCGCGCTCCAAAGAGCCATCCAGGTCTTCTGGTCGAAGGGCTACGACGGCGTGACGGTCGACGATCTCGTCGCCGGCATGGGCGTGGGTCGGCCGAGCCTGTATTCCGTCTTCGGAGACAAGCGGACGTTGTTCTTACGCGTCCTTAGGGCGTACGCTGAGAAGAAAGGCGCTCTCGCCACGGCGGCACTCCTCTCGCCGCGCAGTCTTCGCGACTCGCTGGGCGCCTTTTTGAGGAACGCCGTAGAAACTGCGACCGAGAAGGGATCCGCCCGGGGATGTCTTCTCGAGTGCATCGCGCCGCTCGTGGACGATGCCGAGGTCCGGCAGTTCCTGAAGACGGCGGCAGATGCAGCCGTCGAGCTAGTGAAGCGCCGTTTCTGCGATGGGATCAGCGCGGGCGAAGTTCCGCCTGACTTTCCAGTAGCCGCGCGCGCGAGCCAGGTCCTCGACCTCGCTCGCGGTCTGACGATGCGTGCACGGATGGGCACGTCGCGTAAGGCGCTCCTCAATGACGCCGAGGAAGCGGCCGACTTGGTGCTCCTGCCGTGACGTCGAAATGCGGCGTCAGCACTTTACAGCCTGGTCTTCGCAGGCCCCGGCCTTACAGCAGCTTTTCCGGCGTGATCGGCAACTGTCGAACGCGCCGGCCGGTCGCGTGGAACACGGCGTTAGAAATGGCCGATGCGACGCCGACGATGGCGATCTCGCCCAGCCCTTTGACCCCAAGCGGATTCACATGCGGGTCGTGCTCTTCGATGAACGTCACGTCCATGAGCGGCGGCGCGTCTGCGCACACCGGAACAGCGTATTCCGCCAAGTTGGCGTTCGGAACACGGCCATTGCGCACGTCGACAACGGAGTGCTCCATCAGCGCCATGCCGATGCCGCCCATCATGCCGCCGATGCATTGGCTCCGGCCCATTTTCGGGTTTACGATGCGGCCGGCACCGTAAGCGCCGACAATGCGTCGTACGCGCGTCTGGCAAAGGTCCGGGTCGACGGCAACTTCCACAAATACGGCGCCGAAGGCGTGCATTGAAAAACGCTTGCTCTCTTCGCCGGGTTTGACGGTTGCGGTGGCCTCCACGGGCGTGCCGATACGACCTAACGCTTCAACGAGATCGGCGCCGCCTCCGCGTGAAAGCGCTTCCACGCGTACCTTGCGACAGGCGGCCTGGACCGCGCTCCCCACGCTGGCCATCGTCATCGAACCGCCATGCGGAGGCGTCCGCGGCCACCGCGAATCGCCCAGAGTAAACGTCACGCGATCGATCGGCAAGCCCAGCGTCTCGGCTGCCACCTGCGTCATCAACGTCCAAGTGCCCGGGCCCATATCGCTCGCGGCGCTCGCGACTTCGGCACGACCATCGGGCAACAGCCGCGCCAACGCGGATGCGGACCCAAAGTTCGCAGGATACGTTGCGGCAGCCATGCCCCAGCCGATCAATACAGCGCCTTCCCGCATCGACCGCGGCTCGGGATTGCGGCGGCTCCAACCAAAACGTTCCGCCGCCACGCGATAGCATTCGCGAGTCGAGCGGCTCGAGAACGGTAACTTTTCGTGCTCGTCGTACGCAGGTTCATTACGCAACCGTAGCTCTACCGGATCCATCTTGAGCCGCACCGCAAGTTCGTCCATCGCGCACTCGAGCGCGAAAACCCCGCTTGCTTCACCCGGCGCACGCATCCACGTCGGCGCATGTACGTTCATGGGCGCGAGCCGATAACGTGTGTAAACATTCGGGCAGGAATACATGAAACGCGTCGCATCCAGGAGCGCCTCCACGTATTCCTCGTACAGAGCGTTTTCTTGAACGGCGTCGTGAGTAATCGCGGTGAGCCTGCCCTCCCGCGACGCGCCGAGCACGACGCGTTGTGTCGTGTACGGCCGGAATCCCGTGCCGTAATACATCTCCCGCCGTGACAGCACTATCTTGACGGGGCGCTGAACGACGCGAGCGCCCAGCGCTGCCAGTGTTACGTGCGGCCACGTTCGCAGACCCGAACCGAAAGCGCCGCCCACGAAGGGAGAAATAACTCGCACATCTTCTCGTGGGATCCCAAACACCGCGGCTATCCGATCCGCTACGCCGGATACCCATTGCGTCTTGTCCCAAAGCGTCAGGCGAGCACCGTCCCAGGACGCAATCGTCGCGTGCAGCTCGATCGGGTTGTGATTCTCGCGAGGAATAACGTACTCTTGATCGATCGCGACCTCGGCGACCGAAAGCGCCGCTTCCGTGTCGCCGCGTCGCACCTCCGGCGGCTCGTCTTCGTCGTCCTTCGTCGGAAGCGCCGGGGCGACATGATGAATGTCGGTGATCGCGTCGTCGACCGTGTAGCCGGCCCGCACCAGCGTCGCCGCGAAGCCGGCTTGCTCCAGCGTTTGGGCAACGACGAGAGCGATCGGCTGGCCCTGATGATATATGGCATCATCCTGCAGTACGCGTAGACGGCCGGCGATGACGTGGCCTCTCGCATCTTTGCCGTAGGCCAATTTGGGCGCATTTCGGTAAGTTAGGACGGCCAACACGCCGGGCACGCGCTCTGCGGGCTCCGTGTCGATCGTCGCGATGCGACCGTTCGCGATCGTGCTGCGCACGATGGCGCCGTATGCTTGCCCCGGGACATCGAACTCCGCCGCATAGGTTGCGTGGCCGGTGACCTTCTGCCGGCCGTCGACGCGACTCAGCGCCTGCCCGATGAACGTGGTGCTCATGTGCGCGCCGCAGCCGTAGCGAGCGCTCGCACGATGGCACCTTGCATCAACTCAATTTTAAAATCGTTGTGACCGCGGCCCTGCGCGCCATCTGCGGCGAAAACAGCGGCCCGGCGAAGCGCCGGCGGGTCCGGCTCCATGCCGACCAAGGCTGCCTCAACACGGGGAAGGCGCCAAGGCTTGGTGGCTACGCCGCCGACCGCCACACGCGCTTGCGTGATACGGCCACCGCTCATGTCTAGCGCTACCGCTGCCGATACTAACGCGAACTCGAACGACGCGCGGTCGCGCACCTTTACGTAGTGCGAGCGCCGCGCCAACGGGGTGGCCGGGACCATAACCGCGGAGACTACTTCTCCCGCCTCGAGAACGGTCTCGATGTGTGGCGTAGCCCCGGGGAGCCGGTGAAAGTCACTGAGCGGCACGACGCGTTTCTCAGCAGCGCCTTGAATCTCAACGAGCGCATCGAGCACGACCAGCGCCACCGCAAGGTCGGAGGGATTGACGGCGATGCACTGCTCGCTCGTGCCGAGCACGCCGTGCCAACGGTTTTCGCCATGGATCGCCGCGCAGCCCGAGCCCGGTGCCCGTTTGTTGCACGCCTCGTATCCGACATCGCGGAAATACGGGCAACGCGTTCGCTGGAGGAGGTTGCCGCCGATCGTAGCCTGGTTGCGCACCTGCGGACTTGCGGAGTGTAAGAGTGCCTGCGAGACGACCGGAAACTGCTCGCTCACCCCGGGATGAGCAGCAACCTCGGCCATCGTCGCAGCGGCGCCAAGCCTCAACCCACTGGGGCCTACCTCGACGCGATTATCGAGCAGTCCGGCGAGGCTGACGAGGGTGTGAGGCCGGCGTACATGTTCCTGAAGGAGTTGGATCATGTCGGTGCCGCCTGCGATGTATTCGACCGGCGCGTCGGTGCGGCCGGCCTGCGCGCGCAATGCGAGCGCGGCGCGCAAGTCGGTTGGACGTTCGAGCGTGAAGGGGTGCACGACTCAACGCTCCCGGCCTAAACCGGCGCGGGCCGCATCCTGAATCGCGCTGACGATGTGATCGTACGCGCCGCAGCGGCAGAGGTTGCCGCTCATCCATTCACGGATCTCTTCGGCCGAGCCGGCGTGGCCCTCGGCAATACACGCGACCCCGGACATGATCTGCCCCGGCGTGCAATAACCGCACTGAAACGCGTCGCGCTCGATGAAAGCGGCCTGCAGCGGATGCAACGACCCGCCTTGCGTTAGGCCCTCGATCGTCACGATCTCGCGACCCCCTGCGAGCGCGGCAAGCCAGAGGCACGCCTTCACTCGCTTGCCCTCGATCAGTACCGTGCAGGCGCCGCACTGTCCGAGGCCACAGCCTTTCTTTGTGCCTGTGAGATGCAGGTGCTCGCGCAGGGCATCAAGGAGCGTGGTGCGCGGGTCGAGCGTCAGCTTGTGCTCGGCACCGTTGATCCTGAGCGTAATGTCAAGCCGAGTGGGCTCCACGTCGGGGTCTTGCGCGCACTCCGACCGCGTTCCCCCAAGCAACGGCTGCCCCGCGGTCAGCCCGGGCTCGTTCAGTATGGCGTGGCGTCAGAGCCCGAACGCGCACACGTTGCCGTCACCCGAGCCGACGTAGACCGCCCCGTCGACTACCGTCGGCGATGGGAACACTTGGTTGCCGGTGCGATGAGCACAACTTGGCCCCCGTCGCGGCGTCGACCCGTCCGCGCGGGCGGCAAGTGGCGAATGAGGTTTTCGACCGCTCAAGAATCGGATCGCAATGACGGCGCTATGAACGCTGAACTGCGGCGACGGGCTGCGACCTTACCCACGTTCTGGGGCGTCCAGCTCGTCGGGTGGAGCTGCTTTTATCTCTCCGCCGTCGTCACTGCCATACCCGAACTCAAGTCCGGTAGGCTGTGGACCGCGAGCGCATTCGTCCTGACGACGTTCGCCGCGAGCTGTTTGCTGCGTCCGGTGTGCAGGTCCCTCATCCGCCGGCCACTCACGTGGATCGCCCTGGAGGTGCGAGCGTTTGCCTGGTGTCTACCCTCCGGTGTCGTCGCGGCCTTCATCGTCGGCCTGCTCGCCGAGCGCCACTCGCCGGGTTGGGTCGACTGGCTCGAGACCTCCGTGCAAGCGTCGTTCATCCTGTTCGTGTGGTGCAGTCTGTACTTTAGTCTGAAGCTCTGGCAGCAGTCGATCCAGGAACAAGAGCGGCTCCTGCGTGCCGAGGCCGAGGTGCGCGACGCGCGATTGAACGCACTGCGCTACCAACTGAATCCACACTTCCTCTTCAATTCCCTCAACGGGGTGTCGACGCTCGTACTCGAGGGTAACGCGCCGGCGGCAACGCGCATGTTGACGCAGATTGCCGACTTCATGCGGACCATCTTCGACGGCGACGCAAAACCGCAGACGCCGTTCTCTCGAGAGATCACCTGCGCGGAGCAGTATCTTGCGATCGAACAGACACGACTGGGGACCCGGCTCCGCGTCGAAACGGCGATCGTTCCACAATCGCTGGAAGTCCTCGTGCCCACCATGTTGCTGCAACCGCTCGTCGAGAATGCCGTGCGGCACGGCATCGCTCCGCAGGTCGAGGGCGGGACGATCCGCATCACGAGCGACATTCGCGCCTCGAAGCTGAGAATCAGCGTGTGGAACTCCGGGGCTGCCCAAGCGGCGCCGCAGTCGCGTGGCGTGGGGGGCGGGATCGGACTGAGCAATACCACCGGGCGCTTGAAGACGCTCTACGGTACAGACTATCTTTTCGCGTCGCATCGGGCGCCGTCCGGCGGCTGGGAGGCCGTCGTCGAGGTTCCTTTGCATTTCGCAGCAGGCGGCTCTGAGGAAGTAGCTTGCGCGCGCTGATCGTCGACGATGAGCCGCTCGCACGGCGTGGCATCGCATTGCGACTGGCGGACTTCGATGTCGAGATCATCGGCGAGTGCGGCGACGGCAAGAGCGCGGTGCAGAAGCTCCTCGAACTGTCCCCGGATGTAGTCTTCTCAACGTCCAAATGCCGGGCATGGACGGGTTCGAGGTGCTGCGCTCGTTACCCGAAGTGCGTGTGCCGATCGTGATCTTCCTCACGGCGTATGAGGAGCACGCGCTTCGGGCGTTCGAAGTCCACGCGCTGGACTACCTGCTCAAGCCGATCGACGACGACCGCTTTACCGCGGCGGTTCAGCGTGCGATGCGACAGCTCGACACAAGGTCCAAGATGCGCGCGGCCAAGCGCGTTCTGGAGATGCTCGGTGACGACGCGCGGCCTTACCTCTCGCGCTTTATCGTACGCACGGGCTCGCGCATTGCGGTCGTGCAGGCCGACGATACCGAGTGGATCGGGGGCGCCGGCGACTACGTGGAGCTGCATGCCGGCGGGCGCACGCACTTGCTCCGCGAGACGCTGAACGCGCTCGAACAGCGGTTAGACCCGGCAAAGTTCATGCGCATCCATCGGTCGCGGATCGTACGAGCGGACAGCATCGTCGAGCTGAAGAGCATCGACAACCGCGAGTATGTGGTGAAGCTCTCCGACGGCTCCCGAGCACCGCTCGAGTCGCTCTTACGCCGATCGCCTTTCCGCGTGGCTCAATCCTCGAGCCGAACCATAGCCTCGATGTCCGCGACGCGATAAACGCGCTTGCGTTCACCGCTAGCCGGCAACGGGTCGACGCAATAAACCCTCGGCTCGGCGAACGGGGCGAACCAATCGCGGCCCGGCGTGGTAGGTTGACGGCGATAGGGGGATGTCGCGTGCGAAGTCTTACAAAATGTATGCCCGCCTTGATCTGCGGTGCCGTGCTTTCAGCCGGGCCGGCGGCTGCGGGCCCCGCCACTCCGACGGCGCAGAGCGCTCTTGCCACCGACGAGTCCATCTCGCGCGCACTGCAGGCGAACGACACGACGACGCTGCACCGCCTGCTCGCCAGCGACTGGATCGTCGTCAGCGCCAAGGGGTGGCTGGGACGGCCGCGACGACATTCTCCAGGCCATCAAGGCAGGAGTCTGGACGCACACGCATGGCCGTAACATCAAAGCCCCGCGTGCGCATATACGGCACGACGGCCTTGGTCACGGAGCACGCGGCTGTCTCCGGCATGTCGATGCACAAGCCCTACGTCAACGTGCAGGAGTGCCAAACCGACGTGCTCGTGTGGAAGGACAACGGCTGGGTTTCGGAGCTGACTGCACGAGTCATACAGCAAAGACCCATCGTCGAATTGTTAGGCGTCCGCCGGCGTGGTCGTTCGCCTCTCGTGCGCACTACCTAGGAGGCCATGCCTAAGGGGCAGTATCTCGGCGCCATGGCCTTGCCCAGACTGTACCTGCCCGCACGACGCCGTGCACGAAGACTTTCGCGGCCGGATACACGCCTACACCCGCTACGAAGTCGCCCTTGATGGCGATCGGAGGGTCCTGCGACGCGAAGAACCCGTAGATCTCGCCGACGCCTCCTCGCCTTCTGACGACGCGATCTACTGCGCAATTTGCGACGCCGAAATATGGTCGAAACCTCGAGCGATCACGTTCTCACCCGTCGAGGGCACGGTGCTGGTCTGCGATTTCTCGATCGGATTCAGACCCCCGGAGGTGATTGAGAAGCGCCCGTGCGTCGTCATCTCGAAGCAGCGGACGAATCGTCGTCTGTGCGTCGTCGTCCCGATCAGCAGACGGAATCGACGAACAGAAAGGTCGTCGCCGTTCCATTGCCCAGCGCGAAATATCCGTTCCTGCGCAGGGACAGTTGGGCGAAGTGTCATGCGCCGTCAACCGTCTCGGTAACCCGGCTCTCAATGATGCGGGACCCGGTCGCCGGCAGAGGCCTCGACACGCGCCAGACCACGCTCGACATTCCGGACCTGATGGCGGTGCGGCTCGGGGTCGCACGTTGCATCGGGGCCCTTGCGCCGGCGCCGCCTTGACATCGGCCCTGGGACGCGGGTATACTGACGCCGTCGCCCGCAAGGGCCCGTTCATCAATAGTAGGACCGTCTTCGGGCGGTCCTCGCTTTTCGGAGGTCCCGGCCCCGTGACCGTCACGGCGCGAGGGAACGCCTAAACGGAAGGTAGTTGATGATACCGACACACATCCGAATCGACCACTACCGCGCCCTGCGCGGGTTGGACGTTCCGCTCGGCGACTACACCGCCTTAGTCGGTCCGAACGGAGTAGGAAAGTCCACCGTGCTGGACGCGCTGGACTTCTTCCTCTCGCCAAGCGGCGCGATCGAAGAGGATGACTTCCAGCACGGCTCAGACGATCCGATCTCGGTCACCGTGACGCTCGGTGCTCTCAGCGAAGAAGAACGAACGGAATACGCTGATAGGCTAGACGGAGCGGACAGTCTCGTGATAAGCAAGGTCGTTCGCTCCGGCGAAGGCGCGCGGTACGAGATCCTGGGTAGCCGTCACGCCGGGTTCGACGAGATTCGTGCCATCGCGCGTACCGAAAAGCGATCCGACTTTACGAATGCCTTCAAGGCGTTCGTCGCCGACCACCCGGAGTATCGCCTGAAAGTCCTTCGATCCGCGGACGACAATCTTTCGGAACTCAGCCGCTGGGAATCCGAGCATCCCGACGCCTGCGAGCAGGGCCCCGTCCCGTTCGGATTCTCGGGAACGACAAAAGAACAGTTGATACCGAGCACGCGCTTGGTTTACGTGCCGGCCGTGCAAGAAGCGTCCGCCGCCGTCGATGGCGCCCGTTCGCCCCTAGCGCAAATGCTGGGCGCGCTCGTCTACCCCCGACTCGAAGCGGACGACGGCTTCCTCGAGCTCCAAGAATACGTCCGAAACGAGTATGAGCGCCTCTTTCCTGCTGAAGGAACACCCGAGTTGGTCAGCCTCGCCACGCGCATCACCGGCGCGTTGGAGACGTTCTCCCCTGGCGCTTCCGTCAAGCTCAGATGGGGCGGCTACGAGGCGGCGCTGCGCGTCCCGCCGGTCCGCCCAGAAATCGTCGAAGACGGCGTCCCGACGGACGTGGACCACAAGGGACACGGTCTTCAGCGAGCGCTCATCATTGCGATGCTGCAAGCCGAGGACGAGTATCGGCGCACGGCGGATGCAAGGTTCGGCGACGGACAGGTCGTGCTGATGATCGAGGAGCCCGAGCTCTACCAACATCCGACCCAATGCCGGCATTTCCGACGTGTCCTCACGAACCTTTCCTCGACCTCCGCCGGTATCCGAGTTCTCGTCACCACCCACTCTCCGGACTTCATTTCACTCGACGGCATCGAAGCTATCCGGATCCTTCGGCGCGTCCCCGTTCCGGGTGGCGTGCCGGCACGCAAGATCTCCTCTCTGTCGCTGGACGAAATCTCGCGCCGCTATTCCGAAGTCATCGAGAAGCCGGTGGACGAGCAAAAGTTGTTTCGCCAGTTGCACATCGTCGATAGCATCGTACGAGAGGCGTTCTTCGCAAACGCAGTCGTGCTCGTCGAGGGCTCGGGCGACCACGGGCTTTTGGCAGCGCAATGCGCCAACGAGGGTATCGATCTCGAAGGCAAAGGTTTAGTGGTGATAGCGTGCGACGGTAAGACGAACATGCCACTGCCGATCTGCGTCTTGCGCATGCTCGGGATCAAATACTATGCCGTTTTCGACAGCGACCGCGACGCGCACCAGAACCGGCCGTTGCTGAGGGCGCTCGGCATTACGGACAAGCGCATCCCCAAGGATGGGGGCCCCCAGACTGCCGTCGAGGACACCTACGCAGTCTTCAAACCGAGAGTGGAGGACGTTCGTACGGGCCGCGGTGGGGGCCGAAGCGTTCGAAGAGGCGACTTCACGCATCGCCGAAGAGTTCGGACGTACGCCGGAACAAACCCTGAAGAACCCCGTGACCGCGGAACGCGTGCTCGCGAGACTGCGCGAAGGCGGCCGCGTTTGCGGAACCTTGCACGAGATCGCCATCAGAATAGCTGCCCTCTGACCATACGCATCTCCCCGATCGCCGACAGCAACGTCGGACTTTCGTTTGTCGCCGCAAGGCCATAACACAACGATATCGGAGGGCAACCCACACGATGTTACGTTTGCAACACGGCACGCCCAGACCGCCGAACGCCGCCGACGTCGCGGATGAGGAGCTCGTCGCATCGGCGCTTGCCGGATCGTCGGATGCGTTTGACGCTCTGGTCGCACGCCACCACGCCGGCATCTTTAACCTAGCGCTCCATTACATGCGCAATCGCGAGGAGGCCAACGACGTGGCCCAAGTCGTCTTCATGCGCGCGTACCAACATCTGCGCTCGTTCCGTCGCGACCGGTCGTTCACTCGATGGATCTTGACGATCGCTCGCAATGCGGCATTGGACGCTCTCAGGCGGCGACGACGGCCCGAGACGATCGAGTCGCAACAACCCACATCGCTGCCCGGACCCGAGGATGTCCTCATTCAACAGGACGATGCGCATCGCGTGCGTGCGGCCGTGGGCGCGTTACCCGAGCGATTTCGCGCTGCAATAACGCTGCACTATTTCGTCGGACTCAATTACCGCGAGAGCGCGGAGACGCTCGGCGTCCCGCTCGGCACGATCAAGACGTTAATCTCGCGCGGCAAGCGCCGGATCTACAAAGCGTTGATCCGGACAGCGGACCTCCCTTCCAAGCGCTCCGCATGACGAGCCGTGAAACATGTGAGCGCAGCGCTCCTGCGTCATCCGAACCCCAGCGGCCGAGCCGTTCCGCGAGCACGTTAGCGGCGACGCCCTCCTCGATTCCACACCACCCTATCGCCGGGCGGGGATCGCGAATGCGATCGCCGCCGACCTTCGCACGTTTCAGCAGCGGCGCCAAGCGACTCTGGCGCGCGTTGCTGCGGCGCGGCGCTGTACCGAAACCCTCAGCGCGTAGAACCGGTTCTTGAGTGATGGACACCGTAACCATCGGAACGGAGGGTTAGTTTGGCTCATTTTGACACCTATAAAGATTCGTTTCCTCACGCGAAGCTCACGCGCTCGTCGACCGGGGTACTCGAGATCGTGTTACACACCGGCGGCGATACGCTCGTCTTTAACGGACATACGCACACCGAGTTCGTCGAACTCTTTCACCAAATCGGTGAGGATCCCGACAATCGCGTCGTTATACTCACCGGCGCCGGTCAAGCCTTTATCGACAACATCGACGCGGAGGGCTTCGACTTCTTCACACCTCGCGGCTTTGACAAGATCTATCGCGAGGGAAAAAAGATGCTCGCGAACATCCTCGACATCTCGGCACCGCTGGTCGCTGCCCTTAATGGACCTACGACCGTCCACTCGGAATACGCGCTACTCGCCAACGTCGTCCTCGCAACACCCGATACGATCTTCCAAGATAAGCCGCATTTGAACTTCGGCATCGTTCCGGGCGACGGCGTCCATTCGCTGTGGCAGGAGGTCATCGGCCCGATTCGCGGTCGCACCTTCTTGCTCACGCAACAAATTATCGACGCCGACGACGCTAAGACGCTTGGCGTCGTTAGCGAAATCGTTCCGCGCGAGAAGCTCATGGAGCGCGCTCGCGAGATAGCGGAGCAACTGGCGAAGCTCCCGCCGCTGACGACCAGTTATGCTCGCGTCGCGCTCACCCAGAAGCTCCGCCGCATCGTTGATGAAAGCGTGGGGTATGGCCTTGCACTCGAGGGCATCTCTGCCGCCGACGTCGCTCGAATGAACGCATGATCGCCGTTCTGTATCAAGCGCACGTTCTGTAACGTAACGCCACAGCGCATTCCGCAGGCTCGTCGGAGACTCTTCGCTGCGCCGGGACCTGAGGACTCCAGATGATCGCCGGCGGCGCCACGGGACTTGCCGACCCACTGGGCCCTGCGGTAACGGAGTAACGCTTAGCGGTTCCTTCGCAGGTAAGGGGTCCCACCCAACGCCGCGAGTCTGAGCGCGAGCACGTGAGGGGCCGGCGCCGCGCAGCGCGAAGTCTAGGTGCGGTGGAGGACGAGGGTCGCAGCCCAGGCTCGTCGGCCTTCGGGACCCTCCTGCGTCGCTATCGAATGGCCGCCGGACTCTCGCAAGAGGCGCTTGCCGAACGTGCCCGGATGAGCGTGAATGGACTCGGCGCACTCGAGCGCGGCATTCGACGCAAACCACAGCGCGAAACGCTTGCGCTCTTGGCTACGGCGTTAGCACTGAGTCCTCAACAGCGCCGCGCCCTCGAGGAGGCGGCGGCGCGTCCGGCGAATACCGCGTTCGGGCCGCACTTCGGTCACGGCGGGACCTTGGGGCGATGCGCCGTCCTCGAATCTGCCGATGTCGCTGAACAGCTTCGTCGGTCGGGAGACCGAGCTCGGCGAGATCGCGGGGCTCGTACGCGAACATCGGCTGGTCACTCTGATCGGCACCGGCGGCATCGGCAAGACGCGCACGGCATTGGAGGTTGGGAGCGCGCTCGGCGATTCTGCCGGTGGCGTTTGGCTGATCGAACTGGCAACGCTCGGCGATGCCTCGCTGATTACCTCGACGATCGCGGCAACCCTGGGCGTGCAATACGCACCCAACCGATCGCTGCTCGAGACGCTCGTCGCTTACCTCAAAGACAAGAGACTCCTATTGCTGCTCGACAATTGCGAGCACGTCATCGCCGAGGCCGCGCTCGTCGCCGACAGGCTGTTGCGGGGCTGCCCGCAACTTTGGATCCTCGCGACCAGCCGCGAACCGCTTAAAGTTGCCGGCGAGCGCGCCTATCGGCTGCCGTCGCTCGACGCTCCATCCCACGAGGCCGGCCGACGGGTCGGCGCGACCGAAGCTTCCTCCTACGGGGCGATCGCGCTTTTTACCGAGCGTGCGCAGGCCGTCGACCATCGCTTTTCGCTCTCCGACGAGAATGCGCAGTCCGTCGTCAATGTCTGCCGCCGACTGGACGGTATCCCGCTGGCGATCGAGCTGGCCGCCTCGCGCGTGACGATGCTTCCCGTAAAGGAGCTCGCAGAGCAACTCGACCGGTCTCTCGAGATGCTCGCCGGCGGCAACCGCGTGTCGCTTCTGCGCCAGCAGACCATGCGCGGGACCATCGACTGGAGTTACGAGCTGCTTTCCGAACGCGAGCAACGCGTGTTCGAGCGCCTTTCGGCCTTCGCCGGTGGCTGCACGCTCGCCGCCGCGACTAGCGTGTGCGCGGATGAGGATACCACCGAGGCCGACATGATCGAGCTGCTTTCTGCGCTGGTCGATAAGTCGCTGGTCGTTGCAGATTTCGAGGGGTTGCACCCGCGCTATCGGCTCTTAGAACCCTTCAGACAATACGCGCGCGACAAGCTTGCGGCGCGAGGCGATGCAGAAGTCATCGCGCGCCGGCATGCGCTCGTGTACGTCGAGTTGGCGGAACGGCTCCGCCGAGCTTACGACGAGCCTGAATCTCCGCTCTATTGGCGAGATTCGACCGAGCGCTTAAAGGGGGAAATCGACAACGCGCGGGCGGCTCTGGAGTGGGCCCTTACTCGGCGCGGCAACGTCGCCTTGGGCCAACGGTTGGTCGGCGAGCAGGCCGCGTCGTCGTATTTCACGATTCTCGAGGGGCGACATTGGATTGCCCTCGCGCTCGACCTCATCGACGAGCGTACGCCCGCGCAGGTGATCGCCCACCTCAGGTGCTCGGAAGGGAACCTGGCTGCGAGCTTCGGCGACCCAGAGTGGCAGCTGAGAAGCGGCGAGCAATCCCTCGCGCTCTTTCGAGAACTCGGCGACAACGTCGGAATCGTTCGCGCCCAGAACCTCGTGGCCGGCGCGCTCGTGGATCTCGGGCGGATGGCGGAGGCCGAGTCGGCTCTGCGCGAACGTCTTGGAGAGGGCGCGGAGGTTGGGCAGTCATCGGCGACTCCTGGGTCACACACTCCGCTATAACGCTGCCGCCTCGTCGAGGACAGGTGACTTTGACGCCGCACGTCGCTACCTCAATGAGGCGAGGACGATCTTCGACGCGCTCGGAGTTCGAGTAGAAGCGGACTTCGTGATTCAATGTGACCTGGCGCACCTGGAACTTCGAGCGGGGAACGCGGAGTTGGCCCTGCGGCACGCAGCGGAGGCTCGGCGCGCGCTGGATAGCCTTGCGGCTCACATTTACTTCTTGAGCGTGCAGCAAAGCTACGCCAACGTCCTCAGCATCACGACCGCGTGCTCGATTTCGCTCGGTCGTTACGACGAAGCGGAAGCTCGTGCGCGCGAAGCGCTCGCCATTCCTAGCGCGCACCAGGGTGCCGTCAACTTCGCGTACGCGCTGCAGCACCTGGCGGCAATCACGGCATTGCGGGCGAACGGCACCGCCGACCGCACATCCGCAGCATACAGCCGCGCCGCGCAACTCATAGGGTCCGCAGATGCTCTACTCGCCGCCCTCAAATCGCCGCAGGAGTTCCGACAGGAGCGAGACCGAGCGGAGGAACTGTTACGAGAAGCAATGGATAGCGACGAGCTCGCGAGGCTGTTGACCGCCGGAGCGGCGATGACGGAAGAGCGCGCAACGGAACTGACGTTGATGATCTAAACCGCCGCTCCAGACCGCAGTCGCTAAATGTCGACGTTCATGAAGTCGTCGAATCGGCTCACTTGATTCGAGTGCAGTCCCTTAAGGTCTGAGTTATACGCCCAGAAATCGGGGCCGATCGCGAGCACGATCGTCGGGGGGTCGCGCTGCAACTGCTCTTGAATGTAGTTTGCGTACGGCTGCCGCTCGCGGAAAGTGTACAGTCTCTCAAACGCGTCCAATGCGGTATCGACCTTTCGGTTGCAGTATCGGGCGTAATTTCCCCCTCTCGGAGGAACTGCGCTGCACCTGTAGTTGCTCAAGTCGCCTTGAGGGTCGTCGTTCGTGCCCCAGAGCATGAGGTCGAACTTGCCGGTGTTGAGAATGCCGCCTTCGTCATACGGGACGAAGATCGCGGCGGGAGGGTAGCGCTTGACATCCAGCTCGACGCCGATCTGCCGATACCACTCGCGTATCATCTCGGTCATTTGATCGACGCCAAAGCCAACGCCCGCGGGTATGGGTAAGAGCAGCGCCAGGCGTAACGAGCCCTTCGTCCGTATGCCGTCTGCGCGACGCACCCAGCCCGCGCGATCCAACTGACGGTTCGCCGCAGCCAGATCGAAGGGCGTGTTCGGCACGTGCGGATCGAAGGCGGGATTCGCAGGGGAGATCATGTCGTCTTGTACTAGGCCGAGGCTGTGGAAAATCTTCCGGTTTATGAGGGGGCGGTCGATCGCGAGACGGAGAGCCTGCCGCACGGCCAGCTCCTTGAGTACGGGGTGGGACAAGTTGAAATCCAGGTGGGCATAGTTGTACCCCGCATAGCGCTGCGTGGACACGCCCGGAAGGGCGCGAGCGCGCCAATAGTATGTGGCCGTGATAGGCCACAGGTCGAGCTCGTGACTTTGTAGTTCGCCAAGAATGGTGTCGGGGTTGGTGACGATCTTAAAGACGATTCGCTGGAGTCTTGGCCTGCCCCGAAAATAGCGCGAGTTGGCAACCATCTCGACGAAGTCCGAGCGTTTCCACTGCGCGTACTTGAACGGACCGATGCCGACGGGCAGGGCGTTGTAGGCGGCGTGGTTGATGTTCGGTAAGCCGGCGAGGAGGTGCCTGGGCAGCACCGACGGAGTGCCCGCGCTCGAGAAGTACAGATAGGCGAAATCGCCGTACGGATGTTTGAGGTGATAGACGACCGTGTACTTGTCGGGCTCGTCGATCTTGGTGATCAGGTCCCAACCGTCGCGCGAGAGCTCGTTATTCGCTGGATCGAGGACGGCTTTCGTGGAGAATACGACGTCGTCGGCGTTGAATGGCGCGCCGTCGGACCAGACGACGCCTTTACGCAAGTGCCACGTGATGGTCTTGCCGTCGCTCGAAACCCCGCCGTTCTCCTTGCTCGGGATCACGGTCGCGAGTTCCGGAACGGGTTCGTTATGCGGTCCCGTCTTCGTCAGCCACGCGGCCGTCAAGGCGGACATGAAGCCGACGGTTATAGCGCTGTTGTAAAGATGAGTGTTGAGCCCCGCGACGTCTTCGCCGGTCGCGTAGCGCAGCACGTGCGGGATCGTGTAGGAGTGACGCGAGCCTACACCGGTCGTTCCCACTTTCGTGCACCCCGCCGGCGCGACCAGCAAGATCAACGCAAGAACACTTCCCGTCCTCGTCGTCACGGGAGCAGCCTTCGCGTCGCAGCGGGATCGGACCTTACGGCGCTCCGGTTCGCGGGCCCCGGGTCCGGTCGCCAAGTGTACGGATAACTCGTGTGGTTGTGCGTTCCTGAGTCGCCCCTGAAGGGCCATCATCGTTGCACCCATCCTATTCACTCCGTCACTCGGCGGACGCTAGGAGACACAACGATGACGTTTTCCACTCGTGGAACATGCTTTGTGGCGACGGTCGCGCTCGTCGCCCTAGCTGCCGCGGCCGAGCGCGCCGGGGCTGCGTGGCCTCCGCTTTCGCCGCGAGCGCAAGCCGATGTCGCACGCTATAACCTCGTCGACCTCGGCACCCTCGGCGGAAACTTCTCCGCCGCCCGCGGCGTCAACAATCGGGGCTGGGTCAGCGGCGCGTCCTACCTCCGCGGGAATAAGGTTTTTCACGCCGCTCTCTGGCGCGCAGGGCTCAAAACCGACCTCGGCACGCTGGGCGGCCCGAGCAGCTACTTAAACGGGCCCGTGAAGAGCGACCGCGGCGAGATTGCGGGCGTCTCTGAAGTCGCGCAAACCGATCCGTACGCCGAAAACTTCTGCTCTTTCGACACGACCAATCGCTGCCTCGGGTTTCGCTGGCGCAACGGCTCGATGACAGAGCTCCCGACGCTGGGTGGAAACAACGGCCAAGCAGAGGGCGTGAACAACGGCGGTCAGGTCGTCGGTTGGGCCGAAACCAGCACGCAAGACTCGACCTGCTACCCGCCTCAGGTCTTCGACTACGACGGCGTGATCTGGCAGCCGAACGGCAAGGTGCTCACCTTGCCTCCACTCGCCGGCGATACGGTCTCCTTCGCGACCGCAATCAACAACAACGGCCTCGCTGTTGGAGCGTCCGGTTCGTGTGGACCCCTCGATTACCAGCCGATCGCGGCGCATGCGTTACTCTGGAACGGCGGATCCACGATCGACCTCGGCAACCTCGGCGGTACCGACAACAACGTCCCGTTTGCGATCAATAATCGAGGTCAGGTCGTCGGCTACGCAAATCTTTCCGGCGACGCGACGTCTCATGCCTTTCTGTGGCAAAAGGGCGTAATGAGCGATCTCGGCACGCTGTCCGGCGATGTCTTTAGCCAAGCCAATGGGATCAACGACAAGGGCCAGGTCGTGGGCGTATCGTGCGGCACAGACAATAACTGCCGCGCATTCCTTTGGCAAAACGGCTCGATGACCGATCTGAATCTGCTCGTTCCGCCTCACTCGCGGCTTTACCTGACGGACGGCGAGGACATCAACGACAGCGGGCAGATCGCTGCCGACGCCGTCGATAAGAAAGGGCACCAACGAGCGGTCACGTTGATCCCAGCCGGAGAAGCCGGCGTCGTACCCAAAGGTACGTTGGGTCGCAGTGCCATTTTGCCCAAGATCCTGCGCATGCGAGTACGCACGTCGGGGGTTTCCGGCCCGTTCTTCCCGCCTCGTGATTTCTAGGAAAATCTACCGCAGGGGCCGGCTCCGGGCCGGCCCCTGCTTTGCGCGCGTTCGGCAACGAAGCGCGGTATCGCCCGACAAGACTTCGTGGCAATATTACGCGACGCAAAACGAGGACTGCCTTTACCGCCCTCAGACCCGCGGGCTCCTAAACGCCTGATGCGGATGGCGGCTTGAGGTTCAAAAGGTACGACCGCCCGTCGACCAGTGGTCTGACCCGAGCGTTGAAACGGAACAAGCCACCGAACCGTTGCCGGATTGACATGCGACGGGGCCTCAGAATCAGGCGGTTCCTTCAGGTCGGCAAACGTCGGCGTCTTGGGCGGTGACGCAGCATCCGGACGAAGCTATCGAGTCATGAAACCGGAGGGATCGATGACGGATCGCGTTGCCGGAGCCGCGCGATCCGCATCCCCCGCATTCGACTCTGCGAAGTCTGTTACTCTCGTTTCGCGCAGAAGATGTCCATGCTGACCGTTACGCCCGACGGCGCCCCGTTCACGAAGTTGAAGTTAAAACCCCAACCGTTGAACTGCGCCGGACTTTCGTCGATCCGTGGCCCACTGAACCCGACCGCGACTCCGGAACTCTGGCCGACACTATTGAACGCGTATGAGCCGGCGACGACGATCGGAAACTGCGCGGGGCAGTTGTACTCGAAGAAGTGCGTCGTCTGTCCCTGGGGGATGGAAACGTTTGCCCACACCGGCTGCCACCCCGCGGTGGCGGCCTGGGCCGGAGCAGCCGCGCTGTTGATGACCGCGCCGACGGCGAGCGCCATCGTCAGTCCGGCGATCGGTCCCCATGACCGGCGCAGGTTCGTTTTGGTAAGCTTCTGAGTGGATTGTAACATTCGTCGTTCCTTTCAGCGCACCGAGCAAGGCACTCGGCGATCTCACGTACAGCTCGGGCGGTAGCGCTCGGCTGACCTCATGAGTCTAGAGCGTCGGAACGAGAGCGGACAGGGCGACCCGTTCGCTTTACCCGTACGGTTTATCCGCACAGTGAGTCACGGCGCGAAGCGCAGTAACGTTTCTGCGAATCCCTTCGAGTTCTGGGTGATTCGTGGTGAGCGTACGCCGCTTGATTCCCAGGGCACGCTCGAGAAGAGCGATAGCCTCGGCATTGTGCCCTTGGGCCTCGCGCAGCGATGCCAGCGCGACGAGTACCCGGGCTACGGACGGGTGATCTGGCCCGAGTGCGCGCTCCTGTATCGCCAGGGCACGCTCGAACAGCGGTTCGGCCTCGGCATACTGCGCCTGCTCAAAATGAACGCTTGCGAGACCCTCGAGGCTGAACGTCACGTCCGGGTGGTCGGGCCCGAGCCCGCGTTCCCAAATGGCCAGCGCGCGCTCGTACAGCGGTTGAGCCTCGGAGTGCCGGCCTTCTTTTCGAGCGAGCTCGGCGAGGTTGGCGAGGCTGGCTGCCACGTCCGGGTGATCGCGTCCGAGTGCGCGTTCACGAATCTTCAGATGCGCGCGCGTAGCGGGGCCGAGCCTCGGCGTATCGGCCCTCCTCCCAGTGGATGTTTGCGATGTTGTTGAGGCTGTGTGCCACGTGCGGATCATCGGATCCGAGCGCCCGCTCGCGAATCGCCAGCGAGCGCTCGTACAGCGGCATCGCTGTGTCGTACCAGCCCTGGCTGTAATGAGCGTTCCCGAGGCCTTCGAGGGCATTGGCCACGGCCGGGTGATCGCGCCCGAGTGCACGTTCGCAAATGAGCAGCGCGCGCTCGTACAGCGGCTGGGCCTCGGCATACCGTCCCTGTTCCCAGTGCGTGTGCCCGAGGTTCTGAAGGCTCTGTGCCACATCCGGATGATCCGACCCCAATGCCCGCTCGCGAATCGCAAGCGCCCGCTCGTGTATTGCTTGAGCCTCGGCGTAGCGGCCTTGGTCCCAGCGCGTGCTCCCGAGCCGGTTCAAGCTCGCGGCTACTTCCGGGTGCTCGGGCCCGAGCGCGCTTTCTCCAATCGCCAGCGCTTGCTCCAAGAGACCTTCTGCCTCGGTGTAGCGGCCACGCTCCCGAAGATACCATCCCGTGCGGCCCAAGAGTCGACCGGCGGGTTCGGAATTCACGTCGTACGCGTCAATCCAGCGAGCGATCGACGCAACATGGGGTACCAGCCGGTCGCACTCTGCCCACGTCGCGTATTGGACCGATGGAAAAGCCGCGTCAACGGCCGCGCTGATACGCTCGAGACGCAGCGGGCGTTCCGCTTCGCCGATCGATGCTCGAACGATCTCTTGCACCAGGCGATGCACGCCGTACGACCGGGACGTCGCATCCGTTCGAACGAGCGAATAGCGCGTGAGGGGCCGCAACAGCTCGTTGATGGCGAGCTCGTCGGCCCCGGGGACGGATTCCGCGATGGCGCCGCCTAGAGCCTGCGCTCCCTTAGAGAAGACCGAGAACGGGATCGCAAAAGGAGCGAGAAACGCGCTCACTCGTAGCGCCTCGGCCGCGGCGGGCGACGCACGTTCCGCCGCCTCGAAGCTCGGCGCCCATGTCTCGGCGACGGTATCGCGGGGCATGAGTTCGCTCGCCTTTTCCAACAGCGTCACGCGGCGGCGGCGAAAGGCGCTCGCATAGTCGGCGAACGCGGCGTTCGTCTCCGCGATGTACGCTCCAGCTTGTTCGAGCGCGAGCGGGAGATTTCCGAGTTCGGCCGCCAACTCGGCCGTCGCGGCGCGTTCCGCCGGCTCGCCGGCCTCGCGCCCAGTTCTTGCGAGGAGAAAGCTCAGCGCCTCGTCGTCGCTAAGGTCTCCGACTTCGAGAGCGCGCGGGATGCCCAAGTCTCCAAAGACCGACTCACGCGAGGTGATCAAGAACGTCGCCCTTACCAGGCTCGGGCATGAACGGTCGAGCCTCTAAACGGTCGTCCACGTTGTCGAGGATCAATAGCCAACGATCGGTCTTGCTCAACCACTCGAGGACGCGTCGCACGACCTGCTTTTGGTCGGCAGCGGCAAGGCCAGCCGCCTGGCAATCTCGACGAAGCCACTGACCAGGTCGCCCGTCGTCTCGGCATTGACCCACAGAACCCCGCCGGGATAGTCGGCCCTATGCCGAGCGGCGTACTGGATGGCGGCTTGGGTCTTACCAACGCCTCCCAAGCCGCTGAGCGCCGCGCGGTGGAACTCCAGCAACTGCGCCCGGAGTTGCGACGGCAGTCGGTCTCGGCCGACGAAGTACGGCGTCCGCATCGCGTCCGGCACCGACCACGGCGGCGCGATCGCGCCCGCGTTCGCGTCTTTCGGGTCGACCGGCACGCCGCTTGGCACATCCCGATGAGCCCGCGGCCGTTGCGGGCGAGCGGCGGCCGCTTCCAGTCTCGCGCGGTCGGCGGCGTTCAAGCTCAACGCATCGGCGAGCAACCTCACGGTCTCACGGTACGGCGAACGGCGCGCACCGCGCTCCAGTGCGCTGATCGACTCGGCGCTCATCCGAGCCAGATTCGCCAGCGCTTCTTGCGACAAGTCCGCCCGGACCCGAAAGTGCCGCAGCAGCGTGCCAAACGCCGCCCGGCCGCCGTCTTCCATTGCGCGCCTCACCCGTGTGGCAACGGGAATGCGTTCGTCTACGCCGCAATGGCGGGCGCCGCCTCTCCACAGAGCCGCGCGCCGATACGACGATCGTGCCGTTTGCCCTGGCGGGTGGAGGGGGTGCCGCACACGAGGCCAGTCACGGCGGCAGCGCCGCCGGCGCACGTGCTACAATACGTCGACCATGGAACGCATCATCAACATCTGGTCCGACGTCGTTTGACCGTTCTGCTATCTCGGCTCAGTTTGGGCCGAACAAGCAGCGGCCGAATTGCAGGCAAATCTGCGTTGGCTTCCTTTCGAGCTTCATCCCGAGACGCCGGCCGGAGGCGCACCGAAGCCGTTTCCGCCGGAGGCGTGGCCGCAGGTTCGCGCGAGGCTCGAGCATTTGGCTCGTGAAGTCGGGCTTCCGATCGATCCACCGCAGCGTAACGTGAACTCGCGTTTCGCGCTCGAGACCGCCGAGCTCGTGCGCGCGAGAAGGGGCGACGGCGCAGCCGGCAACCTTCATCATGACGTTTCGCGGGCATTCTTCACCGAGCAGGCCGATATCTCGAAACGCGACGTCATCGTCCCGATCGCTGAACCCTTCGAACGTCTCCGCTGCCGACGTGGACTCCGCCTGGCGCGAACGCCGCTTTTCTCCTACCGTTGATGGGTTCATCGAGGAGGCTCGCATGGCCGGCGTCACCGGCGTGCCGGCTATGGGGTGGCCGGATCGACGCGCGATCGTCGGGATGATGCCGGCGGCCGATCTCGTCGTTCGACTTCGGAACGCGGCGCCGGAGCAAAGACGCTAGGCGATCTCGGCCGGTACGGCGGCGTCGCTTTCGATCAACCCTTCAGATCGAAGATCCGACCAGAACGCCTGCGGAACCCCCGTCTCGAGCGACGTGTAGTCCGCGAGGACTTGCTGCGGATCGGAACAGCCGACTACCAGCGCGGCCGCGACATCGGGCGCAATCGAAAACTGCAAGGCGGCCGTACGAAGATCGACGCCGTACCGCGCCGCGACCGCACGCAGACGGGCGCGCTTCTCGACGGCCTCGACCGGAATCTTGTAGTTCTCCTTGCCGTAGTTGAAGCGCGCGCTGCCGCTGATGAAGCCCGCGTTGAGCGACGAACCGACGACAAAGGCCAGCCCGCGCTCACGCGCCTTCGGAAACACCTGGTGCAACGCATTCGCATGATCGATCAGCGAATATTGACGGGCCAGGAGGCAGACGTTCGCATCTGCGACGTCCATCAGCTTGAGGATCGGTTCGGCGAATTGACGCCGAGGCCCCAGCCCCTGATTACGCCTTCGTCGCGCATCCTGCTCAGCGCCGGGAATGCGCCCCTGCGTGCTATCTCGAATTGCTCTTCCCATGGCCCAGGCAGCCACGGATTGTCCGGCGAGAGATCGTGAACGAAGACGACGTCGAGGGCGTCGACACCTAACCGCTGCAGGCTGTCTTCGATCGAGCGCTTGACGCCGTCGGCGGTGTAGTCGAAGCGGAGATTGTTCGGCGAAGGGGTGAAAGGGAAGTACGTCTTCGCATCGTTGTCGCGCGCCGCCGTGAGCAGTTTACCGACCTTAGACGATAGGACGTACTCGCCGCGGGCTTGTCCGTGCAAGAAGGCGCCCAGACGCCGCTCCGCGAGCCCGAGACCGTACCATGGAGAAGTGTCGTAGTAGCGAACGCCGGCATTCCATGCGGTTTCGATGGTAGCGTACGCGATCTCGTCCGTGACGTAGGCGAACTCGTTGCCGAACGGCACGCCGCCGAGGCCGAAAGTTTTCTCCCGGAAGATTTCAAAGGCGCTCATGCCCACGCTTATCCCCCCACGGCCTGGCGTCTAACGCCGCAGGCCAACGACCACTTCCGAACCCGGTCACGGTTCGAGCACGACCTTTATGTAGCCGTCGCTTCGCGCGTCGAATTTCGTAAACGCATCGGCCGCGTCACGGAGAGGCAGCCGATGCGAAACGATGGTACCGGGCTCGATCCGGCCGCTCACGATCGCGTCGCGGAGGTGATCGTTGTAGCGTTTATCGTGATCGCGACCCATCCCCACGCCGACGCCCTTCTTGAAGAGCGTTCCCCACGGAATCAGATACTCGCCACGCTTTGCAGCCTCGGCCGGCGCCTTTGGATCGCGGTCGAGGAAGACGCCGATGATCGCTAACCTGCCGTTGGGCGCAACGATCGTCGCAAGATCGTCGATGACGGTCTGCGGCTTCTCGACCGAGTAATCGAGGGGATCGCGGGCTTGAAACCCGATCGCGTCGATACAGACCGTCGCGCCTAGATTGGCCTCCTCGCCCCGCCACGCAGCACCGCCGCGGTCGCGGGCAATCTGTTCGAGGATGCGATCGACCGCGTGGCCGTCGCGCATATCGACCGGATGTGCACCGAGCGATCCGGCCTTGTCGAGCCGTTCCGGAATCGCGTCGACGACGTAAACCTTGAGCGCGCCGCGCATGAAGGCGCACATCGTCGTCAAGAGCCCGATCGCTCCCGCCCCGTAGATCACGACGGTGTCGCCGGGCGCGATGCGCGCGAGCTCCGTGGCGTGATACGCCGTGGGCAGCGCGTCCGCGAGCAGAACGAAGTCGTGCTCCCAGCGATCGCCGGGTTCGCCAGGTAGGCGCAAACAGTTGGCGTCACCGAATGGAACGCGCAGCAGTTCGCTCTGCGCGCCTGTGTAGCCGCCCATCCCCGGATAGCCGTATGCGGCGCCCCACTTCCCGGGGTTGTTGGTAAGGCACGCTCCCGAGAAGCCGTGCACGCAGTTGGGACAGAAGCCGCAGCAGATATGGGTCGGAACCGTTACGCGATCCCCGACGCGCACGCGCGTGACGGCATCGCCGATGCGCTCGACGACGCCGAGTGGTTCGTGCCCGATGACCATCCGCGTCCCGTCGCCAAGCCGCCCCTCGTAGATGTGCAAATCCGTGCCGCAGATCGCGGTCGAGGTCAGGCGAAGCAGCACGTCCGTTGGGGCGCGGAGCTGTGGATCGTCGACGGTTTCGACGCTGATCTCTCGCGGCGCGGTGAGAACGACGGCTTCCATGATCCTCCCCTTCCCTCGCCGACTGCGGTAGCGGCGCCCTTAGGCTTCGGCGAGGGAGCGCTCACGCCCGTGCGGGAAGCCAACGTCTCGTGCCGTTTTCGATCCTTTAGGTCGGGCGGGAGTGTCCAGCGTATGCGCATCGTGAACACCAACGATATCGCGTGGTCGTCGCGGTCGTCGCCGAGCGGCAAGTTCGCGCGCTCGGAACGCCCGATCTCGGAAGCGCTCGGCCGTGACCGCCGCTCGACCGACCTCAACGAGCGCCACCCGTTCGAACGTCGACATCACCCGCATTCCGCCCGGCGCTGCATCGTGCCCCTACCACTCGCACAGCGCGCAGTGGGAGTTCTTCCACGTGCTCTCCGGAACGGGAACCGTTCGGCACGCAGGCGGCACGCGGGCGGTTGGGGCGGGCGATGCCTTCATCTTCAAGCCGGCGGAGCCACACCAGCTCATCAACGACGGCACCGAGGACCTCGTCGTCTACATCGTCGCCGACAATCCGATCGGCGAATCGTGCTACTATCCCGATAGCGGGAAATGGGCCGTGAAGTCACCGGAATACCGGCTCATCCGAGGTGAGCCGGTCGACTACTTCGACGGCGAAGAGTAGCGAACTCAACTTGCAAGCACGGCGCACCGGCGCCTCGTCCGGAGGCTACCGGGAGCGCAAAGCGGCATCCCCAAGGCTCACGGTACCTCCCAACTCCTCGACCTGGTATCCTGGGGCGAACAGACGGTCTCTCGCTGACGATCGCAGGACCGAGACGTGCTCCCTAGGGCCGCTCCGCCGGCCCTTCGCGCGTCTGCATCACTCAAGGATATGGTGACCAGCGATGGCTCTCTCACGGCAGGGCTCGTGCCAGCCTGGATCGGGCCCGGCGCAGAGCCGACGGCGTCGCCGGTGGCCGTCGCGCTGCCTGACCGAATGGGCTGAGATCGAGTGGACCGTCGGGTGATCCGGCTCGTACCGAAGCCTACCCCGTTCGCGGACGCAATGCGGTGCTACGGCGCAGCGAAATACCACGAGTGTCTCAACGCACTCCACGGAAACGACTCGCTTCCTGCCGTCGTGTTGACGGCGCGCGCGCTGCTGCGCTTAACGAAGTTCGGTGACGAGCGGCTCGATCGTGCGATCGAGTTGCTTGAGGGGACGCGGGCTCCGCAGACCGCGAAGGCGATGCGATTCGCGGCGAGCTCGCGATGCTGTCGGCGGCGGCCTACCACCGGGCCGAACTGCCTGACGAGGCCGAACGATCCTTTTTGGACGCGCGCGCCTACTTGTGGTCGACGCGCGACACCGAACTCCAGGCGGAACTCGAGTACTACGAAGGCGTTTTCGCCTGGAGCGCACGGAACCTCGACGCGGCATCGCGGCATGCTCGCGCCGCGCTGAACGAGACGACGCTCAGCGTTCACGCCCGTGCCCTCGAGTTGCTGGGCGCCATCGCGGCCAGTTCCGGCAACTATCTCGGCCAGGCCGATTATCTCGAGCGCGCGCTGACGCACATCGAGAGCTTCAGCGAACGGGACGTGTGGGTCGAGGCGCACATCCTGTATAACCTCTCGATTCTCGTTCGCGAACTCCACCTCGATCCGATCGTCGACCGGCTCGGCAGGCGTATGGAGTCGCTCCCTTGGACGGACGAAACCGCGGTTCCGCGCTTCGAGGCGCTGCGCCACGTTGCGTGGTGCAACGCCTTGAGCGGCAACCATGTCAAGGCCTTTCGCTTGCTGCGCGAAAGCGCCGAAATCGCACCGACGATCCCATGGCGCATCTTCGCGTTCCTCGACCGCTCCATGCTGGCACGCGAGATCGGCGAGGCCGTGTTCGCCGAGGACGAAATGCAGGGCGCCGAGGCGATCGCGGATGGCTTCGACTGGAACGCGTCGAGCGGTGACGAACGGCTCGCCTTGCTGCAGTTGGCCGAATTGACGGCGCAGCGCGCGCCGGAACGGGCGCAGCACCATGTCGAGCGCTATCGCGCGATCAAACGCAAGATGTCGGCACTGCACGCGTTCCGCGCCGACCGCCGGTTGCGCGCGCTCGAGTGTTACGCCGAGGCGGCGGTGGCGCGCGCGCCCTCGGTCAGCGCGACCGCGCCGTCCTACTGCTCAGAGAGGCCTTTGAGATCTGGAGTTCGATCGGCTACGCGTGGCGCAGCGTGCTCTCGTCGCTGCTCTTGTATGAACTCACCGGGGAGCCGCACTACCGCGAGTATGCGTCGATCAACATCCAGCGCTTCTCGGCGTCGTGGATCACGCGCCGGTTCGCGTTGGTCTTCCCGTCGCAGCAGCCGTGGATCGTACACCGGTAGCTGGCAGGCGGCGCTGGACGGCAACGGCGGTGGGTTGGTGCCGGATTTCCAATACCACCATCAGCCATATAATTACTTTGCCAACTATGCCCCCGGCACCGCCGCCCGGGCGGAGCACCTGAAAGATGGCGGCATGAATGGGATGGCGTTCATCCAGGCGATCGACTCCGGCACCCTGCCGCAGGTCGCGTTCTACAAACCGCAGGGCAATTTGAACGAGCATGCCGGCTACACCGATGTGATGTTGGGCGACCGGCACATCGCGGACGTGGTCGAGCATCTCGAGAAGAGCCCGCAATGGGGCCACATGCTGGTGATCGTCACCTATGACGAGAACGGCGGATGGTGGGATCATGTGGCGCCACCCAAGGGCGATCGATGGGGGCCAAAAACCTGGATTCCGGCGTTCATCATCTCGCCTTATGCGAAGCAGGGGATCGTCGATCACACGCGGTACCGATACCGGTTCGATCCTGCGCTTCATCACGGAACGCTTCGCGCTTCCGGAATCGGCTGGCCGAAGCTGGGCGGTGGCGCGCTCAAGGCGAACGGTGCCGCTCGATTGGAATTTTACCGCGGCACTGGACCTGTCGCCATAGAGCGCGCGGCCCTCGAACCAGGTGTAGAAGCGCGGCGACTCGCGCCACTCGCCATCACGTCATCGGTCGGTGGATACAGCCCTGATAACGGAGCGCCACGCTCGATCTGTGCCTTGATCCAGACTTCCACATCCTCGTGCTCGACCCCGTGGCGGGCAATCTCGTCGGCCAGCCGGCGCGGGATCACCGCAACGCCATTGGCGTCGGCCACCACGATGTCGTCGGGCTCCACCATCACGCCACCGCAGCCGATCACCTGCTGCATGTCGGCCGCCAGCAATGAGCGGGGGCTCGGCGGCGGCGCCGCCGCACGGCACCAGACCGGCAGCCCATTCCGGCGATCACGCTGACATCCCGCATTCCGCCATCGGCCACTACCCCGGCCACGCCAAGCGCGACCATCCGCGCCGCGATCACGTCGCCGATCGCCCCCGAACTGTCATCACCGCCCATATCCATCATCACCACGCTGCCGGCGGGGATCTTGTCCAGCCGCCCGTGCAGCCGGCTGCCTGGGCTGACCGGACTCGCGCTGTCGGTGAAGTCCTCCCGGATCGGCACATAGCGAATCGTGAAGGCTGGACCGATGAAGCGGCAGCGCTCCGGATTGAGCGGCCGGACGTGCCTGATCGCCCGGGTGCGCATTCCGCCGATCTTCATCAACAGGCCGGTGATGGTGTCAGTGCTGACGCGCTGAAGCAGTTCCAGCGTATCCGGTGCCAGCGCGGTTGGTGTGGTCATGTGGGAAGTTCCTCCTTGGAGTATCCCCTTGCATGCCACGAACGGGGACCGCGAAACCAGGGGGCGGAGCACCCTGCCCCGCCCCATGGCGCGAGGTCGTTACGACCAGCTACTTGCTTCCGCCGGACGCACCGCCGCCGCCCGCTGCTCCACCGGCGCCGGCCCCCGCACCCGAGCCGCCCATGCCACCGGCTGTGACCGCCGGTCGTGCCGGTCATGCCGCCGCTGGTGCCACCGATGCCGCCATTCGCCGCGCCGGTGCCGCCGGTCGTGTTAGAGAGCCCGGCCACCGAGGTGCCGTTGGGCGCGCCGACCGACGTGTCGGCCGTGGTGCCGGTGCCGGTCCCGTTCACGCCGGTCGCCGTGCTGCCGGTGCTAGGCGCCGTGCTGCTATAGCCGCCGCTCGAACTGCCGGTGGAGGGAGCGCTGAAGCTTCCGGTTCCCATGCCCCGCCTCCCGACATGCCGGTCCCGGCACTGGTTCCCCCGGCGCTGGTTCCCCCGGCGCCACCGGCCCCGCCACTACCTGCTGCCAATGCAAGCCCAGCCACCCCCGTCAGCATCACCGAGGCGAACCCCGCGACGCGCAGTGTCTTCCACATCGCCATCGTCCTTTCGCGTGTTGCCGCCGCGGCGTTCGCGGCGTCAGCGTCAAACGCGCCAAGCGACGGTACGCCGCGTGATCTCACGCAAATCTCAAGGCGGCATCAACGGATCATGTCCGCCGAAGGATCATCTCGGCACCCTTCTCGGCGATCATGATGGTCGCCGCATTGGTGTTGCCGGAGATCACCGTGGGCATCACCGAGGCATCGATGACGCGCAGTCGCTCCACGCCGTGCACTTTCAGGGTCGGATCGACCACGGTCCTCGGCTGCGTTCCCATCGTGCATGTGCTGGTCTGGTGATAGGTCGTGCCGCCGGTGCGGCGTACGTGATCGACCCATTGTTCATCGGTCTGCACGTCGGGACCCGGCATGTATTCCTCGGTGACCAGCTTTCGCATCGCCTGGCTCTCGAACACGCGCCGCAGCACGCGCATTCCGGCAACGATGGTATCGCGATCGCCCTGGGTGGCGAGATAGTTGGGCTGCATCGCCGGGGGGTCCATCGGGTTGGGGGTGCGGATGCGCAGCCAGCCGCGGCTCTCCGGACGGCAGGGGATGGTCACCGCCATGCAGCCCGGCCATTCGATGCATGGGACCACCGGCATTTTCCAGGCTGCCGGCAAGGAACTGGTATTGGATATCGGGCGATTCAGTTCCGGCCGGGTCTTGACGAACAGGCCGATCGGCCCGGCACCGGTCATCAGCGGCCCGCCGCGCGCCAGCACGTACTGCACGCCGGCCTGCGCCTTCAGGTGCCAGTTGCGCGACACTTCGTTGTAGGTGTTACGGTTGCGCGCTTTGTATTGCAGCCGGCCGCCGATATGGTCCTGCAAATTCTCGCCCACACCGGGCAATTCGTGAACCACCTGGATGCCGAGCGATTGCAGCAGGTCGCCGGCGCCGATGCCGGAAAGCGCAGCAACTGCGGCGAGTTGATCGAGCCGCCGGCAAGGATCACCTCGCGGCGCGCCCGGACGCGGCGAATGCCGCCGTGCTGGGAGAACTCGACACCGACCGCGCGCTTGCCCTCGAACATCACGCGATGCGCGAGTGCCTTGATCTCCACCAGAAGGTTCCGCCGTCGCATCACCGGACGCAGATAGCCGCGCGCCGCGCTGCACCGGCGCATGCCGCGGACGGTGATCTGCAGCGGGCCGACGCCTTCCTGCTCGGCGCCGTTAAAGTCGGGGTTGTAGGGATACCCCAACTCCCGCGCGCCGGCGATGAATGCGTCGTTCAGCTCGTGTTTGGAGCGCAGATCGGAGACCGCAAGCGGACCGCCTTTGCCGTGATACGCGTTGGCACCGTGCTCCTGGTCTTCGGCCTTGATGAAATAGGGCAGCACGTCGTCGTACGACCATCCGGTGCAGCCGAGTTGCCGCCACAGGTCGAAATCCTGCTTCTGGCCACGGATATAGATCAGCCCGTTGATCGAGGACGATCCGCCGAGCACCTTGCCGCGCGGCCAGGGAACGCTGCGGTTGTTCAGGGCGGGAACCGGCTCGGTCTGCCACTGCCAGGTGATTTTGGGATGGTAGATGTTGCGGAAGAAGCCGGCGGGGATGTGGATCCAGGGATTGGTGTCCTTGCCGCCGGCTTCCAGCAGCAGGACGCGGTTGTTCGGGTCCGCGGACAAGCGGTTAGCGAGCACGCAGCCGGCCGAGCCGGCGCCCACGATGATGAAATCGAACTCGGATTCTGCTTGCATCGGACGCGTTCCCCCGGTGATCGGCGCGATGATAGCGCGATCTCCGGTCAGGAAAAGCCGAGACGCGCTTTCGCCTCTGCCACTTCCGCCTCATCCCAATAGCCGATCAGGATTTCCGTTCCGAAGCTGCGCGCGGCCCGCATATGGCGCGATCTGCTCATTGGGCATGGTGATTTGGTTGTGGTCGAGTAACGCCCATTCCAGCAGCGCGGCGCGCAACCGGTCGCACTCGGGGGCGAAGCGTGGGTCAGCGCCGAGATCGTGGAATTCGTCCGGATCGGTCGCCAGATCATGCAGCATCGGCCGGAACCCTGGCGCGTGGACATACTTCCAGCGTCCGTCGAACACCATGAACAGCCGGCAGTCGGCAATCGGCTGATCCAGCGTGAGTCGCGCCTCCTGCATCGAATAATCGTATTCGGAGAACACTCTGCCGCCGCCACGCCATCGGCGTTTCACCGCGCAGCAACGGCAGCAGTGAACGGCCCTCCAGGATGTGCGCTGGCGGCGTTGCTCCGAATCGATCGATGAAGGTCGGCGCGAGGTCGATCGCCTCCACGAATGCGTCGCATGTGCTGCCGCGCGTGCCGTCGGCATCGGCGGATGGATCGGCGACGATCAGCGGCACCTTCACCGAGACCTCGTGAAACAGGTCCTTCTCGCCCAGCCAGTGATCACCGAGATAATCACCGTGATCGGAGGTGAACACGATCATCGTGCTGTCGCGTCAGGCCGCGGTCATCAGGAACCGGAACAGCCTGCCCACTGATCATCGATCTGCTTGATGAGGCCCATGTAGGCGGGAATCACCCGCGCCGCGCACCTGGTCGCGGCGAAAAGTTGCGCGACGGCCGCATCTGCATGAAGGCGCGATAGACCGGATGCGGGTCGGCCCGCTCGGCTCTCGCCGCGAACTGGCGGGACGATGGCATCGCGGCCGTATATGCGCGTGGTACGGCGCCGGCGCGATATAGGGCCAATGCGGCTTGATATAGGAAAGATGCAGACACCACGGGCGGCCGTCGTCCGCAGCCGCGTCGATGAATTCCATTGCGCGGCGGGTCATGTAGGGGGTCTCGGAGTGCTCCTCCGGCACTCGCGCCGGCTTGTCGGCGTGGGCCAGCAGCCAGCCGCTCAGGATTTCGCCGTTCGGCCCGCTTCGCCCGCATTGGCCCAATCGTGCCACGGGTTTGCGCCGGCAAACCCGTGGGCGCGCAGGTAGTCGTTATAGGTCGGCGTTCACGCGCCGTGGCCCGGGATGCAGCCCATCGTCGCGCTCATAGGGCTCGAAGCCGCATTGCGCGACATGGACGCCGATCGATCGGCGGGATCGATGCCGAGCCGTGCCATGCCGGCATCATCCGCGCGCATGTGCGTCTTGCCGACCAGCACGTTGCGCACCCCGATCGCGTTCAGATGGTCGCCCAGCGTCGGCTCGCCCACCCGCAGCGGGAATGGGTTCCAGTTTGCACCGTGCGAGCGCATGTAGCGCCCGGTGTAGAAGCTCATGCGCGCCGGCCCGCAGACCGGGGACTGCACATAGGCGCGGGTGAACCGTACGCCGCGCGCGGCCAGCGCGTCGATGTTGGGGGTCGGCAGCGTGCGGATGGCCGGCGCAGCCCAGGTAATCGAAGCGCAGCTGGTCGCACATGATCCACAGGACGTTCATGCGCGGCACTTCACCGGCGTCACCGCCCGGTCAGTATCCGCTCGACCAGTTGCTTCACCGTGGAATGAAGCCGTTCGAATAGAACGTATCCCTGGCGAAGCGATAGCCGTTGTGCCCGGCTGAACATCAGATTGTGATCCACCGCGTCGGGTTCGTCGCTGGCATGGGCGATGTTCTGCAGGGTCTTCTGGATGCAGAAGCTGCGCGGATCGGCCTTCTTGCCGTTGTCGTGGTCGGCGCCATGCTGGCTCCAGTTGGAGAACCGGCACTGGCTGAGGCAGCCCATGCAGTCGACCTGGTCGGCGTGGATCTCCTCCGCCTTCTCCGGCGTCACGAAGATCAGCGTGGAATCCGGCGTGCGCAGCGCTTCGGTGAACCCTTCCTCCTCCCAGTCCTTCACCCGGCGCGTAGATCGGCGCGGCTGAGATAGACTGGCCGCTTGCGCGGCGCCGACGCCATATTCGGCGACATGCTCGCCGATCATCTCCGGGGTGTAGGCCACCTGGCGTTCGCTGCGGCCGCGCAGCTCCCGGATAAAGTCGTTGTTCACCGCGCGGGACTAGAATCCGGTCGGGCGGAATCGGTTGAGGAAGACGTCGCCCGGCTTCAGGTCAGCAACCGCTTCTTCCAGGCTCGCCGATCGGGCTTTCCTGCGTCAGCAACGGCCGTGTGCCGAACTGGAAGGCCACCGGGCCGAGTTCCGGGTTGTCGATCCAGTCCTCCCATTCCTCCAGCGCCCAGACGCCACCGGCCATGATGATCGGCGTCTCGCCCAGGCCGAATTCGCGCATGGTCTTGCGCAGCGCCAGACACGCGGGGAAAGGGGTCCTCGGGCCGGTCGGGTCTTCGCTGTTGGACAGGCCGTTATGCCCGCCGGCCAGCCAGGGGTCCTCATACACCACCCCGCCCAGCAGCGCGGAGCCTTGGAATAGGCACGCTTCCACAGCGCGCGAGAAAGCGCGGCCGAGGAACGATCGGGTAATAATGGACGTTGAACTTGGCGGCGATCTCCGCCAGCGATAGGGCATGCCGGCGCCGCAGGTGATGCCGTTGATCGAGCCCCTTGCGCGCTCCAGAATCCGGTGATCACGCGCTCCGCGCCGCCCATCTCCCACAGGATGTTGGCGTGGATGCGGCCCTTGCCGCCGGCGATTCGTAGGCCGCCGGGCCTGGGCCACGCCGCCCTCGATGGCATAGGCGATCAGCTCCTCATGGCGGTCGCGCCGGGTGCGGCCATGATAGATTTGCGGAATCCGCTTGCCCTGCGCATCGTAGCTGTCGGCATTGACGGCGCGAAAACGTGCCGGCGCCGCCGCCCGCCGCCCAATGGCCGCAGGTGATGCCGCTGGAGACCGCGACGCCCTTGCCGCCTTCGACCAGCGGCAGCACTTCTAATCCCGCCCATGCGGATGGCGTTGATCGCTCTCATTGGTTCTCAAGTCGGTTTCTGTCCTCGGTGGTGTCGTCATTCATCAAACCTGACCTCCCACCGGCGTCATTCTAGAGCATCGAATACCAGACGGCGAGGCGCGTGACGCCCCCTCACCCAACCTCTCCCCCGCAAGTGCGGGGGAGAGGGCTTATGTTTGGATGATTACTCCCCAGCGGCCGCCGGCTCATTCGGTGCAACCTCCGGCTGACGGTCGCCATAGTCGCGCCGGTCGCGATCGCGGTCACCCCGCCCCGGCTTGGCGCCGACCTTGTCGGTGATGTCCTCGCCGGTACCCTGATCGACGACGCGCATGGAGAGCTTGACCTTGCCGCGCTCGTCGAAGCCGATCACCTTCACCTTCACCGCGTCGCCGTTGTTCACCACGTCGGTGGTCTTGCCGACCCGGCCCTGCTGCAGCTCGCTAATGTGCACCAGCCCGTCGCGCGATCCCAGGAAGTTCACGAACGCCCCGAAATCAGCGGTCTTCACCACCTTGCCGTTGTAGATCACGCCGACCTCCGGCTCCGCCACGATACCGCGGATCCAGTCGATCGCCGCTTGCGCCTGCGCCACGTCGGTTGCCGCGATCTTGATCGTGCCGTCATCCTCGATGTCGATCTTGCAGCCGGTCTGCTCGACGATCTCGCGGATCACCTTGCCGCCGGTGCCGATCACCTCGCGGATCTTGTCCTTCGGCACGTTGATGATGGTAATGCGCGGTGCCGTCGCGGCCACGTCCGACCGCGCGCCGGTGATCGCCTTGCTCATTTCGCCCAGGATGTGCATCCGCCCGTCGCGCGCCTGATCCAGCGCCACGCGCATGATCTCCGGCGTGATCGAGGTGATCTTGATGTCCATCTGCAGCGCGGTGACGCCCTTCTCGCTGCCGGCCACCTTGAAGTCCATGTCCCCGTAATGGTCCTCATCGCCCAGGATGTCGGACAGCACCGCGAAGCCGCGATCTTCCTTGATCAGCCCCATGGCGATGCCGGCGACCGGGCGCGTCAGCGGCACCCCGGCGTCCATCAGCGCGAGCGACGACCCGCACACCGTCGCCATCGAGGACGACCCGTTGCTCTCGGTGATTTCCGAGACGACGCGCAGTGTGTAGGGGAAGCGCTCCTTTGATGGCAGCAGCGGGTGCATTGCGCGCCAAGCCAGTTTACCATGCCCCACCTCGCGCCGGCCCGGCGATCCCATGCGCTTCGCCTCGCCCACCGCGTAGGGCGGGAAGTTGTAGTGCAGCATGAAGTGCTCGCGGTACTCGCCTTCGAGCGCATCGACGATCTGCTCGTCCTGCCCGGTGCCGAGTGTCGCCACGCACAGCGCCTGCGTCTCGCCGCGGGTGAACAACGCGCTGCCGTGTGCACGCGGCAGGACGCCCACCTCGGCGACGATCGGCCGCACGGTGCGGGTATCCCGTCCATCGATGCGCAGCCCGGTATCGAGGATGGCGTTGCGGACGACGTCCGATTCCAGGTCGTGGAACCGGCGCTTTGCTTTCTCCTCGTCGTAGCCCTCGGCGGCCAGGGTCTGCAGCGCCTGCTTCTTTGCCGTCTCGATCTTCTCGTGCCTGGCCTGCTTTTCGCGCTCGCGGTACGCTTCGGCCACCGCGCCGCGGGTCAGCTCGTGCAGGCGCGCCGCCAGGGCGGTTTCTTCGGCGTCCGGCTCGGGCAATGGCCAGGGCTCCTTGGCGGCGCGTTCGGCCAATTCGATGATGGCCGCGATCACCGGTTGGAACTGCTGGTGACCAAAGCTGACCGCACCGAGCATGACGTCTTCGGTGAGTTCGTGCGCCTCGCTTTCGACCATCAGCACACCCTCGGATGTGCCGGCCACCACCAGATCGAGCGCGCTGTCCTTCAACTGCTCGGCCGTGGGATTGAGGATGTACTGGCCGTTCTTGTAGCCGACCCGGGCGCCGGCGATTGGGCCGAAAAACGGAATGCCCGACAAGGTCAGCGCCGCCGAGCAACCGATCAGGGCAACGATGTCAGGGTCGTTCTCCAGGTCGTGGCTCAGCACGGTCGCGACGACCTGGACTTCATTGCGGAACCCGGCGGGGAACAGCGGACGGATCGGACGGTCGATCAGCCGGCTGGTCAGCACTTCGTTTTCTGATGGGCGCCCTTCCCGCTTGAAGAAGCCGCCGGGGATCTTGCCGGCGGCGAATGCTTTCTCCTGGTAGTTGACTGTCAGCGGGAAAAAGTCCTGGCCGGGCCTTGAGCTCCTGACGCCGACCGCGGTGCACAGCACGATACTGTCGCCGTAGCGAGCCAGCACGGCGCCGTCCGCCTGGCGGGCGATCTTGCCGGTTTCCAGGATCAGCTTGCGGCCGCCCCAGTCGATTTCCTTGCGGTAGTAATTGAACATGCGTAGCCCTTCGATGCGCGCGGCATCGGCGGACGGCATCCCGGACGATCCATCCCCTGGGCGGGCGACGGCGTCTCGGGTCGCATGGGAACGCGGTCTCAACCAGGGCTGAGCCGCGGACCATGTGGCCGGAAACGCCGGCATTGGGCCCCGTTCGGGTCCCGTGCGCAGAGTGGCCGGATCGGCGGTGTGTGGTCCGCCGCGTGTCGCGACGAGGGGGTCTCGCCCCCCGGTTTGCCCCGCGCCACCATTGGTGCGGGGGTCTTGCCAATGGCACCCATATGGGGTCGCCGCTGGCTGATTCAGGCCCTTCCGTTACCTCTCCCGCGTTGCGGGAGGGAGGTCGCCGCGCGCAGCTTGGCGGGCAGGGGTGGACTAGCGGCGCAGATTGAGCCGACCGATCAACGTGGTATAGCGGCCGGAATCCTTGCTTTTCAGGTAATCGAGCAACCGACGGCGCCGGCCGACCAGCATCAGCAGGCCGCGCCGGCTGTGGAAGTCCTTGGCGTGCGTCTTGAGGTGCTCGGTCAGGTTGCCGATTTGCTCGGAGAGCAGAGCCACCTGCACCTCCGGGCTGCCGGTATCGGCTGTTCCGGTGGCGTAGTCGGAGATCAGCGCTGTGCGGCGCTCCGCGGTGATCGACATCGGATTTGCTCCTTGTTGGTGTTGCGGACGACACGCCGGGTCGGGAATCATCGGCCCGCTCGGGCTTCAGCCAGCCCGATCCCGTGGCTCCCCGCCGGACGGGCGAATCCGGAAAAACTGGATCGACCGCTATCGGAAGGCGACCAAGCGACCTGTCAGGCCTGAACGCCTGAGGGTTGTGTGATCGCCGGGCCTTCGCCTCCGGTCGGGGCCGGCGCCGGGATGTCGGCCAGCGCGGTCGGGACTGGAATTGGAAGGTCCGGGAAGCGGGCGCCTTATGGTCCGGGTTGGCGGATTTGTCCAGGGCAATCGCCGGCCGAGTCTTGACCGCGGCCCGCACGCCCCACCACCCTCCCACCACGACAAGGGAGGATCCGAATGCCCGACGCACCCGGCTGGCCCGGCATTCCGCCGCGCTGGACATCAAGCGCCAAGACCGGCCTTGGCACCGCGCTTTCACCGATCAGCCGGGTGTGGTTCACCCTCAGCCACGGCATCCTGAACGAGATCTACTACCCGCGCGTCGATCAGGCCTGCACCCGCGATTTCGGCCTGCTGATCACCGACGACAGTGGGTTCTTCTCGGAAGAAAAACGAGATTGCAGTTTCATTGTCGAAACGCTCGAGGACGGCGTCCCCGCCTACAAGCTTACCAACACCCACGTCGATGGGCGCTACCGCATCGTCAAGCGCGTGGTCACCGACCCCCGCCACTCCACCCTGTTGCAGCTCATTCGGCTAGAGGGCACCACCGAGCCATTGCGCCTGTTCGCCCTGCTCGCCCCGCATCTGGTCAACGGCGGCGCTCATAACACTGCCTGGATCGGCGACTACAAAGGGCATCGCATGCTGTTCGCTTCCGGCGACGGCACCTATCTCGCGCTCGGCTGCCGACCGGGCATTCTTCGACTGCTCGGTGGGATTTGCCGGTGCAAGCGACGGCTGGCAGCAGCTCAACGCTGCCGGACACCTGACGGAGCTGGTACGACCGGGCGGGGAACGGCAACGTCGCGCTGACCGCCGAACTGGCGCCGGCCGACGAGCAGCCCGTGCTGCTGGCGCTCGGCTTCGGGCGCAGCGCGGCGGAAGCCGCATTCCGCGTGCGCGCCAGCCTGCAGCGCACGTTCGAGAACGTCGTCGAGGAATATGCCGCCGAGCTGGCGCGCGTGGCAGGCGCGGCTGCGCTCGTTCGACCGCCGTCCCGGCGCACATAACACCTATCGCGTCAGCACCGCCGTGCTGCGCACGCATGAAAGCCCCGCCTTCCAGGGGGCGATCATTGCCAGCCTGTCGATCCCCTGGGGCGCCACCAAGGGCGACGATGATCTCGGCGGATACCATCTGGTCTGGCCGCGCGATCTGGTGCAGACCGCCGGCGGCTTCCTCGCCTGCGGCTCGGAACACGAGGCCCGCCGTGTGATGCGCTATCTCCGCGCCATACAGGAGGCGGACGGAAGCTGGCCGCAGAATTGCTGGCTGGACGGAGCCGCGTATTGGCGCGGCGTGCAGTTGGATGAATGCGCCTTCCCCTTGCTGCTGCTCGACCTGGCGTGGCGCCAGGGCGTCGATCCCGCGACGAACCTGAAGGTCTATTGGCCGATGGTCCGTCGCGCCGTCGGCTTTATCCTGCGCAACGGCCCCGTCACAGCGCAGGACCGATGGGAGGAAGACGCCGGCTACACGCCGTTCACCCTGGCTGTGCAGATCGCCGCGCTGCTGGCCGCCGCCGACATCGCCGAGGCGGTGGAGCGGATGCCGAACCGCGGCTGTCTGCGCGACACGGCGGATGCCTGGAACGAGCAGATCGAGGACTGGATCTACGTCTCCGGCACCCAGCTCGCGACCGAGTTCGGGGTGGCGGGCTATTACGTGCGCATCTCGCCCGGTCTGGACGGTGAGGGCGCGGTCTGCGCCGCGGGAATTCGTGCAAATCCGCAACCGCGATGGCCGGCAGCGTGCTGCCGGGCGACGAACTGGTCAGCCCCGACGCGCTGGCGCTGGTGCGCTTCGGCCTGCGCGCACCCGACGATCCGCGCATCCGCGACACCGTCACGGTGATCGATCGGCTGCCGAACTGAGCTGCCGCAGGGCCCGACTGGCGGCGCTACAACGGAGACGGCTATGGCGAGCAGGAGGATGGCGCCCGTTGACGGCACCGGCATCGGCCGCCCTTGGCCGTTGCTGACCGGCGAGCGTGCGCATTACGAACTGGCCGCCGGGACATGCGCCGAAGCCGAGCGGCTGCTGGGGGTGCTGGAGGCGTGCGCCAGCGACGGCGGGCTGCTGCCCGAGCAGGTCTGGGACGGCCCGCCGATCCCTGACCGCGAGCTTTTCCCGGGCCGAGCCGAGCCGGCTCGGCGATGCCGCTGGTCTGGGCCCATTCCGAACATCTGAAACTGCTGCGCTCGTTGGCCGACGGCGCGGTGTTCGACATGCCGCCGCAGACCGTGCGGCGCTACGTGAAGGAGCGCAACACGCCGCGTTGCCGTCCCTGGCGGCCGGATTGGCGGGCAGACGGTTCCGGCCGGGCGCGTGCTGCACATCGATCTGCCGGACGCGGCCATGGTGCACTGGACTGCCGACGGGTGGGAGACGGTGACCGACAGTTTCACCCAGGACAGCGGCCTCGGGCTGCACGTCGTGGAACTGCCCGACCGACCGCATGGCGCCGGGCACGCAGATCGCGTTCACCTGGCGCTGGCGTGGCACCGGGGCGTGGGTCGGGCAGGACTATGTGGTCGGGGTGGAATGACCTGAACCCGGCCACGCCGCCCCAGATCAGATCGTATCCCCATACTCCAGCGAAATATCCTGGTTGGTGTAATCCGTCATCATCGCCACCGCGACAATGGTGATCACCGCGCAAATCGCGATGTAGATCGCGATCGGTACCCACGAATGGTACGCGGCGAACAGCGCCGTGGCGATCAGCGGCGCCGGCCCCCCGGCGATGATCGAGGCAAGCTGATAGCCGATCGAGGCACCCGAATAGCGCAACCGTCCGGTAAAGCTCTCCGCGATCAGCGCCGCCTGCGGTCCATACATGATATCGTGGGGAATCAGCGACACCACGATCATGATGAACACCAGGAACGGCACCGCCGTGCTTAGCAACGCGAAATACATCCACCCGAAATACGCCGGTGATCACGGCGCCGATCAGATACACCCGCTTTCGCCCGTATCTGTCCGACAAATGCCCGGAAATCGGCATGGTGAAGAACGAAACCACGGCTGCCACCAGCACCGAGACCAGCAGCATGTCACGCGATATCTTCAACTCCCCGGTGCCATAAGAGAAGATGAAGGCGGTGAAGATATAGAACGGTGCCTGCTCCCCCATGCGGGCGAACGCACTCAGCAATACCTCCTTCGGCTGCTGGCGAAACACTTCGGCCACCGGCGCCTTTTCCATCCGATTCTCGGCGACCAGACGGCGGAAGGTCGGCGTTTCGAGGATGCCAAGCCGGATCCACAGCCCGATCCCCACCAAGATGATGCTGATCAGAACGGAATCCGCCAGCCCCAGGCGATGAACGATTGCCGGCGACGCCGCTGAACGCCAGCACCGCCAGGTTGGACAGGAACAGCCCCGCCGGCACGCCCCATTGCGGCCAGGAAGCGACGAAGCCGCGGTGGTGGTTGCCTGCGCGCCCACTCCATCGACAGCAGCACCGACCCTCCCCACTCGCCGCCGACGCCGATGCCCTGGATGAACCGCAGGACGGTCAGAATGATCGCGCCCCAGATGCCGATGCTGGCATAGGCCGGCACCACACCGACCAGGAATGTGGCCACGCCCATCAGCATCAGCGTGGCGATCAGCGCCCCTTTGCGTCCCATGCGATCGCCGCAATGGCCGAAAATCGCGGCGCCGATCGGCCGGGCGATGAACCCACCGCATAGATCGCGAACGCGTTCAACGTGCCGACCAGCGGATCGCTGTTCGGGGAAAACAGTTTCGCGAACACCAGCCCGGTGACGGTGCTGTACAGGAAGAAGTCATACCATTCGATCGTCGTGCCGATCGTGCTGGCGATGACCGCCCTGCGAAGTTGGGCCGCGTGCTCACAGTCGGTGAGCGCCCCCACCTCCCACGCTGGCATCCGTGTGCTGCCTGACATGGCCGTTCTCCCCAATTCGGCATTTGTTCTTGCTGGATTATTGCATACTCGGCGGTCCGGCAAGCCGCGGCCGTTCAGCGTGGCGACCCGCTATACCTGCCGCTCGATGATCAATTGCTTGATCGCCGCGATCGCCTTAGCCGGATTCAGCCCTTCGGGCACGTGTCGGTGCAGTTCATGATGGTGTGGCAGCGGTACAGCTTGAACGGGTCTTCCAGCGCATCCAGGCGGTCACCGGCATCCTCGTCGCGCAATCGGCGATCCAGCGGTAGGCCTGCAGCAACACCGCAGGACCCAGATAGCGGTCGCCGTTCCACCAATAGCTCGGGCACGACGTTGTGCAGCAGAAGCACAGGATGCACTCCCACAGCCCGTCCAGCTTTGCCCGCTCTTGCTTGCTTTGCAGGCGCTCGGCATCGGGCGGCGCGGGGGTGTCCGCCTTCAGCCACGGCTCGATGCTGCGGTATTGCGCATAAGCCAGCGTCAGGTCGGGCACCAAATCCTTCACGACCGGCATGTGCGGCAGCGGCGTGATGCGGACGGCGCCTTTGCTGTCCTCGATCGGCTTCAGGCAGGCCAGCGTGTTGCCGCCGTCGATGTTCATCGCGCAGGAGCCGCAGATGCCTTCCCGGCACGAGCGGCGGAACGTGAGGGTGGGATCGACTTCGTTCTTGATCTTGATCAGCGCGTCCAGGACCATCGGGCCGCAGGCGTCGAGATCGAGTTCGTAGGTGTCGGTGCGCGGGTTTTTCCCGTCATCTGGATTCCAGCGGTAGATGCGGAATTCGCCGATGCGCTTCGCGCCGGCGGGCGCCTTGAAGGTCTGGCCGCGCGTGATGCGGCTGTTCGCGGGAAGGGAGAAAGCAACCATTTGGGGCCTCTTGGTTTCGCGCCCGGGGCGAACGAATTGCTAACGAGTTGGTGCTGCCGTGTGGAGATGCGCAGCTTCCCGACCGTCATGCCCGCGAAAGCGGGCACCCAGGCCAACCGCACCGTGCTGCCCTGCGTTTATATTCTCGCCAGCAAGCGCACGCTGTATATCGGGGTGACAAGCGATCCGGTGCGGCGGATCTGGCAGCATAAGGCGAAAGAGACAGCCGGCTTCACCGCCCGATACGGGGTGCAACTGCTGGTCTATCTCGAGATGCACGACACGATGGAGGCGGCAAGCCGGCGGGAAAAGCTGGTCAAGCGATGGTGCCGGGCGTGGAAGCTCGCATTGATTGAGCGGACCAATCCCACTTGGCGGGACTTGTTACCGGAGCTTCTGGGCTGCTCGCCTGGGTCCCCGCTTTCGCGGGGATGACACGAGTGGCCGCTGATGGAGTCGGAACGGGATTTCCTGGTGATCATGCCGGCGTTCAATGTATTATCATGTGCAACACAGCAGTGGCAGTCGAAATGAAATCCGTTGGGGTATCGCCGTCCAAGTTCCCCAGTTCGTTGACAGATGTAGGTCTAAAGTTACCAGAAAAACGTCATGATGCGAATTTCTCAATAAACCCGCGGCTTCGGCGGAAACACCGACACCTCATTCGTCAGGGTCTGCATCTTCACCGGCCGATAATCCAGCCGCACTTCCCCCGCTCATCGCACCAGGCCAGCGTGTGCTTCATCCAGTGCTGGTCGTCGCGCTCCGGATAGTCGTCATGCGCGTGCGCCCCGCGACTTTCGGTCCGCGCGTCCGCCCCCACCATCGTGGTCATCGCGTTGCCCATCAGGTTCTGCAACTCCAGCGCCTCCATCAGGTCGGAGTTCCAGATCAGGCTCCGGTCCGCCACCGACATGTCGGACAGCCCCTCCCAGACCTGACGCATCTTCGCGACGCCCTCGGACATCGTCCGGCTGTTGCGAAACACCGCCGCGTGGGACTGCATCGTGCGCTGCATCTCCAACCGTAGATCGGCGACGCGTGTCCCGCCGGCTGCATATCGGGCGCGGTCGAAGCGATCCAGCGACGCCTCCCCGGCCGCGCGGCGGCAACGGCGGCTGGCCGGCATCCGATCGCACGATCTCCGCCGCCCGATGTGCCGCCGCCCGCCCGAACACCACCAATTCCAGCAGCGAGTTGGTCCCGAGCCGGTTCGCGCCGTGGACCGAGACGCACGCACACTCCCCCACCGCCATCAGCCCGTGGATCACCGCATCCGGGTCGTCCCGCGTCGGCCGCAGCACCTCGCCGTGATAGTTCGTCGGATCCGCCCATGTTGTAATGCACCGTCGGCAGCACCGGGATCGGGTCCTTGGTCACATCCACCCCGGCAAACACCCGCGCCGTCTCGGAAATCCCCGGCAACCGCTCATGCAACAACGCAGCACCGAGATGCTCCAGATGGAGCATGATATATCCTTGTTCGGCCCGCAGCCGCGCCCCTCGTTGATCTCGATCGTCATCGACCGCGATACCACATCGCGCGAGGCCAAATCCTTCGCGGTCGGCGCGTAGCGCTCCATGAACCGCTCGCCCTCGGAATTGGTCAGATACCCGCCCTCGCCGCGCGCGCCTTCGGTGATCAGGCAGCCGGCGGGAAAAATCCCGGTCGGATGAAACTGCACGAACTCCATGTCCTGGCATGGCAACCCGGCCCGCAGCACCATCCCGTTGCCGTCACCCGTGCAGGTATGCGCGGACGTGCAGGACAGATAGGCACGGCCATATCCGCCGGTCGCCATCACCACCATCTGCGCCCGGAACCGGTCGATCGACCATCCTCCAGGCACCAGGCGGTCACCCCGCGGCAGGCGCCTTCTTCGTCCAGGATCAGGTCCAGCGCGAAATATTCGTTGAAGAACTCCACCTCTTGCTTGAGGCTTTGTTGATACAGCGTGTGCAGGATGGCGTGCCCGGTGCGGTCTGCCGCCGCGCACGCCCGCATCGCCGGCGATTTTCCGTACCGTCATGTGGCCGCCGAACGGGCGCTGATAGATCTTGCCGTCCTCGGTGCGACTGAACGGCACGCCGAAATGCTCCAGCTCGTACACCGCCGGAATCGCCTCGCGGCACATGTACTCGATGGCGTCCTGGTCACCCAGCCAGTCCGACCCCTTCACGGTGTCGTACATGTGCCAGCGCCAGTCATCCTCCCCCATGTTCCCCAGCGCGGCACCGATGCCGCCCTGCGCCGCCACCGTGTGGCTGCGTGTCGGAAACACCTTGCTGATGCAGGCCGTCTTCAGCCCCGCCGCGCCCATCCCGAGCGTCGCCCGCAGCCCCGAGCCGCCGGCGCCGACCACCACGACGTCATACGTGTGATCGACGAAGCTGTAGGCTCGCTGCGACGGCATGGTGATCGCGTTCATGATCCCGTCAGTCCCTCAAAGCCCGATCTTCAGGGCGGCGATGATGCAAAACAGCGCCAGCACGATGCACAGCGCACGCTGGCCCAGCATCAGTGCCATCCGTCGCCCGTCGCGGTGCACGTAGTCCTCGATCACCACGCGTAACCCGAGATCCAGGTGCCAGAACGTCGCGACGACCAGGCACAGCATCAGCACCAGCGGCACCGGCCCGTGCAGCCACGCCGCCACATCAGCGCGCGACGCGCCCTCCAGCCGGATGACCGCACAGATGAACCACAGCGTCAGCGGTACCAGAGCGATCGACGTCAGCCGCTGCATCCACCAGTGCCCGGAGCCGGCGCGCGCCGCACCCAGGCCCCGCACGCGACCGAGCTGCGAGCGAAGGATATCGACCTGCACGGTCTTTCGCGGTCCCGCCATCACCACACCGCAAGCCCGATGATCCATACCGTCAGAGTCAGCGCGACGGTGACGGCCACCACCGCCCAACCGGTGATGCGATAGGTGGGAGACCCCGTTGAACGATCCGTCCAGCGGTCGAAACCCCTGCCCGGTATCCCAGAACAAATGCCGGATGCCGGTGCACAGGTGAAAGATCAGCGCTGCCGCCCAGCCGCACAGCAGGACCACACCGAGCCAGGAGGCCAGAAAGCCTTGCACCGTTGCAAACGCCTCATCGGATGCGGCCGCAGCCACCAGCCACCAGGTCAACAGCAATGTCCCGACACCCAGCCCCACGCCGGTGACCCGGTGGCTGATCGACAGCGCCATGCTGACCGGCCACTTGTACACCTGCAGATGCGGCGACAGCGGTCGTGGTACCAGCTTGCCGTCGGAGGTCCGCGCCATCATCAGCGCGTCGCGAACGTCTTTCACGAAACTCCTCCAGCCCTCGGATCGGGCAGCCCTCGGATCCGAGATCGTTCGATGTCGAGCAATTGCGGTTTCTTACGCTCTGGTGTGGGGAGGGGTCAACGCGTGGTCAAGCACGCGGCTGCCCCGCCGCCGCCGCATAGAGGTCCGCGATCTCGGCCAGCACGCGAGCCAGGTTCCGCCCAACGCGGGCGAGCGCGTCGTCCCAGCCGAACAGACCGAACCGGTCGAATTCCGGCAACGTGTCCCCGCGCGGCGTCGTGAACGACGATGCGCAGCGCAGCGCCGCGGGATCGGGCAGCGCCGGCGGTCGCCACACGAACAGGGCCAGGTCTTTGCCCGACAGGTAGCGGTGCCGCCCGAGATCAACGAGGCTGTCCGGCGTTACGCCAAGCCCGGTCTCCTCCCGCAACTCGCGGACGGCAGCCTCGGCCAGCGCCTCACCCGGTTCGGCCAGCCCCTTCGGGATGTCCCACCGCGGCGAGCGCGTCGCGTGGCCGAGCAGCAGACGCTCCCCATCGGTCACGATCACGCCGCAACTGATCCGCCGCATCCGCTTCCTGCTTGCCGGGCCGGGTGTCGCAGCCTTACTTGGGGAACCATGGAGCGGATCGTCACCCTAACCGAGCGGAAGGCCGCGGAGACCGACCGGCGGCGGCGCGCGGTGGATGAAGTGCGTGCGCTGCTCACCACCTATGCGCGCGCCCATGGCGGGCGGTTTCTGCTGTACGGGTCCGCCGCTCGCGGCGAGATGCGCTACCATAGCGACGTGGATATTCTGCTGGATTTTCCGCCGGCGACGACATCCGATGCCTGGGGGTTCGCTGAGCGGGCTTGTTGGGATCGGAACCTCGCCCCCGACATCATCTGGAAGGATTGGTGCAAGGCAGAATTTCTGCGCCACATCGAGCCAGACCTCGAGGTGCTCGGATGAGCGATACGAGATGGCACGAGATCGAAAACGATATTCAGGTCGCCAGCAAACACTTCGGTCGGGCGGTTGAGGCATTCGGTACACGCGATTTCGATGAATTCGAATTGGATGGCTATCTCGCGCGAATGGGCTTCATGCATGCAATGCAGGCCGGCCACTTCGCTTGAAGCCGCGTTGCTGCGCATTCTGGAACTCTGCAACGAGCCGCCGCCGACGGGCGCTCAGTGGCATGCCGACCTGATCGCCCGGATCGGCGAGGCCGTTGGCGGACGACCGCCCGTTCTGAACGCTGAACTCCGGGCCGCCGCGGATGCGGACGCCGCCGCTTTCGTAATGTCGCCACGCGAGGCTATGAGGGCTTCGAGCGTGACCTTGCCGAACCGGCGGGGTCCTAGCAGCGCAGGTGCTGATCGGCGGCCTGCCCGACGCGATCGCCCGCTTCCGCCGGACGATCCACCCCTGATCCCTACGCCGCCTGCTTCGCCAGCATGCCCTGCGCCACCAGCATCTCGGCGATCTGCACAGCGTTCAGCGCGGCGCCCTTGCGAAGATTGTCCGAGACGCACCAGAACGACAGCCCGTGCGCCACCGTCGGGTCCTTGCGGATGCGGCTGACATAGACCGCGTCCTCGCCGGCGCTTTCGAGCCGGGTGACGTAGCCGCCGTCCTCCCGGTGATCGACCACCGCGACGCCCGGCGCCTCGCGCAGCGCGGCGCGAGCCTCGTTCACCGTCACCGGCTTCTCGAACTCGACATTCACCGCCTCGGAATGGCCGATGAACACCGGCACGCGCACGCAGGTGGCGATGACCGCGATGTCGGGTCGAGGATCTTCTTGTCTCGACCGCCATCTTCCACTCTTCCTTGGTCGAGCCGTCCTCCATGAACATGTCGATATGCGGGATGCAGTTGAAGGCGATCTCCTTGGTGAACTGCTGCGGCTGCGCCGGATCGTTGACGTAGTCGACCTTGGTGTGGTTGAACAGCTCGTCCATCGCCTCCTTGCCCGGCGCCCGAGACCGATTGATAGGTGGCGACCACCACCCGCTTGATCCGGAACATGTCGTGCAGCGGCTTCAGCGCCACGACCATCTGGATGGTGCGAGCAATTCGGATTGGCGATGATGTTGCGCTTCGCGAACTGCGCAGATCGCCTGCGGGTTCACCTCCGGGCACCACCAGCGGCACGTCCGGTTCCATGCGGAACTGGCTGGTGTTGTCGATCACCACGCAGCCGGCAGCCGCCGCCCTGGGCGCATGCACTGCCGACACCGCGGCGCCGGGGCTGAACAGCGCGATGTCCCAGCCGTGGAAATCGAAAGTTCCAGGCTCTTGACCGTGAGCACCTGCTTCTCGCCGAACGAGACCTCGGAGCCGGCCGACCGGCCGGATGCCACGGCTGCCACCTCATCCGTAGGGAAGCGACGCTCCGCCAGGGTTTTCAGCATCTCGCGACCCACCGCTCCGGTGGCGCCGACGACCGCGACCCTGTAGCCCATCCTCGTTCGCTCCTGCCTCTCGCGGGACATGTCTGCCCCGCCATATCGCGCAGTTAGCCGGGTAGCGGTGCCGGTCGCAAGCGGCCAGTTCGCTCGGCTGGCCTGCACATGACCGGGTTCATTGTGACAGGACCGAGCGAGGCGCGGGCCACGCGGCGGAAACGGCCAGCAGAAGCGACACGCCCAGCAATATGCCTACAAGGCGCTCCACGCCCGGCGTAAGGGTCAGCGGCGGCCCCGGGCCCTGCACCAGGGTCAGGATGAACGCGACCGTTGCCTGCTGACCGACATAGCCCGTGTCCCGCAGGGTCGTTTGTAACCATGAGCCGACCCACACCCCGGCGAGCAGCACCGACAGCCACGCCGCAAACACGGCAAAACCTGCCCCCAGAACGATCAGCCCGGCGCAGCCGCCCAGTGCGCATCCGGCAAATCGATGCAGAATACGCCGATGCATCAACAGCTCCGCCTGCTCAGGATTACCGAGCAGATTGGGAACAGCCATCACGGCAGCGACTGAAATCGCCATCTGATCCATGCCCGGAACGTCGAACCAGGCCCAGACCAGCGGCACCAGCATCACCGCGAAGCCGGTGCGCACGGCATGAGTGAGGACATGGCGGTTTCGGCCGAACAGCGTGGACCAGCCGGGGGGGGCGGGTTGCGTGGCGCTGGTTTCAGGCGCGCCGACCAGCAGCACAACGCATAACGCAGCGGCCGATCCCAGGCCGATCTCCACACTGCGCGAAAGCGCGATGGACGGTCCCGCCGTCGGCGCCCCCAGCATCGCAAGCACGACCAGATCTGCTGTGATGCCGCCCAGCAGCCAGGAATAGCCGTGCCGGCCGAGCGATGCGCCGACGATGCCCACCGTGGTGAAACACAGCAGGGCAGGCGGAACGAGGAAGTTATGTTCACTGAGCCAAGGCGCCAGCAGGAATGCGGCCAAAGCGCCCAGGAACGTACCGAGGATGCGTTCCACAGCCTTGATGACCGAAGCCGGCCGACTGGCCTGGACGCAGACGAAGGCGCTTATCGCCGCCCACCACGGCGCATCCAGCCGAAGCCAGAGTGCCGCCACCGTTGCCAGTCCGACTGAAAGCGCCGCGGCCGAGGCCACACGTGCCCGCTTCCCGCTCAGGCGCAACTCCGCCAGGTCGGCAAACAGTGCATGGAGTACTGCCAACGGCCTCATGGAAAAATCAGCACGCGTGCATCCGCGCCCATGAAAAGGCGCAAGTCCGGTGGCGACCCGACCAGGGTCAGCGTGACCGGGAAACGCCGTTGCAGGCGTATCCAATCCGTGGTCGGCGCGACATAAGGCAGCAGGCCGGGCGGGTTCGGATCGCGGCTGATGCCGGCTGCGATCCCCTCGATCCGCGCGCGACGCCAGTGCCACGGCGCGCTGTCCAGCCAGACCCACGCGGTGCCCCCGTCGCGGAAACCCCGCAGGTAGTCCTGCCTGTAGTTCGCCACCACTCTCCATGTGGCGGCATCGACGATGCCGATCAGCGGAGTGTCCTCGCGCGCGGTATCGCCGACCTGCACCGTCAGATGATTGATCCTGCCGTCCGCCGGTGCAACGAGATCGGTGCGGGAGAGCCGCCATTCGGCCTCGGCAAGCCCCGCCGTGGCACGTGCAATTACCGCTTCATCCACCGTGACAATCTCGCGCGCCCGCCCAACCGCGGAACGGGCTGCACCGGCGCCGGCCCCGGCACGGCGCGACGCATCATTCGCGGCATCGAGCTGCTGCTGGCTTTCGTCGCCGCTCGCCGTCAGCGAGGTCGCCCGGATTTGGGTGGCTTGCGCGAACTGCAACGACGCCAGGGCTGCGTCCTGCGCACTCTGTACGGCCGTAACGGCGTCGCGATCCGCCTGTGTCTGTGCCCGAGCCTCATCCAGCGCCGCCCGCCGCACTTCCACCGCGAGTTCCAGCGGCACCTTGTCGATGGTGACCAGTTTGTCGCCTCGACGCACCACTTCGTTGTCATGCACATAGACCGCAACGATGCGGCCGCTGACCTGCGGCGCAACGCCGACGAGATCGGAGGTCACGTAAGCATCGCCCGTGTAGGCGACGAAGCTGGTGATCTCCCAGTAGAGCACCGTGGCGGCCAGCACACAGATGATCGCCAGCCCGGGCCGGCGGCAGCGCCGAAGAGCCGGCACCAGAACCGCGCCGGGCCGTCGGCTCCGCAGCAGCAGCATGAGTTTTTGTCCGATCGTACCGTCCCTGGTCCGAGCATGCCAGAAGTCGGCACCGTCGAACAGCGGATGCGCGCTGCCTAACCGCTTCCGAGGCCGAGGACCTCGGCCAGACCGATCCGCCGGTGCCCGTGCCGGCCGATGGTGGTTTCAGCCGCCACCAGCGCATCCAGCACGGCTTCCTGTGTCGCTTCGGCCGCAGCCTGGAACAGCCGGTCGATCCGCCCTTCCGCCAGCGCCCGATGCTCCAGAAAATCCTGGTCCGCCTCGTGCGGAACCCGGTTCGCCGTAGTGAACGCCAGTGCGATATCTCCGCTGCCGTTGCCCCAGAACGACCCGCACCACGCCAGCCCGACGCCGGCCCGGCGCGCCACGCGGCCAAGCTGGCGGCAATCGAGCGGAATATCGGTTGCGATCACCACGATACACGATCCCGTCTCGGCTGCCGCCGTCGCCGCCAGGTCCACCCGCCGCCCGTCCGGCAGCCGCAAATCCCCTGCCCGGCCGAAATTCGCCAGCACCAGCACGCCCAGATGATACGGCTTCTCGTCCAGCTTCAGCCGGCGAGACGCCGAGCCGATCCCGCCCTTCAACCCGAAGCAGCTCATCCCGGTGCCGGCGCCGACCGCGCCGAGCTCGAATTCCTCAGCCGCCGCCTCAAGGGCCGCTTCGGCATGGGACTCGGTGATCGCCATCGCCTGGATGTCGTTCAAATGGCCGTCGTTGCACTCCAACACCACTGGATTCACCGTCGCGGTCTGCCGACCGATCTCCGGGCCCTCCCGCACCGCGCGACGGATCAGCGCATTGGCGCAGGTGCCAACCGCGAAGGTGTTGGTCAGCAGCACCGGGGTTTCCAAGGTGCCAAGCTCGGTGACCTGCACCAGCCCGATGCTCTTGCCGAACCCGTTCAGTACCTGTGCAGCGGCCAGCGGCTTGTCCTGGAACAGGTTGCCATCGTGCGGCAGGACCGCGGTCACGCCGGTGCACGCGTCGCCATCAAGGACGGTGGCGTGCCCGACCAGCACCCCCGGGACATCGGCGATGCTGTTCCGCTGGCCCGGCATCAGCGAGCCGCAGCCAAGCCCCAGCTCACGTGCGCGCATTTCCACCCCTGGGTTGATGCGCAGGATTCCTCCACAACTCGCCGTGGGGCAAGCCCTGGATGACCCGTGGCCGGAACTGCGCTACGGTATCCATCGGGGCAAGCAGAAGGAAACCGCCATGCGCGACATCGGTCATTTCATCGCCGGACGGTTGGTGGCGGGCGTTGGCGGGCGCCATGGCGATGTGTTCAACCCGGCTTCCGGCGAGGTTGCTGCCCGGGTGGCCCTGGCCGACGCTGCCGAGGTCGATCGCGCCGTTCAGGCCGCCGCCAAGGCCTGGCCGGCCTGGGCCGCCACCCCACCGCTCCGCCGCGCCCGGATCATGTTCCGTCTCCGGGACTTGCTGGAACGCGACCGCGCCAAACTGTCGGCGGCGATCACCGCCGAGCACGGCAAGGTGCTGTCGGACGCCGACGGCGAAGTGCAGCGCGGACTGGAGGTGGTGGAATTCGCCTGCGGCATCCCGCATCTGCTCAAGGGGGAATTCACCGAAGCGGTCGGCACCGGGATCGATGCCTGGTCGGTGCGCCAGCCGCTCGGCGTGGTCGCCGGCATTACGCCGTTCAACTTCCCGTTGATGGTTCCGTTATGGATGATCCCAGTGGCGCTGGCCTGCGGCAACTGCTTCATCCTGAAACCATCGGAGAAGGACCCCTCCGCCAGCCTGCTGTTGGCCGGGCTGCTCGCTGAGGCCGGGCTGCCGGACGGCGTGTTCAGCGTCGTGCAGGGCGCGCGGGAAGCAGTGGAGGCGATCCTGGCGCATCCGGGCATCGCCGCGGTCAGCTTCGTCGGCTCCACCGCGATCGCCGAGACCATCTACAAGGGCGGCACGGCACACGGGAAACGCGTGCAGGCGCTCGGCGGCGCGAAGAACCATTTGGTGGTGATGCCGGACGCCAACCTCGATGACGCGGTCAATGCCCTGATGGGCTCAGCCTATGGCGCCGCCGGGGAACGTTGCATGGCGGTCTCCGTCGCGGTCGCCGTAGGCTCGGTCGGCGACAAGCTGGTGCAGAAGCTGGAACCCCGTGTGCGCGCGTTGAAGATCGGTCCCGGCACGGACCCCGACGCCGAGATGGGGCCGCTGGTCACCCGTGAGCACCGCGAGAAGGTGATGGGCTACATCGATCTCGGCGTGAAGGAAGGCGCCGAACTGGTGGTGGATGGCCGCGGTCTGCAGCTGCAAGGCTACGAAAACGGATTTTTCCTCGGCGGCTGCCTGTTCGATAGACGTGCACCCCGACATGCGCATCCACCGGGAGGAGATTTTCGGCCCCGTACTGGGCGTGGTGCGCACGCCGGACCTGGCCGGCGCCGTGCGCATGATCAACGAACATCCGTACGGCAACGGCGTCTCGATTTACACCTCCGACGGCGGGCGGCGCGCGACTTCGCCAGCGCGATCGAGATCGGCATGGTGGGCGTGAACGTGCCAATTCCCGGTTCCGATGGCCTTCCACAGTTCGGCGGCTGGAAGCAGTCGCTGTTCGGCGACCACCACGTGTACGGCTCCGAGGGGGTGCGGTTCTACACCCGCTACAAGGCCGTCACCCAGCGTTGGCCCGGCGGGGCGCGTCACGGCGCCGAATACGTCATGCCGACGCCGGGACGCTGAGCCGTTCCTCGAGCCTCGTCCAGCCCATTTGGCCAGTTCGAATCAGTCAGGTAGTCCGGCATCGCATATGCGGTCAGCCGGGGGATGTCGTGCAGGGTGATGCGCGCCCCACGTGTCTCCACCCCCAGTTCGCGCAACGACGCGAACGCGCGCGACAGGTTTTCCTGCCGGCAGCCGAGACGGGCCGCCAGCGACCCCTTCTCGAACGGCAGCCGGAACCCGGACTTGGTCGCGTTCGGGTCGGGCACCAGCGCCAGCAGGTAGGAGCCGAGCCGCTGCGCGGTGGTCCGCACCTTCAGATCGCGATCTGGCGAACCAGGCTACGGAAATCGACCGACAGGGAGCGCAGCAGCGCCGGTGCCGATTCCGGTTCGCGCTCCACCATGGCGCGGAGCGGCGCGGCCTGGATGAAGCAAGCGTGCACGCTGCACGACATGGGCGGACTGCGGGTACGGCAGCGACGACATCACCGATGCCAGCACGAAATCCTGCCCCGGCTGCAGCACCTCCACGACCGCGGTGGAGCCGTCCGGGGCGGTGGAGCTCAGCGCCACCTGGCCGTCAACAGGTAATAAAGAATATCGGGGTGCTGCCTTTCTGCACAGCCGGTCCCCGTCGCGGCCGATCTGCACCTCGCTTATGGTTTCTGATTGCTCCAGCAGCCCGGTGTTCAGCGGATCAAACACCGGAACCTCTCGCAGCGTCGTCTAAGCGGGACGCATCGTCACCCCCCTCAGACCCCCGCGCGGCTCGCGCGAGATAAGATCTTGCGCTCCTTTTCCGGAAACCTCAAATGGGCGCGGTCTGAAATCCGCTCCACCCTGCCGGACAGTGGAAATGCCATGAAAGCCATTGTCTGTCAGGCATTTGGCGGCCCCGGTGTGCTGACAATTCTCGACCTTGCCGGACCCGCCGACGCCCGCGCCGGGGCGATCCAGGTAAATCGGCGCCCGCGGGGTGCAGTACGTTGATGTGCTGCAGCTTGCCGGGCCTTCAGGTGCACCCGCAACCGCCGTTTATTCCCGGCAGCGAGGCGGCCGGCCAGGTGGTGGTGGTCGGCGCCGGTGTGACCCGGTTCAAGCCCGGCGACATGGTCATGAGCCGGCATCGCACCGGCGCTTTCGCCACGCTCGGCGACGCGCAGGAAGATGCGTGGACCCGGCGCCGGCGGGCTTGACCTGGAAGCGGCTGCGGTGCTGCGCTCCGGTCATGGCACGGCGTACCACGCGTTGCTACAGCGTGGGCGTTTCGGCCGGAGAATGGGTGCTGGTGCATGGCGCGGCGGGCGGCATCGGCACCGCCGCGATCCAGATCGCCCGGCTTTCCGGCGCCCGGGTGATCGCCACCGCCACACCGACGCCAAGCGGGCCGCCTGTAGGAGGAAGGCGCCGAGCATGCGCTGGACTACCGCGCGCGGGTTCCTCGACCGGGTGAAGGAACTCACCTCGGGCGCGGGGTGGATATCGTCTATGACCCGATCGGCGCGCAGTGGCCGAAATCGCTGCGCTGCCTGGCGTTCGGCGGGCGGCTCTGGTCCTCGGCTTCTCGGCGGCGGGCCGGCAAGTCCGCAGCAACTACCTGCTGATCAAGGCCTCGAGGCGATCGGCGTGTGCATGGGCGGCTCCAGCGAACCAGCCGGATCTGTCGCGCCAACACGCGGGTGGTCTCGAGTTGGCGCGGAGGCAAGATCCGGCCGCGATCTCGCACCGCTTCCCGCTGGAGCGGGCGGCCGAGGCGGTCCAGGCGGTGATCGACCGGGCGGTGATCGGGAAGGCTGTGCTGGTGGGCTGATCCGCCGGACAGCAGGAGATTCCCTGCTTGACAGCTCGCCCGGACCGCAGGTATTTAACCTGTGGGTTATCTAACCTTCAGGTTGGATAGCTGACTGACCGCAGCGATAGAAAGGAAGGGCACGATGCAACTGAACCCTTATCTGCATTTCAACGGCCAATGCGAGGCAGCGTTCAGGTTCTACGAGCAGTGTCTCGGCGGCAAGATTCAGTCACGATGCTGCCGCATCGGCGAATCGCCGCATGGCCGAGCAGGCCCCGCCCGAACGGCTCGATCAAGATCATGCATGCCACGTCTCGACCGTGGGCGACAAGGTGTTGATGGGTTCCGACGCTCCGCCGGACCACTATGAGCCGATGAAAGGTTTCTCCGTGACGCTCGGCATCGAGGCATCCGGCCGAGGCGGAGCGTATATTTCAGCCTGTTAGCGGAAAACGGCACCGTGCGGATGCCGATCCAGAAGACCTTCTGGGCACTCCGATTCGGCATGCTCGTTGATCGGTTCGGGACCCCGTGGATGATCAACTGCGAGCAGCCTGACTGACGCCACGCCCTGGTCGGCTTCGCCGGCTGGCTTTTCGACAAGCCGCAAGGAGAGCCTTGATGTCGGCGAAAGGTGCAGCCGCGCCGGCAGCGTCGCGGGAACTGACCCTCACGCGCGTGTTCGACGCCTTTCTTTCCTGGGTTCTGGGGCAACCGCGGTTGGGGCTTCGGCATGGCGGTGATCACCGCACGCGACGGAGCTTCGTACCGTCCCCCCCGGCAGCTTTGGCTGGGACGGCGGTTTCACCACGTCGTGCTATGTCGATCTGCACGAGGATCTGGTTGCCATCCTGCTGATGCAGCGGCTGATGACCAGTCCGGCGCCGGCCAATATCTACACGGATTTCTGAACTGCTGGCCTACCAGGCGATCGACGATTGAACGACCTATTCTATTGAGTCCGGAGACCGGCCGGTTTCAAGGAACCGGTGCGCTGGGGTGGGGCTGGCGTAAGATGTCCATTTCTGGGCTTCCTGCTCGCCTCGGTCGTTCGCTATCGAAGGACTACCCCATGTCAGCGATCCCCAACCGCCTGCCTGGCCTGAACTTCGACCTCGGCGAGACCGCCGACATGCTGCGCGCACAGGTCGAGGCGTTCGCCGCCGATGAAATTGCCCCACGCGCGCCGCAGCCATCGACCGCGACAACGCCTTTCCCGTAGATTTATGGCCCAAGTTCGGCGACCTCGGCGTGCTCGTGGATCACCGTGGAGGACGAATACGGCGGCGCCGGCATGGGCTATCTGGAGCATGTCGTGGCAATGGAGGAAATCTCCCGGGCTTCGGCCTCGGTCGGGTTGTCGTATGGGGCGCATTCCAACCTGTGCGTCAACCAGTCCCTCGCTGCAACGGGACCTAGGCCCAGAAGCGACGCTATCTTCCCCGCCTGGTTTCCGGCGAAACCATCGGCGCCCTGGCGATGTCAGAGCCCGGCGCGGGCTCGGACGTGGTGGGGACTGACCGTACCCGCGCCGATCGACGCGGCGACCGTTACATTCTTAACGGATCGAAGATGTGGATCACCAACGGCCCGGATGCCGGCGTGCTGGTGGTGTATGCCAAGACCGAGCCGGATGCCGGCCCGCGCGGGATCACGGCATTTCTGATCGAGAAGGATTCCCGGGCTTCTCTACCGCGCAGAAGCTCGACAAACTCGGCATGCGCGGGTTGAACAACGGCGAACCGGTGTTCACCGATTGCGAGCTGCCGGACGACGTGTTCGGCCGGGTGAACGAGGGCGCGCGCATCCTCATGAGCGGGCTGGACTACGGGGCGCCGTGCTGGCGGCCGGTCCGCTCGGCATCATGCAGTCCTGCATGGATACGGTGGTTCCCTTCCATTTGAGGTGACCGA
>CAVUQJ010000019.1:0-273569 GCA_963743605.1 Vulcanimicrobiota bacterium | reverse complement strand
CCAGTCGAGCTTGACCTTGACCTTGTTGGCGACGCCGCCGTGGGACAGCGCTTCGATCAGCGACTTATAAGCATCCTTCATGCCGGTATATTTGCCGACGATGGCGATGGTGACGTCGCCTTCCGGATTGCGGATGCGTTCGTTGATCAGATGCCAAGTGGCGAGATCGGGCGACGGCGGATTGTCGATGCCGAAGGCGGCCAGCACTTCGTCGTCAAGGGCCGCCGGCGTGATAGGCCTCCGGCACGGCGTAGATATTATCGACGTCGCGTGCCTCGATCACGGCGCTTTCGCGCACATTGCAGAACAGCGCGAGCTTCGTGCCTTTGCTCAGCGGAATTGCCGCGATCGGTGCGGCAGAGCAGAATATCCGGCTGGATGCCGATGGCGCGCAGTTCGCGCACCGAGTGCTGGGTCGGCTTGGTTTTCGCGCTCGCCGGCGCTCGGGATGAATGGCATCAAGGTCAGGTGGATGTAGATGGCGTGGCCGCGCGGCAGATCGTTGCCCATCTGCCGGATGGCTTCGAAATACGGCAAGCCTTCGATATCGCCGACGGTGCCGCCGATCTCGCACAGCACGAAATCAAAACCCTCGTTGCCGTCGCGGATAAAATCCTTAATCGCGTTGGTGACGTGGGGAATGACCTGGATGGTGTTCTGAGATAGTCGCCGCGGCGTCCTCGGTGAGGATGTCCTGGTAGATGCGGCCGGTGGTGATGTTGTCGCTGCGGGTGGCAGGGCGCCCGGTGAAGCGCTCGTAATGGCCGAGGTCGAGATCGGTCTCGGCGCCGTCGTCGGTGACGAAAACCTCGCCGTGCTGGTACGGCGGACACGGTGCCCGGATCGACGTTGAGGTAGGGGTCGAGCTTGCGCAGCCGGACCTTATAGCCGCGCGCCTGCAGCAGCGCGCCGAGCGCTGCGGAAGCGAGACCCTTGCCAAGTGAGGAGACCACGCCGCCGGTGATGAAAATGTACCGCGCCATGGCACGGGCCAGCTTGCAAAGACGATTCGACGAGCGATTTTCCGGAATATCTGCCGCGCATCGTAAACCAGCCCGAAACGATGCCAAAAAACGCTTGAGCCGTAAGGGCTTCAAGCGAAATCCTCAGGCGATGCCGAAAGTCATGGCATGGCCCGCCCATCGCACCCTTAAATGAGTAGCGAAGTCGCCGATCGCGACTGCGGCACTTGCGGTCCGCTCGGGGCCGTAGTGGCCGCTGTTACGCTGCCCTGGGCCTTTCTTAAGCAGGTCGAGAACGCCGCCACCGCCACGGAACGGTGGTGCCGTGGGCGGAGCGCCTGGAGTTTCCTGGGTCGGCGCGCCGCCGGTGTGGATGATCGAGCCCGGCTTGCGCTCGAGACCCGCGATCCACGACAGCAACAGGCTAGTGACGAAGAAGCCGGCGGCCAGAAACGCCGTGGTGCGCGTGAGCACGTTTGCGGTGCCGCGGCCGGTCATAAAGCCCGAGGTCGAGCTGACCAGTCCCCGCCCTCGGACTTCTGCAGTAACACGACGCCGATCAGGCCGAGGACCAGCATGAGATGGATGACGATAATGACACTCAGCATCGATGATTTCCGCCTGCCGCCCGCGCTTCATATAGGCAGCCGGGGCGGTCTCTACATGATCCAAGGGGGATTTTCTCATGGCTGAAATGGCGTGGTGGGCAGATCCCGACTTGCCCTTATAAGCTGCGGCTAGCTATTTGTAATCCTTCAGATAAGCGATGACGTCGTCGATATCCGCGTCGCTGCTCAAGCCGCCGAACGGCATGCGGTTGCCTTTCACTTCGGCCTGCGCGGTTCTGATGTAGGCCTTCAGGTTGGCGTCGTCCCAGGTGAGGTTGGCGCGCGTCATGGCGTTGGAATAGCGAAAATCGGGCAGCGCCGCGATTTGCGGCCGTACACGCCGCGCAGGCTCGGCCCGATCGCGTCCGGCTTGTCGCTGTGGCAGGCGGCACAGGTTTGGAACACCACCTTGCCATGGGCGGCGTCGGCGGCGAGCGCCGGCGTCGCTGCAGCGGCGGCAAGAACAATGGCGGCCGCCGCGCCGATGGCGGCGCCCGTTTTCTTCCTTTGCATGACTTCCCCCGAGAGACTTTTTTGCTTGAGCATGATCTTTTCCGAAAACCGGTTTCCACTCTTCGGGATCATGCTCTAAGCGTGAACCAGCGGTCCCGGATTCTTGAGATAGCTCGTCGTGATCGCGCGCTAATACGCAGAGGCCAGCGCACCCACCGTGCCGGTCGGATTGTAGCCGTGCTGCTGCGGAAACACCGAGGCGCCCTGGATGAACAGGTTATGGGCGTCCCAGGCTTGCAGGTAACGATTGACCACGCTGGTCTTCGGGTCGGCGCCCATCATGGTGCCGCCGGTATTGTGGGTCGATTGATAGGGCACCACGGTAAAAGTCTTCGGCCGCGGTTACATCTCGTAGTGCGTCGGATTCATCGCCTTGATGACGCCTTCGAGCTTTTGCAACAGATACGCCGACATCTTGAATTCGTTGTCGGGCGGATTGTAGGTGAGCCGGATCAGCGGCCGGCCGAGCGCGTCCTTATAGGTCGGGTCGAGGTCCATGTAATTGTCGCGATTGGCATAGACCGAGCCTTGGGTGTTGAAGCGCGCGGCGTGGTAGTACCACTTCACGGTGGCGCGCTTCCATTCCGAGCCCCACTCCGGCGTGCCGTGGGGCACCGTGCGGCCGGTGATCGGCGGCGCGCTCGCGGTGTTGCCCATGATGTAGCCGCCGCCGAAAAAGCCCAAGCCGCCGTGATCGAAGGTTTCGCCGTTGAAGTCGTCGATGACGGTGCCCATGCCGGCGGAGCCCCAGTACGGATTGAGCTCCTTGTTCTTCGAAGAAGGCATTGGCGCCGGCTTCGAACTGATAGGCGTAGTTCTTGCCGACGACGCCCTTGCCGGTTGCGTGATCGTAAGGCTCGCCGATGCCGGCGAGCAGCATGTGCTGCACGTTCGAGAACACATAAGACGTCAACAGCACGATGCCGGCGGGTTGCTCATATTCCTCGCCGTTGCGCATGTCGGTGTAGGTCACGCTCACGACTTTCTTCGCGTCCTTGTCGTAGTTGAGCTTGGTGACGAAGTAGCGGGTGCGGATCTCGAATTTCGGATCGAGGCGGAGCGCCGGCAGGATGGTGGAATTCGGCGACGCCTTGGCGTTGGTCTCGCACGCGATGCGATTGCAATAGCCCGCAATATTCGCAAGCCCCCAACGCCACGCCGTCGGCGTTGGTGTAGGGCGCGCTCGCGATCGCAATCGGCGCCGGGAACGGATGATAGCCGAGGCTCTTTGCCGCTTCGCCAAACATCAGGCCGGCATTGCCCCATTTGATGGGCTCGTTCGGGTACTGGTCGCTGCGCGGGCCTTCGAAGACGTTGCCGCCGTCGACCTTCTGGCCCTTCAGATTGCCGGCCTTGCCCGACACGCCGCAAATCTTGTCGAAGCGGTCGTAGAACGGCTCCATCTCGTCGTAGCTGACCGGCCAATCCTGAATTGTCATGCCGTCGTAGCGGCGTTTGCGCCATAGCGCTCGGTGAGCGCGCTGCGGATACGGAAATCCGACGGCAGGAAGCGCCAGTGCAGGCCGCCCCAATGAATGCCGGAGCCGCCGACGCCTTCGCCCGGCAGCGAAAGCGCCGATGCGGCGGATCGGCAGCCCCTGCTCGTTGGGGAAATTGCGGAACGTCAGGGTGTCGAGCGAATTGTCCCACATCAATTCGAGGCGCTGGGCATAACGCACCTCGTCGCGCACCGCCGGCAGGATGAAATCCTCACCGGGAATGCGGTCCTGGCCCTTCTCCAACGAAACGACGTTCAGGCCGGCTTTGGTCAATTCGCGCGCCATGATGGCGCAGGTCCAACCCAGGCCGATCGTGACCGCATCGACTTCTTTCAATCGCGTCACCATGTCGGCCTCCCCTCAAGAAAAGTCCGCAATGGACTGCGGCTCGGCGACATAGCGTTTGTCGCGATATTCATCGACGACGTTGGCATAGGTTGCCGGCAGGCCCGGGAAGCCGAGCATCCGCCACGACGCCTTGTTGCGGTTGCCGCCATAGATCGGATCGCCGAAGAAGCCTTCCATGGTCAGCGTCAGCAGCCGGGCGAAGAAGGCGCGCGCATTGAAATTGTCGAACGCGGCCTTGCCCTCCTGCATCGCCCGGCGAGGGCCTCGATGCGCTTGTCCGGATCCAGCCGGTCGTACTGGCCCGCCATAAGTCTTGCGCGACCAGGCATTGGCGGCGGCGATGCCGGTGGTGATGAACTCGGCCGGTGTCAGCGGCAGTTGATAGCCCTGCTCGGGCTTGCCTTTGAAGTAAGGTCCGGAGCGATACATTTTGGCGCCGCCGCCCCAGGCGCTGGCGAGCTGGCGGTCGATATAGGTGGCGCAGCCCGCATTCGCTGCCCGAGGGCGACAAATCAGATCGGCCGGGATCATGGTATCGACCGCGGCGACGACGAAGGCGTGCTCGGTCTCGTTGAGCAGAAGCAGCGGCTCCGCTTGCGGCGCCGCTGCCGCTGCAGCGGGCGCGGCCGGCGCTTGTGCTTCCGCAGGCGTGGTCTGGGTCAAGCCGGTCGCGACGGCAGTGCCGGCGAGGCCTGCGCCCACAAGAAATTTCCGGGGTGTGGAATCGTCTCGTCGGTCATCGCACCCTCCCCTGCCCGGCGGCATTTGATGAAATTGGTTATTGATACCAGCATAGTACAAACCGCAGCTTTGTGGGAGCGGCGTTATTCTCGAATTCGAACGTGCTGCTGTGGCCCCATTCACCGCAGTGGCCGCTTAACCACTGGTTACGAAGCCGACAAGGTGGGAGTGACAATTAATTTAACTTGTGGTTGTATGAGCTAAGGGCTGTTAAGAAAGAGTGGCGGGGGGACAAAGATGCCGGGCGCGTTATTCCCGGGGGAGAGCGATTGGCTCAATCAGCTATCGCTTGAGGACCGGCTCAACAATTACGTTATATCAGACAATTATCGATTTGAATTCCACCATGAAATCCTATCAACTGATCCGCGATAAATATAATAGAGCGCAAAGAGACGTCGAAAGAGAAATCGCTCCGTTGACGCCGAGCGCGCTTCAACTTTACTTCAACGCAATCATACGTAGCGACGACTTCGGATAAATCTCGATCGCTTGCAGATTCGGTTCCTCGATGAGAAGATTCCCTTTCAAGTCGGATTCGAATGCCGCTCGGATCTCCTCCTCGGGGGTAAATAAACCCCAATTTCCCTCGTTCCCGGGCGGCACGATTGCCGGGCGACCCATGAAGTCGCCGGCGAGCCAAAAATTGCCGGATGGATCGTACGTTTGGGCCGTGAGATACGAGGGAGAATACCAGCCACCACACGTGTCCGGATCAGGTTGCGTTTGATCCCGGTGGAAAAGGCAGGTACCGGCGTTAAAGGTGACTCCCCAATCGCCGCTGACCGAGACATCGCCATTTCCGAAGTCGACGGTGCACTGATGGAGGGTGAGGCCGTCTCCTTCGTTGCTGCCGGCGTTTAGCAGGAGGTTCGGCTGCGTCGCGCCGAGCCCAAACTTCTCGGTAATCTGATCCCCGCCGTCATTGTCAACAACGAAGAGGTTGTCCCGACCGTCGCCGCACAGCCACTGTCCGTTCGTATCCATATCTGATACGAGCTGCGCAGTTTTCCGTGAACATCGTACACGTTGACCGCGCCGTTCGCTCCCAATGCATAGATCATGGTGGGTGCGCCGTGGCCGGACCACCCACGGGGGCGACGGCAGCAGTCGCAGAGTTCGTCGCGCCCCAGGCGAACAAAGCGATGGTCAAAGTCCAGCCAAACGTACGCATGGCGATAGCCTCCAGCAGACGAATCAAGGTTCCGCGACCCGTCCCCGTCAACCCTGCCGCGCCCAAACGCGTCTCGGGCCACGTTCGATCCCACCGGGCCAGCATGTCAAACCGTTACGCACGTTACTACGGAATGCGCCAACGGCAGCGACTCAGAGAAGGGTCAGCGGCCAACTGCGTTAACGTGCGGCGTGCGTCCTTACCGCATGCGCTTGTAGAGAGCGCAGCAAGGAGTGCTGCGCCGTTGATGCTACCCCAACCCGTGCATGGATTCCATCCTGCGCCGGCCTTATACGACTTGCATGGCTTCGCTTCGCCCGACCACCGATTGTTCTGACCGTCATTGACGTTGCGAAACGGACCCTTTGCCCCGAGCTGATAGAGCACGGGATTCAAATAACCCACGTTGTGACCGAGCCGGGCGTTGAGGAGGGCGACAAGCCCGCGTATAACGGCGCGACCGCACTCGTTCCGCCGATCGTTCCGACGGTTTGCCCTGCGTATTGCCCGCTCGTATATTTCAACGTCGTCGTCGACTGCCCGTACATGAATAACTCGTAGCCGCTGTAGGGGCTGGCATTGCCGGCGACGTTGGGCACGCCGCTGCCGGCTTTGTTCGTATCGGCGTTGAGCGGATTTAAAGCGGCCGACGACTGCCAGGTTGGCACGGTCGTGAACACCGCGCTCACGCCACCGCCGGTAGCGCCGGCGTCGTTCCACGTCAGCTCCGTGAACGTCGACCCGGAGACGTTGGTGATGGTCGTGCCTCCGCACGCGGTGACGCCGGGATCGGAACCGGGATACTCGCATGCCTTTTCCCGTCTCCCACACCGCAGTCCGACCCGTTGTCCCCGGACGACACGAAAATGGTCACCTTGAGCGTCTGCGCGTCGGCGATGCTGCTCTGCATCGTCGCGAGTCCGCCGGAGGTCCAGGAATCCTCGGATCCGGCCCAACTGATCGAGACGACGGACGGTGTTGGCTGCCCAGGATCGGGGTGGACCGCGGTGAGAATCGCGTCGCTGAACCCCTGCTCCGTGTTTGGCGCAAAGTACATCGCGATGGCGGCGCCCTGAGCGACCGCGCCAGCGACGTTGATGTCGAGAACGACTTCGATGTCCGGATCCGTGTCCGAGTCGAAGTTCGTCGCGCTGCCGCCGGGAGCGTTCGTGGCCCCGTCGACCGAGACGTTGGTCAGGGCGGGAGGAACGAAGTTGGATCCGAGACCTGCGAAGTACCCTTTGATGTCGCTCGGCGCGTATCCGCACGTTGAGGTGCTCGCGGCACCGCCGCTCAGCTCGATGATACCGATGGTCTGGCCGCCGGCGTTCCCCGTCGGGAAGCCGTAGAGCGCGGCAACCTGCGGCGGGGTCAACGTCGATGCCCCCGACGGAACCGCGCGTCGTTTGGCCACCTTTCTGTTATCCAAACCGAGAACGGACTCGACGATGCCCTTCAGATCGACGGGGATATGGATTGCGCCCTCGCGACCGCGATACTCGCCGTGCGGAGACTCGTACTTGCCAAGGTCGACCCCGAACGCGTGATTCATCTGGGCGACGGTGCCCGAGACGACGACGCTGCGTCGCGCCGCATTAGCCGTCATTACTTTCAGCCCGCTCGCCTTCGCGAATTGCTCCACCTTTTCAAGGTCGGCCGGGTCGGCGCCGTAGGCCGCGGTGAAGGCGTCCCGATCGAGCGCGGCCCCGCCGGGGCCTGCGGCCGCCGGCGAGGCGGGCGCGTCCGCCGGTGCTGCGCGTCGCCGCACGTGGATCGTGACGCTGACGTTCTCGCTCGCATCGGCCGCGGAAACGCGACGCGCACCCTGCACGACTTGTCGCTCACTGCCTACAAGCTGGACGTAATTGGCTCGGGACCGTCACGGCAAGCCTCCCATACCGGAAGAAAGCGTCGGCGAGCGAGCAAGTCTATTCAAGATGCTGTCGCCAGATCGGGATACACCCGTATCCTAAGCCGCCGCCCTGTGTTTGGCAAGCGGGTGTGGTGGGAGGCATATCCGGAACCCACCACACTCCTCGGTGGGACTTGCTCCATCACCGTCGGGTGCGGAAGGGTGTCCGAGCAGATCCAGTGATCCGCTGCCGACGTTTCCTGCACCACAGACTTCTTTGGCCGTCCTCGCTTGCGGCACACAGGGGCGCCCAAGCGACGTGGCGCAGAGCGAGTTCACGTTTCTTATAGGAGTGCACGTGGCCGACTGCATCCATGCCGGTTGTGTCTGTACGGGCGAACCCGTCGGACGAGTTCGATTCCTTGCGATGGCCGCGACGATGGCGGGCAGCGCGGTCGCGATGCTGCCGTCGGTCGCGCGCGCCGCGGCGGACTCCGCGCCTCCGCCGGCATCGAACACGAGCGTCGACCAACTCGTCATCTTGGGCACGGCCGCCGGTCCACCGGCGGTACTAGGCCGCTTTGGGATCGCGTCGGCGCTCGTCATCGGCGGCAAGACGTACGTCATCGACTGCGGTCGCGCGGCGGTAACACAGTATGTCAACTGCGGTCTCTCGCTCGAGCAGCTCGACGGTATCTTCGTGACGCACCTGCACGCCGACCACACGACCGATCTCTTTAACTTCTTCCTGCTCGGGTCGGGCTGGTCGGCGCCGCACGACAGCCTCCGTCACGCGATTCCCGTCTACGGTCCGGGGAGCGCGGGCGGACTCCCCGCCGCCACTCCGCCGGATCGCAAGGTCGCAACCGTCGACCCGCACGACCCGACGCCGGGCATCGCAACGCTCTTGCGCGACTGCAACGACGCGTACGCCTACAGCACGAACGTCCTGATGCGCGACTCGGGCTTCGACGACATTGGCAGCTTTATGGACGCGCGCGAGATCGCTCTACCCCGCGTCGGCGCGAGCCCGACGGGCAACACGGCGCCCGCGATGCAGCCGTTCACGATCGCGACCCTGGCAGACATCACGGTCACCGCGACGCTCGTGCCCCACGGCGTCTGCTTCCCGTCGTACGCGTTCCGTTTCGACACGCCGCAAGGGTCGGTCGTCTTTTCGGGCGACACGGCACCCTCCCCGAACCTCATCGCGCTCGCGCGCGGCGCCGACATCCTCGTGCACGAGGCCATCGACCTGCAGTTCTTCAAGGGCCACGGTTACTCGCCGACGTTTCAGCACCACATGGCAACGTCGCACACCGACATCGCACTCGTCGCCGGCATCGCGCAGCAGGCACAGGTGAAGACGCTGATTGTCAGCCACCCTCGGACCCGCCGACCCGCGTCTCGTTTCGGACGCGCGCTGGAAAGAACTCGCCGTCGCGGGCGCCGCGAAGTCAGGCTACAACGGGCAGCTCGTCATCGGCAAGGAGAACATGCGCTTCGATCTCAAGGGCCGGCGCATCGGCGCGAACGCGGAGACTTAGAGCCGCAGGACCCGCTCGGCGTTCCTGAAGCAGACCTTCTCGCGCGTCGCATGCCCGATCGGCGCGGCCGCGATCCAGCGGGCCGCACCCGGCGCGTCTTCGTACGGATAGTCCATCGCAAAGAGCACGTTGTCGTCGCCCAATTCGGCGAGCGAACACGCCAAGGCCGAATCCTGACACACGCCGCTCGTCGTGACGACGAGGTTATCGTGCAGGTATTCCGACGGCGCGCGCTTCAACGCGTGCGCGGGGTCGGCGGGCGTCGTGCCGTAGCGCCGGTCGATGCGCCACACCTCGAACGGTAAGGTCTCGCCCATGTGGCCGAGGATAATCGTCAGCGCCGGATACCGATCGAAGAGCCCCGCAAACAAGAGACGCAGAAAGTGCGACGACGTTCTCCGAAGGTCCAACCCCAGACTGAGCCCTGGATGACGGGCCAGCCGCTGAGGACGTGCGGCTGGCCGAAAGGGTCGGCCGGATGGAGGTAGACCGGCACGTCGAGCGTCGCGACCGTATCCCAGAACGGCAGGTAGCGCGCGTCGTCGAGGTAGACGCCGAGCGTCTGTCCGTTGATCAGTGCGCCGACGAAGCCCAAGTTCCGCACGCAGCGCTCGAGCTCATCGCACGCCGTCGCGACGTCCTGCATCGCCAGATGCGCGAAGCCGCGGTAGCGTTCCGGGTGACGGGCTATCTGCGTACACAGAAAATCGTTCGAACCGCGCGCGCGGGCGACGGCCGTCGCCGTGTCGGTCTCCACCTGAACGCCGGGGCTCGTTTCCGACAGCACGCAGACGTCGACGCCGGCCTCGTCCATGATGTCGATGCGCCGATCGAAGTCCGCGAGCCGCTCTCGCACGATCGCAGCCTCGTGAGGAGCGATGTGCCCGAGCGGCGCGTCGAGATACGCCTCCATGTCGGGCGCGGAAAACGCCTCTTCCAGCGCGATCAGTCTCATCGACAAAACGCTCGCAGCAAGCTAGGAGGGTGGCGGCTCCCAAAGCTCGATGGCGTTACCTTCGGGATCGTGTATGCGAGCGAATCGTCCTACTTCGGGCGAATCCCAACTGGGGTCGGTCTGGACTGCGATGTCGGCCAGCCGCAGTTTGGACAACAGCTGATCCAGTTCGGTCACACGAAAGTTGACCATCCATTGCTTGCCGGCGGGGAAGTAGTCGGTGTCGTCGGCGAACGGCACGATCATCGTTGGGCCGGCTGCTGAATTCCAGGGTGTGGTTTCGTCGAGCACCACGCCGAGATGATCGCGATACCATTGCTGCAGCGCATCCGGATCTTTCGCACGAAAGAACAAACCCCCGACTCCGGTGACGGGCATCGCAAACCTCCTCGGCAGCCCTAGCTCGCATCGATGAGCGACCTTTCAGCCGCCCGCACGCGGGCGCCTGTGACGCAAGCCTGCCGACTTATGCCGAAGTTATGGACCTGGCCGCAACTTCGCCAACTCTTGCATAAATGGCCAACTTAGGACAAACTCCCCATATGGATGAGTTGGCAAATCCGTATCGGCCGGGTGCCGGGCTCCCACCACCCGCCTTGATTGGCCGCGACGCCCTGCTGCACTCCTTCCAAGTCGCTACCGCGCGCGCTCTGACCGGTAAGCCGGGGAAGAGCGTCATGCCGGCCGGCCTCCGTGGAGTCGGAAAGACCGTGCTCCTCGGGCACTTCGCCCGGATCGCCGAGCCCCAGGGATACCTCATCGCGAGTATCGAGGCGCCCGAAACCGGTGAATTTCGACGGATGCTCGCCAACCGTATCAGGCGAGCGCTCGTAGACCTTTCCGAGGGGCCTGTGACGACGGCCGTCAACGCGGCGCTGCGTGTATTCAAAAGTTTCAGTCTGACGTTTCCGCACGATGTGAGCGTGTCGATTGATGTCGAACCGTTGCGTGGTCGCGCCGACTCTCGCGTGTTTGCGGACGACCTGTCGGACCTGCTCGTCGCGACCGCCGAAGCGGCGCGCGACCGCAAGCGCGGTATTCTGATCGTCATCGACGAAGTGCAATACCTGACAGCCGAGGAGTTCGCCGCGGCGATCACGGCGATCCACGCGACATCACAGCGCGACCTGCCGGCCGTCCTGGTTGGGGCGGGGCTTCCCCAGTTGCCGAAGCTCGCCGGCGAAGCCAAGTCATATGCCGAGCGACTCTTCACGTTTCCGCGCATCGGTTCGTTGTCGGGGCCCGATGCGTTCAAAGCAGTTGCCGAGCCCGCGCTCGAGGTTGGCGTCACGTTCTCGGAGGGCGCGCTTTCGGAGATCTATCGCCAAACGCAGGGTTACCCGTATTTCCTCCAAGAGTGGGCGTACAACGTTTGGAACAGCGCATCCAAGTCTCCCATCGAGGCTGCCGACGTGGTCGCGGCGGAGCCGCGCATCCTTCGATCGCTCGATGAGGATTTCTTTAGCGTCCGGTTTGACCGATTGCGACCGGCAGAGAAGCGTTACTTGCGGGCGATGGCGTCGCTTGGATCCGAACCGCAACGCAGCTCCGCAATCGCTCGCGAGTACGGCGCGTCGGTCCAAAGCATTGCCCGCATCCGCCAGGACCTTATTGAAAAGGGGTTGTTGTACAGCCAGGAACACGGCGAGACGGCCTTTACCGTGCCGCTCTTCGACCAGTTTCTCGTTCGGCGCATTCCCACCATGGCCGTCGCGCCGCCGATCGACACAAACGGCAACGGAGACGGGGTCTCACTGTTACGTTAGCTCGCCAATGGGGCGAGGAGCACACTACATTCCCGAATAGAGGGGCGCGGACGTCCCGTCTGACCAGTGCGCTACGGGGATGAAGAAGCACGTCCACGGCTCCGGCATCTTATCCTGCGAGTCGAAGACGACGGGCGAGAGGCGGCGATCGGCGCCCCAGCTCGCTCCCGCATCCGCGCTGTCGTCCATCGGCGTGAACACCATCACGTGCGGATACCACGCTTTGACCTCGCCGTTGATGTACTGCGACTTCGACAGCATGTAGGCCATCGAGCTGGGCTTCGGCAACGGCAGCGCGTTGGCGGCGATCGCGGCTACGATGCGGTCGTGGATCTGCGACTTGCTCGCTCCCGCGAGGGCCATCTCCGTTCGTTTGAACGTGTACGCGAGCACGGTACGCGCTGCCGCCGCGTTGTAGCAGATCGGGGAGCGGACCTTGACGTCCCAGAAGTTCGGGGCGCCGAACGGCTGCGTCCAGCCCCGCTCGACGATGCACGTGAAGCCGTTCTGGCCCTTAGCCGCGACGGTGTAGCCGTGCGCCCCGAGGACCACGATCGTCGCATGCTTCGAGACCGCCGCCGGCGCAGCGCTGCGCGCGAGCGCGATCTCGGCCTGAGGGCTCATCAGGTACTGGGAAAGCGGCGCCATCGCACTGTTTCCGGGAGCCGCGCCAAGCGCAAAAACGCCGGCCAAGAGGACGCACATGCGAGCCTGTGTCATCTCGGGAACCTCCACCGATCTCTTCTTGTAGTAACTGAACGCACGACCCGGGCGTTCCGTTACGCGCGCTCACGCCTCCGTGCGCGGACTCCGGAGGCCGCCCTCTACGACGCGTGAGAATCCCCGGACAGGACGGCACCAACATGCACCGCGACGCCGCTTGCATTGCTCTTAGCGCCGCCGCGGCTTTGAGCCCACACGCCTCCATCTTTGACACGCGGCCTCCACCATAACGCCGGCGCGCTTTCTGCTTCCATCGGCAGCGCGCCGTCACGATTGCTAACGCTCGTAAGCTCGCGAGTCCATCCGCCGCGCCGACCGATCCTCGACACGGCTCATAAAGGGGCAGGGCGGGTCTAAAACGTCGAAGAATCTTCGTTCAGACCCGCAAAAGAGGAGCGAGACAATGAGTTGCGAGCCGGTCGTCTTTCAAAATGTCGATGGAAACGCGTGGGCGTGTCTCAAAGCAAAAGCTACCGATTACGCGCACGCACATAACTTTCCGCTCCCGCCGCTAGACGATAAGGGTTCAGTGAGCCACTCGGGCTTTAGCGCAACATGGGATTATGATCCGAACACGAGCACGCTAACGATCGTTTGCACGAAGCATCCGTTCTTTGTGACCTGCGCGCTTATAAACGGTCACGTGCGGAGCGGAATCGCCGGGACGAGGTGCATTCCGGGCCTTTAAGACGGCCTTCCTTCCGGAGCGGAGTCGGCTTGCGATCGCGATATTACCGGTTTTGCCCAGACGATGGTTTCCGATACGCGAGCCATCGCGCCACGCGGCTTTGGAGCGGCCTCTTCGGCTGGGGTCGATCCCGGTTGATACCACGCGACCTTGGCGTGCGTGGGCGTGGAGTTGAGGACGTAGGGCGACGAGCCTGTACCGATCGCGTTGTCGATCGGCGTCCCATAGCGATCGGCCATCGTTGCCTAGGTTCCGCTTGTGACGTCCGCGACGGGGCCGTTCCTACCATCGCGCTGGCCAAGACCACGATCGGGCGCGCACCCTACGAGCGCCGGACGTTTATCGGACGCCCATTGTCTAGATTGATATTGTGTTCGGGCGCTTCGACCTGGACGCCATGATTCAAGGAGAACGTTCATGCGACACAATCCAATACTTTCCGCGCTGACCGCGGCCGCCGTCGTGACCCTTCCGAGCGGATGCTCCGGAACCTCGGGCTCCTTGCCGGCCCCGCCGACGCTCGCAAATCAAGCCATCCAAAGCGTGGCCGGCCAGTCCGCCGCGGACGCGCGCAAAGGCCACTGCGGTAGCCAGAATCTCATCCAGGACGGCGACTTCGAGACACCGGTCCTTCCCAGCGGCGGCGATGAAACGTTCGCGACGGGCGGCGCCCTCGGTCCGTGGACGGTGATTGGACCGCCGGACGCCGAGGTCGTGCTCCTTAGTACCACCGTAACCGAGGACGGATATACGTATAACGCGGAGTCCGGCGTCCAGTCGGTCGACCTGACCGTTGGGTCGAACTATCCCTCCGGTCTGCAACAGACCGTAAACCTGCAGGCGAACCATCGCTACACGCTCTGCTTCTGGGTCGGCAATATCAACGACCCGCAGTACTACGGCCCTCCCACCAGCACCGATATCGTCTTGGTCAATGGTCGGCAGATCATCAAAGCGACGAATAAGCGCGGCGCCCGCGACTCGGGGGTCGTGACCTGGAAGGAATTCAAGAAGACGTTCGTGGCCACCGGCGGCGCGACGACTATCTCGTTCAACAACGGCGATCCGCCGACCGACAACTACAACGGGTTGGACGACATCGAACTGGCGCCCTAAACTGCACGCGGCCCTGGCCCCAAATCACACGGCTGATCGCGAGCCGTGTGATTTTGCTTTGCCGCCGGCCTCGGACCGTGCGGCTTCGGCTCGAGCCCCCGGTCAGCGATCGTCTTCGAGCTCCGAGCGCCGGTCCGCGCGATCTGTGCAGCAGAATTCGAAGAACGCGATGAAGTCGCGAACCGAATCGAAGTGATAGCGCTCGCGCGTCCCGACGTGCTCGACCGCCGCGTGGAAGGCATCCCTGCGACGGGGTCCAGCCAGCATGCGCACGACGTACAGATCGTCCACATCCCGACGGTAGACGATCCTCGTCCGAACAGCGTCCGGGCCCCGCGTGCGCTTACGAGTCGCCGAGAGCGAGCAGTGGCTGAACGAACGAGCTCTCGCGCATTTCCTCGCGTCCCAGCGGGTCGAGGGTCGCCAGATATGTCTCGAGACGCGAACGAGCACCCGCTGCGAGACGACTCGCATCGGGGCGTCCAGCCGCCCGGGCCACCAGCGCCTCGACATAGGTCGGAAAGAACGGCAACGACTCGGCGTCATGCGTCGCGTTCAAGGCGGACACCTCAGCCACGACTGTCTCCGCATCTGCGACTCGCCCGGCACGCAGAAGGCTCAGAGCGTACTCCGCGAGGTCGACGAGAAGTTGGCTTGGGTTCGACGATCGGCGCGCGAGCGCGATGCCTGCCTCGGCGTCGGCGAGCGCCTCCGCGGTGTTGCCGAGTTCGCGTTTCGCGGCGCCCAGATTGCCGAGCGCGACGCTCTCGAGCCACCGGCTGCCCGCAGCAACCGCGAGATCGCGGGCTTCGGCCGCAAACCGCGCAGCATCCGCGTACTCGCCGAGGTGCAGCGCGACGTTGGCGCGGTTGCTCTTGACCATAGTGCTGCCGAAGTGATCGTCGAGGTCGCGGAACCGCTCGTCGGCCTCGGCCAGCAGCCGCTCGGCGTCGCGGAGTCTCCCGGATCGAACGCAGGCCGTGCCCTCGTTCAACGCCACCACGGTGAGGCCGGTCGGATCTTCGAGTTCGCGATAGATGCGCCGGGCGCGCGCGTAGTGCGAGCGGGCGTCGGCCCATCGTCCGGAGTTTGCCATGACGATGCCGAGCCGCGCATGCACGTAGGCGAGCCGCTCTCGGTTTTGACCTTGCTCGAGCGACGAGAGCAATGCGAGTCCCACCTTCGCGGCCTCGGCGTAATCGCGCTGCCGGAGGGCGACGCTGAACGCACACTCCTCGGCTCGCCGTTGCAAGGTCGGATCGTCCGACGCCGCCGAAATCGCGCGCAGTCGCGCGAGCAGGCCTTCTTGCTGCGCAGTCTCGCCGGTCGTGACGGCGACTTCGATCATCCGCACGAGCGCCTCGACCACGCCGGCGGTGTCGCCGATCGCATCGAACAGGGCCAACGCCTCTTCGAAGTCCGCTTGCGCCGCACTCGTCTCGCCGTCGTCGTACAGCGTCCGGCCGTGCTCGAACAGCGCGCCGGCCCGAACGTGCGGGCTCGCCGTGTCCCGCGAAAGTGCGCCGAGGGCCGCGAGCGCATCGCGCCGCGCGCCTCGGTCGCCGATCGCACGAGCGAAGCGAGCGCGCCGGGCCAGAAGCTCGGCGACGCGCGCCTCTCCGACGTTGCCGGCGACGTTGGCGGCCTGCGCGAGCAGATCGCGCTGACGCGCCCGGTCGCCCTCGGCATCCGCGACCGACTCACGTTCGAGCAAGAGATCGAACCGAACGCTAGCATCGCGAGCGAGCGCGATGCCGCGTTCGGCGAGCGCCGTCGCCCGCTCGTAGGCCGCCTTGGCGCGGAACTGACGCGCGGCGACGAGGAACGCACTCGCCGCGCGATCGTAGTCGCCGCCGGCATCGAGGTGGAATGCAGCGTCTGCGGCAAACTCGGCGCCCAACTCCGCGAAAATCGTCCCGAGACGGCGATGACGCCGGTCGCGCACGGTGGTCGGCAGCGCGTCGTAGATGTTCGTGCGGATGAGCCCGTGCGTGAAACTCAACCGAAACGCGAGGCGGCTACTGTTTTCGCGCAGTAGGCGGCGTTCGAGCAGTTCGTCCACGCACCGGAACGAGGCGCCGGCGTCGAGTCCCGACACCGCCCGCACGACCTCGAGATCGAACGCATCGCCGGCTACCGCCGCGACCTCGAGCAGTGTTCGCGCATCGTCCGAGAGCCTGCCGGTTCTGGAGGCGATGATGTCGCCGAGCACGGGGGCGGCCCGCGAAGGGTTGCGTTCGCCACTCTCCGCCCAATTCTGTATCACCTGTTGCAGGACGAGCGGGACGCCCTCAGACAGCCGAAAGAACTCCTCCGCAAACGCGGCCGCATGCGGACGCTCCGCAAGGAGGCCGTCGACGGCCTCCTGCACGTCGCCGCGCCCGAGTCGCTCCAGCGCGAGGACGGTCGCGCCGCCGGCGATGAGCTCGCGCTGCCTGCGCAGCAACGCATGCGCCGGTCCGATCTCATCCGAGCGGTAGGTGGCGATGACGTATACCGGCGCGTGCTGGAGGCGACGAACGACGAACAACAGGGCGTCGAGCGTCGCTTCGTCGGCGTCGTGAACGTCTTCGCAGATCAACAAGAGCGGCCGGTCGTCGGATAGCGCCCCGATCGCAGATGCAAGCGCATCGAAGACTAGTCGCGGCGTCGCGACGTTGTCACCACGCGTCGACGAACCGAGCAGATCGTCGACGACCTGTCGCGAGCCATCGGCCGGCGACTGCAGGCGCTCGGTGAAAGCGCCCAGCGCCTCCGCTAGCGGTTGGAACGCGCGCCGCTCCCCGCCCGGAGACGTTGTGCCGACGGCGACGCGCCATCCGCGGTCCGCGAGCTGGCTAGAAAGTTCGCGCAGCAGCCGGCTCTTGCCGATGCCGGCTTCGCCGCAGACGAACGCGAGTTTGCTCGCACCTGCCGCCACGTCGTTCGCGGCGGCTCCCAACGCGGCCAGTTCTTCGGAGCGCCCGGCGAAAGGCACGTCCACCCAAGAGCCTCTCTCGCCGTCGGTTGGCGGCGGAGACGCCGCCCGGAGTCGGTCGCGTAGCGCGACGGTTTCGGGCGTCGGCTCGGCGCCGATGTCCTCGAGAAGACGTTCTCGCGAATCGGTCGTAGAGCGACAACGCGCCCGCCCGGTCCCCACTCGCCGCGCGCAATTCCATCAACGTTCGAACGACGTCCTCGCGCCATGGGTCGACCTGGTACATGTGCGCGGCGAGTTCGTACGAGCGGTCGTCGTCGCCGAGGCGGCGAGCTTCGCGCAGCAACTCCGAGGCCATCGTCATGAAGAGCGATTGTAGGCGGTCGCGTTCCGTGGAGACGGTCTCATCGAGCGAATCGACGAGCAATGGTCCCGTGTAGAGCGCGACGGCGGTGGCGAAGTCGCCGGCCTTGCGGGCGTTTTCGAATACGGCCACGTCGCACCACACTCCCGTTTCGTTCAGCGCGACGTGCAGTTTGTCGACACTCAGCGGGTCAGCACTCGGCGGGAAGGCCCGGCGTGCGGAGTGGATGTGGCGGCGCAGTTTCGCCAGCGCCTGATCCTCGGCGTCATCCGGCCACAGCGCGAAGGCCAGGGCATCGCGCCTGATCGGATCCGGAGCGCGCCCCGCCACCAGCGCAAGTAACGGAAGAACGCGTGGAAGAAACACCAGGGCATGCGACTGGCCTTCCACGAAGCATCGCAGGCTCCCAAAGAGCCGCAAACGCACGACATCCAGTCTATCTACGGTCAACTGCAGTCCCCCGAACAGCGGGCGCTTTCTTTGCGACTACGCGTACATCCTCATCTCGCTCGCGAGCGCGCGCGAGGGGCCCATCCGCCCATCCCGAACCGAACGCGAACGAGTGCGCGCTCGCTTCTTCGCCCAATGGCTTTGCCGAGACGCGTCCGAACGAGCCGTCCCTAGAAGCTCGCCCGCACAGTAATGGGGTCACAGGGCGCGCGGGGACGCGTTATAATAGCAAGTTCTTGGAGCTAAGCGGGCGCTTAGCGAGGGTAACACGTTCGAATGGGGGAACGTCTTGATCACAATGGGATCGCGAACAGAACTCGACACTCCTTCGAGTTGGAACGCGACGTGATTTCGGGCGCATGAGCCGCGAGATCTACGGCGGTCATCCGCATGATTTTACGACCATCGCCGACCGCGAGGATTACGTTAGACGGGACGCATGGGTGGCGGAGTTCTGGCAGCGGTTAGCGGAGCTCTTCGATGGGATGGAGCAAGACTCCGTAAGCCGCGCGACATGCGGAGGCTACCGCGTTCAGGTTCACCGAGAGAAGCCCGGGGCCACAAAGATGAATGTGGCGAGCGCGGGGGTCAGGTCTTGGCGTGTGGGGCGAAATGGGAAGTTGAGCCCTCGCTTTAGTGGAAATGTTAGTGTGGTGAACGTTGCACCGCGTGACGCCGCTCCAGCCGTCATCCTGCTTCCCCTCATTTGGAAAGTAGTTGGGCTGAACGTACGCGGTGAAGGTTGGATCTCCGGGCGGGTCAGTGAGAGATCGGATTTTCATGAGGTCACACTTGCAGGTGAGGGCGGCAAGCAGCGAACCGTTCGCTACGATGCCATTGAACGGATCCGTGCTCGAAAGAGTGCGCGAAGCCCCGGCGTAGAGAATTAGCGCCTCGGCGACCTCTGAGGCGAGACGAGACACGTCATGCCGTGCTTTGCCGGTGATCCCGGAGGTGTTGACTCCGCTGGAGGTGCACTGCAGACACGCCGTGCCGGCGCTGCAGTTGAAGGTGGACTTGTGAAGGGCCGGCCTCACGCGCTCTGCCCGGGCGAGCGCGACTACGGCATAAAGCGGCCGATCTTGTTCGAGCTCTCGGTGAACCAGAGCGCCCCGTCCGGGCCCGTCACGATCCACCCCAGGTACGCTTCTGCGACGGCACCGGATAGAACGTGAAGCGGCCGTCTTGGGTGACGCGACCGATCGTGTTGGACCTCCTCATCGTGAACCACATCGCGCCGTCGGGGCCGGCCGTGAGCGCCGAAGGGAAGGGCCTGCGGTGCGCGCGGATCGGGACGAAGAACTCCGTAAGTTTGCCGCTCGCGTCGAGCTTGCCGACGGCGTCCTTCAACCGCAGAAACCACAGGTCGCGACCGTTCGGTCCCATCGCGACGAACGTCGCGGCCCGCCCGTTCTTCAGGACCGGGACCGGGTAGAAGGTCTGCGCGCCGGAGGGCGACATGCCCACGATCGAGTAACCGCTCGCGCTGGGCGCGGGGAAGAAGATCGTGCCGTTCGGCGCGACGGTGAGTACCGTGTAGATGTACAGGTTCTGCTGCGGGAAGAGTGTGATCTTTCCGGACATCGAGATGTTCGCGATCTGCGCGTTCAGCGCGAACCACATCTTGCCGTCAGGCCCGGGCGCGATGCCGTAGGCGAACCGCTCGTTTGCTATTCCCTTGTCGTACCAAGTGAAGTGGCCGTCCGTGGTGATGCGTCCGATGACGCTGCCGAGCGCTTTGTTCGGCAGCACCGCCGTGAACCACAGCGCGCCGTCCGGACCCGTTGCGATCACTTGCGGCTCGCGCAGTGGGTCGGGAGGTTGTATTCCGTGATCTGGCCCGCCGTCGTGATCCGCCCGATCTTGAACGCGAAACTCCTCGGTGAACCACAGGGCCCCGTCGGGTCCCACCGTGATCGAATTCGGTCCGCTGTTCGGCGTGGGGATCGTGTACTCGGTAAACGTGCCGCCCGTCGCGGCCACCCCGACGGCGATCGACGCCAGCGCAACGCGCACCCATCGCAATTGCAGTATCCCATCGAACATCGTCGGTCTCCCGTCGGCGTGATCGACCCGCAAAGTCGTTCTTCGGCCACGCCGAGGTGCCGCCCTGGCCCGCGCGTCTCACGCGGGGCCAGGCCGCCAAGCCACGATTACTTTTTACGTATCACGAACCACACGATCAGGATCAGCGCGAGCAGCAGCAACAGCAGCAGCCACCACCACGTAACCAGAATGCCGCCGAAGCCCCCGCCGCCGCCGGCAAGCGTCGCCACCGCGGCGGGCGGAATCGCGCCGACGAACACCTTGGCCGCGGTGTCGTCGCCAATCACGGCGACGTCGAGCGTGCAGGCGTCGAACAGCGGTCCCGGCGTCACCCCTGCCGCGGTGCAGACTCCGCGTGCCTTCTCCTGAACGCTCGTTGCGAGATCGTTGGCAAAGAAGGGTCCACTGGGAATGCCGCTCTGGAACCCCCTCTGGTCGCCGCAGACCGCCAGCATCGAATCCCCCGCGGGCACGCGCCAGCTGTCGGCAAATCGGTGATACAGGTCGTCGAACGCGAACGGGTTCGTCAACACGAAGCTGTCGCTCGTCGCGATCTGGTTGACGTCCCCGTTAGCATTGGCGATCAGGCCGCGCACCGAGGACGGCCACGTGCCGAGACCGACGACCACGTTGATCCACGACGCGTTGACGGTGGCGTTCACCGAATCGCCGCGCTCGCTCGTGAGTTGATACACGTTGCCTTGCCGCGAGATGCCGACGCCCTCGGGCAGCGCGAGCGTACTGCCGTCCCCGACAGCGGTGGGCTTCCCATCGACGTTCGATCCTCGGCGTCTGGTCGCTTCCCGGCGGCGCCAAGCAGATCCCGACCTTGGTTTTGCCGAACCGCGCGGCGACCGCTTTGTTCACCGTCGCGTTCGGCCATGTCGGCGCTCCCGACACCTGCCGCGTCTGCACCGAGAAACTCGGATCGACCTCAGCCAGCGTGAAATCGCCCGTCGCCTGGAAGTCGTAGAGCAGGCCCTGGAACGTACGCAGGTGCGTGTCGCCGATGGTGGAGGCGGCGGCGCAGTTTGAGGTCGCGCCCCCGGCGGTGCTCTCCTGGAAGATGACCGCCGGTCCCGGAGTCGTTGCCGTGGGCGCGGTCGGCCCGAAGCTGAGGTTGTTCATCTCGGCCGTGAAGCCTTGCGCCGCGCAATCGGGCGCGGTGGTGCCCCCGTAGATGATCTCGGTGCGCGTGTTGGCCGACGCTCCGGCGTTAAAGCTGGCCGTGCCGCCGCCCGAGGAGTTGCCGCCGTCGCCGAAGAGGTTGAATTCGGCGATCGTCCAGCCATTCGCGGCGTCAACGGCGTTGTCACCGCTCTGCGTGTACGCGTTGGTCCCGGTCGACATCGTGACGCTGTCACCCGTCGAGCTGACCCGGCCGCTGAACGTCCAGTTGCCCATGTTGGTGATCGGCTGAAGGGGCACGCCCACGGGGCCGGCGCTGTTGTTCTTCCAGCAGTACGTCCCTCCATAGAGGGCGATCTGGTTCCAGCCCTGGCCCGTGGGGCAATTCGCGTTATACGCGATGATCCAGTATTGGATGTAGGCGAAGCCCGAACTGTCGTTCTCATACACGAACTGCTCCCAGCCCTGGCAACCCGGATTCGGCGATGCTGCGCACACGCTGGTCCCGCCGAAAAAGTTCGTGTTGATTTGAAGCGTGTACGTGTTGGCGAGCGACGGCCCCGCGTTACCAATCGGTCCACTCTCGCTGGTGACGTTGGTGACGTTTTCGAAATCGCCGATCGCCGCGGAGATGTGCCCGGACGGCGCTTGCCCCGAAATGTCGTTGCTGTTCCCCACAACGTTCGGCCGTGGACCATGCCGCGGAATCATCGGAATCGTCCGCTTGGCAGCGCAAGGAACCTGCTTCCACTCGGTGTTGGGATATGTGCTGGTGAAACACCCTTTCTTTGGTGCCGGCTTCACCAGCATCGAGTGACTCCACTGCTTCCGACGCGTCGCCTCCTCCGCCGACACCTGCCCCGTCGCGGCGGCGGATGCCTGGGGCTTTGGCGACGGTTGGGGCGCGGCAAAAGCTGCGCGGGCGCACAAAAGTGTGAGCACGATCGTTGCCGTGGATCCGAGTCGAAGGGTCTTCATGGGTTCCCTCCCTTTAAGGCGGGATCTCCGTGCAGCGTTTCCGGGTCATCCCCGGTCAGCCTAGTATACTCTCAAGGTCCCAAAATATATAGACGTAGATTAGCAGAGTTTTCTATGACGCGGTAACGTTACAGCCGATCTGCATAAAAAGCGAATACCGCCGAGAGCAAGTCACGGCGCTCGTAACAAAGATGTTGCTGTGGAGAGGCGCACAACGGACTTCTCGCCCGAGCGGAGCGAGCGCCCGAAATCTCGATGCTGAATCTCGACCGCATCTAGCTCGAGTGCGAGCAAAGTCCAGTAGTCCGTCGGCCCCGCGGTCGATTAGCTGCGTTGATCGTAGAACGCCGGCGCGGAAGGGCCGGAAGGGCCCGACTGCACCGCCTTCTAAGGTATGTAGCCGAACGTCAGCGGCTTCGGGCCCGAGCGGTTGATTGACATCCGCCGGCCACTGGCGGGCACGAGTCCGTAAGGAGGACCACGATGCTCGTCGCGATGCTTGCCGGCGCGTTTGCCGCGAATCTGCTCTTTGCCGGTGTTGAGCCGGCCGGTCCCGCACCGTTGTACAAATTCCATGGGGACAACAACAAGGGTGACGACGGCGCGCATCCTGCCGCCGGCGTCATCATCGACGGCGCCGGCGCGCTGTTCGGGACGACCGAATCTGGCGGCGGCAGCGATGCATCGGGCACCGTATTCGAACTCGTTCCGTCGTCGGGTCACTACAGCGAACGCGTCTTGCACCGTTTCGGCGTCGGCGACGATGGCCAGGTTCCTAGCGGCGGACTGCTCGCGGGCGCTGGAGGCGTCCTTTACGGCACGACGACGTGGTCAGTCGGGCTCGTCGGTGAGTACGGCACCGTCTACCAGTTGACGCCGCAGGGCAGCGGATATGACGAGACGATTCTCTACGCGTTCCACGGCGATCCTGACGGCGAGGAGCCCGTTGCGGCTCTGATTACCGACGCGAGCGGCGCGTTCTACGGCACGACCCTGCAGGGCGGGGCGAAGGATGTTGGCGCCGTTTTCGCGTTGAAGCCCGCGCCGAGCGGCGGGTACACGGAGCAGATGCTGCACAGCTTCGACAACTTCCCGAGCAGCGACGGATATTTTCCGACCGGAGCGCTCCTTGAAGACGCTGGCGGCGCGCTCTACGGCACGACCGACTACGGGGGCGGAACCCCGTGCTACAACGGCGCGGGATGCGGGATCGTGTTTGAACTCAAAGCGTCTCCGAGCGACGCGTACACCGAGACCGTTATCTATCGATTCCAGGGCGGGAGCAGCGACGGCGCGTTTCCGGATGGTTCTCTGATTGCGGACTCTTCCGGAGCGCTCTACGGCACGACCCAAGGCGGCGGAGGTGCAGGCGGCGGAACGGGCTGCGGAGGCGCCGCAGTCAGCGGATGCGGCACGGTGTTCAAACTGACGCCGTCGCGGGACGGAAGGTACGCTGAGTCGATCCTTTATCGCTTCAAGGGCGGCAGTGACGGCGCGCAGCCGACGGCCGCCCTCACGCCGGGCCCGAACGGCGCGCTGTACGGCACGACGACGCGCGGCGGCGCCGGACCGTGCGCATCCGTGGAGAATGCCGCGGGTTGCGGCACCGCCTTCGAGTTGAAACCCGCGGGGTCGGGGCAGTACGTCGAGCGCATCCTCTGGCGCTTCCACGGAACCGACGGCGCGATTCTGCAATCTGCGCTCGTCGCCGACGCGCACGGCTCATTCTACGGGACCGCCCTACGGGGAGGCTATCACTGCGAGCGGCCGCGCCAGAAAGGCGGCTGCGGCACCGTTTTCCGGTTGAGCCCTTAAAGGTCACGCGCCGGTCTTTCCGAGGGATCGCCGGATCCGCGTAAGGCGTCTAGTGTCAGAATCGGGTGAATGGCCCGGCCGGGAACGAACCTCAGGAGCTTTGCATAGTGTGACTCGCTGCGGTGATCTCGAAGACGGTGCCCAGACCATAGGCACCCCCGTAGAACGTCGTGCCGTAGAGGTTACCGTCTCGGTCCCGGGTAGGCTCACCGACTGTATGGCACGACGCGAAATGGTGGCCCCAACATATGCGGCGCTTCGAACGTCTATTGCGGCACGGTTTATCAACTGCCACGGTAGCGCCAACCCAGACGGCGCCCCAACCCAAGCCTTGGCCTCGCACTGTACGAGCATCTCTCCGGACGGCGTCACGAACGACGCCATCGTCGCGCGCCAGAGCGCCTGACGTTAGGTGGGTCGGCGTCTACTGGCCACACCCGCCACTGGCCGCGAGGGCGGGCGTCAGTAGGAACGCGAGCACCGTGATCTCCTCGACGGAATCGGACGCGAGCGTACTACGCGACCTTCTTTCGGGGGCGCCCACCCTTGCGACCATTGGCGCGTGCCGCGGCGGCTTTCGCAGGACTCTTGATCCTGCCGGCGCGCCGCGCCCAATCGGCGCCAACAAGATCGGCGATCAATCCAGAGACGGAGATGTCCAGGTCGAGGGAACGGATCTCGATTGCTTCGCCATAGGCGCCTAGCCGCAGGTCCTTGCGCAGAACAGCGACGGGAACCGTCGCGAGTTCCGTGACGAGCCTACGCGGAATGGCTACGCGCAAGCCGTTGAAGAGCTCGATCTCGAGAACGTCTAGCGTGGGGCGATAAAGCAGCGCCTTACCGTCGTACTGCCGCTCGAACTCGCCGATCTTACGGCCGCGCTCGATCTCTGCGTCCGTTGGGTAGCGGACCTTGGTCATGAGTGATACCTCCTCCAGAGCGCCAGACATGCGTGCGCGTGCTCGGCCACGATCTCGATTGCGCGACGCAACTCGCGCGCCGTCGCCAAGCCTTTGTGCGACCATGTACGCGACGTTGGGCTCGAGTGAGATCTTAATGCGGGCGGACCCCTTGTGAACGTGGACGTGAGCAGGCGGATGGTCGCGCGTGTAGACCCTAACTTCGTAACCATCGACCAGCGCCACGGCTGCCACGTATTTAATACTAAACCTAGCCGTTGGGTTTGTCAATAACCCATCGTTCGGTTCTCAGTCCTCGAGAACGGAGAACGGCAGGATCGGTGGGCATCGTTCACTGTGGGCGTTGGCGCCTCGCGCTAGCCTATCTCGCGAACGCCACGAAAGAAGCCGGGCGCGCAAGCGCCCGGCTTCCTCTACCTTGCGTAGATCGATCGAGTGGCGACTAGTTGCCGCGATTCGGCCACGCCGCCACGCCGAGGAACTCATCGTTGACGTTGCTCGCCATCGGGCCACCCACGGGCGCGGGGGTGGTACAAGCGCCCGCCAGCGGCGCGCCCTTGAAGCTCTGCAGATACGTGTAGATGGGGCTTCCGCCGAAGTTGATGTTGGAAGCCCAGAGACTGGTCTCGTGGGTTGCCATGGTGATGTTCGTGATGTCATTGGGGTTGAAGGTCCAGTTGCATGATCCGGCCGGGATCGCGAGGCCGGGATATGCGCCGTCATCGTACAGCGTTCTGTACTGGTCGTTGACGTAGAGCTCGCCGGTGACGCGGTGGCTGACGATCCCACCCGGGAAGCCGGTGCCCGCGCCGAGCGAACCGAAGGTCGCTTCGTAGGTGTCGGTTACTCCCGTGGGACACCCGCTCGAGGCCATCCCATTGACCTCTTCCGTGTCGGCGTCGACGTTCGCCGAGTTGCCGTTGATGCCGTAGACGACGGCCGAGCTCGGGCCGTGCGCGTCGACGTAGTAGTCCTCCGTGTTGGTGGTCGTCTGCCAGACGCAACTCGGCGGTCCGACGGTGACCGGCGGCGCCCAGTAGTCGACGTACGGTCCGGGAAATTCCGTCGCGTAGAGGCCACCGTTTGGGAGCGAACGACAGACCGTCGGCGTCGTACCCCGTGTGCCCGAGGGTCAAAGTCGTGGGCGGCGGGAAGCCCGGCAGGCCCGTGTAGTGTTGATCTGGCTGGCGCTGTTTCCGACAGCGAGCTGATTGCCGCGAACGGCAAGGCCCCAACCGGCAACGCCCGTCAGGGTCATGAACGCCGTTTCACCCGAAGGGACGTGGAGCGAGCCGGTCTGGCCACAATACACCAAGAGATCGTTCGTGATGTTGCTGCTGGCAAAACGAGGCCTCTGTCCTTCTTGCAGGGCGTACCGGGGTGCCGGATCACACGACCGCGCTCGAAGTTCACGATCGGGCGATGGAGAAAGAAATCGTTGGCCTGTTTGCTGGCGAACGGTGGCGCCACGCGCATCGCACCGGAGCGCACCGCCGACATCGGCGACATCGGCGACGTGGCTCCCGACGCGCCGGATGCGCCGGATGAGCCCGGCGTGGTCGGCGCGTACTGCGAGCCCCCCGAACAGCCTGCGAGTAGGCCACCGCCGCTGCGGCGCCGAGGGCGCCGGCCGCGGTGATGACGTTGCGGTTGATAAAACGTGACATGCTACGCTCCTATTTGCGGCCGTCAGGCCGCGACGAAGTGATGGTCTGATCATGGCCGTGAAGCGTCGTGCTGCCCACCGACGATTCCGGACAGTTCCCCGGACGTTGGAAGCGCGCGGCCCGTGAAGGCTCGCGGGAGAGGGCTAAGCGAGCGGTTAAAGCCTGGCCATGCGGCCCGCGACTTGGCGCGCCATACTCCTGACGCTGTGTGCAGTGGGTGCGCTTTTCAGCGTCGCGAGCTTTGTGGACCAAGCCGGACTGGCCGGTCCGCCCTGGTACGGCGTTTGGGGCGGCTACTTCGACGGTTCATCGGAGCCGTATCGGATGACGTTTCGCGGCGTCGACCCGGGCGGGCCGGCCGAGCGCGGCGGCCTGCGCGAGGGCGATCTCATCGAGCGTCAGCGCCAACACGCCGCTCGAGCGTCTCTCCATGGTTGGACAACCGCTCGCCGGTCGTCCGATCACGTTCCGCGTCGAGCGCGGCTCGGTGCGCACGACCGCGACGGTCGTACCCGAACCGGCGGATCTCTCACGCTTCTGGAACTACGTCTCTTGGGAGTTCACGAATCTGTGGCTCCTGCTCTTTGCGGCCGTGATCGCGTGGCGCCGGCCGTACGTCGACAACAATCTCTTGCTCGCGACGGTGCTGGCGTTCGCGGCGATCGGCTTCAACGCGGAAGCGGTCTTTTGGGGTTTGCCGTCGGCCTGGGCGTACGTCGGGCTCGCGATCGTCGGTCAGCTGCTTCCACTGTCGGTCGCGCTGTGGGCGGCCCTCGCGGCGAGCTTCGCGCGGCCGCTCTCGAGCGCGCGGCGCATCGCGCTCGGCCTCTGCTACGCGTTCGCCGCCGTCGCCGTCATCACCGGAGACGGCACGCCCGACCGCGCGGTCGGCATCGCCGCGCTCGTCGCGACGACGACGATGTGGTTCGATCCGACGAGGCTCATCGGGGTCATTTGGACCGTCCCGTCGCTCGCGGCCACGCTGATGGCGCTCGTCGGCAGCGCCCTCACGATAGCGGTCGCTCGCGGGGTCGATCGCCAACGCGCGGCGTGGTTGCTCGCTCCCCTCGCTCCGTTTTTCGGCATCCTGGCGGCCAGCAGCGTGGCGCTGCACCTAATGAGCTACGCCGGGATTCTCGTTGTCGGGCGTGCCTATAGCATCGTCGCAATCGTTACACCGCTCGTGCTGACCTACGTTGCGCTGAACCGGCGGCTCATCGACGTCGGCTTCGTGTTGAACCGCACCGTCGTCTTCGCCGTGGTGTCGGCGATCGTGATCGGCGCCTTCGTAATCGTGGAATGGGCCGCCGGAGCGTGGCTGGTCAGCGCGAGCCATACCACGAGCGTCGTCGTCGGCATGATCGTCGCGTTAGCCCTCGGTTTGTCGTTGCGTTATATCCACGGAAATGTCGACCGGGTCGTCGATCGCGTGCTCTTTCGGAAGCGCCACGACGACGAGTCTGCCCTGCGGCGGTTCGCACACGAATCGTCCTACATTACCGACGCCGCCACGCTGTTGGAGCGGACGGTGCAGAACGTGCGCGACCATACGAATGCGGAGTACGCGGACGTCGTCGGTCCGCAATGGATCGGCGGCGTACGTATCGAGTGTCGGCGACCGTTTCGAGGTCGGCGAAAACGACCCGGCGCTGGTCGCACTGAGCGCATGGAACAAGCCGGTGGATTTGTCGGAGACGCGCGGATCGGCGTTGCCCGGTGAGCTGGCGTTTCCCATGGTCTCACGCGGCCGCCTCATCGGAGCGCTGCTATGCGGCCCCAAGATCGACGGAGAAGCCTACGCGCCGGACGAATCGGACGCGTTGCTGGCTCTCGCTCGTGGGGTCGGCGGTACGCTCGACGTCCTCGAAGCGAAAGGCGCGCAGGCGAGCGATCCGGCCCTGGCAGAGATTTCGGAATCGATTCGCGCGCTCGCGGAGGCAACTCGAACCTTGCCCGACGCGATCGCCGAGCGGCTACGCGCAGGCGCCGGGCCGCAACTGCTCGACGGGTCCTAATGTGCGCCCGGAATCGAATACGTCGTGCACTTGCGCAATCGTCATTCTACTCACGTTAGGAGGGCCGACGGACGTAAGGCAATAATGGTCGCCGCGATCGCCGCGCTGTCGCCCACCGGTGGGTGGGAAGGTCTAGGTCTTTTTCCGGCCAACGGCCGGATATATGTGCATCCGCGGCCCGAAGCTCCAGCAACGCTTCGACGGCCCGCTGAACGAGCGAGGGACCAGCACTGTGAACGGACACGAACGGCCAAAAGAACCGCGGGCCTGCCGATGTTTCCTGTTCGCCTTGACGGCAGCGGTCGGTCTCAGCGCCACGGTGACGGGAGGTTGCACGAATAGACCTGCAAGCGAGAATGCGACCGCCGCATCTCCGACTGGCGCAACCGAGGCCGCGGCGCCGTCATCGCAAACGCTTCTCGCTATCGGGCCGGATTCGCAGGATTGGCTGCTCGCGGGACACGGCTACGATAACAACCGATTCGTTTCCTCGACGATAACGAAGAGCAACGTCGCCACGCTCGCCCCCGCTTGGTCGACGCAAATCGCGGACGACGGCGAGCAAGAAGCGGCGCCGGTCGTTTGGAACGGCACGATGTATCTCTCCACGCCTCACAACCACGTCATCGCCTTGAACGCGGCGACGGGTGCACTAAAATGGGACTCTCCGTATACGCCGGCGACGATTCTGGATTTCGCGGTGAATCGCGGCGTGGGGATCGTCGATGGCAAGGTCTTCATCGCAACGCAAGACTGCCGCATTCGCGCGCTCGACGCGCAGACGGGCCACCAGGTCTGGAGCGTTGCCGGCTGCTCGACGCAGCAAAACAATTGGTATTCGATGCCCGTGTACGTCTACAAGGACAAGCTGCTCGTCGGCGTGGCGGGCGGCGACTTCGGCGCGAACGGCAGCGTTCAAGCCTTTAGTGCCAAGGATGGGACCAAACTCTGGCAGTGGGACACGGTCCCCGGACCCGGGCAGCCGGGGCACGAGACGTGGCCCGGTGACTCTTGGAAGCATGGCGGCGCCGCGCTTTGGGAGGGCTGTCGGTCGATCCGCGAACCGACACCCTGTTCGTAGCGCCGGGCAATGCCGGCCCCGACTTCGACACGCCGAAGGGGAAGGATCTTTACGCCGACTCGGTCGTCGCTCTCAATATCGCGGGAGCTCAACCTAAACTCAAGTGGTATTACCAAATCATTAAGCACGACACACACGACGCGGATCCGGCGATGCCCCCGGTCTTGTTCGACGGGCAAGTCGCCGGGAAGACGCGGCAATTGCTCGCAATCGCCGACAAAGCGGGGAATTTCGTCATCCTGGATCGTTCGACCGGAGCAGTGGTCCATCGCTTGCCGGTGGCGACTCAGTACAATGTTAACGTAGCACCGGACGTGGCGGGAGAGAAGACCTGCCCGAACCACGGCGGCGGCGTCGAGTGGCTCGGCGGCGCCTACGATCCCGCGACGAACTACTTTGTCATCCCGGTCACGCAAGAATGCGGAGTGTTCAAGAGGTACGAAAACCAGCCCGCTTGGGTGCAGGGCCAGAATTATCGCGGCGGCCCGCCGGTTAAGCGCCGAGCCGCGACCGGCTTGGTGAATGCGGTGGACGTTCTCGAGTGGAAGCCTTGTCTGGCGTAGCCCGGTGCCATATCCCGCGCAAGGCGGCGCATTGATCACCTCAACGGGCATGACGTTCACGACCGACTTGGGCGGCAACGTGTACGCGTTCGACACCAAGACCGGCTCGGTGCTTTGGAAGCGCGCTACCGCCACCGCGATCGTCGCGCCGATCTCAACGTATCGCGTGGATGGGCAAGAGTATCTCGCCGTCGAGGGCGGTCAACCCGGCAATCAGAGGACGCCCAATTTGCCGGTCAGCAAGGGCAGCTTCGTGATGGCGTTTCGCGTCGGCGCAACCAACCCGGTGCCCAACTCCGCCAAGGGACAGAGTTCCGCAGCCGCCGCAAAGACAGCCGGCCTCGTACAAGTCGGCACGGCTCCCTACACGCCGGCGCAAGTAAAGGCCGGGAAAGTGCAGTATGGAGCATCTTGCGCGGCCTGTCACGGCGCGAGCCTGCAGGGCGTTTCGGCCCCAGCTCTGACGGGCTCGGCGTTCGGCAAGTCTCACCTGAACATCTCGGCGTTGCGGACCGTGGTTACCAAGCAGATGCCGCTCACGGCGCCGGGATCGCTGAGTGCCGGCCAATACGCATCCATTATGGCGTATCTGCTGGCCGCCAATTGCGTGAAGCCGAGTGGAAACGGAACGACCCCATTTCCGGTTACCGACGCAGCCGCATTCAAAGCGGTCGTCCTCGTGGGCTCAGTCTGCACGCCCTGATCTGCTTGTCGGGTCGTCTGAGCGAAGCCGCGAAGGCTAGCTTTCTACCGACGCGATCGCTGCCGTGAAGAGCGTAAGCTGCGGGACAACGTCTTCGGCATCCGAGCCGAGAACGCGCCGCGGAATGTTGAGAAGGACCACCGACCGTCGCGCTTGGCCGGCCGCCGTCGCGACCAGCGCTCCTTCCTCCGGGGTCATGTAGTAGACGCAGCCGTTGGTCATCACGACGCGGACGGTTCGCTCCTGTGGATTCATGGTTTCAGTCCTTCAACACCGACTTACGATACCTGGATGATGGTCTTGCCGTGGAGTGCGCCATGGCGAAGCTTTTCGAGCATCTCTCCCGCGTCTTCCAGCGCAAAAAGAGAACCGACTCGTACCGTTATCGTTCCTTCCGCCAGCATGCGCGCGACGTTGGTCAGTCCTTGCCGCGACGCCAAAGGGTTCGCGCTCAAAGTAATATTGTGCGCCGCGATCCGGCGCTGCGCGAACCACCCTTCGTCGGCCGCATAGAGCGTCGAGACGAGATTGCCTCCGGCTTTGAGAATTTCGGCATCGCGGTGGATCGCGTCCTTATCGTTGACGAGATCGAGGACTGCGTCCACGCCGTCCGGGTACGCCACACGCAGTGCGTCGATCGCGTCGGCGGCCTCAGCGTCGTAGACTTCGTCGGCGCCAAGGAGGCGAGCTTCGTCGACGTTGCCGCGAACGGTTGCGATGACGTGCGCGCCGCGCGAGCGCGCGATCTGCACGGCGTAGCCGCCGACGCCGCCGGTCGCGCCCATCACGACGAGACGCTGGTTTGCGCCGATTTTGAGCAACTCGATCGATCCGAGTGCAGTGACCGCAGCCGTGGGGAGGCCGGCGGCTTGTTCATCGGTGACGCCTTCGGGCGTAGCCGCGAGCGCTTCGTTGGGGACGACGGCGGTGTATTCAGCGTACGAGCCGTGCGTGCGGGCGATGCCGAAGACGCGGTCGCCGGCGCGGAAATCGTTCGCTCCATGCGGAACGCGCTCCACCGTACCTGCGAAGTCTGCGCCTAACACGAACGGATATTGTGAGGTAGGGGTGAGTCGATCGACGAGTTTGTAGTCGAACGGGTTTACCCCCGCATATGTTACGCGAATGGTGAACGCGTCGCTCGCCGCAGGGATGTGCAAGTCCTGAAGTGCAGGTGCTTCGCCAAAGCTCCGGACGGCAAATGCTCGCATCGCCGGCTCCTCCCTGAACCCTTGCTCAGCCCTTGAACCGTTTGCTTACCGAATCTCCGGTGAATTGCTCCACGGTCTTGCCGGTCTTCGGATCCACGGTGTAGAGGAGATCCGCGATCTCGTCGGCGTGGTCTTCCTCGTCTTTGAGGATTCCCTCGAACATACGCCGAGTAACCGGATCGGCATCCCCGAAAAACGTGACGATGTCGCCATAGATCTTGATGACGACGCGCTCCGCGAGCAGATCCTCGCGAAGGAGATCTGCCAAGGTGTGCCCGGTTTCGAACGACGAAAACGCTCGTTTGTTGATGCCGCCGGGATCGAGGTTCGGTACCCCGCCGAGTTGCTTTATACGGTCGGCGATCAGTTCGAGGTGCCGCTCTTCGTCCTGCCAATGTTCCTTGAACAGGCCCTGCAACTGCTCCTGATGGATCGACGTTGTCATATAGTAGTGCTGCTTGTAGCGGAGCACGCAGATGATCTCCGAAGCCAGCGCCGCGTTAAGTAGCTCGTAGACCTTGTCGAGTGGGAGCGTGTAGTACGGGGTGACGGGTCCGTCCTGCATCGCCTCGCGGACCTTGGCTTCGATTTCCTTTACGTTGGACAGAATCGACATCTGCTGCTTCCCTCCTGAGCAGGCGGCAGGCGGGCCACCGTTCGTCGGCTGCCTCGTGCCGCCGGGGCCCTCGGCGCTTGCACACGATGAGCGGGTTGTCCTATCCCCAAAGTACCCCGCCCGAACCAGCGTGCGCGCCGTGACACTTGTCATGTGTTTTCCCTGACGAGAGGCGGTGGCGGCGGCCACGCCGGGCGCGCATGCTTAGCCCATGTTGACACGCTCTTCAGCCACGGCCGACGACCAGAACGTCGCAGTCCTCGAAGGGGCAGTGAAAAAGTACGGCAGCGTGGTCGCGCTCGACGGCATCGACCTCGGCGTGCGCCGCGGCGAACTGGTCTCGCTGCTCGGCCACAACGGCGCCGGAAAGACCACGGCCATCCGTCTGCTGCTCGGCGTTTCGTCGCCGACGGCAGGCCGCGCGCGCGTGTTCGGAGAGGACCCGCACGGTCGCTCCGCGCGGACGCGCATCGGCGCCAGTCTCCAAGTGAGCGGGCTGCCCGGCACGCTGACCGTGCGCGAGCACGTCTCCCTGTTCTCAAGCTACTACCCACGGCCGTTCAGCGTCGAGCATACGCTCGAGTTGGCGCAACTCGGACCGCTGGCAAACCGGCGCCTGAGCGATCTCTCCGGCGGCCAGCGGCAGCGCGTGTTCTTCGCGCTCGCGATTTGCGGCAATCCCGATCTGCTCGTGCTCGACGAGCCGACCGTCGGCCTCGACGTCGAGTCGCGGCGGCTGATGTGGGAGCGCGTGCGCGCGTTCGTGCGCGACGGCAAGAGCGTGCTGCTCACGACACACTACTTAGAGGAAGCCGACGCGCTCGCCGACCGGATCGTCGTGCTGGCTCGCGGCAAGATCATCGCGGACGGCACGCCGGCGGAGATCAAGTTGCGCGCTCGGGGCACGGTCTTGCGCTGCGAAACGGCGCTCGACATCGCTGCGGTGCGCGCCCTTCCCGGCGTCGACGCCGCCCATGTCGCCGAACGTTATACCGAGGTGCAGACCCAGGCGCCCGACGCGGTGCTGCAGGCGCTCTACGCGCACGACGCCCATCTGCGCGTCGTCTCCGTGACGAACGTCGCGCTCGAGGACGCCTTCCTCACCCTCACCAAGGAGGCCGCTTAACATGCTCCGCGCCTACGTCCTCGAGACGAAGTACGAGTTTCTCAAACACCTGCGGATGCCCGCGTACTCGCTCCCCACGCTGCTCGCGCCCATCATATTCTATCTGTTCTTCGGGATCGCCATGGGCTCGCAAATCGCCGGCGGCACGTCGCTCTCGCGTTACCTGATCGCGACCTACGGCGCCTTCGGCGTGATGGGCGCATCGCTGTTTTCCTTCGGCGCGGGCATCGCGATCGAACGAGGCCAAGGATGGCTATTACTGAAGCAGGCGTCGCCGATGCCGCCGCTCGCGTACTTCCTCGCTCGCGGGATCGTTGCCGCGGCGTTCGGGGCGCTCATCGTCCTCGGCCTGGCGATCCTCGGCACGGCCTTCGGCGGCGTGCGATTCGGACTCGAAACGTGGCTCGCGCTGTTCGGCATTCTCGTGGCCGGCACGATCCCGTTCTGCGCCATCGGTCTCGCGATCGGCGCGGCGGCGCGTCCCAACGCGGCGCCGGCGATCGTCAACGCCATCTACCTGCCGATGGGCTTCCTGGCCGGTTTGTGGATACCGATCCAGATGCTCCCCGGCGCGCTGCGGCACGTCGCGCCGATCTTCCCCGGCTATCATCTCGGCCAACTGGCCCTCGGAGCGATCGGTACGGGTGAGGGCGCCTGGTGGATTCACGCGCTCGTCCTCGTGGCGTACGCGGCCGTAGGCTTTTGGTTGGCAGCGCTCGGGTTCCGCCGCGCCGAAGAGCGCGTGTATGACTGAGGCCCGAGCCGGCCGAGGGTGGCGAAACCGCCTCGACTGGATGCCGTTCGCCTTCCTCGTCTATCTCGGCATCGTGTTCATCCAGCCCGCGTTCGACCACGCGGGCTGGGCTGAGTGGACGATCACGTTGGCGAGCGTGGTCGTCTTCCTGCCGTTGTACTTCGTCGGGTTCCGTCTGTCCGGCGCGCGGGTGCTGTGGCCGGCAGCGGCCATCGCCGCGCTCGGCTTCGCCGTATCGCCGTGGAACGGCGGCGCGTCCGTCTATCTCATCTACGCCGCCTCCTTCGTCGGGTTTGCGCTGCCTGCACCGGCTGCGTACCGTACCGTCGGCGGGTTCCTGATCGCGATCGGGCTCTACTCATGGGCGCTCCACATGCCCGCCCCGTACTGGATTTCCGCACTCGTGTTCACGGCGCTCATCGGCGCGGTCAACGTGCGGACCGCCGAGATGGCGCGCACGAACGAAGCCCTCCGGCTCGCACGCGACGAGGTGGAGAAGCTCGCGAAGCTGGCGGAGCGCGAGCGCATCTCGCGCGACATGCACGACGTCTTGGGCCACACGCTAACCGCCATCGCGCTGAAGTCGGAACTCGCGGAGAAGCTTATCGACACCGACGTCGGTACGCGCGGCACAGGAAATCCGCGACGTCGCCCGCATCACGCGTGAGTCCCTCGGTGAACTCCGCGCCGCCATCGCCGGGTATCGCGCTGCCGGCATCGAGGCCGAGCTCGGGCGCGCGCGCTCCGCGCTGGAATCGGCCGGTCTGCACGTCGAGTGCGAGGTGGAATCGGTGTCGCTCACGTCCGAGCAGGAGGGCGTCCTCGCGCTGGCCGTCCGCGAGGGCGTGACGAACGTGATCCGCCATGCGAAAGGCGCGCGAACGTGTACGCTGCGGCTGCGCAACACGAGCGCGGGCTGCGCGTTCGAGATTCACGATGATGGCCAAGCCGAGCCGACGCCGGAAGGCTTCGGACTCGTCGGCATGCGCGAGCGGATCGAGGCGCTCGGCGGTTCGCTCCTGCGCGATCTCTCTTCGGGCACGCGCCTCGTCCTCACGATGCCGACGCGTTGAGCGACGCAGCCCCCGACCCGGCGACGATTCGCGTCGTCATCGCGGAGGATCAGAGCCTCGTGCTGGGCGCGCTCGCCGCGCTGCTCGACCTCGAGCGCGACATCGCCGTCGTGGCGCAGGCGCACTCGGGCGATGAAGCGCTACGCATGGTCGAAGAGCACCGGCCCGACGTGCTCGTCACCGACATCGAGATGCCCGGAATGACCGGCATCGAGTTGGCCCAGGCGCTCCAGCGGACGGCGCTCGACGTGCGCGTCGTGATCGTCACGTCGTTCGCCCGCCCGGGCTACCTGCGCCGCGCCCTCGACGCCGGCGTCACCGGCTATCTCCTGAAGGACGCGCCGGCGGCGGAACTCGCCGATGCCGTCCGCCGCGTCAACGCCGGCCTGCGTGTGATCGCGCCGCAACTCGCGGTGGAGTCATGGACGGAGCGCGATCCGCTCACCGAACGCGAACGCGTCGCGCTTCGGCTCGCGGGCGACGGCCTGTCGGCCCAAGCGATCGCCGATCGCTTGGGACTGAACGAGGGCACGGTCCGCAACTATCTCTCCGAAGCGATCGGCAAGCTCGGTGCTACCAATCGCGTCGAGGCCGCACGAATCGCGCGCGACAAAGGCCTGCTGTAGCACGCCGCTGGTGTAGCGGTTACCGAACGCGGCCTCCGAAACGTTGCGGCGCGGCCATGCGATACGCGGCCATGCGCGGAGCGGGCCGGTAGGCAGCCATGCGCGGTGCCGGGTAGAACGCAGCGCGCTGCATCGGCCGGAACGCGGCGACACGCGGCGCTGAACGGAAAGCGGCGACGCGCGGCGCTGAGCGGAAAGCGGCGACGCGCGGCGCGGGCCGGAACGCCGCGACGCGCGGCGCGGCGTGGAAGGTCGCACGATGCAACGGCAGCCGGGCAACACGCACGGGCGCGGACGCGACGCGATGCGGAACGACGATCACGCGGTGGACCACGTGCGTCACTCTGACGACGTTGGTCTGCGCGATCACGGGTTGCGAGGTGAAGGGCGCCGCCGGATTGGCGTAATAGGAAGCCGGATAGTTGTACCCCGCCGGATAGTACCCCGTAGGCGCGGCGTAGTACGGCACGGCCGGCGCCGGCGGGATGAAGGCAGAGGCCAGCGCCAGACCCGCGAGCATGGCGAGCGGCGTGACGGTCGAACCGTATGTTGCGGCCGGCGCGTACCCGTACGGCGTATATGCAGTTGCATACGGCGTGGCGTAGGGATATGCGTACGTCGGGGCGCGTACGCCACGGATACGTCGCGGCGCGTACGCCACCGGGTACGTCGGCGGAGTATAGGCGACCGGGTACGTCGCAACCGCGGGAGCGTAGGCGACCGGCGTCGTTTCGGCGGCGAGTCCCGTCGTGAATCCGCCGAGGGCACTACCGCCCTGTAGCGCGCTCGCTACCGCTAGCGCCGTTGGAAGCAGCAGCGCGTCCGACGGGTTGGCGTAGTACGGGCTCGCGTAGGCCACGGGCGTCGCGTAGTAGGGGCTTTGCGCGTATGGCATCGCCGGCGCGTACACCGTCGAGACGTACGGGCTCGAGACCGGCGGCACGAACGTCTCGTATCCCACCGTCCCCCCGGTCACGAAGACCGGCGGCGGAGCGACCACCGTGGGCGTCACGACTAGTGCCGGCGACTCGAGCAGCAGCGCCGCCGAGGCTCCGGCGGGGGTCAGGGCGAGTATCCCGATCGCTGCCGCCGCTGCGGCGGTCAAGGTAGTCAGTCGTTTATGCGTCGGTGCATGCATGTCGACCCTCGATTTCGGTCAAGCTTACTCCGAGTTTATCCCCAAAAGCCGGGGGGCCGCGACACCAAGCGGGATCCTCGGGCGATATCTTCATCTTCTTATAAGGTGCGTTGTCGTTCGTCCGACGGGCGACGTTGCCGTCTGTTGCTTGCTCTCCAGGCTAGCTCGAAGGGTTCGGTCAATCGCGGTCTAAGCGGGTGCAATGGCCCCTCGGATTGCTCTTACGGCAGTCGTGGCACTGCTGTTCGCGATGATGGCGGGCGCGCGCGGGAACGCCGACGTGAGTAAACCGCCCCATGCGCGGCACGCGAATTGCGGTCCAGCACTCGCCTCGCCGCCCTACACGGATCCGCCGGTCGTCGTGGTGTCGCAACTGCCCATCGATGCAAGCGGGAATCGCGAGCTGCGACTCGCCGTCCATCGCGACGACGATCGCTTCTGCTATCGCTACAAACTGAGCGGCGCCGTGCAAACCGTGGCGCCGACGATCCGAGTGCACCGCGGCGAGGCTTTCGACGTGCGGATCATCAACGATATCGCCGGGCCGAGCAAGGGCGAGTCCATCGCCTCAGATGCGATTCCGCCATGTCTGCCGATGGCGATGCCGGCGTCGCCCGCCGTTCGATACGTCGGATACCTCAACCACCAGCTCGAGGACCGGTGGATGCCGCAAAGCCCGCTCGACGTCAACGTCCACTTCCACGGGTTCCAGGGACCCGCGGATCAGGAAAACATCTTCTTGTCGACGCTCAGCATGCCGGCGCACGCGTGCGAGTATCACCTCATCGTTCCGCGGTCGCAACCGCCAGGAACGTATTTCTATCATCCGCACGTCCACGGCGCTTCGGGCGATCAGGTCGCAGGCGGCCTCGCGGGTACGTGGATCGTCGAGCCGGACACGCCTCAGATTGCGCCGGCTGCCGAGCACATCGTTGCTCTGCGCTACCGCTGGCCGTTCGGCTACGACAACATGTTTGCACCCGACATCACGCCGGTTAACGCTGCGGCTGCGGCGCATCAAGCCGCGCTGAAGTCTGCGCCTCCGGTACCGTACGATCCCTTCAACCCCCCGGCATGGCCCATATCGAACCCGATGCGGGCACGTGGCCTGGTTCTCGACCCTAGCGGCTGCAACGGGGTCCAGAGCGAGAGCCTGATCGTGGTGAACGGCTACGCAACACCGGCGTCGCTCGACGTCCCAGCCGGCCAAACCCAGCTGCTGCGAATCGTCAACCAAACCTCCGACTCGGCGAAGCCACTCAGTATGCGCGACGCTGCCGGCAACGTCGTTCCGATGCACGTCGTCGAGTTCGACGGCAACCCGGTCGGCGGCGACCCTGCGCGCCCGCTGTCGCGCTACGTTGCGGCAAATGAGATCATGCTGCCTATCGCCGGCCGCGCGAGCGTCCTTGTAACCGTCGATGTGGGACGGACCGTCACGCTAACGTCGGGGCGCTTCTGCGCCGGCTCGCTCGCGGCATACCAAATGCCGCACGACCTGCTGCGCGTCACCGGCATCGCGCCGGCCGGCGCCGGGCCAGTATTGACCATCGAGTCGGCGCCCGTCGTAGCCGCCGGCACGCCCGCAGCCGAACTCGTCGCGTACGCACAAGCGCATCCGTCGGAGATCCGCCGCCGCGCGATGACGTTTACCCAATATTACTTCCCGGCGCGCGGAAAGATCCCGATTCACAAGAGCTTTTTCCTCACCGATACGACGAACTCCAAGTTTCGCGAGCACGTCTACCATCCGATCTACCGCGCCGGCGCGACGGTGCCGTCAAACGTCAACGTCGTGGTTAAACGGGGCGCAATCGAGGAATGGTATCTCTTCAACACGACTATCGAGATTCATACGTTCCACATGCACCAGATGGCGTTCGTGGCACTAGCAGGCCCCGCCGGCCAACCGGCCATGGTCGACACGACGTTTATCCCGGTCGGGACGGTGCTCCCGAATGCTAAAGACCCTAACTACCCACTGATGAAGCCGAGCGTCACGAAGGTGTTGCTCGACTTCCGGAAGGTGCCGCGCGGCACGTTCGTCTTCCATTGCCACAACTTGTTCCACGAAGACCGCGGGATGATGGGGATCATCCGCGTCGAGTGATCGAGCATACGAGGTCAAACGATGGGACTACACTCAGCCGTCCGCGGAATGGTCGCGTCGGTCGTTGCCCTTGGGCTCGCGGCTCATTCCGCCGCCGCGGTCGCCCAGCCGCGCTGGAAGCTATACCAGCCGAAAGCACAGGTGGGCGGAATTGGCGGCATCTCGATGGGAGCCGGCGGGGCTGCCTGGTTCTCGGTAGAGCGCGGTGTATTGAGGATCTCCGCCGACGGCGCACAACGCTATTTCCCGGCCCACCGGCTCCAAACTGGAACGGGTGGCTTGGTTTTGGGGGCAGATGGGCGCATCTATTCGGCGATCTGTTGCGACGAGTCGGGAGTGGCGGGCGTGTTTGCGATCGCGCCGTCGGGCGTAAGGTCGTTCTACCGATTTCCGGGGGACGGTTCGTCCCTCTCGCAGCCGAACGATGGAGCCGCGCTGGGCTCGGACGGCAACGTGTGGTTCAGCCTGGTGGGGTACTACGGTAACATTACGCCAGCCGGCCGGATCACGACGTACGCACTGCAAGTCCCAGCAGGAATGTACGGCAACTCCCAGGCGCCGGGGATAGCCGGGGGACGAACGCGCTCACGTCTGGTTCCCCGTCAACGATCTTGACTCGCGGCTCGGGTACCTGGCTAAAATCGACGTGGCCGATAAAGCCGCGGAGACGCTCCTGCTGGCGCCGTGCGAGTTCGTCGGTTCGCCCGCGGAGGGTAGCGATGGGAACATATACGCTTCTTGCATGCATCGCGTCAACAGCACGTCACGAATCGATTTGCTTCGCATCCACCCGGACGGCAAGATGCGCCTGATCACCGCCCCCGACCAGCTCGTCGCGCCGCAATGTTGCTCGGCCGATTACGTCGCGGCGACGCCCGGGAAGATCTGGTTCGTGACCGGCGAGCCCGCCGGCCTACTCGGCGAGTACGACGTCGCTACGATGCGATTCGAGACATACGTACCGCCGAGACGCGTCGGGCCCCTCGTGTTACTCGGCGCCTATCGCAACGGACACATCGGCTTCGAATCGACCCCGAACAGCCAAGTTGCAATCGGTGAGTTCATCCCTGGCTAGCGTGGAAGCACAGCGCCGAAACGTTGTTCGTTGCCTCTCGGTGCTACCAACCGCGTCGCAGCCGCACGATCGCGCGAAGACGTTGATCATAAGAACGTTCGGGCAGGTGGCGCCGGCGAAAGGGCGTTCAGCGAACATGCGATCTGCATCTTTGACCCGGCGGTCCTTCGTGCGCGCGGCGGCGTCGCTCGCGAGTACCGCGGCGCTGTGGCCATGCCGCGCGGCGGGCGCTTCGCCCGGTGACGCGTACCCGAGTCCCGGTTCCGCCGCGGACGAGGTACGGGCCGAGTTCCTCCACGGCTGGCTTGGATATCGCGACCACGCATGGGGTCACGACGAGCTGCTGCCGGTCAGCGGCGGCAGCCGCGAGTTCTTCCTGCCGAACCACTCGCTCGGCCTGAGCATCGTCGAGGCGCTCGACACCCTCTACGTCATGGGTCTCGACGCGGAGTTGACCGCCGGGGTCGACTGGCTCAGGCCGAACCTCGATTTCGACGTCACGGGCGACGTCCAAGTCTTTGAGGCGATCATCCGCCTCGTCGGCGGACTGCTGGCCGGCCACTTCGCCACCGGCGAATCGTTCTTACTCGACCGCGCGCGAGATCTCGCCGACCGGCTGCTGCCGGCGTTTACGACGTCGCCGACGGGAATTCCGTACCGCTTCGTCGACCTCGCGAGCGGCGCGGTACGGGAGCCCGTCACCAACCTCGCGGAGGCGGGCACGAACATCCTCGAGTTTGGGACGCTCTCGCGTCTCACCGGGCGGCCGGAGTACTTCGACGCGTCGAAGCGCGCGTTCGCGGCGGTCGTCGAGAAGAGGTCGTCACTCGATCTTTTGGGAACGAACATCAACGTCGAAACCGGTGAATGGACCGACGCCGTCGAACGTCGCACCCAACCCGCCGGTCGACTCGTTCTACGAGTACCTGTGGGGCGGCTGGGCGCTGCTGGCAGATGCCGACTGCCGCGATTGGTACCGTCTGCTCACGGCGGCGGTTTTGCGCCGGCAGGCCGTGCGACCCGGCGGATCGCTGTGGTTCCAGCAGGTCGACTTCCGATCGGGCGCCGCGCTTGCGCAACAACGTCAGTCCGAACTGGCGGCGTTCTACGCCGAACTGCTCGCGCAAGGCGGCGACCGCGCCGACGGCGAGGCGTATTACGACTCGTGGACGCGCGTCGTCGAGCGCTACGGGCTACCTCCCGAAGAGATCGACTACGTCACGCTCGACGCGACCGATCCGGGCTATCGGCTTCGGCCGGAGTACGCCAATTCGGCCTTCGACCTCTGGCTTCTGACGCGAGCGGAAAAGTACCGCACGACGGGATACGCGCACTTCCGGCAGATGAAGCGCAACTGCCGCGTCGCGGGCGGCTACACGATCGTGACCGACGTGCGCACTGCGCCGATGACGCTCGGCGACCTCACGCCGGCCTACTGGTTCGCGGAGAACATGAAATATCTCTACCTGATGTTCGCCGATTCGCCGCGCTTCGACTACGGTCGCAACTACCTGTCGACCGAGGGCAAGATCCTGCGCGGGCTGCTCCCGCGCAGGTAATCTCAACTGTCGGTTGGGCTTGGCCCGCCCTCGGTCCATGTGATGCACCGCGCGTTAGTGCGCGGGCCGCGGTCCCTTGCGCGCCGCCGCGAAATGTGGCAGGGGAGGGGCGATCGACAGCCGGTCGGCCCTCGCGTCGATCGGATGCGCGACGATACGATAGTCGAACGAAAGCGTCGAGCGACCGTTCTGCGCCTCGCGAACCTGAAAGCCGGCCGGCGTCTTAGACGCGACGTACAGCCAGCCGCGGCTTTCTCCGAGCGGCGTCACGAACACGTGGTACGCGCTGTTTTGGTCGATGGTGGAAGCAAACGCGCGGTCGATCGCGACGTTGGCCACGCCGTCGACCATGTGCGCAGTCCCGACGTCGTCGAGCGTCGCCGACGCCGACTCTGACGCGTAGGCGAGAACGTGCTGGCCGCCGCTGGTCCGATGGCGCGTGCGCACGGCTTTGACTTCGGTCACTCCCGAGCATAACAGGTCAGCCACCGGATCGATGACGCATTCCGAACCGCTATCGCCATTATCTCTTACCTCAAACAAGTAGGTCGAGGCGGTGTCGCCCTGCCCGTAGATCACGGGATAGTTTCCCGTGGAGTCGGCACCCTCACCGTAGAGCGCCCAACCGGTGCTGCCGTACTCGTTCAGCTGATAGCCGGCGACGCCCGCCGATCCGCCGGCGACGGAGGCCCCGTACACGCCGGAGCCGTTGGCGGAATATCCGTAGACGCCCAAGCCCTGACCGGACGTTCCGTTGTTGATGCCTGCGACCCCGGAGTTTCCGTTGCCGCCGGTCGTCTCACCGACGACGGCGGTACCGGTCGAGACGCCGAACAGGCCGAACGTGTTTGCGCCGGTAGAGTCGCCTACGAGGCACGCGACGCCGGCGCTGCACTTATAGACCGTCTTGGCTTTGATGGGGCCGGCATGTTCCGCGCGTGCCATCGTGAAACTGGAGATCGCGATGCCGAGGCCGATCGCGAGGGCGCCCGGGACGATGCCCATGAGCTTAAGCGGGTAGGGTCCCCCCTTCGTGAGCCGTGAGGGCAGGTTCATTGCGGTTTCCTTTCGCGTGCGAGTGGTAGTGGCGAAAGCATAGCCGCCTCGGCGTACGCAGACGCACGGGTCGAGCGGAGACCCCAAAGCGTGCGAGAGACGTTAGCGCGTCGCTGCAACCAGCGTGGTGACGAGCGTCGCGTCGAGCGGGCGCGCCGCGTCTAGGTATGCGCCGGAGGCTTGCTGCGCTGGCGTCGTCCCCGGGTCGTCGGTCAGCACGTGCGTCATGCCGTCGATCGCCACGTACTTCGCGCTCGGCGCAGCGGCGGCCAGTGCCTGCCCGTCGGGTACGCCGACCTGTATGTCGTGCGTGCCCTGTACGATAACGACGGGTCCACTGACCTTCGCGATCTCGACCCGCGGATCGTATTTGAACCACGAGATCAGGTAGGGCTGTACCGAGGCGCGGAACAGAGGAGCCAGCTCAGTTGGGATATCCGCGGCGGGGACCGTCGCGCCGCTCGACAGCTTGTTGAGAATCGGTTGCCACTGGCCGGCCATCCCGGGCAGGTTCGCCTGCAGGCTGCGTCGCGAGGACCGTCGCGGCGGGAAACCCCGCGCCCTCGAGCGAGACGTACGCGTCGACGTGGGCGCGTTGCGCCGCGATCATGCCGATCAAAGATCCTTCGCTATGGCCCACGACGATCACCCGCGAGAAACGCGGGTCCGCGCCAAGCTTCTTGATCCATGCTACGGCGTCGTCGACGTAGGTGTCGAAGCGAATCGCCAGTTCGGAACTCAGTGCGGCCTGGCTCGCGGCGACGCCGCGCTTGTCGTAGCGAACCGACGCGATCCCGCGCTGGGCCAAGACGGTCGCGAGCTTACGATAGATGTCGAGCTTCAGCATGGGGCTGTTTCCATCGCGATCGGTCGGCCCCGACCCGGCGATGATGAGGACGACCGGAGTCGGCGGGGCTGCGGCCGGCGTGACGAGCGTGCCGAATATCGTCCCGGTCGGCGTGACGAGGTCGTATGCCGAGTCGGCGGCCGCCGCAATCATCGGCCGAGCGCCGAGCGCGACCGTTGCGAGGCACGACGATAGGAACACCTGACGTTGCATGGATGCGACTCCTTAGGAAGCAGGGCGTGGTACCGCGGGCATGACGATCGTCGACAGCACGCGCGCCGACCGTTTCGGCGAAGCGGGCAGCGCAAGGAAGGGCGCGACCGCGGCCGAGATCGCTTTCGCCATGCGGCGGAACTCGGCATCGGTCAATTGGAGCGGAACCTGGCGGTATCCGACGCCGTCTCGTCGATAGTCGGGGACGCCGCGCGCCACGTACGCGGCGAAGTCGTCGATCAGCGTCGCGGCGAACGTGACGAAGTACCGCAGATGATCGTCCGGCGTGGCGCCGGAAACGTCGAGGCCCGCAAGCGCGGCGGTAGCAAGGCGGTAGCGCCGCTCCGTGGCGCCCCGCACGGCACGCTCCGACGCGGTTGCGATCAAGCCCGCGGCCGCCAGCTTGTTGACGTGCCGGTAGAGCGTGGCGGCGGGAACGTCGGGCAGGGCGTCCGCGATCTCCTGAACCGTCGCATCGCGCCCGGACGCGAGCACCCGAACGATCCGCAGCCGGACGGGGTGAAGAAGGACGTTCGACCGCTGAGAAGGCCATCTGCCGTTATCATAATCAAGAATGATAACGATGGCAAGCCCCCCGAACATATGGCGGCCTATGTGGCGCGGCGCCGGTCGATCGGCTACGGCGTGTATTTGAACACGATCCCCAAACCGTACGTGCCGCCGTCGACTGCGGTCCCGTAGAGCGCGCCGTTGCCGTCGGCGATGAGCGGTCCCGGACCGTAGCCCTCGCGGGCCTTGAATCGGTACAGCTCTTGGTAGGAGTAGCCCGAGGCGGTCGGGGTGATCTTAAAGATGCCGCCGCAGCCCCGATCTTCGTAATCCGAGTCGATGCACGTAGGGCTGCCTCCGGACGACGCGCTGCCATACATGACGCCGGCAGCATCGATTATGAGCCGGCTCGGGTGCACGCCGGTTTTATTTGGCCTGAAATCGTAGACGCGCGTTTCGCGATAGCCGGACTGGCCCGGCGTCAGTTTGATCGCGGATCCGCAGCCGTAAACCGAGTTCGGACAACCACCAACGCCGCCCGAAGCCGTCGTGACGAAGAGGTTTCCGCCCGCGTCGGCGACGATGCCCTCCGGCCAGGCTCCCACCATTTGGCGGTGCTCCCGAAAGCTACACAACACCGTCTCCACATAGGTCGAGCCGTTCGGCGTGAGCTTGAAGACCGTCCCGCATCCGTTGTCTTCGCAATCCCCCACGTTCGTCGTCGTGCCGTACACCGCGCCGTCCTTGTCGAGGATGACATTTCCCGCGGGCGCGTCTCCGTCGGCTCCGCCAAGGAAGGTGTGTATCAGGGTCTTCGTATAGCCTGACGCCGTGGGCGTCAGTTTGTAGACGGTGCCGCATAGCTTATTGGGCGTGCATCCCGTCCCGCCATACCACGTCGTTCCGTATAGCGCGCCGCCGGCATCCATGGCGAGTCCGCTCGACGGACCGTCTCCGTCGGTGCCGCCCGTAAACGCGTACAGGTCGGTTTCTGTGTATGTTGAGCCGGATGGCGTCAGCCTGAAGACCGACCCGAAACCGTCGGGTCCATCCGTGGAAAGCGAGCCGTAGATGGCGCCGCTCGCATCCATGATGAGACCGCCGTTCGGTTCGCCGCCGTCCGAGGTTCCGTGAAAGGCGTAGAGGATGCGCTCCGAATAGCCCGCTCCGCTCGGTGACAACTCGAACACCGTGCCGCAGCCCGGGTAGTAGCCGCACCGCCCAATGTCGCCGCCGAGCGACGTTGTGCCGTACAGGTTGCCGTGGGCGTCGGCAAGCAGCGGCCCATACGGATTGATGCCATCGGTTCCGCCACTAAAAGTGTGGAGCGTCTGCTCGTGGTGACTCTTCGCGCTAGTCTCCGCCGTTGCAGCCAACGATGCGCCGAGGGCGAGTGTCGCTGCGAGGATCGCTACGCCGGTACGTGACATGGAGACCTCCACTGGTTCCCTGCAGTGAGCCTAAGGGCCGATCGCGATGGGACCCTTTACGCCGCTGTAGTTCACGACGGCGAGCGGGTTCTCCGGACCGTTTCCCGTTGCGTCGAAGACGCCGACAGCACCGCCGCCGCCGTACGTGGCCAAGTAGGCGAGTTGTCCTCGGAGCGCTAAGCCGATCGTCTCGTTGAACGGCACCGACAAGGAGATGCTCCGCGTCGGCGGTCCGCTGGTCCACGATGGCGCGAAGACGTTGATCATGGCGCCGGGGGAGCCGTAGTTCAGTAGATACACGTTGCCGCGCAGGTCGGCGGCGGCAGCCGGGTTGTCGTTGGCGGGAAACGTTCGCGTGTGGTGTGGGCGCTGCACGGCGTCCGCGATCTCGAGGGTCTGATCGTTGTCGGCGAGATTGACGTAGAGGTCGTCGCGATTGCTGACCGCCATGCCCCCGAAGTAGAAATCATTCAACGCGATCGTTTGCAACGGCTTTGCCCTACCGCTGGCGTTGGGTGGCAGCACGGCGACGCCGAGGCAGATGGGGAAGACGTTACGGTGCACGGCGCCGTAGTACGGGCGTGCCCCCGACTCCGCGTAGACCACGAGTACGAACAGGTTACCCTTCGCATCGACGGCCAGCCCTTGCACCGGCGGTCCCGATAACGTGCACATTCCGTTCTTGGGAAAGACGATCTTACGGTTCGGCCTCGTCTGGCCCGGCGCAAACGCATAGACCGTGTAGGCGTGAAAGCCGCCCGTGGGGTTGAGATGCATAGCGTAAAGCGTGCCGTCGGGGGCGACGGCGATGGCGCCTCCGTAGTTCGGGATCGTCAAATCGGGCTGCGTGGACGGAATACCGTCCTGAAGCGAAAAGCGCTCGATCGCTGCTCCGACTTGCAAGTAAAGGTGGCCGCGGGCAGCGGCACTCGCCGGCAGCGCGAAAACCACAAGCGACGCAAAGAGCGCGAATCCGACGACGACGCGATGAATGGTGCGCACGGGATGACTGCGGGACCAGCGCATGATGTTTTTCCTCGCGGAATTTCTTGCCGGGGTGACCCGGCTGCTGCATGGCCCGCCCTCTCCACTTCGCTGGGACATCCGCCGCCTCCCGCGCTCGCATCGCCCGGTGAAGCGGGCATCGCGGCTCGGCAAGGTTCTTCCGTGCGATTCCGTCGCGACCCCGGGGCTGGGTCGAGCACTCGCCGAACGGGCCCCGCTGCGCAGGTATGGCAAGCAGGTCAGGGTGCTCGGGCTCCCCCGTAGACGTCCGCCGCCAAGTTGTGCGAGTGGTTGTGCCTGGCCGACGAGTCTGGCCGGCCAGATAATGGCGGCAGACCGAAGCTAGGCGCCCCGTGCGCTTGAAAAGGAGCCTTATTAGATGAAGAGCCTCATGCGCAACCCAGCCGGGACCTGGAGGCCCGTACCTCGCAGAAATCTGTCTCTTAGCCTTACATTCGGGACGTACCTGACGGCCGTCTTTGGAATCGGGGCTCTCGTTGCGTGCTCGGCGCCGGGCAACGACCTCGTATCGCGCAACCTCGCCTATACTCAGAGCTCGGACGCCTCCACCTCGAGCGCCAGTTCGCCGTTCAACTGGTCCGCGAAGTCAGTCGCGGCGTCGGAGCCGACGATGATATGTGGCAACATCACGTACGACTCCTCACAAGGTTGGGGCGTATATGGCCCCAAGGCGGGCTCTCAGGCGATCGCAATGGAGTGTATCAATAACGGACCGAAACGCGTTTACATCACGAGCATTTCGTTCGCGATGGCCTATCAGCAAGGAGAAACGAACAAGACTTATCTCAGGATCTACAGCAACGAAGACGGGCTCCCGGATAAGCAACTGCACGAAAAGGAGTTTGTCTTGGGATCAGGGATCACGCAGTGGACTTTCAAACCGTGCGAGCTCGCGATGAAGGAAGATGAGACGCTTTGGTTGGTCGCCGACACCGTCGGCGATACAATAGACAAATGGTACTTTACTAATCCTGTTACAGGGGGCACCATGGCCTTTGCAAACACCGGCCTAAAGAACTGGAGCACGATGCAGAATGACGTTTCATCCTTCGCCTTTTACGGCTCACCGTGCCCGTCGGCTTCGCGGATCCACTCGCACGCGCGATAATGCAATGACCGTCGGCCCGCCTTCGCGCATGGTTCACCGCGCGGGCGCGGTCGACGCCATCACCCCGATCGACTCGGAGTAGCCCGTGCGTCGTCGCGGCCGGCCTGTGTTGAGCCCAGCCGGCCGCATCGACCCCCTGAGCTTGATCGGGCAGCCGGACCGGCACTATTCAGCGTTATCGCAGGTCAGTTGGCGGCCCCGAAAGTCCCCAGGGTGCCGTCGAAGGCACGTCGCACGGCTCCGAGAAGGAGGGCGATGATGCGTTACGCAGCGATCTTCGTGTTTGCGGCGATGTTGTTCGTGGGGGGAGCGGCGCGTAGCGCGGCCGTCCTCCATCCGACCGTCACCATTACGACCCTGTACGCGTTTCAGGGACCGCCCGACGGCAGTAACCCCACCGCCCCGCTTACCTACGATAACGGCTACCTCTACGGCACGACGTCGTCCGGCGGTCCCGCCGGAGTCGGCACAGTTTACCGGATGACGCGCGCCCGCTCAATCGTGACCGAAAGGGTGCTGTATACCTTTACCGGCGGCCAGGACGGTGCGGGGCCCTACGGCGGCGTCACGGTCCACGGCGGCGTCGTCTACGGTGCGACGGCCAACGGCGGCGGAACGTCGTGTTCCGGCGGATGCGGGACGGTCTTCGCGTTGACCAAGGATCCATCGTCGAGGTCGCGCTTCACCGAGCAGATCCTCTATCGCTTTCAAGGCGGCAGCGATGGCTCCGGGCCCGACGCTCCACCGATCGCCGACGCGACCGGGGCGTTGTACGGGACGACGTCCGCGGGCGGCACTGGCTGCACATTCGGTTGCGGAACGGTCTACGAGCTCACGCCGACTGCGAGCGGTTACGCCGAAAGCGTGGTCTATCGATTCCAAAGCGGCAGCGACGGCGCACAACCGGTGGCGCCGCTCATCGCCGGACCTACCGGCGAGTTTTATGGGACGACGGTGCACGGCGGCAACGGCGCCTGTTACTTCGGCTGCGGAACGGTCTTCGAGGTCGCGCCAAGCACCTCGGGATACGCCGAAACGATCCTCCACCGCTTCAAGGGCGGGTCGGACGGGGCGGGCGCCTACTCCCCGGTCGTTCGCAGCAGCAGCGGCGAGCTCTTCGGCACGACCATTGCGGGCGGGGGCGGTCCGAATCGCAAGTGCCGGTACAACGGGATATCCGTGGGATGCGGCACCGTCTTCAAACTCACGCCATATCCCGCCGGTTACCAGATCCAGCAGCTGCATTTATTCCGGGGAAAGAACGATGACGGAGCGGGACCGTGGGGCGGCGTCACGTTCGGCGCGACGCCGGCAACGCTATATGGAACGACGGTGTTCGGCGGCAGCTGCGGCTCCGCGTACGGATGCGGCAGCGCGTACAAGCTAACCAAGAACAAGGACGGCAGCTACGCGTCCAAGGTGCTGTATAGCTTCCCCGGATATTCCGGCGCGTTCCCATACGCGTCGATGGTCTACGTGGGGAAATCGCTGTACGGCACGGCGACCGAGGGTGGCATTCGTTCGTGCCCTTCGTCGTACGGTTGCGGGATCGTCTTCGCCATGACCCCGTAGTTTAGGGCACGTTCGGCGGCTTGTACGCGACGGATTGGTTGTTCGGCGTCGCGGCGAGCGTCCGCACAGGCTCGGTTCCGGTTGGTTTGAACAGCTGGATGTCGTGTCCGGCCGTATCTGGCACCAAAATAAACTGGAAGGTCCGGCCGCCGAACGCGATGCCGTCGGCATCGACGCATGGCGTCTGATAGAGTGGCTCGGCGTTGCCGATCGTATAGGCCGTGAGGAACTCGTTACCGCCGCCGATGGTCGACACGTACAGGCGATGGAGACGCTCGTCGAAGGCGACGCCTTGGGGCTTGGTGATGCCGCGCAGATTGAGCGGGATCGGCTGGGTCGAGCCTTTGACGAGCTCGCCCACTCCCGCGACGTTATCGGCGAAATACAGGTTGCCGGCCGCGTCGAGGACGTTTTCTCCCGGGGTCTTGAGAAGGTCGCTCACGATCTCGGCTGAGGGCGACGTTGCACCCGGCGGATAGATCTCGAGGTCAGACGTACTGCCGAGCCCGGTGACGTAGACGGTGCCGTCGGGTGCAACCGCAACGCCTTGCGGTCGCTCGTGCGCCCCCCCGTCGCTCAGCGTTCGCGTGGGAGAGGTGGCTCCGAAGGGGTAGACGTTGATCACGTTGGGGTTATCGTCCGCGACGTAGAGCGATCCGTCGGAGCCGACCGCGACCGAGATGGGAAAGGAAACGCCGTTGAGGATCTGCTGAACGAGCCGATCGTGGTCGTCCAAGTCGTAGACCTGGACGACGCTGCCCGACTCGTTGGCCACGTAGAGCAGCGCGTGGTCCTTCCGAAGGCCGACGCGCCCGCTGGTCGCCGGACGGGCGACCGCGTGTAACGTCGGCGCGGTCGCTGAGACCGTAAGTGCGGCGGAAAGCAAAGCAGCAGCGTACATCACGAATCCTCCGGTGAATCGATTCGTCCCAGGCCGCGCATCCTACTCTCGGAGGTGCAGAAACGCGCGGGGGGACAACGCGACCCCGGTACGTTAGTTGGGCAGCGTATTAGGAATCGTGGTGAACCCGCCTGGTCCCGGTCCGCTGAAGCTGCCGCCTTCAGAATAGACGCCGAGGCTCTTGCCCGCCGGGTACGTGCTCGAGTCGATGTACGTGAAACCGCCGCTCACGCTTTCATCGCCGTAAAACACGAGCGTCGAATCTGCGTTGAGTCGAAGGCCGCCCGTGCAGTTTCCACCGAGCAAGACGCTTTTGGAGGTCTTCGCGTTGTATGGCTTGGGATAGATGGTCATCAGTCCCTCATAGCCGCCGGCGCACAGGTCGGGGTTGTCGAGGGTGATCAGTGAGTCGGTCTTGGGATCGAGCGCGAGACCCGCCGGGTAGGTAGTGTTTTCGGAGATGAGGCGCAGGCGCTTACACGCGCCACTCTGTGGACCGCTCGGTCCGTTCGGGATCTCGACCACGCCGGTGAGGTTGTGGTGCTCGAAACCTTGAACGAAGAACGTCACCCTCGTTATCGACGGCGATACCCTCGCCGACGTCGATGTATCTGCACGTCAGCTCCTGCGCAGGACCCGAGCCCTTCGGATACCACGCGACGTTTCCGTGCGCTTTGTCGACGTTGACGACGTAGAGCGACGAGTCTTTACCGATCGCAATGTCGATCGGCGTCCCATAGGGATCGGCCATGGTGCCCTGGGTCCGCCTCTTGATGTCGTACACGAGTACCTGCGGTGGGCCTTCCATCGCCGCATAGACGATTTCGCCCTTTGCGGCGAGTGCCGCGTACCCCAAGTTGAGTTTCGTCGTTATGTTCCGCGGCTTGCTCGACCCGCGCGGATTGATCGTCCAATACTCGAGGCCTTGCGTTTGCCCGCTCACGGCGACAAGGGCGGGCTTCGTGAGCGCTTGCTCGAGAAGCTCTCCCGTCGGATCGACGCCGCCGTTCATCGCCGGCATTTTGGCCAGTGGGCGCGTCGTCGCTCCGGCTGCGGCCCCGCCGGCGATCATCACGCCGGCAAGTAGTAGTGCGAGACGCATGGATGGAGATGATGTTCGCATCGTTTTCTCCTCGCTAAATCACGGCCCGCACAGACGACCTACGGGTACCCGATACCGACCTCCTGTTTGAGATGAACTCAAAGGCGGAGTTCGTAGACGGTTCCACAGCCGGTCTCGTTCCCGCAAGCCTGCGAGGAGCCGCCGAGTCTGCGTGGTTCCGAAGAGCACGCCGCCACTACCGTTCAGTAGCCCCGCCAGGGGATAGCTCCCATCGTTCGGGCTTCCCACAAAGAGATGTAGATCGCGTTCGACGTAGGTGGAGCCCGTCGGCGTCAGCGCAAACACGCCGCCTTCGCCCAGCGTGTGACCGCCGCCGACCGGCGTCGTACCATACAGCACGGCGTTTGCGCCGATGGTAACTGGCGCAACTGGATGACTGAGGCCGAACGAGTTGCACTTGCTGAAGTTATAGAGAATCGTTTCCGCGTATTTCGAGCCCGATGGCGCCAACTTGAAGACGGTGCCGCATCCCTCAGAGCCTGCGCTGCCGCCGAGATTGGTCGTGCCGAAAAGGTCGCCGGCAACGTCGGCGACCAGCGGCGCCATCGGCTGGTCTCCATCGCTCCCCCCTTGAAAGCGGTGAATGACGCGTTCGGAATAGCCTTTGCCTTTCGGGGTCAGTTTAAACGCGACTCCGCATCCGCCACCCTGGGGGCAGTCGAATCCGCCGCCGTTTCTGGTCGTGCCGAAGAGCGCCCCCGTCGCGTCCATGTAGAGGCCCGCGACGGGATCGGCGCCGTCGTTTCCGCCTTTAAAGTTGTAGAGGACGCGCTCCGTATAGCCGCGCTTACCAGGGGTAAGTTTAAAGACCGCGCCCATCGTTCCATTTGGACCATATCCTGTGCCGTAGAAGGCGCCGGCACTGTCGACGATCAGGCTGGAGTGTGGCGTCGTGTCGGTCGTTTTGAAACAGTACAGGAGGCTGAAGGCGAAGCCGCTCGTCGTCGGCGCGAGCCTGAAAAACGTATCGACACATTGCCCCGAAATCGGTGGGAAGAAGCCACTCGTTCCGTATAGTGCGCCAGTCGCGTCGGCGATCACGGGGCTGGATGGATACGCGGGACTGTTTCCGGTCTGGGGAAAGTTGTAGATAATACTATATACGTAGCCGTGCTGAGAGGGCGTCAGCCTGAAGACCGTGCCACATCCGAGGTCGTTCGCGCATTGGTTGGAGCCGCCATTCGGCGTCGTACCATACAGCGCACCCTTCGCGTCGGCGGTGAGGCCGACACCCGGATACGCCCCGTCGTTGCCGCTCTGAAAACTGTGCAGCTCTCGAACTTGAACCTTCGCTTCGGCACGGCAGGCTTCCGACGTCGCATGCAGGAGCGCAACCATGCACCCGGCAGCCAACCAAGCTCGGCGCGCTATCGCCACCGAAATGGAGTTCATGATCAGACCCTCCAAGTGCGCGCGCCCTGCGCCTCGAACAGGGTCAGGCTTACCGGTCTTTTAGGCCACCGCACGAGGTTTACCCGCTCGACGCAGTACACGTACCCGACGAGCTGACATGCGCCCAGACGTGGACGAGGCCTTGCCAAGAGGGACTTGCGTTTGCACGCTTCGTTCCGGCGCTCGCGAGTTCCGAACTATCGACGAAGACGAGCACCGGGCGGAACGGCTCGCAGACCGTGAGGCGCGCGTCGACGGGAACGGCGCCGATGATGCGGCCGAGGCTCCCGCGCCGGAACGTGCCGTCAGGGCTGACGTATTCGACGGGCGGCCGATCGCGGAGCAGCCGTGACTTCACGGTGACGATGGTCGGCGGGGTGTCCGCGAGATCCAGGGCCATGTTCGGAACGACCGGCGGCGGTCCGAGTGCGGTCGGCGACGCGCCGGGCGCCGGGGTGGCGGGTTGGGTCATGGCGCGCGCGTCGACCGCGTACGCCTCCGTAGGCGACGATGCGACGCGCGCGAGGACGTGATGGACGTTCACGTCGACCATGTCGGCGAACATCGTCTCGGCGCCGGGGGCGGGGGCCGACGCTGTCCGCAACAAGTGGTACGTCGTCGGAAACGTCGCGACGTCGACCCAACCCTCATACGGGCTGGGCGTGATCTGCTCGAGCAACTCTTCCTTGGCGTCGGAGGTGATCGGCTGATCGCCGTTGAGCGTCGGCCACAGGTATGACCGCGGGCCGAAGTCGTTATAGTAGTCGTTCGCGTATCCCGCGGTGACCAGGTCGATGAACTGTTGACTCCGCGTGAGCGCGATCAGACGGCCGTCGCGATTTGGGTCGAGGCTCGCGACGAGCACGTCGAGCAGTCGCGCCGCTGCGCCACCGGTGGCGTCGGTCTTGGAATTCGCGTCGAGCAGACGCGCGCCGATAATGAGCACCGTGCGCTTCTGCTGCTCCGACTCGGCGACCGCCTGAAGGGCGAGGAGCGTCGCCGCCGCTTTTTCCTCCAAGACGCCGGACTGCTCGCCCTGGAAGGCGTTCGTGATCGACGGATCGGTGACGAGCTTTTCAAACGTCTGATTGAATTGACGCGATCTATCTTGCACGGTCGTAATCGCGGTGAAGATGGCGATCAGCGAAGCGACGACGGTCGAGAACGCCGCCGGTGCAAGGTATTGCGTCAGCGCCGTCTGCCACCAGGGTGCGGCCCGTGCGGCCGGGGTCTCTCCGTCCACGACCATGAACTCGCGTTCCTCGGGAGCCGGGACCCGCCCTGTCCGCGCCCGAGAAAGCGAGCGGTAACGGGCGCTAGCGCAACCGAAGGCTGAAAACGGTGCCGCATCCATAAGGACAGTTGCTGGCCTCGCCACCGCCGGCGGTCGTCCCATAAAGCACTCGATGCCGAAGGAGCAGCCCGCCGAAGCGATGCGCACCATCCGTGCCGTCCTGAAACTCGTAAATGGGCCGTTCGCTGAACGCGCCGTTCGAACCAGTCATAGTGAATACGGTTCCGCCCCCGGACGGCGGGCTTCCGCTGCGCTCGCCGCCGTACGCCGTCGTGCCGTAGAAGGTCCCGGCGCCGTCCTCGATGAGGGCGCCGTACGGCTTCTTTCCGTCGCTCCCGCCCTGAAACCGGTGCAGGATCGTTTCCGCAAAGCCGCCGCTCGTCGGCGCCAGCTTGAAGACCGTACCACAACCTTTGGACTGATGGGCGCCGTCGCAGCGGAGGCGCCCACCAAGCGTCGTTGTGCCATACAGGTTGCCGTTGCCGTCCGCAATCAGCGATGAAAACGGAGCCGCACCGTCCCTGCCTGCGGCGAAACGATGAAGCACGGTTAGCGGATAGCCGGCCCCGAGCCCCAACTCGAACACGGTGCCACAGCCCAACGGGAATCCCGGATAGCACCGCGACTTTGTAATCCCTCCGAACGCCGTGGTGCCATAGAGCGCGCCGCCGTTCTCGTCTTCGATCAAACCGCCTGTGGGAATCGTGCCGTCGAAGGGATCGGCGAACTCGTGGATCAGGCGTTCGCTGTACGTCCCCGACCCGGAAGGAGTGAGCTTAAAGATGGTCCCACAACCACCGTTTCCACCGCCGCACAAGCGATCGTTGCCCGCGCCGCCCTCAGATGTCGTGCCGTACAGCGCGCCGCTCGCATCCAGAACGAGCGTTCCGAGCGGCAGCGCTCCGTCGCCGCCTCCTTTGAAGCTGTAGATGATCGTTTCCGCATAGCCCGGCGGCGTAGGCGTCAGCTTGTAAACCGTGCCGCAGCCGCCCTCGTCGCATCCCGATCCGCCGCCGAACTCCGTCGTTCCATACAGCGTCCCGGCGGCGTCCATAACGAGGCCCGACTTAGGAATTGCGCCGTCGCTGGGATTGCCGAGAAAATTGTGCAGCGTGCTCTCGACGTATCCCGCGCCGCTCGGCGTCAACTTAAATGCCACGCCCGCGCCGACGCCCCCAAGGGCCGTTCCGTAGAGTGCGCCGGCGGCGTCGGCGACCAGGGAACTCCATGGAGCCAACCCGGTCTTATCGTCAAACGTATAGACGATACGCTCCCGATAGGGTCGACCCGACTGGACCGCGCCTGCCGACGAAATCGTCAGCACTGACGCCACTGCTGTCGCGGCAATTCTCCCAACACGGTGCATCGAACGCCTCCGATTACCCGATCCCTGGGCCACGACAGGGCGCCCAACCCTTCGGCGGCGTGCGGAGGCGCCCCTCGACCGAGTGGCGACACGAAAGGTGGAAACCGGTAGCCCGCCGGCGAAGCCGCGTCTCGATCGGGCGCGGGCGAGCTTCGGAGAAAATGACGAGTATGAAGAGCGCGATGCGCAGGTGGATGATCCTCGTGGTGCTGGCCGTTGCCGCGACGTTCGGTGCGGCGAACGCCGGAGGCGCGGGGGACAGGCGACATCCGCCGGCCTTCAAAGAGACGATCCTCTATCGTTTCCATGGGACCGACGGCTGGAGGCCCGACGGTCGGCTCGTCGCCGATCCCACGGGTGGGCTGTACGGCACGACGTTTGACGGCACGGGAACCGCATGCGGCGGCGACGGCTGCGGAACGGTCTTCAAGCTGACTCCGACCGCTTCGGGTTACACCGAAACGGTGTTATACAACTTCGCCGGCGCCGACGGTCAAGGTCCGGAAGGCCTGCTTCTCGGTCCGCACGGCACGCTGTTCGGCGTGACCGTTGAAGGCGGCACGTGCCCCGGAAGCGCTTCGGGCGCTGGAACGGTGTTTGAGTTGACGCCCTCGAGCGGAGGTTACGCGGAACGGACACTATGGACGTTTGGGTGCGCGAGCGGTGACGGGCGCGACCCGGAAGATATCCTGCTCGGCGCGGACGGCACTCTCTATGGCACTACATACTCCGGCGGGGTCTACGGACAGTGTGGATTCTCCAAGTTGCCGTGCGGTACGGCCTATAAGCTGACGCCGTCGGGATCGGCCTATGCTGAAAGCATCTTGTGGAACTTCGGCAACCGGCACGACGGCGCTGAGCCCAGCTCGGGGCTGGTGCTCGGGGCGGGCGGCGCCCTGTACGGGACGACGGTGATCGGCGGGTCACGGAACGGCGGCACCGTTTACGAACTCGCACCGGCCGCCTCCGGATATACCGAGACCATCCTGCGCGCCTTCGGCGGGCGGCGAGCCTGCAAGTACCCCGAGGGCGGCGTGTCGCTCGACCAAACGGGTGCCTTTTATGGAACGACGAGTTACGGCGGCGAACACGAGCGGGGTTGCGTGTATAAGTTGACGCCCTCCGGAACCAGATATAGCGCGACAATGCACTACTTCGAACCGGAAGGGCCCGCAATGCCGGACACTCCGCTCGTCGCCGGACCATCGGGAACGCTCTACGGAACGTCCGACAATGGTGGCGGGAACAGGGGTTTGGATGGACAGGGGACGGTTTTCGCCGTGCACGCGACGGCATCGACGCTCACAACCGAGTTGCTCCATCGCTTTCCGGCGCGTCTCACGTCCCAGGACGGACTCGGTCCCAACAGCATTATCGTCGACGCCGCCGGCGCGATCTACGGCACGACCTCCCGTGGCGGCGGCAACGGATGTTACGAAAACGGTTGCGGGATAGTCTTCAAACTCACTCCGGAGTGACCCCCGTCGGCTGCGGGTTCAGACTTGCTTCAGAGTTTCGGCCTACTCTGGCCGCGCTGGTGAAGAGGGAGAGAGCCATGATCTTTCGCATGAGCGCCGTCGTTGCCGTGGCGCTGCTCGCCGCCGCGCCCGGAGAGTCCGCCACTACCCACCGGCCGCCCGCCGTGGCGGTCGGCCAAGCGCACACGTCGCACATCAAGATGACCTTCTTCGGAAGCAACCTGCCGTGGCCCGAAGGCATCACCGTTGGTCCCGACGGGAACGTCTGGTTCACGGAACTGTACGAGAGCGATATAGCGCGCATCACCCCGGACGGCGCCATCACGCAGTTCCCCGTCGGCGGAGCCGCTCAGAGCATCACGACCGGACCGGACGGCAACCTCTGGTTCACCGAGTCCGGAGCCCAAGCGATCGGCCGCATGACGACCGCCGGCACGGTGACCAACTTTACGATCAACGGATCGAACCCGTCGCCGCGCGGAATCGCGGTCGGCCCCGACGGCAACCTCTGGTTCACCGAGTACTACGATGGTTACATCGGCCGCATCACGCCGGCCGGCGTCATCACGCGCTTCTCGGTCTCGCAAAACAGCTCGCCGTGGGACATTATCGCGGGCCCCGACGGGAACATGTGGTTCACCGAGTCCACTAGCGACCAGATCGGGCGGTTCGATCCGCTCCACCTGAAGTTTCTCTCCGCGATCGCCTTGAAAACGGGCGACAACCCGTGGGCGCTGCTGATCGGGCCGGACAAGAACGTGTGGTTCACCGGTCGCGCGAGCGGAAAGATCGGCACGGTGGTTAACGGCGCCGTCACCGAGTTCACGATTCCGGGGCGCTCGGGAAGCTATCCCGATTCGATTACGGTCGGCCCGGACGGGACTCTGTGGTTCACTGAGTCGCTCACATCAGGCATTGGGCGCTTCAACCCGGTCACGAAACGTTTCTTGGCGCGCATCGGCCTGCAGAGCGCCGACATTCCGACCGACATCATGGCCGGTCCGGGCGGCGACATGTGGTTTACGAACCCGAGTTACACGGGTTCCGACAGCAGGATCGGGGTCATTCGTCCCCGCTGAGCCGCAAGACGATGTTGTGCGAAGACCGCCGGTCGCCCGGCGGTCTTTGCGCGGTCGCCGTCGTGAGCGATTACCGAGGGGTAGGGAGCTTCGCGCGCGCCGGCTGTGCCGGATCGGTCCGCATCGGCAGCCGTTCGTCTTTGACGCCGTAGGGCTTGGCGACGATGCGATACGCGAACGCGACGTTCGCATGACCCCCGCCGACTTGGCGGACGTCGAAGCCGCGTGGCGTGCGGTCGTTGACGTAGAGCGAGGCGTCGCCCTCCGGCGTTAAGAGCACGACGTACAGCTTGCGGCCGTCGATCGCGTTGGCGAACGCCGGGTCGAGCGCGACGTGAGCGCTGCCGTCGCGCATGGCGGACTCGCCGACGTCGTCGAGGGTCGGTTGGCTCGTTCGCGCCCCGAACGACTCCACGTGCCGCGTCCGCGAGCAGCCGAACCCGCAACTGCCGCTCGTGTAGATCTGGCCGTCGATGGTAACGTTTCCGTAGCCGTCGAGATCGAAGACAAGACCCAATTGGCTCAGGCCTAACATGACCGGCCCCGGCGACTGGTTCGTGTTCCAAGCGGCAAAGGCCGACTGGGTTGCGGAGGACGTTCTGGGCGAGAACGCCGAGGCTGGAACCCGAGTAGCCCTCGACCCCGTAGCCGCTATTCGACGTCCCGACGACGCCCGGCCCGGCCGCGAAGTTCGCTCCCTCGGTTCCTGCATAGTTCGAACTCAAGGTCAGTCCAAGGACGCCATAACCGTTGTTGTCGTTGTAGCCATAGACGGCGTTGCCCGTGCTCGTGTTGATGGCTCCGATGCACCCGTTGTTGCTGTTCGGGTTGGCGCACTTTTTGATCGTTCCCGCGTGGGCCCCGTTGGCGCCGGCGCCCTCGGCGCTGGCGACCGAGATGACGCCCAGCGCGACGACCGCGGCGGCGAGGGTGACCCCGGCCCATTGGCTGGGCGAAGCACGGCGAATAGGCGAGATAATATCTGCGTTCATGATGAGCGACTCCGTTTCAAGCGGTGGTGTGGCGTGGACAGCATAGCCGCCCAGGCGCACGCAAACGCACGGGGAACCGCAGGGGCGCCTAGGACTTCCCACCTGCCGCGGGAATGACTAACGGCCTGCACTTAACCGCGAGATCGCGACCCATGGGCAAGCCGCGGGTGAACGGCCGGACTCTCGTCGTTCGACTGTTCGGACAGGTCGAGCTTACCATCGACGGCGAGCCGTTCCGCCTTGCCACGCCGCGCAAAACGCTACAGGTCCTCACGTACGTACTTCTCAACCGCGCGGCGCCGGTATCCCGCGACTACCTCGCGTTCCTGCTCTGGCCCGACGGCGAGGAAGACGCCGCGCGTGCTAAGCTGCGCGCGACGATCAGCGATTTGCAAAAGGTGATACCGCAGCCCGCGCGCGACTTCATCATCGTCGAAACGGACGCGCTCGCTTGGAATCCGGACGCCGAGGTTTCGCTCGACGTCGATACGTTCGTCGCCGCGTCGCGAGACCGCGCGCGCCTCGAAGAAGCGATCGATCAGTATCGCGGAGATCTGCTACCGGAACTCGACGACGACTGGCTGTACGCCATCCGCGAGCGCCACCGGACCACGTATGTAACCTGCCTCACAAACCTCGTTTCCGAGGCGCGCAGAAAGGGCGAAATCGGACGCGCCATCGAGACGGCGCGCAAGGTTTTGGCCATCGACCCTTGGCGCGAAGACATCGTACGCCGGATCATGGCGATGCGCTATGAAACCGGCGATCGCGCCGGAGCCCTGAGCGAATTCGTGCGCTTCTCCGAACAGCTGAGCGCCGAGATGGGCATCCAACCGATGGTGGAAACGGCGTCGGTTGCGGAGCAAATCGTGCAAGGGCGCGCCGTCGACGACGACGACGAAGCCCCTCAGGTCGACGTCTCGCGGCTCGCGCTGCGACGCGACGAACAAGTCCCACTCTTCGGTCGCGGCCGCGAACTCGAGCGCTTGACCGAGGCCTGGAGCCGTGCGAAACAAGGCCGCGGGAGCGTCGTCTTCCTCGGCGGCGAACCGGGAATCGGGAAGTCCCGCCTCGCGCTCGAACTCGCTCGCGCGATCGACGAGGACGGGGGTCGCGTGCTGGTCGGAGCGACGGGTGCGCCCGAGTCGTTTCCGTATCAGCCCATCGTCGAGGTGCTCCGCGCGGGCCTGCCGCTCGTTGCCGCGCTCGCGCTCGGACAGACGTGGTTTGCGGCGCTCGCCGCGCTCGTGCCCGAGTTGCCGCAGCGCGTCGGCCCGCTCCCGCAACTGCCGGTGATCGACGCCGAACAGCAGCGACTGCGGCTCTTCGAAGCGCTCGCTCGCGCGTTCGTCGCGCTCTCAAAGCCGCGCCCCCTCTTCTTGCTGTTCGAGGACGTGCATTGGGCGAGCCAGGCGACGTTCGATGCGCTGGCCTTCATCGCGCGTCAGACGGTCGGTGCTCGGGTCTTGATCGTCGTCACCTTCCGCGACGACGAAGCGCATCGGCGGCATCCGCTCCGGCGTCTGCAGCGGGACGCGGAATTCCAGGGAGCGGCCACGATGGTGTCGCTTCCGCCGCTCGATCTCGGAGCCGTCACGGAGATCGTGCGACAGGTTCCGCGAGCGGACGACCCGGCTGCCGTCGGCGCTTCGATGCTCGCGCTGTCGGGGGGAAATCCGCTCTTTCTCTTGCAACTGCTCGCCGCGCCGGCGCACATGCTGTCGGGCACGATACCGCCGACCATCGCCTCGCTGGTCGGCGTCCGCATCGCCGCGCTGTCGGAACCGGCGCGGACGGTCGCCGAGATCGCGGCGCTGGTCGGCCAGCGATTTGCCGTCGAGATCGTCAGGGACGTTGCCGGCTGGGACGACGCCTCGGTCCTCGCCGCCGTCGACGAACTGATCGACCGCCGCATCGTTCGCGAGACGAGCGGCCGCGGAATCTTCCGCTACGCCTTCGCGCACCGGCTCGTGCAGCAAACGGTTTACGAGGCCTGCGACGCCGACGGCGTGCGCGACCGCAGCCGGCGGATCGCGCGCGTGCTGGAGGAACTGTACCCCGAGCGCGCGGACGAACTGGCCGCCGATATCGCCCGGCACTTGGAAGCGGGTGGCGACCACGCAGCGGCGGCGGCCCACTACCTGACTGCGGCGCGCCGAGCGCTCGAACTCGGCGCGCTTGACGACGCCCGGACCGATGTGGCGAGCGGTCTACGGCTCGCGCTGTCTCGCGAAACGATCCGCGAGCTTTTGCTCGTGCGGGAGACGGTCAATGGAAGGCGCGCCGATAGGGCCGCTCAGTCCGCCGACCTCGACGCACTTTTTGTCTTGGCAAACGCAGCCGACGACGATGACCTGCGCTGCACGGTCCTCCTTCGTCGCGGGACGCTCGCGGTACAGCAGGGTCTGCCCGAGGCTCCCGCGATTCTCGCCGAACTGCGCGACCTTGCGCGGCGAACCGGCAATCTGCAATGGCAGGCCGACGCAGACTTCAACGAGAGTCTGTTGCTGGACGTCGACCTCAGCGTCGCCGACGGGATCGGCGTTGCGCGGCGCGCGCGCGCGGCCTATGCGAAGATCGGCGACGACGTTGGCAGTGCGAACGCGCTGGCGGTTCTCGCTCATACGCTGAGCGCCGGAGGCGAGGGCGCCGAGGCGAGGACGATCGTCGACGAAGCGGTGGCGGTTGCCGACCGGTCCGGCAACTACGATGCACGGGTGCGCGCCCTGCGCATCGCGGCGGGTGTCGCGGTCGACGCCGGCGACCACGAGCGAGCCGCCGAGCTGTCGCATCGCTGGTTGGATCTCGCAATCGCCGCAGGCGACCGGCGCGAGGAGGTCGTCGCGCTCGTGCAAAGTGTCTGGGCGCTCGCCGACAGCCCGCGGTTCGTGCTCGCGCTCGGGGCGCTGGAGCGCGCGGAGTCCATTTCTCGCGAATGGAGCCTCAGCAGGGCGCGCGCGATGGTCGCCGTAAACGCGGCCGAGGTCTGGACGAAGTTGGGCGTGTTTAGCAAGGCCGTGGCGTTGTTGGAGGAAGCGATCGAACTCCGCTCGCTCGGCTCCGTGGTGAATACGGCCTCCGCAAAATCCGACTTCGCACTCGCACTGGCACACGACGGACAGGTGGAACGCGCGGCGCTGGTCGCGCGGAACGCACTGGACGGGCTCGATTCCGTGGGCAATACGACGGGCCTGGCCTCGATGACCGAAAACCTCGCGGAGGCGGAATGGCGTTGCGGCCGGCGGCGCGCTGCGATCGACGGTTTCGAGTCGGCGCTAAAGTTGCGCCGCGCTGCGAGCGTTCCACTCTCGATCGCCAAGGACACCGCGCTGCTCGCGGTCTTGCGCGCGGAGCTCAGCGATCTCGACGGCGCTCGGTTTTGGGCTGCTCAGGTTCCGGAAGGCGAGGCGAGCTTCAAGACGGACGGGCTCTGGCCGCAGCGCTCGGCCTGGGGTGCGGCGTACGCGTACCACGCCTGCGGCGAAACGGCCCTGGCCGAGCGTTGGCTGCAGCGTGGCCGCGCCATCTATGAAGAGCACCTCACCCATCTGGACGAGGAACAGCGCGAAACGTTCGCGTCGCTCCCTTGGCATCGCAACATGCTGGCGGCCTCCGCCGGGCGATGGCCGGATAGCTTTTGGTAGTCCCGACAGACGACCAAGCACCTTTCATGTGCGTTAGTGTGGATGGTGCATGAAACTTGGCAGCTTTGCCAAGGGTGGTGCGAGCGGCATTCCGTCATCCTTCACGCCCAGCGGGCGTGCGACGATGCGATAGTCGAACGACACGGTCGAACGTCCGCCCTGCGCTTCGCGGACTTCGAATCCGGCCGGCGTCTTGACGCCGACGTACAGGCCGCGCGTGTCTCCATTCGGCGTGACGAAGACGTGATACGGGCTATTCCGATCCATCGTGGACGCAAAGGTACGGTCGATCGGCACGTACGCGACGCCTGCGACCATGCGGGCCGTCCCGACGTTGTCGATGGTCGCGGACGCCGACTCCGGGGCGTAGGCGAGAACGCGCTGACCGCCGCCGCTCGCCTGGCGTACGCGCGCCTGGGTATTGCCGGTGATCGTCCCAGTGCACGTCAGGTTCGCGTCGTCGTCCATGAGGCAATAGTCGCCTGTCGTTGAGTCGGATCCGACGAAGATGTAGCCGTAGTCGCCGTCGCCCACGGCCGCGACGCCTGCGAAGTCTCCCTCCCCCCAGACGCCGAAGTATCCGTTCCCGTAAACGCCGGTTCCGTCTTCGGAGCCGCCGTACAGACCGTAACCCGCGACGCCCGCCTCGTTACTTGCGCTGGAGTGGCCCTCGACGCCGTTGTTGGTAGAAGACGCTCCATATACGCCCTGCCCGTTTGAAGACTTGCCGTACACGCCGTGGGCCGTGCCGGTCGTCCCGGTGCTGATGCCGGAAACGCCTGAGCTCCCGGGGCCCGCCGTGACGCCGTGAACGCCGTCCGCGATCGAGGACGTGCCGTAAACTCCCCAGGTGGTGCTGCCGGTGGAGTTTCCTTCCACACACGCCGCACGCGTGCTGCAGGTGTAGGTCCTGCTCGCGTTCGGCTTCGCGTGCTCTGCGCGCACGACGCTGAAACTCGACATCGCGACGGCGATCCCGACCGCGATCGCGCCCGCGACCGCAAGGCGATTCTGTCGGAGGATGAACTGAAGCATTGGTGGTCTTCCTTTCGCTGGCCGGGCCGTAGCGGTGGCCCAGGGCTGGTGTGGACAGCATAGCCGGCGAGGCGCACGCAAACGCACGAGCCGAACGAGCCGTCGTGACGTAGCGAGGCAACCCGACGTTAGTACGCTGACGTTGTCGAACCCGGCTTTTCAGACGTTCTTCAGAATTTCGCCTAGCATGAGGGCCTAGGCAAGGTTCAGGTCCAGTCTCAACGGGAGGGGTTATGAAGATCCAAGCTCCGCTTACGACAGGCGTCGCCGCCGTTCTGATCGCCGCCGCAGTCGGCTCGAGCGCAACGTTCGCCGGCTCGCCCGCCCGAGGTCCAGGCCGAGGTGCGCACGGAAGGCCGGCGCTCGCACGCCACGCGGCCGGCCCCGGTCCGGTCCTCACGAGCAAGTACGGCGGCCAGATCTTCGGTTGGGCCATCGACGAAAACGGCACGGACGGCGTGCTCTCCGAAGTGCCGTCCATTTCCGGGACGACGTTTACTTCTGTCGTCGAGGCGTTCGATCAGACGACCGCCAAAGTCACCGGCGTCGTCCGCAAGCAATTCAGCGGGCCTGCGGGCAACCGCGAGTTGAACGTCGATGCGATCCTGGCAGATGACATCGGACTCATCGACGACGAGCGCGACCATAAGGACCTGCTCCGCAAGGACGTCTACTACGTGATGTCGCCCGCCTCGGGCGGCAAGATCACCGGCACCTGGACGCGTCCGCCCGGCAAGGACTTTCTCATCTACGACATCGCAGACCAGCAAACGAGTCCGCTCACCGTGATGGCGGCAACGATTCTCGACCACACCATCACCCTGCCGCCGACGTTCGAAGTCGTCGTAACGAACGTCGCGCAGAACAAGATCTTGCGCGTGCTGCACGCCCCGAGCGGCGACGGCGTCAACTATCCGTACTTCGTCTCGGAGGACACGTCGACGCAACACGCCTACGTGCCGGCCGCCAACTACAGCTCGCAGACGGTCTTCATCGACTACGACGTGCAGACCGGCAAGACGTTGAACACCTTCGTCGCTCCGCCCTTCAGCGGCCCGGTGATGGGGCAAGCGATCGACTCGTCGAGCCACATGATGTGCACGACGACGGGCACGACCTACAGCGTCCAGATGTACGACCTCACGACGAAACAACAAACGTTCGTCGGCGAAATCCCCAACGCGGGAGGAGAAGGACAGGCGGGCAGCTCGATCGCCGCGGACCCGGTCAACCACCTGTTCCTGGTCGAGCAGCCGAATTCGCTCAAAGGAGGCAGCGAGATCTACGTCTACGACGAGAACGGCAACGTGGTGGAAGGTCTGACCGGCTTCAGGTTCGGTCCGTCGAGTGGCATCCAACTCGACGCAAAAAGCCGGACCGGCTGGGTCGACGGCCCGAACGCGGACCAGCTCCAGGAGTTCTCGTACTGACGGAGCCGCGTTGTAGGAGGCTCGAGGGTTCGCATAGGCGCCCCCCTCGAGGAGGCTTACGTGCGCCGGAACGCCTAAGAGCGCCGGATGTCCGCTAGGATCGATCTCGGGCGCTTGTACGCGCTCCTGGTGCTGTGGCTCGTCCTGCTGATCGCGCCGTGCGCCCTCGGATTGCTGGGCACGTTCGGTCACGTCGACATGAGCACGGGCGTCGGCCCCATCATAGGCGTTTGGATCGTCGGATACCTCGCTCAGTTCGGCGTCTTTCTTTGGATCTCGCGGATCGTCGACCCGGGATTCCTGGCATGGTTCGCCGCATCGGCACTGCCCTGGGCCCTCGATTGGACGACGCCCGTTTCGCCGCTATTTGCGCTGCTATGGGCAGCCATCGCGATTGCGATTGCATTTTGGATTGCCGGACACGCGCGGCGCGACGAATCGCTGCGGGAGCACGGCGTTCACGCGACCGGCGTCGTCCTCCAAGTCTACCAGCCCTTCATGAACGTGATTGTGAACGGCGCTTACATCAAGCGAAAACTGCAACTGCGGGTCGAGGGCGTGACGAACGTTCCGGCATACCAGGCGACGTACAACGGCCTGTTCATGTTCGGCGACGTGCCGTCGGTGGGAGACAGGATTCCGCTGCTCGTCGATCCGGCCGACGCCCAGCGATTCGAGTACGACGACAGCGCTTCCACGAGCGATGCTGCCGATAGCGTCGACGCCACACCGTCCGCGGACGGGTCCGCGAGCATCGCAGACGAGCTCGGCAAGCTGGCGGAGTTGCGCGCGCAAGGTGCGCTCAGCGACGCCGAGTTCGACGCCGCCAAGCAGAAGCTGTTGCACTAGGCCGTGATGGGCAGCAACAGGCTGCGCCCGATCACGCCGGCGAGTTGGTCCTGTGCGGCGACCGCCGCGGCCCGGGCGACGCCCTGGAGCGGGCGAATCTGATCGGCGAAGTCCCACGCCAGATCGCGCGCCTTGCTTACGTTCCAAATCGCCAACAGTCGCCCGATTTTCCCCGTATCTTGTGCCGCGACGCCCAGCACGTCGGTGGCCAAGAACTTGAGGGCCGCCGGCAGCACCTGTTCGAGCAGCCCGTTGACGTGCTCGTAGTCGTCGTGCTCGGGGCTCTGGGGCGCGGGCGTTACCTGCAACTCCCCGTCGACCTGAACCAGAACCAGCGCCAGATCGTGGTTGATGTGGGCGTTCATGCCGGCAAGTGCGAACTGGATGCGGTCGACGTCGGTCCGGCTCCTGGCCTCGAACAACGCGTTCCACGCACTCGCAACGTTTGCGCTCCCGCTCAGCGAAGCGGCAATGGCGGCAAAGTAAAACCCCGCGAACACGACGTTGAGACGCGCCAACCAGGCGGGATCTTCCCACCCGCCGGCCGGCGCGCTGACCTGCTTCGTCACCATCAGGTAGAGCAGGTTGAACCATTTGAGACCGTCGCTCGCGGGCAAGATGCCGTCGATGGACTGCATGATCGCAATGATGTCCGCGATCGAAGCTGGCTTCGCATTGCTCGCAATGTTCAGCAGTTGGGCGTCAACGGGATCGGACATCATGTTCCTCCGCCGAGGCTCGTGCGGTGGCCGCTATCGCCCGAACGCGACCCAGACCGGCTCGCTGAGCTGGGTGTGCGGTCCGCCGCTTCCGCCGGACGGGAAGACGTTGCCGCTGGCGAACGCCGGGAAGTGAAGGACCTGGTTGTTCTGAATGCCTCCGGCGATCCAGAGCGAGTCGCGGTTGCCGATGGCCATGCCGTCGACCGCGGTCGTCAACTCCGTGTTTTCGCCGCTGATCACGGATTCGGGGGCGACGTTCCCATTCGCGGTCAGCGCGAACCGCAGCACGGCGGGCGCGGTCGTCGTGACATAAATGCCGTCGGCGCTGACGGCCATGCCGTTGGGATCTCGAATCATCGTGTTGGAGCCGGCGATTAGGGCTTGCGGCGCCACGTTTCCGTTGGCCCCGGGGGCAAAGACCGCAACGGCGTTCGATCCGCGTTGCGAGTCGTAGATCGTGCCGGTGGCATCGACCGCGATCGCGGCCGGGCCGTTGAGCTGCGTTTCGGATCCCGTGATCAGGCGGACCGGCGCGACGTTGCCGTGGCTGTGCGGTGCAAAAACGGCGATACTGCCCGCTCCCCCGCCGCTACAATAGCTCCCGCAGGTGGAGGCGTAGATGTAGCCGGCATCATCAACGGTGACAGAGTCGTCGACGTTCAGTTGCGTGTTCGAGCCGGCGATGACCCGCGGGCGGACGTTGCCGTTCGCTCCGCGTGGAAACACCAGGATCTGATTCCATGCGAGCTCGCGACCGTTTACGATGTAGATCTGCCCACGGCGGTCGGTGACGAGGCCGTTCGGGAAGATTAACTTGGTGTGCGACCCGCTGATCACCCCGACGGGCGACACGTCGCCGTGGGCATCCCGGTCGTAATAGGTGATCGAGGGCGTCCCGGCATTCGCGACGTAGACGTAGCCTTTCCGATCCATCCTCGCGCTCGCCGATCGCGCACCCATCGCATCGGTGCGAACGACAGTCGTACCGTTCGGACCCGTTCCCGGTCCTGCACACCCGACAAACAAAGCGAGCGCGAGCGGCGGCAGAAGAAATCTCGTCATTTCGAACCTCCAGAACTACGCGGCACTGGCCTCGATCTCTTCGACGTGCGTCACTGGCTCGGGAATTGGAGCGCCGACGTGGCGGAGCCCCTCGTCGCCGAGCCCGCCGCAGACGGTGATGACGTTGGCGTTGCCCGGTTTGGCGAATTGGCGGTGGTCGCCCTTTGGTTTCGTGAAAGCCGCCCCTGCGGTAAAGGCGCGCTACGTGCGTCCCCGAAACATTCCGTCGTGTGGCTAAGGGCGAACCGAATCGTGACCGTTGTGATGATGCTCGTGTTCGTGATCGGGGCGATAGCGACGACCGCCCAAGCATCCGTACCAGGCGATTGCTCGCAGCCGGGTCGTTACGTTTCGGTCGGCGGCACGGCGGGCTTCAATACGCTCGCCAACCCCGACTTCACGACTGCGCTGTTGGCAACCGGTCGCGTGCGCCTCTACGAGCACGCGGGCGCGGTCGCGGCCGCGATCGCCGACAGTCCGCCTTCGAATCCGTATGCCGGGCTGAACGCTATCGAATCGGTGTTCGCTGGAACGGGCCCAGGCGAGGCCGAGCTCGGACTGGTCGGCGCGAACTACTTCACGCTCCCTGCCGGCCGTTACCCAGGCTACTTTCAGTATCAGTACGTAAACAGCGGTCTCGCGCCTAACGCCGCGAATGTGAACGTCCCCTACAAGCCGGCGTCCGCGATCAAATTCGATCGAAGGAACATACGCAAGTGGCAGGCCTGGGTGCAAGCCGGTCAGTCCGTGGGGATCGCGACGATGGCCCCGATCGTCGCGCCGAACCTCGCGTGGAAGCCACACAGTCCGATCTTTCCGCCGACGCGCCGCGAATACTACGACCTGAATAGCCCGTTCTACGACCTCGCACGGTTTGAGGCGTTGTCTGGCGGTGCGATCGCGTTCGATACGCCGTCGGATTTCTTTCTGGCCGGCGGCAGCGGTGCCGGATATCAGCGGTTTATCGAGCAGGCGATCCGGTGGGGCGACGCGCACGGCCTTCGCACGACGGTGTTGGTCTCGCCCCTAAACCGCCGGACGTTCACCGAGGACACGAAACGCTTCGTCGGGCTGTTGCTCGCGCACGGGGCGGTGCCGACCGAGTGGGCCGTCGACGACTACGAGAACGCCGATCCCACCGACGCGCGCGCGATGGGCCCCGAGACGCGCCGTAACACGACGACCGAGGTGGGCCTGTGGCTCGCCCGCCACGCGCCGGTCTTCGAGCAGTGGCGGCAAGGCGTTGGTGTCGCGGGAGAAATCTGCCGCTTGCTCTGATCGCCGATGATGCCGGTTGCGCGCCCCGCGGGTGTCATCGCTTCGCGACGTTTTTAACCCGCATGCACCCGATGGAATCAACCGGAGCCCTCAGCCACGCTGCCGACGACCACGGAAGCGCTCGGAGAAGGTTGGGGCCGATCGGCCGGACAGCGGACGTCGCGCGAACGCCTCGAACGTCCTCCCACTCAGAACGTCGCGTTCGGCGACTCACCGACGCCGATCGGCTCCGAATGTTTCACCCAATAGTTCGGAAGTGAATTGATCAGATTTCCTGAAGGATAGGCATTTATCTGGACGTTACCGCAATACTCAGTACACTCGGGGTCACCGAGATAGGTGCTGAATAGCACATCCTCCTTCTGGTTGAGCGACAGATCTCCAACGCGGCTGACAATAGGGGAGCCGTCGAGCAACGTCAATGGTCTTCCAGAATCGTAAGGGGGAGCGATCACCTGGATATCGAACCCGCTCGTATCATAGCCAACGAAATCAAATTATTGCTTTTGTCCAGAACCAAACCGCCAGCAGCATTGCCACCGGCAACGGCCGCTGCGCCCAGCTGCGTCGCGTGGTTCCTACCCTTTTCGAACTCTTCCAAAGCTCCGTAGCTACTTATGCTCACGGGCAGGTACAGGACAAAGATATCGCCCCGACGATTGACGGCGACGCCCGAAGGAGCGCTGACTGCATAACGCCTCAAGACCGTCTGGCCGCACTGTGCAAACGTATCGATGTAACCGCCGTTGTCGGCCATATACACGTTGCCTGCAGCATCGGTGGTGCCGTTCACCGCGTAGGTGAGGTCGACGGAATAGGTGCAGATCGGGCTGCCGTCCCGCGAGTATTCCGTGACCGTCGTCCCATTCGCGGCGTACACCTTCCCCCTCGCTGTCGACCCAGACGGCTAAGGCATCGTCGGCGATACTTCCAACGTCCTGATACGTCTTATTCGACAGCGCCTGGATCGGGGCACCGTTCATTGCGACGAAGAACCGTTGCTCGGGTTTGGTCTGGGTCGGCGCGACGGCGGACTGCGGCGCGACGGGGCTAGGCGAGGATGGTAGGCTGGCTGAACCGGCGCAACCCGCGAGCATAGCGATCGCAAAAACAACCGCAGATCGATTGACAACCGAACCTCCAAAAGGCAAGTCATACTATGGGCGCGTTCGGGCTCCCAGAAACGCTCCTGTTCTCTGGCCTGAATCGGCCGCCGGTGGCTTACAGCGGGAGATTCCAAAAGCTGCCACCTGAGAGACCTGCCATGCTGCGACGGGCTTAGGTGTGGTCCGCGCCTTGCGGCCCTTTGACCGACTCCTTGAGTGGACACCGCCGATCCAGAGCTTAACCGTCCTCATCGTCGGCGACGCCACGAATATAGAGAAGAACCGCGCTGTTCTGATAACTGCCATGCTGCCATAAGCCGAACCCGCACTTTTCGGCGACGCGAACGGACGCCACGTTCTCCGGCGCTATCATGCTGGCGATCTGGGTAGGGGGCGCGAAGAAGGTCGCGCCCCAGCGTAATGCCGCGCGAACCGCTTCGGTCGCGTAGCCCCTACCGTGGGCAGAGGGCGCCAACGCCCAGCCGAGCTCCGGCATCCCGTCGAGCGAAGGGTTCATCTCGCGATGGTAATCTGCAAATCCGACCTCGCCGACGAATGCTCCCGTCTCTCGGTCCTCGACGAGCCAGTAGCCGTAGTTGAGCAGCGTCCAATGCCCGCGATAGCGGAGTAGCCGAGCCCAGCTCTGTTCGCGAGTCGCAGGCACGCCGCTGATATGCCGTACGACTTCAGGGTCGGCCCACATCGCGGCGCTTGCGTCGAAATCGTCAAGCCTGTGAAGGCGCATCACGAGTCGCGCGGTTTCAATCGTCATCAGGATACCTTCGGCGATTTGCTCCAGCTTGCTTTCCGCGAGACGGAGGCGAGCCGGGCACCCGCGCCGCCGCGCCATTAACGAACCTGTAATCGCTATGGAGTACGATGAGCACCTGATCGTCAGCCGAGGCTCGTGCCCGACCCGCGTGGTTCACGCTCGCTTGACTCTTCAGAATGATGGTCTCCGCCCCCCATTCTGAAAGGACACATGTAATGTTAAACAAGCCCATCGCGATCGCCGGCAAGGTGCGCGGCGTCAGCGAGTCCGACGCTGCGAGGCTGTCGGCTGTTGCGTTACGCGGCGACACCGTACTCGCCACCTCGCCGGTGCGACCCAATGGCAGTTACTCGCTCAACGTGCCCCACGAGGCGGCACACGCCCCCAGCGGCTTCTCGTTGCAGGTGGCGGTCTTGCCCGTTACTGCGGCTGCTTCTCCCAAGTCCGTCGCGGGTGCGCCGCGCGTCACGATCTCACGCACGGCGCTGAGCGGCGCGCACCCGATCCAGGCGGCGCAGCTCGCGCTCACGCCCGAACTCATCGACGGATGGCGCATATTCTGGCCGGAATGGTGCGTGAGCGGTACCGTCGTTGGCCCCGACGGCTGCCCCGCGCCGGCCGCCGAAGTCACCGTCTACATCGTTTCCTGGGCGACGGGCGGCTACAGCACGTCCCCGCGCGGCTCGGTGACGACCGGTCCCGACGGCACCTTCACCCTGTGCTTCCCGTGGTGGGACGGGTTCTTTCCCTGTTGGCCGTGCGAACCGTACTGGTGGCTCTGCTGGCCATGGTGGTGGGAGTGGGACATCCTGCACGTTATCGAAGCGCTCGAAACCCGCGTCGCGAACGGCGCGCAGTCGGTGGCGGTCTTCCGCCCAGAGGGCCGCGCACTGATCCGCGGTCAAGGCTTCGCCGCCGCGGCGCGGCCGAGCGTGAATACGCAGGATGCGGCCCGCACGGCGCTGATCGCCAAGAAGTTTGCAAACCCGGCGCTGCGCGAGATCTTCCCGTACTGGTGGTGGTGCTGCGACGAGCCGAACATCACGTTCGGTGTAACGCAGGGCGGCACTACCATCGTACCGGTGGATCCTTCGCTCGATACGAATTGGTGCATGGAAAGCGGTCAGACGGTGACCCTGACGGGTAACCAAAGCACGCTGACGTGCTGCCCGGGTGGTGCGCTGCCCGAAACGGGCTACGTCTGGACCAGCGTGGGCAACATTCTCACGACGTTGATCGACGCCGGCGGCCTTGCCCAAGCTGGCGGCGATAACACCGACGTCGCGTTCCAAGGCCAGCTCTGGCTCTATGCCGCCGTAGCGCTGGACGCATTTAAGTATTACCAAGTGAACGGCTCGGTCTGGAACGCTCCCAAGGCGCGCGGGGGCACCCAACCGCCGCCGCCCGGTAGTGCGGCTGCGACGCCGATAGGCTCCGCGCTGTGGCTGCCGGTGTGGATCTACGATCCGGTGGCGAATACGACCACGGGCTACAACGTGCAGATGGGGCCGTTCGCCGCGAACGGGTACTCCAATCTGTATGCGACGACCGAGGCTCGCCAAACATTGCCGGCGCCGCCCGGACTCGCGCCGTTCCCCACGATTCCGCCGAGCGGCCAAGTCTTCTGGGGCGAGGAGGGTTTGGTGCTCATCGCTATGGACACGACGATTCTCGGCGGCGTGCCGTTCGGCGCCGTGGATCTCACCTTGGTCGGGTTCGACCAAGCCTTCAATCCGGTCGGCACGGAGGTGCCCGGCGGCCCGCTGACGCTCACCATCGACAGCACCGCCATGGCGCAGTCCGTCAACGGCATCACCGCCTGGACCTCGCCGGGTGTCCCCGCGATGCAGAACGGGAATGTCGAGTGCCCGGCCTATGATGTCAGTCCAAACGGGTTCGTGCTGATCTCCGTGACCGCCCAAGACAACAACGGCTTCGTGTGCCAGTACGAGTTGGAGTCGCAGTACGGTCACGGCAACGCGCCGGTCGTCACGCCTCCGGGGTTGCGCGGATACGTGACCAATCCCACACCGGCCCCGACCAACGCAAACTACGCCACGGCGAGTTGGGTCGGCGGGACCGAGACGATCATGTTCCCCGCGAATCCGGGGAGCGGCACGCCGCCGGCCGACTGTTGTTACGAGTTCAGGCTCTACTACCGCAAACGCGTAACGGACGGGTACTCTTGGCCGGCCTACGACCTCGCTGAGGGCGACTTCCAAACCATCAGCCTGAAGTTCTCGAGCTGATGAAAGACGGCCCGGCGGCGACCGCTCTGGCGGTCGCCGCTCTGGGCACCTGGCGCGTGGCGCATGCGCTCCACGCCGAGGACGGCCCGTGGAACATCCTCGCCCACGTCCGCGGCTCGCTTCGAGAGCGACGGTGCGCCGTGCTTGACTGCTTCATGTGCGCCAGCGTCTGGGTTGCGCTGCCTGCGGCGGCGTTGACCGCGAGCGGCGCCCGCCGAGTGCTCATGTTCTGGCCGGCGCTCTCGGCCGCAGCCATCCTACTCGAGCGCGCGGCCTTTCCCGAAACGTTCGTCGACGTTCCGAATTTTTCCGAAGAATAGGAGGCCTTATGTGTTGCGGCAGAACGCGAGCCGTCTCACGCGGATCGCGCCTCGATCGCCCGCCGCGCGGCGGAGCCGAATTCGAGTACGTCGGCAGAACGGCCCTGACCGTTACTGGCCCCGCGAGCGGCGTCGTCTACCGCTTCGTCGCGCCGGGCGCGCGGCAACGCGTAGACCAGCGCGACGCAGCCGCGCTGCAGCGCGTCGCCGTGTTACGTTTCGTCGGCCGCTAACGATCCATTGTCAGTATCGACCCCCGCCGGCTTGCGAATGGGAAATGAGAAGGCAAGGGGAAGGGCTCACCATGCACGCTACCATTTTCCTGGCCCGGCTGATCGGGTTACTCGTGGTCTGCGTAGGAGCATCGATCCTTTTTCAGAGAGCCGTATTCTTGAGGGTGCTCGACGACCTTACCGAAAATCGCACGGCGCTGTTCCTGCTCGGGATCGCTTTGCTTCTGGCGGGCCTTTCGATCGTGCTGACCCACAATGTTTGGAATGAAGGACCGCTCGCGATTGTGGTCACGCTCATCGGATGGATCACCGTTCTCCGCGGCCTCGTTTTGATGTTCGTTCCGGGCCAGGGCATTGCACGGATGGCGCGTTGGATGAAGTTCGAGGAGTTCTTTTGGGCCTACGGCATCCTCGTGGTCGCGATCGGCGCCTACCTGATTTGGGGTGGCTTCACGAGTTAAGCCCCCGGCCGGACCTCCCGAAAACTCGCATAACTGTACGGATGTACGTGGCGCGGTCGGCGCGCGTGCGCTATGATGTCCATGTTTTCCAACGTTCGGGCAGCGAGCGGAGGTTCGGTTGCGTCACTCACGAGTTCAGCAGATGCACGGCGGTCGTCGGCGCGTCTTCAGCGCGGCGCTCGCCCTCGCCCTGATCGCACCGGCGAGCGTTGCATCCGCCGCGAAGGAACGCGTTCTCTTCTCGTTCCTCGGCTTCAACGGCGCCTATCCGCGCGCCGGCGTCGCGCTCGACGCCGCGGGCAACGTCTACGGAACGACGGAGGAGGGCGGACCCGGAAGCACTTCTCAGGGCTACGGCATCGTTTACCGCTTGACGCCCACGCAGCGCGGGCATTGGCGCGGGCACGTCCTGCACGCGTTCGGCGGCAAGAACGACGGCATCTTTCCCACATCTGGCGTGATGGTCGACGGCGTCGGCAACGTCTACGGCGCGGTCTCGAACGGCGGTGCGGGCAACAGCGGGATCGTCTACGAACTGAGCCCGGCGAACGGTCGCTTCAGGTATCGCATCATCCACGCATTCAGCGGCATGGACGGCAGCTATCCGGACAGCGCGCTCGTGATGGACGCGGCCGGAAACCTCTACGGCACGACGGTGAGCGGCGGCCCGGGCGGCTCGCTCCAGGCACAGGGATCGGTCGAAGGCGCGGGCGTCGTCTATCGGCTGCGGCCGCAGTCCGGCGGCTCTTGGAAAGACAAGACGTTAAACGTCTTCAACGTCGACGAGTCGCTCAACCCGAACTCGCCGTACGCCCCCGTGCTCATCGGGAGCGACGGCACGCTCTACGGCACGACGGAATACGGCGGCGTCGAGTGCCCCAAGGGCGGCGCGATGGGGTGCGGCACGGCGTTCGCGTTGACGACGGGCTCGTCGAAACCGAAACTGACCGACCTCCACGCCTTTGCACAGGAGAATACCGACGGCTACTTTCCTGTTACGGGACTGGTCGCCGACGGCAGGGGCAACCTGTTCGGCGCGGTCGGTGGCGGCCTTCAGATGGGCGGCGTCATCTACGAGCTGAGTCCCACGAAGAGCGGGCCGTGGACCGAAACGATCGTGCGCGCATTCGTCCCGGGCAGCGGACCCGACGGCTATGGACCCGGCGGTCTCGTGTTCGACAAGGGCGGCAACCTCTGGGGCACGCAAGGCGGCGGCGGCAAGTACGGCGGCGGCGTCCTGTTCGAGATGCGCCCGCAGCCGAGCGGCAAGTGGTCTTACACGGTCGTCTATACCTTTGGGAGGAATCAGGACGCAGCCGGTCCGCTGCCGGACGCGCTCGTCCTCGACCGCGCCGGCAACCTGTACGGCGCGGCGTTCGAGGGCGGCGAGGACAACGTCGGCGCGGTGTTCGAGGTGACGCCGTGATACGGGGCGTGCAATGCTGGTCGGCCGCATTCGCCGGACCTCTGCTCGCCCTCGCGCTCGCGGCGGCCTCCAGCGCCGCGTCTCACCCAGCCCGCGCACCGGCGGCGCGAGAGCTGTCGGCGAGCTGGTTCGGCGCAACGAGCGGTCCACTGTTCTTCGCGTCGGACGAACTGACCAGCACGGTCGAAGTCTTCTCGGCGACGACGCACGCGGAGGTCGGCCTGATCGCCGGGACGGTGCCGAGCGGCCTCGCGGTCGATGCCGCCGGTAACATCTATGTCGCGGACGAGGGCTTCATATCGGGAGGCCAGCGCATCGTCGAGTTCGCGCCGCGCGCGCGCAAGCCGCTCCGGATCCTGTCCGACCAGGGCTTCCAGCCGGTCGGGCTCGCGGTCGGCTCCGACGGCACGGTCTACGTCGCCAACGACTGCGCGTTCGCGCCATCCTTCGGCGGCTGCGCCGGCGCGGCCGGCAACGTCGTCACCTACGCGCCCGGCGCGACGCAGCCCTCGCAGACGCTCTCGGTCCCCCGAATGCCGACGCCGGAGCGCGTCGCGGTCGACGCGGCGGGCGACGTCGTGGTCGCCGGACTCACGAAACCCATCTGCTCCGACTGCTCGCCGGGGAAAGAGACGGCGGGCGAGTTCGTCGCGGGCGCCAAGTACACGCACCTCGCGATCCCGCATCCCCTCGCGCCGTTGCACTTCGACAGCACCGGCAGGCTCGCGGTGCTCCGCGGCGCGGCATGCGCGCTCGATCTCTACGAGTTACCCTCGACGACGCCGGTCGCTCGCGTCCACCTCGGTTCAGGTGCGCCGGAACACGTCTACGACTTCGCGTTTTCGAGCGACGGCAACGACGTCTGGGCCGCGAAGATCCTCACCTCGCCGGGCTTCGAACGCGAGGAGGCGATCGAGTACTCATACACGGGCGGCCACGAGTCGGCGTCGTTCCTCGTGGTGGGAACGCTCGCGCTCTCGGCCGCGGTCTCGCCGGGGCTGCAGCCATGAGCGCGCATATCAAAGGCATCCGCCTCGCCGCGCTCGCGTCCTTGCTTGCGACGGTGTGGTCCGCACCGCCGCTTGACGCGCGTCCGCTGCCGAGCGCCTATCGTCCGCCGCAAGCCGCCCAGCGCGGGTGGCTCGGGCCGCCGGTGATCGACGGCGACACGTTCAACTACGACTACACGACGAGCCTTGACGAACGCATCCAGGGCAAGCCCTTCAAGGAGCTCTTCAAGGGCTCGAGCACGACGACGGTGCAAGCGTTCACGCAAAGGGTGAGCGGGCACGCGATCCAGTTCGAGTTCGTGTCTGCAAGCGGCGATATCGGCAACAGCGACAGGATGGGCACGCTGGTGAACTTCACGCCGGCCGGCAGCGGCACTCAGAGCGGCGCCGACGAGGTCGTCTGGGGGTACGGCCTCTCGGCGGACCCGACGGACTCGTTCCAGACGGCGGCGCCCGGCTTCTCGACGCCCTATATCGTGGATACGTATCCGGAAACCGCCGGAGCGGCCTGGACGAGCAACGGCGCCAACCTCGATGAGTACACGGTCCAGAACTTCATCAGGAACGTCCTACTACGAGGACGGCTTCGTGGACACGCGCGCGGCGGGTGAGACGCTTCGCGACGACATCGACGCGGTCGGCAGCACGTCGATCGGCACGAACAGCGAGGATCGCGCCGATGGCTCGGGCCGCATGACGACGATCCCGGCCAACGCGGCGGCATCGGAGACGACCTTCGGTTCACCGGTGCAGATGGGCGCGGCCTTCGTGATCCCCGTTACCACGCGCGGCAAGACGACCGACGTACCCGACTGGTTCCCGGGCGGCGGCGCGCCGCCGCAGCCGATTACCAACGACACTTTCGCGATCGCGGCCCCGGTGACGACGCCGCACGCCTGCGGCAAGATGGCCGGCCTGATGGCCGACGATCTGCACGAAACGGTCCAGACGGTCTCGGTCACGCGCGGCACGGTCGCACGCCGCGACACGCACTACTACGACACGACGGCGGGCACGGTGTGCCGGATCGAGACGATCGAAGTCGACGAGTACGCCAACACGACCAGCGGCAAACTGATCGGCACGGTCAAGATCGCGACGGAAGCACGCATCACCGGCAGCACGCTGGTCCGCCGGCTCGTCTCGGGGACGGGTTCGACGGCCCCGTTCCGGTCCGACTTCACCAACCAAGAGTTCGTCCCCGAGGTCCTCTTCGGCCCGAAACTCCTGTACTGAAACGCGCACAACTCGCGCGGTAGCGTGGCGGAGCCGAGGTCGGGCCCGAGGGTGCGTACCCGAAAAGCCCCGGCTCCGTACTACTACGGATGCCCTCAGCGGCGCATACGTCATAGCCTTTGCCTAAGGGCGCAAGCCCACACTCACAATCGGCAAAGGAGCATCCTCCATGAACATCACTCACAAAACGCTCGCGATCATCGCCGCAGGCATCGTTGCGTGCTGCGCAGCCCCGGCCTTCGCAAATCCGTCCGGTGACGGCGGGAACGGCGGCATCAACGTAGATGACGCTACAATCCCTAGCCAGAGCGCGGTTTCCTACACCGTGGTCTTGCAGGGGAACCAGACTCGCCAATCTGGGAGTGCCTCCATCGGACGGCGACTCCGGCCAGGTCAACATTCCCTACTGGGCGGATCCGTTTTGCGCATCCCCGAATTCGTGCCCGGTGAGCGTTTCGTTTGATCCGACGACACAGGACACTACAATCGTGTATTCCGGGACACAGGGTCTGCTTGGTAGCCCGATCGACGGCAGTTTCTACCATTTCGGCTGGATCGACGGCTATTGTACAGGAAACTGCAGTGAGCTGAGTGGTATCATCACCGACTCGTACTGGACGTTCGGGAAAGTGTCAAAGAAAGAAAATGTTGGCGTCGCATCTGCGAGCGTATCGTGCGTTTGTAAGTTGAATCCCAAGAATACAGAGGTTGCCGTAGTCTATTATCAGGCCGAGTTCAAGAGCGGCCTCGCGGCACGATCGTGGAACATCGTTCTCTACACCCCGACGGGAAGTAGGCAACCCAAGGTCGTCTTCAAGAATCACGAGTCCCAAGCGATGGAAGTGACGAACACGGGCATCGTGCTGGGCATCAAGGCACCGACTAATTACGACGGCTGGCAGACGCTCGTGAGCATGATGAACTTCCAGAACATGCCACCGCCGGGAATGAGCGGCTCGCCGTTCGAGCCTCTCGCGAATCCGCCCCCGAAGATCCTCAAGCCCGAGAAAACAAGGTCCGGCGAGCGGTTGGAAAGGGTCGGCCTTTACGGTAAGCGCTAACCGTAACGCACGAACGCACGCGCCGAAGAAGAGGGCCCGCTGTTCAGGCGGGCTCTTTCTCAAGCGTAGCTCCCGCGACCCCGGCGACGACAACGGCGCCGGCGGAGATCCACACCGTCACACTGCACCCGGCCGGGGTCGACCCGCGCCAGGAGCCGGATCCATCGAAGCGCGCATACTTGGACCGGTTCCGGGGAACGAGGGCCGCATGAAGTGGTTGCGTAGATTGATCGTGGCGGGACTCATTGGGCTTGCCGTTCGTGCCGTCGTGCGCTGGATCGGGGCCCGCAAGCAAACCGGCCTTGACGGCGATCAAGCCCAAGCGCTCATCGCCGCGATTCGCGTCGCATACGATTCGACCGTTCAGGCATTCGAAACGTCCGGCGACAGTGATGGCGACGCTCGCGACGCGCGGGCCGCCGCCGCCGCCGAGGCGCTTCGCACGACGGCCGACGCGCTGAAGCCCGCGCTCTCGGCCCGTCTACAACCGCGCGTGGCTTCGCTCGTCGATGCCGTCGCGACGGCGCAGGTCCAGATCATGGCATTCGCGATCAACCGGAAGAATCGCGGAGTTCCGGATGCGGCTCAGACGAAAGCTGAGGACGCCGATCGCCAGGCGTTCGTCGAAACGGCCGGCCCGATCTATCAGCGGCTGGTCGAAGGACTCTCGTGAGCTTGGCGTTGCGCGTCCGACAGGACCTCGCGGCCGTGTTCGCGAGCCGAATTCGCGGCCGCGGTTGCGGTCTCGGCGATAACCTGCTTGCCGTGCTCCACGATGTCCGCGGCCACATCTCCGGCCCGATCGACCAACGAGTCGCGCAGTGGGCCGATTCTGCTGCGCTCAGCGGAGGAGACGGGGACGACCAGGCCCGTGAGTAAACCGACGGCAAACGCACCGCCGACGAGCGCGAGCGAGTTGTCGGCGACGGCCGACAGCATCCGGTCGGTCGAGGGCACGTGTTCCCTCATCTGCGACGTAGCTTCCCCAACGCGGTGTTTCATCATGTCGATGGTCTCAGCGACCCAGCTTGCGCCGTTTTGGCTCGAATTGTCTTGCTCTTTGTTAGAGTAATCCACTACACGTGCTCCTCTGTTGAGTAGGTGAGTGCGTTTTGTGCGGGTGCGGACGTTTTAAGGAAGCGTGAGACCGACACGCCCGCAACATAGGCGATCGATGCCGCCAGTAACGGATTGGCGCTGACGATGCGCTGGGCGTCCCCGAGCAACGTGCGGCCGTCGGCTCCCCGGAAGTACTCGCCCGCTTGTTCAAGCCGCTGCGCTCCCTGGTCCGCAAGGTTCGTCACGATCGGTGGGCTGGAGTCGGCGCGCAGTTGATCGGCGACTTTTCGGAGGCTCGCCGCAACCTCGTCGATGCGTTCGCCGACCATTGTCGACATGTAGGCAGTCTGCTGGTTCAAGAACGTCTGTGACGTGTTCAGAGCGCCTCGCAATGGCTGGGGCACGTCGCTGGGCAACATCAAAAGGGTCCTCCGCGGTTCGCACCGTCAAACGGTTGATGTGAGTTCAAGTAAACGCTTCGTACCCAATCGCCGAACAGCGTAACGTCTCGCGCTCCCTCGCGCGCGGACAAGAGCCCGGCGTCGTGGACGCCGGGCTCTTGTCGTCGTTGAAGATTGCTGTGAGGTTGCTAGCGGCAGGTCCCCATCGGCGGCACGAGTTGGACGTTCATTAGCGCCGTGCGCACCGTCTTCTTGCGGACGTTGCTGAGTTCGGCGAGTCCGGCCGCCTCCGCGAGCATATCGTACGTGGTCAGGCCGCTGATCTCCGGCGCCATCGCCGCGTCGAAGAAGGCCTGCATCGCGGGAACGTCCGGATCGCCGGCCGGGAAGCAGTGGTAGAAGAGCATGAAGATCAGTCCGGAGATCGGATACGATCCGTTGCCCCTCGGGTCGGGGACATACGTATGCGGCCGTGGCGCCCAGCCCGGCGGCGGGCCGGTGTACGGTCCCTTCAGGAACGCCTCTTTCACCGCCGCCACGGTCGGCTGGTGAGCGACGCCCATCCGGTTGATCAGCGCGGCGGCCGGCGGCGCGCTGGCATCGTTCAGTTGCACCGACGACGGACCGGTGTAGCCCACCGCGCCATGCGTCGGGTTCGCCGGCATGACGACGTTGTTGATCAACGCGGCATTGCCGTTCGCTCCGACGAAGTTCGCGTTCGGCGGCACCGGGTTGGGCAGGCTGAACGTTTCGCTGACGCCCTGACCATACGGTACGCCCGCTTTCGCGCAAACGGCGTTGAAGTGCGTCGTGAGAATGAACGTCGACCCGGCGGAGTCGGCGCGATAGACCGCGTCGATCGGGGTCGCCGCGCTGACGACCGGCGTACCGCCGTTGTCGGCGGTCACCTGCGGGTCGCTCCAATCGACGATCGTGCCGGTGTAGATCCCACAGTACGTCTTGCGGGACATCACGAACTGGGTGCGGCTCCCGAGGCTTGCGTATGGTCCGAGATTATAGGCCATCGCGATGCCCGCCTCGACGATTGGCACCTGCACCGCCTTGCCTCGCTGCGCCAGCGTCTCGCTGTTGTACTGCGTCTGCAGCGCGATCGACAGCGGCGAGCCGATCACGTAGTCGGGGTACGTCGCCGGGTCGTTCGAGTTCGGATACGGGAACGTCCAATCGCGACCGTTCGTCGTGTCGGTGTACGTCGGACTCCCCGCCGGCGTGTTCAGCGAGTCGAACGCCTGATTGATCAGGTAGCGCTCGCCGGCGGGCCCATTCGTCGACGCAAACAGCATCTCAACGTTCGCCTTGGATGGCGCCGCCGGCTGACCCGGCGTGACGCCGAACTGGTTGCCCCACGCGCGCAACATCTGCGCCGGCACGCTACCGCCGCCGGCGAAAATAGGCGTGGGGAGCGTTGAAGCTTGCGGTCGTGGATGAAACGGGAATCGATGACGCAGCGGCGCCCCCGAACCGCTCCCCGCAGCCGCGGTCATCTGGAACGTGGCCGCGGCAAGTCCAAAGGCCGCGACGGTCAAGCTGATACGAAAATCTCGTCTCACAGAGAATCTCCTCAAGTTAACTGCGCACAAAGCCCGGATTGTGAGGCCACGTGGGTTACTTGCATCGGAGATTAACACCTGCACGCGGCACCCATTATTCGCTGCACTGCATGATCGTGAAGGCGTTGTAACGTTACATCGGATTAAGCCAGTGCGCCGAGTCACACGCGAGCCCGACATAGACGGGCTGCCGCGTCGAGGCGCCCCCGCATGATGCGGCTTGACCCTGCGGCGCCTCGCCGCGAGACGAAAGTCCTACTTCACGCCGCGGAAGAGGAACGAGCCGCCGATATCGTGGGCCATCTTTCGCAGATCCGTCCGCATCGGCCCGAGCTGTCCGAGGTCCGATCGCATCGACTGCAGTGCGGCCGCCATCTTGCCGATCGAGCGCTTCGCGTCGGACAATTGTGCGTTCGCCTGGTCCAGCTTCGCGTTGGTGGCGTCGCTAGGAAAGTATTCCACCGATGCGGAGCCCCATGCACCGTGCCGCGTTCTTGCGGCGCCTCTTGTCGGCGAGCTTGAAGATCACTTTGCCGCGGTCCATCTGATAGCAGCCGTCAGCGCAGCCTAAGAGGGCGCCCGTCGGCGTCGTGGTCAAGGACCACGCCCCTTGGCCGTACGGAAGGTTCAGGTCGATCGCGGAGGTCTGGCCCTTCGGCCATTCGAGGATGCCTTGCTCGTCCGCCGGGTCGTTGAAATAATGTGCGTAGAGATTCCCGGCGCGGTCGATCGTGACGGTTTCGAGTTCATAGTAGTTCGTCGGTGGCAAGAGCGTGCTGGTCGGCTCGGTGGCTCCGGGTGCGTATACCTCGATGTTCGTTTGCCTACCGGTATTGTTCGTCGTGTTGGCCACGTAAACGGTTCCATCCGGCGCGACCGTGATGCCGTACGGGATCGCCGTTCCGTCGTCGAGCGACTTCTCGGGCGTCGACGAACCCGGCGCGAACTCATAGACGCCGGCGCTTTGGCTCGGACCGTCGTAGTCTGCGAACCACGCAACCCAAAGATTGCCGCTCGAATCGACGGTTGCCACGTCGTTTAGCGTCGCGGCCGGGATGTTGAACGACTCGCACAGCGAACCGTCGCTCTGGTTATGCGCGAGAATGGTGCTCTGCGAAAGACTGTCGACCGTAAGAACGTAGAGCAGATCCGCGCTGCACGATGCAGTCCCGCGATGCATCGCAAAGGCTTGCCGTTGCACCATCGGCGACATGCCATTTTGCACGCCTGCACAGCCGGTAAGGATGATCGGAACAATGAGAGCGGCATAGCGCAACATAAGCACACTCCTCCAGCCGGGATTCCTCATGAAGCTCGCATTTCGAGCCACTACCGCATATTCCGGCAGTCCTTCGACCCATTGACGACTCGCGCGGCTACACGTAACGGTCGAGCTTCTCTGCAGTGGAACGATCTGGTCGCCTACCGGCTGATCGTAAGGTGTGTCTACGTCGCGTTCCGGTCCTAGGCGGCAAGGGTCGGGCCGGGGGTGCCGCGAGGCAGCGCCGAAACACTCCCGCATGGACGCGATCGTCGAGTTGCTCCGGCTGCCGTCCCCGGCCCCGCGGCCGCAGGCCCTGGTGTTCGACGACCCGGTGCTATGGATGGCGGCGCTGGGCACGAGCCGGCTCTACGCGCTCGATCCCTGGACCTGGAAGGTCCGCGAAGAGTTCGACGCGCCGGGGGTACCGTACGGCCTGACGCGCGCGGGCGACGAGCTGCGGGTCCTCTGCGAGACTCCCGACGACCGCCGCACGATCGTGCGCTTCGTGCCGGGCGAAGGCTTCGTCGCGACGGATGCGCTGGCGGTCCCCGACGACACCGGCTCGCAACTCTCGCACGACGGCGCGACGCTCTACATGAGCCAGTGGTACAACAAGCGCATCCTGGCGTTCGACGAAGCGGGCGGCCATCGCACGGTGGTGACCGTTCCGCACGAGATCTGCGGCCAGGTGATCGTCGGCGACCACTTCTATTTGGTGACGACCGACGACGAGACGACGAACGACTTCTGGCTGACGCGCGTGGACGTCCACGACGGCGTGTCGTCGAGCGAAGACGTGGCGTACATCGGCTTCCAGGCGCGCGGGCTCGCCTTCGACGGCGCGCGCTTCTGGACCAACCATCGCGAGCAGCACGAGATCGTGGCCTTCGGCCGCCCTGGCTAACGCCTGCTCCGGTTCGCGATAGTCGTCCGCGCTCGCGACGCCCGCCTCGCACGGCGACTCAGGCTGGCCGCCGAAGGGGAACCGGCCGTCGACTCTAAAGGAAAGCCCGCTTCACCCCCCCGTGCCTTGGAGGACCTCCAGCAGCAATGATCCGCACCCACGCCGCACTCGTCGCCGCCCTCGCGGCTTGCCTGCTGGCCGCCCCGGCCGCCGCCGAAACCGGCGTCACGTACCCCATGGCGACCAGCATATGCTGCGGCGATCAGATCATCGCGGAGATGATCTACGGCAAGAACGCAGTCGGACAGACGCCCGGCAAGGACGCGGCTCCCGCGTTCACCGACGTGAAGGCCTTCGACGCGTTCTATAAAGTCGACACGGACGACGCCAATCCGAGCGCGGTGCGCAATGAGTATCACAAGCTGCACGCGGCCGGTCGCGCCAACGTCATCACGGTCGGCAAAAAAGTCACGTTGATCGGCAAAGAACCGGATCCGGAGGACTCTGAAGATCCGATCTGCAGCATCACCTACGGCGGCAAGAATTACCTGGTCAACTGCATCGCGTTGCGCGCTTTTCAGATGTAGGCGCGCGCCGCAGGTTCGATTCGGCGCCGCGCGACGATCGTCGCAATCAGGAGCGCGCTCAGTGCGACGAGGCACAACTGCGGAAAGGCCCAGCCGCCGAGCGCGTAGACGGTGGCGACGCCCTTGGTCGACGCTGCCCCACTATCACCCGGTCGCCCGCGTGATAGTGATCCATCAGCGCGTACACCCGGCCCTGGTAGTCGCACACGAGCGACAGGCTCTGGGTCGCCTGCAACAGCAGGTTGAAACCGTTTTCGACGGCTCGATAGAGCGCCATCCGGGAGTGCCTCGGGTCGAATGCGGCCGCCTCGTTCTCCGGCACGATCAGCGTGTCGGTCCGGTTGCGCTCAGCCTGTAATAAGAAACCGGGAAAGTCCATGTCGAACGCGACGGCGCCCCCGAGCCGCCCATACGGCGTCTGCGCGGTCAGCAAGACGCCGCTGCCCGGCTCGACCAGGCCCCCCTCGCCCGGTGGCAGTTCGGTCTTGCGATATTGCCACACGACCGCGCCGGACGGCCCGACGAGCACGAAGGGGTCGTCGATCGACGGATGGTGGCCGATCTCGAACACGCCGAGCGGCAACGCTAGGTACACGCCGTCGCGCCGCGCGAGTGCGCCGGCGCGGGCGATCAGCGCAGGTTCGTCCTGCTGCAACACCGGCAGGTTGAACTCGCCGAACGTGACGATGCGCGCACCGGCCTTTGCCTCAACGTCGGCGCGCCCGAGCATCACGTCCGCCACGCGTTCGCTTCGGCGGCGCACGCGCGCGAACTCGTCGGCGGACACGGGCCCGCCAAGCATGAGCCGTCGGTTGAGTTGGGGACTCGGCGCGTCGGGGATCGACTGCTCGTCCGGCCGCGTGATCGCGGCGATGCGGATCGTGGGGGCAGCGGGCGGAAATGCGGCGAGCCGCAACCCACCGTAAAGGAGCACCGCAAGAAACACGACACCGAAGGCGCCGCACGCGCTCCGCGCGCGCGAAATATCAAACCCCGCCTCCCACAGGCCGTTCGCCACTGCGGCGAACCAGCCGATCAGGAACGTCAGCCCGTACAAGCCGGTGACGCCGACCAACTGCACGAGCGTCAAGCTCTCATACTGCGAGTAGGCGATCGAACACCACGAGCCGAGCGGTCCGAACGCGGTAAAGAATTCGCAAGCGACGAGCGTCAGGGGGAAGGCGAAGGTGCGCGCGAGCCCGCTCCAGCGCAGTCCCACGTAGCGGTCGACGATATACGGCACGATCAGCGTGATCCCGACGGCCGCCGAGAATATCGCGTAGCCGACGCCCTCGAACGGCGAAACGTTGTAGAACTGGAACAGTATGCGAAACTCAGCCCGGCGTAGGCGAGGATCAGTCGTAACGGTCCGTTGCCCGTCCGCGTGAATCGCAGCAGCAAGACGGGCGCGAGCCACGCGCACACGATGACCGGAAACCGGCCGTTCGAGAACATGAATGAGACGATGGCCGCAGCAAAGAGCACGCTCATGCCCCAGCTACGACCGATTCACCGCATTGTTTCGGAGACGCGACGGATGGGAAGCTTGGGCGTGCCGGAGACTTCAGAGCGGATGAGGGGTCGGCGGCATGGCATGTTTCCCATCGAGCCTGCGGTGGTACGAGGCTTAATTAGCTATGAAAAAGACGAAGCGTTCCCTCAAGTACCAGTATATCGATCCGAAAATTAGCGCGGGAGGCGATGGCGTGACCCTACGAGCCGTCGTCGAAACGCCGCGCGGGAGCCGCCACAAGTTCGCGCTCGACGCGGAGATCGGGGCGCTGACGCTCAAGCAAACCCTCGCCTCGGGGCTGGCGTGGCCGTACGACTACGGCTTCATCCCGTCGACGCTCGGCAAAGACGGCGATCCGCTCGACATCATCGTGCTTATGGACGAGCCGACGTTTCCCGGCTGCGTCCTGGACGTACGCCTGCTCGGCGTGATCGGAATGGAGAAGAACGGCGTCGAGAACGACCGCTTCGTCGGCATGCTCCTCCCGCGCAAGGAGACATCACTGAGCACGGATGGCTACCGCGAGCTCGCGGATCTGCCGCCAAAATTACTCGACGAAATCCGAAATTTTCTATGTCAATATAGCGAAGAGGAGGGCAACGACTTGAAGCTGACGGGCGAGCGCGATTACACCGCCGCGCTCGAACGGATAGAAGACGGCAGACGCGCGTTCGATAAATAGAAGACGTTAACCGTTGATGACGATGCCGCCGTTGACATGGATGGTCTGCCCGCTGATGTACGACGCGAGATCGGACGCGAGGAACAGATACGCCGGCGCCACCTCCGACGGCTGCCCGGGGCGGCCCATGGGCGTGTTCTTGCCGAACTCCTTGACCTTGTCTGCATCGTAACTGGCCGGTATCAGGGGCGTCCAGATGGGCCCCGGTGCTACGGCGTTAACGCGAATCCCACGCTTGAGTAACTGCGTCGAGAGCGAACGGGTGAACGCGACGATCGCGCCTTTGGTCGACGCGTAGTCGACGAGCGTCGGATTGCCCTCGTAGGCCGTGATCGAGGCGGTGTTAATGATAGACGAGCCCCGGACCATGTGAGGAAGGGCGGCCTTCACGAGGAAGAACATCGCAAAGATGTTCGTTCGGAACGTCCGCTCGAGCTGCTCCTCGGTGATGTCCTCGATGCGCTCTTGCTCGTGTTGTTCGCCGGAGTTATTGATCAGCACGTCGATCTTTCCGAAGACCTTGGCGAACTTCTCGATCGCGTCGCGGCAGAACGGCTCGCTGCCGATGTCGCCGGCGGCGTCGAGATAGCGGCGGCCGACTTCCTCAACGGCCGTGCGTGTCGCCTCGGCGTCCTCGCGCTCCTCTTTGTAGATTACGGCGACGTCGCCACCCTGCATCGCCACTCCGACGGCAATCGCGCGGCCGATGCCGCTGTCGCCGCCGGTGATGACGACCTTCTTGCCGCGTAGAAGGGCGCCGCGCTCGAGCGCCCTATGCACCGTCTCCGGCTGAGGATGCATCTCCGACTGCCGTCCCGGCTGTCGATCTTGATGTTGCGGTGGAAGGGTCGTTGCCATGAATCGTCGGCCTCCTCGATATGTGTCTGCCCGCCGCGGCCATCGCTAAACGTCGCAGCGCGGCGCGCACGGCCCTCACATCGCGCGACGGTCGATTGGGATAACACTATCGGCCGATGGGTATAGCTTGGCAGAGGAGGGCGCCGATGGCCGAACACAAGAAGTCGACCCGCAAAAAGTCGACAACTCGCAAGAAGACGAGCCGCAAGAAGACGGCAACCCGCAAGAAGTCCACCCGCAAGTATGGTCGCAAGGCCGGCAAGAAGGTCGAACGGGCGATGCATGAGCGCAAGCGCGGGGAGTTGCGTTCGGGACGTTCGGGCAAGAAAGTCACGAGCCGCAAACAGGCCATCGCGATAGGCTTGAACGAGGCGCGCCGTAAGGGCGCGAAGGTCCCCCGGAAGAAGAAAAGCTAGCCGTCGGCTTTCAGGCGGTAGTCTAAGGTCTGGCGTGCATCCAGGGGCTGACAACCCCATCGCGGTGGCAAGCCGCGGCCTCGATCGCAGCAGTCATGCCGCCGTAACACGCGAGGACTTTGTCCAGACCGGAAAGCTCAAACACGCGGGCGGCTTGACCGCCGGGAAGCACGATCAGCAGGCGGCTCCCACTGCGCTGCCGCCGCTGGTCCTCTCGGGTCAGAGCGGTGAGGCCGGACGAGTCGATGTAGTCGACCTCCTGGAGACTGACGATGACGGTCGGCTCACTCGGAACCGTTGCGAGACTCTCTGCGAATCGGGTGCTGTTGGCCAGGTCAATTTCTCCACGGAAAGCAAGAACGGCGACCCCGAAAATCTGGGAGACGCCGAACTCGAAATACGTCATTTTTGACCTCCCTGCGGCGGCGACTTACTACTCCTTCTTTAGAAAATTATAGACGGGACAGTCCCGAAAAGACGTACGGTTCCGAACAAGTTGGACGCAGGGGCAGGCGGGCCCAGGGGGACGACGAAGCCAAGGGACAACTCGTCGTACCACGAAGCGTGCGCGCGGTCCCGACACCCTCATAGACCTACCGGGAGCCGCTGCCGAGTCCGCAGGAACAGGCCGAGCGTTCTATGCACCGGCCCGAAAGCGATCTCGCACGTGGACGGTCCTCCGGTCCTCACCAGCACGACGGGCAACTTGTTCATCGATAACCTGGACGACTCGGCACGCGGCGTCCTGTTGCCTGAACTGCGTCGCGTCAGCTTTCGTCATCGGGAGCCCATTTACGACGGGGAACGCCCCATGCAGCGGGTCATTTTCCCTATCGGCTGCGTCGTTTCGATCGTCACGGAGATGATGGATGGTTCCACCGTCGAGGTCGGTTTCATCGGGCGCGAAGGCATGACCGGCCTTCCCCTCGCGCTCGGCGCACATCACGGCACGCAGCGAGCCCTGATTCAAGTTCCGAACTCGGCATATAGCATCGGTGGCAGCGATTTCGAACGTTGCATCGCGGCCGACTCGGGACTGCGGGCCGCATCTCTTCGTTACGCGCAGGCTACCCTGGTGTCGGTAGGTCAGTTTGCGGCGTGTAACCGGCTACACCCTACCAATGAACGCCTCGCGCGGTGGCTGCTGATGGCGCACGATAGAGTGCCGGGCGACGTGATCCGGCTGACTCATGAGTTCCTGGCGCAGATGCTCGGCGTACGCCGAGCGGGCGTCACGATTGCCGCATTGACCCTGCAGAGGGCCGGCTTCATCGCCTACACGCAGGGTCACATCACGATCAAGAACCGCGCCGGTCTCGAATCCGTCACCTGTGAGTGTTACGGTGCCGTCGAAGACCAGTGGATGGACATTCTAGGATTTTCCGTTCGCAAGCCGTTGCCCGACGCTACCGAGGGCTAGCCTCACTCACGAGCGCAAACACGGAGGCGCCGCAAGGGTTGCCCCCGCGGCGCCGTATCGCTCGCGACGAGCGTGAGCGGCTACTCTTCTAACGCGGAATTGGCTTCGTCGTCGTCGTTATCGTCGTCGCCGCCGTCGATGTCGTCGTCACTGGGCGGATCGATGGCATCGCCGTCAACGTCCGGGACATCCCGGGGATCGTTCACCATGTAGTCAGACTCCCTCAAAACTCGGTGCTGTGCCGTCAGGGCCGCCCTGTTGTACCCCATGAGGGCGGTCCGAAACGCAAGCTCGACGACGCGGTCCGTACGGTTTTCCGACCGCGTTTGCGGGCTCGGCCAAGTGGGGTAGGACGTGCAGCACACTTACCTGGAGACGCGACGTGACGCTGCTGATCATCCTCATCATCCTGATCCTCCTGTTCGGCGGAGGCGGCTATTACTACGGCGGCCCGGACTACCCGTATCGCCGCGGCGGCCTGAGCATCGGCGGAATCCTGGTGGTCGTGCTGATCGTCCTCCTGATTACCCGCGTCGTCGTCCTCTGAGGTCGCGTTGCCTTCTAAAATAGGAAAGGTCCGAACGTGAAGCAGATCGTAGTACCGCTCCTATTCGTGACGGCGCTGGCGTTGGCGGCGTCGGGTTCGCACCGCACGGCGACCGCGACCACGGCGCAGCCGGTTCCGTCGGTCCGCTGATAACGCCGACCGCGGTCGGGGAGACCCCGGAGCCGACGCCGTCGGCCGGCACGATTCCGTAGAAGGGCGGCAACGCGGCGTTCGGTACGACGGGCAACACCGCGAACACGGCGAACGAGCCGGCCGCGACGGCCTCGGGTCCGCCGAGCGTGGGCGCGGTCAACTCGAACCGGTGCCCAACGTGCCGATCGACCAGCCGGTGAACGTGGCCGCGCCATCGGTGTCGTCGGGCAGCGCGACGGCGACCGCACCGTACACGCAGAGCGTGATGCTCGGTGAGTTCGAGCGAGGTCGGCTCGGGCGCGGGAACGGCGATGTCGGGGTTTACCGGCAACCTGAGCCCGTGGGCGGTGACGTCGGTCGATAAGCGCGTCGGCGACGTGGCGCAGGTGTTGAGCGGCAGCGTCGTCCAGCGCGTCTACGAGTCGATCGACGGCCGCACCGGCGTCACGGTCAACGCCCAGAAGGCGACGACGGCGAGCGAAGTAACGGTCGCGAACAACGTCGTCGGCAACCTGCCGGCCCTGCGTGCGCAGTTTCCGGGCATCGACTTCAACGTGCTCCACCTGCAGTCGACGTATACGGAAGAACAACTACGGGGCGTCGAGCACACGCTGGTCGAGGGCATCGTGTTGATGGCGATCGTCATGCTGTTCTTCCTGCAGTCCTGGCGTAACGCGATCGTCGTGCTGGTCGCGATCCCGACATCGCTCGGCGTCACCCTGTTTGCGATGAAGGTCTTCAACCTGACGCTGGACACGATCTCGCTCCTAGCGATGACGCTGGTCATCGGGATCCTGATCGACGACTCGACAGTCGTGCTCGAGAACATCGAACGCCATCGCGAAGGGGAAGAAGAGCCGGCCGACGCGGCGCTGCACGGCCGCAGTGAGATCGGGCTCGCGGCGACCGTTATCACACTGGTCGACGTCGTGGTCTTTCTGCCGATCGCGTTCATCGGCGGACCGGTCGGCGTCCAGCTCGCGGAGTTCGGCATCGTCGTCTCGATCGCGACCCTGACGTCGCTGTTCGTCTCGTTCACGATCACGCCGACGCTGGCTGGGCTTTGGTCGCTGCGTTCGGAGTGGAAGCCGCCGCGCTTCATCACCTGGTTCGACGACCGCTTCACGGCGCTGCGCAAACGCTATTCGGAACACTGGCTGCCGGCCGCGATGGAGCGCCCGTGGCCGATCGTGATCGTCGCCGCTATCCTGTGCGTGGCCGCGCTCGCGCTCGTTCCGACCGGCCTGATCGGCGATGAGTATCTCCCGGCGGGCGACCAGGACATCATTTTCGTGCAGGTGACCTATCCGCCCGGCCATCCGCTCGACGCGACCCACGATGCGATGAACCGGGACGAGGCCAAGGTCCGCCAGGTCGTCGCTGCGGACGACATGCCGTCGGAGATGACGATCGCCGGCGGCTACAGCGCCCCGTTCGGCGGGTTCGTGCAAGTCATCTATCCGCGCGCCGCGCAGCGCAGCCTCGACGGCGTCCGCACGATCCCGATCCGCGCGCAAAACGGGAGCATCGTCCGCCTGGGCGACGTTGCCCACCTGCGCTGGGCGCCGACGCCGCTCGTACTGACGCGCGAGAACCGCCGCGACATCGTCCACGTGTCGGCGAACCTCGGAAAAGGGGCTAGCCTGTCGACGGTCACGGACGCGTTCATGAAGCGCGTGAAGGGCGCGCAGTCTGCCGCCGTTCGTGCACATTCAGCCCGCGGCCCAGGGCCAGCAAGACCTGATGCGTTCCGCGCTCCTAACGCTCGGCTCGTCGCTCGCCGGCTCGATCGTGTTGGTCTTCCTGATGATCGTAGCGCTCTACAACAGCTACCGCACGCCGTTCGCGACGCTGTTCTCGATCCCGGTCGCGACGATCGGCGCATTCGGCGCGCTCTTGATCACGCACCAGACGCTCAACCGCTACTTATTGATCGGGATGGTGCTGCTCGTCGGGCTCGTGACGAAGAACGGCATCCTGTTCGTGGACGCTGACACGTAGCGCAAGCGCGGGAAGGAGAAGAACGACGCGATGCGTGAGGCGGCCAAGATCCGGTTTCGTCCCATCATGATGACGACGATCGCGATGGTCGCCGGCATGCTCCCGCTCGCGCTCGGGCTGAACCCGGGCGGTGCGACGCGGGCGTCGCTGGGCATCGCGGTCATCGGCGGTCTGACCAGTTCGCTCGTGCTGACGCTCGTCATCGTCCCCATCGTCTACGGCTGGCTCGCGCCCGACAAGCTCGCACAGGAAGCGAGGTTCGCCGACGAGGGCGAAGACGCGCAGCAACCCCGGCCCCGGCGGCCGGCGAAGGCCGCCCCGGCGACTTCGTAGCGCGCAACCGCGCGCCGGCCGGGCGTTTTAGGGGCGCTATGAAGATACTTCTCATCGGCGCGAACGGCACGCTCGGTAAAGCGGTGCGCGCTGAACTGTCGCAACGGCACGAGGTCATTTCGGCGGGCCGGTCGAGCGGCGACGAGCGCGTCGATATGACCGATCCGAACAGCATCCGCGACCTCTACAAACGCGTCGGCACGGTCGACGCCGTCGCCTGTGCCGCCGGCGGCGTCCACTTCGGCCCGCTGTCGGAGATGACGCCGGAGCTCTACGACGTCGGTCTGCGCGACAAACTGATGGGCCAGGTCAACCTCGTCCTGTTGGGCCGCGATTCCGTGAACGAGGGCGGCTCGTTCACCCTGATCACCGGCATCCTCGCCCAGGAACCGATCCGCTACGGTTCGGCGGCATCGATGGTCAACGGCGCCCTCGAGAGCTTCGTCCGCGCGGCCGCGATCGAACTCCCGCGCCAGCGCATCAACGCGGTGAGCCCGACGGTGCTGAGCGAGTCGATGGACGCGTTCGGCGCGTACTTCCGCGGCTTCGAACCGGTCGCCGCGGCTCGCGCCGCGCTCGCTTACGCGAAGAGCATCGAAGGCGCCCAAACCGGTCAGGTCTTCCACGTCGGCTGAGTGCCCGGGAGCCGCGAGCCTGCGGTCGTCGCGCGCCGTCGTGTGCGGCAGGTCACAGGCGCCGGCGCTAAAGGTGCTGTGAATCGGACCACCGGAGAGTAGCCGTCCCCCCGTTGGGGACCCCCTCACCGGAAAGAGGTCACCATGCATCTCTCGCAGCGGCCGTCGCGGCTATGGGCGGCGGCGCTGGTCCTCACCTTTCTCGTACCCATCAGTGCCGGCGCATCCCCGATCAACAACGCGGCGGCGTCGGCTTCTTGGGGCACCTGGCATCAGTATCTTCAAGCGATGAGCCGCCTTCCGCAGGCGCACTATCGCGGTGCGAAGCCGCACCACAAGTGGCGCCGGACGCGCCACGGCAAGTTCGAACTCAGCTTCCCGACGCAGATCGAGCACGTCGTCGTCATCGTGATGGAAAATCGTAGCGTCGACAATCTGTTCGCCGGCTTCTACGGCACGAACTATCCGACCGGCGGTACGTTCGGCAGCCAGATGAACCTCTGCAATCCCGCAAACACCTCGCAGTGCGGCGGCTTCGGCCCGCTGAAACAATACGATCTCTTCTGTAATTCGAGCTGCCAAACGAAGGACAAGGCCGAAATCGACCCGACGCACCACCACGTCGACTCGTTCTGGTACGAGGCGCAAGACTACGCGTTGGGCAACGTGGTCTACGAAGACAATAAGGGTTACGAAACCTTCAGCTGTCCCTGGGGCAGCCAGGGCGTGTGCAGCGGCGCCACGGGGCTGGCGTACGTCTCGCCCCAGCAGTCGTGGCCCTACGCGACGCTCTTTGCCGGTCCGTATTCGGCGAGCACCGGCGGGTTCGCCGGCGGCTCGGTCGGCGCGGTCGCGACCAACGTGCTGCAGAGCAACGAGGGCCCGAGCTGGGTCGCGCATCAGTACCTGATTTCAGGGCAGGCCGGCGGCTACAGCGACGCGTCGACCGAGCCGTATGCGATGGCCGAGAACCCCGGCTTCAAAGGCGCGGACGCGATGCTGCCCGCGGGCGGCGACATCGACTCGACGGGAACCTACCCGGACGAAGAAGATGCATCGAGCCAGTACGTCGGCTGCGGCAACACGAAGAATGCGGAGTACGCGGTCGACATGGCGGAGTCGTACGGGACGGCGCGCGCCGACGAAGCGGCGGGCAAGACCACCCTCCCCAAGGCCTGCAGCGACTACCCGACGATCCTCGACGAGGCCGCGACCGCCGGCTACTCGTGGGAATACATCGCGCACAGCAACAACTCGATCTGGTCCGCGCCTCTCGGCGTGAAGCACCTCTACAAGGACGTGATCAACGGGACGCAATCGTCGATCGGCTTCCAAGTCGACCCCGACGCGGCGGCCTTCGTCCAGGGCCTCTATATCGCCGGCAACAACGGGTCGTATCCGGAACTGCCCAACGTCACCTTCATCACGCCCTGCCCCGCGTCGTCGGACCATCCGAACGGCCAGGGCCAAGACGATGGTCCGCGGTGGCTGCCGTGGCTGATCAACTCGATCGCCGAGAGCCCCAATCCGGTCAACTGGAAGAACACGGTCTTCCTCGTCACCTGGGACGACTGGGGCGGTTGGTTCGACAGCTATCAGCCGCTGGAACAGCTCGGCAACAATCCATTCCCGTTCCATCCATACCCCAACCCATACAATAAGCCACAGGACGCAAACGAGTGGGGCTTCCGCGTCCCGCTGATCCTGATCTCGCCTTACGTAACGAGCCCGGGATACGTCTCGAGCAGTCCGTCCGGCGTCGGCATCGCACGCAGCCAGGGCGGCATCGTGTCGCTGATCGAGGATCTGTTCAACCTGCCGCGCATGGGCACCGACGACTCGACGAACGTCAACGGCGCCGGAACGGCGTCCGACTTCGCCGATATGATCTCGCTCGGCAATTCACCGGCAGCGTACGTGCCCCTCAACACCCAGAACTACACGGGTCCAACGTGCACCAACTGATGTAACGGACAACGCGAGAACGGCCGCCCGCGAACATCTCGCCGGGCGGCCGTTTTCATCAGCCGGCGTTGCCGCCGTTAGCCGCGTTATTCGTAGTCGGGGATCCGGCGATCCTCCGGCTGGTGGAGGAAGAAGTCGACGCCCTTCGGCGAGGCGATCGGCACGAACGCGCGCGGCTGCTGGGTGAAGTCGAAGCAGTCTGCGGCCGGCGAGTTCGCGCGCTTGTCGGCGGCGGCCAGTTGCTTGAGGCCGTACATGTCTTCGGCGAACCGCAGCACGCTCGCGGTCTCGTACTGCACCTTCGAGACGTAGTTCTTCTTGGCATATGGCGAGATCACGAGGAGCGGCACGCGGAAGCCGTTGCCGTCGTAGTCCTCGAACGGCGGGGGAACGTGGTCGTACAGCCCGCCCCAGTCGTCCCACATCACGAAGATCGCGGTCGAGTCCCAGAACTTGCTCTTGCCGACCGTGTTCACGAGCGACGCGACCCACGATGGCCCGTAGCCGCCGCCGCAGTTGACGTGATCGGAGTTGGCGCAGATCGGCGTGATCCAGGTGAAGGCGGCGAGCTTGCCGGCAGGCACGTCGGTGAGGAAGTTGCTCTGCGGCGTGACGATGTCGTTTTTCCAGTCGGGACCGTTGTAAATGTGTTTGACCGCCTGATAGCCCGACCACCACGCGCCCGAGCCGCTCGACGCGCTGCCGTACTTGCTGGTATAGAACTTCCAGGATCTGTGCGCATGGTCGAGTTCGTCGCCAAGCGTCTGATAGTCGAAGCATGCGAGTTGCTGCGGGCCGATGGTGCGGTTCGACGTGATCGTCGCGACGAAGTCGTAGGATGGATTCCCGCCGCAGCCCCACAGGCCGTATGGCAGGTCGACGCTCCCCTGCGCCTGCGCTGCGATGATGTACTGGTGCGACACAAAGCTCTCGTCGAGATGCGACTGGAACATGTGGTCGCCGAGCACCCACTCGTGGGCCATGTCGAAGTACGGCTTGGAGTCGGTGTGCGGTACGTAGACGTATTCGGGGTTGTGCGGTCCGCCGCTGGCCTCTTCGTTGTTGAAGCCGTTCATGCGGCAATCGGTCCCGGGCAGCGAGCCGGTGCCGTTGCAGGCGGAGAACATCGCATTGTGCGAGTGGTCGATGACGTACTTGTCGGCGAGCCCGACCGGCTGAAGCACGATCTTGTTGCCGTTCGAGTCGTAGCCGTACTCGCGCGTCTCGGCGCCCGGATAGCCGTAAAAGAGGTTATCGAACGAACGGTTTTCTTGCACGATGAACACGATGTGCTTGATCTTGCGCGAGCCGACGACGCGCGCGGCCTCGGCCTCCGGCGTGCGATTAATGTTCGCGACCGGCACCGGGAGCGTGCCGCCCGGGGGGAGCGCCGGAGCCGCCGAGCGCCCTCCACACCCCGACAACAATGCAAGTGCAACGGAACCGATCGTTCCTAACTGTACGGACCGCGCGATTCTCATGGCAAAGCCACCGATCTCTTCACGACGACGCTGTGTGGTCTCAACCTAGGTGGCGTTCGTGAACAAACGCTGAACGCGAACAGTGCCGGGGGGTGAGCCGATGGCTGGCTTTCTCGACGCGGACACGCGGCCCTTCGCCGCAACTAAACCGGCCGGGACTCAGACATTCTTCACGCTTGGGTTGCATGCTCGGTGCCGGAGCTACGCTTAGGTTCAACGCCACGCCGGTGGCGTGTCTCGCGGTCCACCGCGCTTTGGGGGGCTTTGCACGGGTCGCCGCGAGGCACCGGACGTAAGCGTAGCTTCCACGCCCGCTCGCTTCGGAGGTGCGGTCGAGCGCTCACCCGGGCGGGGTGTCGGCAACCCGAGCGCGAACTCTCGGCACCGGTGATGACTCGACCGATCGTGACCGCGTTGGCCGCCGTCGTCCTCGCCGGCTGTACGACCGCGGCCTCGCAGATGGCGGCCCCGACCGGCGGTAACGGCGCCACCCCGACCGTCGTGCCGGCGGCGCACTCTATCGTCTCGACGCAGGCCGTCGGCCGCTATCACGGCCGGTACCGGCTCTATCCGATCGCGGCCCCCGGCAGCACCAACATCACGAGCGGCCCCGACGATGCCGTCTGGTTCTCGGAGACCGACGCGATCGCGCGGATCGACGTCTTCAATAACGTCACGACGTATGGGCTGCCGCGTGCCCTCGCGGGACCGCAGGGGATCGTGACCGGGCCCGACGGCGCGCTCTGGTTCGTCAGTTCGAGTGGCGGCGAGATCGGCCGGCTGTCGACCTGGGGCCAGGTCGCGGGCTATCGCATCCCAACCGCCGACGCCCAGCCGGCCGGCATCGCCAACGGACCCGACGGCAACCTGTGGTTCACCGAGCTCGGCGGCCACCGCATTGGCCGCATCACGACGGCCGGTCTGATCACGGAGTTCACGATCCCAGTCCGCGATGCGGAGCCGTTCATGATCGTCCAGGGCCCCGACAACGCGATGTGGTTCACGGAGAATCACGGCTATCTCGGACGCATCGACCCGAGCGGCGCGATCGCGATGCATCGCATCGCGCGCCACGGCGGTGGCAACGAGCCGACGGGCATCACGAGCGGCCCCGACGGCAACCTCTGGTTCACGGAGATGCACGCAAATCGCGTCGGTCGCATGACCCCGGCGGGCCACGTGAAGACATACGCCCTCGGGTCGGCCGGCGTCTGCCCCTACGGCATCGCGCTCGGCGTCGACAAGAAATTGTGGTTCGCGGAGAGTTGCGGCAATGCGATCGGTCGCATCGATCGCTTCGGCAACGTGAAGGACTTCAAGTTGCCCGCCCACCAAGGGACGCCGGAGTGGATCGCCCAGGGTCCCGACGGCGCGATGTGGTTCACGTGCTTCAACGGCGCGACGAGCACCGTCGGCCGCATCGACTTGCACGATCACTGAGGCCGGCGTGAGTTACGAAGGCACCGAGACGCTGGAGAACCTGCGCCAGCGGACGTTGATGACGGCCAAACAGATCGACCGCGTGCTCGCGCGGATGGCGCACGAGATCATCGAGCCGGAGGACGCGCAGAGCGGGCTCGTGCTGGTCGGCGTCCGCCGCGGCGGGGAGAACGTCGCTTGCCGGCTCGCGGATCGCATCGCGGAGATCTCGGGCGAACGGCCGGCGCTCGGCTTCTTGAACGTCAACCTCTATCGCGACGACGACGTTGCGCGGTCGCTGCCCGATTCGGAGATCTACGACAACCCGACGGGCCGCGTGGTCGTGCTGGTCGACGACGTGTTGTTCACGGGCCGCACGGTCCGCTCGGCGCTCGACGCGATCACCGACCTCGGGCGCCCGAGCGCGGTGCGGCTTGCGGTGCTGATCGATCGCGGTCTGCGCGAATTGCCGGTGCAGGGCGACTACGTCGGCCGCGTCGTGCCGACGAGCCGTCGCGAGCACATCGAGGTCGTCCTCGGCAAGACGTTCTCGGAAACCGACCGGGTGATTCTGTGCACGTCCGAAGCGGCCGATGGCGAAGGCTAGCCTTCTCGACGTTGACGATCTGAAGCCACAAGAACTGACGTTGCTGCTCGACCGCGCCGAGCGGTTCGCTGACGATCCGCCCGCCCGCAGCGCGCTGCGCGGCGTCTGCGTGTTGAACCTGTTCTTCGAGCCGAGCACGCGCACGTACGTCTCGTTCGCGATCGCGGAGCAGCGGTTGGGCGCCGACGTCGTCGTGCTGCCGCCGGGCGCCTCGAGCCTGGACAAGGGCGAGACGCTCGACGACATGGCCATCACGCTGGCCGCGATGGGCGTCGCCGCGATCGTGGTGCGCCACCCGGAGTCGGGCTTTCCGGCGCGGCTCGCCGAGGCGTTCGACGGCCACGTCGTCAACGCGGGCGACGGCAGTCACGCGCACCCGACGCAGGCGCTGCTGGATCTGCTGACGCTGCGCCAGGAATTCGGCAAGATCGCGGGCCTGCGGGTCGCGATCGTGGGCGACGTGCTCCACAGCCGCGTCGCGCGCTCGAACGTCGTGGGGCTGCGGATGCTGGGCGCGGACGTGGTGCTGGTCGGTCCGCCGACGCTGCTGCCCGACGCGATGCAGTTCGAAGGCGTCCCCGTCGAGCGCGACTTCGACGCGGTGCTGCCGGCGGTCGATGCGGTGATGCTGCTGCGCATCCAGCACGAGCGCACCTCCGCCGCGGTGCTGCCGGCGCTCGACGACTACGCGCGCAACTATCGGCTCGACAGCGCGCGCCTGCGCAAACTCGGGCCGCACGCGATCGTGATGCACCCCGGGCCGTACCATCGCGGCGTCGAGTTGAGCGAGGACGTGCTCGCCTTCGATCGTTGGCGCTACGCGCAACAGGTCGGCAGCGGCGTCAACGTCCGCATGGCGGTGCTGGAACACCTCATCCGCTCGGGCGCCGTCACCTCGTAGTCCGTCGCGACGCGCGCCCCACGTTGTTCGTGCATCGTGGGGCAGGTCATAGGGAATCGACGAACAATTGCTGCTCGCCTAGGGGCGGCGTGTTTGAGCCGTGCCGCGAGGAGGCGTTCCCGTGAGAAACCAAGGCGCGAGGATACCCGAAGAAGCGTACGATGAGTTCGTCGCGATGCTGGAATCGTATGACCGCCTCGCGGTTACGGCGACTGGCGACCACACGGGAGCCGATAAGGAGATTGCGGCCCTAAAGGCGCGTCTCTCGTCGGGCGACCCCATCTGGTGGACCGACATCGCACAGGCGCAACTGTGCATGATCGACGTCCTGACCGACGACGAGGTGAAGGCCCAGCTGCGCAGTTGGCGGCGACGGTTCCAAGAGGTTGCCGGCGACTCGCGGTACGCACTGTACATCGCCGGCGCTCCCCCGTTGACGGGCACGGACGGCGCGGCGCTGCGGGCCGACCTCGCGAGTTGCATCCAATCGGTCTACTATTTCTACGCATCGTACGGCGTCTCGGCGCGAAGCAGGAGCGACGTTACCGCGTTGATGCTGCGGGTCGCGCTCGGCATCCTCATCGTTCAGGGCGTCATGGCGTGGCTTTTGTCGTTCGTAACCGGTAAAGGCTGGCTCCCGATTAGCGTCGGGGTGCTGACCGCGCTGGAGTTCATGCTTGCAACCTCGGCGGTCGCCGTGGTGGGCAGCGTGATCAGCGTGCAGCGTAGGCTGCAGGATCCCACCGTCGACGTCGACCCGTTCTACCGCTACGTTCAGATGCGCGGCGATTGGCTGAGCACGGCGTTCATCTCGCCGCTGTTCGGCGCGATCTTCGGCATCGTGTTGTACGGACTGCTGGTGTCGAAGCTCGTCGGAACGAGCGTCATCAACGTCGGCGACAAGAACGGCATTCCGACGGGCGCCACGAACATCGCGGCGCTTTTGGTGCTAGGGTTCCTCGCCGGGTTCGCTGAGCAACTCGTACCCGACGCGCTGACCCGGCTGGCGTCACGCGTGTTCGGTGGGACCACGACGGTGAACACGGTCAGCACGTCCAGCGGCGGCAGTGCGGGCGGAGCAGGCGATGGGAGCGACAAGAACGGCGCCAAAGCTGCACCGCCCGGTGCCGCCGCGCCGACGCCGACGGTCACTGCAATCAACCCCGCGACCGGACCGGCCGCGGGCGGAACGCCGGTCACGCTCACGGGCACGGGCTTGACAGGGCTCGCCGGCGCGACGTTCGGGGGCACGGCGGCGACGGCGGTCTCGGCGTCGTCCGACACGCAGGCGACCGCGACGTTGCCGGCGGGGACGGCCGGTTCCATCGTGGACGTGGTCGTAACCGGACCGAACGGCGACTCCGCGCCGAGCGCCGCCGGCAAGTTCACGTACACGTAGCGGACACGAGGTCGCCGGTCGCGCACGTCCAATTCCGGGGGTGCGGAGGAGCCCGAGAATGACGCGTTCTGAGTGGTCCAAAGTCTTTGGCATTGCGGCGGCGCTTGGTTTGCTATTAGGCGCGGGCTGGGGGCGCGCGGCGCTCGCGGAACCGTTGGGCGCGGTACACTTCTTCGGCGCAGGAGCAGGGCACGCGGCGAGGCTGTGTCTCAAGACCGAGATGTACCTGTACGGGAGCGACTCGGGGATCTATGCGGACCTCGATCTGTATTGCGGACCCGGACACGACCACAAGGTGCCGTCCAATGAGCTGCCGACCCTCGCGGTCGCGGGCATCGCCGGCGGCGGCGTTGCCGCGAGGGCGGGCCGCGTCGCAGTCGGCGATCTCGCCGGCAATATCCGCATATACGCGGTTCCGTCGTTCAAGCTGCTGACGACGCTGAAGCTCGCGCACGCGTCGCAGGCCACTGTCGCGAAGGGCCTGAGCTGGGACGCCCAGGGCGGCCTCTACGCGACGGAATACCCCGAGGGCTACGTCGACTTCTGGAGCCAGCCGTTCGACGCGCACCCGCCCAGCTGCGTCTATCAAATGACGACGATGAACGAAGCCCTCGACGTTGTGGCGCGCAGCAACACGGTCGACGTTCTACGGCCTGAATACGCTGGGTTCGACGCAACCCGCCGTCGTCGCGAACGTAGCGAGCATGCCGGTGTGCAAGAACTTGTTCGAGCGCCAGATCGTCACGCTCGGCGACCTCAACGACTCGACCGGCTCACCCGGCGGCATCTCCGTCAACTCGAAGGGCGACGTTGTCGCCAACGACGTATACGGCACCCTCTACGACATCGGCCAGTATCCGGGCGGCAACGTGGGGGCGCAGTGCGCGTGGAGCACGAGCACCTATAACCTCGTGAACATCGTCTTCGACCACACCGACTCGATCTGGGCCTCGTCCGTCATGTCCGGTTCGGCGCCGGCGACCTTCTTGGTAAATGTCGGCTATCCGCTAGCGAAGGGAAACTGCAACATGGTTGGCCCGAGCGGCGGCCCGACCTACTCGTTCGGCTACAAGGCGTATAACGGGATCGCCATCGCGCCGAGCTAGAGGTTCACTCCAACGCGCCGGGGTCACACTCCCACATGACGTTGTCGACGTAGCAGAACTTCCAATCCTCGCCGGGCCCAGCGAGCGAACGATCGGGTGTTTCGTCCCATGGAAGTGCGCGGTCGCGTGCTTGTGCAGCGACGAGTCGCAGCAGCCGACGGTGCCGCACTTGAGGCACTCGCGCAGGTGCACCCACGTTGAGCCGATCTTCCGAGCACTCCTCGCAGCCGTTCGTCTTCGGCTTGACGTTGCGAATCGTGTCCAGGTGCGTGCAGCCGATGTCGTTCACGTGAGGCCCTCCCGGTCCCGGGTCTTCCAGGTGCCCGGCGCGGCTCCCCTATGGCGCGGCGACCGCGCGCAGCTTCTCGGTTAGCCGCGCGTAGTCGGCGGAGTCGAGTTCTATGAGGCTGCGCGCGCGGGCGTAGTGCGTGCGCGCGTCCTCGTGCGAGTGGACGGCCACCGCGTTGTCGCCGGCGAGTTCGTTGTAGCGCAGCGCGCGCTTGGCGTCGCCCGCGGCCCACGAGTGGTAGGCGAGGTCCTCGAGCGGCACACGGCGCTGCGGCGCCGCGCGTTCGAGCACGCGCGCGATCCGGCGGTGCAGCGGGCGCACGCGGACGGCAAGGAACTCGGCATAGATGATGTCGCGCGTGAGCGCGTGGCGGAAGAGGTAGCGCCGCGACCCGACTGGTCGGCCTGACGATCAACTGCAGGCTCGACGGCCAGGTGGAGCGCGGTCCGCACCACCCCGGCGCACGGCGCCGTCGCGAGGAGCACGCAGAGGTCGAACCGCCGCCCGATGACGGAGGCGCGCATGACGACCGCGCGCTCGACGCGCGGCAAGCGCCGGATGCGCCCGAGGACGGTTGTCCGGACGGCGTCGGGGATGACCACGGGGCCAGGATAGCGCGCGAGCCGGCCCCGCGGGATGGGGGGCTACCCTACTTCAGGAGCAGGTAGCCCCCCTACTACCGTGGCGGGCGTCAGTCGACGGCCGGGTTGCCGATGCCGGTCAAGGTCGACAGCGGCTCCACGTTTCCGGGCGCGTTCGCGTCGAACAACTGCGTCTGGAGCGGCGACTGCCCCTCGATGTACAGGATGCCGCCGTGGTACGCGAGCGGACCGTCGATGTAGCCGGCGGACACGTAATGAACTTGTCGGTTGCACCGAACCGCTGGAACTCGTGGGAAACACGGTGAGCACGAAGTTATCGGTCTGGTTGATCGAGTTGACGTAGAGGTTCATGCCGTTCACCGCCGCCCCGTACGAGGTTCCGAGCGCGGGGCTGGTGAAGCTGCGCAGCAGCGTCGGCTTGCCGTGCGTGTTACCGTAAACGTCACAGACGCCGTCGAAGATACTCGGAGTCGCCGAACACATAGAGCGTGCCGGCCGGATCGACGGCGATCGTATTCAAGGCGACGTTGAGTTTGATGACTCGCGCTCGGATAGACCCGGCCCCGCTGGCTGGGGCTGTAGACGAAAACGCCCTGCCTGGGTAGCCGGAAGGGCTCTCCTCGCCCTGGAGCGAGGCCACTCGCGTATGCGGACGCGCCGACGTACGAGTAACTGCGCTGTCGACCGCGAGCGCGACGACGGTCCATTCGAACGAGCCATGCAGGCGCGGCAGCAGGAGTTGCCGGTCGACGCGCGTCCCGTTCGCCGGGAACGCGTCGATGGTGTAGTCGTTGCGCCCATCGGCCGGCATAAAGCACGTCACCGGTCGTGCCGAGCGGAAGCCAACCCCGATCGGTCCGTAGGACCCCGCGATCGTGAGATCCGGCTTGGCGGCCGGACGATTGCGGATGAAGGGATAGCGCAGGATCGCGGTCGAACGTTGTCACGTACAGGTGGTGCGCCGAGCGAGCCGCTCCCGCGAATCGCGCGACGCCGGCCGCGCGGGCGCTGGGCTGCGCGGACAGCGCCAGCGCGATGGTGACCAGGCCCAGGAGGGGAGACTGCATGCAGTTCTCCTATCGTGAGGAGCCCGACGCATGCGACTTCCTGCTACCTCCGCACCAGCCCTACGCGCCGAAGGCGAAGCGCTTTCGGCCGAGTGGGACGCCGATGTCGGCTCCGACACGTGTAATCGGTCGTCAGCGTCTGATTGGGCCCGCCGCTCGGCGTGGCGTCACCGCCGACCGCCCACAACGTCGATGTCCCGGGAATCGTGGTAACGCTGTTGAGGTAGTCTTGATTCGTTCCCGGCAGATCCGGCGTTTGTTCGCGCGCCCACTTCTTGCCGTTCCAATGCAGGATCAGGGTGCCGGTCGAACTCGTGATCTGACCCGCGATCCACACCGAGTTCGCACTCGATGCGGTCACGCCCCACAGCGCCGTCGACGTCGGGAAACTCGGCGATGCGACGATCTTCCAGGACTTGCCGTCCCAGTGCTCCGTCAGCGTGTCGAAGGTCGAGGCCGTGCCCGTCCAATAGTCGCCGACCGCCCACGCGTCGGTCGGCGTAATCGCCACGACGGCGTTGAACACGTTGTTGAGGTTGTTCGCGTTCGGGCTCGGAACGACGCTCCACGCTTTGCCGTTCCAGTGTTCCGTCAGGGTGACGTACGTGCCGGACGGACTCGTAAACGTCCCGCCGTCGGCCCACACGTCGCTAGCGGAACTGCCCGAAACGCCGCCGAGTTGGCTTCCGTACTGGCCCGGGTTCGGACTCGTCACCACGGACCACTTCTTGCCGTCGAAGTGCTCGGCGAGCGTGAACGCCCCGCCGGAATTGGTAAACGCCGTGCCGACGGCCCACAGATCGTTGGCTGCGAGACCGGTGACGCGGTTGAGGTATGCCTGCACGGCACCACCGACGGCCGGCGCGGCGAACACTGCCCATTTCTTGCCGTTCCAGTGAAGGATGAGCGGTTTCGAACCACCGGGAGCGGCGCCTTGCACGCCGACCGCCCACGCGTTCGTCGCCGAGATGGCCGACACGCCGTTGAGTTGATTACCATTACCTGGGTCGGGCGTAACGACGACGCTCCACGCCTTTCCATTCCAATGCTCGGCCAGCGTCGCGCGCAGCCCGCTCGCCGATGCGGTCGTCCCGACGGCCCAGACGTCGCTCGCCGATGCGGCCGAGACGTTGAAGAGATCGTCGTACGTTGGCGGATTCTGGCTCGCTACGGCCTTCCACGAACAGGCCGCGTCAACCGCCGCCGGCATCGCGAAGAACGCGCCCACCGTCGCGAGGCCGGTCGCAACGCTGAGGACGATTCGGCGGACGTTCGAGCCGTCCACAGAGCGGTCGGGGCAAGGCATGGAGACGATCCTTCCAAAGAAGCATAGGCGCGAAGTAAAGCGCGTCGGATTGGCTCCCGTTGCCCTCGCCACGCGGAATCCCTGCCTTTGGATAGGCTGCGCGTGGTAGCGACGAAGGCTTGCTTGCTCAGTGTGGGTTGTAGTCGTTCGTGACGTTGAGCACCGCGCTGCTCTTCTTGGCGCTGCTATCGGTAAACGTGATCTGACACGTGCCGAGGCTCGTCCCGTAGCTGACCTCGTAGATGGCCGGGTTCTGGCTTGGCGGCGGCGTCGCCGTGATCTCCGCGATCGACTGCGCGACGCAGAAGGTTTCGTCATACGTATATGGTGGGACCCCTCCGCTGACGGCAACGTTTCCGGGCGTGGACGGGCCGGTAAAGGTGATCGCCGACGGCGAGACGGTGACGTTCGGCGGCGTCGGACTCGGCGTGGGCGTCGGCGTCGGCGACGGGCTCGGCGTCGCCGACGGCGCGGTGGTCGGCTTCGGTGTCGGGGTCGGGCCGTTGACCCGCACGCCCGGCGCGCTGGGGGTACTGTTGCCGCCGCCCCCTCCGCCGCATGCGACGAGCGTGCAACCGGCCGCCAGGGCGAGCGGAATCAGACGGGTGTTGAAAATCATCCCCGGACGTTTCGACGTTTTCGACCGAGTCCTCGTTATCGACGAGGGCGACGGCGAATTGCGACGCCGCTCGCATGGAAGACGAACCAACGTCACCGACTCGTGCAGAAGGAGACCCCGTGATGAAACGACCCAGCCAAGCGCTCGTGCTGGCGCTCGCGGCGCTCGCCATGGTGCCGGGCGCGACGGCGGTGCGCGCGCTCGCGCAGCAACCGGGCCCCGGTTTCACGGCGCACGGCACGCTCGGAGCGCAGACCCAATTGTCGGGTCAGCCGATCAGTCTCACCGGGAACATCGCCCTCGAACAGTCGGGCGACATGGTGCGACTCGATCTGCTCTCCTTGGGAATCCCGAACAGCGGCTCGGTGCTCGGCGCGCTCGCGTCGAGCGCGATGTCGGCGACGTCGCTGTTCCCGGCCGGCGGTTACTCGGTCGTCTTCGATCGCCGCAACCGCACCTACACGGTCTGGTCGCCGTCGAAGCGGACGTACTTCGCGTCGGCGCCCAATACGACGCCGGCGGCCGCGTCCGAATCCGGCCGTCGCGGCGACGACGGCGATCGCGGAGACGGGCGACCTGCTGCATTCGTTCGCGGCCGCGAAGGTGCTGCGCGACTACCGGGTCTTCTCGGCGTCGGTCAACTTAACGGGCCACGGCACGACCAACGGCCACCCGACGACCGGCCTATCCTACGCGATCAAGCGCCAGGAACGCACCGGCGACCTCTTGAGCATCGCCGGGAGCATGAAACTGGCCGACGACCTCGACGAGATCCCGGTGCAGTTGATCGCAAACGTGCAGGGTGCGGGCAGCGGCGCGCCGCCCGGCACGATCCGCGTCGACCTGACGTCGATCGACCGCAACGCGCCGTCGGGCGACGACTTCACCGTTCCGGCCGGCTTTACGCGCGCGTCACAGCTGTCGGACGTGTTCGGCCGCGCGCTGCCGCAGCTCTAGCGTGGCGCAGGAATCACGCGCACGAGGAGACCTGGCGCGGCGCGACGGTGACGTGCACGATCCAACACGTCTGTAAGAGCGAACAGTAGCAGATCGGGACGATCGACGTGGGACAGGTGTTCGCGCAGAGGCCGCGCGAAGCCGATCCCTTTCATGTCCATGAGCACGATCGTCTGGCCGGCGCGAATGACCGACCCGACGGTGATGTTCGAAACGCTCGTCGTGCCGTTCACCCGCTTGCGGTTGGGCACGATCACCGTGATCGCGGCGTCGAGCGTGGGGAGTCGCCGAGCGTCGATCGTGACCCCCGCGCTCTTGATGATCGCGGGCCCGAGGCCGTCGTTGGTCACCGAGATCGTGGTCTCGTCCTGCGACGTGCGGTCCGGCGTTGCCGGTGTTGTTGGAGGTCGAGGTCGTGAAGTCGAGATAGGGCCAGACGGTCGCGCTGAGCTGCTGCGCGATCGCCCGCGTCTGCAGCACCGATGCCGCGCAGGCCAGGGAACTGATCAGCAGCGCACAGAGCGCGATGATCAGGTCGACTCGGATCAGCGAGAGCCAGGGACGTTGCTCCGACATCGTGTGGTCCTTCCGCGAGCGTTTCGCGGCGGGTTCTCCCCGCGGACCGGCCGCTCCTCAGGCGGCGAAAGGGCGCTCTGCGTAGAATGGCCCGGGCGTATGAACCTGCTCGTCCGCGGGGGGCGCATCGTCGATCCCTCCCAAGGTCTCGATGCCGTGCGCGACGTTCGCGTCGAAAACGGCGCGATCGCCGAGATCGGCGAGCACCTCCAGCCGCACGACTGGGGCTTCGAGGAAACCGACATCGTCGACGCGCGCGGCACGGTCGTCGCGCCCGGCTTCATCGACATGCACGTACACCTGCGCGAGCCGGGGCAGACGCACAAGGAGACGATCGCGACCGGCGCGGCCGCCGCCGCGGCCGGTGGCTTTACGGCCGTCGCGTGCATGCCCAACACGCAACCCGCGCTCGACGCGCCGGCCCTCATCGCCGACGTCCTCCGCCTCGCGGCGGCCGCGGGCCTCGCGCGCGTCCATCCGATCGCGGCGGTCACGCTCGGCCGCGCGGGAAAGGCGCTCGCGCCCTTCTGGCGGCTGCGCGACGCGGGCGCCGTCGCGTTCAGCGACGACGGCGCGACCATCGCCGACGCGCGCGTCTTGCGCCAGGCCGCGCTCTACGCGCGCGGCGTCCCCGGCGTGTTCATCCAACACTGTGAGGACGAGGCGCTCAAGGGCGACGCCGTCATGCACGAGGGTGCGCGCGCACACCGCTTGGGCGTGCCGGGCAGCCCCGGCGTCGCCGAGGACGTGATCGTCGCGCGCGACGCGCTGATCTCGCGCGAAACGGGCAAGCCGTTCCACATCGCGCACGTCTCGACGGCGATGAGCCTCGACGTGATCCGCTTCGCGCGCGCGCGCGGCGCGACGCTGACGTGCGAGGCGACGCCTCACCATTTGCTGTTGACCGACGAACGCGTGACCGGGTTCCGCGCGGACGCCAAGGTCAATCCGCCGCTGCGCGCCGAGAGCGACGCGGCCGCGCTGCGCGCGGCGGTGCGCGACGGCACGATCGACGCGCTCGCGACCGATCACGCGCCGCACACGCGCGCCGAGAAAGAGCGCCTGTTGTCGGAGGCGCCGGTCGGCTTCACCGGGCTCGAGATCGCGGTCGGCGCGTACGCGCTAGCGCTGGCGGATCTGCCGCTCGACCGCTTCGTCGCGCTGCTGTCGACGAACCCCGCGCGCATCCTCGGCGTCGCCGGCGGCACGCTGCGCGCCGGCGCGCCGGCCGACATCACGGTCTTCGCCGACCGCGATTGGACGGTCGACGCCGCGCGCTTCTACTCGCTCGGACGGAACACGCCGTTCGACGGATGGCGTCTGCCGCGCAAGGCTATCGCGACGATCGTCGGCGGCCGCATCGTCATGCGCGACGGAGCCGTCGCGGCGCCGTTTTAGCGCGTCACAACAACCCGGCCAGGTTCTTGCCGTTCGGCGTCCCCCAACCCGAACACGCGTCGTAGCCGGGGCCGGCGGTATAGCCGCCGGCCTTGGCCGTGTTGTTCTCGCCCGAGACGATGTCGGTGCAGCCCGCGGCGCCGATCGTCGAACTGCCCTGCACCTGATACAGCACCGGTGTCACGTAACCGACGCGGCTGCCCTTCTGCGCGTTGATCAGCGTGAGCAGCGAGGCCCACAGCGGCGTCGCGGCGCTCGTGCCGCCGTTGGGGCCCGACTGTCCGTCGAGCACGAGCAGGTACGGCGACGCGTCCCAGTCCGCGTTGGCCGCGACGTCCGGGATCACGCGCCCGTTGATCGAGCCGGGGTTGACCGACTTGACCGTGAGCGCACTCTGCCAGGTCGGCCGCGGGTTGACGTCGCTGACGCCGCCGCCGGTGCTGCCGCCGTTGTCCGCACGCAGCCCGTCGCCTTCTTTCCACACGATATCGGGGCCGGTGCCGCCCTTGGTCGGGATCGTCGTGCCACCGACGGCGAGCACGTAGGGACTGCTCGACGGGAAGTCGGCGTGCGCGTGGCCGTCGAGAACGGCGTCGCTCGAGCCGTCGTCGCCGGCGGCGACGCATACGCTGATGCCGAGCCGCGCGGCGTCCGACAAGCTCTGGTTGATCTGGCCGATCGCAGCGTTCGTCCAGATGTCGGTGTCTTCGGCGTTGCCCCAACTGATCGACACCACGGCCGGATTGTTGGTGCTGTCGTTGATGACGGCGTCGATCGCGGTGATCCAACCCTGCTCCGACCATGCCGCGAAGTAGACGACGATGTGCGCCTTCGGGCAGACGCCGGCGACGATCTCGATGTCGAGCATCACCTCGCCGGCCGCGTCGTCGTCGCTGTTGGTCGGCGTGCCGTCGGTGCTAATCGCGGTCACCTGCGGCACCGTCACTGACGCGAGGTTACAGAACATCTGGAGATCGCTCGGGAAGTAGCCGCCGCCGAACTCTAGGATTCCGACGGTTTGTCCGGATCCGTCGCCGGCCGGGAAGTTGTAGTGGGTGGCGAGTTGGCTTGGGATGTACCAGGAGGCGGGGAGAGATTTTGCCCCGCTTTCGTCGAGGACGGGATGCCGGCGTCTTTTGGCTATCCTCCGGTTATCGAGCCCGAACACGCCTTCGATGATGCCCTGCACCTCGCTCGGCACCGAGATCGTGCCGACGCGCCCGCGATAGTTCCCGTTGTCGGAGGTGTAGTTGTAGAGGTTGACCTGAAATGCGGCCTCGATCTGCGCGACCGTGCCGGAGAAGCGTACGGTGCGCGTCAACGCGTCGGCGGCGACGACGGTGAGGCCGAAGCCCTCGAGCGTCTTCTCGACGGTGTCGATGTCGCTCTGCGACGCGCCGAACTGGTCGGCGAGTTGCGCGCGCGTCATCGTCGTGTCGGGCCGTCCCTCGAGCGGCGGGGGCGCAGCCTTGCGCCTCACTTTGACGGTGACTTCGATCACCGTGTTCGCGTTCGCGCGTCCGAGCGCCTTGGCGCCGGGAACCGCGGTGCGCTTGCTGCCTGGAATCGCGCTGAAAGTCCTAGCCACGTCGCCCTCCTCAGATCGGCAAAACGGGGGGTTCGCTGCGTTTGCCCCGGCGTCTGGGCCGTTCCTCCACGGTGTTACGCGCTTTCGTTAACGCTGCGTCCTTTACATAACCTTAACGCTGCGCAGGAGCCCTGCGACGCATCGCGCAAGCGCCGTCTGTCTGGTTCCCCCCCCTCATGACGATGACGAGGTTTCGCATGGCCCCGCCCGCGACGCTCCGCTCGTTGTCTGCCGCCTTTTTTGCCCTCACCATCACGGCCTGTGCGGGCGCCTTCCATCGGCAGTCGACGGTCATCCCCGCGCCGAGCAACGCGATCGCGCTCGCGACGCTCTCGGGCCACCGGGTCGCGGTCCTCGCCGGGACCGACGGCTCGAAGGCGATCACGATCATCTACGCGGTCGACGGCCGGGTCCTCGCGACGTTTGGTGTTACCAAAGAGGCGACGAGCGTCAGCGCGGAGACGCCCGATGGGCCGCTGTTACTGGCGATCGACGGCCACGGCCCAGACGGCACGCCCGTCGGCTCTGTCGAGGAGTGGAGCCTGACGGGGTTGAAGCAGCAAGTCGTGCCGTTGCCCAGCCGGCGCTCGCGATCACGCGCGTGCAGGACGGCGAGCTCTTCGTCTTGATCGGCAATCAGACGACGCGCGCGGCGGTGCAGATCAACGTGCCGGCGCTGCGGGTCGGTAGCACGATGCCGTTGGAGAGCGGGTCGCAGGGGCTCGCGCTCTGCAAACTCGGCGCGCTCGCCGTCCTGGTCTACGCGGACGCCGGCAGCGACATCGACGCGCGCATGGTCGACACGGGCCAGGAGTTGCACAGCACGGTCGTCGGCACGCATCCGGCCTGCATCGACGGCGACGCGCGCATCTTCGTGATCTCGAAGACGGCGCTCAGCCGCTCGCTGCTGGAACTCTCGCTGCCGGGAATGCGAGCAGATTGCGGCGATCGGCGCGTCCGACGACGCCGACATGATTTATCCGACCGACGGCCAGGGGCTGCTCGTCCTCAACGAAGCCGCCGACGCGTCGAACATTCAGGACTTCGGCTATGACACGCTGGCAGCGCCGACGGCCGGCGCGACGACGCAGTGACGCCGTGCGCGGCGCGCTTCCCTACGCCCCGTGGCGGTTGTTGGGGAAGTACTCGCCGCGCCCGTCGGGCGTCAGATCGAACAGGTTCCAGACCGGCGACATCAGGTCGATGCCGCGGTTGTTGTGTTCGTCGAGTTCGGCATGCTTTTGGTAGAAGTGATGGATGCCGTCGGCCGTCCGCCGGTACGCGCTGATCGCGGGCCACTGGGAGCCATCGGCGTCCTCCGCTTGCATGTCGCGGTTGAACGTCGTGCTGTAGCTCGACAGCACACGGGCCTTGTCCCAGCCACGCCGTTTCGCCCACGCGCGCAGCTTGCCGATCGGCGCCTTGCCGATCACGGCGAACGCGGCGCGTTCGGTCACGTGCGGCGCGACCGCGTTGAGACCGTCGACCCACATCGAGCACATCGGGCACGCCTCGTCCTCGTCGGGATGGAACATCAAATGGTAGACGAGCAGGTCGTCCTTGTCGCCAAAGAGTTCCGAGAATCGCACGATCGTGTCGTCGTCGGCGGTCAGCGGGTAGTCTTCCTCGAGCGGTTCAGGCAACTCCAGCGCGCGCCGCTGCGCAGCGACCCGTTCGACGTGATCCTTGAGCGCGATCTCCCCTTGCAGCAGCGCGGCCCGCGCCGCGCGCCGCTTCTCGGCCGCGGTGTGCTTGTCGGGACCCGGATCCTTTCCGGACGCCACGGTCTCCAGCCGGTCGAGCCAGTGAGTCCAACCGGTGTCGTGGCCCTGAGCCGCCGCCTCGTCGACGAAGCCGGTATGGGTCAGGCGCAGGAGCGTCGCCTGACCCTCCGCGATAAGGTCGATCGTTACCTCGGTGTGGACGTCTGCGGCTGCGCTTCCCCAGGCCCACGTGAATGCTACGCGCGCCGGCGGATCGTAAGCGGTCACCGTGCCGCGGCTTATCGCGTCTTCGGTGTCGAACGGGAACACGAATTTTGCCTCGCCACCGATACGCGCCTCGAAGACGGCGGGGCGGAACCAGCGCAGCATGCCCTCGCGCGTCGCTACGAGTGGGAACACGCGCTCGCGCGGCGCGTCGATGCGGATCTCGCGTTCGACGACAAACGCGCCGGTGATCGACTTCGTACTCATCGTTTCTTCTTTCGTTGATCGCGCTCGGCGGTAACCTTCAACTCCTCGAGCGCGCGGTCCCAAAAACCGTCGAGGTATGCTTTGATGCGTGCGATGCCTTCGGGATCGAGCTGGTAGATGCGCCGCGTGCCGTCTTGGCGGTCGCGCACGAAGCGCGACGCCTTGAGGACGCCGAGGTGCTGCGACACCGCGGACCGGCTGACCGGCACCCGTTCGGCCAGCTCGCCGACGCTCGAGGGCCCCAGCCGGAGCGCTTCGAGGATCGCACGCCGCGTGGGGTCGCCGAGGGCATCGAGCCCCGATCCGTTAGCTCTCACTAACGTAAGTTAGCACTAACGGATGCGGCTCGTCAAGCCTGCCGGTGGCGCCGCTGATCGTGTCGACGCTTTACCACGCGGCAACGTCGCGTGGAAACCCGAGGTGGTTCTGAGGGCTCGGCGTGATCGTTGCGTACGGGGCGAGCGCTGGGTATGTCACGACCGCAACGTCCGGTGGGATCTTCGGTTGGGTGCAGTAGATCAGCGTCTCCGCGCCATCGAGCGCGATGCCCTCGCACGCCAAGCGAACGGAGGCCGAAGATGTTGTGTAGGGCGGCGGCACGATATAGATGCTCCCGTCACCCCGATCGTTCTCGATGAGGTCCCCGGCTCGATCGATCAGCAACTCGCCGGCCGTCGAGTCCCCCGGGAACGCGAAGCCGATCGGCGCCCCATTGCATCCGCTCAAGCCGGACGCGTATACGAGCACGGACATGGGGAACGAGCCCACGGCGACGAACACGCGGCCGTCGCGGACGGCGACTCCGCTCATGCCCTCGTTGAGGCCACTGATGCTGCAGCTGTACATGGTGCGGCCCGTCCGCCCTGCGTACTCGACGAGTAGCCCGCCGCCACCGACGTACAGGTTCGGCGTGGGCCCACGCTTTGTGACGTCGGTCGTCACGATCGCCGGCGAATGTATGGGACCCGTGTACGTACGTGTGGGCTGGTAGTCAACCGAGTTTGGTATCGGCGCGATCGTCGGTGCGTAGGCTTGCGCGTTCGTCGAGCCCTTACAGCCCTCGTTCGTGATGAACAGATTGGGGTTCATCGTACGCTCGAACCAGATGCCGGTGGGGCAGAACGCGGCCGCGCTGAGCGTCGCCAGATACTCGAACCCCGGCGGACCTTGCAAGATCTTCACGTCGTTGTATTCGTAATCGGAGATCGCGACGAGCCGGAGGTCGCCGCTGGCGGCCAACCCTTCGAAGGAGCGTGCGTCGTCCTGCGCCGGTGCGGTCGCGGTCGGAGTCGCGCCGGGTTGCGCTGCGCACCCACTGAGGCCGCTCGCTGCGAGGCTCAGCGCCGCGCACGTCAGCCACGAGCGCAGCCGTAAATGTCGGGGCCGCGTCATGGCGTGACCTCGAAAACGAGGCCGTCGTTTTGCCCGTCACCGCCGTCGACGCTGGTACCATAGAGCGTGCCGCCGCTACCGATGATAAGGGCTGCGCTTGGCCATAGTCCGTCATGGTCGCCAGCGAACGAATGCAAAATCGCTTCATCGAACTGCGAGCCGTTCCGTGCCAACTCGAAAACCGTACCGCACCCACCCCCAATGCAGGTTCCTCCCGTGTACGTCGTGCCGTACAACATCCCGTTTGCATCGATGGTCAGCCCCGCGCGCGGATGCGCGCCGTCGATCGGGCCACGGAAGCTGTGTACGATGTTCTCGTCATACGTAGAGCCCAGAGACATCAGTTGAAAGACCGCGCCGCAGCCGCCGTCCGGCGGCCCGACGCCGCAGGGTGGATACGATTCTGCAGCGCCGCCAAACGTCGTCACGCCGTAGAGGGTGCCCCGGCGATCTACGACCAGCGAGCCGTACGGCCCTGACCCGTCCGGCCAGCCCTTGAAGCTGTAGAGCAGGCGTTCCATATAGCCCGACCGCGTCGGCGTCAGAGCGTAGACGGCTCCGCACTCACAGTACTGATAACTCCCGCCGTCAATGGTGACGCCGAAGAGCGTGCCGTGCTTGTCCATCAACAAGCTGCCGTTCGGTATCTGGCCGTCCGTCGGTACGTGGAGGAAGCGATGGATGATGCTCTCGCGATAGCCTGCTTTGACCTTCGTCAACTTGAAGACGGTCCCGAATCCGTCGCCGCTGCTGCCACCGTATGTCGTCGTCCCAAAGAGATCGCCGCGGGCGTCGGCGATCAGCGCCGTTTGGGGACTCGCTCCGTCGCGGCCGGCACTGAAATTGTAGATCGTCGTCTTTCGATACACCGGCGCTTGCCGCGAGGGCGTGAGTTCGAAGACGGTTCCGCAGCCGGCGCCCTGGCAACCCGACCCACCCTGCGGGGTCGTTCCGTACAGATCGCCGTTCTTGTCGAGTAAGAGGCCGCCGACGGGATACGCGCCGTCCGGCCCGCCCTGGAAGATGTGGATGACGCTTTCCGTGTAACCGGCGCCGGTGGGCGTCAGCTTGAAGACGGTGCCGCACGTCTCGCCGTTGCACCGATAGACGCCGCCGAATTCCGTCGTGCCGTAGAGCGCACCGTAGCGATCCATGACCAACGGCGCCGCCGGATTGGCACCGTCCGTTTTGTCGCGCGGGTCAAACGCGTACAGCACACGCTCGGCAAAAGGCGGAGTCCAAAGCCCCAAATTCGTCGCCGCCGCGGGGGCGGGAGCGATGGCCGCGGCAACGCCCAACGCCAGCAGACCTAACCCAACTCGCAAGGCGCGCCTCCAAAGTTTGAATCGTTTCGTCGCCCGACGACCCGTGCGTTCGCTCCTGCGGAAACGCGCTCCCGTGCGGTCGGTCACCGTGCCCGCGCTGGCCGTCAAGGGGCCGCCCTCGGCCGTGGATAAGGAGGCGGGCGTGGTCCCATCGCTGCGCCTGACGGCGCTTATCACAGCGTCCGCGCTGCTGTTCCCCGCGACCGGGATGGCCGCGCCGAACCTGCGCCGGCCGATCCCGTTCTCCAAGCGTGATCAGGGTCACGTCGCGAGGCAATTGGCGCCGACCGGCACGATCCTGACGACCGCGGACGGCGGCCAGGTCTTCGGCTTCGATATCGACCAGAACGGGACGGACGGCGTGCTCGCGTCGGCGCGCACGATCGACAGCAACGGCGTAAACAGAATTTCGGTCGAGACGTTCGATCAGACGACCGGCAAGATCGTGAAGACGTTCGCCGTCGCGAAGACCAAGTCGGACTACGTGCTCGACGGCATCTTCAGCGGCGACATCGCGCTGGTCGATCACGAGGTCGTACCGCGCCATTCTATCTTTGCGATCCGGCACTACCTGACGATGAATCCCGTCAGCAGCAACCGCTTCACCGGCAAGTGGACGCCGCCGGTCAAGGATCTGAGCGTCCTGCTGACCGCCGAAAACCAGACGACGTCGACCTCGGTCGTCTACGCGATCGAGCTAAAGAACGACGACGCGCCCGTGCTGGTCGTCTCCGACCTCGCGAACGACACGTTCGGCAAGATCATCAAGCTCGACACGAACCAGTTCTGGCTGAACAACGGCCCACAACTGGCCGAGGACACGGTCAACGACCTGGCCGTGATGGCGACCTCGCCGAGTTCCGGCGCGGCCGGCGGTCCGCCGCCGAAGATCGCGACGGTCGACCTCGCGACCGGAGCGGTCACGGAGTTCACCGGCGCGTCGTGCCCGGGCAGCGTCGGCTGCGGCTACGCCAACGGCATCGCCTACGACTCGAACAGCGGCATCGCGTGTACGACGACGGAACTCGACGGCGGCGTCGAGTTCTATACGGTCGCCGCGCAGACCGGATTCCACGAACTGCTGCCCAACGGCGGCGGCCAGTCGGTGGCCGGCACAACGGTCGTCAACGATCCACTGAACCAGTTGTTCCTCATCGCACAGCCGCACTCGAGCACGGCGAAGTCCGGCAGCAGCATCCAGGTCTACGACGAGAGCGGCACGCTGGTCGAGTCGATCAACGGCCTCAACTTCACCGACGCGGGTTCGCTCGTGCTCCCGATCAAGGTCGCGATCAACCCGACGACGCGCACGGGCTGGGTGAACGGCCCGCAGGTAAACCAACTCACGCAGTTCGCCTACTGACGCAGGGTTCGCTCGCGTCGCCCCCCAAGGGAGGCGCATGCGCATTGCTTTGATCGCGATGCTCGTAGGCATCGCGTCGATTTCACCCTTCGAACCGGCGCCGGCGCAGCAACAGCCGTCGCTCGAGGCGCTCGTGCGCTCGAACGTCCGCTACGTCTTCGTCATCTATCAGGAAAATCGCTCGTTCGATCACTACTTCGGCACGTTTCCCGGCGCGAACGGCATCTACGGAAAGATCGGCGTCCCGGGCTTTCGCCAATACAACCCGGTCGCGCAGCGCTGGACCCAGCCGTTTCGTGTGACGACGTCGCAACTCGGGCTGCAGAACAACGCGCGCGACATCGTCGAGGCGGGGATCGACGGCGGCAAGATGGACGGCTTCGTCCGCGCGCAGGCGAAGTGGGCGCTGAGCCTGCCGCCGCCGGCGCGCAAGGCGCTCGGGATGACGAGCGACGCGCAGGCGGCGTCGGTCGGCGACGAGGCGATGGCGCTACGTCGACTGCGACACGATCCCGTACCTGTGGTTATATGCGAGCCGGTTTGCGCTGTTCGACAACTTCTTCCAGGGCGTGCGCGCGCCGTCGGCGCCGAGCAACGTCGAGATCATCTCGGCGCAGAACGGCGAGACCGAGTACGCGCGCTACGGCGCGGCCGGTCCGCCCTACACGGCGAAACCCATGGGCAAGGCGCGGCCGCGGCGTGCCGATGTTCGTCGACCTCGATCCGTCGTGGGGACCGTACAACAAGGGCGCGCACACGCAGTACCACCAGGTCGATCAGACCTACGCCAACGTGCTGCTCAACCTCGAGGGAACGCAGGCGCACCAACTCACGTCAGTACACCCAGGACATCCGCGACGACATCGCGTTCCTGTCGGTCCGCAACCAGAAGCCCGTGCACTGGATGTGGTACCAGCAGGGCTTCGCAAACCCGGCCGACCCGCACCACCTGCTGCTCGTGACCCACCATCTCGCGCCGCACTTCTTCGGCTACATCGCCAACAATGCGTCGATGAACCGCGGCGTCGCCGACATCTCGCGCTTCGACGCGGACGTTGCGGCGGGGAACTTCGGCAGCGGCGGCGTCTTCTATCTGAAGGGCGGTTACGGCAGCGACGAGCACCTGCGTCCGGTCCACGCCCGCCCGCACACGTATCTCGGCGACGACGACCATCCGGGCGAGGCCGACATGCAGATCGCCGAAGCCCACGTCGCGCACCTAGTGAACACGATCGCGCGTAGCCGCTACTGGAACCACGCGGCGATCGTGATCACGTGGGATGATCCCGGCGGCTACTGGGATCACGTCCGTCCGCCGAAGTGGCTCGTCTGTCCCGACGGCAAGCCGTGCGGCAACGGCCAGCGCGTCCCGATGATCCTGATCTCGCCGTACGCGCGCACGTCGGTCGTGCATGAGTTCGACGATCAGGCGTCGGTCGTCAAGTTCATCGAGCGGATCTTCAACCGTGCGCCGCTCGCGGCGTTCCCGGACGAGGCGAAGTACGCGCCGTTCGGCCCGCGCGACCAGACGACGGTGACCGGCGATCTGATCGGCGGCTTCGATCCGGCGCGTCTGCGCGGCGATCGGCCGCCGATCGCCCCGGAGAAGGCGATCGTCCCGGACACGGTCGTCAACCGCATCCCGACGCCGTCGTCGTGCCGATCGATCGGACTGCGCACGGTGCCGCCCACGTCGGGAACATCGGCGGCGCCGCCGGCCGGGTTCGATCCCAGCGTGCTCGCGGTGCCGCTGCCGCACGCGACGCCGCCCGGCATGACCGGCGGCGATTGAGGCGAAGGAGCGCCGCATGCGCGTTCAATCGATCGTCTCGCTCCTCGCGTCGGCCGCCGTCCTCGCCTGCAGCGTCCCCGCGCTGGCCGACAGCGGTTCGTGGCTCGACAAGAAGCCGCTGCTCTCGTGGAACGTCCCCGGCGTCGCGATCCCCAAGGCAGCGAAGACGAACTCCGGCAACCTGAGCCGCTGCACGGCGACGATCCGCAAGCCGCAGACGCCCGCGGACCGGATGGTCGCCTCCGCGGGCTGGAAGCTCTTCGGTCCGTACCAGTTGTACGCAGACACCGCGGTCGTGATGGGCGAGAGCGACGCCGACGGCATGTGCCGTCCGGCCGGTTACCAAGGATTCGTGTTCGTGCGCGGCCGGTTCGCCGGCACGCTGTCGCCAAAGCCGGTCGACGATCGCACCGACGGCGCGTTCGCGATCCCGATGCTCTACGGCGGCTCGACGTTTACGGTCACGTATCAGCGGTATACCGACAAGGACCCGCTGTGTTGCCCGTCGCGCAGCAGCTCGGTCACGTTCAAGGTCGTGCAGCAGCACGGCGTGCCGGTCGCCGTCACGGTCGACGAGAGCACGCAGAAGAATAGCACCCAGTAACCGGAGGTAGCGTCAACGATGGCGGTCTCATTTGCAAAGGACATTCGCCCGCTGTTCACCCAGACGGACATCGATCACATGTCGCCGTTCGGCGTCACGCTGGACGACCACGCGTACATGGCCGACGTGGCCAACGCGCAGAGCGTCCTCGACTATCTCGACGGCACCAAGCAGCCGCAGATGCCGCCCAACGGCCCCTACTGGGACAAGCCCAAACTGGACTTGTTCAAACAGTGGATGGCCGACGGCTACCAGCCGTAGTGGACAACACGTCGTAGGATCACGTATCCGCGACACCGGGTTTGGCGGAAGCCGATAGTGAGTAAACTCTCGGTGCTTACGTTGCGGCGTTCTGGCCATGATACACCGGATTCGAATTGGAGTCGTCAATGGAGAAAGTACAAGTCGAGCAGACGAGCTATGAGATGCCGCCGCGGGAGGGATTTACGGTCACGCATTTCATCACCGTCGCCGACATCGACCGATCGGCAGATTTTTATGAAAAGGTCTTCGGCGGCCGCGTTCTGAGCAGAGGCGACAGCAAGGGTGCGTCCGGACACATTCAGATCGCGAATACTTGGCTGATCGTCAACGTCGGGGGCGGGCCCACTCCGGACAAGCCGTCGGTAACGCTCAGCGTCCCCGCCGACCCGGATAAGGTCAGCAGCTTCTTAAATTTCCGCGTTGCGGATATTCAAGCGTGCTATGACCTATGGCGCAAGCGAGGAGCCGAGTTCATCACGGAACCAATAACCAAGTACGGCGAGATTCGCTGCTACATCCGCGATCCCGACGGTTATATTATCGAGGTCGGACAGACCACCCAGCTCGAGTACGGTTAGCGCTCGGCCCGGATGGCGACGGCTCGCCGCGTTATCGCCTACGTGCGCGAGCGCTTAGATCAGGGCGCGTCGACGAGTGCCCAGCCGTAGTCGAGCAGCGGCTTGGCGCGCTTCCCCATCGCGGCCATGCGGTCGACGAGCGCGCGGCTCATGACGTCGTCGTCGGTGAGCGTCTCGCTGATCATGAACGATCCGGCCTTGAAGTAGGGCGCGAGCGCGCTGTCGGCCTGCGTCTCGAAGCCGCGCGGCATGCGCTTGAGCGCCGCGTGGCTCTCGGAGAGCGGCGCGCCGCTCCGCTCGAGCGCCCGAACCACGGCGGCGAAGCGCTTCGGGTCTTTGGCCATGTCTTCGCGCCAGCGCTGCAACAGCGGCTTGTCGAGTTGATAGAAACCGGCCGCCATGAACGAGTTCTTCGGCTGGATGTGGATGTACAGGCCGCCCGGCGCCTGGCGGTCGCTGCGCGTCAGGAACGCGCCGAGGTTCGTCTTATACGGGCTCTTGTCGGGCGAGAAACGGACGTTGCGATAGATGCGGAAGGCCGCGCCCTTGGGACCGGCGCCGAGCGGGACCTTAGCCTTGCGCAACGCGGCGCCGGCGTCGGCGACGAGCGCGTTGAGCGCGGCGAGGCACTCGGCTTCGTAGAGCGGCTTGCGCGGCACGAACCACGTGCGGTCGTTGTGTTTGGCCAGGTCCCGCAAGAACTTGATCGCCGCGGGCGAGAACCCGTCGAACCGCTCCGCCACCACGTTTGCCATCCGCCCCGCTCCCTTCGAACGGGGATGCTTCGGGACGTTAGAGCCCGACCGCCTTCATGCGGACGAGTTGCGAGACGGTCAGGTTCTTCATGCCGTGGTCGGCGAGGTGCTGGATGTAGGCCTGGTCGATCCCGAGCGCCTTCATCTGGACGAGTTGGTCGGCGGCCACGTTCGAATAGCCGGCCGCGGCCAAAGCCTGGACGTAGGTCTTGTCGATCCCGAGCGCTTTGAGTTCGACGGCCTTTTGCGCGCTGACCGGCGCGATCCCGAGCGCGCGCAACTCGCCGATGTACGCGGGCGTGACGTGTAGCGCCGCGAGCGAGGTGATCTGCTCTGAGGACAGTTCGTCGTGGAAGAGCGCGCGCAGCGCGGCGATCGACGACGGCGTAACCCCGAGGGCCTTGAACGCGATCAGCTTATTGTACTCGAGGTGCGGGTAGCCGGCGCCGGAGATCCCGTCGATGTAGCCCAGCGTCACGTCGAGCATCGCAGACGCGGCCTGCTTCTCGGGCGACAAATCGGAGTAGCCGCGCGAGCGCAGGCCGGCGAGGAACGCCGCGCTGGGGCTGAAGGTGAATGTGCCGGAGCCTTGACCGTGGCCGGCCCAGCCGTCGCAGTCGAAGGTGCCCGCCTCGCGCGCGATCGTGAAGTGCACGTGCGTGCCGCTCGAGTCGAGGTCCTCGGCGCTGAGACCGAGCCGCGAGAGGTCCGACGCGTTCGAGCTGTCCCAGTGCGCCGTGCCGTCGCCGCGGCGCTCGGTGCGGAACTCGAGCTGCACGGTCGAGCCCAGTACGCGCTGGATGCTCCACTGCCCGGTCATCGTGGTCTCCGCCCGGGCGGCGCCGGCGCCGGCGAGGGCCGTCGTGAGCGCGACGAAACAGGCGATCGCGAATCTCATCATTGGTCGAGTACTCCGCTGGTCCGCAGTTGAATCAATTGTTGGAGCGTCAAGTTGTGCCAGCCGTGGCTGCGCACGGCGGCAAGGAAGGCCTTGTCGACGCCGATCGCCCGCAGTTGCGTGAGCATGTCGGGACTGTGCACGGGGTAGCCGGCGTCGTTGATCTCGCGCACGAAGTCCGGCGTGACGCCGACGGCGCGCATGCTCCGCAACGCGTCGCCGTTCAGTTGCGTGACGCCGGCGGACTTCATCGCGTTCAGGTAGTCCGGCGTGACGCCGACGGCCCGCATGCTCCGCACGTTGTCCGCGCTCAGTGCTCCGATGCCCGCGTTCCGTAGCGAGGAGACGTAGTCCGGCGTCACGCCGACCGCCTTCATCGACAGCAGATCGTCGAGGGGAGCGGACGGGAAAATCTTGCGCATCTCGTGGACGTAGTCGGGGGTCAGCCCGAGTGCGCGCATCTTGACGAGCTCCTCGACGGTCGGATGGCTGAAGCCGGCGGCCTCCATCTGGCGGATGTAGTCGGCGGTCACGCCGAGCGACTTCATCTGAACCAGTTGGTCGACGGATAGGTTTGGATAGCCGGCGTTGGCCATCTCGGTGATGTAGTCGCCGTCGTTCATCGCGACGGTCCGCGCCACTTCACTCGCGTTGGGCGTCGCGACGGCGACGGGTGCCGCGGTGGGGACGGTCGTCGTAATCTGCGCGACGGTCGTGCCGTGCTGTTTGACGACGGTCTTGATGGTGTTCACGCCGTCGCGCCGCACCCCCAGGATCTGGACCATCGCGGCGGTAGGCGCGTACCGTTGCGGCTTGGCCGACGGCGCGATCGTGGGCGAGGCTCGACCGATGGTTCGGCAGAGGGCAACTCGTTCGGTGCGGGCGAGGCCTGAGCGACGACGGCCGGCGCGTGGCGCTGCGGAGCGGTCAGCGTCGCCGAACGCGCGGTTTCGTGTGACGCACGCTGTGCGGTCGCCGGCGGCAGCGTGTTCGTCTTCGTGGCCGCGGCCGTTCCCGAGGCGATCGACGGCGCGACGTAGGCGCCGAGCAGGCACACGGCGACGACGACCGCCGCGACGGCGGAGAGCGGTCCGAGCGAGACGCGCAGCCGCACGTCGCGCTGCTTGGCCAGCAGGCGTTCGATGCGGATCGAGATGCTGCGGCGCGTGACGAACACGCCGGGCGCGACCATCGGCTGATGTGGCCAGGCCACGCTCTCGACCAACTTCACGAGACACTGCGCGTAGGGCAGCGCGTCGGTCCGTCGCCCCAACACCCAGTCGTCGCAGGCGACCTCGCGCTCGACGTTGAGCTGACGCACGATCCAGCGGATGCCGGGGTTGAAGAAGATCGCCTCGGCGACGCGCTCGAATGCATTGACCCAGTCGTCGCCGCGCCGCAGGTGCGCGAGTTCGTGCAGCAAGACGCGGTCGAGGTCCTCGGCGGGCAACTCCTCGAGCAGGTGTTCCGGCAACAGGATCATGGCGTCGAAGATGCCGACCGCGATCGGGACGGTGATGTCGGCCGAGCGGCAGAGCCGCACGTCGCGGGTGCCCTTGCCGGCCTCGTCCCAGCGCTCGAGCCGCGCGCGGTATTCGAGCGGGAGCGGCAGCGCGTCGCGCTTGAGCCGTTCGAGGTAGAGCAGGCTGAGCACGAGCCGCACGACGAGCGCGAGGGCGCAGACGCCCCACGCGACGGCGAGGCCCACGATCAGGAGCGCGGGCAGCGTGACGTGCGGACGGAGCGGGACGACGGCCGGACGCGGCGCCTGGACGTTCTCGACGGGCACGCGCTGCGCGGGCAGCGTTACGTGCGAGGAAACCGGCGGCGGCTCGTGCTGCGTCGCGCCGCGCGGCAGCGCGACACTCTGCGACGAGGTCGCGACGGTTGGCGAGGGCGCCCAGCGCACGAACGCGGCGGCCGTTGTGACGACGGGCAGCACGATCGCGCCCACCAGTGCGGCGACGAGGACGGCGTGACGCGTCGTCGCGGTCGCGCCGGGAACGGCGCGCAGCACGAGCCACGCGGCGCCGGCGAGCAGCGCCGCCTGCCACAGCCCGTTCGCGAGGACGGTCAAGAGAAAGGTCGCGCTGAGCAGACTGGCGGCGTTCACGGCGTGCCCTCCTCGTAGCGCTCTACGAGCGCCTTGATCGCGGCGATCTCGTCTCGCGACGGCTTCAGTTCGGTCATCAGCCGCACGGCGAGCGCGGATTTGCTGTTCGCGAAGAACGACGCGACGATCTCGCCGATCGCGGAGCGCGCGGCGTCGTCCCGCTCGATCAACGGATAGTAGATGTGCGCGCGAGCGTCGGCGTCGCGTCGCACGACGCCCTTGGTCTCGAGGATGCGCAGCATCGTAAGGACGGTCGTGTACGCGAGCGGCGGCTTGGGCAGGGCGGCAGCGATCTCGCCGACCGTGCCGGCGCGCGCCTTCCAGAGCACTTCCATGATGCGCAGTTCACCCTTGGTGAGGGGCTTGGTCTTTCGTTTGGCCACGTCCGTCCTTCCGGTCTACTAAGGAGTTAGTAGGACCTTAGCACGGGGCGTCCGGCTTGTCAACTAAGGCTTTAGTAGCGCCGCGCCCGGCTGTACCGCGGCCAAGGCCGCGCCCCCGAAGGAATCGAAGGCGAAGCGGTCACACGCTCCGAGCCTTGCCCGTCGGCGGGGTTCTTCCGAAGTGTTGGGTTGTCGCTTTGCTGGGATTCCGGGTGATCCGCTCCGTGGTCGTTACGCTTACGACCGCCCTCCTTTGCGGTTCTGCGGCAAACGCGGACGAAGCATCGGATCTGGCGCACGTGCAAGCGCTCGTCAACGCGGGCCAGTATCGGCAGGCGATCGCGGCGGCTGACGCGGTCCTCAAACATAACCCCCACTCGGCCAAGGCGCTGCTGTATCGCGGCGTCGCGAAGGGCAGCCTCGGCGAATGGAACGGCGAAGTCGCCGACGAGACTGCCGCTCTCGCCATCGACCCGACGGCTGCGGCGGCGTTCGTCGACCGCGGCGTCGCCCGCGGCAACCTCGGCGACGAGAAGGGCGAGATCGCCGACGACACGGCCGCGCTCGCGTTCGCCCCGAACAACGTCCTCGCGCTGAGCAATCGCGGCGTGGCGCGCGGCGAAAGCGGCGATTGGAAGGGCGAGCTCGCGGACGAGAACGCGGCGCTCGCGCTCGATCCGCGCGACGTATCGTCGCTGCTTCATCGGAGCGTCGCACTCGATCGTCTCGGCGACTCACGAGGCAGCATCGAAGACTTGAACGCGGTCCTCGCGACCGATCCAAAAAACGCGACGGCCTTTCTCAATCGCGGCGTCGCCCGGGAGCATCTCGGTGACTGGAACGGTGAGATCGCCGACGATACCGCGGCGTTGGCGATCGATCCGCGACTCGTTCAGGCGCTCACGAATCGCGGCAGCACGCGGGGCAACCTCGGCGACTGGAAGGGAGAGATTCAGGACGAGACGGCGGCGCTCGCGATCGATCCGAAAAATGTTACCGCATTCGTCGATCGCGGCGTAGCGCGCGACCACCAAGGCGACTGGGAGGGAGCGCTCGACGACGAAAACGCCGCGCTCGCCATAAACCCGCGACTGGTGCTGGCGCTCAGCAACCGCGGTGTCGCCCACGGCCGCCTCGGCGATTGGAAAGCGGAGATCGCCGACGAAACGGCGGCGCTCGCCATCGACCCGAAGGACGCCGGTGCTTACGTCGATCGTGGCGTCGCGCTCGGCAACATCGCCGACTGGGGGGCCGAGGTCGCGGACGAGACCACTGCGCTCGCCATCGATGCCGGTAACGTCAACGCGTACATCGACCGCGGCGTCGCGCGCGGCAACCTCGGCGCGTGGAGAGGCGAGATCGACGACGATACGGCGGCACTCGCGCTGAATGCCAAAGAGCCGCTCGCGCTCGTCAACCGTGGCATCGCACGCGGCAAACTCGCCGATTGGCAAGGCGAAGTCGCGGACCAGACCGCGGCGCTCGCCCTCGAGCCGAAGAACGCAGACGCATACGTCGATAGGGGCGCCGCCCGGGGCCAGTTGGGCGACGGTCAGGGGGAGTACGACGACGCCCGGACCGCGCTGACGATCGATCCCGCCAACAGGTACGCGCACGCGACGCTCGCGCACGGCGAGTACCTGCTGGGCCGCTACGGCGACGCGATTCGCGACGCGACGACGAGCATCGATGCGAAGGTCGCGGTCGGGTTCGCGGAGCAGACGCGCGGCGCGGCGCGCTACTACGACGGCGACGATCGAGGAGCGATCGCCGACGAGACGGCGGCGCTGGCCTTCGACCCACGCGGCGCCTTTGCGCTGCGGTTCCGCGGCGCCGCGTACCTCGACGTCGAGCGCTACGCGGACGCGATCGCCGACGAGACCGCCGCGCTGGCGGTCGAACCCAAGAACGCGTTCGCGTACCAGATCCGCGGGGAAGCGCGTCATCTGAGCGGCGACGACGCCGGAGCGATCGCGGACGAGAGCGCCGCGCTCGCAATCGCGCCGAGCGCGCTCGCCTACGAGATCCTCGGAGATGCGCAGGCCGCCAGCGGCAAACTCGCGGAGGCCGTAACGGCGTACGACGCCGCCTTGCGCTTGACCCCGGGCGACGTAACGTTGAGCGGCAAGCTGAGCGCGGTCCGCAAGCGGCTCGCCTCCTCGACCGCGGGCTGGGCCGGCGAAACGCGCGACGCCTCGTTCCAAGTCGCCCTTGCGGCGGCGGCCGCGTACAACGTCACGATCGTGGCCGCCCCGAAGCCGAACGCGAGCCCATCGCCTCGCCCCGCGGCGAGCGCGGCCCCGCGTGCCACGACGAACCCGGCCCAACAGCGGTCGCGGACTACCGGCTATCGCAAGCCGTCGCCCGGTTCGGCCGGCGCGCCGGTCGTGACGGCGCACGACCTGCCGCCCCCGCCGACATCGCCCCAGGACGTGGTCGCGCAATCGCAATGATGGGGCTCGGCAAGTCGGCGTACCACCGGCTCACGTCGCACACCGCGCGCAAGCGCTATGCGGCGTGGTGGCGGCGCCTTTCGAACGCCATGAACTTCGCGTTCAAGGCGATCCCCGTCCTGATCGTCGTCCTATTGTTCGTGCAGTACTTCCGCGAGAGCGTCGTCATCAGGCCGTTCTCCGTCACCAAAGCGCTCAGCGACGAAGGCATAACGGACGCCGTCGCGGCCGAGGAGTTGCGCCAACGCGTCTACGCGATCTACCAGCGCGCGGCGTTGAACGATCGCGCCGGCACCGGCATCGCGCTGACGCCGGAACTCCCGGACATCACAGTCCCCGAGACCGGCGTCTCGATAAACTCGATATTCGACGCGATCGCCGCCGTCGTGCCATGGAACCGCCGCACGATCATCTCGGGCGCGTTTACCGGCGACGCGGGCCGGCTGCGGTTGACGGTGCTCGTCGGCGACCGGCAAGTCTACCCCGACAATTCGGTCGCGACGACCGGGACCCCGGACGCGCTGCTCGACGCGGCGGCGGACGCGGTCGTCGAGAAGACCCGGCCGATCTCGCGCGCGTTCGACTTGCTGGGTCGTCACCAGGAGCCCGAAGCGAACCGGTTCCTCACGGCGATGATCGATCGCTCGCCCGACAGCGGCGCCAACGTCGCCGAGGCGTACGAGATGCGCGGGATGATCTTCATGAACGAGCGGCGGCTCGACGAGGCCTGCGCGCAGTTCTTCCGCTCGTTGCAGATCGCGCCGAACCAGTTCGAAACGCATCGCATGCTCAGCATCCTGCTCGCGAACGAGGGCGAACTCGACCGCGCGACGGCCGAGGCGCAGCAGGCGGTCGTGCTGTCGTGGGGACGTGACGCCTGGGCCTACTACGAACTGGGGAATCGCTATTACACGAAGCAGCGCTGGCGCGATGCCGACCTCGCGTACTCGAACTCCATCGCGCTCTGGTTCGGCGATCCGTTCGTACACGACGCGCTCGGCGATCTGCGGCTGAAGGAAAACGACGCGGACCGTGCACTACGCGAATACGACACCGCGATCGCGCTGAACGACGCATATGCGCAGGCCTACGTCGATCGCGGTCAGCTCTTCATCCGGAACAGGCGGCTCGGCGACGCCAAGGCCGACTTCCTGCGCGCGCAGAGGCTCGACCCCGCGATGACCGCGGCCAACAACGGCCTGGGCCAAGTCTATTACGAACTCGGGCAGTATGGCGCCGCGGGCAACGCGTTCCGCGCCTCCCTGCGCATCAACCCCGGCGATTCCTATGCATACGGGGCCCTCCGCTCGACCTTGACCGCCGCGCCGACGAGGAATCCCCGCGAGGGCCGCGCGGTCGCCGCGGCGTTCAGCGCGACGACCGTCTGTAGGGCGGGCAAGCCGGTCCTCGGACCGATCGCGGCGGACCCGTCGCTGAAGAACGTCGTCGCCGTCACCTGCCGGCAAGCCACCCTGACGACGTCGACGCGCGCCGCGGCAGACCCGGTCTGTCAGGCCGATCCGCCCGACGCCTCGCCGTTCCACGTCGCGTCGGCGATGCAGATGCTGCCGAGCGCGACGATGTTCCACTCGCTCGCCTTCGCCGACTTCGTCTGGCAGCACGCGGCCTGGATTCTGCTGACGGTCGTCGTCGTCGCGCTCGCGCTGCTCGCATGGCGCAGGATGCGACCGTCCGCAGGCCGGCGCTGAGGCGGCTGTGGATACGTCAGCGAATTCGGCGAAAAAGTCCGGGACAGGCGGCGACCGGCTCGTAGGCGTTCGCGTGCGGGGTGCCCGCTAGCCGCGCGGTCGCGCCGAAGTAGACGATCCCGAACAGCCCGAGGCTCTGATAGATCGTCCGGTGCGCGCGATAGGCGGCGACGGGGCCGTAGATGTCCGCCACATGGGGCGCGACGATGAAGTGGAACTCGTTGAACGAGCCGTCGGTCGGCGCGTGGTGGGTCGAGAAGACCAGGTCGCGCCGGAACTCATCGGCGAACCGCGCGACGGCCTCGCCGGACGCGATGTAGCGATCGAGCGTGTATCGGCCACCGCCCTCGGCATAGTTGTGCCCGGCCCGGCGGAGTGCGCCGGGTTCGATCGTCCCGGCGCCGGCGCGTTCCGCGGCCCGCTGCGTCGGCTCGGTCGCGTAGACCCGCGTCATGCGGTCGAGGTGCTCCTCGAGGAACACGATGTGCAGCGCGAACGCGTCGCTCGCGTTTCCGACCACCCACACCCGCACGACCGGGAACGTCCGCAGCCAGCGCACGACGTAGCTACGGACGGCGCGGAAGAAGGCGAGGTCTTCGAATAGCTCGGTCTGCCGCGACGAGAGCGCGTCGACGAGTTCCGCGAGCGCGCGCTCGTCGTGCAGCACGCGTTCGAGCAGCCCCGCCACGGTGGCGACCTGTTCGGCACGCGCTCGCTCGCTCACGCGGCGCTTGAGCGCGATCGGCGCGTACTCGTTGAAGTCGAAGCCGGTCATCTGCCGCACGCCTTCCAGCAGCAGCGTCAACTCCAGGTCGGCGACGTCGGGCCGCTGTTGTGCGGTTCCCGGCGCGGGCGATTCGATCGTCACGCCGGGATGCTCAACCACACTCGGATCAAGCGCAGCAGTTGTTCGAACGTCGACCGGCTTGCTGACGTAGTCGGAGGCACCGGCCGTGAGGCACGCGTCGCGGTCGCCCTTCATGGCCTTCGCGGTCAGCGCGATGATCGGCAGGGACTCCCACTGCGCGATCGCGCGGATGCGCCGGATCGTCTCGAAGCCGTCCATCTCGGGCATCATGATGTCCATCAGCACGAGGTCGACGGGCCGCTCGGCGAGCAAGCTCAGCGCCTCCGCGCCGCTCTCGGCCGGCACGACGTTCATCTGATACTCCTCCAGCGCGGTCTGCAGCGCGTAGATGTTGCGCGCGTCGTCGTCGACGATCATGACGGTCGTGCCGGTGAGCGACCCGTTGGCGGTCGGGATCGCGGTCGGCGCTTCGGCGTCGGGCAAGCGCGGGTCGAGCCGCCGCAGGAAGTGCGCGGTCTCGGCGATCAGGCGGTCCGGCGCCAGTTCGTCCTTGATAATCACGGACTGGCTGACCCGCTCGAACCGGCGCACGTCGTCGGCGCTGAGATCCCGGCCGGTGTAGACGATGATCGGCACGTTCGCGTTGCGCGCGTCGGTGCGGATCCGATCGATCAGGTTCGTGCCGTCCATGTCGGGCAGCCCGAGGTCGAGCACGATGCAGTGGAACGTTTCCTGCTGCAGTTTCTCGATCGCGGCCGCGCCCGACGAGACGGCGGTCACGTGCACCTCGCCGCTCTCGATCAGGCTCGCGAGCGCGCCCAACTGCACGACGTCGTCCTCGACGACGAGCACATGCCGCACGCCCTGCGGTCCGGTCTCCCCGAGCAGCCGGTCGAAGACGGCGACGAGCGCCTCCTCGGTGACCGGCTTGTGCAGGTGCGCGATCGCGCCGGAGGCGAGCGCGCGCTGGGCGGCGTCCTGTCCCGAGATGACGTGCACGGGGATCGAGCGCGTCGCGGGATCGGCCTTCAGGTCGTCGAGCAGTTCCCAGCCGTCGCCGTCGGGCAGCCCGACGTCGAGGGTGATCGCGTGCGGGATGTACTGGCGCGCGAGCGTGAGTGCCTCGATCCTGCTACGCGGCGACGAGGGGCTTGAAGCCGCGTTCGCTCGCGAGTTGCCCGATGATCTGCGCGAACGTCGCGTCGTCCTCGACGATCAGCACGACCCGGTCGCGGCCGGGGACGATCTCCGCGTCTCCGCCGCTCCGTGACGGCTCGAACGTGGGCCGCCGCGGCGGAGTCCGGCCGCGCAGCGGCGCGATGGCCCGCGTCGCGGGGTCGGCGTCGCGCGACTGACGCGCGAGCGGATGGAAGAAGGTGAACGCGCTGCCGACGTCCGGCTCGCTGGAAACGGTCATTTCCCCGCCGAGCAGCCCCGCGATCTCGCGGCTGATCGCCAGCCCGAGCCCGGTGCCGCCGTACTTGCGCGCGGTGCCCATGTCGGCTTGTTGGAACGCCTCGAAGATCACGTTGTGCTTGTCGGGCGGGATCCCGATCCCCGAATCGATCACGGAGAACGCGACGACCGGCACGAGCCGCCCTTGCATCGAGTAGCGGCTCGCGGTCGAGACGTGCAGCCGCACGGAGCCCTGTGCCCGTGAACTTGAAGGCGTTGGAGAGCAGGTTCTTGAGGATCTGCATCAGGCGCGTGTGGTCGGTCTCGAACTCGCGCGGAACGTCCGGATCGATCTCGACGGCGAACTCGAGGTTACGTTCGGCGGCGACGCCGCGGAAGGTCGCCTCGATGTCGTCGGCGATCGCCGCGATGCGCTGGGTCGCGATGTCGATCGAGGTCGTGCCCGACTCGATCTTCGAGAGGTCGAGGATGTCGTTGATCAGCGTCAGCAGATCGGACCCGCGAGCGCTGGATCGTGAGCGCCATGTCGACCTGGCGGCTCGTCGAGGTTACCGCCGCGGTTCTCGGAGAGCTGCTTCGAGAGGATCAGCAGGCTGTTCAGCGGCGTCCGCAGTTCGTGCGACATGTTGGCGAGGAACTGCGACTTGTATTTCGAGGTGAGGGCCAACTGTTCGGCCTTCTGTTCGAGGACGGCGCGCGCTTCCTCCAGCTCGCGCGTCCGCTTCTCGACCTCTTCGTTCTGCAGCGAAAGCAGGCGGGCTTTCTCCTGCAGTTGCTCGTTGGTCTGCTGCAGCTCGTCTTGCTGCGTCTGCAGTTCGCCGGTCAGCAGCTGCGACTGCTTGAGGAGGTCGTCGGTCCGCATGCTGACGGCGATCGTATTGAGCACGATGCCGATCAATTCGGTCAACTGATCCAAGAAGACGAAGTGGATGTCGTTGAAGGCTTCGAACGAGCCCAGCTCGATGACGGCCCGCAGGTCGCCCTCGAACAACACCGGGTAGGCGACGACGTGCGACGGTTGGCTCGAACCGGTCGCCGACGTGAAGGCGAGGTGCTCGACCGGCACCCGCGTGACGATCCGTTGCTTGGTGACCGCGCACTGCCCGATCAGGCCGTCGCCCGGCCGGAAACGGCGCTGGGCGTGGCCATCGATCGCATAGCCGGCGCAGAACGAGAGCTGCCGTCCGTCGTCGCCCATCTCGCTGATGTAGAAGGCCCCGACCTGCGCGTTGACGAGCGGCGCGAGTTCGCCGATGATCATCGTCGCGACGGTCGTATAGTCGCGTTGCCCCTGCAGCATGCCGCCGAAGCGCGCGAGGTTGGTCTTCAGCCAGTCCTGCTCGCGGTTCTTCTGCGTCGTGTCGCGCAGGTTGCGGATCATCTCGTTGACGTTTTCCGTCAACGCGCCAACCTCGCCGCGCGCGCCGACCTCGATCGTGCGCGACAGGTCGCCCTTGGTGACGGCGGTCGCGACCTCGCCGATCGCGCGGATCTGCGAGGTCAACTGCGCCGCGAGCCGGTTGACGTTGTCGGTGAGGTCCTTCCAGAGCCCGGCGGCGCCGGGGACGGAGGCCTGGCCGCCGAGCCGGCCTTCGAAACCGACCTCGCGGGCGACGGTCGTCACCTGATCGGCGAACGTGCCGAGCGTGTCGATCATGCCGTTGATCGTGTCGGCGAGCGCCGCGATCTCGCCCTTGGCTTCGAGCGGCAGTTTGCGGTTGAGGTCGCCGTTGGCCACGCCGGTGACGACGCGCGCGATGCCGCGGACCTGTTCCGTCAGGTTTCCTGCCATCAGGTTGACGGAGTCGGTGAGGTCCTTCCAGGTGCCGGCGACGCCTGGGACGGTGGCCTGGCCGCCGAGGATGCCCTCGCTGCCGACCTCGCGCGCGACGCGGGTCACCTCCGACGCGAACGCGTTCAATTGGTCGACCATCGTGTTGATCGTGTCTTTGAGCTCGAGGATCTCGCCCTTGACGTCGACGGTGATCTTCTTGGAGAGGTCGCCGTTGGCGACGGCGGTCGTCACCTTGGCGATGTTGCGGACCTGCGCCGTCAAGTTCGAGGCCATCGAGTTGACGGAGTCGGTGAGGTCCTTCCAGGTGCCGGCGACGCCGGGGACGCCGGCCTGGCCGCCCAGCCGGCCCTCGGTGCCGACCTCGCGCGCGACGCGGGTCACCTCGAACGCGAAGGCGTTGAACTGGTCGACCATGGTGTTGATCGTGTTCTTGAGCTCGAGCATCTCGCCGCGGACGTCGACGGTGATCTTCTTCGAGAGGTCGCCGCGCGCGACGGCCGTCGTCACCTCGGCGACGTTGCGGACCTGCGAGGTCAGGTTGCCGGCCATCGAGTTGACCGACTCCGTGAGGTCGCGCCACGTCCCGCCGACGCCGCGCACCTCCGCCTGACCGCCCAGTTTGCCGTCGGTGCCGACCTCGCGCGCGACGCGGGTCACCTCCGACGCGAACGCGTTCGAATTGGTCGACCATGGTGTTGATCGTGTTCTTGAGTTCGAGCAACTCCCCGCGACGTCGACGGTGATCTTCTTGGAGAGGTCGCCCTTGGCGACGGCGGTCGTCACGTCGGCGATGTTGCGGACCTGCGAGGTGAGGTTGCCGGCCATGAAATTGACGTTGTCGGTGAGGTCCTTCCAGGTGCCGGCGACGCCTGGGACCTGGGCCTGGCCGCCGAGTTTGCCCTCGCTGCCGACCTCGCGCGCGACGCGGGTCACCTCCGACGCGAACGCGTTCAATTGGTCGACCATGGTGTTGATCGTGTTCTTGAGTTCGAGCAACTCGCCGCGGACGTCGACGGTGATCTTCTTGGAGAGGTCGCCCTTGGCGACGGCGGTCGTGACCTCGGCGATGTTGCGGACCTGCGAGGTGAGGTTGCCGGCCATGAAGTTGACGTTGTCGGTGAGGTCCTTCCAGGTGCCGGCGACGCCTGGGACCTGGGCCTGGCCGCCGAGTTTGCCCTCGCTGCCGACCTCGCGCGCGACGCGCGTCACTTCCGACGCGAACGCGTTGAGCTGGTCGACCATCGTGTTGATCGTGTTCTTGAGTTCGACGATCTCGCCGCGCGCGGTGACGGTGATCTTCTTGGAGAGGTCGCCGCGCGCGACGGCCGTCGTGACCTCGGCGATGTTGCGGACCTGCGCCGTCAGGTTACCTGCCATCGAATTGACGGAGTCGGTCAGGTCGCGCCAGGTGCCGGCGACCCCGGCGACGCGCGCCTGGCCGCCCAGTTTGCCGTCGGTGCCGACCTCGCGCGCGACGCGCGTCACCTCGCTCGCGAACGAGTTGAGCCGGTCGACCATCGTGTTGATCGTCTTGGCCGACTGGAGGAACGCCCCGCGCAGCGGGCGGCCTTCGACGTTCGAGCGCCATCTGCTGCGAAAGATCGCCGCGCGCGACGGAGCCGAGGACGCGCGAGACCTCGGAGATGGGGTTCGTCAGGTCGTCGATCAAGGCGTTGACCGACGCGACGTAGCCGCCCCAACCGCCACGGGCGTCGGCCATCGCGACCCGTTGTTGTATACGGCCTTCGCGGCCGACGACCGTCGAGACGCGCTCCAATTCCCGCAGCACGCGCGCGATTCGTTCGACGACGGCGTTGAAGGCGACCGCGAATTCCTCGCTGACGCCGGCTTCCGCGTCGAGCCGGACGGAGAAGTCACCGGCGGCGACCGCTTGGAGGGCAGCGATGGGGGTGTGCGACGGCATGGACGAAGGGGAGGCATCCTTGCGTCTGCCGGAGCGAACCTGTGTCGGCAAAGTGGGTCCCTCGAGAGACGAGCACAGCCGCAGATAGCAGGCGGCGGCTTGAGCTTTCTTTTCCCAAGCGTCGTATGCACAAACCTGGCGGAATAGGCGGAGATAAGCGAGCGGCGGGCAAGGTGCACTCGTAGTGAGCCGCCACTTGTGGGTGCCCCGCGACACGCCCGACCTTTCGCTCGTGTCGCTCCTCGAATTGCTCTCCGAGGTCTCGCACACGATGGCGGCGGTCGACGAGCCGATCGAGGCGCGCGTCGCTCACCTGGCTGAGCTCCTCTCGCGTCGTCTCGCGGTTTCGGTAACGATCGACGTGCTCGCGAGCGAGCCCGCGGTCGCACCCGATCACGCATTGCAGGTCGTGCCGGAGGGCGAGTCGCGCTTCGCGATCACCGCGGGCGACATGCTGTACGGTTGGATCCGCGTCGTCCACGATCGCGAGCTCGTGATCGAGGAGCGCCTGACGCTCGCGGAGACGACAGCCCGGATCGCGCTGTGGCTCGGATTCGCGCGGCGCGCCGATCACGCGCGAGCCCTCGCCGAGCACCTGCAGCGCGCGCTGTTGCCGCAGCGGCTTCCGCGCGCGGAAAACGTCGCGTTCGACGCGGCCTACCGGCCCGCGACCCAAGACGCGATCGTCGGCGGCGACTGGTACGACGGTTTCGCGCTGCCCGACGGCCGGATCGCGTTCGCGATCGGCGACGTCGCCGGCCACGGCCTGCCGGCCGCCGTCGTGATGGGCGAGGTCCGCCAGGCGGTCCGCGCGGCGGCGATCGAAGCGGCCTCGCCGGCGGCGGTCCTCGAGCGCGCGAACACGATCGTCAACCTGCGCGACGACCCGACGGTCGTCACGGCCGTCTTCGGCATCCTCGATCCGGTCACGCTCGCGTTCACGTACGCCTGCGCGGGCCACCCCGCGCCGGCGCTCGCGCTCGACGGGATGGCAAGTTGCTTGTTGCCCGGCGGCGGCATCCCGCTCGGGGTGGCCGAGCGCGTCAACTCCCACGACTGGACGTTCACCCTGCCCCCGGGCGCGCTGCTCCTGCTCTACACCGATGGGGCGCTCGAGTACGACCGCGCGATCATCGAGGGCGAGGCGCGGCTGCTCGCGATCGCGTGCAACATCGTCGAGGAGCGGCCCGCGCGGCCGGCGGAGCGCCTGCTCGCCGAGGTGTTCGCGGGCCGCACCAACGTCGACGACGTCGCGGTGCTCGCGCTGCAGGCCGTCGATCGCAACGAATCCGAGCTGTCGCTGCGGGCCTCCGCAGTGCCGCTCGCCGTCCCGCTGCTGCGCCGGGCGGTGCGCGACTTCTGCGCGCGCATCGGCTTGCCGAGCGACGACGCGCACGCCCTGGAGCTGTGCGTCGGCGAACTCGCGGGCAACGCGGTGCTGCATGCCTACGAGGACGACGCCGGCGAGCTGCGCGTCGAGGTGCGGCGCGACGGCGACGACGTGCTGGTCTCGGTGGAAGACTGGGGCCGCTGGCGGCGCCATTCGCTGCGCGAGCACGGCGGCCGTGGGCTCAAGCTGTTACGCGGCCTATTCGACCGCATCGACATCGAGACGGAACACCGTCACACCCGCGTCCTCGCCCGCAAACGCGTCGAACGAGCCTAGCCGGCTCCGAGGGCCCGGCGTCGCCATCATCTAATGTGGGAAGGTGGGAGGCGTCCCTATGGCTCGTCCCGTGCACCGGCTCTTCCCGATCCTCGCCGGCCTCGCGCTTCTGGATCTGCCCGCGCGCGCGCCGGCGCAGATGGCCCTGCCGAATCCGGCCCAAGCGACCACGATGTACACGTTCAAGGGCGCACCCGACGGCTCGGGCCCGGCCGCGACCCTGCTGGTCGACAAGAGCGGGGCGATCTTCGGCACGACGGCGGGCGGCGGGACGGCGAAGGGCTGCCTGGGTGGTTGCGGCACGGTCTTCAAACTGGCGCGGTCCGGTGCCGGCTACAAGGAAACGACGATCTACTCGTTCGGCGGCGCGCTGAATCACGACGGCGATTTCCCGGCCGGCGGCCTGATCGAGGACACGAGCGGTTCGCTCTACGGCACCGCGGAGTACCAGGGCGGCGGCAGCGGCTGTCAGGGCCTCGGCTGCGGCATCGTCTACAAGCTGACGCACACCCGCACGGGCTACACCGAGACGGTGCTCTACGTGTTTCGGGGCGGCGCCGATGGCGCGAATCCGACCGGCAGCGTCCTCATGGACGCGGCCGGCGCGCTCTACGGCACGACGCTCGCGGGGGGCTACACGGCGGCGCTGTGCGCGCCGGTGACGTGCGGCACGGTCTTCAAGTTGACGCCGTCCGGAAGCGGCTACGCGGAGAGCGTCATCCATCGCTTCAAGGGGCGCAAGGACGGCGGACTGCCGTACGGCGCCCTGATCGCGGACGCGAAGGGCGCGCTCTACGGAACAACGTCGTACGGCGGCGGCGGCTGCAGCGAGTTCACCTGCGGCACCGTCTTCAAACTGACGCCGGCCGGCGCGCTCGGGCGCTCCGGTTACCGCAAGACGACGCTGCACGCGTTCCGCAGCGGGGCGAACGACGGCGCCCAGCCGATGGCCGGACTCGCGGTCGACGGGGCGGGGGTGCTGTACGGCACGACGCGCTACGGCGGCGGCACCACCTGTGCGAGCGGCGCGGGCTGCGGGACGGTCTTCGAGTTGACGCCCGCGCGCTCGGGCTACAGCGAGGGCCCCATCTATCGGTTCATGCCGGCGTCGCGGCAGTGGGACGGCATCTTCCCGCAGGCGCCGGTGATCGTCGCGGCCGACGGCGCGGTGTTCGGCACGACGCTCGCCGGTGGGCGCGGCCCGCGCGGCGGTGACGGGATCGTCTTCGAACTGACCCCGTCACCGTCGGGTTATGTGGAGAGCGTTCTGCTGGAGTTTCTGGGCGCGACCAACGGTCAGTCTCCGATGGCGGGCCTGGCGTTCGGTCCCGGCGACGCGCTGTTCGGCACGGCCGACAGCGGCGGTTCCGGTTGCAACCAGCAGGGCTGCGGCACCGCGTTCAAGCTGAGTCCGTAACAGAAAACAAGGCGGCCGCCCCGCATAGTGCGGGACGGCCACCGTTAGTGAACCGGGCCTTTAGCCGCTACAGCCTGGCGTGTAGCCTTGCGTGTTGTACGGCTGATAGGGAAGCGGTGCATTCTGGAGGTTGATCATGTCTGAGAGGTCCGACGCGTTCTGCGCGTTGACGTTCTCGGTGTCGTCGGTCGACAGGCGCGGGAGGCTGAAGAGGTCCTCGATGAGCGAGAGGATCCCGCCCTGGCTGCGCGCGATGCTGACCGCGGACGGTGCGCTCGAAACGTAGCCGGCCTGCGTGATGTACGGCGAGATGAGGATCAGCGGAACGCGGAAGCCCCACTCGTTCGCGTCGAGCACTTGGTTGTACGCATTGGGATACGGATGGAACGGGAACTGATCGTACGGTGGCTGTTCCGTCGGCTGATACGAGTCGAACCAGCCGCCCCAGTCGTCCCAGGTAACCAGGAAGACCGTGTTTTGCCAGTTGCTCTGGTTCGGGCTCTGGGCGATCTGGTTGACCACCCACGGCAGCCAGCCGGGGCCGCCGTCGCCGCCGTCGTCGTTCGGGTGATCCAACGTCTCGAGGCACGGCGTGATGAACGTGATGTTGGGCAGCGACGGATACGTGCCGTCGGACTGCTGCTTGTAGAGATTGTTGACGAACCTGCGAGCGTTCGGGTCCGTTTGGAACCCGACCGACGACTGATGCCCGCTGACGACGCCCGAGTACAGGTGCCGCACGCCGAGCGGGGCGGCCCAGATCGTCGTGTTGTTGTGCGAGATGTACTCCCACGAGTAGCCGGCGGTGACGGCCTCGTCGAAGATCGTCGGATACTCGCTGCACGCGGTCGGCAGCGGCTGCGTCGCGCCGGAGATCTCGTCGTTGCGTGCCGAGTCGTAGGCCTCGGTCATGTTGACAACGGCCTCTGAGCGCTTTCCGCCGCAGCCGACGTACTTGGCGCTCGCGTCTTCCTCGTCGGGCAGGGTCCCCGTCGTGTAGACGTCGGTGCCGGACGGCTTCCACTGATTGATGCCGTTGAAGCCAGGATTCTCCGCCATCCCGTAGGGCGCGGTGCCCGGATACGGCGACTTGAGGTCGTACCCGCCGGACTGTCCGGATATCAGGTACTGATGCGCGACCCAACTCGGGCCCTCGTTGCTTTGCAAGACGTTCGCGGCCACCTCGCCGACGCCGCCGCCGGCGAACGAGCCGTTCGTGGGATTGTACGCGCCTGCGAACAGCTGCGCGTAGGGCCACGTTTGAGCGGGGTTGACGTAGCTCAGCGCGGTCGCGCCCTTACAGGGCGCCCAGCCGCAGCCGAACGTCTCGTAGCCGTTGCCTTGGCGATAGACGTTGTCGCCGAGGCTCCAGTCCTGGGCTTCCCACCAGAACGAGTCGGCGTGCGAATGGATCGGATCGATCTTGCCGGTATCGTGGAACGCGCAATTGGGGGCGCAAAACAGATTGTATTGCGTGAGCGGACCGTGTCCGCCGCATTGCTGCGGGTTCGACGGGTTGCAAAGATTCAAATGCGTCGCATCGCCGAACGTGCCGCCGTTCGGATATGCCGTGTTATAGAAACCGGCGAACAGGTTGTCGACGGAGCGGTTTTCCATGACGATGACGACGACGTGCTCGATCTGCGTCGGATACGAGACCTGCGCGAGGCCGTGTTTGGACCGCCACGAGCGGTGGTGGCGTTTGGCGCCCGGATAGTGCGCCGATGGAAGGCTGCCGTAATGTTCCAAGACTTGCCGCCAGACTCCCCAGGAGTACATCGAGCCGGTCGGATTGATCGGCGTCGCAGCGACGGGGCCGGACATGACGAACACGCCCAGCGACATCGACAAGACGGCGGTGAGGAAGTGCTTCATAGACACCTCAGGAGCGGGGAATGAGTGTACGCGGGGAGCCGTTGTCAAATGCCAACGGCTTCGCTCAAGGGTACCATCGGCCGCCCCAGGGGGCAAGAGTGGCAACGATCACATGGCCATAGGCGGTTGATCGTCCCGGCGGGTCGAAGAAGGCATCGGCCCCGGCGCGCGAACCTTCCCGCCCGTATGCGGGCAGCCACTATTCCGGCACATCTTCGATCGCTGGTCGGGCTCGCGCTCGACCTGCGATGGACGTGGCTCGACGCGGCCGATGCGCTCTGGCGCGCGATCGACGCGCCGCTGTGGGAACGCAGCGGCAATCCGTGGCTGGTCGTCACGTCGGCGCCGGCCGCACGCTGGGCCGCGCTCGCGGACGACGCCGCGTTCCGTGGGCTGCTCGACGGGATCGTCGCGGAGCGCGTGGCGCTCGACGCGGCGCCGCGCTGGTTTCCGCCGCCCGGCGCCGGCGGCGACGTTCGCACGATCGCCTACTTCTGCATGGAGTTCGGCATCACGCCCGTGTTGCCGATCTACGCCGGCGGTTTGGGCGTGCTCGCCGGCGACCACCTCAAGGGCGCGTGCGAACTCGGCGTGCCGGTCGTCGGGGTCGGGCTGCTCTATTCGGGCGGCTACTTTCGCCAGCGTTTCGACGAAACGGGCGCGCAGCGGGAAGACCATCCGCCGATCGACCCCGATACGCTGCCGCTCGAACGCGTCGACGACGGCCCCGGTGCGCCGCTCGGCGTCACGGTTCCACTCCCCGGCCGCGACGTGCTGTTGCGCGCGTGGCGCGCGCGCATCGGTGCGGTCTCGCTGTTTCTGCTCGACGCAAACGACGCCGCCAACGCGCCCGACGACCGGCGCATCACGGCCGAACTCTACGGCGGCGACACGGAGACGCGATTGCGCCAGGAGATGGTGCTCGGCGTCGGCGGCTGGCGGTTGTTGCGCGCGCTCGGCTACGCGCCGGAAGTCTGCCATCTCAACGAGGGACACGCCGCGTTCGCGACGGTCGAGCGCGCCGCCGAGTTCGCGACGGAGCGCGGCGTGGCGCTCGAGAGCGCGCTCGCGTCGACGCGCGCGGGCAACCTGTTCACGACGCACACGGCGGTCTCGGCGGGCTTCGATCGCTTCGACCGCGCGCTCCTCGCACCGTACCTCCTCGAGTATGCCGCGAAGGCGCACGTCGATCCGAACGTCATCTGGCGACTGGGCGCGGAGCCGGGCGACGAAACCTTCAACATGGCGCACCTCGCGCTGCACGCGAGCGCGCGGATCAACGCGGTGAGCCGGCTGCACGGCGAGGTCAGCCGCAGGCTCTTCGCGCGGCTGTTCCCGGGAATGCCCGAGGCGGACGTGCCGATCTCGCACGTCACCAACGGCGTCCACGTGCCGACGTGGGAATCGCATGCCGCGGCGGCCGTGCGCGCACGCGGCGTCGCACAGACGAGCGACGATGCGTTGTGGGCGATGCGCGCGGCCGGCCGCGCGCGGCTCGTCGCGACGGTGAGCGAGCGCGCGCAGCGTGCGTTTCTCCCGGACGCGCTGACCATCGGCTGGGCGCGCCGCTTCGCGACCTACAAGCGCCCGACGCTCGTGCTGCACGATCCCGAGCGGCTCGTGCGCCTGCTGCGCCACCCTGACCGCCCGGTGCAGATCGTCGTCGCCGGCAAGGCCCACCCGCGCGACGAGGAGGGCAAGGCGCTGATCCGCGAGTGGGTGCGGTTCGCCGAGCGCCCGGACGTGGCCGGGCGCGTCGCCGTGCTGGCCGACTACGACATGGGTCTCGCGGGCACCATCGTGCAAGGGGTCGACGTCTGGCTGAACACGCCGCGCCGCCCCTGGGAAGCGAGCGGCACCAGTGGCATGAAAGTCGCGTGCAGCGGCGGGCTCAATCTCTCGGAACCCGACGGCTGGTGGGCCGAGGCCTACGCGCCCGAACTCGGCTGGGCGTTCTCCGCGGTCGGCGACGACGAGGAGAGCGACGCGCTGTTCGCCGTCCTCGAGTCGGAGGTCGTGCCCGCGTTCTATGCGCGCGACCGGCGCGGGCTGCCGGAGGCGTGGCTGCGGCGCATGCGCGCGAGCATGACGCAACTCGTGCCGGTGTACTCGGCCGAGCGGATGGTGCGCCAGTACGCGGAGCAGTTATATCTTCCCGCCGCCGTGGAGTTCGCGGCGCGGACGGCGGTCCAGGGCTCGCCGGCGTGAGCACCGAGCGCTTTCGCGACCGCCGCGACGGCGGCGTCCACCTCGCGCGCATGCTACGCGAGTATGCGAACCGCCCGGACGTCGTCGTGCTCGCGCTGCCGCGCGGCGGCGTCCCGGTCGCCTTCGAGGTGGCGACGGAATTGGCGGCTCCGCTCGACATCTTCGTCGTACGCAAGCTGGGCGCGCCCGGTCATCCCGAACTCGCGATGGGCGCGATCGCGACCGCCGGCGCGGTCTACCTGAATCGCGACGTGATCGCCGACCTAGGGGTCTCGGACGAGGCCGTCGCCGAGACGATCGAACGCGAGCGCCGTGAACTCGAACGGCGCGAGCGCTCCTATCGCGGCGACCGGCCGCCGGTCGACGTCGCCGGGCGCACCGTGATCGTCGTCGACGACGGCCTCGCGACGGGCGCCAGCGTCCGCGTCGCGGTTGAGGCGCTCGGGCGGGCTCAGCCGGCCAAGGTCGTCGTCGCGGTCCCGGTCGGCGCGGCCGAGACCTGCGCTTGGCTTGCCGAGGTCGCCGGCGACGTGATCTGCTGCCGCACGCCCTATCCGTTCTACGGCGTCGGCGCCTGGTACGAGCGCTTCGAGCAGCTGAGCGACGACAACGTCCGCGCCTACCTCCATACCGAGGACCCTCCGGCCTCCTGACCGGCCCGGCGTGTGCGGAGGAGGCGTTTCCGGGCCGCGGAAGATGCGTGGCAGGAGGGGTTAACCTTGGCACGGCTCATGGGGATACGCTTGGTTGCCGTTGCGGTCGCGGTGCAATTGCTCGCGGGCTGCGGCGGCAGCAGTAACGTCATCTCGAACCCGCCCACGAACAACGCACCGAAGACGACGGTCACGGTCTTCACGACGCAGATGCTCTCGTCCGAAGACGTGATCCAGGTGCCGCTCACCGGCGGCACGGTGACGCTCTCGGAATCGATCATCGGGACGAACCCCCAGAACGTCATTGCAACCGGGATCACCGATCAGAACGGTCAGGTGGCGTTCAACCAGCTCCCGGCCAGGGGCCAACTGTGCGTCAGCGTCGAGCACGCGGCGACGTTCGTCTCCAAGTGCCGGCACCCGTTCCCCGCGACGGTCTCGCTCCTGGTCTCAGCCAGCAACTGACCGCGGCCCGATTGACGGCGTGAGCCGCCCCGCCTCGCTCTTGCTCGCCGACGGGTCGCGGTTCGACGGCATCGGGCTCGGCAACGACGCCCTCGCGCTCGGCGAGGCCGTCTTCTATACGGGGATGACCGGGTACGAAGAGGCGCTGACGGACCCGTCGTACGCGGGCCAGTTGCTGACGTTCACCTATCCGATGATCGGCAACTACGGCGTCTCCGGCACCGCCGCGCAGCACTCGCGCGCCTGCGTCGCCGGAGCCGTGATGAAGCGCATCGCGCCCCACCCCTCGCACCATGCGATGCGCTGGGATCTCGCTTCGTGGCTGGTCGCGCAGCACGTCCCGGCGCTCGTCGGCATCGACACCCGCGCGCTGACGATCCTGTTGCGCGAGCACGGCACGGTCCCCGCGGTGCTGGCGGTTGGCGCGAGCGTCGCGCTGGCGGAAGAGGCGCTCGCACCGTACGTGCGTGCGCGCTCGACGGCCGGACTCGTCGCGGGCGTCGCGACCCACACCGCGCAGACGGTCGGTCCCGCCGGCGGGACGACGCACATCGTGTTGCTCGACTGCGGCGTCAAGCGCGCGATCCTGCGCGACCTCACCGGGCTCGGCGCGCGCGTCACCGTCCTACCGTTCGATGCGAGCGCGGAGCAGGTCCAGGAGCACCGTCCGGACGGCGTCGTGATCTCGCCGGGCCCCGGCGATCCGACCGACCTCGTATCGACGGTCGAGGTGCTGCAGTCGCTGGTCGGAAGGGTGCCGATGTTCGGGGTCTGCCTCGGCCATCAGCTGCTCGCCCTCGCCTGCGGCGCGAACACCTATAAGTTGCCCTACGGCCACCGCGGCGGCAACCAGCCGGTGCGCGACATCGCGCGCGGCACCGTCCTCGTCACCGCGCACAACCACGGCTACGCCGTTGACGGCGACACGCTCCCCCGCGAGTTGGAAGCGACGATGATCAACCTGAACGACGGCACCAACGAGGGCTTTCGCCACAAGACGTTGCCGATCGCTGCCGTGCAGTTCCATCCCGAGGCCTCGCCAGGCCCGTTCGACGCGCGTTTCCTGTTCGCCGAGTGGCTGACGTCGGTTCGCGGGTGAGAACCGTCGCGTTCGCCGCGCTGCTCGCCCTCGCGACTGCCGCCGGCGCCGCGGGACAGCAGTTGCAGCGGCTCGCGGTGCGCAACTTCACGCTCGGCGTCGATCAGACGCGCCTGCCCGTCGGCGGCCTGCTGCACGTCGGCATGCGCGTGCACATCGATCAGCGCGTCGACGAACTCGACAACGTGACGCTGCCGAACTTGAGCGGGTTCGACGTTCCTGGGCGACGAGCGGCAGTGCGTCGCCGCGGCGACCGGCACCGACTGCAGCGAGGTGCTCGCGCTGACGCCGACCGCGATCGGGTCGTACACGCTCGGTCCGGTGACGCTCGATGCGATCGATCCGCGGACGAACCGCCCGACGCACTTCGCGACCAACACGGTCTCGGTCACGGTCACGCCGGGCTCGGGGACGGCGCCGGCGGCCGTGCCGTCGATGCTCTACGTCGTCACGCGCCAGGTGCTGATCCTCGCGATCGCGGCGATCATCGTGCTCGTGCTGATCTGGGGCATCGGCCTGCCGCGCCGGCGCCGGGCCGCGTCCGCCGCGGCCTGGCCCGAACCGGCCGCGCCGCCGCCCGCGCCGCCGCCACCACCGGTCGATCCCGACGCGCGGCTGCGCGAGGCGATCGCCGCGCTCGCGCGCGACCCGACGCGAGCGCGCGTCATGGTCATCCGCGACATGTTACGCACCCGCGCGGGCGCGCGCGCCGACGAGACGCTGGCCGCCGTGACGGCGCGCGTCGGCCACGATCCGTCGCTCGCGACGGCGCTCGTGGCCGTCGAACGGCCCGCGTTCGTCGGCGACGACGCGGTCGCCGGCGCCGCCGCGCAGGCGCACGGCGCGCTCGCTGCGCTCTTGACGCCGCTCCCCTCGCCCGCTAGCCTGGAGGATACCATGGCCGCCAACACTACCTGGAAACCCGTCGCCGGTGCGGACGACGAACCGAAGAGCGAACTCCCGGACAGCGCGTTCGCGTTTCCGCGCGAACGCAAGGAGCCGCTGACCGACGCCGCTCACGTCCGCAGCGCGCTCGCGCGCTTCTCGCAAGTCGCGGGCGTCGGCGACGACGAACGCGAGCAGGCCTTCGCGAACATCCGCGCCGCCGCGGAACACTTCGGCGTCCACGTCTCCGAGACGTCGTGGCGCGACTTCTTCAAGGGCTGAACGCAGCGCCGAACCCGCAACGCCTCCTCGACGCGCTGGCCGAAACGATCGTCGGTCAGCGCGAGGTGCTCGACGCGCTCGTCTACGGGCTGATCGCGGACGGCCACGTGCTGCTCGAAGGGCCGCCGGGTCTCGCGAAGACGCTCGCCTGCCGCGCGCTCGCGCGCGCGATCACGGGCTCGTTCAAACGCGTGCAATTCACGCCCGACCTCTTGCCGAGCGACATCGTCGGCACGCGCATCTTCGACCAGCGTAGCGGCGACTTCACGACGGCGGTCGGCCCCGTGTTCGCCAACATCGTTCTCGCCGACGAGATCAACCGCGCGCCGGCGAAGGTGCAGTCCGCGCTGCTCGAGGCGATGCAGGAACGCCAGGTGACGATCGGCCCGCACACGCACCCGCTGCCCGATCCGTTCGTCGTCATGGCGACGATGAACCCGATCGACGCCGAGGGCACCTACGCGCTGCCGCTCGCGCAGATGGACCGCTTCCTTGTCAAGGTCCTGGTCGTCGTATCCGGCGCCCGCGGAGGAACTGACGATTCTGGAGCGCTTCGGCGGCGAGCCGCGCGAGCCCGATCGCCGGCGTCGCGACGGTCGACGACGTGATCGCCTGGCGCCACGCCGCGCGCGCCGTGCACGTCGAGCCGAACCTGAAGGCATACATCGTCGCGCTCGTCAACGCGACGCGTGCGCCGAACCCGTACGTGGAGCGCGGCGCGAGCCCGCGCGCGACGCTCGCCCTCGCCGCGCTCGCGCGCGCCCGCGCGTTCGTCGACGGCCGCGACTTCGTGGTGCCCGACGACGTGAAGGCGCTCGCGCCCGCGGTGCTCCGGCATCGCGTCGCGTTCGCCTATCGCACGATCACCGATCGCGTCGATCCGGAGAGCGTCGTCGCCGGGCTGGTCGACGCGGTGCCGGCGCCCTGACGCCGGGCGCCGTCAGTGGGTCAGTTCGTAGACGACGCCGCAGCCGCGCGTGACAGCGCGCGCTCCCGCCGTTCGCGGTCACGCCGTAGAGCGCGCCCTGAACGATCGCTAATCAGCGCTCCTGACGGGAACGCGCCCTCGCGGCCGCCCAGGAAACTGTGCAGGATCAACTCGGAATAGCCTTCGCCGACCGGCATCAGTTCGAAGATCGCGCCGTGCCCGCGCGATCTGCAGGCCGCCGCCGTCGAGCGTCGTCCCGTAGACGATCCCGTGCTTCTTTGCGAGCAGCGGTGAAGGCGTGATGCCTTGCGACGGACGCGCGAAGTCGAACAGCAGCCGTTCCGCGAAACCGCCGGTCCCCTTTGGGATCAGTTTGAACGCAGTCCCGCAGCACTGGCTCGCGCCCGCGTTGCCGAACACGGTCGTCCCGTAAAGCGCCCCGCGGTCGTCGATCGTCAGCCGTCCCGCCGGTCGCGCGCCGTCGCTGCGCCCGCCGAAGTCGTGCAGCACGCTCTCGCGATAACGCGGCCCGTAGGGCACGAGCCCGAACGCGGTACCTTGATGGAACGAACCGCCGGAACGTCGTCACGCCGTAGAGCGTGCCGCTCGGCCGTCGCGACGAGCCCGGTCGGGCTCTCGCCGTCGCCCTTCCGTCCGAAGCTGTGGAGGAGCGTGAACGCGTAGCCGCCGCTCGTCGGGCGCGAGCCTGAAGACGATGCCCTTGTCGTGAACCCCGCCGGAGTCCGTCGTGCCGTAGAGCGCGCCGCTCGCGTCGATGATCACGTCGCCGCCCGGCACCGCGCCGTCCTGACCGCCGCCCTGAAACGCGTGCAGAATGGTTTCATGATACCCGGTCTCCGACGGCGCGAGCGCGAACACGGTACCGCAGCCGCCGCTCGGGCACGAACCGCCGCCCCCGGCGAGGGTCGTTCCGTAGAGGACGCCGTGGTCGAGCGTGACGCCGCCCTGCGGGTGCGCGCCGTCGCCGCCGGACGCGCCGAAACTCGTACAGGACCTCTTCGGTGTAGTGGCCGGCCGACGGCACGAGCCGGTACACGACGCCCGCGCCGTTCTTGCCGCCGTTGATCGTCGTGCCGTAGAGCGCGCCGCGGTCGTCGGCGACGCAGTTGGCCCGTCGGATTCGCGCCGTCGAGGCCCTTAAAGACGTGGATGAACGCGACGACGGACGTTCTGCTCGATCGGATGATTGCCGCGCACGCTCCCGGCGGCGGCGAGGTCGGTAGTGGCGGCGACGAGTGTCAGCGCGATGGCGAGCCGACAGGCGGCTGCTCGATGAGGCATCGACGGGTCTCCCTGCATATCCGTGAACGAAGCCTTGCCCGATCGACCCCGGCGCGCGGCACACGAAACGACTGCCGCGGCGCCCACCCTCTTCGCCGCGAGACCCGCCCGGGAACCTCGCCCGCGCGCTGGCGGCGCGGCGGCGGCGTGCGTAGAATGGAGGGCGGCGATGGAGCGAGCCGACCGATGCCGCGGATCCGAGCAACGCTAGCGGGCCTGACGCTGCTCGCGGGGCTGCGCTGGGCGACGCCGCCGGCGGGCGCCGCTGCCCCCGACGCGGACGCGCTCTTTCTCCAGGCCAAGCAGGCCTGGCGTGGCCGCACCGAGGCGCCGTTCGTCACCTACGCCGTTCGCGCCAGTTACCTGTTCCACAACCACACGATCGCGGACTGGTTCCAACTGACGTACCGCGCCTCCGACGGGGCGCTTTCGGTTCGGACGATCGACGTGCCGGGCGAGGCCGGCCCGCAAGGAGAGCGGCTTTCCCTTCTATGTGTTCGGCCTGAAGATCTTCGACACGAATCCGGACGCGGACGAGATCGCGATGCGCCAACCCGCGATCGACCCGGCGTTCACGTTCGGGCTGATGCCGCACGCGTTTCTGCCGGCCGTGCCGCGATCCGCAGGCGACCCGACGCCCGACCCGGACGCGGCGCGCCTGCGCGAGATCGGCCGCGTGATCGCCGTCAACCGCGAGTACGCGATCAGCTACGCCGGCGAGGAACGACTGCGCTACGGCGACGCCTACCATCTGGCGTTGCAGCCGCTGCGCGACCCGCAGTTGAATCGCCTGCGGGACATCTGGATCGAGAAGGAGTCGCACCTGTTGTTGCGCGCGCGCGTCGCCGGGATCTACGACGGGGCTCCTTACGATCGCGTTACCTGGACGGTCGAGTACGTCCCGCTCGAAGGCCGCATCTACATCCAACAGGTGCGGACCGATCAGGACATGCACTTCGGCGTCGAACGCATCGCGCACATGAAACTCGACTTCGTCGACTACCGGTTTCCCAAGGAACGTCCCAGACTACGTCTTCCTTCCGCCCGACATGTAGTACGGGCGATAGGTCCCGGTTTGCGGGCCGGGACCGCCAATCCGGTTCGCCGAAGTCCCGAAGGGGAAAGGGTTCGCCGAACCGAGGTGCAATCGCTCGCCGACCTGACCGAAGCGAGGGACCGATGGCCGTAGCCACAGAGAACGTCGACACGAGCGTCTTTCGTTACGCGGAGCGCATGGGGCGCCTCAAGGCAAGCGCCATCCGCGAAATCCTGAAGACGACCGCGATGCCCGACGTGATCTCGTTCGCCGGCGGCCTGCCGGCGCCGGAGCTGTTCCCGGTTGCGGAGTTCATCGACGCCTGTCGCGAGGTCCTCGAGACCGATGGAGCGCAAGCGCTCCAATACAGCGTCACCGAAGGCTATCCGCCGTTGCGCGCCTGGGTCGCCGAATTCGTCGCCGCGACCAATGCGATCCATTGCGACGCCGGCGACGTGCTGATCGTCAGCGGCTCGCAACAGGGCCTCGACCTGATCGGCAAGGTGCTGCTCGACCCGGGCGATGCGGTCGTGATCGAGAACCCGGCGTACCTCGGCGCGATCCAGGCCTTCGACGCCTACCAGGCGACCTATCTGAACGTCGCGACCGACGACCTCGGCATGGTCCCCGAGGATCTGGTGCGCGTGCTGCGCACCGCGACGTGCCCGGTCAAGATGATCTACGTCGTGCCGAACTTCGCCAACCCGACCGGCGTGACGCTCGCTTACGAGCGGCGCCGCGAACTGGTCGACATCGCGCGCGAACATCGCATCCCGATCTTCGAGGACGATCCGTACGGGCGGCTGCGCTATTCGGGCGAACACCTGCCGTCGATCTTCTCGCTGACCGGCGGCGAGGGCAGCATTTACATGAGCACGGTCAGCAAGACGATCGCGCCGGGGATGCGCGTCGCCTGGCTCGTGATGCGCGATCCGGAGTTGTTCGAGCGGGTGCTGCCGGCCAAACAGGCCGCCGACCTGCACTCGTCGTCGTTGACCCAGCGCGCGGTCTATCACTACGCCAAGCACCCCAACCGCGTCGAGGACCACGTCGCCGAGATGATTCCGGTCTACCGCCGCCGCCGCGACCTGATGCTGCAGACGCTCGAGGAGCGGATGCCGCCGGGGACGACCTGGACCCAGCCCGACGGCGGCCTGTTCCTGTGGTTGCGCGCTCCCGAGCACATCGACACGGGCGCGCTGCTGCCGCACGCGTTCGCGCGCAAAGTCGCTTACGTGCCGGGTGCGCCGTTTTGGGTGAACCGCGACGTCCGCAACACGATGCGCCTCAACTTCAGCAATGCCGGTGAGGAGAAGATCGTCACCGGGATCGGCCAGATCGCCGAGCTGTTACGCGAGGCTTCAATTTAGCGCGGAAGTACCGCCACTGGCGGACCGATCGGCGTCGTCCGCGCAGCCTTCGCTTGCTGCGCTGGCATTCGGCGCGCTCGGCATCGTGGCGATCGGGTTCTTTGCGTTCGAAGCGTATCCGGCGGTGCTCAACGCCATCGCTCGTGCCGGCTTCCCGTACGCCGATAATCAGTGGTCGGAGGGGCCGCTGCTGTTGCAACTCCATCGGCTTGCGACCGGTGGCCCAACCTATACGCCGACGCCGCTCGCCAACGCGTACGACTATGGCCCGCTCTATCTGTTCGTGCTCGGCGGCATCCGCAAGCTTTTGTCCTTGCCCGACGGGATCGTCGCATATCGCGTCTTGTCGATGTGTTTGGGCGTGCTCTCCCTGGTGCCGCTGGGGTTTGCGGGGATCGCGATCGCGCAGCGAGCCGGCATCGGCGGAACGTCGCCCGCGCGCTTGGGGATCGCCGTGGGAACGGCGTTGCTCGGGCTCGCGGTGCTGGCCCGTTGCATCACCTTCGACTCGCTCCACCCCGACAGTCTCGCGTTCTTGGTGATTGCGACCGCGCTCGCGCTGCACTTCGCGATCGCCGCCCGGATGTTGGCGCCAACGGCGACGTGGGCGCTGACCGTCGTTGGGGTCGCCGCCGCGTTCGGCAAGCAAAACGCCGTCGTGGTCGTCCCGCTGCTGCTCGCCGGATTGGCCGGCGCGCGCATCGTCACCGTCCGGCAGGTCGTAGCCCCGCTGGGCACATTGATCGCCGCGATCGTCGCGCTGATCGTCGCGATGCCCCCCGACATGCGCGCCTGGACGCTGTTCGTTCCGCTCGGGCAGCCCTACGAACTCTGGGCGCCGCGGTTGGCCGACTGCGTGCGCTTCTTGACATATTGGCAGCCGTACCTGGCGGTCGGATTTATCGCGGCGGGCGTCGCGCTGATCGTGCTGGGGTTGCGCACGGGGCCGCGAGGGCTCGCGATCGACGCCGCCGCATTGGCCGCCGTCGCGGTAGTCGCGTTCACCGGATACTTCAAGACGTTGGGTATTTGGAATAACCTGGCGGTGCTCGGACTCGGCACCGCGCCGTACGCCGGCGCGCTGCTGGGGTTTGGGTTCGGTTGGCGGACGCGCGCGATGGGCCGGTTGCTGCTCGCGTCGGCCGGCTTCGCATCGCTGCTCGCGCTCGGGATCGCGCTACGCGGCGGTGAGAAACAGGTCCCCGACGCGCAGATCGACAGGGAATTGTCGGCCGTGAAGGCGCTCGCCGGCACGCTGTGCGCGACGAAGCAGACGATCGTGGTGACGGTGTTTCCGGAGCCGTTTCTGGACTGTCCGACCGCGCAGTTTGCGCTCGGCCAGAGTTACCTCGAGTTGCAGACGGCCTATCCGCGCTATTATGCCGGGCCGACGGTGTTCGATCGTCCGATCGACGCCCGCTACGTCGTGATTGCGACGGCGGTGACGGGGCCGCCCGGCCGGCTCGGATTACCCGCGCCATGGGCGCACGGCTACACCAACCTCGTTAAGCGGCTCGTGGTCGTGCAGGGTTGGGGTGCGAACTACTTCCCGGTCGAGTTACGGGTCTTCGAGCATCGCTGAAGCGGCGCGCCGAACGTGCGCGCGAGTTACTTCCACATCCCGGTGAGGTCGCCCGCCGAGCACGCATTGGCGGTGCAGGTCAGGCCGAAGATGTCTTCGATCGTCCGCAGGACGTCGTAATGGGTGATCTGCTGGCTGTACTGCCCGGGCAGGATCATCGGTCCAAGCAGCAGCGTCGCGATCGGGTTGCTGCCGGGGTCGGGCTCGGCTTCGTCCCACGTTAGGATCAGCAGACCGTCGTTGGCGTTGTCCCACTTGAGCATCGCCGGCAGGTGCTTCTTGAGCCAAGTATCGCCGACTTGGGTCGAGCAGTTGTGCATGTCGTTGCACAGGTTAGGGACGATGAACTCGACGTTCTTGGGCTTCCTCGGAAACCGCTTGTAGACGAGGTTCGAACTCGCCGGGATGTTTGAAAAGTCGACCCACGGGTTGTGCTTGCGGGCGTAGAGCCCGTTCGGCGACGTGCAGCCGGTAAAGCCGTCGATCTGCATCGACTCGGAGTATCCGGCGAAGGTCTTTCCCGCAGCGAGCGCTTCGGACCCTAGGTTCGCCGCGGTGAAGGTGTGCGGGCAGGAGTCGTCTGTAATCCCCTGGGTGCTGCCCGAGAACAGCGCGAGATAGTTCGGTTGGCTCGGGTGGCCGATCGCGTGGCTATTGGTCATCAGTGCCGACTCGGGGACCAGCGTATTGTTGATGTAGGGCGCAGCGCTACTGCCGATGATCCCGGTATATTCCCGGTTCTCCATGATGATGACCGTCACGGTCGAGGCGCGTGGAGCGGCATGCGCGTGGGGGATGAAGTCGGCCAGCGTATTCTGGGGGGCGGGGTTGGCGGTGCCGAAGGCACCGAACAGGGCAATTGCGAGGAAAGTCGTGACCATGAGCTGGCTCCTTTCGGCCGCTTGCACTCCTTCGACGGCGGGCGCGCCGGACCCGCGTCGCGCGAGGTACGGCTAGACCCCGCGGTGTAGAAGGACTCGCGTTCCGCCGCGATTGAGGAGGTTTCGTGTGACCCATGTCTCCGACGGCGAATCCGTATCACCGGCGCCCCTTTCGTACGTGACCCTGGCGTTTGCCGCGCTCGGGCTCGCTGCGATTGTCTTGTTTGCCGTCGGAGCGTTCCCAGTGGCCACGAATTCCATTGCCCGCGCGAGCTTCGCCTATGCCAACCTCCAGTGGTCCGAGGGGCCGCTGATCCTGCAGCTCCACCGGGTGTCCATCGGCCAGCCGGCCTTCCTGCCGACGGTGCAGGTCAACTCCTACGACTACGGTCCGCTGTACGTGAACCTCCTGAGCACGCTGCGCGCGCTGGTCGTGCTCCCAGACGGCGTCGTCGCATATCGAGGCATCTCGATGGGACTCGGCGTCCTCGCGGTCGTCCCGCTCGCATACGCATCGATCGCGATTGCCGTGCGCGCCGGCCTCGCCCATAGCGCCGTCGCAAGAGCCGCCGTCGCCACCGGGGCGGTCTTACTGGGGATCTCCGTCATGGCGCGCTCGGTCACGTTCGACACGCTCCACCCCGATAATCTCGCCTTCCTGATGATCGCAACCGCGTTGGCGCTGCATTTTTCAATCGCCGCGCGCATCGTTCCCCCGGCCTCCATCTGGGCGTTGGTCGCCGTCGGGATCGTGAGCCTGCTCAGCAAGCAGAGCGCTGCCGGTGTCGCGCCGATCTTGCTGGTCGGACTGGCAGCCGCCGGCGTCGTGCCGCTCGGCCGAGCGCTCATCGCGTTCGCCGCGCTCGCGGCCGGGACGATCCTGGTCGTCATCACGATGCCGCACAACGTCCGCGCCTGGACGCTCCTCGTTCCGCTCGCGCAGCCGTATGAGTTTTGGTGGTCGCGGATCGCCGAATGCTTGAAGAACATAACCTATTGGCAGGCATACATCGGCATTTCGTTCATCCCGGCGGCGATCGTGATCGGCGTCCTCGTGCGCCGCAGCGGACGGCGAGCCGCCCTCGTTGACGCCGCCGCCTTGGTGGCGGTGGCGGTCGTCGCATCCGCGGGTTACTTCAAGGCGTTGGGGATCTGGAACAATCTGACGTTCCTGTGTCTGGGAACGGTCCCCTACGCCGCTGCTCTTCTCGGGTTCGCATTCGCCCAACGGCCGCACGGCCGCGACCAAACGATCCTCGCGCTCGGTAGCCTGGCGTCGCTCTTCGCGCTGGGCCTTGCATTGCTCGGTGGGACGAAACCAGTCCCCGATGCGCGGATCAACCGCGAGATGAGCGCCATCTTCGCGACCGCCAAGCGTCTGTGCGCGACCGGACGGTCGATCATGGTCACCTCGTTTCCCGATGCGTTCTTCGATTGTTCGCAGGCCGAGTACGCCTTAGGCCAAGCATACCTCGAACTCGAGTATGCGTATCCAAGGTATTTTGTCGGCAACACGGTGTTCGACCAGCCGACCCACGTTCACTATGTCGTCACCTACGCCAACGCCATCGATCCGCAGATCTTAGTGGGTCTGCCGACCTGGTATCGCGACTACCGTATGATCGACCAGTTCCCGATCGTTCACGGTTGGGGCCAAAACTTCATCGGGGCCGAGTTCAGGGTATTCGAACATCGTTGAGACGGTGCGGCGAGAGGGCTGGTTCGCCGCCGTCTGTCTCGTCGCGCTCGCCTTCGCAGCCCGGCTGACCTGGCTCGGCCTCTGGCGCTACGCGATCTTTCGCGCCGGGGTCGATGAGGGGATCTTCACCCAGATCGTAGCGAGCAGTTTTCACGGCTTCTCGAGCACGGTCGAGGGAAACTACAACCACCTGCTCGTCCATTGGTCGCCGGTCTTGGTCGTCGCGGCCCCCCTCGTTTGGCTATGGGGTGCGAAGGGGTTGATCGTCGCGCAGTCGGTCGCGCTCGCGGCGACGGCATTCCCCCTCTATGCACTGGCGCGCGCCCGGGCGGCGCCGCCGCTCGCGTTCGCGGTGACGGCCGTCGCGATGCTCTACACCGTGCTGTGGGCAGAAGCGTTCTTGGACTTCCACGAGCTCGCGTTCGCGCCGCCGCTCGCGGCGGCGCTCGTCTGGGCGATCGACCGCCGCCGCTGGCGCTGGGGGATCGCCGCCGCGCTCGCGCTTGCGTGCGTGAAGGAAGACCAGTTCGTCGTGCTGGCGTTCGTCGGCGCGCTGCTCGCGCTGATGTCGGCCCGCGACGCAGCCCGCCTGCGGTTCGGTTGCGCGGTCGCGGCGATCGGCGTCGGCGGCGCGCTCGCGTACTTCGTCGTGATCCGGCACGCGCTCCATCCGTACGTCGGCTACTGGTCGTTTCACTACTACGACTGGTCGTTCGCCGGACCGTCGCCGAACGGTTTCGTGCCGCTCGCGTCGCCGCTCCGGCTGCAGTATGTCGTCGCGGCGCTCGCGCCGCTCGCGTTCCTGCCGCTTGGCTCGCGCTACGTGCTGTTCGCGATCCCGGGCTTCGTCGAGGCGCTCGCCTCGCACGAGGGTGTGACGATGGCGATCGGCGCGCACTATACGGCGGTCTGGTCCGGCTTCGTCCTCGCGGCCTTCGCGGACGCGACGGCAACTCTGCTCGGGCGGCGTCCACCCGTGGGCGCCATCGCGGTGCTCGCGGCGTTCGCCGCCGCTCTCTGGTATCACGAAAACGCGAACCCGATGGGGCAGTGGTACTACCTGTACCGGCATCCGAACGCGCACGACGCGCTGCTCGAGTCGGCGCTGCGCACGATACCCAAGGGCGAGGACGCCGGCGCAGAGGATCAGGTGTTCGCCCACCTCGCGACCGACCCCACGGCGACGGTCACGATGACGGGTCAGCGCTGGTTCGTCTACGACGAGACGCAGTTTTCGCCGCAGTGGCGCGACGTCGACCAGCCGAAGGTGCGCACGCTGTTACGCAGCGGCGCTTACCGAAAGGTCTTCGACCGCGACGGCGTCGTCATCATCAAGAAGCAGTGGTGACGCGCGCCGGCGTCTACGGGGAGAGGCGTTCGGTTCGCCAGCCGGCGCCGTCGCGCAGGTAGACGGTGCGATCGTGCATGCGGTCCGGCCGTCCCTCCCAAAACTCGAAGCGCGTGGGGACGAGCCGGTAGCCGCCCCAGTACGGCGGCCGCGGGGACGTCGCCGCCGGCGAAGCGCTGCTCCGCCTCGCGGACGCGTTCTTCGAGGTATGCGCGGTTCGGTATCACGGAACTCTGGCGCGACGCCCACGCGCTGAGCTGATGGCCGCGCGGCCGCTGCGCGAAGTAGCGGTCGGATTCGTCCGCCGCGAGCCGCGTCACGTGACCCTCGACGCGCACCTGACGTGCGAGCGGACCCCAGTAGAAGGCGAGCGCCGCGCGCGGGTTCGCCGCGAGTTCGTCGCCCTTGCGGCTGTCGTAGTTCGTGTAGAACACCAGGCCGCTAGGATCGAGTCCGCGCAACAGCACGATCCGCGCCGACGGCGCGCCGTCCGGCGTCGCGGTGGCGAGCGTCATCGCCGCCGGTTCGGCGATCCCGGCGTGCGCGGCGTCGTCGAGCCATGCACCGAGTCGCGCGAACGGGTCGAGCGCCGCCTCGTTCACGGAAACCGTCCGGCGGCGAATCCGCCGAGGAACGCGAGCAAGAGCGTCAAGCCGCCGGCGAACGCGAAGTAGGTGCTGCCGTCGACGAGCTTGCGCTCCCACACCGTCGACCGCGCAATCCCCGCGAACGCGCTGCGCAGCGAGCCCGCGTCGGCGACGCCGACGTAGCGGCCGCCGCCGGTCTGGGCGATCGCGCGCAGCGTGTCTTCGTCGAGGTCGGCGGGTTCGTTGGTCCCGGGAATCAACTCGCCGCTGCCGTTGGTGCCGATGCCGACGGTCTCGATCGTCACGCCGCTCGCGGCGACGGTCCGCGCCGCGTCGACCGGGTCGACGCCCCCGTTGTTGACGCCGTCGGTCATCAGCACGATCACGCGCTTGCCGTGCGGCGGCAACTGGCGCCCGGCCAGCGCGAGCGCGTCGCCGATCGCGGTCCCGCCGTTGGCGGGCGGGATGCGATCGATCCCCTGCCGGACCGCGTCGAGGTCGTCGGTCGGCGCGACGATGACGCTCGCGCCGCTAGCGAACGTGACGATCCCGACGCGGGTGCCGGGAGGGACCTCGTCGAGGAACGCGCGCGCGGCGGCGCGCGACGCCGCCGACCGCGTCGGTATGAGGTCCGTCGCCGACATCGAGCCCGATGTGTCGATGCACAGGATGACGGTGCCGTCCTTGACCGGGACCCGCAGCCATAGGCGCGGCCCCGCAGCCGTGATCGCGAGCGCGGCGACGCCCAGTGTCAACGCGGCAAGTAACAGAAAAGATGGGACGCGGCTCGGCCGCAGCGCGTCGAGCGCGAACGCGAGGTTGGAATAGGCGAGCGCGCGCGTCGCCGTCCGCCGCTCGATCCAGCGATAGAGGAAGACGAAGGCGGCCGCCGCGAGCAGCACCAGGATGAGGCGCTCGGGATACGTGAAGCTCATGCGACGCCGAAGGCTTCGAGCAGCGCGGCCTCGGCGTCGCCGGCGAGGACGCCGGCGCGGATTCCGAGCGCGCGCAACGCCGCACAGACCGTCTGCTCGCGGCGGGCGACGGCCTCGGGGTACGACGCGCGCGAGCGCGCACCGATGTAGAGTCGTTTGGCCGCGCCGGTCTCCGCGTCGCGCAGCCGCACGAAGCCGCCCAGCGGCAAACCCGCGTACCACGGATCCCGCACGACGAGCGCGGTGCAGTCGCAGCGCGCCGCGAGCGGCCCGAGCGCCGGCGTCAGGTCGGCGAAGTCGTAGAAGTCGGAGACGAGCAGCAGCGCCGCGTCGCGCGGCACGGTCGCGGTCGCGACTCGCAGCGTCTGCGCGAACGACGCGCCCTGTTCGTCGCGCAGGCCGGCACAGATCAGCGCGGCCGTATGCCCGCGCCGCCGCGGGTCGCCCAGCGGGCCGTTTTCCGACAATCGCAGGCAACGGTCGTCGGCGGCGGCGGCGCCGTACCACGTGTCGAGGGCGTCCTGCGCCGTGTCGTAGAGCGCGCGCTCGCGGCCGACGAACATGGAGCGCGAGGCGTCGAGCGCGCCCGCGAGCACGAGCGCGTGGTCCTCGAACATGACGCGGGTCTGCAAGCCCCCGGCGCGCGCGGTCGCGGCCCAGTCGATGCGCCGCGGGTCGTCGCCCGGCTGGTATTCACGCAGTTCTGCGAACTCGTAGCCGTCGGCGCGGCGCGGGTGCGGCGCGCCGGCACCGGGGACGCCGCGCCGGCGCCGCGCGAGGATCGCGGCGCGCAATCGTGCGTTCATCGGGACGCGCGGTCGTTCGTGTGACGGTGCACGGATGCGTTCAGGGCGTGATGATGTAGGTGACGGTCACCGAGGCCGACACGTCGACGTCGGAGGGCGGGATGTTCGTCGCCGGCGCGGCCATGCGCATCGCGACCATCGGCCCGGGCATGTACGGCGCGCCGCCGGCCTGGATCGATTTGAGGCGCACGATGCGGAAGCGCCCGCCCGCGGCGAGCGCGCGGGCCTGGTGGTCCGCGTCGGCGATGGCGCCGGACAGCGCCTGGGTCCACACGCCGCGCCGGTCGCGCAGGCCGAAGGTGATGCCGTTGACCTCGGTCGCGCCGGCGCCGGAGCAGGTGTCGACGACGCGGCCGACCTGATCGGGCGCGGTCACGATCGTCAGTTGCCGGTTGACGACGTAGCCGTAGCCGTCGCCGGGATGGATAGGTCCGCGCGCGACGGATTCGGTCTCGCGCGTCCCTGGCGCCGGCGTCGGCGGCGGGTTGTAGTTCATCGAGTAGGAGGCCGTCTTGACGGCGGCGCCGCTGATGCCGATGCCGCGCAACGCGGACAGGACGGCGTCGTAGATCGAGTTGTTACGGGACTGCGCGTTCGTCGCGACGGCGTCGTTGGTCGTGAAGCCGACCGACACCGTGGCGACCTCGGGGGCCCGCGTGATGGTGGCCTGGCCCTCGACGGTCAGGGTCGCGTCGCCGGACGAACCCGACTCCTGCGCGCCGGCCGATGCGCCGCAGAGGATAGCAAGGATGGCGATGAGAGGGAACAAGCGTTTCATACCGCCAGAACGTGCCCCGCCGGCGCGCTGTTACCCTGGCGACTCTCCCGTCGCGGGAGACCGAGCATGGCAGCATCGGCGGGTCGCGGGCGCGAAGGAGGTCGCATGGACAACGCCCCACACGGACTCCCCATCGACGACCTCCACGCGCTCGCGGAAGACGCCGACACGCGCGCCGAGATCGACGCGCTGCACGCAGAACTGACGAAGGCGACGCCCTCGGTCGACGCGATCAACGCGCACGTCGACAGCTTTCGTCAGCGCCCGAAGGTCTTCGCGGTCATTTCGAATTGGTTCGACGACCCGCGCACCCAAACGTTCCTCGCCGACCTCGCCGGCACGGGGCTATAACGGCCAGCCGGCTACTCCTAGAAGGAACCGGTCCGCAACGGTCCGTTAGGCTTGTAGGTGCTGATGATGGCCCCCGATGACGCGGCCTTCGTGTCGACGAGCGCGAGTTCGCGCGGCGGGGTCCCGTCCGAAAAAAGCCGTTTGCCCGTTCCTAATAGCACCGGAGAGACGATGAGCAGGACCTCGTCGGCTAATTCGTGTTCGAGCAGCAACGGTGTCAGCGTCGAACTGCCCCAGACGATGATGTCCGCCCCGTCCTTCGCCTTGATGCGGCGGACGCTGTCGACGATGTCCGGTCCGAGGCTTTCGACCGGTCCCCACGCCAGGCTGTCCGGCCTGTGCGTCACGACGTATTTCCTCGCCGCGTTCAGCCGGTCGGCCATCGAACTGTTCGCGACGTTCGGCCAATAGCGGCTAAAGATATCATAAGTGCGGCGGCCAAGCAGCAGGTCGAACACCTCGCCCTGCGCCGCGACGATCGCCTCTCCCGCGACCGGATCGGCATGCGGGACCGACCATCCGCCGTAGGGGTAGTCGCCGTCTTCGTTCGGGCCGCCGGGGGCCTGGATCACGCCGTCCAGCGACATGTTCTCGATGATCCTGATCGTGCGCACGGCGTCTCCTTTCGCGTGGCTCGCGCTCGCCTGCGCGGTCTCCTCGGCCTACTCGACTGAGGCCTGCACCGGTCCCGCGCCCGCACGACGGCGCGGCATGACGAAGATCAGCGGCATGAGGACGAGCGTCAGGACGCCGAGCGCCAGTTGCGCGTCCGCGTAGGCCAGGGTCGTGGCCTGCAGGACGATCTGTTGATAGAGTTGCGCGAGGGCGTGCGGTAGCCCGATCGTCTGCTGCACCGCGCCGTTGGCGAGGTTGGCGTTGCCCGCCAAAACCTCTTGGTGGAAGGCGCTGCGCCGGGCGAGCAGCGTGACGAGCCCGGCCGTCGAGAGCGAGCCGCCCAACTGCAGCGACAGGCTCTGGAACGCGGTCGCCTTGGGCGCGACCTGCGGCGGCACCGCGCTGAGGACCGCGATCGAGATCGGCGTGAAGAGCAGCGACAGTCCGACGCCACCGAGGATCGCCGGCCCGACCAGCGACCCGAAGTCGTTTTGCGACGTCGTGATGAACGACAACCAGATCTGTGCCACCGCGATCATCCCGAACCCGAAGAACAGCAGGATCCGCGTGTCGATCCTGCCCGAGCCGGCCAACCGCGCGATGAACGGCGTGAACAGCGCGATGAAGATCGCGCGGGCGAAGATCAGTTCGCCGCTCAGCGTGGCCGTGAAGCCGAGGACGTTTTGGGTGTACTGCGGCAGGATGACGATCGCCCCGAAGAGCGTTGCGCCGATCGCGAGGCTGAGCACGGAGCCCGCGACGATCGCGCGATAGTGAAAGGCGCGCAGGTCGACGATCGGCCGGTCGGTGCCGAACAACTCCCAGAAGACGAACGCGATCAACCCCAAAGCGGACGAGATCGTAAACCCGACGATCCTGCCGTCCGAGAACCAGTCGTTGCGCTGTCCCTCGTCGAGGATGTACTGCAGTGAACCGAGGCCGACGGCGAGCAACCCGAGCCCGACCGCATCGACGGGCATCGGCCGCGGGTTCGTCGGGTTGCGCAGCCGCATGAAGATGATCGCGGCGGCGATCGCGCCGGGAACGATGTTGATGAAGAAGACGAAGTTCCAGGAGAAGTTGTCGGTCAGCCAACCGCCGAGCGTCGGGCCGACGCTCGGGCCGACGATCGCACCCATCGCGAACAGGGCCTGGCTCGCGCCGAGCTTGTCGCGTGGGAAGGTATCGCGCAGCGTCGCCTGCGCCGTCGCGACGAGGCCGCCGCCGAACAGCCCCTGCACGATCCGCCAGAAGATCAACTGGCCGATCGAACTCGAGGTCCCACAGAACACGGAAGCGACGGTGAACCCGACGATCGCGGTTCCGTAATACAGCCGCCGGCCGAAGCGGATTTGCAGCCACGGGGTCAGCGGGATGACGATGACGGCCGAGATGATATAGCCGGTGACGACCCACGCGCCCTCGTCCTGGGTGGCGCCGAGGTTGCCCTGGATCGTCGGCAGCGCCACGTTGACGATCGTCGTGTCGAGCGTCTGCAGGAGGGTCGCCAGCATGACCCCGACGGTGATGAGGACGAGGCTGCCGCCGCTCTCGACCACGTCGTTGTCGGGCTGGAACTGCTGGCCCATGTCCCCGGTTCGACCCACGCCGGCCGGCCAAGGGTTCCAGGGCAAGGGCGAGCCCGAGAAGGGTCGTACCCCGGGCATTGCAGCCAAGGATACAATGGGACCGTGATCACCGCCGACCCCGAGGCCCGCCGGGCCGTCGACCACCTCTACGACCGCGTCTCGCGGGTCGTCACGCCCGTGGAGTGGCATCTCTACGCCCCGTTCGTCGCCGAGATCGAGCGGCTGAAGGCCGAGCGCAACGCGATCGTCCTGGCGCACCACTACCAGACCCCGGAAATCTACCACTGCGTCGCCGACGTGGTGGGCGACTCGCTCGCGCTCGCCCAGACCGCGCAGCGGACCGACGCCGACACGATCGTGATGGGCGGCGTCCACTTCATGGCGGAGACGGCCAAACTGCTGAATCCCTCCAAGACCGTGCTCCTGCCCGACCTCGCGGCAGGCTGCTCGCTCGCGGAGTCGATCACGGCCGCCGACGTGCGCGCGCTGCGCGAGCAGTATCCCGACGCCCCGGTCGTCACCTACGTCAACACCTCGGCCGCGGTCAAGGCCGAGTCGGACATCTGCTGCACGTCCGCCAACGCCGTCAAGGTCGTCGAGTCGCTGGGCGTGCCGCGCGTCATCTTCCTGCCCGATGAATACCTGGCACGCTACGTCGCCAGCAAGACGAACGTCGAGATCATTTGGTGGGACGGGCACTGCGAGGTCCACGAGCGCTTCACGGCCCGCGAGATCGCGTCGCTGCGCGAGGACAATCCCGCGGCGGTCGTCCTGGCTCACCCGGAGTGTCCGCCCGACGTGCTGGCCGCGGCCGACTTCGTCGGCTCGACGACGGCGATGATCGACTTCGTCGACGAGCGCCGGCCCCAGCAGGTCGCGATGATCACCGAGTGTTCGATGAGCGACAACGTCGCGACGCGTTTCCCCGAGATCGACTTCGTGCGCCCGTGCAACCTGTGCCCGCACATGAAACGTATCACGCTGCCGAAGATCCTGACGGCGCTGGAGCAGATGGCGCCGCAGATCGAGATCGAACCGAGCGTCGCCGAGCGCGCCCGCCGCGCCGTCGAGCGGATGGTGCTCGTAGGACGAAACTGACGAAACGGGTGGCGGACGGCGTCGACGCGGTCGTCGTCGGCAGCGGACTCGCAGGTCTTTTGACGGCCCTCGAACTCGATGCGATGCGCGTCGCGGTCGTCACACGCGGCTTCCTCGGCGACGGCGCCGCCTCGGCGTGGGCGCAGGGCGGCGTGGCCGCGGCGCTCGGCGAGGACGACTCGCCGGAACTGCACGCGAGCGACACGGTCGCGGCCGGCGCCGGCCTGGTGGACGCGCGCCTGGCCCGCGAACTCGCGCGCGAGGCGCCGGCCGCGATCGAGCGCGTCGTCGCGCTCGGCGCGCGGCTCGACCGCGGCCCCGACGGGTCGCTCGCGATGGGCCGCGAGGCCGCGCACTCGCGCCGCCGCATCGTGCACGCCCACGGCGACGCGACCGGCGCCGAACTGCTGCGCGCGGTCAGCGAGGCGGCGCGCCGCGCGCCGCACCTCACCGTCCACGAATATGCGACGTTCGTCGACCTGACGGTCGCGCGCGAGCGCGTCACCGGGGTGCGCATCGCGCTGCAGGACGGCTCGCTCGCGGCGATCGCGGCGCCGCGCGTCGTGATCGCGACGGGCGGCTCGAGCGCGATCTATCGTTACACGACCAATCCGCCCGGCCAGTGGGGCGCGGGGCTCGCCGTCGCCGCGCGCGCGGGCGCGATGCTGTCCGATCTCGAGTTCGTGCAGTTTCATCCCACCGCGCTCGCAGCCGGCGGCGATCCGATGCCGTTGATCTCCGAAGCGGTGCGCGGCGAGGGCGCGGTGCTCGTCGACGAGTTCGGCCGGCGCATCATGGCCGGCGTCGATCCGCGCGGCGACCTCGCGCCCCGCGACGTCGTCGCGCGCGCGGTCTATCGCGAGATGCGCGCGGGCCGCAGCATTTTCTTGGACTGCCGCGCGGAGCCGGGCTCAGGCTTCGCCGAGCGCTTTCCGACGATCTTCGCGGCCTGCACGGCCGCGGGAGTCGATCCGCGTTCGGCCCCGATCCCGATCGCGCCGGCCGCGCACTATCACATGGGCGGCATCTCCGTCGACAAGCACGGCCGCGCGTCGCTCGCGGGCCTGTGGGCCTGCGGCGAGGCGAGTGCGACCGGGCTGCACGGCGCGAACCGGCTGGCGAGCAACTCGCTCCTCGAGGCGCTGGTGTTCCCGCGCCGCGTCGCGCGCGACGTTGCCGGCGCGCGCGTCGGCAGGAGCGCGCCCGTCTCCGGACCGCGGGGCGACGAACTCCCCGGCTGGTCCGACGCGGACGCCGGCGCCGTCGCGGCGATCCGCGCGCGCATGTACGCCGACGTCGGCATCGAACGCGACGGTCCGCGGCTGGCGGCAGCCGCCGAGGAATTGGCCCGGATCGCGCGCCGCGCGGCGACGGTCCGCGTCCGCGACACCGCGCTGGTCGGCATGTTGATCGCGCGCGCGGCGTACGAACGCCGCGAGAGCCGCGGCAGCCACTACCGCACCGATTTTCCTGCCACCGAAGCGCGCGCCCGCCACTCGTTCCTGCGGCTCGATCCGGCCGAGGGCGTCGCGGTTCCGGCGTGAGGCCGGCGAAGCGCGCGCTCGCGCCGCTCCCGCGGATCGCGTACGAGGACGTCGTGCGCGACGCGCTGCGCGAAGACCTCGGCGCAGCGGGCGATCTCACCTCGGACGCGATCGTCCCTTCCGGCGCGCGCGCCGTCGCCACGCTGGTCGCGCGCCGCGCGGGGACGCTGGCCGGGCTCGCGCCGGCGCTGCTCGCCTTTCGGCTGCTGGACGACGGCATCGCGATCGACGCGGAGCGCGCCGACGGCGACGGCCTCACGGCCGGCGCGACGATCGCGACGGTCGCGGGTTCCGCCTGCGCGATCCTCGCCGCCGAACGCACGGCGCTGAACCTCCTCTCGCACCTCAGCGGGATCGCGACGCTGACGGCCGCGTACGTCGCGGCGGCCGCCCCGCGCCCCGCCGCGATCGTCTGCACGCGCAAGACGACGCCCGGCCTGCGCGCGCTCGAGAAGTACGCCGTGCGCGCCGGGGGTGGCGAGAACCATCGCTTCGGGCTGTACGACGCGATCCTGATCAAGGACAACCACGTCGCGATCGCGGGCGGCGTCGCCGCGGCGATCGGTGCCGCGCGCGCGCACGTCGGTCACCTGGTGAAGATCGAGGTCGAGGTCGACGATCTGGTCCAACTGCGCGAGGCACTCGACGCGGGCGCCGACGTGGTCCTGCTCGACAACATGTCCGTCGAGACGCTCGCCGAGGCCGTGCGGATCAACGCCGGCCGCGCGCGGCTCGAGGCGTCCGGCTCCGTCTCGCTCGACAACGTCGCCGCGATCGCGGCGACCGGGGTCGACCTGATCTCCGTCGGCCGCCTCACGCACAGCGCGCCCGCGCTCGACATCGGGCTGGACGTCCGGCCAGGCCCGGAGGACCGCCCCGCCTAACTCAGAAACGCTCGATGCCCCGCCGCAACGTCCTGGTGATCGGTTCCGGTCCGATCGTTATCGGACAGGCAGCGGAATTCGATTACGCCGGCGTTCAGGCGTGCCGGGCGCTCCGCGAAGAAGGCCACCGCGTCGTCCTCGTCAACTCGAACCCGGCGACGATCATGACCGATCCGCAGATGGCGGACGCGGTCTACCTCGAGCCGCTGACGGTGGCGTCGGTGACGGCGGTGATCGAACGCGAGCGCCCCGACGCGCTGCTGCCGACGCTCGGCGGTCAGACCGGGCTCAACCTCGCGGTCGAACTCTCGGAATCCGGCGCCCTCGACCGCTACGACGTCGAACTGCTCGGCACGCCGGTCGCGACGATCAAACTCGCCGAGGACCGCGCGCTCTTCAAGGCGGCGATGATCGAGATCGGCGAACCGGTCCCGCCGAGCACGATCGTCACCGACATCGAGGCGGGCGTCGCGTTCGCGCAGACCGTCGGCTACCCGGTCGTCGTGCGGCCTGCGTACACGCTGGGCGGCACCGGCGGCGGAATCGTCTACGACGAGGCGGCGCTGCGCGAAACGCTCGAGCGCGGGCTCGCCGCGTCGCTGATCCATCAGGCGCTGGTCGAGACGTCGCTGCTGGGGTGGAAGGAAGTCGAATACGAGCTGATCCGCGACCGCGCCGACAACTGCATCGCGGTCTGCAACATGGAGAACGTCGACGCGGTCGGCGTCCACACCGGCGACTCGATCGTCGTCGCGCCGTCGCAGACGCTCTCCGACGTCGAGTATCAGACGCTGCGCACCGCCGGCATCAACGTGATCCGCGCGTTGCGCGTCGAGGGCGGCTGTAACATCCAGTTCGCGTTGCATCCGCAGCGGCTCGAGTATCAGATCATTGAGGTCAACCCGCGCGTCAGCCGCTCCTCGGCGCTCGCGTCGAAAGCGACGGGCTATCCGATCGCCAAGATCGCGACGCGGGTCGCGCTGGGCCAGACGCTCGACCAGATTCAGAACCCGGTCACCGGCGTCACGACGGCCGCCTACGAACCGACGCTCGACTATTGCGTCGTGAAGATCCCGCGTTGGCCGTTCGACAAGTTTCCACGCGCGGACACGCGGCTCGGCACGCAGATGAAGTCGACCGGCGAGGCGATGGGGATCGGTCGCACCTTCGGCGCCGCCTTGATCAAGGCGTTGCGCGGACTCGACCTCGGCCGCGAGGCGCTGACCGGCGGGCCGCTGCGCGAGTGGAGCGAGAGCGAGTTGGAGCGCGTGATCGCGGAGCCCGGTCACGAGCGGCTCTTCGCTATCGCCGAGATCCTGCGGCGCGGCGCACTGGTGCACGACGTTGCGAAGGTCTCCTTGATCGATCCGTTCTGGCTCAACGAGATCGCGGACCTTGTCGCGCTCGAGGAGCGCATCCGCGTGCGCCCGACGCCGGCCGACCTGGGGCTCGCGATCGAACTCGGCTACTCGCGCCGCAGCATCAGCCTGCTGACCGACGTGAACGGCAACCTCTCGCTGTGGAATCAGGAGGCGATCCTCGACTCGAACGGCGCCGCCGGAGGCCCGAGCTTCCGCATGGTCGACACCGCGGCCGCCGAGTTCCCGGCGCGCTCGCCCTACTATTACCTGTCACGCAACGAACAGGACGAGATGCGCGTGCCAAGCCGCGAGGCGGTCGTCGTCGTGGGCAGCGGGCCGATCCGCATCGGCCAGGGGATCGAGTTCGACTACTCCTGCGTCCACGCGGCCTGGGCGCTGCAGGCCGCGGGCCGCGCGGCCGTCGTCGTCAACAACAATCCGGAGACGGTCTCGACCGACTTCGACGTCTCCGACGTGCTGGTGTTCGAACCGCCCGGCGCCGATGAGGTCGAGGCGGCGTACGTCGCGACGAATGCGACCGGCGTCATGCTCGCGTTCGGCGGCCAGACGGCGATCAATCTCGCCGAGGAGTTGACGCGTCGCAACGTGCCGATCGTCGGCAGCGACCGGCGCAGCCTGGACATGGCGGAGGACCGCGACAAGTTCGAGGCCGCGCTCGCGCGTCTGGGCGTCGCGCGTCCGAAGGGCCGCGCCGCGAAGTCGTTCCGCGAGGCCCGCGCGATCGCGCGCGAACTCGGTTTCCCGGTGCTCGTGCGCCCGTCGTACGTGCTCGGGGGCCGCGGGATGGAGATCGTCTACAACGAGGGCCAATTGGCGTCGTACGCGGAGTCGGCACCGGCGATCCAGTCGTCCGCGCCGCTCTTGGTCGACAAGTACCTGCGCGGAATGGAGATCGAGGTCGACGCCGTCTACGACGGCCACGACGTGCTGGTGCCGGGGATCTTCGAGCACATCGAGCGGGCCGGCATCCACTCGGGCGACTCGATCAGCGTCTACCCGCCGCAGTCGCTCGACGGGGCGATGCAGCAGCGCATCGTCGACCTCACGAAGGCGATCGCGCACGAACTCGGCACGCGCGGGCTGATCAACATCCAGTTCGTGCTGCACGAGCACGAGCTGTTCATCATCGAGGCCAACCCGCGCGCGAGCCGCACGGTCCCGATCATCCAGAAGGCGACCGGCGTCAACCTGGTCGCGGCGGCGACGCGGGTCGCGCTCGGCGAGCGGCTGGCCGACATGCCGTGGGGCGTCGGCCTCGTCCCCGCCTCGCCGTTCGTCGTGGTCAAAGTCCCGGTGTTCTCGTTCGCGAAGATGCACGGCGTCGAGACGATCCTGGGGCCCGAGATGAAGTCGACGGGCGAGGTGCTCGGCATCGACGAGACCTTTGCGGGCGCGCTGCGCAAGGGGTTCATCGCGGCCGGGCTGCGCATCCCCGACGGCGGCGTCGCCGGCAGCCGCATCCTCGTGTCGATCTCCGACGAAGAAAAGATCGAGTCGATCCCGACGCTGCGCCGCTACGCGGCCGCCGGCTGCACGCTGATCGCGACGGCCGGGACGCATCAGATGCTCGAACGTGCCGGGATCGCGTCGGTGCGGATCAACAAGATCGCCGAGGGTTCGCATCACGTGCTCGATGCGATCGCGGGCCGCGCCGTCGACCTCGTGATCAACAACGCGGGGCTGCGCGGCGCGAGCGACGGCTATCGCATCCGGCGCGCCGCGGTCGAGGCGAGCATCGCCTGCATCACGAGCATCGACACGGCGCGCGCGCTGGCCGACGCGCTCGACTCGCGCTCGGGTCCGCCGCGCTCGCTCCAAGAGTACCTCTCGCAGGTTCCGGCGGCCGGCGTAACCGCAAATCGGTAGTCGCGGTAAAAGCAAAGTGCCGGGCAAACGCCCGGCACCTTACCGATTACGCGGTCGCGCTACTTGGCGACGGCGATGCCGGCCTGAACCTGGCTGATGGCCTGGCCGATGAGGCTGAGTGCGTTGTTGCGATGGCCCCCCTTGTCGGGGGTCGCGGCGTTCAACTGCGTCTGAGCGGTCTCGAGGTCGTGCAGGGCGTTGACCATGTGGGGCTGCGAGGCGATCGCGACGCCGGTCAGGGCGGAACCGAAGATGGCGCCGGACAGGAATAGGGCCGGCAGGCCGATGCGGCGAGCTAATGTCATTGGGGAGAACCTCCTAGGCGACGGAAAAGCAGCAAGGACGTTCGGGCGCCTTGGGCGACCGATGCACGGATGCATCGAGGTTCGCAAATGCCGCGCCGAATCCCGGCATCGGTAGGGCGTCAGCCCGACTTGCGGGTCTCCGCCGGCTCGCGGTAGCCCGCGGCGCCGGGGTTCGGGCCGCCGTGTTCGGGGACGGCCGGGTCGAGATAGCGGTCATCGACGAGGTAGCGCTGGACGTAATCGGCGACGCCGTCTTCCAAAGGGTGAAGCGGGTCACAGAACCCGGCCGTGGCCAACCGCTCGGTGCGCGCCCGGGTGTGATACTGGTACTTCGCTCGCAGGGTCTCCGGCATGTCGACGAACTCGATCGCGGGCGGCTTGCCGAGGGCGGCGAACACGGCGCGCGCCAGGTCGAGCCAGGTGCGCGCCTCGCCCGAACCGATGTTGAAGATCCCGACGGCGTCCGGATTGGTCGCGATCGTCAGCGTCATCTTGACTGCGTCCTTGACGTACAAGAAGTCGCGCTGCTGCTGGCCATCGGCGAAGTCGGGCCGGTAACTCTTGAACAGCCGCACGACGCCGCCGCCGCGGATCTGATCGAACGCCTTGGAGACGACGCTGCGCATATCGTCCTTGTGGCGTTCGTTCGGGCCGTAGACGTTGAAGTACTTGAGTCCGGCGATGCGCTCGAGGATCCCGGTCCGCTCCGCGTACAGATCGAAGCGCTGCTTCGAGAGCGCGTACATGTTGAGCGGGCGCAGGCTCACCAGCGGCCGCGACTCCGACAGGTCGTGCTCGAGGCCACCGTACGTCGCGGCCGACGAAGCGTAGACGAAGCGCAACGCGCGCCCGACCGCCGCCTCGGCGAGCGTCTTCGTGAACCCGTAGTTGTTGCGCATCAAATACGCCGCGTCGGTTTCGGTCGTCGAGGAGCACGCGCCGAGGTGCAGGATCAAGCGGTAGTCGTCCAGGACCGTCTCGTCGCGCTGGACCATCGCCAGCAGGTCGGCGGCCTCCACGTAGTCGTGGAACCGCAGCGGGACGAGGTTACGCCACTTTTCGGTCCGGTCGAGGACGTCGGCGATCACGATGTCGTCGAAACCCTGCCGGTTCAGCTCCCAAACGAGCGCGCTCCCGATGAAGCCGGCGCCGCCGGTGACGAGGACGCGCCCTCGTACGTCGTATTGCACGCGAGCACCCTTCGTGCGGGCGACGAAAGTTACCCCGGGCGCCGAGCGCGAACTGGGGAATCGGAAGGAAGGTACCAGTCAGATGCTCGCCAGCCGGACGGTCGAACTCGACGGTAAGCACGTCACCCTGGAGGCCATCGAACGGATCGCCGTCGAGGGCGTCCAGGTCGGCGTCGCGCCGGCGGCGCGGGAACGCGTTGCGGCGGCACGCGCCAGCGTCGAGCGCCAGTACGCACTCGGTGCGATCATCTACGGCGTGACGACCGGCTTTGGCCGGATGGCGAACGTCGTGATCGACCGCCGCGACACCGACGCGCTGCAGCGTAACCTCGTACGGAGCCACGCGGCCGGGACGGGCGCGCCGCTGCCGGTCGAGCAGGTCCGAGCGGCGGGCGTTCTGCGGGTCAACTCGCTCGCCGCCGGCCATTCCGGCGTCCGGCTCGAGACGTTGGACCTCTTGCTCGGGATCCTCAACCGCGGCGTCACCCCGGTCGTGCCCTGCCAGGGCTCGGTCGGCGCGAGCGGCGACCTGGCCCCGCTCGCGCACATGACGCAGACCCTGATCGGCGAGGGCGAGGCCTGGTATCGCGGCGAGCGGCTCCCGAGCGACGTGGCCCTGCGCCGGGCCGGGCTCGAGCCGATCGCTCTGGCGGCGAAGGAAGGCCTCGCGCTGATCAACGGCACCCAGGTGATGACCGGGATCGCCGCGCTGTCGCTGCTCCGCGCCGAGCGGCTGATCGCCGCCGCCGACATCGATCGGCGCGATGTCGGTCGAGGCGTTCCTCGGGACCGACGCGGTCTTCGACCGTCGCATCAACGCGCTGCGGCCGCACCCGGGGCAGATCCGCGTCGCCGACAACCTGCGCGACCTGCTCGCGCGGCTCGGAGATCATGCTGTCGCACCGCGACTGCGGCCGCGTGCAAGACCCGTACTCGTTCCGCTGCATCCCGGTCGTGCACGGCGCGATCCGCGACGCGGCAGCCTACGTGCGCAAGCGTGATCGAGGTCGAGGCCAATTCGGTCACCGATAACCCGCTGATCTTTGCCGACTCCGACGAGTTCCTGACCGGCGGTAACTTCCACGGCGAGCCGATCGGGCTGGTCTGCGACTTCCTGAAAGCGTCGCTGGTCGACCTCGCGAGCATGAGCGAGCGCCGCCTTTATCTGTTACTGAACGGCGAGGAGCGCGGGCTGCCGCTGTTCCTCGCGCAGCGGCCCGGCCTCGAGTCGGGCCTGATGCTCGCGCAGTACACGGCAGCGGCGCTGGTCAGCGAGAGCAAGGGCCTCGCGTTCCCGTCGACGGTCGACTCGATCCCGACCTCCGCCGGTCAAGAAGACCACGTCAGCATGGGGACCACCGCGGCGCGTACGCTCGACGCGATCCTCGCCAACGTCGAGGGCGCGCTGAGCTGCGAACTGCTCGGTGCGCTCGCCGCGACCGATTTCCGGCGCCCGCTCGCGTTCCGGCGCCGGCACCGGCGCGGCCTACCGCCGCGCCCGCGAGGCGATCGCGCCGCTGCGTCGAGGATCGCCCGCCCGCACCCGACATCGTGGCGGCCCGCGAACTGCTCGCATCGAACGCGCTCGTGGAGGCCGCGGAGGCGGCGACAGGAGGTAGCCTGCTATGACGACGACGATCGCACCGCGCGTCGTGCGCGCGCCCCGTGGCACGGAACGCTCGTGCGTGGACTGGCCGCAAGAAGCGGCGCTGCGCATGCTCATGAACAACCTCGATCCGGAGGTCGCAGAACGCCCGCAGGACCTCGTCGTCTACGGCGGCAGCGGCCGCGCCGCGCGTTCGTGGGAAGCGTACGACGCGATCGTCCGCACCCTCAAGCGGCTGCGCAACGACGAGACGCTGATCGTGCAGAGCGGTAAGCCGGTCGCCGTCTGGAAGACGCACCACCGCGCGCCGCGCGTCCTCATCGCGAACGCCAACCTGGTCCCGAAGTGGGCCGATTGGGAGATCTTCCGTTCGCTCGAAGCGCAGGGCCTCACGATGTACGGCCAGATGACGGCCGGCTCGTGGATCTACATCGGCACGCAAGGCATCCTGCAGGGCACCTACGAGACCTTTGCGGCGCTCGCGCGCCGGGACTTCGGCGGCACGCTGCGCGGTCGCGTCGTGCTCTCCGCCGGCGTCGGCGGGATGGGCGGCGCTCAGCCGCTCGCGATCACGATGAACGAGGGCGTCGCCCTGCTGATCGACGTTGACCCGCAGCGGCTAGAACGGCGCCGCGAACACCGCTACCTCGACGTCATCGCCTCTTCGCGCGACGAGGCGCTCAAACTGGTCGATGATGCCCGCAATTCCGGTCGCGCGCTCTCCATCGGCTACGAGGGCAACGCCGCCTCCGAACTTCCCGCGCTGCACGCGGCGGGCTTCCGCCCGGACGCGCTGACCGATCAGACGTCGGCGCACGACCTGCTCAACGGCTACGTCCCCGAGGGCCTCTCGCTCGAAGCGGCGGCCGACCTGCGCATCTCCGACCCGGCGGAATACGAACGGCGCGCGCTCGAATCGTGCGCGCACCACGTCGAGGCGATGCTTGCCATGATGGACGCGGGCGCGATCACGTTCGACTACGGCAACAACATCCGCGCGCAGGCGGTCCGCGGCGGCGTCACGCGCGCGTTCGACTTCCCGGGCTTCGTGCCGGCCTTCATTCGTCCGCTGTTCTGCGAGGGAAAGGGACCGTTCCGCTGGGCGGCGCTCAGCGGCGATCCGGCCGACATCGCGCGCCTCGACGACGAACTCCTCACGCTCTTCCCGAACGACGAACACCTCCATCGCTGGATCGCGATGGCGCGCGAACGCGTCGCCTTCCAAGGCCTGCCGGCGCGCATCTGCTGGCTCGGCTACGGCGACCGCGCCAAGTTCGGAGTGCGCATCAACGAACTCGTGCGCAGCGGCGAACTGCGTGCGCCGATCGTCATCGGGCGCGACCACCTCGACACCGGCAGCGTCGCGTCGCCGAACCGCGAGACCGAGGCGATGCTGGACCATAGCGATCCGATCGCCGACTGGCCGATCCTCAACGCGCTGCTCAACACCGCCGCAGGCGCGCACTGGGTGTCGTTCCATCACGGCGGCGGCGTCGGCATCGGCTACAGCCTGCACGCGGGCATGGTCGTCGTCGCCGACGGCAGCGACGACGCGCGCGAGCGGCTCGAGTGCGTCCTGACGACCGACTGCGGCATGGGCGTCGTCCGCCACGCCGACGCCGGCTACGACCTCGCCAAACAGACCGCCGACGCGAAGGGCATCGACTGGCGCTTGTAGTTTAAGCGTCGGCCGCGGGCGCGGACGGCATTGTGCTTCGGAGACGCACTCGGTCCGCATCCATGCGGCCCTCGCGCTCGGTGCGCGCGGCGCTCCCGCCCTCCATGGCTCCGCACCGCGCGCAACGCTCCTCAGCACAACGCCGCCCGCGCCCGCGGCCTCGATGAACGAAGGCGCGACGAGCGTCTCCCCTGCGTCCCTGTGCGCCGCTTTCCTCGCCACCGGCGCGCGCATCATTAGACATCGCTACGCAACACGCAAAGGATGACGCGATGACGCAGCGCAAGAGTCGGCCGCGTGGCGAGAACGACTACGGAGACGACGATAGACCGAGGCGATTCGGTCGCGCAGTTCATGCTGAGCAAGGTCCCGCAGGCGACCTTGATGTTCTGGATCGTGAAGATCTGCGCGACGACGGTCGGTGAGACGGGCGGCGACGCGCTGTCGATGACCCTGAACCTCGGCTACGCGGTGGCGACGTTCATCTTCCTCGGTTTCTTCGTGGCGACGCTGTTCGCACAGGTGGCGGCCAAGCGTTATCATCCGCTGACGTACTGGCTGCTAGTGGTGGCGACGACGACGGTCGGCACGACGACGTTGGACTTCATCGACCGTACGCTGCACGTGGGGTACGTGCGCTCGTCGGCGTTCCTGTTCGCGCTCGTGATCGTCGTGCTGGTCGTGTGGCGGCTGACGATGGGCAGGATCGAGGCAACGAAGATCCTCACGCGCCGCGACGAGGTGTTCTACTGGTTGACGATCCTGGTGTCGAACACACTGGGGACGGCGCTGGGAGATTTCGCGGCGGACCCGACGGGGTTGGGGCTCGGGTTCGAGCGCGGGGCCGTGCTGTTCGGCGGGCTGATCCTGTTGGTCGCGATCGTGCACTGGATGAAGTGGGCGCCGCAGGCCGTGCTGTTCTGGGCCGCCTACGTGTTGACGCGACCGCTCGGAGCGACGCTGGGGGACACGCTGACGAAGCCGCACGCGATGGGCGGCTTCGCCTTCGACCGGATCACGGCGTCGCTCGTGATCGCGGTGGTCATGGTCGTGCTCGTCGCGCTCAGCCCTTCGCTGCGGCTCGTGAGAAAGGAGGAGACGTAGCGATCGATTACCTCAAGCGCGCGGTTGAGAAGCGAGGGCGTCCCTAGGAGGCGTCGCTGCGCGTCGTCTTCCAGAGGCCGAAAACCGCCCCGGTCGGATCCTGAACGATGCTGAACCAGCCCATGTTCGGGATCTCGGTCGCGCCCATCATGATCTTTCCGCCGAGCGAGGCCGCCTTATCGGTCGACGCCTTGATGTCGTCGACGAGGATGTAGGGCGTCCATTGTGACGGGGCGCCGGGGGTCGGGTGCTGCTGGATGCCGCCGCCCGTTCCGTCGTCGCCGACGTTGATCATCGTGTAGGTGCCGTTGGGCATCTGCTCGTCTTCGAGCTTCCAGTCGAACAGGCTTCCGTAAAAGGCCTTCGCCTTCGCGTGGTCGGTCGTGTTCAGTTCGCAGTGAACGAACGGGTTCGCCATGTGTTCCTCCATCGGTGTTAGCAGGCTCGCTCGGTACGACCCGCGGACGGTCATATCCCTGCGGCGTTAAGTCTTCTTAATGCGTCAGTGCGAGGAGTCTGAGCGCGGTGTTCCAGTTGCGGCCGCTCGCACGACAGCCGAACCGCGACTCGATGACCGAAATCGTGAGTTTCGATTCGCCGATGCCATCGGGATACACGGCGTAGGCGTGCGTGCCCGCGACGCGCAGGTACTCGCGCCCGCGGATCGCGGCCTCGAGCGCCTTGACCTGGGCGCCGGTCGGCGCGTCCTTGAGCAAGAGCACGAGCAGGTGCCCTGGGTCGCGTTCGGCCTCGCGCTCGAACGGGTTCCCGGCGACGATCGCTTCCCATTCGGGAGCGGTGCGAACGAAGAACTCGCTGCGAAAGCCGAAGCGCTCCTCGGCGGCGGCCTCGAGCCGGCGTTCGAGTGCCGCGCTCGAACGGGCCGCGGCGTTGAACACGAGGTTGCCCGATTGCAGGAGCGTGGTGACGTTGGCGAGACCGAGGCCGCTCGCCAGCGCGCGCAGGTCCTGCATCGGCATCCGCCGTCCGCCGACGTTGACCGCGCGCAGCAGCGCCACGTGGACCATGACGCGGCCTTCAGCAACGCGCGGGGCGGACCTGTCGCAGACGGATCCGCCCCCCTCGCCCCGATGTTACCGCTTACGCGTACGCGCAGCTACTTCTCGAGTCCGGAGTAGATATAGCCGTCGATCGAACCGATCCCGGTCGCATCGTCGTAGCCGGTCTTCGCAGGGTAGCCGTTGTTGCCGGTCGTGATGTCGTGGAAGCCCTTGTACTTCGTCGTTTTGAAGACGCGATAGATCTTCGGGTTGACGAAGCCGGAGCGCTTGCCGTTGATCTGGTTGATCTCTGCGCGCAGCGCGATGGAGATCGGCGACGCCCACGACGTTCCGCCGATCGGGCCGTCCCAACCACCTTCGTAGTAGAACGAGTCCTGCACGTCGGCGGCGAAGGCGATGTCGGGGAGGTTGCGCGCCTTCGGCGACGCGAGGCCGCTGATCCGGCGCTGATATTTCGGGCGCTTGTAGAGCTCAGACGGGCCGCCGCCGCCGTACATCCACGCCTCTTCGCTCGTGTAGTTGCCGCCCGAGTCGACGTCGAGGTGAGTGCCGCCGATTCCGGCGACCTGAGGGATGGCGGCAGGCACGATCTGGGGGCCGCTACACTCTTCCGAGCCGCCGTCGCCGGTCGAGGCGCTCCACGAGATGCCCTTGGCCTCGCCCTGTTTGATGATTTTCTGGGCGGCCATCGCATACGATTGGTCGCTGGTCTCACAGACGCCGAACGACGAGTTCACGGCGTCGACCGAGTTGTCGGTGACGATCTGGTTGTAGGCGTCTTCGCCGACCTGATCGACCGGATCGGCCAGGATGTACAGGTGGATGTTCGCGCCCGGGGCCAGTCCGCCCATCGTCTCGACGTTGAGCGTGGCCTCGACGTTCGCGCCGCTCGACGGGCCCTGGACCGTCGTGCGCAGGGTCTTCCCTGTCCGCTTGACGCCGAAGTACTTGAGGAACGTGCTGATGTCCGAGTCGTTGACGTTGCCCGCCACGTTGGCGACCGTTCGGCCGGTGCCGTCCTTGCCGTGTTGCACGGGGAAGTCGTAGCCCTGCGCCGTCGCGAGTGGCCCGTAGCCGCCGTCGGGCCCGAACAAGTTGCCGCCGATCACGTTCGGATGCGCGACTCGCCGTCCGAACTGGTACATGTAGCGCGCCTTCATGATCGTGTCGAAGCCCGTCGCGGTATCGACGACGCCGGCCAGTTCGCGCGGCAGCGTCGCCGGGTTCGCGTTCGCGTACCGCACGCCGTAGCCGGTTTGCGTTACCGTGTGAATCTCGGTGCCGAAGTAGCGCTCGACGGTGCGCGCCCCGGCGCTCGCGTCGACGAGGGTCCGGTTTGGATACGTGTGCACGGTGAAGCCGGCGCGCCTGAGCGCGCCGACGACCTGCGCGTAGTCCCGCGCGCCCGGCGCGAAGTAGGCGTTGAATTGATCGTTGCTGAGGAAGCGCTCGTAGAGCGGCGACGTCGGATCGCTCTGCGACTCGATCAACTGATCGAGCTGCGCGTCGTTGCGGTAGCGCAACGTGAGCGCGACGGTCACCAGGGTATTGGCGGGTGCGCGTCCCAGGTCGCGGACTCCGGCGAAGTGGGGAACGCCGGCGATGGCATGGCCGGCGGCTGCGCCGGCGGCGAGCGGGAGCGCGGAAGACGCCGCGAGGACGAGTCCCGCGACGACGGTAGAGGGTCGTAGCATTGAAGCTCCTACAGACGAGTGGATGTGCGGCCTGGGGGCGACCGATCGAACCGGGGGTTCGACCCTCAGTCCACCGCGACCCCGCACGCAGGAAACGGGACGCTCACCGTGGCGAACGGCTTGGGCGAGCCGTGGGCATCCTTGCGAAACTCGTAGACGGTGTCGGTCGTCGCGTCGGCGACGAAGATGAACGCGCCGAGCAACGCGGGCTGACCGCAGTAGTTGTGCGCGGCGGCGTTCTCGATCAGCCGTTTCGCGTGCGTCGGGCCCTGCGCGTCCGCTGGAAGCACGACGATCGCCGCCGGCGACTCGTTGGCGAGGTACACGACCGGATGTCCGGGATCGAAGACGATACCTTGCGGCTCCGGGAGCGCGCGGCTCGCGAAGAGGCGCACGAGTTGCGACTTCGTCGTGGGATCGGCGTAGACGCGCACAGCGTTGCCACCCGCTAGAACGGCGAGCTCGCCGTTCGGGTCGATCGCCATGCCGAAGAGCAGGGAACTCACGTTTGACCCGATGCCGACCTTGTTGATCGTGCGCGCGCGACCGGTCGCGCCGGGCGGGTAGACGGCGACGAACTGTTCCGGGCAACCGGCGTCCTGTGCGGTACGCGCGCCGGAACGTCCCCGCGGTGATCCCGACGTAGAGATCTCCCTTTGCGTCGAACGTGAAGGCGCTCAAGCCGTCGTACAGGTAGTTGCGCCCGCACGGTTCGGCGACGAGCCGGCTCGCCGGTTTAATGCTCCCCGGTGCAAACCGGTCGATCGTCTGAAAGTTGACATCATCGGCGGCATAGAGGGAGCCGTCCGGCCCGACGGCGATGGGCCCGGACGCGTCGGGATAGACGAGATCGGGGTTCTTCGTGGGCTTACCGTCGATGAGGGGGAAACGCTGCAGTCCCACGGCGCCGCTGCCGAACGGCGCGGCGGCGACGTAGAGATGATGCGCGGCGGCCGGCGGAGGTTGCGCGAACGCACGCGCCGCCGTTTGGGGCAGCGCGCCTGCCGGCGCAATGGCGGCCACGCCGTTGCACGCCGCCAGTGCGACTGGGACGAGCGCGGCGAGAAGAGTGGGACGCATCGTGAGCCTCCGAAGCGGACGAGGTCGGCGACATCGCGTAATCGAACTGCGGCCCGTATCGGGCAGTTCACCGAAGTCGAACGAGGGACCCCTCGGATGACGCCGCGTTTCACGATCTCCGCATTCGCCGCACTCCTCGTCGCGGCGCTGACCGTACAAACCGTTGCGGCGACCAAGCCGCCGCGGACGCATGCGCCCGCGCCGCCGGCGCGGCTGCTCTACGTCAGTATGGAGCAACGCAACGAGGTCGTCGTCTACGACGCGTCGTCGCAGCACGCGAGGCCGCTCCGGCGCATCACGAACGACATTTGGATCCCCGGGCAGATAGCGGTGGACGCGGCCGGCTACCTGTACGTCCCGAACCTCGGCAAATACTTCGACACGGCGAACCTCGCGGTCTACGCTCCCGGTGCGTCGGCACCGACGACGACCTACACGACGGACCTGACCTATCCGGTCGCCGCGGCCGTCGATTCGCATGGCAACATGTTTGTGGCCAACGAATGCAACGCGTCGTGCCAGGGACCCGGCAATATCCTCGAATTCGTGCCGGGTAATCCGACGCCGGTCGCCACGCTCACGGATCCCTCGTTCCGGTACGTCAAGGGTCTGGCCGTCGACGCTCGCGACGACCTGTACGTTTCGTACTTCACCGGGCAGGGAGGCGCCATCGCCGTGTTCCGCGGGACGTCGCCCAAGCCGCACTTCCTCAACCTGGCCGTGTCATCGCCCTCGGGGATGGCGTTCGATGCGCGACACGAACTGCTCGTCGCGGACGCGTCGTCGCAAGGCTACGGCGTCGTCAAGGTCTTCCACCTCGGCGTCCGCCGCCCGGCGCGCCTGATCGCGCAGATGGGATATCTCGTACCGCTGGCGTTCAACGCGGACCGGTCGCTGCTCTACACCGGCGATCAAGACAACGACGTCGTCGAGGTCTACTCGTATCCGAAGGTCGCGCTCGTCAATTTAGTCTCGGCCGGCATGGCCCAGCCGGTCGGCGTAGCGGTCTTCCCGCCGGCGCCCTACTGATTCAGCGGGCTGCGGCCTGCTAGCCGCGTTCGCGGCCGAACAGTGCGCGCAACTCGTCCTTCGCCCGATCGAGAATCTCGCGACGCGACTTGCTGAGTCCCTTGCCGGCTCGGTTTTCGTAAAAGGTCAGCATCGACATGGCCGAACGATAGGGGTCGGCCTTACGGCGCTTGCTGCGTTCGGCCGAACGCTTGAGCGAGGCCGCGATTCGCTTCGGATCGTCGAGCGTAAACACGCCGCCCTCGAGATCGAGCGCGTTGCTGTGCTCCGTAACGTCCTGCGACCAGCGCGCGCTGGCCATCAGGAGCCGCGCTTGTTGACGGTCGCGTAGGCGATCCGTTTCGCCTCGTCGGCGGGGACGCCGCGTTCGCGCTCGGATTCCATGATGTGCTCGGCCTGCCGCCGTTCCTTGTCGGTAAACCGTTCGCGTTCCGGATGCAGTTTGGTCACCGTCGCGTAGCCGACGGCCTCGGCCTCCTCCGGCGACATCCCGCGCGCTTCCTCGCTCTCCTTGATGTGCTCGATCTGGCGGTGTTCCTTGGGGGTGTAGCGCTGTTTCTTCGCCATGCTCGAGTCGTTCCCGGAACGCCGCCCGTTCGAACGTCCGCCTACACGGCCTCGTAGTCGGTGATCGCAGCGACCTTGCCGTCGCGGTAGATGAACCACATCTCCGATTCGGACACGGCGGGCTCGCGCGGCTCGTACCGCACGGCGCTGAAGCCACAGGCCGTCTTGACCGTGCCCTTGCCGAGCACGCGCTCGACGGAACTCTGGCTGCTGCCGAGCCCGAGACCGGCGCTCGCCGACACCCCGTCCGCGAGCAGCGCGAGCGCATGTGGCGGATCCGGCGCGTCAGCGACGATCGCGGTGAACGAGGACTCGCCGGCCTCGCTGCCCGCGTGCAACACGGCACCGTGCCGCGGGAGGCGCGCCGCGGCGTAATAGTAGAGCGACCCCTTCGAAGCGACGGCCGTCATGCCCGCCGGCTGGCGGAGTTCGGTGGCACCGAACTTCGCGGTCTTCGTGATCGGGACGCCGCCGGCGTCGGCCGCGTTCGTCCAGGGGCGCAGCGCGGCGCCGAAGCAGCGCAGCGCCGGGATCGACTTTGCCCACGCGATGTAGGCGGCGCCGGGAGGAGGTTGAGCGTCCATCGCGCGCAGCGTTCGCCGAGGTCGTCAACCGTTCATGCGATCTCGCGACCGCGCGCATAGACCGCGTGCGCGGGGTTGCTGCCGATTCCGTAGGCGAGTTCTGCCGGATGGATGACGTCCCAAACGACGCAGTCGGCGACCTTGCCGGCCTCGAGCGTACCGAGCCGTTCGGCGAGCCCGAGCGCGCGGGCGGCGTTGCGCGTGACGCCGGCGAGCGCCTCCTCCGGCGTCAGCCCGAACAGGGTGCAGGCCATGTTCAGGATGAGCAGCAGCGACGTCACCGGCGACGTCCCGGGGTTCGAGTCGGTCGCGAGCGCGATCGGCACGCCGTGCGCGCGCAGCGCGGCGATCGGCGGCGCCTCCGTCTCGCGCAAAAAGTAGTACGCGCCCGGCAGGACGGTCGCGACCGTGCCGGCCGCGGCGAGCGCGGCGACGCCGGACTCCGAGGTGTGCTCCAAGTGGTCGGCGGAGAGCGCTCCGAAGCGGGCGGCCAGGGCGGCGCCGCCGCCGTCCGTAAGTTGGTCCGCGTGCAGTTTCACCGGCAGGCCGAGCCGCGTCGCCGTTTCGAAGACGCGCGTCGTCTGCTCGGGCGAGAACGCGATGCGCTCGCAAAACGCGTCGACGGCGTCGGCCAACCGCTCGCGCGCGACGAGCGGCAGCATCTCGTCACACAGAAAGGCCACGTAGTCGTCGGGCCGGCCGGCGTACTCGGGCGGGACCGTGTGTGCACCGAGATACGTCGTGCGCACGCGCACGCCGCTCCGCTCGCCGAGTGCGCGCGCGGCGCGCAGCATGGCGAGTTCCGTGTCGCGGTCCAGGCCGTAGCCCGACTTGATCTCGACGGTCGTCACGCCTTCGGCCTGCAGGCGCTGCAGCCGGCGCGCCGCGATCTCCACCAGCGCGTCCTCGCCGGCCGCGCGCGTCGCACGGACGGTCGAGAGGATGCCGCCGCCGCGCGCCGCGATCGCCGCGTACGACTCGCCCTGGAGGCGTTGCTCGAACTCGTTCGCGCGGTTGCCGGCGTAGACGAGGTGCGTGTGCGGATCGATCAGCCCGGGCGTGATGCAGCGGCCCTCCGCGTCGACGACGCGCTCCGCACAGGCGCCGGCAGGCAGATCGGCCATCGCCCCGACCCACGCGATGTGCTCGCCGGCGAGCGCGAGCGCGCCGCGTTCGATCGTTCCATACGGTGAGCCACCGGGGCGCATCGTCGCGACGCGCGCGTTCGTCAGGAGCGTATCCCACATTGAGACGGTACTTCGCCGCGCGAGCGCTGTTGCCTCAGGGGTGGGCGACGGAGGTCGCGATCGACATCGACGAGCGCGGAACGATCGTTGCGGCGAGCGCGGGAGCGGCGGCCGACGGAGCGGTTCGCCTGGTCGGCGACGTCGTGCCCGGGATGCCGGACGTCCACTCGCACGCCTTCCAGCGCGCGTTCGCGGGTCGTGCGGAGCGTGCGGGCCCGGACCGCGTCGACTCGTTCTGGACGTGGCGCGAGCAAATGTACGGTCTGGTCGAGCGCCTCTCGCCGGACGACGTTGAGGCGATCGCGACCTGGCTCTACGTCGGTGCTGAAGGGCGGCTACACGGCCGTCGGCGAGTTCCATTACCTGCATCACGATCGCGACGGCAGCCGGTACGGTGCCCCTACCGAGATGAGCGAGCGCGTGATCGGCGCCGCGCGCGCCAGCGGCATCGGCCTGACGCTGCTCCCGGTCGTGTACGAGCACGCCGGCTTCGGCGGCGTCCCGGCAAACGCGGGCCAGCGGCGCTTCGTACGAGCGCGGACGAGTTCGTCGCATATTGGGACGTGCTCGAGCGCGCGCTGAGCGACGATCCGCAGGTGCGGCTCGGCGTCGCGCCGCACTCGCTGCGCGCCGTCGGCCCGGAGCGGCTGCGCGACGTGATCGCGCACGTCCGCGCGCGCGATCAGGCGGCGCCGATCCACATCCACGTCGCAGAGCAGCAAGCCGAGGTCGACGAATCGCTCGCGTGGTCGGGCCGGCGCCCAGTCGCGTGGCTGCTCGACAACGCACAGGTCACGCCGGCGTGGACGCTCGTGCACGCGACGCACATCGACGGCGACGAGCGCGCGGGGATCGTACGCAGCGGCGCCGTCGTGGGGCTGTGCCCGACGACGGAGGCCAATCTCGGCGACGGCATCTTCCCGGCGGAGGCCTTTCTGCGCGACGGCGGACGCTTCGGCATCGGCTCCGACAGCAACGTCGCGGTCGATGCGGCCGAAGAGTTGCGCTGGCTCGAGTACGGCCAGCGGTTGTTCGCGCGCCGTCGCGCGGTGCTCGGCGACGCCCGCACCCCCGCGGTCGGGGCGCGGTTGTATCGCGACGCGCTCGCCGGCGGGGCGCAGGCGCTCGCGCGGCCGATCGGGCGCATCGCGCCCGGCATGCGGGCCGACCTCGTCGTCCTCGATCCCGCGCGCGATCCGGCGCTGGAAGGCGCGCAGGGCGACGATCTCCTCGACCGCTACGTCTTCGCGGTGGGCCGCGCCGCCGTGCGCAACGTCATCGTGGGCGGCCGGCGCCTCGTCCACGACGGGCGGCACGCGGACGAAGCGGCGATCGAACGCCGCCACCGCGCGACCTTGCAAGCGTTGTTCCGCTGAGGGCTTTCAGTTATACTCTCCCGGATGACGGCTCAACGCCAAGGACGCGTCTTCGTACTCGGCGGCAACGCGGGAAGCCTCGCATACGTGTCGAGCCTTCGTCCGGTCGACCGGCAAGTGACGGCCTACCTCGTCTCGCTGGCGTGGACGCCGATCGGGGTGGTCGTCGGCGACGGCCGCCAGCGCGTCAACATCGCGGCCGACAACGTGATCGGCTGGGTCGATCAGACCTTCCCCGCCGACGACGAGCGGTCGTTCGTTTCGCCCGCGCGCGACCTCGAGATCCTGCAGCGCGCCGCCTGGCACGCGGAGGTCCCGGACGCGCTCTCGGAAGAGCTGCTGTTGAATCCCGAGGACATCCCCGAAGACGTGCTCGATGCGCTCGATCATCCGACGGCGGCGCTCGTCCAGTGCGCGATGTGCCGCCGCACGTGCGTGCGCGACGACTTCGTTTGGAACGAGCGCCAGTTGTGCGCGTGGGACTATCACGCGGCCGTCTTCGGCAAACGCGGGCCGTGGCGCGGCGTGCCGTACGAGGAACGGCTCTTCGAATCGTTGCCGGTGGCAGCATACGTCGCGCCGCAGATCCTGGACGAGACGGGCGTCGACGCGCTGCTCGCCATCTCCGGCCTTCCGGAGCCGGCGATGCGCCGGCTCGTCAACCTCGCGATCGAGGAAGGCGGCGAGGGTTCGTACATCGCCGTGCGCAGCGGCCCCAGCATGACGCTCCTGCGCGAGCGTATGCATGTCCATCAATAGCGCGATCGCCCGGCTCAGCGCGCTGTTCGTCTTGGCCTTCGCGCTGCTGGGCGCGCGCGCCGTCTGGCTGCAGGCGATCGCCGGGCCGAGCATCGCGACCGACGGCCACAACCCGCGGCTCGCGCTGTTGCAGCGCTATCGCGGCGAGATCCGCGCGCGCGACGGGACCGTGCTCGCGCAGACGACGCCGGCAGGCCGCCGCTATCCGCTCGGGCCGATCTTCGCGCAGGCCGTCGGCTACGCGTCGCTGCGCTACGGCACGTCGGGGCTCGAGCGCGCCTTCGACCGCGAACTGTCGCCCGCCGCCGCCTCGGCCGACCCGCTGACGCAAGGCAACGCGCTGCGCGACGCGCTCGGCCATCCACTGCGGCCCGTGCAGCCGCGCGGCGCTACCGTGGTCACGACGCTCAACGTCGCCGATGCAGCGCGCGTTGTTCGAAAGGTTGAGCGCGTACCCGCGCGCGGCAGGCGTCGTCCTCGATCCGCGCGACGGGGAGATCCTCGCGCTCGCGAGCGTCCCGAGCTTCGATCCGCGGTCCGTCGACGACGGCCGCTTCCCGGACCTCACCTCCGCCGCGAACAGCCCGTTGCTCGACCGCGCGACCGACGGCCTCTATCCGCCTGGCTCGACGTTCAAGGTGTTCACCGCGTCGGCCGCGCTCGACAGCGGCGTCGTCTCGCTGACCGACCGCTTCGTCGACGACGGACCGTTGCCGGTCGGGACCTTCTTCGTGCACGACAACGAGGAGGAGGAGACGGGCGATCAGGACCTGGCCGGCGCGTTCGCGCTCTCCAGCAACGTCGACTTCGCGCAGATCGCGCTGCGGCTCGGGGTCGCCCGCTGGTTCGACTACGCCGCTCGCTGGGGGCTGGGCGACCCGCTCTACTTCGCGCTTCAGGCGGCGCCCGATCACCTCCCGGCCCGCGACACGGTGTCGCCGTCGATCCTTGCGCAGTTGGGATTCGGCCAGGCCGACCTGCTCGTCACGCCGCTGCGGATGGCGCTGCTCGCGGCGACGATCGCCGGCGGCGGCGTCGAACCGCGGCCCCTCATCGCCCGTACGGTGCTAACCGGCACTGCCAAGCGCACGATCGCCACGCCGGGCACCCTCGCCCAGCCGATCTCGGCGCAGACCGCGGGCGAGGTCCGCGCCATGATGATCGCCGTCGTCGAGCGGGGGACCGGCACCGCCGCCGCGCTGCCGGACGTCCAGGTCGCCGGCAAGACCGGGACCGCAACCAACCCGGCGGGAAGATCGCACGCATGGTTCGTCGCGTTCGCGCCGGCAGAGGCGCCACGAGTCGCCCTGGCGATCGTCGTGGAGAACGCGGGGTACGGCGGCGTCGTGGCCGCGCCGATCGCGCGGCGCGTGCTCGCGGTCGCGCTGCGGGAGATCGAGCAGTAGGACGCACCGCGCCGCCCTCGGCCGACGCATGACCGATCGCACCCTCAAAGAGCGCTACCGCCTCGACGACAAACTGGGCGAGGGCGGGATGGCGACCGTCTACGCGGGGACCGACGCGCTGCTGCGGCGACGCGTCGCGATCAAGGTCTCTGCGTCCGCAGTTCTCGGCCGACGGGGATTTCGTCAAGCGTTTCTATCACGAGGCGGAGTCGGTCGCGCGGCTCTCCTACCCGAACATCGTCGAGCATCTACAACGTCGGCCGCGAGGACGAGACCTACTTCATCGTGATGGAGCTGGTCGACGGCTCGACGCTCGCCGAGTTGATCGAATCCGACCACCGCCTCCCCGAGGCGGTCGTGATCGACTACGCGGAACAGATCTGCCGTGCGCTGGCGTACGCGCATCGTCAGGGGATCCTGCACCGCAACGTCAAGCCGGCCAACATCCTGATCACGAGCGACGACGTCGTCAAGCTCTCCGACTTCGGCATCGCGCGCGCCGTGACGACCCAGACGATGACCCTGACGTCGCCCGGGATGGTGATGGGCAGCGTCTACTACCTCTCGCCGGAACAGGCGCAGGGCAACGAGGTGCGCGAGACGAGCGACCTCTACAGTCTCGGCGTCATCCTCTATCAGATGCTGACCGGCCGTCTGCCGTACACGGGCGAGTCGCCGGTGACGGTCGCTCTGAAACACGTCTCGAACCCGGTCCCCGAGATCGCCGTCGGCGACGGCATCTCGCCGGCGCTCGCGGCGATCGTGCGTAAACTGTTACAAAAGGATCCGGCGGATCGCTTCCAGTCGGCGACCGAGGTCGCGGGCGCGCTGCGCGCCGCGCGCGACGAGCAGCCGTTCAACGTCGCCGTCGCGCGGACGCAGCCGCTGCGGCGCGTGGCGCCGAAGCCGCCGCCGCGCCGCTCGCAGTCGCCCGACAGACCGATGCGGCCGCCCGCCCGCGACGCGTTCGTCGCCGACGACCACTACGACGAGCCGGAGCCGTCGCGGCGGCCCGCGATCGCCGGCCTCGCGGTGCTGCTGATCCTGTCGGCCATCGCGGGCTATTACCTGACCGGCCGTCCGGGCGGGCTCTTCGGTCCGCCTGCGACGGTAGCGCTGCCGAACGTCGTCGGCCGCAGCTCGGCGGACGCGGAGCGCCTGTTGGCCGCCAAAGGATTGCGCTTCAGCATCGTCACCGCCGCGAGCGAGACCGCGCCGCGCGACCGCGTGCTCGGGCAGCGGCCCGCCGCCGCCGCGGTCGTCGGCTCGGACACGACGGTGCAGTTGACGGTCAGCAGCGGCATGCCGAGCGTCGACATCGTCGATCTGCGCGCGTACTCGCTCGACGACGCGGAGCGGTATCTGCGCAACGCGAAGATGACGCCGAAGGTCGTCGAGGATTTCAACGGCGCGGCGCGCGGCACCGTTCTCAAACAGTCGCCGGGTCCGGGCCGCGTGCCCATGCGCAGCGTCGTGACGCTCACGGTCTCGAAGGGACCGCCGCCGGTCGTCGTTCCGGCAGTGGTCGCGCTCACGCTCGATCAGGCGCTGACGGTCTTGCGCGAGGCGGGCCTCACCGCCGATACAGAGCGCGTGCCGAGCGACAACATCCCCGAGGGCGTGGTCGCATCGCAAAATCCAGATCCCGGAAAGGCCGCCAACCGCGGTGCGCCGGTCACCCTGCAGGTCAGCAGCGGCCCGAGTTCCGTCGCGGTCCCCGACGTGACGGGTCGCGGCGTCGGCGATGCGTCGGCGGCGCTGAACGACGCGGGGCTGCTCGCCCGTCTCGAATACAGCCTGCAACCCGGCGATCCGATTGGCACGGTCCTCGACGAGTCGCCGGCGGCCGGTTCGCAGGTGCAGCACGGCGCATCCGTGACGCTGACGATCGTCGTGTCGGGGATCGTGCCCGACGTGACCGGAATGACGCTCGATCAGGCGCGCACCGCGCTGCAGAACGCCGGCTACGCGGTCGGCAACGTCGCCTACACGCAGAGCGGCTCGGACGGAAAGGTCGCGAGCACCGAACCGCCGGCCGGTTCGTCGCTGCGGCCGGGCGAGACGGTTACGATCTACTACAACGGCGGCACCGGCGCGGCGACGACGGCCGCGCCGTCGGCCGTACCCTCGAGCACGGTCGCGCCGACACCGTGACGCGCATCCTCGGCGTCGATCCGGGCCTGCGCATCACGGGCTACGGCGCGGTCGAGATCGGCCCCGACGGCCCGCGCCTGATCGAGGCCGGCGTGATCGCGCCGGCGACGGACGCGGCGCTCGAGCAGCGCCTCGGAACGTTGTACCGCGAGATGGACGCGGTGATCGCGGCGACGTCGCCGAGCGTGATGGTCGTCGAAGAACTCTACAGCGCCTACCGCAATCCGACGACCGCGGTGTTGATGGGGCACGCGCGCGGCGTCATCTGCCTGGCGGCCGCGACGTCGGGCGTCCCCGTCCGCCACCTCGTGCACTCGCTGGTCAAACGCGCGCTGGTGGGCTCCGGCGGCGCGCGCAAGGAACAGGTCAAGCGCATGGTGATGCAACAACTGCGGCTGCGCACGCGGCCGCAGCCCGACGACGTCTCCGACGCGCTGGCACTGGCGCTCGCGCTCGCCAACATCGAACTGACCGAGCGGCGCTTCGCGGCGCTGGGCGTGGCGGCGCACCGGTGAGAGAGCGCTGATGTTTTCGCGGATCACCGGAACGATCGTCGAGCGCGGCGACGCGAACGTCGTCGTCGACGTCGGCGGCCTCGCCTACGACGTCGTGCTCCCGCCGTGCGTCGCCGACAAACTCCGCGACGCGGGCGGCGACGCCGTGACGCTGGAGGTTTACCCGACGCTGTCGATCGACGGCAACAGCGGGCGCTTCACCTTCTTCGGGTTCACCAACGCGATCGAGCGCGAGTTCTTCGAGGCGCTGATCAGCGTCGCGAGCATCGGACCGCGCACCGCGGCGCGTGCGTTCGTCCTGCCGATGGCGCGGATCGCACAGGCGATCGACACGGGCGATCACGCCTTCCTGCGCACCCTGCCGGGGGTCGGCCAGCAGAAAGCCCGCGACATCGTCGCGAAGCTGCAGGGAAAGGTGACGAAGTTCTTGCTGATCCGCGAGGCCCAGACGCACGGCGCGGCCCCGATCCCCGGCTTCGCCGAGGAGGCGCTGGCCGTGCTGCTGCAGCTCGAGTACAAGCGGCCGGAGGCCGAGGCGATGATCGCGCAGGCGCTCGCCGTCGCCCCGCACGCGCGCGACACCGAGGCGCTGCTCGCCGAGATCTATCGCACCCGCAGCGGCGTCGTGTCCGCGTCGTGAGCGAGTCGCCGAAGCGCCGCGTCGTACTCGGACCGGACGCGGCCGAGCCCGAACGCGCGGTCGAGCCGCGGGCATCGATCGAAGACGAGGTGATCGGCGCGTCGCTGCGGCCGCGCACGTTCGACGAGTACGTCGGCCAGACGACGGTCGTCGACAACCTGAAGATCGCGATCGACGCGGCGCGCCGTCGCGAGGAACCGCTCGAACACATCCTGTTCTACGGCCCGCCGGGGCTCGGTAAGACGACGCTGGGCGCGCTGATCGCGAAGGACCTCGGCTGCGCGCTGCGGCCGACGTCGGGGCCGACGCTCGAGAAACCGAAGGACCTCGTCGGCATCCTGACGTCCCTCGAACACGGCGACGTGTTGTTCATCGACGAGATCCACCGGTTGGGCGGCGTCGTCGAGGAGTTCCTCTATCCCGCGATGGAGGACTTCCGCATCGACATCGTGATGGATCGCGGCGCCTACGCGAAGACGTTCAAGCTGCCGCTGGCGCGGTTCACGTTGATCGGGGCGACGACGCGCGCGGGAATGCTGTCGGCGCCGCTGCGCGAGCGATTCGGGATTTCGTATCACCTCGACTACTACGACGACCTGGAGCTCGAGCGGATCGTCACGCGCAGCGCGGGGGTCCTCGGGATTCCGATCGAGGCTGACGGGGCGGCGACGATCGCGCGCCGCAGCCGCGGGACGCCGCGGATCGCGAACCGGCTGTTGCGACGGGTGCGCGACTTCGCGGAGGTGCGGGCCGGCGGAACGATCACGCGCGAGGTCGCCGACGAGGCGCTGCGGCGCGAAGGCGTCGACGAGGCGGGGCTCGACCGGCTCGATCGGGCGTTCCTCACGACGATCGCACAGCAGTACCGCGGCGGCCCTGTCGGGATTAACGCGATCGCGGCGACGTTGACGGAGGACGTCGAGACGCTGGAAGACGTCGTCGAGCCGTATCTGCTGAAGAAGAACTTCGTCGTACGCACGGCCAGCGGACGCAAAGTGACGCCGGCGGCCTACGAACACCTCGCGCTCGCGGCTCCGCAGCCCACGTTGGACCAGCCGCGCCTCCTATGAAGATCGCGGTGGTCGGGGCCGGCTCGATCGGCACGTTCCTCGGCGCCTCGCTCGCGGAGGCGGGCTACGAACGTCACGCTCGTCGCGCGCGGCGAGCACCTCACGGCCCTGCAACGGCACGGCGCCGACGTTCGCGGGACGCGCCGCAGCTTCGCGATCCCCGTGCGAGCGACGGACCGGATTTCGGAACGTCGGCCGGGTCGACGTCGTGCTGCTGACGATGAAGGCGCATCAGTTGAGCGCCGCCGCGCCGCAGTTGGGGTACCTGCTCGGCGACGAAACCGTCGTCGTCACCACACAGAACGGGATCCCGTGGTGGTACTTCCAGTTCGGCGGCGGTGCGCTGACCGGTGCGTCGCTGCGCAGCGTCGACCCGGATGGCGCGATCGCCGCGAGCGTCGACCTGCGGCGCGTGATCGCCGGCGTCATCTACAGCGGGGCGCGGCTGCTCGCCCCCGGCGTCGTCAAGCAGAGCGGCGACCTCGACTACGTCTTCGGCGAGCCCGACGGCGCGCAGACCGAGCGGCTGCAGGCGCTCGTCGCCGCGCTGCAGCGCGCCGGGGTCGACGCGGTCGCGCGCACCGACATCCGCCACGTGATTTGGACGAAGTTGCTCGGAAACACGACGTTCAATCCGATCAGCGCGCTGACGCGTGCGACGGCGAGCGAGATGGTCGAGGATCCGGCGGTCGCCGCGCTCGTGCGCGGTGCGATGGTGGAACAGGTCGCGCTCGGCGCGCGCATCGGCGTCGAGATCGCGATCTCGGTCGACGCGCGGATCGCGCGCACGGCGCTGCTCGGGGCCCAGCGGACCTCAATGCTGCAGGACGTCGACGCCGGCCGGCCGCTCGAGACGGATGCGATCCTCGGAGCGGTCGTCGAGATCGCGGATCGCATCGGCGCGGAGATTCCTGCCACGCGCGGGCTGTACGCCTTGATCCGCCTGCTCGACCGTTCGCTACAGCGCGAACGCGCGGGCTTCGCTCCGGTGTGCCCGGCATGAGGCGCGCGGCGTTCCTATCGGCGGCCGCGGGCGCGCTGCTGGTGCCGGCCGGCGCGCGTGCGACCGGCGGCCTGGACGTGCCGTCGCCCGGCGCCGGTGCAGACGTTCGCGTCCTGCTGACGAGCGACGGCGCGAGCGCGCCGCCACCGCGCGCGCTCGATGCGCGCACGTTCTCGTGGAACGGCCGCACGTACCGGGGACGCTTCGAGCTGGTCGGATTCTCCGACGGGCGCACCGGTCTGCTCAACGTCGTGCCGCTCGAGGAGTATCTCTACGGCGTCGTCGGGCGCGAACTGGCGGCGGGCTGGCCGGCCGCGTCGCTCGAGGCGCAGGCGATCGTCGCGCGGACCTACACGGTCTCGAAGTTGCGCCCGCAAAAGGCGTGGGACGTGCTGGCGGGCGAGGGCGATCAAGTCTATGGCGGCGTCGACGTGGAAGCGCCGAGCGTCACGGGCGCGGTCGACGCGTGCGCGGGCAGCGTCATTACCTATGCGGGCAAACTGGCGCACGTGGCCTACGGCTCGTGCTGCGGGGGGCACACCGCTGACGCGGCGGAACTGTGGGGCGCCGTCTATCCGTACATGCGCGGGGTCACGGACCCGCACTGCAGCCCGGCGCCGGAGTTCCATTGGCAACGGGTGATGCCGTACGACGAATTCTCGCGCGCACTGAGCGACCGCGGCCTACCGGCCGACGTCGAGCGCGTCGAGCTGCGCGACCTCGACTCGAGTTGGCGCCCGCGGCGCGTCGGGATCGTCGGCGACGGCGGGACCGCCGAGGTTAAGTTGTCGACGTTCCGCACGCTGGTCGGATCATCGATCGTCCGCAGCACCCTGCTCCAGAGCGTCACCGTCGTGCGCGGTCAATCGGTGACGTTCGGCGGTTCAGGTTACGGCCACGGCGCCGGCCTGTGTCAGTGGGGCACGCGCTACATGGCGCTCGCCGGAACGACCGCGCAGGCGATCGTGGAGTTCTACTTTCCCGGCACGCAGTTGGGGAGGGCCTGACGCCGGACCGGGACGAGCTGCGGCGCACGTCCGCCTACGCCTACGATCTCCCGCGGTCCGCGATCGCGACGCGGCCGGCCGACCCGCCGGACGCGTCGCGCCTATTGGTCGTGCGCGCGGGCGAGGAACCGGCGCACCGTACGTTCGCCGAGTTCCCGAGCTGCTGCGCGCCGGCGACGTGCTGGTTGTCAACGAGACGCGCGTCATCCGCGCGCGCCTCGCGGGCACGCGTTCCGGCGGAGGCGCGGCCGAGGTGTTGCTGCTGCGGCCGAGCGATCGCGCGCGCTACGACGGCACGGCGGGGCGCTGGCTCGCGTTGGTGCGGCCCGGGCGCCGGCTGCGCGCGGGCGCGACGGTCCGCTTCGGCGATGAGGGCGTTGCGCGCGTCGTCGCCGTCCGGAGTGACGGCGTCCGCGAGATCGACCTGACGTGCGGCGACTCGCTCGACGCGCTGCTCGAACGGCACGGCCGGATGCCGCTGCCGCCGTACGTCGGCACGGGTGACGAGGCGCGCGCGGCGCGCTACCAGACGGTCTTCGCGCGGGTCCCCGGCAGCGTCGCTGCGCCGACCGCCTCGCTGCATTTTACGCACGACGTGCTCGCGCGCGTGCGCGCGCGCGGCGTGACGGTCGTCCCCGTCGTGCTGGACATCGGCCTCGGCACGTTCCGGCCGATCGACGCGGCGCGCATCGACGAGCACGCGATGCACGCCGAGACCTATGCGATCCCCGCCGCGACCGCGGCCGCGATCGCGGCCGCGAAGGCAGCCGGCAGGCGCGTCATCGCGGCGGGCACGACGGTCGTACGCGCGCTGGAAGGGGCCGCGGTTGCGGACGGCGCGCTGCGCGCGGGCGCGGGCGAGACCTCGCTCTTCATCACGCCGGGGTTCGAATGGCGCGTCGTCGATGGTCTGCTGACGAACTTCCACCTGCCGCAGTCGACGCTGCTCGTGCTCGTCTGCGCGTTCGCCGGTTACGTCACGGTGATGGCGGCCTATCGCACCGCTCTCGCAGCGGGGTACCGCTTCTACTCGTTCGGCGACGCGATGTTCGCGCTGCGCGCCTGACGATCTCTCGGGACTGCTACTTCGTCTGGACTTCGATGTCGCCGATCGTCGAGGCGAGCGAGATCCACGGGTCGGCGGAAGCGCCGCCGAGCGTGGTGGCGCCGCGCACGTCGCCGACCCGCGTGTGCGCGTCGAGGCGCGCGCGCAGTCCCGGCGGCGCGACGAGCGTGACGTTGCCGACCGTCGTCCACAGTTCGAGCGCGTGTCCGCGCCAGTCGGGCGCGAGGTTGACGACGACGTCGCCGGTCCGCGTTCCGGCGGTGACGTTCTGGCTGACCCCGTGGATGCGGATGTCGCCGAACGAGTCGTGCGCGCTGATCGGACCCTCGAGGCCGTCGATGACGACGTCACCGGCGGTGACGGAGACGTTGACGCGCACGCCGCGCGGGATCGCCACGTCGTAGTCGATCGAGTCGTTGGCGCCGGACCAGTTGAAGATCGAGTGGCGCGGAAAGACCGACGAGATGCGCACGACGTCGCCGTCGGTGCGGATCGAGAAGTCCATCCGCGAGAGATCGGACGCCGAAGACGAGTGCAGGCGGGCGTGGACCCGGATCGTCGCGTCGCTCGAGGCCTCGAAATGGACGTCGCCGGCGGACGCCGTCAACGCAACGGCGTGCGCCGCGCCGAGGTCCGCCTGACGGTCGATCGTTCGCGCGGGCTGGTCGTCGGCGAGCGCGGGGGCCGCCGCGAGCACGGCCAACGCCGCAACGAGGAAATGGAATCGCACGGCCCATCTACGGCGCAGGGGCGGGCGGGGTTTCGTACCGGGCTTGGGCTACTCGGTATCGGGCGCCCAATCGGTCCCGAGCAGGAGGGTCGTCGTCGTGGCGGCACGCAGCGGCGTCGCGAAGGTCACGGCGAGGAGGCGCGCCGCGGTCGATGTCCCGATCGTCACGCTCGCTCGGCGCGCCGGCTGGTCGATGAACGCGGGCACGTTCCAACCGGCGCCGCGCAGCGCCGCCACGACGGTCTTGTCGAGAGCGGCGTCGCCGGTCGCATTGGCGACCCGCACCTCGGCCTGCGGAGGCTCCGTCTTCATGAAGAGGATGCTGCCGATCGCCTTCGCCCAGCGCGGGTCGGCGAAGACGACCGAGAGCTCGCCGGCCCAGCCCGCCTTCGAGGGGAGCGTGAAGAAGCGAACGTTCTCATCGGGAACGTTGCGGTAGATCTCGAGCAGCGCGAGGAGCTGACGGTCGCTGAGCGTCGTCGCACGTCCCTGCGCGCGAGCCGGATGATGCGCGGAAGCTTGGCCCAGTTCTGCGGCTGGCTCGCCTGATCCATCAGGAGTCGCAGGACCTGTTGCTGGCGGCGCATCCGGCCGTAGTCGGACGTCGCGTCGTGCCGGAAGCGCACGTAGCCGACGACCTGGCTCCCGGTGAGGTACTGTTCGCCTTTCTTGAGATGGATGTGCAGTTGCCCGTAATTGTCGTCGTAGTCCATGTCCTCGTCGACGTCGGTGTTGAGGCCGCCGAGCGCGTCGACGATCTGCGCGGCGCCGGAGGGTTGCAGCGCGATCGTCGCGTCGACGGGGACGTGCCCGAGCAATGCGCTCACGACGGCGGCCGTCGTCTTTCCGCCGCCGTATGCGTACGCGGCGTTGATCTTCGCGGAGCCTTGGCCCGGGATCGGCACCCAGGTGTCGCGCGGGATCGAGACCAGCGTAGCGAGCCGGCGGTCGACGTTGAGATGGGCGAGGATCACCGTGTCCGTCGTCTCTTCGTCGTCCTGATACCCGAGCAGCAAGATGTTGAGCTTCTCGTGACCGAAGGCCCGCTGCGCCGCCTGGGTCGCGATGCGGTGCTCGATCGGCGTCCGCAGCGACAGGTACGCCGCGCTCGCGGCGCCGGCGCCGACGACGACGGCGAGTGTAATACGAAACCAAATACTATGCCACACGATTTGTCACCGCACCCTGCTCCCAAGTGGGCGCGCCGCGAGAAAACGGCGCGCCGGCGATTGCGATTAGGCGGGGAGCGGGGGCGGGGCGCGCTCGCCGATGCGGCGCCGCGCGCGCGACGGGCGCAGGACGATCGGCCGCTCGGCGGCGCGCCGCGCGAGCGGCGCCGGCGCGCGGGCGGCGAGCACCGCGAGGTCGCGGCCGGCGAGGACGCGCAGCGTCGTGCGTTCCAAACCACGGAGCAATCGGGCGCACGCGATCACGCTCAGCACGCACGCGAGCGCGTGCACGCCGAGGCTGACCGGGAGCGGGCCGCCCGCCCACAGCGTCGGTCCGCCGAGATGCCCGAGCACGACGAGCTGCTCGCCGCTTTCGAACGCGGCGAGCGCCGCGATCTGCAGGCCGAACGTGAACGCGACGAGCGCCCAGGCGCCGCGGCCGGCGCCGACGGTCTCGCGCGCAGCGAGCGGCGCGCCCCGGCGCAGCGCGGCCCGGATCCGGAGGATCAGGCAGAGTCCCGCGAACAGCACGCCGGCGGCGAGCGCGGGGATGACGTCGAGATTGCTGTGGTCAGTGAAACTACCGGGTCCGAACCAGCCGGCGTTCGATGCGTATTCGACGGCGGGATCGGCGATCGCCACGGCGATCAGCGCGACGGCCGCGCAGAACCACAGTCTGATCGGAAAGCGAGCCAACGCGGTCCGCTTTCCCGCCGCCGGTGAGAACCCTCTCGGCGCTATTCCGTGCGCGCGGCCGGTCCGCGCGGCTCGACGTTGATCGTCTTGGCGTTCGTGTACCACACGAGGCCCGGCATCGCGTTCTGCTGCTTGCGGACGTTCTTGCGTTGCGTGTAGTCGACCGGGACGAGTCCCGACGTGCGTGCCTTGCTGTGAAAGGCGGCGAACTCGGCGGCCGTCCGCAGTTCGGCGCCCGTGGCGGCGCGCGCGGAGTCGATCCTCAGGACGACGTGCGCCCCCGGCACGCCCCGCGCATGGAACCAGATATCGTCGGGACGGGCGAGCTTGAAGGTCAACTCGGCGTTGTTGCGCGGCGAACGCCCGACGAGGATGCGGACGTCGTCGGCCAGCGCGATCTCGATGGGCGCCTGCCGCGCCGGAGCACCCGGTCTGGTTCGTGACCCGAGCCGCGCCGTCACGCCCGCCCGCGCCGCTGCGGCAGGACGGTCGAGCCGATCGAGTTCGTCGGTGAGTTCGGCGACGGAGGTGGCGTCGCGATCGATCTCCCACGCGAGTTCGTCGGCGGCGGCGACCAACTCGGCGTTGTGTGCGAGCCGGCGGGTCACGTGCTCGCGGCGCGCGATCGCCTTGCGATAGCGCCGGAAGATGGCGGCCGCATTGCCCTTCGCGTCGAGGGCGGGATCCAGCTCGATCGGCGCCTCCGGCGCCTCCGGCGCGACGAACGACGTTGTACCCGGTGCGACCTCGGCGTGGTGGGCGTAGAGCAGCGCGCCCGCCGTCCGCAACCGGTCGGCGTTGTCCGACTCGTCGCGTTGGCTCAGCAGGCGTTCGCGGTCGACGGCGAGCCGGCGCTGAAGGCGCGCGACGCGGCCCCGCAGGGCGCCGCGGCGCTCGTCTGAACGCCGCTGGACGAGCGCCTCGCGCTCGGAGTCGAGCGCCTCGCACAGGACCGGCAGGAGGTCGGGAGCGCGCTCGTCGCCGGCGGCGAACTGAGCCAGCGGAACGACGTGGATCTGAGCGACCCGTCCTTCGTCGCGATAGACGAAGAGGTCGCCGTGCGGCTCGCTGGTCATGGCCCCCGTCGATCGCCGCACGACCGCGTTCGAGGAGCCGCTCGGCCCGCACGGCCGGAAGGGCGTCCTGGGCCGCGGCCTCGCTCACCAGCGACTGGGCGATGAGCCGCGGAAGCAGGGGCAGCGACGCGCGCAGCAACCCGGCGGCGCGGTTCGCGGCGGCGGGTCCGTCGAGCGCGGCCAGGGCCTCCTCGAGGGCCGGCCGGTCCGGCCGCGCCTCGGGTAATGGGGGCGGCGTATAGCGTCCGCCGACTTCGACCGGCCGCTGGGGATTGCGGGCGGGCGGGAACTCGCGCGCGGCCGCGACGATGCCCTCGTCGCGCACCAGCAAGATGTTGCCGAAGTTGGGGACCAGTTCGACCACGATCCGGTAGCGGCTGAGGACGCCGAAGCGCGAGAGGGTGACCAGGTCGACGACGATCAGCCGGTCCCCGGTCCTGCTCCGCACGCTCTCGATCCGCATCCCGCGGACGGCGTCGGCGATCGCTCGCGGCCAGCCGGGTGCCTCTTCGAGCCGGTCCACGTGCTCGATCGTGATCGACCGGCGTCGCGGCGAACGGATCGAAGACCATGGCGTCGGCGCCGGCGCCCCGGGCGCGAAAGCGCAGGGCGAACCGGCCGTCGGGGAGGATGCCGGCCTCGCGGATCCGGGCGCTACGGACGGCCCGGTCGAGTTCGGCGGCCAGCCGCCGGACGATCAGCCAGTCGGTGTACACGGCAGGTAGTCTTCGCCGCCGATGAGAATCATTCTCGTTCGGCCCGGCCCAATCGCGCGATTGGGTGGCGCGCCAGGCTTGGCGCCGCGCGCGGGCGTGCGTGAGAAGGGAGTCGGACGGAACTGGTCGGGCCGGGGTTGTTGTTGGTCGTCTCGGGTCCGTCCGGCGCTGGAAAGGACACGGTCGTGCGGCGCGCTGCTCGAACGGATGCCGCGGATGCGGTACTCGGTCTCGGCGACGACGCGTGCGCCGCGGGACGGGAGAACACGACGGCCGCCATTACACCTTCATAACGAAGGAACGGTTCAAGAGCGTCTGCGCAACGGCGATTTCTTGGAGTGGCGCGAGTACGCCGGCAACCTGTACGGCACGCCCAAGTCGTTCGTCGAGGAAACGCTCAGCAACGGCGACGACCTCTCGTCAAACCCGAAGTCAATGGGGCGTTGGCAATCAAGGCCGGCTATCCCCGGGCGATCCTGGTCTTCCTGGTCGCCCCGGACGCCGAACGCCTCCAGGCTCGGCTCGAAGGGCGCCGCACCGAGTCGACCGGACGAACTGGCGGCGCGGCTCGCCACGGCGCAAGAAGAGTTGACCTTCATCCGCCGCTTCGATTATCTCGTGATCAACCATGAGGCTCCTGTGGAGCAACGCCGCCGGCGGTCGACGAGTTGCACTCGATCGTCACGGCAGAACGCTTGCGTATCCATCACTACCCGGAAACCACTTTGAGGAAATTCGAACAATTATGAGCGAATCGGTGTTTGGGGATCTCGACGGCCTGCTGGAGCATGTCGATTCGAAGTTTACCCTCGTCAATGTCGTCACGAAGCGAGCGAAGCAACTCAACAACGGCGCGCCGGCGCTGACCGACCGGGTCAACGCGAACAAGCCGGTGTCGACGGCTTTCAACGAAGTCTCCGCCGGCAAAATCCCGTATCGCCGCGTCAAAGAGGGCATCAAGTAGCGCCATGTGCGGCATCGTCGGATACGTCGGAGCGCGCGACAGTGTCCCGGTTATCCTCGACGCGCTACGCCGCCTCGAGTACAGGGGCTACGACAGCGCAGGCATCGCCGTCATCGCGGCGGACGGCGCACTCGCCGGGACCAAGGCCGAGGGCAAGCTGTCGCGCTTGGCGGAGCGCCTCGAGAGCGAGCCGCTGGCGGGGACGACCGGGCTCGGCCACACGCGTTGGGCGACCCATGGGCGCCCGTCGGACCAGAACGCGCACCCGCATATGGACTGCACCGGCAAGATCGCGGTCGTTCACAACGGGATCATCGAGAACTTCTCGGGCCTGCGGACGCGCCTCTTGGCGAGCGGCCACGAGTTCAGCAGCGAGACCGATACCGAGGTGCTCGCCCACCTGATCGAAGAGCACTATCGTGGCGACATCGCGGCGGCGATCCGCCGCGCGCTGCACGAGGTCAGAGGAGCTTATGCGCTCGGGGTGATCTGCTCGGACGAGCCCGGCCAGCTGGCCTTCGCGCGCAACGGCGCGAGCCCGCTGGTCGTCGGGATCGGCGACAAGGAGATGTTCGTCGCCTCCGATACGCCGGCGATCTTGAAGTACACCCGCAAGGAGATCATCCTGCGCGAGCGCGAGATGGTCGTCGTCGACCGCGACGGCTATCAGTTGACGGACTTCGAGGGCGAACCGCTCCATCGCGACGTTGTCCAGGTGATGTGGGACGCGTCGTCGGCGGAGAAGGACGGCTTCAAGCACTTCATGCTGAAGGAGATGTTCGTCCAGCCGAGCGTGGTGAAAGAGACGTTGGCCGGGCGGATCGACGAGTCCAATGACGTCCAGCTCGCCCCTGAGGTCGAGATCGACGAGGCGCTGCTGCGCGCGATCAGCAAGATCTCGATCACCGGCTGCGGCACGGCTTTCCACGCCGGCATGGTCGGGATGTATCTGCTGCGCGCGCTCTGCAAGCTGCCGGTCGAGATGGAGCTCGCCAGCGAGTTCCGCTACGGCGACCGGCTGCTCGACCCGCGGACGCTGACGATCGCGATGTCGCAGTCGGGCGAGACCGCGGACACGATCGAGGCGGTTCGGATCGCGCGTTCGGCGGGGTCGCCGGTGCTCGGCATCTGCAACGTGCTGGGCTCGCACTTGACGCGCTTGGCCGACGGCATCCTGTACACGCGCGGCGGCCCCGAGATCGGCGTCGCCGCGACCAAGACCTACGTCTCGCAGGCGATCGCGATGATCCTGTTCGCGCTGTACCTGGCGCGGGTCCGCGGCACGACGCCGGTCGAGCGGCTGCGCGAGATCGCGGGACACACGCGGTTGCTGCCGGCCGCGATCGACGTCGTGCTGAATACGTCCGACGAGATCGAGCGGATCGCGCGCAAGATCCGCAAGGCCCGCACGATCTTGTTCCTGGGCCGCTACGTGAACCTCCCGACGGCGCTCGAGGGCGCGCTGAAGCTGAAGGAGATCTCGTATATTCACGCCGAGGGCTACGCGGCCGGCGAGATGAAGCACGGGCCGATCGCGCTGCTCGACTCGAAGGTCCCCGTCGTCGGGATCGTCACCGAGGGGCGCGTCCGGGAAAAGATGCTGTCGAACCTCGCCGAGGCGAAGGCGCGCGAGGCAAAGGTGATCGCCGTCGCCAACCACGGCGACGAGGAGGTCGCGCAGTTGGCCGACCACGTGCTCTGGGTCCCGCGCGTCGACGAACTGTTGTCGCCGGTCGTCAACGTCGTGCCGCTCCAGTTGTTGGCATATCACATCGCCGACATCGACGGAAAGGACGTTGACCAGCCCCGCAACCTCGCGAAGACGGTCACCGTTGAATAACGGCCGCGCCGACGGGCGCCAGCCCGACGCGCTGCGACCGGTGACGATCGACGTCGATCCGCTGGTGTTCGCGGAGGGCAGCGCGCTGATCTCGATCGGGCGAACGCGCGTGCTCTGCGCCGCGACGCTCGAGGACAGAGTCCCGCCCTGGATGCGCGGCCGCGGGCTCGGGTGGGTGACCGCCGAGTACGCGATGTTGCCGCGCGCGACGCAGGAGCGCACGCAGCGCGAGGCGTCGCGCGGAAGGATCGGCGGCCGGACGCACGAGATCCAGCGGTTGATCGGGCGCGCGCTGCGTACGGTCGTCGACATGCGGCTGCTCGGGGAGCGGACGGTGCTCATCGACTGCGACGTGCTGCAGGCCGACGGCGGGACGCGGACGGCCTCGATCACGGGCGCCTACGTCGCGCTGGCGCTCGCGCTGCGGCGCGCGTTCGACCCGGCGGCGCCGGCGTGGCCGATGAAGCGCCAACTCGCCGCGGTCAGCGTCGGCCGCGTCAACGGAACGGCCCTGCTCGACCTCGCCTACGACGAGGACAGCCGCGCCGAAGTCGATATGAACGTGGCGATGACCGAGTCGGGGGAGTTCGTCGAGGTGCAGGGGACCGCGGAGGGCCGGCCGTTTTCGCGGGCGAGCCTCGACGAGTTGCTGCGCCTGGCGGAGGTCGGGATCCGCCATCTCTTCGACCTGCAGCGCGCGGCTCTCGCGTTCGGCCCCGCAGCCGATGGCGGCTGATCGCGCGCGCCTGCAGGCGCTCGTCGACGACGTCGCGAGCTTCTACGTCCGCGATCGCGCGCTGTTACGAGCCCAAGCGAAAATGACCGAACTGCTCGCGGCCGCCGGCGAACCGCCGGCCGCCGAGACCGAGGCGTATCTCGCGGCCGTCCGCCGTTACTTCGTCGGCTTCGACCGCGAGGCCCACGAGCACTTACGCGACGTTGAGCGCAGGCTGGCCAAGACCAGTCAACTGCAGTTCAACCTCACCGCCGAGCGCGGCGTCGCGGCGCGCCGCGTCGCGGCGACGCAAGGCGTCCTCTCTCGGGTCGCTGAATTCGCCGACCCATGAAGGTGCTCGAAGACGTCGGTCGTTCGACCCTCGGTCTTCTCGAGTATGCGGGGGGCCTCGCCGGACTCTCCGCCGATAGTTCCTCGTTCATCGCGCGCATGCGCATCCGCGCGGGCGAGACGTTCACCCAGGCGTACTTCCTCGGCGTCCAGTCGACGTCGATCGTCCTGCTGACGTCGCTCTTCACCGGCATGGTCATTTCGCTCGAATCGGCCGTGCAGGCGGTGCAGTTCGGCGTCGGCGACCTCGTCGGCGGTGGCGTCGCCTTCATCTCGTCCCGCGAACTGGGACCGCTGCTCTCCGGCGTGGTCGTCGCGGGCCGGACGGGGGCCGCGATCGCGGCGGAACTGGGCTCGATGGTCGTGACGGAGCAGGTCGAGGCGCTCGAAGCGCTGGGGCTCTCGCCGGTCCAGATGCTGGTCGTGCCGCGTCTTATCGCGCTCGCGATCATGATGCCGCTCCTGACGATCTTCGCGGACATCATCTCCGTCGTCGGCGGGATGTGGCTGGCCAACAACGTCGCCCATATCAGCTATCAGACGTTCATCCAATCGGCGCGGCAGACGGTCGCGCTCGAAGACGTCCTCAAGGGACTCTTCAAGGCGTTCGTCTTCGGCATCATCATCGCGCTCGTCGGTTCGTATCAGGGTCTGAATACGCGCGGCGGCGCGGCCGGCGTCGGGCGCGCGACGACCGGCGCGGTCGTCGTTTCGATCATCCTGATCTTCGTCGCCAACTTCACGCTGTCGTTCTTGCTCTTCGGGTATCGCGGTTGAACGTTCGCCCGGATCGAGAACGTCAGCCTCCGCTTCGGCACCAAGGTCGTCCTCCAGAACCTCTCCCTCGACATCGAGGAGGGGGCGATCACGTGCATCATCGGGCTCTCGGGGGCGGGCAAGTCGACGATCCTGCGGCTCCTGAACGGGCTGCGCAAGCCGGACACGGGCCACGTCTACGTCCGCGATGTCGACATCTGCTGCATTCCGCGCAACGACCTGGTCGAATTCCGGTCGCAGATCGGCTTTGCGTTCCAGTTTTCGGCCCTGTTCGACAGCCTGACCGTCATGGACAACGTGGCGCTCCCGCTGCGCGAGCACCTGAAGATCTCCGAGGCCGAGGTCGAGCAAGCGCGTCAACGCACACGCTCGAGACGGTCAGCCTCGAGGGTGCGCGCGACAAGTTCCCGAGCGAGCTGTCCGGCGGGATGCTCAAACGGGCGGGATTTGCCCGCGCCGTGGTCACAAACCCTGAACTGGTGCTCTACGACGAACCCACGACCGGCCTCGACCCGATCATCACCCACGTGCTGACGGACACGATCGTGCGCCTGCGGCGGCAGTTGAACGGCACTGCCGTCGTGGTCTCGCACGACCTGCAGAGCATCTATGCGATGGCCGACTACGTGGCGATGCTGTTCGAGGGCGCGATCATCGAATACGGCACGGTCGAGGAGCTGAAGCAGTCACGAAACCCGATCGTCCAGCAGTTCATTCAAGGAAGTGAGGTCGGCCCGATCCCGTACTGACGGGACGGCCGGATTAAGCGGAGAGGCGCATGTCCAAACAGGCTCGGGTCGGACTTTTCACCCTGCTGGGGATCATCGGGTTGATCTGGGTGTACTACGAGTTGTCCAACATCGCCGAGCGACGCGCCGGCTACAAGATCGCCGTGCACTTCACAACGGCCGCGGGCCTCCGCCCGGCGGCGCTGGTGTACCTGTCCGGCGTCTCGATCGGAATCGTCGACGCCATCAACCTCCGCAAGGACTTCTCGACCGACGTGATCATCTCGGTCCGCAAGAACGTCGATATTCCGGTCGGATCGAAGTTCATCATCAACGCGCCGCTGACGGGCGAGCCGAACCTCGACATCCTCCCGCCGCGCCCGGCCCCGGGCCAGCCGGCGCCGGCGACGTTGCCGCGCGACCTCGCACTCGAGTCCGAGAACATGCCCCAGGGCACCAACCCGGCCACGCTGACTGACCTGCTCGAGGAGGGCCAGGGCGAGATCCGGCGGACGTCGCGGATGCTGCGGCAACTCGAGGAGGTCGAGCCGGAGCTGCTCGCTCAGTTGGAGGAGGTGCTGCGCACCGCCAACGCCCTCACGAAGAACGCGAACACCTCGCTGACGTCGCTGACCGGCCAGGCGTCGGACATCACGTCGTCGCTGCAGCGCTCGCTCGACGCCGCCGGCAACAACATCGTCGACCTGACGTCGACGCTCAACGGCACCGCGACGGGCTCGTCGCGCCAGTTGAACGCACTGCTGGCGTCGCTCAACGCGTCGGCGACGTCGCTGTCGGCCAGCATGGACTCGCTGCACAAGATCGCCGCCAACCCCCAGGTCAGCAGCAGCCTGATCGCAACGACCCAGTCGATCGCGCTGACGTCGAAGACGCTGGCCGACCTGACCAACGACCTGCGTCAGATCACCGGTAACCCGCAGACGCAGGCGCAGCTGCGCGACACGGTCGGCCAGTTCGACGCGGCCGCGCAGAAGGCGAACTATCTGCTGGCGGAGTTGGGCGGCAAGAGCAGCGTCCCGGGCGTCGACGCCGGCGCGACGCCGTTCCCGAGCAGCCCGCCGGGCGGCATTCCGCAGAGCTCGACCGGCACGTCGACGTCGGCGTCGACGGGCAACGTAAACAGCACCGAAAACGTGCTGGGTACGGCGTTCAAATCGAAGCTGTCCAACGTCGTCGGCAACGTGGCGTCCGTCCAGTTGCGCCTGAGCATGCTGTCGGTCCAGCGGATGGGGACGCCGGGCGCGAAGTCGCCCCTGCTGACCGAGGATCAGGGCCCGGAGACCGACGTGAACCTGATCCTGTTCCCGAACGGCAAGACGGCCCTGTACACGGGCGCCAACAACATCGGCACCGGCGAGACGACGAGCTGGAACCTGGCGGCGCTCGAGCGGCTGAGCGCCAACGCGCACATCGGCGCGGGCATCATCTACTCGCAGCTCGGCGTCCTCGGCAGCGTCCGCAACAACACGATCGGGATCGAGGGCCGGCTCTACGACCCCCGCCACCCGACGCTGGACAGCTACCTGAACCTGTACCTCGCGAAGCGCCTGACGATCTTCGGCGGCGAGCGCGACATCCTGTATCCCGACCGGCGGACGGTGTTCGGCCTGCAGTCGCAGTTCTAGGCATGCCGGCACGGCGCAAGGTCGCGATCGTCGGGGCGGGCGCAATGGGCACGCTGTACGGCTACATGCTCGCGCGCCAGAACGACGTCACGATGCTCGACGTGCGCAGCGACGTTGTCGAGACGATCGCGCGCGACGGCATCGCGCTCGACGGCGCGCCGCCGCGCAAGGTCGAGGCGACGCGCGAACCGGCGCGCGCGTTCGATTGCGGATCGCTGTTCGTGTTCGTCAAGGCGACGGACACGCTCGGCGCGCTGCGACCGTTCGCGGGACAGCTGGATCCGGCGACGCCGATCGTCTCGCTGCAGAACGGCCTCGGCAACGAGGAGTCGATCAAGGCCGCGCTGGGCGGCAACGTCCCGCTCGCGCTCGGGATCACAACGGAAGGCGCGGTCGCGATCGGGCACGGCCGGTCGAAGCGCATCGGCGCAGGCACGACCCTGCTCGGCTCGGCCGGCGCGTCGCGTGCGACGTTGCAGACGATCGCCGCGCTGCTGACGGAGGCGGAACTGGTCGCGTCGCTCGTCTACGACATCCGGCCGCACCTCTGGGGAAAGCTGCTCGTGAACGCGGCGATCAATCCCGTCGCGGCGCTGCTCGACCGCAAGAACGTCGCGATCACGGACGACCCCGACGCGGGCGAACTGGCGCGCGCGCTCGCGCTCGAGACGGCGGCGGTCGCGCGCGCGAGCGGCGTGTCGCTGCCGTTCCCCGACCCGTGGGCCTACGTGCGCGAGGCCGTCGCCGACACGGCCGACGCGCGCAACTCGATGACGCTCGACCTCGAGGCCAAGCGCCGCACCGAGGTGGAGTACATCAACGGCGCGATCGTCGCCGCAGGCCGGCGCTGCGGCGTGCCGACCCCATACAACGAAGCGATGTTGCTGCTGGTCAAGGCGCACCAGCACCCCTCCGACGAGTGAAGCGTTTCCGCTCGTTGCTCGTCGTCGCGGGCGTGGCTCTCATGGTGGCGCTGTGCGGGCAGCCGTCCGAGGCGCAGTGGTCCGGTACGCAAACGATCTTCGGGCCCTTGATGCTCGCACTCGACAAGGGGCACAACACGTGGGTGAACGGTCCACTCGGTGGTACGCCGCCCGCGCCGAGTTCGTTCACGGTCTCCGTTGACGCCACCACGAGTCCGTATACGGTCACGTTTACCTCGACGGCGCCGGCTCGCAGCGATACGTATCACATTGCGCCCTCAGACGTGACCGACTCCGCTTGGCCCGCGGTGCCGAGTTCGAAGCAGTCCCCCAAGGGCCCCATCGCGCTGTCGGGGCTCTACGTACGCGCCTTTATCGCCGCATACGCCGCACACCTGACGTACAAAGACCAGTTGGGTGACGGTTTCGCATCGTTGGACTCACCGGGCGGCTCAGTCGTCGTTACGAAAGGCAGCGGGAGCGGCAAACTGCAGGTCGGCTTCCGACAGTATTTCGATCAGTCCGCGCTAACGATGAAGAACATCGGCTCCTGGAAAGAGCAACAGTACTTCGTCGATCCCACCACCCTCGTCGCCAGCAAGACCAAGGTCGGCTGCCCGGGCTAAGGTAAGCCAAGGAGTTCGCAACCGGAGCGAGCATCTCGATTCGGGCCATGACGCCAATCGAAAGGGGTTCCGGGATGAGGGTCGGTCGACGAACGGTAATCGCCGGCCTGCTGGCGGTGGCGTTTGCAGCGCCGCTCGCCGCGCGTGCGGACGTGCTGCAGAACACGGTCGGGAAACCGGCGTGGGTCAAGACGTACGGCAACCTGCGCGTCGAGCGTTTCGGATCGAACGGACCGGCGCTGATCTTGATTCCCGGCCTCGCGTCCGGGCCGTGGACGTGGTACGACACGGTTGCGCACGAGCAGGCGACACACGCGATTTACTCCGTGACGGTCGCGGGAATGTCGGACTACCCGGCGCAGCCGAACCCGTCGCTCGACGCGACGGACGCGAGCCTCCTAGCGCTGATCCAGGGGCAGAAGATCGTAAAGCCGGTGCTCGTCGGCCACAGCATGGGCGGCTATCTCGCGCTGCGCTTCGGCACCGAGCATCCGGAGCTGCTCCGCGGGATCGTCGACGTCGACGGCCTGCCGATCCTCCCCACGCAGTCCCAGATGACGCCGGAGCAACGCACCGCGGCCTCCGAGCAGATGGCGACCAGCATCCTGGCGCAGTCGCAAGATGACTACCTCAAGACCGAGGCAAAGATCGTCCGCGACTACGTCACCGATCCGGCGCTCGCGCAACGCGTCATCGACCTGTGCGCGCAGAGCGATCAGAAGACGGTGGCCGAATACTTCAAGGAACTGTTCGCCGCCGACCTGAGGCCTGCGCTGCCGAAGCTGACCGTCCCGACGTTGCTGATCGCGCCGAACCCCGGCCTGCCGTTGCCGTCGTACATCCCGGAGCAGGCATCGTCGATGACGCTCGACGACCGGCGCAACTACGTCGTCGCGCTCTACAACCAGTTGATGATGGCCGCGCCCGACGTTCGGGTCGTCGCGATCGACAACGCGCGCCACTTCGTGATGCTCGATCAGCCCGACGCGTTCATCGCCGCACTCAACGCGTTTCTAGCGAACCTGCCACCCGCGTAACTGACGGCCAACGATTTGAGCGTCGGCGCGGAACAATCCGACTCGGCCACGCTCGGACTTGAAGGGGGCACACGATGAAGATCGCTCGCGTTGCGATCGTTGCAGCGATGATGGCGGTGGCGTTTGCGCCCTACCTTCCCGCGCGCGCCGGCGTCCTCGACAACACCGTCGGGAAGCCGATTTGGGTCAAGACCTACGGCAACCTGCGCGTCGAGCGATTCGGATCGGACGGTCCTGCGCTGATCTTGATTCCCGGCCTCGCAGCCGGGCCGTGGACGTGGTACGACACGGTCGCGCGCGAGCAGGCGACGCACGCGATTTACTCGGTGACGATCGCTGGGATGGCGGACTATCCGGCGCAGCCGAATCCGTCGTTTGATACGACGGAGGCCAGCCTCTTGGCGCTGATCCAGGGGGAGAAGATCGTGAAGCCGGTGCTGGTCGGGCACAGCATGGGCGGTTATCTCGCGCTACGCTTCGGGACGGAGCATCCGGAGCTGCTCCGCGGCATCGTCGACGTCTATGGCCTGCCGATCCTTCCTACGCAGACCGATATGACGCAGGAGCAGCGCACCGCCGCCTCAGAGCAGATCGCGAACAGCATCCTGGCGCAGTCGACGGATGAGTACCTCAAGACGGAGGCAAAGATCATCCGCGACTACGTCACCGACCCGGCACTCGCGCAGCGCGTCATCGACCTGTCCGTGCAGAGCGACCAGAAGACGGTCGCCGAGTATTTCAAGGAACTGTTCGCGGCCGACCTGAGGCCGGCGTTGCCGAAGCTGACCGTTCCGACGCTCACGATCGCGCCGAACCCCGGCCTGCCGTTGCCGTCATACATCCCGTCGGAAGCGGCGTCGATGACCCTCGACGACCGGCGCAACAACGTCATCGCGCTCTACAACCAGTTGATGGCGGGCGCGCCCGATGTCAGAGTCGTCGCGATCGACAGCGCGCGCCACTACGTGATGCTCGATCAGCCCGACGCGTTCATCGCCGCGCTGAACGCATTCCTCGCGAACCTGCCGCCGGGGTAGGCTTCAGGTCGTCGGCTTCGGCTTGTGGACGGCGCGCGCCAACGCGTCGGCGTCCGCAGCGGAAATGCCGTGCGCTTTGGCGGCGATCTGCGCGCCGGTTGCGCCGAGCGGTACCGTCGCGACGAGGGCCCAATCGGTGGCCGGGCGCTTCCAGATGGTTTCGTAGGTCGTGCCGTCCTTGAGCGCGACGATGCACGCGCCCCAGCCGGTCGCAGCCTTTACGAGGCTTACGGCCGCGGCGTTACCGTCGCTGATGGGCTGATGTTGCTGGAGGCACGCGAGCGCGAGGTCCGCATCGACCTTCGGAATCGCTCGCGGCGCAGGCGACGGTGACGCGGCACCCATGCAGATGAGCGCCGCGCCCGCAAGCGTGGTGACGATGCGGGGGTTCGTTAGGAACACCCGCTCGTCGCGCCGCACGAGTCGCACTTGAGGCACGTTCCGTTGCGGACCATCGTGAACTGACCGCACTCGCCGCACGGATCGCCGCAGTAGCCCTTGGCCATCGCGATGCGAATGGTCTCCGAACGCTCGAGCAGCGCCGTCGAGCCGAGCGTCGCGCCGGCACGCGGACTGGGCGCGACGCCGGCCGCACCGAGCGTTGTCGCCGGAGTCGATGGCGCGGGCGGGGCCGTCGGATGGAGATGCGTGCTCGTGGGGTGCAGGTGTGCGCCGACGGCGTCGTCCTCCGGCGTCGTCATCCGGACCTCGCCGATCTCCTCGCGCAGGTACTCCGGTTCGGGCCCCATGGCGTCGACCTGCATGCTCGGCTGCACCTGTGCGAGTTCGTAGCGGCCGAGATAGCTGACCGCCAACTCGCGGAAGATGTAATCGATGATCGACGTGGCCATCTTGATGTTTTCGTGACCGGTGACCGGACCGTTCGGTTCGAAGCGCGTGAACGTGAAGGCCTCGACGTACTCCTCGAGTGGGACGCCGTGCTGTAAGCCGAGCGAGACCGCGATCGCGAAGTTGTTCATCAAAGACCTGAAGGCGGCGCCTTCTTTGTGCATGTCGACGAAGATCTCGCCGATCGTGCCGTCCTCATATTCACCCGTCCGCAAGTACACCTTGTGACCGCCGATGACGGCCTTCTGGGTGTAGCCGCTGCGGCGGTGCGGCATGCTGCGCCGCTTGGCGATGTAGCGGTAGACGATCCGTTCGGCGATGCGCAGCGGCGTCTGGAAGTCGGGCGGAACCTCGTCGTCGAAGTCGGCGCCGAGATCGTACGAGCTCGAGAGCGGCTGCGACAGCTTGGAGCCGTCGCGGTAGAGCGCGACGCACTTGACCATGCGCTGCCAGCTGTGGCGATAGGTCTCCTTGACGTCGGCGATCGACGCCGATTGCGGCAGGTTGATCGTCTTCGAGATCCCACCGCTGATGAACGGCTGGGCCGCGGCCATCATGTCGACGTGCGCGAGCGGGCGGATGTAGCGGGAGCCGTGCTTGCCGCAGGGCGTCGCGCAGTCGAAGACGGCGAGGTGCTCGTCCTTGAGATACGGCGCCCCTTCGACCGTCATCCGGCCGCAGATCACGTCGGAGGCTTCGTCGATCTGGCTCTGCGAGAAGCCGAGCGCATCGCGCAGGATGCTGAAGTTGAAGTCGTTGAGTTGCGCCTCGGTCAGGCCGAGTTGGGTGGTGCAGAACTTGTCGCCGAGGACGAAGCGGTTGAAGGCGAACGACAGTTCGAACGATCCGGGTAACCCGCGTTCGATCTGCGCGAGCGCCTCATCGTCGAACCCCTTGGCCCGCAAGGTCGCACGGTTGATGTGCGGCGCACCCTCCAGTGTCCCGGTCCCCTTCGCGAACGTCTCGATCGCCTCGATCTGCTCGCGCGAGTAGCCCAGTTTACGGAGTGCGGCCGCGACCGACTGATTGACGATCTTGAAGTGGCCGCCGCCGGCCAGCTTCTTGAACTTGACCAGCGCGAAGTCGGGTTCGATCCCGGTCGTGTCGCAGTCCATCACCAACCCGATGGTGTTGTGCGAAATGAAGCCGTTGGCGATGTAGGTGACGTTCGCCGGAACCGACAGGTCGTAGGTGAGCTGCTCGCCGCCGTCCTCATTCGCCGCCACGGCGTCGTAGAAGAACTCGAGCGCGCACTTCAGCTCCGGTAGGGCGGTGCGCTCCAGCAGCGCGGTAGCCGTCGCGCGGCTGATGGCGCCGTCGTGGCGTCCACGATACAGGTTCGCGCGGGGGGCGAGGTCGGCGTTGGCCGTGAGCGCGCCGCGCAGCACGGGCTCGGGGAGGAAGACGCGGTCGCCCTTCGTTCCCTGCCAGGTGTCGCTGAGTTTGATCGCACCGGTCTTCCGCGCGCCGATGAACCCGACGGTGTCGAGGAACCGACGAGCGTACGCCGCGTTGCGGATACGGACGACGTGGACGAGGGAGCCGCGACCGCTGGTCGATGTTTTCGAGCTCGTTGGAATCCCGAGGGCGATCAGCATCTGCTTGACGTGGCCGGAGAACCCTTCGTTAACCGTGCACCAGCACGCGGCGCCTTGCGTCACGGTGCCGTCGGCTTCGAACAGGCCGCGCAGGAATGCTCCGTAGATGGCGGGATCGTTCGTTGCCCGGATCGCCTCCGGCACACGAGGAGTGTAGCCCTTTCCCGAGTGCGTGGCCGTCGGCCGAAGCTTGTCGAAGCCGCACGCTTCCCACCACAGGGTGAGAGGCACGCAGTGCAAGGCGACCTCGACGTAGTGACCACACTTGGTGACGGCCGGCCGTAGACCGAACAGTGTCTCGCTCAGCGCGACGAGCCTATCTAGCACGTCGGTATCGTCCTCGCTGACGCAGAGCCGCAGGCCCTTGCTGTGCAGGGAACCGTCGCCCATGAAGTAGCCGACGAACTCTGCGAGATCGGCCGTGACTTCGCGCGGCACGCGCGCCCCGGCGTTGCCGGTCCAATAGGTCTCGCCGAGCGGCGGCAGGACGATCGTGCGCGGCTCGCCGACGAACGACCCCATCGAGAGCGCGACGACGTTGCCGGCCTGCACGTCGGCGAGGCGCCGCCACACGAGTTCCTTAGTCGTCGCGTCGACGACCTTGATGCGGTGCGTCAACGTACCCTGGATCGTGTAGCCGTTCGCGGTCACGATCTTACGCGTCGGCTCGACGCCGTTGACGAAGAACTTTGTCGCCACGCGCTCGCCGTCGTCGGTGAGCACGCGGAACGAGACGTCCTGCCACTTGGCGCCGTCGACGTTGCCGAGCCGGTCGAGCCGCATCAGACCGCGATCCGTCATCACGTCGGTGTCGCCGGTTAGGCATCCCGTCGGCGCGAGCACGGTAACCTGAGCGTTGCGGAAGCCGTATTGCTCGCCGATCGTCAGCGCTTCGTCCCACGCCTTGCGGGCGAGCGCCCAGGTCTCTTGCGTGAAGAGCGTCGGCGCATGACTGGGCGGCGTCACGCTGAGACCCTCGTAGGCGGAAGCGTCGGAGGCATAGGCCGCGCGGCGGTGATTGCGGATGACGCGTAGCATCGATTCTCGATTGGGTGCGTAGCGACCGAACGGTCCCAACTGCTGCGCGATTTCGGCAGACGTGCGATAGGCGACGCCGCACATCAGCGCCGTGATCGCGGCGCACCAGCCCGCGCCTTCCTCGGAGTCGTAGGGCAAACCCATTCTCATCAACAGAGTGCCCAGGTTTGCGTAGCCGAGCCCTAAGGTACGATATAAATGGTTCTTCTCGGCGATGCGCTTCGACGGCATCTGGCCCATCGCAACCGAGATCTCGAGCGTCAGCGTCCAAATGCGAGACGCATCACGCAACGCGACCGCATCCAACTCGGCATCGGCGTTGAGGAACGTCGCGAGGTTGAGGCTCGCCAGATTGCAGTTGTGGGCGACCATGCCTTCGGCGATCACCGAGTGCGTCACCGGCTCCGTGATGTCGTAGACGGTTGTAACGCCGTCGGGGACGATCGACTTCACCTTCGGCGAGGGCGGGTTCTTCGGTTGCGCCGTGAAGGCGCCCCCGAACACTTCTGCCGCCTTCGCGGCCTTGTCCGGGGAGCACGGGAAGCCGATCAGCGAGTTGAACTTGCGCGACTGTTGATTGTAGAGGTGGAGTTGCCCCTGTGGGTTGGCGCGACCGGCGGGATGGGTCCATGTGAGGCGCGACGTCATGCCGAGGTCGGAGAGCAGGAGCTGCACCGAGCGCAGCAGCTGCCGCGACGACGACGCGAGCATTACCTCGCTCTCGGTCGCGCTCTCGCTAGTGCGAATGCAACCATCGGCGGAGAACAGCCCCTGGAGGTAGGCGACTTTGAGGTCGTTGTAGGCGCGGTGGATCGCTGCGGGCACGTCATTCTGCGTGGCCGTCGCCTGTTTGAAGCCGTAATGTCCTTCGAGGAACGTAACCAGCGACGGCGCGGACGCCGACGTCCGCATCACGCCGCTCCGCAGCGTCGAGATGCGGCTCTGGCGAATCTCGGAGGTCTGGCCGACGGCGTAATCGAGGGCGTAGTCGCAGGCGGCCACCTTGAGGTCGTTCAGTTGGGCGGTCATGAATTCGGCCGTGCGCCGCTCGCGCGGACCGAACATGAGCGCCACCGTATCCTGATCGAACACGCCCTCGCCGGCGAGCCAGCCCAGCATCTGCCAGCGCTTTACCTCGGCCGGATCCGAAGCGTAGGTGACGGCGTTACCCGTCTCGCGGATCGCGACCCGATCCTGCTCGGGCGCGAGCTCGTCGAGCCGCTTCCATGCGCCGTCAGCAGTCAAGAACTTGTGGTCGGCCGTCGTGCGAATCTCACGTCCGTCGGCGAGCGTCATGCGAAAGACCTCGCGTTCGCCGACTTTGGTGATCACCGCGGGCCGGTGCGCGCACAGCCGGCGATGATCGAATTCGGAGTGAATGTCCGTCGTCACCAACGGACGCCCGCCGCTCTCTTGCTGCTCGTAGAGCTCTTGGACCGTGCGCAGGCCGCCCGGCGTGCTGATGCGCGTCTCGGGCGCAAAGCAAGCAGTGTCGTCGAGGAAGATGTACTCAGAGCAGTTGTGGACGACCAAGCCGTTCGCGACGAAGTGGTGCGTGTCGCCCTCGGTGAGGTCGAAAACTGGCCTCTGGCCGAGGGAAGTGAGGCCGGCGACGCGATCACTGAGGCGATCGGCGTATGCCGATACGCTCGCGTTGAGTTCTGCGAGCGCCGCCGCCTTTTGCGACCGAGCGTGGAAACCGATTTCCCGCTCGAATATGAGGCGTGATGACCGGGAGATGCGCAGTGAGTGCATCTCCTTGACCGGATACAGGGCGTACCCACCTCGTCCATCTGGGCAAAGGGTCGCCGTCGTTCCCCCGCGTCGATTCTCGTATAGCTTGGACTTGATTTCAAACGACAGTAAGAGCAGCTGCGCTTGGCGTAGCAGATCGAGCGAACACGAATCGAGCGAAACGTACTGGCTCTTCGCTCCGTAGTTTGCGACGGTTCCGTCGGCAGTGAACAATCCACGCAGCATCGCCGCCACGCTCTTTCGGTCGAGCGCAAAGACCGTGTCACCAAACAGTTTCCGGTCGCTGCCTCGATCCAGAACCGCATGTTCTTCGAAAGCCTTAAGGACGGACGCCGTCCCAGTGACGAGACGCGCGCCACCGGCTTGACGACGCACCGCGGATAATCTGGTAGCCCGGCGGTCGCCGCTGTAGAGTGCGTGTTTCAGGGAGTCGATGGTCTCCGCGACATCTTCGAGGACGACGTCCTCAGCGGCGCTCATCGCAAACGTCAGATAGCGCGTGCCGTTAGGGGCGTCGGCGATACATCCGTCACCAACCGCGAGTCCGATCGAGAACGCGAGGTCCTCGCTGATGGCGTTGGTGCCGAAGGCAGAGGGTGCTAGCGTGACTTCGTCGTCAGGTCGCAGGTCGGCGGCCGCTACGTCGCCGCGGTTCATCGTCAATACACGATGGTCGGCGGTCAGCTCGAGACGATAGCCGGCAGCCGTCTTGAGCTCGAAGACCTCCTTCGTTCCCGTCGGAAAGATCTTGGTGACGAAGTGGGGTTGACCGTCGCTTCCTATAATGAATGCAGCCTTGCCAACGAGGTCGCCGATGCGCTGCAAACCATCGGCCGTCGCGACGAGCGTGTCGGCCGTGACGCACGGGTTAGTCGCATTGATCGGTTCGTCGTTCGCGCACGTGTTCCACTCTTGGATCGTGTCGTCGAATTGCAAGCCGGGATCAGCACACTGCCAGGCGGCGAGGCTGATCCGTTCCCAAAGGTCGTTGGCGGACAGCGTCTTCGTGACTGCGCCGGTGGTCCGTGCGGTCAGGGGCCACTCCGCATTGGCATCGACCGCATCGAAGAAGCGATTGGGCAGCCGAACGGAGTTGTTGGAATTCTGGCCCGAGACCGTTGCGTACGCTTCGTCGTCCCAGCCGGAGCCGTATCGGTCGATCCGCAGCGACGTGTAGCCTTGGCGGGCGTAGTCTAGTGCGTTCTGGACAGCGCCCGACGGAATACCGGCCGTGATTGCGGCGCGCATCGCTTTGCGGAGGCCGTCGTTCAGGCTGGGGTCAAGCCGCGCGCTCTCGGGGATCGTCTGATCGTTCGCCGAGCGAATGACTGCATTGAGGTGCTTCTCGCAGACGAGCGAACCCGCGACGAGGTCGGCGACCTTCTGTTCTTCGCGGACCTTCCAGTCGACGAAGTCGCCGATGTCGGGATGGTCGGCGTTGAGCACGACCATCTTCGCAGCGCGGCGCGTCGTGCCGCCGGACTTAATGGCGCCGGCGGCGCGATCGAAGACCTTGAGGAACGACATCAAGCCGCTCGACGTGCCGCCACCCGACAGCCGCTCGCCTGCCGCGCGCAGCTTGGAGAAGTTCGCGCCACTGCCGGAACCGAACTTGAAAATACGCGCCTCGCGCACGACGCCGTCGAAGATACCGCCTTCGTTGACGAGATCATCCTCGATGCCGAGGATGTAGCAGTTGTGAACGACGACGTTGTTCGTTAGGAAGTTATGGCTGGCGGTCTCGATATCGAAAACGCGCTGGGTTCCGACCGCCTCGATGGAGACGATCGGTTCACTAGCCTCGATCGGCGGCGATTCAGCAGGGTTGCCGCCGTCCGCCCGGCGCTCATCATTGGCGTGCCGTGCGTTAACGGCTCGATGCGAGGTGGCCGCAGCGAGTCTGACGATTTCCGGCGTCATGGGCCGGCGATTCGAACGTGGCGCCCTGTAGCCAACCGGCGAGCGCGGATTCGGCCACGCGCATCGCGTCGTTCGTATTGGCGAGGATCGCCGTGTCGACGCGCTCGGACAGACACTCGCCGCTCGCGAGTTCGTCGACGCGCTTCCACGCCGGCGTGGCCTTCTTCGTGCTACGTGCGAGGACAAGGTGATCGGCGGTGGCCTCGATCCAGTTGCCGTTGAGCAGGTTGACGCGATAGACCGGCTTTTCGCCGTTGTCTTTGACCGCGGTCACGTGCGTGATCCCGTCGCGATCGAACACGGGAAGACCGATCATCTCGCGCTCGACGATTTCGCCGATCGGGATCGGACCGTCCGGCGTCGTGATCATCGCGTGATAGGGAAGGCACGCGGAAACCTGCGGGCGTTCAAACGTCGACGTTGACGGCTTCGCGTGACCGGTCGCGGGATCGACGTAGTAATGGCCCTGCGCCGGGCCCGCGATGCCGTACGCCCAGTGCAGGCCGGTGTTGAACCACTGCGGGCTGTTGGGCGCGCCGATCTGCCGCGCGAGCATCGCACGCATCTCGTCATAGTAAACCTTGGCGTCGTCTTCGCCGTCGAAATATCCGCCCTTGAAGCCCCAATAGGTCCACGTGCCGGCCAGCCGGTTGAAGACCTGACGGGCGTCGGTCTCGCGGCCGAAGTGATCGTCGCGCGGCATGCCCTCGAGCGCCGTATCGTCGGCCTCGGACCGCCAGAGCCACTCCGGGACGCCCTCCTCGGGGACGCGCCGCAGCGCCTTGGGGACGCCGGCCCGCCGGAAGTACTTCTGGGCGAGCACGTCGACCGCGACTTGGCTCCAGCCCGCCGGCGCGATGATGTTCTCCGCCTCGAAGATTACCGACCCGTCCGGATTGACGATCTTAGAGCTACGGGGCTCGAAGGCGACTCCCGCGTAGGCATCGGTCGGTTGTGAGTAGCGACGGCGGAGTTTCATCTGGCCTCCCTCATGTTCCCGATTTGGGCGCTGACGAATCGAACACCTGTTCGAAGGCGTTGTCGTTACGGAGCCGGTTGGTACCTCATATTGTACTACCGATCAGGTAGGGGCACAAGATATAGGGGTACGCCTTTTCAGATCGCCGATTGTGGCGTCCTTGCGAGGAGCCGGTGGACCGCCTGCGAGCAACCGCAGAAATTTGTGGATGGCGGTGAGTGGAATCGGCCCGGAACGCGCGAGCGGGGGACAATTCCGAGGATAGCGGGGAGAACGCGGGCAAAACCGGGCCGGTGCTCCTCCGTCCCGACGCCGTTGCAGAGCGCCTGTCGGCCGTGTCGCTCGGCGACCTCGCCGCCCTGGGAGCCGCCGGCGTCATCGTCGATCTGGACAACACCCTCGTCGGCTATCGCCAGGACGAGCCCGCAGAGGCAGACGTTGTCTGGGTCGCGGCGGCTGTCGCGGCCGGCCTCAAAGTCGCGCTGGTCTCCAACAACTACGGCGAGCGCGTCCAGCGGGTCTCGCGGATCCTGGGCGTCCCGGCCGTCGCGGGCGCCCTGAAGCCCCTCCCCGGAGGCTTCCTCCAAGCCCTGAAGATCCTGGGGACGCCGCGCCGGCACACGTTCGTCGTCGGCGACCAGGTCTTCACCGACGTCCTCGGCGCGCGGCTGTGCGGCCTCCGCGTCATCCTGACCCACCCGCTCGAACCGCATGACTTCGGCGGGACGCGCGTCCTGCGGCTCCTGGAGCGGCTCGTCCCGGGCGCCCGCCGGCCGCGTTCGCTGATCGCGGAACCTGTCGACCCGCCGGAGCGGGCCGACGTTCTAACGGTCGCGCGCCGCTGCGCCTGGCCCTGATCGGCGACCCGGTCGCGCACAGCGCGAGCCCGGAGTTGCACCGTAGTTTCCTCCGCGCTGCAGAGCTGCAGGGAACATACGAGGCGATCCGCGTCGTAGCCGGCGACGGGGCCCGCGCGCTCGACGACCTGCGGGCTCAGGGTTTCACGGGCATCAGCGTGACGACGCCGCTGAAAGAAGAAGCGTTCGCGTACTGCGCGATGCGCGACGAGGTCGCGCTGGCGAGTGGTTCCGTCAACGTGGTGCTGTTCGCACGCGACGGCGCGCGCGGCTACAACACGGACGGCGCCGGCGCGCTCGGCGCCCTGCGCGCGGCGCTGGCGACCGAGAACCTCGCGGGCGCGTCGATCCTCATCCTCGGCGCCGGGCCGACGGCGCGCGCAGCCGCGGTCGCACTGCGCGATGCCGGCACGCGCGTCTCGTTGTGGAACCGCACGCCCGCCCGCGCGGTCGCGGCGGCGGAAAGCGCGCGCGTGACACTCTGGCGACGCGGGGATACGCTTGAGGCGGTGCTCTCCGCGCTCGCGCCGCACGCAACGATCGCCGACGACGACGTACGCAACGCGATCCTTGCCGCACCTGTCGTCGTCGACGCGAACTACGGTCCGCGCGCGACTCTCGGGGCGGAGCTCGGTCGGCCCGTCGTCGATGGCCGCGCGATGCTCGAAGCGAGCGCGCGCGCGACGTTCGCGCTGTTCACGCGATGACGAAGTCCGCCGCCCGCGACGCCGCGATCCTGCTGGGCCTCGTCGTCATCGGCGGGGCGCTGCGCGCGCCGTACCTCGCCGGCGGCCTGTGGCGCGACGAGGCCTCGACCTATTTCGAAGTCGTGCCGAACGCGTTCGTCGCGGTGATCGGCGCCGTCTTCCGCGGCGAACTGAACCCGCCGGGATACTTTCTCCTCGAACGCGTCTGGACGGCGCTGGCCGGCAGCAGCCCGGTCGCGCTCAAGCTGCCGTCGTACGTCTGCGGACTGCTGCTGATCGTCCTTGTGTATTTGCTCGGGCGGCGCTTCTGGTCGCCCGCAGTCGGCTGGCTCGCGGCCGCGTTCGCCGTCGTCACGCCGGTCGCGCTCGACCTATCGGCCGAGGCCCGCCCCTATGCGCTCGCCGCGCTCCTGGCGGCGGTTACCTTTTGGTGTTACCTGAACGCCGTCCGCGCGGCGCGCACGATCGGGCCGCTGGTCGCCTTCGCCGTCGCGGGCGCTACGCTCGCGTACGTCCACTACACCGGCATCATCGTCCTCGCGTGGCTCGCCGTCGCGACGCCGTACGTCCTGTGGCGCGAACGAAGCCTCGGACGCATCGCCCCGTTCGGCGCAGCCTTCGTCGCGATCGCTGTGCTCTACGTCCCCTGGCTCGGCGCGCTGCGCGTCCACCTCGCGACGGGCACGCCGTGGACGGAAGCGTTGCCGCGCGCAAAGATCGTCGACGCGATCCAAGGGAACGTCACCGCGATGCTGCCGCTGATGAGCGCTCACAGCACGATCTGGCTCGCGCTCGTCGTCGGCCTCGCGGTCGCGGCGGTCGCCGTCGCGGTCCGGGTGGCGCGCGGCGATCGCGGCGGCCTGCCCGACGCGGCCACCATCGCGGTCGGACTGTGCGTCGTCGGCGGCGCGACGGTCGGCGCGCTGCTATCGCAACGCGAACCGCGCTACATGTACGTCGTCGCGCCAGCGGCCTGGCTGTGGTTCGCGGCGCTGCTCGCGGCGGTCGCGCGGCTGGCGCTCGGCCTGCGGCGCATCCCCGTGCGCGCGACGGTCGCGACCCTGCTCGCGCTCGCGCTCGGGCTGCTCGCCGGCGGCGAACTGCGCGCCCGGTTGCGCGCGCCGCACGCGATCGTCGAGTCGGGCATCTGGCAACTGGTCCCCGAGGCGATGGGGCTCGCGCACAGAGGGCGCGCGCTGTTCCTGGTCGTCCCCGATTATCTGGGACCGACGATGGCCTACTACGTGGGCGTTCCGGCGAAGGTGCCGATCCACGGCTTCGCCCGCTGGGATCATCCGGAACTGTTCACGCCGCAGGGCTACGCCGCGCTGTGGGACGACCCGCAAGGGCTCGCGCAGGCGGAGCGCGCGATCGCCGCCGCCGCGCGCGCGGGCCCGCGGGTCATCGTCCTCGTGCGCGATCACGACATCGCCGATCGCGGGCAGATGGAGTACACGCGTTCCTGGGGCCTGATCGCGTGGTTACGGGCGACCTATCCGAAGGTGCAGTCGCAGTATTTTCCCGGTCGCAAGGAGTCGGTCAACGCCGAGGTCTACGCGATCCCGGCCCGTGCGCGCTAACGCGCGCCCCGGATCTCGACGACGGTCCCGCAGCCCGCGCCGGAACAGCCCTGCACGATGCCGCCCTGGTACGCCATCGTATACGCGTTGCCGGCGGCGTCGAACAGCACGTTGGCGTCGAGCGGCGTCGCGCCGTCCGTCCCGTCGGTGAACGAATACACCACGTTTTCCTGCCACGACGATGCGCCGGGGGCGATCGCGAAGACCGTCCCCCAGACCTGCGCGCCGCCGGAGAACGTCGTGCCGTAGAGCGTGCCGCTGGGCGCGAGCAGGAGCGGTCCCGACGGCATCCGCCCGTTGCCGCCGGTGAAACTGAACGTGCCGGCGGATTTCCAGCGACCGCTCGCGTCGTTGAAGCGGAACACGGTGCCGTCGTTGGCGGTTCCGCCCTCCATCGCCGTGCCGTACAGGTTGCCGTGGCCATCGAGCGTCACGGGGCCGCGCGGAAACGCGCCCTCGGTCACCTCGAACCGGTGGAACGTGTCGAGCGCCCAGCGGCCGCGCGGCAGGTTGCGCAATTCGAACGCGGTGCCGCAGCCCATCCCCGAACACTCGGAGTCGTCGCCGCCGTAGTAGGTCGTGCCGTAGAAGTTGCCGGCGGCGTCGGACACGAGGCCGGCCCGCGGTTCGGCGCCCTCGCCGAACGCGTCGCGGAACCGGTGCAGCACGTGTTCCTTCCACGGACCGTGAGCCGTGTGCACGAGCCGGAAGATCGTGCCGCACCCCTGCAGGCAGCCGATGTGCGAGTGACCGCCGATCGACGTTGTGCCGACGAGCGCGCCGCTCGGCTCCATCGCGAGCGTCCCGAACGGGATCGCACCGTCGTCGCCGCCGGCGAACGCGTACAGCGTCCGTAGGGTCCACTGGCCGCTCGTCTGCGGGGTCAGCTCGAAGACGGTGCCGCGTCCGCCGGAGCCGGCGAAGCTCGTCGTCCCGTACGCGTGGCCGCTCGCGTCGAACACGATGCCGCCCAGCGGTCCACCGCCGTCCGCCGCCCCGCGAAACTCGTACACGATCTGATACGTCCAGGTCGCGCCCCTCGGGACGAGCCGGAACACGATGCCGGCGCCGCACGTGCCGCCGCTCGACGCGGTCCCGTACAGCACGCCGGAAGGCCCGGCCGTCAGGACGCCCGACGGAAACGCGCCGTCGGCGAACTGGCTCGCTCCGGTGCACGCGTTGAGGACGAAACCGGTGAAGTCGTGCAGCGGCACGGCGTTGGTCCCGGCGCGCGACTGCGCGGTCGCGGCCGAACACAAGGCGACGGATAACGCGCCCGCGACGAGCGCGCGTGTGACGGCGTGACGCATCATGTGCCGCAGGTTTGTGCGTTCGGAAGCGAGCCCTGCCGACTCGAGCGGCTCAGACGGCGTGAACCTTCGCGCGCCGTTCCAGCGCGTCGCGATGGCGCGCGACGTAGCGATCGGTCAACGGCATGCGAAACTCGAGCGCTCCGCCGGCGGGCGCGAACACGACGTCCTTGCGAATCAACTGATTGCGAACCGAACTGAGGACCTCCGACGTCGCGCCGAGCCGGGCCGCGATCTCGCCGACCGTGTGCGCGCCCTCGCCGAGCGCCGCCATCGCCAGGACGTACTCGCATTCGCGCGGCGTCAGCCGCCGGAAGCGTTCGTCGTAGAAGCTGTCCTCGAGAACGCGCCGCACGCCGGGCGCGATCGCGTCGATGTCGCGCAGGGTCACGCGGTTGCCCTTGTGCTGCAGCCACGCCGCCGACGCGTATTCCTGGATGAAGAACGGATAACCGGCGGTCTCTTCGATCAGGCGCGCGAGCGCGGGGCGTTCGAAGGTGACGCCTCGTTCCTTCGCAGGCGTCTGGATCGCGTCGATCGTCTCTTCGCGCGTCAACAATCCGATGCGGAAGTAGCGCCAGCGCTCCGTGTACGTGCGCACGGCGTGCAGGTGCGCCGGCGAGTTCGGTAGACCGGCGCCGAGGAACAACACGGGTTCCCGCGTGCCGGCCGTCAGGTGCACGAAACGGACGATGATGCGGAGGTCGTCGATGTGGCCCTCTTGCACCTCGTCGATCGCGAACACGAGGAACCGTTCGTGCCGGCGGACCTCCGCGTTGAGGGTCTCGAGCGCCTCGACGAACGATTCGTGCGGCCGGTCAGAAGGCGCGGGCAGACCCGAGCTTGACGCTGCCCAGATCGTTGCGGGAGTTCGAAGGTCGCCTCCGGCAGGGCGCGGATCGCGGCGTCGAACGCGCTCTTGAACTTGCCGCGCAGGCCGGCGTACTGACGCTTCGCGTGTTCCAGACTGCGGCGCAGGGTCGCGGCTAGCCGCAACTCCGGCGAGGCCTCGGCGTAGAGCACGACCGCCTCGGACGCCTCCGCGTCGGTGACGCAGCGCCGCAGCAGCGCGGTCTTTCCCATCCCGCGCAGGCCCGTGAACACGATCGGCTGCGCTGCGCCGCCCGTCCGCGTCAGGCCCGCGGCGTAGCGAGCTGCGCCGAGTTCGCCGTCGCGACCGGCTAGGGCGGGCGGCGCGCTGCCGGGCGCCGGCCGGTAGGGATTGTCGAAGAGGTCCGCCACGGCAGACGGGCCTTCGCCGTGCTGCTGACAAATGCTGTCAAACCTGTCAAAACGGTACGCGCGACCGCGGGGACGGCGAAAAAACGGGCGGGCCCGACGGTAAAAACGACCTCGGCGATAACTGTGTGAAGGGAACGGACTCTTGGGTACCCTGCGCTGCATGGTGCGTGACGGTGGTTGGCTTACGTGTGGCCTCGTGCTGGTGGCCGCGCTCGCCGGCTGTGGCGGCGGAGGCGGCGGCAGCGGCGCGCCGCCGGCGGGGCCGAGCGCGACGCCGGTCGCCGCGACCCTCACGCTCAAAGGCGACGAGCGTCAGCTGTTGACGGCCGATCAGTTCGGGATGAAGGACACGCCGGACGAGCACCTCTCGTTCCTCGAGCGCTCGGGTTCCACGTATCACGTCTGGATCGCGGGCCAGATCGACGGGAGCCACGGCTCGACGGCGCTGCTCGGAACGCCGGACGGCACGACCTTCACACCGGTCGTCGCGTCGGGCGGCAACGCGGTCCCGATCTTCGGCCCGCCCGGCCCTTCGAACGGCGACGCGTTCGACAGTTACTACGCGGCGCCGGGGACCGTGCTCGCGCTCAACGGCACGTACCTGATGATCTTCCACGGCGAGAATCACACCTGGAACGGCGTGACGTATCCGAACATCTTCTACGCGACCGTCGGTCTCGCGACGTCGACGGACGGCGTTCATTGGAAACAGATCGGCCCGGCGATCACGTCGCGCGACCGCAAGCCCGGCGCGGCGCCGTCGAATTCGCAGGGCGCCGCCGTGCCGAGCGCGATCGTGGCAGGCAACTACGTCTACGCGTTCTATACCGATTACCCGAACCCGCAGGACGGAGACGGCGACCAGCCGGGTCTGATCCAGGTCGCGCGCGCGCCGGTCGCGCAGGCCGCCAGTCCATCGGCCTGGACGAAGTACTACAACGGCGCATTCGGTCAGCCGGCGGCAGCCTACGGGAACAGCACGCCGATCGTCGCGCCGCCGACGGCCTCATCGCCGCCGGAACGGCAGGCCGGGATCAGTTACAACAATTACCTGCACGCGTATCTGCTGACGTTCGTCTGCAACGAGGGCTGGTACTACACGACCTCGACGGACCTGGTCCATTGGTCGCCGGCGAAGCTGTTCTTCACGGCGCCGTTCCCGAACAGCCACCTGCAGACGGGGCAAGAGTTCGACTGGTATCCGACGCTGTTCACGCCCGGCGAGACGTTCGAACCAAGAGACGGGTCAGACCGGCTACGTCTACTACGCGAAGGGCGCGTGGATGACGACGCCCCACGAACTCTTCCGGCAGTCTTACTCGTTCGTCGGCGCGACGGCGGCCCGCTGAGGCAGGCGCGGGTCGCGCTCGTAGATGAGCATCGAACTCGGCCAGTAGAAGAGCGACGCGTAGCCGAATGGCACCGGAACTTTCCGGACGACGCGGTAGTGCGCGAGCCAGCCGCGAGCCGGGAGCGGCATCCCATAGAAGTCGAGCGCGACGACGTAGCGCTCCGAAGGCGGCGTGTCGAGCGCGGTGCTACCGACAAAGTAGCGCGGGAACGCGCTCACCAACTGACCGAACGACGCGTAGAGCGCGTAACGCGCCGTGGGACAGTCGAAGAACAGATCCGGAAGCGCGGTGACGAGGATCGGCGCGTTGCGGCCGCAGAGATCGCGGACGGCGACCCGCGCCCGTTGCACCTGAGCGATCTGGTCCGGGGTCGGCGCATCGCGCATCGGCGCGAAGAGGCCGAGCGGGATTGCGACGATCAGCGCCCCGCAGGCCGCGCCCATTGCCCACTGGCGCGGGCTCGTCGCCGTCCAGGTGACGAGCGCGCCGGCGAGCATCGCGTAATAGGAAACGCCGAGCAACCCGAGCAGCGTGAGGTTGTGGCCGTCCCCGCTCTGCTGGAAGTAGCCGGCGAGCGCGGCGATGAGGACGGCGAGTAGGGGCGGCCCGTCGACGATCAAGGCGCGCGGACCGGTCCGGCGCCACAGGAACGCGATCGCGGCCGCGACCGCGAGGGCGAGGCCGCCGAGCTGGGGTTGCCAGACGCGGACGTAGTCCCACAGGCCGAAGATCGTCCGCGGCGAGAGGTCGTAGGGCTGCGAGCGCGGCACGAGGAGCGTCCAGGCCCGCGCCGCGGGCGTCATCGAGAGCGACAGCGCGAGGACGGCGACGGCATAACTCAGCGCCGCGGCGCTGCCCACGCGCACGCCGATGGTCCGCGACGCGATCAGCCCGAACGCGAGGATCGGGAGGATCGGCGCGGCACGCAGCTCGGTGAACGCGGCGAGCATGCCCAACACCACGAGGACCCAGACGAAGCGCCGCGGGAGCAGCCGGATCGTCAGCGCGTAGTAGACGGCCAGCATCGTCGCGACGATGAGGTCGAGCAGCGCGTCGGGATGGATTGCGTCGAACGCCAGGCTGCGCAGCATGACCACCGCTCCCAACAGGACGGCAACGGCCACGACCGCGATTTGGGCGGGATAGTGACGCGCCGCGATCCCCGCGCGTCGCGAGATGAAGAGCGCGGACGCCGCCACCGGAACGGTCGCGAGCAGGGAGACCGCGATCGACGCGGAGCGCAGCGCCGCCGCGTCGCCGGCGCCGTGCAACAGCCTCCCGATCCAGCCCAGCAGTATGAGGTAGAGCGGACCGTAGGTGAACGAGTTGACGTCCAGCGTCGACGTGTAGGCCGCGTCGCCGGCCGCGAGACGATGCACCTGGAGCATCAACGGGCCTTCCGACCACAGGTTGTCCGCGAGCGGGAAGCCGGCGCGCGCCAACGCCACGCCCAGATCGCGCGCGAGGGCGTACGACACGATAACGACCGCGGCGGCGACGACGACCGCGAAGACGTTCGGCCGGTCGCTCCTTTTTAGACTGAGACACGCTCGATAACCTCGCTTCGCATGAGGGTTTTGCGAAAGCGCCTCGTACACCTTATGCGACGATGCGGATCAGTGACGTTCGCAAGCGTCGTTCCGTCGGCTATCAATCCTTTTGCCGAGGGGCGCGCTTCCTTGCGGCGAGCCTTGTGACTATGGCCACACTCTGTGGGGCGGCGCCGCCGGCGATGCACGTCCCTGCCTGGTTGCGGCTGACGGCGGGTCAATCGGCCTACCTCAAGGAGGACGGTCCGCTCTCGCATCGCGCCACCGTCTGCGACACGGCCGCAAACTACGACGACTTTGCGCATGGGCTGTCGCACGCCGGCTGCCGAACCTTCGCGCGCGGTCTCGCCGTGCGCGTCGCGGCGCTGTCCGGCTCGCTCGACCTCGACGGCGCCGTTACGCCGCTGGTCGACATCGCCACCCGCGACGGCGGCAGGCTGGGCTTCGTCGACGCGACCCTGCTGGAGCCGCTCGTACCGAACGGCACGACGCTCGAGGTGCTCACGGTCGGCGACTACGTTCCACAGATCTGGAAGACGCAGGCGGATTCGGCGGACAACGAAGTCGTCGACGGCAACGGGCCGAAACGGACGGCGTATCTGCCGGCGCACACGCGGGTCGAGGTGCTCGAGCAGGTGCCGTACGACCGCGGCGCCGACCTGCGCGTTCGCGCGCTCGACGGCCGCAAACGCGGAACGTCCGGTTGGATCGTCGAGGCGTTCGTACCGGATACGAACCTCGCGGCCGACGACTTCGTCTTTCCGGTCGCGGTCGATGCCGCGACGATGTTCCGATGAAGACCACGGACTCGCGCTTGCGCGTCGGCGTCGCGGCGCTCAACATCGCCCTCATCCTCTTGCTCTGGCTGCTGCTGACCGAGGCCGCCCTGTACTGGCCCGACGCGCTGGCGCGGATCGCGTTCCCGTGGGCCGACAACGAATGGGGCGACGGACCGATTCTCATGCAGTTGCACCGGCTCGCCGCGGGCCAGCCGGCTTACACGTCATCGCTCTACGCGGGCTCCTTCGACTATGGCCCGGTCTACGTCTTCCTGCTGTTCGTCGTCGGCAAGTTGCTCCGGTTGCCGTTCGGCATCGTGTCGTTTCGCGCGATCTCGACCGTAATCGGGCTGCTCTCGCTGATCCCGTACGCGATGTGCGGCGTGTTGATCGCGGCGCGGTTCGGCATGCGCATGACGCGATTGCTCACGGCGGTCGTCGCGGGCGTAACGGCGCTGTTGGCGGTGACGGTTCTCTCTCGCGACTTCACGTTCTCGAGCCTGCATCCGGACACGCTGATGGCGTTGCTGCTCGGGCTGATGCTCGCGCTCTACTACGGGATGGTCACGGGCCGGCTGCCCGCCTACTGCATTTGGCTGCTCCTGGCCGTGAGCGTCATCGCAGCGTTCACGAAGCAGAACTCCGTGATCATCTTCCCGTTCCTGGTCGCGGCGCTCGTGCTGACGGGCGTGGTCCGCAGACGGATAGCGTTCGCGGTCGCGTGCGCCTTCGTGGTCCTCGTCGCCGCGGTCTTCGCGTGGATGCCGCCGGACATGCGCGCCTGGACGCTGTGGATCCCGCAGTCGCACGGCTATGAATTCGCGCGCTCGCACCGCGCCCTCGACCTCCTAAAATACCTCTTTATCTGGCAGTACTACGTGACGGCGGAGATCGCGGTGGTCGCGCTCGTCTCGATGCTGATCGCTCGCCGAGAGGGAGCCCAGGCATACATCGTCGACGGCGCTGCGGGCATCGGGGTCGTGATCGTTGCGATCCTCGCGTACTTCAAGGTGCTCGGCGTGTGGAACAACCTGACGCTGATCGCACTTTTCGCTGCACCGTACTGCGGCGCGCTCGTGGTGCCGCTCATGTCGGTGCGCTTCGTGCGCCGGGCTCGTCCCGTCGTGACCGTCGCGGCCATCGCGCTGCTGACCTTCGTCGGTCTGGGCGTGCACTCCGCGGAACCGCCGTTCGCAGCGACGCCCGACGTGCGCCGGCAGATGACGGCGGTCGACGGCGCGATGCACGCGCTCTGTGCCGAGGGCAAGCCGATCTTGGCGCTGATCTTCACGGACATGTTCACCGACTGTCCGAACGCGCGCCAGTTTTCGATGATCGCGTTCCTCGAGGTGCAGCATGCGCGCGATCGGTTCGAGCCGGGGCTGTTCGTTCTGGACCGGCCACCGGCGTTTCCCTACGTGATCGACATCGGGCAGTTCCCGATCCCCCGCCGCTGGCAGCGGTACTACCGTAAGGCGCACGAGTATCCCGCGGTGTTCGGCTTCGGAAACTACTACTATCCGGCGACCCTGCGGGTCTGGGCGCGGCGCTAGTCGGTTACGCTACCCCTCACAGCGGCGGTGGGCCGATCGCGATGCCGTGCGGATCGGCCATGCCGTGGGTGAAGAAGTTCACCAGCTTCCCCGACGGGTACGCGAACATCGAGACGAGATTGTTCTCGGGGTCGGCGAGGTATACGTGTTGCCAGCCCTGCTCGAACGCGAGGGCTGCGGGGAAGCCGACTTCGCGGAGGACGCGGATCGCCTTCCGCCGCCCGAGTTGAAAGATCGCGAGTTGATCGGACTCGTCGATCACGAGCCTGCCTTGCCGATCGACGGCAATCGCTTGCGCTCCGCGTCCTTCGAGATGAAAGGTCTTCGTGCTCTGTAAGGTGGCCGGATACTCGACGACCCAGATGTCGCTCGTGAAGCCCGAATAGAGTACGAAGAGGTTGCTCTTCGCGTCGAAGGCGAGTCCGGCCGGCGCCGCGGGAGCGGGTCGGGTGCCATACCAGCGCGCGATCGGCGACGCGAGGCCGGGGCGAAACTCGAAGATCGTCGCGCGATACCCGTGGAACTGATTCAGGACGAAGATGTTCCCGTTCGGCGCGATCGCGACCGTGACCGGGACTTGGTCGCCAACGTCGTACTCGAAGGTGGGCGACGCCGCGCCCGGTGCGAATTCGACCACCTGGGCGAGGACGGCGTCGCACACGTAGAGGTTCCCGCCGCCGTCGACGGCGAGGGCGCCGGGACGGATCAACCCGTCGGTGATCTCGCGCAGCGGCTGCGGATCGTGTTTGCCGGCGTCGAACACGAGAACCGCCTTCTCGCCGGCCATGCTCACGTAGAGGAGTTGCTCCGTCGTCGCGGCGCGCGTCGCACCGAGCGGCGCCAGCGACGCGAACACTACGAGCCAAGAAACCACCCACCGGCGCGTCACGGTCATGGCATTCCCCATCCCGCGCGGTTCGGCCCGTGTTCCGACAACGGAGAGGGGGAGATTCGAACTCCCGAGACCTGTAACAGTCTGCTCGCGAATCCCCATGCCGCTTCGCGCCATGGGGGCCCCAAATAGGTTTGAAGGGCGCTCCGCACTCCGTGCTGCGCGCCCCCCGCACGCGGAGCGCGCGGGGCCCCCGGAAAGCGAGCAGACAGCTTGCCCAACATCGGAGAGGGGGAGATTCGAACTCCCGAGACCTGTAACAGTCTGCTCGCGAATCCCCATGCCGCTTCGCGCCATGGGGGCCCCGAAATAGGTTTGAAGGGCGCTCCGCACTCCGTGCTGCGCGCCCCCCGCACGCGGAGCGCGCGGGGCCCCCGGAAAGCGAGCAGACAGCTTGCCCAACATCGGAGAGGGGGAGATTCGAACTCCCGAGACCTGTAACAGTCTGCTCGCTTTCCAAGCGAGTGCATTCGACCACTCTGCCACCTCTCCAGGCGCCGGTCGCCGCTGTCCATTTGGGGCGAAGCCCCCGCGGCCCTTGGTCTAGTCGCGAGCCCCCGCCCCCGCGAGCAGCCGCGCCACGAACTCGATGTGGGCCGTCTGCTCGGCTAGGTCGCTCCGCTCGAACGCGACCGTCAAGGTAGGTCCGACGGTGCTCAGGCCGTGCCGCTCCATGACGACGGTGCCGGCGCCGGCGGCGAAGGCCTCGGCACAGCGCGCGGCGAGTTCCTGCGATCCCGGGCGGGCGTAGTGCGTGAACGTGATCGGGCCGAGCGACTCGCTCGCGCCGACCGTGTCGAGGTCGAACAGCGCGCCGGTCTTGGACCAGCCGGTGCAATACGTCGGGTGGGTGTGGACGACGCACGCGACGTCCGGGCGGACGCGATACGCGGCGAGGTGCAACGGGAGTTCGCTCGTCGGGCGCCGGTGGCCGTCGAGCGGCCGTCCGTCGGGGGCGACCCGCACGAGGTCGGCCGGATCGAGTTCACGCAGCGACACTGCGGTCGGGGTGACGACGAGCGTGCCGTCGTCGAGTCGCGCGCTGACGTTGCCGCTCGTGCCGGCGACGAGGCCGCGGTCCCACAGCAGGGCGCACGTCCGCGCGATCGCCTCGCGCGCGGCTTCCTCGAGCATGCCCCGCCGTACGACGATGCGCGGGTGAGGGCCTGGCTGCGCGCGAACCCGGGGCGGCGAACGTCTTCGACGTGAAAGGTGGAATCCAACAGATGACTCAGAGCCAGCCGTTCCTGACCGACGTGAAAGAGTTGCGCCGGCGCGCCCGCGAGCACATCGAGAGCGGCGTGGTGACGGGCACGTACGAGGGCGACGTTGAGCAGGCGATCGAGATCCTGCAGAACGTGCTCGCGACCGAGATCGTCTGCGTCCTGCGTTACACGATGCATTCGGTCGCGGCGACCGGGATCTCGAGCGACGGCGTCCGCGAGGAGTTCGCCGAGCACGCCGACGACGAACAGGAACACGCGATGCGGGTGGCCGATCGCATCAACCAGCTGGGCGGCGCGCCGAACTTCAATCCCGAAGGCTTGGCATCGCGCTCCGCATCGGAATATGGAACCGCCGGCAACCTCGTCGAGATGATCAAGGAGAACTATATCGCCGAGCGGATCGCGGTCGATCACTATCGCGAACTGATTCGCTACTTCGGGGAGAAGGATCCGACGACGCGGATCATGCTCGAGAGCCTGCTGGCCAAAGAAGAAGAGCACGCCAACGACATGCACGACCTGCTGGTCGCGCACGAGGGGCGTCCGTTCCTCAAGGGCTGAGCCGCGCGGCGTATGCGGCCGCGTCGGTGCTGCTCGCGGGGTGCGCGAGCGGCGCCGCGGCGACGCCGCCGCTGCGCAGCGTCCAGTCCGCGGGAAACCTGACGACCGCCGACCTCGTGGGCGGCGGCGGTTGCGCGTTCTCGGTCGACGGGCTCGTCTGGTACTCGCTTCCGGCCGGCCCTGCGCCGCCGTTCGACTATAACCGGCTCCGCTGCGGCGCCGCGACGGTCAGCGCGGGCGCCGCGCCGCCGTTGCCCACCTGGGCCACGCCGAACGGTCCGACGCAGGCGCTCTTCATCGCGACCTCGCTCCAGGAGACGTATTCGGCGAAAGGGATGGCAGCGATCGCCGACCTCGCTCACGCCGACGGGCTGCCGGTCAGTTGGATGATCGGCAACCCGCAGTACCTCTATCTCGACGCAAACATCTACAGCGCGTACCACGGGACGTTCGGCGACGACGTTCAACTCGAGGATCACACGTCGCTGTACACCTTGGCGGAGGGCGCATTGCCGTGGTTCGTCCCCGCGGTTTCGGTCGAGGGCGCGGGCCACGAGCGCAAGATCGCCGAGCTGCTGAGTCGCGGCGACTCCGGCTTCTGGGGCATCACCTGGAATTCCGACGGAACGGACGGGACCGCCGATCGCGGCGCGCCGTGGGGCACGTACTGCGCCGACGTCACGTCGTACAAGGTCCCGGCGCCGGACGGCAGTTGCCGTCTCGTCGCGTTCGAGTGGACGGCACGCGACCTAACGCGCGCGTGGCTGTCGCTCGGAACGCCGCAGTACTCGGCGGAGGCGGAGTACTCGACCGATCCCGACGACGTTTTGCGGCGCGGCGGCTTCTCGCCCACCGGCGGCGCCACGTACGTGCGGCGGCTGGTGGACGCGTACGCCGCCGCGGGCCAAACGCAGCCGATCGTGATGATGAGCCAACAGGAATCGCACGACGAGGCGTCCGATCCGACGACGGACGGCGTCGTCCTCGGGGCGCTCTACGACGAGGCGAAGCGCGTCGGGATGCGCGCGCTGACGTTGAGCGGCGCACTGCCGGTCGCGCGCGCCTTCTCCGCGCGGCCGCGCGCGGTCGCGTTTCCCTTCGTCGCCGGCGGCAAGCCGACGCGCTACAACGGCGCCTCGTTCAGCCCCGGTACGATCGACTACCACGACGCCAAGGCGGGGATGTCGTTCATCGCCGGTCACACGCTGCCGTCGCGGCTCTTCACGTACGCGCACGATCCGGTCTCGGTGTTCAATCGGCCGCTCGTCGAGACCGATCCCGGACCCGCCTATCCGCAGTTGACGCGGGTCGCCTCGGGCGGCGGCACGCTGGTCCTGCACTTCAGTTCGCCCGCCGCGATGCATTTCGGCGTCGCGATCTGGAGCGATCCGCAGCGGCTCGGCGTCGGCGGACCCAGCGTCGTCCCCGCCGGTCGCGCCGGCTTCGTCGCGGCCTTCGACCTGCCCGCGGGCGAGTCGGACCAGTCGATCCCGTGCACGGCCTGCGCGACGACGACCTTTCCTTACTCTGAGTGATCTACTACATCTACGGCATCTGCCTCGGGATCGCGATGACGGCCGCCGTCGGGCAGTCGATCGTGCGCGAGCGCGGCAGCAAGTGGCTGCCCCTGATCGTCGCGGTCGGCATCGTCGTTTCGATCGCCACCGGCTGGGGGCTGGAGATGACGATGCACGATCTCTACGGGATGTAGCGCGCCTCGGTCGTCGCGATCGGCGACCATGCGCCGGGAGCGCGCGCGGCGTCGGAGCCGACGCCGTGCAGGAGCGCCGCGAAGATTTCGGCCGTATCGACGAGGCGCGGGCCCGGTCGGTTGACGTAAGCGTTCCCGTCGACGGCATACGCGCGTCCCTGGCGCAGGGCGCGCAACGAGCGCCACGCGGGATTGTCGCCGAGTTCCGCCAACGCGCGGTGCGTCGCGGCGAGATCGAACCCGCACGGCGCGACGATGACGGCGTCGGGGTCGGCGGCCGCGATCTCGTCCCAGGTCAACACGCGCGCCTCGTGCGCGCTCCCCAGCACCGGTTCGCCGCCGGCGAGCGCGACGAGCTCGGGCGTCCAGTGTCCCGGGCCGATCGCCGGATCCGTCCACTCGAGCACGAGCGTCCGCGGCCGTTGCGTTCCCGCGACGGCGTCGCGTAGTGCAGTCTGCCCGCGCGCGCAACCCCGCGACGAGGCGCGCGGCGGCGTCGCCGGCGTCGCAGAGCGCGCCGACGGTCGCGATGTTCGCGTACAGGTCCTCGAGCGACGACGGTTCGAGCGATACGATGCGCGGGTCGCCGCGCAGGCGCTTCGCGGCGCGCGCGACGATCTCGCAGGAGACGGCGCAGACCTCGCAGGTCTCCTGCGTGATGATGACGTTGGGGGCGAGCCGCTCGAGCAGCGCCGCGTCGAGGTGGTAGAGGCTCGACCCCGCGTGGAGGTTCGCGCGCACGTGACGGTCGATCGCCGCCGCCGCGGCGGCGTGCGGCAACGCGCTCGACGTTAGGATCGGCTTCGTGCGCGCCTCCGGCGGGAAGTCGCACTCGTGCGTGACGCCGGCGAGCGCGTCCTGCGCGCCGAGCGCGAACACGATCTCGGTCGCGCTCGGGATCAGGCTGACGATGCGCATCGCGTCACCAGGCGATCGTCAACAGGAGCAGCACGGCGATCGCGGGCGGCCACAGCGCGCGATCGCCGAGCGCGTCCAACCCGAAGGCGCCGCCGATCGCCCCGGCGAGGTAGAGCAGCCACGCCGTCCAGTTCACGGCGCCTTCTTCGCGGAGTTCTCGCGTCCGCGGAAGTCCGAACGTGTCGACGATCGCGGTGATCAGCGTCCCCGTGACGTAGACCGTCGAGACGCCCGCCACGCCGCTACGCACGGCGACGACGCTCTGCAGCCCCATCACGGCCGACAGCAAGATGATGCACGGCGCGGCCTCCGCGCCCGCCGGAAAACGGTAGATGACCGCCGCGACGATCAGCATGACGGCGGCGACCGCGAGCAGGAGCGCGCGCCGGCCGCTCTGCGCGCCGCGGTAGACGAGCGCCGCGCAGGCCGCGCCGGCCGTGAACGAGACGATCGACAGCGTCGGGAGTCCGAGCGACACGCTCGTGCCGAAGCGTGGCACGAGCGCGCGAACAATCGCCGCGCCGAGCAGCACGGTGTTGCCGGTCATGTTCGCGGTGAACGTCCCGAGGCCGAAGAACGCGACCGCATCTGCGTAGCCCGCGCTCAGCGTCAAACCGCCGAGCAGCACGAGCGTCCGCGGAGTCATCGGCCCCTAAGCTCCTCCCGCGCTCTACTGACCCTGCGCCAGCGAGTAGCCCGGCTTGCCGTCGAAGTCGTAGAGGTTCTCGGTCTTTATGAAGTCGATCCCGGCGGCGCTCACGCGCTCGAGCAGACCGGCGATCGACTTGTGGTCGACCGTGCCGGCGCCCTTGCCCAGGTAGCGGCAACTCCAGTGGTCGCCGCTCAGCGTCTCGGGGAAACCGCCCGGCCAGACTTTCGTGCCGCGGGTCGAGATCGTCGCAAGGTCGAGCCGCTCGCCGCCCAGCGCACCGCATCGTTGCGGCGAGCGCGTCGGGCATGCCGCCGCTCCAGTCGACGTAGACGTTGACGCCGACGAGCGACTTCGCCGGACGCGGCCGACCGGTTCGCGGCGCGCCAGGTTCATCGTCGCCTGACGGTTGTAGCTGATCGCGTGCAGAGTCTGCGGCCGCTGCGCCGATGCGCTCGACGACGGCTTGGGCGAACTCCTTCGTGCCGACCTTGCTCGCGCTGACCGTCGCGTCGTAGATGTCGTAGGTGTGGATCCCGTCCTCTATCGTGCGCAGCCACGCGTTGTGCACCCGCTCGGCGACGTTGGGTCTGGCCGATGTGCACGAGCATCATGACCGCGCCGAGCAGCAGCCCGGAGGGATTCGCGAGGTTCTGACCCGCGCGCCGCGGCGCGGAACCGTGGATCGCCTCGAACATCGCGAAGTGATCGCCGATGTTGGCGGCGCCGGCGAGCCCGACGGAGCCGGCGATCTGCGCCGCTACGTCGGAAAGCACGTCGCCGTAGAGATTCTCCGTTACGATGACGTTGAACGCTTCGGGCGTGTCGGCCATCTTGGCCGCGCCGATGTCGACGATCCAGTGCTCGTTCTCGATCGCGGGATACTCTTTTGCGATCTCGTCGAAGACGGCGTGGAAGAGGCCGTCGGTCATCTTCATGATGTTGTCTTTGGTGAACGCGGTGACCTTACGCCGGTTGTTGACGCGCGCGTACTCGAACGCATAGCGGACGATCCGCTCGCAGCCCGGCCGCGTGATCAGCTTGAGGCACTGCATCACGTCGGCCGTCTGACGGTACTCGATGCCGCCGTAGACGTCTTCCTCGTTCTCGCGGACGATGACCATGTCCATGCCGGGGTGCTTGGTCGCGACGAACGGATGGTAGGCGACCGAAGGCCGACGTTGGCGTACTGGCCGAGTGTCTTGCGGACGGTGACGTTGAGGCTCTTGAAACCGCCGCCCTGCGGCGTCGTGATCGGCGCCTTGAGGAAGACGCCGGTCCGGCGCAGCGAGTCCCAGGAGTCCGGTTCGATCCCGCTCGTCGACCCGCGCTGGTAGACGCGTTCGCCGATCTCGATCCGCTCGGGTTCGAGCCGGGCGCCGGCCGCATCGAGGATCGACAGCGTCGCGTCCATGATCTCGGGCCCGATCCCGTCGCCGTAGGCGACCGTGATCGGCGTCTTTTTCTCGGTCATCGTCGTGGCCACGCGGTACTCCCTGTCGACAGAGCGCGCCCAAGCCGGGGCGCCGCGTCCGGGTGTTCTGCGCCGGGCCCGCGGCTCCGCCGCATAGCGCCCACCCCGCACGCTTCCACTCGCGGTGAAGGTGACCCACGATGCGCGGGAGTAGACCTCGCGCCCCTAGCGTTTTCGCTCTTTCACCTTTGGAGGTTTTCTATGAAGCCCTCGAGATTGCGGGCGTTGCAGGCTACGTGCACGGCGGCCGCGGTTGTCTTGCTCGCTGGTTGCTCCGGCTCGTCAGGATTTGCCCCCTCCGGATCGTCGGTATCGGCTCCCTCCGGCTCCTCAAATGCGTCCCTCTCGCGCGCTCAAAGCCAAGGTCGCGGGAGCGTCCGCAGCGGCGGTGCGCGTCCCGGCGTCGTTCCGAATGCGGCGCAGGTCGAGCCTTCCCGCGTGCTCACCGATGCGGGCGCGATGGCCGCTATCAGGGACCTTGCCGTTACCGACTACGCCGCCAAAACGTACATCCTGAATCGCAGGTATCACCTCGTGACGACGCTTGGCGGCTTCGGCGGAGCCGACGGCGACCGTTACGATACGCACGGGAACCTCTACGTCGTCGACGTATGTCGGCGGCGTCGTGGACGAGTACAACCCGTCACACAGCCTGATCGCTCAGTATTCGTCGGGAACCTCGAACCCGATCAACGTCACCACCGATGCGGCCGGTAACGTCTACGTCGCCGATTACGGCGGTGAAACGATCGTCGAGTTCCCGCAAGGGGTGAACACGCCGTCGGCTTCGTGCAGCACGGGCATAGCCAACGAAGGAGTCGCCGTCGACAGCCACCACGACGTCTTCGTCAGCGGGAACGCGAGCGTGAGCGGCGGCCCCGGCCCTCTGGCAGAGTTCAAGGGCGGCCTGAGCAGGCCGCAACGAGACGAGTTTGAGCGCCATTACGCTCGGCTTCGCGGGTGGTCTGCAAGTCGACAACCACGCCAGACTCGTGGCGTGCGACCAAGGCGTAGGCGTCGACATCATTCCGCCGCCGTACACCTCGATATCGTCGACGATCACCGGCGCGGCCGATGCCTTCCACGTCGCGCTCAACAAGAAGAACACGCGCGTCTACATCGCCGACCTCGGCAGCGGCGACGTCTTGGTCGACAAGTATCCGAGCGGGACGAACATCACGACGGTCGGCTCCGCCAATGGTCTGGACGGTGCAGCCGGGGTTGCGACCCTCCCGAACTGACCCGCTTTCGCAGCAGCCCGCCGGACGCGATCCGGCGGGCCGCTTAGAGATCCCGGCAGTCCCGGACCAGCCGGAACTTGGCATAGACGTACGGGTAGTCGGGCCGGAACCAGTTGCGGAACGAACGGCGCACCTGGTGGCGCGAGGTGACCGGCGATGCGCCCTTGATGACGTAGTGCGCGCCGTCGAAGAAGTCGGCGGAGTACGCCGGGTACGACGCCATCGGCGCGAAGCCGGGGAGCGGGGCGAACGGCGTCGACGTCCACTCCCAGCCGTTGCCGATCAGGTCGTGGACGCCCCACGCGCTCGCGCCGGCGGGGCTGCTGCCGACCGGTTCGGGGTCGTAGCGGCGTAGGTCGAAGTTGCCGTGCAACGCGTGCGGTTCGTCGTCGCCCCACGGGAAGTCGCGCTCGATCGCCCTCGAGTGTACCGAATGCCGCGCGGTGATACTCCGCCTCGGTCGGCATGCGCCCGCCGCGCCAAGCGGCATAGGCCGTCGCCTGATCGTGGGTGACGTACACCGGCCAATCCGGCGGAAACGCGTAACGCTCGAACTGGCCGAGAACGTCGAACGCGCCGTCGTCGCGCGCGATCCAGAACGGCGGAACCGGGCCGCCCTCGCGCACGAACGCGAGCCAGTCGCCGTTGGTCACGCTGTGTTCGTCGATCTCGAACGCGCCGACGTTGACGGCGCTCTCGCCGAACTCGTTGTCCCACCCGAACGCGATCGCCTCGCGCTTGACGCCGAGCGTCGCGCGTCCGGCCGGAATCTCGATGCGCCTCCCGGTCGCGCGACGCGCGACTCAGGCGTGCGGCCAGGTCCGGGTTCGATCCGCTTGCGGTCGAACGGCAGACGATGGAGCATGTAGAGCAGCGTCTCGTGATGCATCTCCTCGTGTTCGAGGATCGTGTAGGCCGCCTGCGCCCGCTCGAGCAACGGCGAGCTGCGCGCGTCCGTCAGATTCGCGCGTTCGAACGCGGCGAGGACGGCCGCATCGACCGCATCGCGCGAAGGCGCGCACGCGATCGGGGGCCGGCCAGATGTCAACGGCCTCGCGCGGCTTGGCGTGGCCGGCGTCGGCGGGATCGATGCCCCGCTCGAAGATGCGTTCGAAGTGCGCGTCGATGCTCGGGCCGCCGAGCGCCGCCCGGATCAGCGTGTTGTACGAGAACGCCGGGATGTGGCCGTCGTAGAAGACGATCGGAAGCCGCAGTGGGATCGGCCGGTCGAGGTACGCCTCGGGTTTGACGATCGCGAACAGCCGCCGCGAACGCAGCCGGTTCCCGCGGTACCGTCCCGCGAGTTGCGCGCGCGGCACGGGAGCCAGCGGGCGAGCTTGCACATGCATGCCGTCTCTGTACCCGAAACGCGACGATTTGTCCAGCGGTCGGCGCCTGGGTCGCGCCGAAAGACTCGCTCCGATGCCGATCGTCGCCGAGACCGACCGTCTGATCCTGCGGACGTTGACGCACGATGACCTCGATGCGTATGCCGCCCTCAACGCGGACCCGGCGGTCGCGCGCTACCTCGGGTCGGGCCGCACCCGGACGCGCGACGAGACGCGCGCCGAGATCGACTTCGTCCTGCGGGCCTACGCGGAGCACGGTTACAGTCTGTGGGCAACGATCCGCCGCGATGACGGAGCGTGGCTCGGCCGCTGCGGGCTCTTGAACTGGCAGCTCGACGGGCGGGACGAGGTCGAGGTCGCCTACGCCATCGCGCAGGAGCATTGGGGCCGGGGGTACGCGACCGAGGCCGCCGCGGCCGTGCGCGCGTGGGCGTTCGCGTTCCTCGACGTTGACCGGCTCGTGTCGCTCGTCGTCCCCGAGAACGAAGCCTCGAAGAAGGTCGCGCGCAAGAACGGGATGCACTTGCGCGGGACCTCCAGCCTACGGGGAATCCCCGTCGAGGTGTACGAGATCGAGCGAGACTACTCGACGACCTGACGTGCGTCCAGCGCGCGGGTCACGTCGACCTGGATCGCCTCGAGGTGGGCGCGCGTCTGCAGGTCGAGGTTCGGGTTGGCGAGGTTGCGACGCAGCTGCCCGGACAGCACGAGCAGTTGGTGATGGGCGAGTGCCTCGGCGTCGTAGGGCGTCCCGGGCAGCGGCGTCGTGATCATCCGCGCCAGCGTCCGCGAGTAGCGCCGCTGGAGGTTGCGGTGGACCTGCGTGCCGCCCGGCTTGCCGTCGGCGACGTCGGAGAAGATCGCGTTCTGCGTCCAGACGAACAGATCCGTGAGCGACATCGTCTTGCCCGCCGGATACTTCGTCGGCAGGTCGGCGAGCCGTTGGAGGACGAGCGGCGAGAACATGTAGTTCAGCGCGCCGTTCTGCAGCCGCGCCGCGACCTGAGTGATCGGGACGTCGTGACGGTCCGTCGGGTCGTAGCCGAAGTTCGAGAACGGCATGTACTCCGTGTAGACGAGCCGGTTCAGCGTGCCCGGCGAGAAGTGCCAGGCCGAATCCGAGAACAGGTACGTCGTCAACATGTTATAGGCCAGCTGTTCCTGACTGCGCGGGACGGCCGACAGCGGCGATGGGGCGCGGGGGTCGCCGACGCGCGCGCGCGAGAGGTACTCGCCGGCGATGTAGTGCGTCATCGCCGTCGCGCACGTCGCGTACCGGTTCATCAGGCTCAGGAAGGCGACGCGTTCGTCGTCCCAGGGCTGCTGGTGGCCCGGGAAGCGGCTGTCGATCGTCGAGAACAGGCTGCGCGTCAGCTTCAGTTGCGTCGCGCACCACTGGATCGGACGGTCGGTGAGCATGAACTGCGCGACGCGCGGGTCGACGGCGTGGCCGTCGTAGAACGCGTCCTCGTCGCCGGCGAACATGTAGCGCGGGTCGCCGGAGTTCGACGCCCAGCGACTGAGCGTGGCCACCTCGGCCTGCGGCGAGCGTGCGCTCGGGATCGCGGCATACCCCCAATGGATCGCGTGGTAGTCGTACGACCCGAGGGTCGTCTGCCAGTAGTGGCCCTGCGGCGTCCCCTTCGGCCACAGGTTGACCGGCGCGTACTCCATGACCGACGACGCGACGCCGTGCGTCGCCGTGAAGGTCTTGCTCTGCAGTTCGCTCGCGGTGATCGCGTAGTGTCCGATGAAGTTGTGGCTCAGGCCGAAGTCGTGACCGACCTCGTGTAGCGTCACCGATTCGAGCAGGTCGCGCGAGAAGCCGTCGATGTTGGCGCCGCTCCCGTACATCAGTTCGAGCGCGGTCGCGCCGTAGGTGAACTCCGCGTGCATCCCCGCGCCGTACGCCGCCTCGTCGTGCATCGGCAGATACGGGCCCTTGCGCGGCATGATCGGGGTGATCTCGTCGGCCGACGCGTCGGGCGCGATCAGGTTCTTGAAGCCGAACTTCGCGCGCCGAACGATCCCGCTGTCGAGCAGGACGCCGCCGCGGAAGATCTCGCCGGTGCGCGGATCCCATACGATCTGCGCCTCGGCGCCGAAGTCGGGGACCGCATCGGTCACCCACCGGACGACGTTGAAGCGGATGTCGTCGGGATCGTACGTGCCGTCCGTCGGTTGATCCTCGACCTGGATCGCATCGCTGACGCCGATCTTCTCGAACGCTCTGTTCCACTGGAGGATGCCCGCGCGCACGGGGCGCGCGGTACTCGGGCGGGATCGAGTTGTCGAGCGTGAAGACGATCGGCTTCTTCGCGGGCGACAACGGTTTGCTGGGATCGGACGGCTCGATGTTCCAGCGCAGAATGTACCAGAGGTAGTTGTCGCGCTGCGAGTCGTCGCCGAACTCGACGTGCGGATCTTCCCAGAAGCCGACGCGGTCGTCGTACAACCGCGGCATGTAGTCGGGCGAGCTGAGGATCGCGCTCAGGTTGTAGACGACGCGCATCTGGATCGAGCGCGCGTCGGTGACCGTGTCGATCGCGTCGGGCTTGGCGGAGGCGAACGTCTGGTCGGCCTCGATGACGGCGTTCTTCGGGAACGACTTGCTCGGACCGAAGTACGTCCGCGTCGGGTCGAGGCGGTAGGAGCCGCCCGGATTGAGCGGGTTGTCGACGGCGTCGCTCAGCGCCGAGCCGAGGTCGAGCGAGTCGCCGAGCAGCGCCGCGAGGTCGACGACGACCTTGCGGTTCACGTCGTCGGTCGCGACGACCGGGAGCACGACCTGGACCGAGTCGGCGGTCGACATCTTGACGGCGCGCGCGAGCGCGGTGTCGGGGTCGGCTAGGAAGCGCGTCGCGGGCCAGATCATCGCGACCGCCTTGTCGTCGATGTTGTGGAAGCGCACGAGCCGCGCGCTCTGCGCGAACATCTGGCCCGATTCGAACCCGAAGCCGCCGAGGCCGTTGGCCGGCACGATGTGCTCGAGATAGTCGGTGTCGAACTGATCGGCGCCCAGTTCGAGGAAGACGTGGCCGTCCTTGCGGTACAGCGTGAAGAGTCCCGGCTGCCTCACCGCGTCCTTGACGAAGCGGTCGTAGGCGGACGGTCCCTTCCCGGGCGTCTGCGCGCCGGCGGCGCCGGTCGCGGGGGCCGGCGGGGGCGCGGGCGCGGCGCTGGGGTGTGCCTGCGGGGCGGCTACGGCGACGGCGGTCGTCGCGACCGCCAGCGTGACGAAGGAGAGGATGGAGCTGAGCGCGCGAGTCACTAGAGGGTCCCTCGTTTGGCCTGTTCCTCTTCGATGGAGACGAAGAGCGCTTTGAAGTTGCCTTTGCCGAACGACTGGCTCCCCTTGCGCTGGATCAACTCGAAGAACAACGTCGGACGGTCTTGGAGCGGTTTGGTGAAGATCTGGAGCATGTAACCGAGGTCGTCGCGATCGACGAGGATGCTCAGATCGCGCAGGACCTCGATGTCCTCGCCGATCTCACCGACCCGCTCGGCCAGCGCCTCGTAGTAGGAGGCCGGCGTGTCGAGGAGTTCGACGCCGTTCGCGCGGAGCGCGCGCACGGTGCCGACGATGTCGTCGGTCGCGATCGCGACGTGCTGCACGCCGGCGCCGCCGAAGAAGTCCAGGTATTCCTCGATCTGCGACTTCTTGAGGCCCTTGGCCGGCTCGTTGATCGGGAACTTGACCTTGCGGGCCGTCGTCGGCCATGACGATCGAGCGCAGCGCGGTGTACTCGGTCGAGATGTCGTGGTCGTCGAACGAGACCAGTTGCGTGAAGCCGAAGACCTTGCGGTAGTAGTCGGCCCAAGGGTCCATCTCGTTCCAGCCGACGTTGCCGACGACGTGGTCGACGCGCACGAGACCGACCGGCTGCCGGCGCGCGCAGCGTGGTGGGGTGCGCGACGAAGCCGGGCATGAACGGGCCGCGATAGGCGGCGCGTTCGACGAACGTGTGCACGGTGTCGCCGTACGTGCGGATCGCCGCGGTGACGACGCGGCCATGCTCGTCCTGCGCCTCCGCGGCGTCGGCGACGATCGTCGCGCCACCGGCGCGCGCCGCCTCGAGCGCCGCGCGCGCGTCGGACACACGCAGCGCGACGTTGGCGATGCCGTCGCCGTGGCGGCGGACGAAGTCGGCGATCGGTCCATCCGGTCCCAGCGGGCTCGTGAGCACCATGCGCATGTCGCCCTGCTCGAGCAGGTACGAGGCGCGGTCGCGGACTCCGGTCTCCGGCCCGGCGTAGGCCGTCAGCGCGAAACCGAACGCGGTCACGTAGAAGTGTGCCGCCTGGCGCGCGTTGCCGACGTAGAAGTGCAGATGATCCCAGTCCATCTGGGCGAGCGCGCCCGCGCTCCGGTCCGAAAGCGTCTCCATTCCGAATTGATTAGTTGCTGGGCGGCGTTTGCCCCTGCCCACGCCGCGCGAGCCTCCGGCTGCTCGCCGGGCCGTTAAGGTTGCCTGAGAAGGCAGTCGCTCCGGTTGTTTTCTCCGGCCGCTGTGGGTAAGGTCATCGCAAGCGACGCGCGGTGCCGCTTGCCCGGCGTACGCTCAACAGGAACCGCGCGCAAGGGCGCGGACGTTTCTCGATATGAGGCTGACCTTTCCCCACGGAGGTTCCGCAATCATGATCCGACTTCGCACGGCGACCATCGTCGGCAGCGCGGCATTGCTCGTCGCGCCGCTGTTCGGCCCGCAGCCCGCGGCCGCCGACGGCGCCGCCAGCACGCGCAACATCATCTTCGGCGCGGCGGCGATCGCCGGCACGCTCCTGATCATCAATCACAACAAGAAGGTCCACGAACGCTACGCCGAGGACGCGCGCAGGCAGGCCGCTCTCGCCGAACAGCGCGACGACGCGCAGGCGGCCTACGAATCCGAGCGGCAGGCGTACACGAACGAGGTCGCGCTCGTCCAGTCGTATCAGCACGAGGTCGCGCTCCAGCACGGCGAGGTCGTGCGCGATCGCGCGCAGATCACGTCGCTGCAGCACCAGGTCGCGATGGCGGGCACCCACCACGCGACGGTCGCGTCGCATCCCGCGCCGGCGCCGGCGCTGACCACGGCGTATAATCCGGCGATCGTCTCGTATGGCTGGGGTACGCTCTAAGCTCGTTCGCGCGGGCCTCGCATGCGCGGTGTTGGCCGCAACCGGCTGCGTATCGATGCGCACGACGCACGATCCGGCCGGTCTCGCCGACTCGATCACGCGCGCGGTCTACGCGAACGACTACGACGGCACGACGGCTCCGATGGACCGTGACACGCGCGGCGAGGTGACGCGCGGCGAGATCGGCGACCTCTCGGATCGCATGCATTCACTCGGGTCGTATCAGGGACTGACGCAGGTCAAGGCCGACCCCGACCGCGGCCTCTACGACTACGACTTGCGGTTCTCGAACGGACACATGTCCGCGCGGCTGCGCATGGATCCGAGCGGGAAGGTGGGGGCCTATCGCGTCTTTCCGACCGCGCCCGGCCCCGCCACCGCCTCGCCGGCCTAGCGTCGGCAGGCTGTGGTGCGCTAGCGCGCGTCGATGTAGTTCGGAATCGCCGGTAGCCCGAGGTTCGCCCGGAGCATGTTGATCAGGATGCAACCCTGTTCGATCGCGTCGTCGAGGGCGACGTGCGTGTGGGCGAGCGCGTCGCTCAGCCATTCTGCCGGAAAGCTGTTCTTCCCGACCTGGCGGTACTGCCGTTTCATCACCGCGGCGGCGTAACTGCGCAGGTCGAGGCTCGCAAAGCCGATCGGGCTCTCGCCCAGTTCGCGCTGAAAATAGTAGTAGAGGAAGGTGAAGTCGAATCCGCTCGGCGCGCCGCAGATGATCGGCCGCCCGAAGCGGCGCATCGACTCGAGCCAATAGCGCGCGTCGGTCATCGCGGCGCGCGGCGTGACCGTGTGCTCGCGCGTCGCCGCGTACGCCGCTTCGTTTTCGGGCGTCTGCCACCAGATCATCGTGCGATCGTCCAGCCGCGCGTCTTGGAGGCGCTGCAGGTTGCGCGAGAACGTCCCGACGAGCTGCTTTTCGAGCGTAAATGCGGCCATGCCGAAGCTGAGCATCGAGAACAGGCCCGGGCACGGACCGTCCGCTTCGACGTCGAGCGAGACATAGAGTTCCAGCATCGGCGGCTGTGCGCTCATGCCGCCTCTCTTTGCGGGGACGGCGGGCGGCGCCTCGCGAAGCACCGGCGATGCTGTTTTGGAGCACGCGGTGATCTCGGCGCGGCGCGCCTTCCTGCAGCGGCTGATCGACGATGCGGGGCTGTTCCCGCCGGCGTCGCTCGCCGTGCCGGCCGCGCTCGCGGAGGATCGTCGCGCGCGCACGGGACCGCACGCGTGGATGCTCGGCGACTTCGTCGTGACGGCGGCGCGTCTGGGCGAGCTGATCGCGGCGGTGCGGGCGACGCAGACCGGACCGCTCGGGCTCAGCCTCATCGTCGAAGCGGCCGCGGCCGGCACGGCGATCGATCGGGCGCTGGCCGAGCAAGACGCGGCCGCGGAGACGGTCGCGATTCGATCGATCGAGGTCAAGGCTCCGGCGGTCGACGACGGAGAGATCCGGGCCGCGGTGTCGTTGCTCGTCGCGGACATCGACGCGAGCCAGCTCGCCGCGCGGTTCGGCCGCGTACGTCGAGCTCGGCTTCGGCGACGATTGGGAGGCGCGTGTCGCCGCGACCGTCGACGCGCTCGCCGACGCGCGCGCCCGCAGCCCGCACGACGTCGCGGCGAAGATACGCTGCGGCGGGATCCCGCAACCGTTGATTCCGACTCCGGAGCAACTCGCGTTCGCGCTCGGGACGCTCCGGGCGCGCGAGGTGCCGTTCAAGGCGACCGCCGGCCTGCACCATCCGATCCGGCACGACGACGGCGCGCCGCCCGCGCCCGTCCACGGCTTCTTCAACGTGATGGGCGCTGCCGTCTTGGACTGGGTGCTCGACCTCGACGATCGCACGCGCGCGCGCATCCTCGGCGATCGCGACGCGTCGCACTTCGGGCTCGACGATGCGGCCTTCGCGTGGTGCGATCTGCGGGCAGGCGGCGATGAGATCGCCGGGGCGCGCGCAGCGTTCGCGCGCTCGTTCGGGAGCTGCAGCTTTACGGAACCGGTCGACGACCTCGATCGGCCTCGGCGTGCTCGAAGCCGCGTTCGCGCGGTGACGGCGAGCGTTTCGCAGCGGGGGCTCGCCGGCGTCCCGTACGGCGTGTTCTCGGCAGGCGGCGCGCCGCCGGCGGTGGGAGCGCGCGTCGGCGACGCCGCGATCGACCTCGGCGTGCTGGCACGCGCCGGCCTCTATGACGGGCACGTCGACGACGCGATCGAACTGTTCTGCGCCCCTTCGCTGAACCGGCTGCTCGCGCGCGGCAGGGCGGTGTGGTCGGCCGCGCGGGTGCGGACCCTCGAACTGATCGCGGCGCCGCCGCAACGCGCGATCGTGCCACTGTCCGAGGCGACGATGCTCCTGCCGATCGAGGTGGCGGACTACGTCGATTTCTACGCGTCGATCGAACACGCGACGAACCTCGGCAAGCTGTTCCGGCCCGACGGCGACCCGCTACTGCCGAACTACCGCTGGATTCCGATCGGTTATCACGGCCGGGCGGGGACGGTCGTCGTCAGCGGAACGCCGATCGTGCGGCCGCGCGGTCAACGCAAGCCGCCGGACGCCGCCGAACCGTCGTTCGGACCGTCGCGGATGCTCGACTTCGAACTCGAGGTCGGCTTCATCACGGGCGACGGGCCGCCGCTCGGCACCCCGATTCCGGCCGACCGCGCTCGGGACCACATCTTCGGCATCGTGCTGCTCAACGATTGGAGCGCGCGCGACATCCAGGCATGGGAGTACCAGCCGCTGGGGCCGTTTCTCGGCAAGTCGTTTGCGACGTCGATCTCCGCCTGGGTCGTTCCGCTCGATGCGCTCGAGCCGTTCCGCGTCGCAGGCCCGGAACAGCAGCCGCCGCCGCTCGATTACCTGCGGACGACGGGCGCGCAGAATTACGACATCGACCTCGAGGCGAGTCTCGCGACCGCGGCGATGACGGCGACCGGCGTCCACGCCACCGTGATCTCGCGCACGAACTTTCGTGCGATGTACTGGAGCATGGCGCAGCAGCTGGCGCACATGAGCAGCAACGGCTCGCGCGTGCGCGCCGGCGACCTGTACGGTTCGGGGACCATCTCCGGCGCCGAGGCCGGCACGTACGGGAGCGCGATCGAACTGACGTCGCGCGGTACGAAGCCGCTGGCCCTCGGCGACGGGACGCGGCGCGGCTTCCTCGAGGACGGCGACACGGTGACCTTGCGTGGCTGGTGCGGCGACGGCGACGAGCGCATCGACCTCGGCGACGTCAGCGGCACGATAGCGCCGGCGATCGAACCCTAGAGGATCTCGATCGGCAGCTCTTCGTCGAAGCTGTCGCCGCCCGCGTTGCGCGCGACGACGTGCAGCACGAAGTGGCGCCGCAGATATGGCGGCAGGTCCGGGATCGCATAGGAGAACGCGAAGATGCCGGGCTTCACCCGCGGGACGCTAAAGGAGAAGCTGTCGGTGCGCACCTCGATGCTCGCGACGTTGCTCGGGGTCGCGATCTCGCCGGACCACGTTCCGCCGCGCTCGAGCGTCAGGCTGGACAGCCAGACCGTGTCGATCTGCGGGGCCGCCTCGTAATCGGCGGCCGGCCCGGGCGTCATCCGCGCTGGCTGCGCCCCGACGGCGAGATTCTCCGGCATCTCGACGCGCGTCGCGCAAGCTGCGAGCATGAGAAGCGCCAGCGCGCCGTGAAGGCCAAGCGCTAGTCTGGACATGATTCGTTGGTTCCCCGGGTGCGTCGAGCCCCCTCGGAATCGGAGCAAGCGGCGTGGATATCCCATCAACGCGGGCCGTTGAGAGCGACGATCGGTACGACTGGGTGATGGTCGTCTGTGCAGCCTGGCTGTTGGTTGGGCTGTTTGCCGACGGCTGGTCGCACTATCACGACGTTCGCGAGTCGTTCTTCACGCCGTACCACGCCGTGCTGTATGCGGGTTTCTTCGCCAACGTCCTCGCCGTCGGCGTGCCGCTGTTGTGGAACCTGCGCCGCGGTTACCGTTGGCCGGCCGCGCTCGCGCCCGGTTACGACCTGACGGCGATCGGCGTCGCGATCTTCGCGATCGGCGTGATCCCGGACGTTACGTGGCATCGCGTCTTCGGGATCGAAGAGGGCATCGACGTCCTGATCAGCCCGACGCACCTGTTCATGGGAATCGGCATGGCGCTGATTCTCCTCGGGCCGGCCCGGGCGACGTTTGCGCGGGCCGTGCTGCCGGTGCGCCTCGACGAGCAAGCCCCGATGCTGATCTCGCTCGCGCTGTTTCTCGCGATGATCGAGTTCACGCTGCAGTTTGCTTTCGATGCCGGCGTCTCGTCGAGCAACGCGCCGCTCACCCCCGACGCCGGCGGCGGGACCAGCCTCGCCTTCTACCTGCTGCCGTTCACGTATTACAAGGAGGCGCTCGGGATCACGATCGTCATCATCCACACGGCGCTGCTCGCGGGCTTCGCCCTGTTCGCGGTGCGCAACGCGACGCTGGCGCCGGGCGCCCTGACGCTGCTGTTCACGCTGCCGGCACTCCTGATGGCGATCCTGTTGTCGAGCGGGGCGCTCTCGGTGTACGTACCCGGTCGTCGTCGCGCTCGCCGCGGGCGCGTTGGCGGACGTGATGGTCGCCCGTCTGCGGCCCGGTCCCGCGCGTCCACGCGACTTCCGGCTGTTCGCCATCGCGGTCCCCGCGGTCGTCCAGGCGCTCTACCTCGGGCTGTCGGCGTTGCTGCTCGGCGGCGTCTGGTGGGACGTCAACTTCACGTTCGGCTCGGTCCTGTTCGCCGGCGTCATCGGCGTGTTGCTGAGCTATCTGATGCTCTCGCCTGGTCACCTGCGCCCGCAATCGTGAACTTCGCCGCCCTGAAGATCAGCGAGCCTGAAGGAGAGCCGCGCTACCGGTTCCTCGACGCCGTCCGGACGCTCGCGATCGTCGCGCTGCTGCTCCTGCACGTCGTGTTCTATTCGAGCTTCTTCCTGACGCCGGGCGACGCGAAGACGGTCTTCGGGTCGCTCGCCGGCCGGGTCGCGATGCGCGGCCATTTCGCGCTCGACGCGCTGTTCGTCATCACCGGCTTCCTGATCGGCTACTACATCCTCGCCGACCTGGAGCGGCATCGCTATGCGGTGTGGCCGTGGCTGTTCCGGCGGATGGCACGCCTGATACCGGCGTATTTCGTGGTGCTGGTCCTGTACCACTTTACGATGAACTTCAACATCCAGTACGTCTGGGCCAACCTGTTGTTCGTCAACAACAACGTCCCGATGATGCATCAGGTGATGAGCTGGTCGTGGTCGCTCCCGGTCGACGTGGCGTTTTATCTGTCGTTGCCGATCCTGGTGCTGCTCGTGCGCAACCGCAGCCGCGACCTGTTCAACGCGCTCTGGGCGGTGCTCGCCGCGCTGGTCGTCGTGCGCGGCATCGCCGTGCTGGCCGGCCACTTCACGCTGCCGCTCGCCGCCGATCCGTTCCACGACGCGGCCCAGTTCGAGCACTACTTCGACGGCGTCTACGACAAGACGCAGAACCGCATTGGTGCGATCGTCGCGGGTCTCATGGTCGTGACCCTGCTGCGCTACCACGACGCGGAGGCGTGGTTGCGCGCGCGGCCCGTCGTCGCGTCGCTGCTGGCCGTCGCGTCGGTCGCGATCGCCGTCGGCGTCGTCGCCACGCCGGTCTTTCCCGGCGAGGCGTCGTCGTGGGATCCGACCTGGTCGGCGCTCTACCTGATCGCCTACAACACGGTCTTCTCGGTCGCCGTCGCGGCGCTGATGCTGCTGATCGTCGCCGGCGCCCCGCTGCTGCGCCCCCTCCATGCGGTCTTCACATGGCGCGGCTGGTACGTGCCTGCGGAATTGTGCTACGGCGTCTTCCTGTTGAACCCGTTCGTCGTGCTCGGCATCTACTATTACGTCGTCCACCGTCCGCAGATCGCGTGGACGTTCCTTCGCGGCCTACTTCACGGCGACGCTGCTCGGGTCGTTCGCGCTGGCCTACGTCCTCTACGTGTGCGTCGAACGACCGACCCGCGAGCAGTCGAAGCGCCTCGCGAAGCGCTTCGAGCGGCGCCCGAGTCCGGTGGTCGTCGCCGCCGCCGCGACCGAACCGCAGACCACGACCTAGGCGGCTGCAAGGGCCCGAGGGGAGCGCGAGCGTACGAAGCCTCGTGGCTTCGGCATTCTCGACGATCCTTATCCCGACCGACGGGTCCGACGCGGCCCGCGCCGCGACGTCCGTCGCGGTCGCGCTCGCCAAGCGCGTCGGGGCGCGCGTCGTGTTCGCCAACGTGATCGACGCGCGCGTGATCGTCGATCTCGAGGAGCTCGCGAAGGACGAGGCCCAAGCGTTGCTGGCCGCCGCGCAGAACGACGCGGCCGGCGCCGGCGTCGCCGCGACCTCGGAGATCCTCGTCGGACCGCTCGTGCCGACGATCGCAGACCACGCGCGCGAGTGCGGCGCGGACTTGATCGCGATGGGCACGCGCGCGCGCCACGGCATCGAACGGTTCCTCGGCACCGCGACGTCGGGCGTGCTGCGCTCGACGACGATCCCGGTGCTCGTCGTGCCGGACACGTGCGAGGACACCGCTTTGCAGCATCTGCTAGTCGGCGTCGACGACTCCGAACCGTCGGACGCCGCGATCGCACTCGCGATCGACTACGCGCACGAGACGAAGGCCGAGCTCACCTTTTGCGCCGTGATCGACACGGAGACGATCGTGGAGCGTGCCTCGACGTATGGCTTCGAACCCGCGCCGATCGTCGACGACGCGTCCGCGCTCGCGGAGCGCACCCTGACCGCGGCGGTCGCGAAGGTCCGGCACGAGCACGTGCGCGTCCGGCATCTGGTGTTCGACAGCCGCAACGCCGTCCGGGGATTGCTCGAGGCGGCCGCGCAGGCGGGCTCCGATGCGATCGTCGTCGGCACGCACGGCCGCCGCGGATTGCGGCATCTCTTCCTCGGTAGCGTCGCAGAAGGGCTCGCACGGGAGAGCGAGCGCCCGCTCCTCGTCGCGCACGCGCACGTTGAGAATTGATTAACGCCCGATTGAACCGGGATGATGCGGGTCGGACGCGGCGAAATCCGCGGCCGATGGAGACCACCCGCCTCTCTCTTTGGTTGCGTGCCCTCTGCCTCGCCGCGCCGTTGTCGATCGCGGGCTGCTCCGGCAGCATGGGCGGTTCGACGATGCCGCCGGTCCCGCCCGGCCCGCAGGGCGCCCAGAGTTCGGGCATCCAGCCTGCCGCAGCGCCGGCGAGCCGCCAGGTGATCGGGTCGATCGCCGTCGCGATTCCGTCCGCGGCGCCGCAACTGCAGGGGACGGGTCCCGACGGCTTCGGCCTCGTCGTCGACCTGACCAAGCCGTCCCCGGAGCCCGCGTCGCCGAAGCCGAGCGCCACCGCCGGCGGCCAACGCGAAGGCGACGGCCAAGCCGTCGCCGACGCCGAGCCCGACGCCGTCACCCTCACCCAGCCCGAGCCCGACCGGTAGCGCGAAGCCGGCGCCCAAGCCCTCCGCGACCCCAGGCGGACCGAACGTGACGATGCGGTTCACGGTCTATCCCGACGGCACGCAGAAGCCGCCGGGCGACTTCGACAGCGCGTTCACCCGCCGCGTCCCGATCGTCGACATCCTCTTCACGCCGTCCGTCGACCTGAAGCTCTATTCGCTCGCGGCGCTCGGGATCCAGATCCCGTCGGCCGAGGACACGCCGTCGCGCGGGTTCACGGTCGCGCTCTACGAGACGCGGAAGTTCCACAAGGATCGCCAGGTGGAGTATCACGTCGACGCACAGGTCAGCAAGAGCGTGGTGCGCGCGACGAGCGCGAAGGATGCGCTGTCGCTGTCGAAGGGGCACGAGTACACCCTGATCCTGTTCGGTGACGCGCTGGCCGCGACGCCGTCGCCCTACTCGCCGCCGGGGTACCCGGGCATGCCGGGCTTCGGGCAGTCGCAGAACGGAAACGCGCCGACGATGCAGCAACCCGGCTCCGGCCCGGCGCGCCCCGGCGCGACGCCGTTATCGCCGCCGACGCCCTATCCGTTCGCGACCGCGACCCCCGACGACGACTCCGACGAGTAACTCGCCGCCATAGCGTTCATCGTCAGCAGTTCGTAGGTCGCCACCGTCTCATCGTCCTGATTGAGGACGGTGACGGACCAGCGCACCTCACCGTACTGGGGCTTGCGCGGCGTCTTTTGTTTTACGGTCAACCGCACGCGGATCGTGTCGCCGGGCTTGACCGGCTTGAGGAACCGGAGGTTGTCGAGCCCGTAGTTCGCCAGCACGGGTCCCTTGGCGGGATCGACGAACAGCCCGGCCGCAAACGAGAGGACGAGGTAACCGTGGGCGACGCGCCCGCCGAAGAATGGGTTGGCGGCGGCGGCCTCTTCGTCCATGTGCGCGTAGAACGTGTCGCCGGTGAACGCGGCGAATTGCTCGATGTCGGCGAGCGTCACCGCGCGCGCGGGCGTCTCGATCGTCTGGCCGATCTCGAGCGCGTCGAACGTGCGCCGGAACGGATGCTCGGCGCGTTCGAGCCGGTCGGCGCCGGCGACCCAGTCGCGCGTCAGCGTGGTCAGCCGCTGCGGCGAGGCCTGCAACGCCGTGCGCTGCATGTAATGAAAGACGCCGCGCATGCCGCCCATTTCCTCGCTGCCGCCCGCGCGGCCCGGGCCGCCGTGGATCAGGGGCGCCAGCGGCGAACCGTGGCCGGTGGACTCGCGCGCGTTGTCGCGGTCGATCAGCACGATCCGGCCGTGGTAGGGCGCGATGCCGAAGACGAGCGCGTCTGCGGCGTCGCGGTCGTAGGTGTAGATCGACGCGACGAGACTGCCGGAGCCGCGCCGGACGAGTTCGATCGCCTCTCCGACGTCGTCGTACGGCATCAGCGTGCTCACGGGGCCGAACGCCTCGACGGAGTGCACCTTTTCGGCGTGCATGGGACGGTCGCACGCGAACAGCAGCGGCGACAGGAACGCGCCGCGCACGTCGTCGGCGCCTTCGGCGGCGACGTGATTCGGGTTCCCGAAGGCGATCGTGGCCTCGCTCGCGAGCTCGGCCGCCTTCTCGCGCACGTCGTCGCGCTGGCTCAGGCTCGCGAGTGGACCCATCGTGACGTTTTCGAGCCGCGGGTCGCCGACGACGACCTTGCCGAGCCGCTCCGCCAGCGCGGCCGTGGCCGCGTCGTAGTACGCGCGCGGGACGAACGCGCGGCGAATCGCCGTGCATTTCTGACCGGCCTTGACGGTCATCTCGCGGACGACTTCCTTGACGAAGAGGTCGAACTCCGGCGTGCCGGGGCCGGCGTCGGGTCCGAGGACGGCCGCGTTGAGCGAGTCCCGCTCCGCGATGAAGCGCACCGCCTTGCGCCCCACGACGGGGTGGTCGCGCAACAGCATCGAGGTCTCGAGCGAGCCGGTGAACGAGATGACGTCCTGCCCGTCGAGGTGGTCCAACAGGTCGCCGGTCTTGCCGACGATCAGTTGCACCGCGCCCTCGGGGAGGATCTGCGACTCGATCATCAGTTTGAAGACCGCGTGCGCGAGATAGGACGTTGACGTTGCCGGCTTGACGATCGCGGGGACGCCCGCGATCAGCGTCGGGGCCAGTTTCTCGAGCATCCCCCAACACGGGAAGTTGAACGCGTTGATGTGGATCGCGACGCCGCGCAGCGGCGTGAGGACGTGGCGGCCGACGAAGGTTCCCTGCTTGGAAAGCGGCTCGACGGGGCCTTCGACCGCGAAGCGCTCGTTCGGCAACTCGCGTCGCGCCTTCGAGGCGAACGAGAACAGGGTGCCGATGCCGCCCTCGATGTCGAAGAGGTGGTCGCGCTTCGTCGCGCCCGTCTCGAACGACAGCGCGTACAACTGCTCGCGCCGGTCGTTGAGGTACGTCGCCAGGTTGCGGACCAGCAGCGCGCGCTGATGAAACGTCAGCCGGCGGAGTTGCGGACCGCCGACTTCGCGCGCGTAGCGGACCATGCCGCCGTAGTCGAGGCCACCACCGGGAACGAGCGCGACGATGCGGCCGTCGATCGCGCTGGGAAGTTCGACGAGCGGCCCTTTGGCGCCGTCCCATCGGCCCAGTTCATAGCTGGGCAACATGATCTGTGCGAGCTCCATCCACGGCATGGTATCATGGGAACCGCCTTGCGGGGGTGCGGACTCCGCGCAACGTGAACCCGTGAACCCCGCCAGGACCGGAAGGTAGCAACGGTAAGCGGGCCCTCGCGTGTGCCGCGGATCATCTGCACCCTCGTAAGGTTTCGCGCGACTGCGTCGCGCGGGGGATATGGGCTCGGGCTGGTGCGTATGCAGGCGGGGTGCCTTCATTCGCGCTGGCGGGCGCTTGCTCGGTCGTCGCCGCAGTGCTTTCGGTCGCCGTCTACCACCTGGCCGTCGTGGGGCCGCGCCTGCGCGCGCTGGGCCGGATCGTGCGGGGCGAGACGGGTGCCGGGGACGCCGTGGCCGCCGACGTGCGGGCCCGCGGGCTCGACGCCGCGTTCGCGAAGAGGACCGAGGAGCGCCTGACCGAATTGGAGCGGGTCGTCCGCACGGATGTGTTCCGGCTCGGCTTCGTACGGTACAACTCGTTCAGCGATGTGGGGTCCGACCTATCATTCGCGCTGGCGTTGCTGAACGAGGCGGGCGACGGGATGGTGCTGACGAGCATCTACTCGCGCGAAGAGACGCGGACGTTTGGCAAGGCCGTGCGCAAGTACGTCCCGCAGCACGATGCGTCGTCGGAGGAACAACATGCGATCGCTATGGCGCGCACCGGGATAACCGTGTGAAGAACGGCTACCTCGTCAAGATCATCCCGCCGAAGGGCTACGCGGTCCACCGGATCGAGTTCACTCGCTGGCAGATCGCCGCTGGGCTGGCGGCCCTGCTCGTGCTCGTCGGAGGTCTCGCCGCCGGCTACGCCCTGCGGATGCATTGGGCGGCGGAGAACGTCCTGCGGCTGCAGGCCGCGAGCCGGCTGCAGGCGGACGAGCTCGGCCGGATCGATCGCCGCGCGACGGCGCTCGGCGACGAACTCCAGCGAATCCAGCACCAGAACCAGCAGATCCGGCGCCTCGTCGGCGCCGACCACGGACCGGCCAAGCCCCCACCGGCAAACCCTCGCCCGGAACAGCACGCGGCCGCCGGACCGCTCGAACCGGCTGCCGTCGCCGCCCGCCTGACCGGCCTCGAGAGCGCCTCGCGGCGCCTGGGCAGCGACGAGGCGCGGCTGCGCTCGGTCGCGTTGCGCGTCCTCAACGTGCGCCGCATCGAGGAGTTGGCGCAGGCGCAACTGGTCGCAACGATCCCATCGATCAATCCGGTCCCGGGGACGTTGATCGCGTCGGCGTTCGGCTGGCGCTCCGACCCGTGGCCGTCCTTCCATCAGGGCGTCGACCTGGATGCGAACTACGGCGACACGGTGTTGTCGTCGGCGGCCGGCACGGTCGTCTCGGCGAGTTGGGACGGCGGCTACGGCCTGAAGGTCGACATCGATCACGGCAACGGCTATCACACGTGGTACGCGCACTTGTCGCGCGTCGACGTGCAGCCGGGCGAATACGTGCACAAGGCGCAACCGATCGCGCTGGTCGGCGCGACCGGCGACGCAACCGGGCCGCACCTTCACTACGCGGTCCTGCATGCGGGGCAGCCGATCGATCCGAGCCCGTTCTTGAACGGCGTTCCGCCTCAGGTTCTCGCATCGCTCCGTTAACAGCGACGACGTCCGAGCGCGGGGGCGCATCGGCGCGGCAGCGAAGGGGCGCGCGTGTCCCGCTATAGTTGTCAGGTCTGGTTCATCCTCGCGAAGATCTTGCAGGTCTACCTCGTCTTGATGCTCGTCTATGCGGTCGTATCGTGGGTGCCGAGCCTGCGCGGCCGCTGGAGCGACTATCTCGGGATGGTGATCGAACCGGTCCTCATGCCGCTTCGCCGCGTCATCCCGCCGCTCGGCGGCCTCGATCTCTCGTTCCTCGTCGTCATGCTGCTGATCGGCTACATCAGCCAGCACATCGTACCGACCAGCTGTTACTTCCTGTACTGAGCGACTGATGGAGGTTGCGCGGACGGAATCGAAGGCCGTCACGGCGGAGCTCGTGCGCAACTTTTGTATCATCGCGCACATCGACCACGGCAAGACGACGCTCTCCGACCGGCTGCTCGAGGTCACCAAGACGATCTTGGCGCGCGACGCCGAGGAGCAGCACCTCGACACGATGGACCTCGAACGCGAGCGCGGCATCACGATCAAGGCGCACCCGGTGACGCTGTCGTATCCGGCGGCCGACGGCCGGATATACTCGCTGAACCTGATCGACACGCCGGGCCACGTCGACTTCTCGTCGGAGGTGTCGCGTTCGCTCGCGGCCTGCGAGGGCGCGCTGCTCGTCGTCGACGCGTCGCAGGGCGTCGAGGCGCAGACGCTGGCCAACTACCACCTGGCGCTCGAGCACGACCTCACGATCATCCCGGTGATCAACAAAATCGATCTCCCGTCCGCCGACCCGGCCCGGATCCTGACCGAGATCGAAGACCTGCTCGTGATCGACCGCGCCGATGCGATCCTCGCAAGCGCGAAGGAGGGAATCGGAATCACCGAGATCCTCGAGGCGATCGTCAAGCGCATCCCGCCGCCGCACGGCGTCAGCTCGCACCTGCGCGGCCTCGTCTTCGACGCGCAGTTTGATCCATACCGCGGGGTCGTCTCGTACGTGCGGATCGTCGACGGCAGTCTGGCGCCGGGGACGCGCTTCATGTCGATGGCGCACCGCCGCACCTACGAGTGCACCGAGGTCGGCGTGTTCAAGCCCGACATGCGCAAGACCGAGTCGCTCGAACTGGGTACGGTCGGGTACGTCATCGCCAACATCCGCTCGCTGGGCGACATCGACGTCGGCGACACGATCACCGTGTCGGCAAACCCGGCCCCGACGCCGCTGCGCGGCTACCGGCCGGCGGTTCCGATGGTGTACTGCGGGCTCTATCCCAACGAGGGCGTCGAGTACGCGCAACTGCGCGACGCGCTCGAGAAGCTGAAGCTCAACGACGCGGCCCTCGTCTACGAACCGGAGAGTTCGGTCGCGCTCGGCTTCGGCTTCCGTTGCGGATTCCTCGGGCTGCTCCACATGGAGATCGTCCAAGAGCGGCTCGAACGCAACTACAACATCGACCTGATCGCGACTTCACCGTCCGTCGAGTTCCGGGCGACGCTCACCGACGGGACCGTGCTGCTGATCGACAACCCGTCGCAGCTTCCCGAGGCGACCTTCATCGAGCTGGTCGAGGAGCCGTACGTGAAGGCGACGATCCTGACGCCGCAAGAGTACGTCGGCGCGATCATGGAGATCGCTCAGGCGCGGCGCGGCACGCTCGACGCGATGGAGTACCTCCACGACGGGCGCGTCCTCGTCAGATACGAGATGCCGCTGATCGAGGTGATCGTCGACTTCTTCGATCAATTGAAGTCGCGCACGAAAGGCTACGCATCCCTCGACTACGAGCTGATCGGTTACCGGCCCGGCGACCTCGTCAAGCTGGAGATCCTCCTCAACGCCGAGCCCGTCGACGCGTTGTCGTTCATCGTCGCGCGCGACAAGGCAACCCAGCGCGGCCGCGCGCTGACCGAGCGCCTCAAGGAACTGATTCCCCGGCAAATGTTCGACGTACCGATCCAGGCCGCGATCGGGCGGCAAGATCATCGCGCGCGAAACGGTCAGCGCGATGCGCAAGAACGTGCTGGCGAAATGCTACGGCGGCGACATCACCCGCAAGCGCAAGCTGCTGGAGAAGCAGAAGGCCGGCAAGGAGCGCATGAAGCGCGTCGGCCGGGTCGACCTGCCGCAGGAGGCCTTCATGGCCGTCCTGCGGCTCGAGGAATAGCCTCCGCTATTCCGTACTGAACTGGCCCACCGACTGCGTGTTGACGATGTTCGGGCCCTGGCAGCCGCCCGGATACTGGAGCGTGTAGCGCACCGAATAGGATGCGGTCGTCTGGAGCATCGGCAATTTCGCCGTGAAATTGAGACCGCCGGACCCGCTGTTCGCCGTCGGATGGGGCTGCAGCGTGATGCTGCCGCCCGGGCCGGTCAACGTGAGCGTCCCGTAGAGCTGCGCACCTGCCGTCGTAACGACGATCGAGCCGATGCTCGGCTCGACGTTCGATGCACCGCTGGTCGGAGAGACGAGGTGTACCGCCGGATAGGTTTGGACGGGCGGCTGACTGCAGCCGGACTCTGGGTTGATGGCGCACCCACCGAGGACGAGCCCGGCAACGATCGCCGCCAACGCCGCGCAATAGCGTCGTGACATTGTAGACCCCCATGGAGAGAACCCGACGCCTACGCTCGCTCGCGAGGCGTCCTACCTGGTTACATCGGCCGGGGGAGAGCCGATTTCAAACGTGGGGACCGACTGTGCGCAGAGTCACGAGGCGCCGGTGGTGAACGCCCCCACCAAATTATTGGTCTGCACGTCGGGTCCACCGCAGGCGCCGGGGTACTGCAGAAAATAACGCAGGGCGTAGCGGGTGTTCGCCTGCAGCAGTTGCGCGGGCAGCGGCGCGGCCCAGGTGTAGAGCGACCCAGTCTGCGTGATGATCGACGGCACGAGGTTCAGCGCGCCGTTCGGCGTGGTGAGGTTCAACGTCCCGACCATGTTCGACGTCCTCGTCGTGACGACGATGTTGCGCAATTCGAGCGAGACGCCGGTCGCGTCTTTCATCGGGCTGAACATCACGGGCGCCACGTAGGACTGCACCGACGGCGACGTGCAACCGCCCCCGCCTCTCCCGCCGGCGCACGCGCTCAGCGCGGCGGCGAGTAACAGCAAAATAAGCGACGGGAGTCGGCGCGACATGATTGGTCCTCCGTGGCTCGACGTGACGGCGGGCAAGCGTCTATCCGCTAACTCGTCCTCGCCGGGCGGCAATCCCTTCGGCGGGCCGTGCCCGCCGACCGAATCCTAATCGAGCCAGGGGGCGTCCGGACCGGCGTAGACGTTGCCGTAGAGATCGCTGCGGTCGGGCAACGGCTCGGCCTCGACGGCGTCGGTGCACGCGTTGACCTCGGCGCCGATCGTCGTCCGCAGTCGCCCGCCTCCTCCGCGCTCAGCACCCCCGCGGCGATCAGGCGGCGTTCGAACTGAGGGACCGGGTCGAACGCGCGCTGTTCCTCGACCTCGGTGCGGCTGCGATAGGTCCGGTCGTCGTCGTCGGTCGTATGCGAGAGGAAGCGATAGCACTGCGCCTCGACCAGCGTGGCGCCCTCGCCCCGGAGCGCCCGCTCGCGCGCCGCCTTGACCGCTAGGTAGACGGCGAGCGGGTCGAAGCCGTCGACGGTGACGCCGGCGATGCCGTAACTCGCCGCCTTGACGGCGATGTCGGTGATCGCCATCTGTTTGCTCTGGTGGGTCGAGATCGCCCAGCGGTTGTTCTCGCAGATGAAGACGACCGGGAGCGGGTGGACGCCCGCGAAGTTCATCCCCTCGTGCCACTCGCCTTCGCTGGTCGCCCCGTCGCCGAAGGTGCAGAAGACGGCGCGGTCGGTGACGCCGCGGTAGCGCAGGGCGTAGGCGGCTCCGACCGCATGTGTGACCTGGGAGGCGATGATCGACGAGATGCTCGCGATCCCGAGTTCCCGGTGGGTGACGTGATTGATGATCTGGCGGCCCTTCGTGCGGTCGGTCGCCCGCGCAAACTGCGAGCGGAAGATCTCGACGAGGGGAAGCCCGCAGGCCAAAGTGACCCCAGTGTTCCGGTAGTACGGGAAGAGAATGTCCTTCCCGCGCACGAACGCCGCGCCCGTGCCGGCCTGCACGGCCTCGTGGCCCTCGGAACCCATCGCGATCGCGATCTTGCCCTGGCGGTTCAGTTGAAATCCGCGCGTATCCACGGCCCGTTGGCGCAGCATGTTGCCGAACAGCGCCATCAGCTGTTCGCGGGTCAAATCGTGCTCGGGAAGGGCCGTGTGCTGCTCGGTCATCGTCCTTACTAGTAGGCGGAGGCGCCTTGCATCCCTCTCGCTGGAGCGGTATACTCGGAGCGTCTCGAGACGACTTCCTTTTCTCCCCTTAGGAGGGCGAACTGGACTCGCAAAAGCCACCGGGGCACCAAGCCCGCGAGTGCTGACGGAACCTGGTTGTTCGTGCCGCGAAGAGCGCGCACGAAAACTCTCGGAGGCTTTCCGCAGGTGGTCGCGCTCGTACTAAACGGAAGATGAGGCGTCGCGCAAAGCGCGGCGCCTCATTCCGTCTTTGCGATCGAGGTCGACAACGGCTGCGAGGCCTGCGGTAGCAGCGAATCTGTTGGGTGTCGTCGCACCGGCCGGCTTCGCGGTCGAGCGGTTCCCCAACGGCGCGTGACCCCAGGGCCGCCGGCTTTGCGTGGGCAACGAGGACGCGATGACGACGCGTCCGCGCAAGGCCTACGACATCGACTCGCTGACCGACGTTGCGCTTGAGGTCTTCGCCCGCAAGGGGTTCGACGGCGCGTCGATGGACGACGTTGCGGCGGCTGCCGGAATCACCAAGGCGGCGATTTACCATCACGTCGCCGGCAAAGAGATGCTGCTCGAGCGCGGCCTGGAGCGCGCGGTCGACGCGCTGTTCGGGATCCTCGCAGAGCCGGGCGCGACCCGCGGCAAGGCGCTGCAGCGCCTTCGCTACATCGTGCGGCGGGTGGCGCGGACGACGCTGGACCTGCTGCCCGAGCTCAGCGTGTTGTTCCGGGTTCGGGGCAACTCGCCGGTCGAGCGCCGCGCAATCGAGCGGCGGCGCGAGTTCGATCGGATCGTCGCGGCGCTGATCGTCGAGGGGCAGCAAGACGGCGAGCTCCGGGGCGACGTTCGACGCCCGCCTCGTGACCCGTCTGGTCTTCGGCATGTCCAACTCGGTCGTCGAGTGGTACCGGCCCGGCCGCGAGATCGATGCGGACCTGGTCGCGCAGGCGGTAGAGGCGATCGTCTTCGGGGGCCTTGGTCAGGGCCAGAGGCGGGCGGCTGCGAGTTTGACGCGCCGCAGGTCCAGGTAGTATCCTCGTAACTGACCATTTGGTAAGGAGCGACTCGAAGAACGATGGCGACGACCGCACCCAAGTTCGAGCTCGTGGTTCCCGCGGGCGGCTTCGACCCGGCGCCGGCGGTGCCGCAGCCGAACATCTATCCGATGGAGTGGCGCGTCGAGACGCCCAAGCTCGCCGAGATCTACGAGCGCTCCAAGGTGCACGTGTACAACCCGTCGGATTTCCCGTGGGACGCACTCAGGCCCGAGGACTTCACCGAAGAGCAGCGCCTCGGCATCATGTATTGGTACGCCGTGCTCGCAAACTTCGACGGCTCGGGGCCGGCGGTGTTCGCAAAGGCGACGATCCACGCGTTCGAGCAGCACACGGAGGATCCGGTCCGCAAGTGTTTCTTCTCGATCACGCGCGACGAGATGAACCACGAGGAATGCTGCCAGCGCGCGATCCAGAAACTCGTCCCCGGCGGCCCGCTCGACTTCGAGCCGACGAGCGACCTGGGCCGCGCGGCGAAGAACAACATCGAGTGGCTGTACCATAACGGCGGCCGTTACTGGAAAGGCTACAGCGACTCGCTCAACAAGTATCCGCTCTCGGTCCTGTTCACGTCGTTCATGATGGGCGAAGTCGCCAGCTCGACGCTCTTCTTCGGAATGTCGAAGAAGGCGACGCATCCGGTGTTCCGCGAGATCTTCAAGAAGGTCGGTCAGGACGAGGCGCGCCATCTCGCGATCTGCCTGACGATCCTCGAAAAGGACTGGCCCGGGACTCGAACGAAGAGCACAAGACGCTCATCACCAAGCAGTTGCGCGCCGGCTTCGTGTTCCTGTCGATGATCCTGTGGGAGCCGCCGCAACCAGTTCTGGGAGATCCCGGACTACTTCTTGCCCAACCATCGCGTGCTCGTGCAGCATGCGCGCGACGGCGGCCTCGGCGTGCTGACCTACGAGGAGCAGGCCGAGAACTGGCGCACCGCGCTGGCGCGCGTCCGCGCGATCGTCGAGGAGTGGGGATCGCGTTCCCCGCGATCCCCGAACTGGACCTCGACGGCGTCGACGTCGGCCACATCGGGCCCGAGGACATCATCCCGGTCTTCTGATGGAGCTCGCCGAACGCGTCAAGGCGTCGATGTACGCCAAGGACTCCGCCGCCAAGCACATGGGGATCGAGATCGGCGACGTCGGTACGGGGCGCGCGACCGCGACGATGACGATCCAAGAACACATGCTCAACGGGCACCGCGTGACGCACGGCGGTTTCGTCTTCGCGCTCGCCGACACGGCGTTTGCCTATGCCTGCAACTCGCGCAACGAGGCGGTGCTCGCGCTGAGCTGTTCGATCTCGTTCGCGAAGGCGACGCGCGAGGGCGAGGTCCTGGTCGCCATCGCCGAGGAACGCACGCGCGCGAACCGCACGTCGACCTACGACGTGACGATCCGGCGCGGCGACGAGATCGTCGCGCTGTTTCGAGGCACCGGCTATCGCGTCGACGGCCGGCACGTGTGAACTCGGCGCGGCCGGCGCTGTACGTCGCGACCAGGAATCAGGGGAAACTCGGCGAGTTTCGCGCCCTCTTCGGCGAGCCGCGGCTGGGACGTCCGCGAGTACGGCGGCTACGCCGAGGTCCAGGAAGGCGAGAACTCCTACGCCGACAACGCGGCTCGCAAGGCGCGCGGCGCTGGCCGGCGCAACTGCGCGCCGCCGGCCTCGCCGGGAGCCGTCGTCGCCGACGACTCGGGGCTCGAGGTGCGCGCGCTCGGGCGCCGCCCCGGCGTGTTGTCCGCGCGTTACGGCGGACCGGCCGCGACGTGGCCGCAACGCCGGCGGATGCTGCTCGACGAACTTGCGGCGACGGGCTCGCAGGATCGCTCGGCGCGGTTCGTCTGCGCGCTGCACGTCGTGGACGATCGGGGCGGAGATCACGCGGTGGTGCGCGACGGTCGACGGCACGATCGCGGAGGCGGAACGGGGCGAGGGCGGCTTTTCCTACGACGCGCCTTTCGAATACCCGCCGCTCGGCAAGACGTTCGGGGAATTGACGGCGGACGAGAAGAATGCGGTCAGCCATCGCGCCCGCGCCGCGCGCGCGATCCTCGCCGACCTCAGGCGAGCATCGCGGACCGTCGGGATGAGAGGGTTCGAACCTACCTAGGTCCTTTGGCGACCAGTGATAAGTGGTCGAAAGCATCGACGGGTAGCACCGAAGCCCCAATTCGACGGTAAGCTGGGAGGTTAACTGTCTCAAAACCGGAGCCATTGCGCATTTCAGCGGCCAACATTCGCAGTGGTGCAGTCAAATGTATTTTTGCTGCACATTTAACACCACAGGCTGTTGCTGTTTGACGGATCAGGCGTGATATTGAGTTACGATGATTACGCTTCACGGATGGAAGAGATGCCCACGGTGCCGAGAGCTCCTCGAACTGAAGCACTTTCCTCACAGACGTCGATACGGGCGCGTTGGGCCCCAATCGTATTGCAAGGGCTGTCAACGGGAGTACATGAGTGAATACTACTACCGCAATCGGCGCGACCACAATGCACGCCGACAGCGGAACCGGCTCCGATATCGACAGCGGAACCGAGAGCGCGTTAGCGAGTATCTGAAGGGGCACCCATGTGTCGACTGTGGAGAGCGCGACGCCGTAGTCCTGGAGTTCGACCACATTGAAGCGAAATCTGAAAACATTAGTAAGCTGATCGCGATCGGCGCCGCATGGTCGACGCTGTCGTCGGAGATCGCCAAGTGCGTGATCCGCTGCGCCAACTGTCATCGACGCCGCACGACCAGGCAATTATCTTGGTGGAAGGGAACCAAGCACGAGCCGGGATGTAGCTCAGCTTGGTAGAGCGCGCCCCTTGGGCGGGCGAGGGCGCAGGTTCGAATCCTGTCATCCCGACCACCGCGATCACGTCGCCCGAAGGGTGCAGGAGCCGTGCCTGGTCTCGGGAGAGAGGCGGTGTGTTGAGAAAAACGGCAACACGCCTCAGTTCGTTGGTTCTTGCTTGCGGCGTGACTGGTTGCGGAGCATCAGGAATTGTCGGACGCAGCAGCAGAGCTCAAGGGCAGAATGCGCCGTTATCGGTGATTGAGGGGTCATCCACACAGCTGGTCGTGCCGACGACGGTTTTTGTGAGATAGCACATCTGAGAAAAGGTGCGCGACGCACGGCGCTTGGTTGTCCTCCGGAAAGATCGCCGGCGCTACTTGACGGTGCCGCCCGATGTGTATGATGTAGCCAGAGCTGGTCGGGGTTTACTAGTCAGTCAGCGAAAGCGCCGTGTGCCGAGCCTCGCCAAGAACGCCGGAAGTCGACCTCCTCGTCGATGGTCGCAGGTTCAAATCATGTCATCCCGACCCCGGCAAACCGTCCGTGCGGGCTCTCCCACCCGCAAGGGTCCAGGTCCTCGACGGTCCCGCTCGAAAGCGCATGGCGGTGCGAAAGAACCAAGGGCGCGCTATCCTGGCATCCCTCCTCGTGCTGCTCTGCTGCGCGTCGTCTTACCGGGCTCTCGCCGCCGACGACCCGCTGCAATCCGATCCGCGCGCTCTCGGTGCAATGTCGCGATGACTTTCGCTCGGGCGACGACGCGGCCGCAAATCAAAGTTGCCACGAATTGGAGCGGGCGCTCGACACGTCGCTGGCCCCGACCGCGTCGGTCTCTGATGGCGAAGAAGAGGGCCGGCAAGCGGCTGAGCCGCGACGATTTCTTTTTCTCTTGCTGTTCGTCTCGACCGAACGGCTCGCGAGCAACGCGATGGCGCGCATCTACTATCGCGTCAGGATGCTGCATCCCGAGGCGCTGCAGTACGGCCGCGAGTTCGCCGTCCAGGCGGTGGCGTGGAGCGTGTACGACGCGGTGAACATCCGCGATCTCTTCGCGCTGGCCAAGGAGGAAGGCGCCGACGCGCGCCATCGCAGCGCGCGCGAGACGCAGAAGATGATGCGCGCGAACCAGGCCGACGATAAGAAGAACCCGGCGCAGCTCGAGGGGCTCTACCCGGGCGTCACCGCGAAAGCGCTGAGCAGCATGCACATGTCGCGCGAGACGTACGATCACCTGATGGCGACGCTCTGAGGTAACCTTAGTCCGCGGGCGCTCCGCTCGCTATGGTTTGGCGGGTAGTTGCACGTGCAGCGCCTGCGTCAGGAACGCCTGAATGTCGGCCTCCGCGTCGATCTCCTTCGAGGTCGGCGTGCCCGCGCCGTGGCCGGCCTCGCTCTCGACGCGCAGCAGGATCGGCGCCGGCCCGGCTTGGGCCGCCTGCAGCGTGGCCGCGAACTTGAACGAGTGGGCAGGGAAGACGCGGTCGTCGTGGTCGGCGGTCGAGATCAGCGTCGGCGGATAGGCGGTACCCGGTTTGATGTTGTGCAGCGGCGAGTACGCGTAGAGCGTCTGGAACTGCTCCTTGTTCGCGGTCGCGGAGCCGTACTCCGAGATCCAGTACTTGCCGGCGGTGAACTTATCGAAGCGCAACATGTCCATGACGCCCACGCCCGGCAGCGCCGCGCCGAAGAGGTCGGGTCGCTGCGTCTCGACCGCGCCGACCAACAGCCCGCCGTTGCTCTCGCCCCTGATCGCGAGCTTCGGGGTCGAGGTGTACTTCTGCGCGATCAGGTGCTCGGCGGCCGCGATGAAGTCGTCGAACACGTTCTGCTTGTGCGTCCGCATCCCGGCGCGGTGCCAGTCCTCGCCGTATTCGGAGCCGCCGCGTAAGGTCGCGACCGCGTAGATGCCGCCGAGCTCGAGCCATTCGGCGACCGACGGCGAGAAATAGGGCGTGATCGGGATGTCGAAGCCGCCGTAGCCGTAGAGGATCGTCGGCGCCGTGCCGTCGCGCGCCATCCCCTTGCGGTAGGAGACGAAGATCGGGACGCGCGTTCCGTCTTTGCTCGTCGCGAAGATCTGCTCGGTCACGAACTGCGTAGGGTCGAACGCGACCGTTGCGCGGTGCACGAGCGTCGTCGCGCCGGAAGCGATCTCGTAGCGGAGGATCTCGGGCGGCGTCGTGTAGCCGAAGAACCGGAAGTACGTGTCGCGATCCTTACGGTAGCCGTCGAAGCCGTCGGCGCTGCCGATCCCCGGCAGCGCGACGGTCCGCTGCAGCCGGCCGTCGCGCTCGAACACGCGCACGACCGAATGCGCGTCCTCTAAGTACTGCGCGAAGAAGACGCCGCCTACGCTGGAGACGTTGACGAGCGCGGCGTCCGCGGCGGGGATGACGGTCGCGATCTCGCGCGGACGCGTGACGTCGATCGCGATGACCCGTCCGCGCGGCGCGTCGCGGTCGGTCAGGAAGTGGAAGCGCGGCCCGTCGTTGTCGATGAAGGTGTACTGTGCCGTGCTCGTCGGGATCAACCCCACGATGGGGTTGGTCGCCTTGCGCAGGTCGCGATAGAAGACGCGCGTGTATGGGTCGCTCCCCGAGCCGGCCTGGATGACCAGGTAACGCCCGTCTTCGGTGACGTCGGCGCCGAAGACCCAGTCCGGGTGATCGAAGCGCCGGTAGATCGTGGCGTCCTTCGCCTGCGAGGTGCGCAGGCGGTGGAAGCAAACCTTTTGGTTCGCGGCGGCCGCCTTCAGCTCGGCGCCGCGCTGCGGCCGATCGAACGCCTCGTAGTAGAAGCCGCTGCCGTCGCGTGCCCACGACGCACCCGAATAGCGCGACCACTCGATGCGGTCGGGCAAATCGCGCCCCGTGGCGATCTCTCGCACCCGCCACGTCTGCCAGTCGGAACCGGCCGTCTGCGTCGCGTAGGCGAGGTAGCGGCCGTCGAACGAGACCGCTGTGCCGGCGAGGGCGACCGTCCCGTCTTGGGAGAGCGTATTCGGGTCGAGCAACACGCGCGGGCTGCCGTCCATGCCGTGCGAGACGTAGAGGACGGCCTGGTTTTGCAGCCCCGAGTTGCGTAACGTAAAATACAGTGCGCCGCGGTGAAACGGCACCGAGACCGCTCGTAGTTCCACAGGCGCGTCAGGTCGGCGCGGATGCGCTCGCGCGCCGGGTATCTGCGCGAGGTAACCGTCGGTCAGCGTGCGCTCGGCTTCGACCCAAGCCCGGGTCTGCGGCGCGTCGACGTCCTCCATCCAGCGATACGGGTCGGCGACCGTCGTCCCGAAGTAGTCCGTCACGACGGTGCCGCGCGGCGCCGGCGGATAGGCGAACGGCGCCGGCGGCGCGTCACTCGCGCGCAAGACCGCCGCCGGAAAGACGAGCGCGAGGAGCCCGAGCACGAAAGCGGCAAACTCGGACGTTCATCGTGAGGGCATTGTGCGCGGCCGCGGCCGAACCTACCCGGGCCCGATAGGACGGCAGCCGGGAGGAGCCAAAGAGTCAGCGGCGCGCGGCGCCCGTGGTCTAATGGATAAGGCACGAGTCTTCTAAACTCGAAGATGGGGGTTCGATTCCCTCCGGGCGCGCAGCGGCAACGGCGTGGTGATTGTAGCTCAGTTGGTTAGAGCGTCGCACTGTGGATGCGAAGGCCGCGGGTTCGAGTCCCGTCAGTCACCCCACCCGCCGCCCCGCTCAGATCTCGCGCTGGTAGTACACCTGGACGTTGAAGGGCTGGCTCGGGAGCAGGACGTACGGGCCGTTGCCGTACGCGCTCGCCGGCACGTTCGCGAAGCCGCGGTTGACGAAGACGCCGCTCGCGTAGCCCGGGTTGGCCTGCGGGATCTGTCCCGTCTGGGGCCCCGCGAGCCCGGTCGCGACCGGCTGGTAGTACGGGTTGACGAGCAGATGGCTGCCATAGTAGACGTTGCCGAACACGTTCTGCATCAGGATGCCGAACGTGTTGCGGCCGCGCGTCAATTCGACGGAGAGGTCCGCGTCGAGTTCGCGGCTTGGACAAGACGCCGCCGGCGGAGGACGATTCGGGCGTGCCGCGCGTCGCGTCGATGTTCGGATGGAAGGCGTTGCCGCAGAAGACCGGATCGCAGAACTGCGTCGACAGGCCGGGCCCGGTCGCTGCCGTGTAGCCGGAATCTGCGTCACGCCGGCGCCGAAGTTGACCTGCGGAATGTTGTAGAAGCAGCAGCCGAACACCTGATTCGACGCGATCGTCGTCCCGACGTTATAGGGGTAGCCGCGGTCGTACTGCAGGATCGGGTTGACGCGCAGCCCGCCGCGCGTCTTCCACTCAAAACCGGTGCGCGCGACGAACGGTGAGACGTAGCCCGCGCGGTAGACGTCGCCGAGTGCGAGCGAACCGGAGCCGTTGATCGGCAGTGAGTCTTCGCCCCCGATCAGCGGCGGCGTGCTGCTGAAGACGTTCTGGTACGTCATCGACAGGAAACCCGAGATGCCGACTTCCCGGTCGGGCGTCGTCAGTCCGAACTCGACGCCCGTCGTCCGGTTGACGCCGAGGTTGTTCGTGTTGAACACTTCGGACAAGATCTGGCCGGTCGCCGGATCGATGACCTGACTGATCAGCGCGTACGACGGCAGGCTCGAGGCACGCTTGTAGAACGGCGTCAGGCGGACGCCGACGCCATTGTGGAACTGGTGCTGGTACGTCATGTCGTAGTTGACGTAGATCGCGGGGTAGATGCTGCCGATGTCCGGTGCGACGTGAAACTGGTCGTACTGCCAGAATAGCTCCTGCGCGTAGTTTTGGCAGTAGAAGAGATTGCTGTAGCCCTGGAACACGCCGTTGATCGTGACGCGGGTCTTGCGCGTGTTGTTCGTGCCGCTGCCGCAGGCCGGATAGGTCAGGCCCGGATGGTCCAGCGGCGGCACGTTCAAGAACGGCTGGTAGTTGTAGAGCGCCGCCGGATCGCCGAACGTTTGCGCGTTGGCGAACACCACCGAGCGCCCGTAGCCGAACCGCAGGGCATCGTTGGGGCCCATCTGATAGGCGACCGCCGCGCGCGGCTCGGTCACGCGCGGTTCGAGCTGGTCCGTGCGTGATATAGGAAGGCGGGACGTTGGCGGGGTTCTGGAGGTTGTCGGGATTGAGCGGATACGCGCCTACCTTGTAGTTCGCACCGTCCTCGCGTAGCCCGAGGTCGAACTTCAAACGCGCGCTCGGCGTCCACTGATCGCGAATCGCGAGGCCGAAGACTTGAAAGTCCGACTGATTGTAGTTGATCCCGTCGATGGGGATGCGCGGTATGCCGCCCGGGAAGTACTTCGCGAGATAGCAGCCTTGCGGGCTCGGGCGCGGCGTGCGTCAGCGGGCAGACGCCGCCCGGCGCGGCCATGAAATCCGACGACGTCGCCAGTCCGTTTCCCGGTCCGCCGCCGAGCCCCGGCACGTTGTTGTATGACGAGATCTTCGGCGATCGAGTAGGGATCGTAGTCGTCCCAGATGCGGATGCTGGTTCTCGAACTTGGCGGCGAGCGTCAGGGTGTGTTTGCTGCTGAACTGCTTCGTCAGTTCCCCGCTCAGGCCGGTCCGCGAGCCGCCCGACTGCTGCCAGTTCGGCAACGGGCTTCCCGCGATGAGGTTGTTGAAGCCGCCCTGGAGCGTCTTCCAGTTGTAGTCCCGCAGCGCGAGGTACGTCGACGAGCCGAACGAGCGCGTGTACTCGAACTTCAGGAACTGCGTCGGGTTGAAGAACTGCAGTTCCGGCCCGGGCGGCGGGACGTTCGTCGACGGCGTGTAGGGCGCGATGCCGATCAGTTGCTGGAAGCGCGCGACGCGCTGCTGCGGCGTCGCGTTCGGCGGCCCGAACGCGTAGCCGAGCGGCGGCGCCGAGAACGGACCGGTCCCGGGCGCCTCGGTCGCCTGCGTATACGATGCCGGATCGTATAGGTAATACTGCTTGGCCCGCGAGCCCGCCGACGTTGCCCCACTGCTTGCAGGTTGCGGTTTTGATAGAGGACCTGGAACGTCTGATCGTTGTTGCGGCCGAACTTGTAGACCGTGTTGCTGATGAAGTCGTCGTTGGCCTCGTACGAAATGCCGTAGAAGTTGCCGTACTGCGCCGAGTCGCTCGTGTGCCAGCCGATGTACGGAACGTCGCGCTGACCGTTGTAGGCCACGTATTCCGAGAACCGGCCGCTCTGCGAAGCGAAGCCGTACTCGAGCGCGGCCTGATGGCCGAAGTTCGGCCCCCAGACCTCGAGATCGAGCATACCGAAGGGCGGATTCGTGCCGCGCTTGGGGATCACGTTGATGACGCCGCCGCCGACGTTGCCTTGCGTCGCGTCGCCCGCGCCCTCGACGACCTGCAGCGAGCCGAGGCCGTTGAACTTGCCGTTGGTCGCGCTGGTCGCGAAGAACGGCTCCGTGTAGTCGACGCCGTCGAACTGATAGCCGACCTCGGTCGCGAGGCCGCCGCGGATCGTGATGCTGTCGCTCGCGCCGGGCCCGCCGTTGGTGAGCGACGTCCCGGGGACCGCGAGGACCAGGCTCTGTTCGTCCGTCGAGGCCGCCTTGCCGGTCGTCTGCACGACGCGCGCCCCGCTAACGGTGATCGAGTCGACGGTCTGGCTCGGCTGGAACGCCGAACTCTGCGATCGGGCCCTGACGCTGCCGATCGTCTTGAGTTGGCGCTGCAGCGCGATCGTTCCGAGTTCGACCGTCTGATCTCCGACGATCGTCACGCCGTTCTGGACCGCGCTCTCATAGCCGCCGAGCGCGACCGAGACGGTGTACGTGTCGATCGCGACGCCGAGGATGGTGAAGAAGCCGTGGCCGTTCGTGCGCGCGTGATACGAACCGCTCGGCGCCGCCAACGAGACGCTCGCGTTGGCTAGCGGCGCGTGCGACGCGGCGTCGACCACGACGCCGCTGACGTTGCCGGTCTGGCCGCCGGCGGCCAACGCGCCGCGCTCGCACAGGACACAGGCGAGCGCGCAGACGGCGAGCGCCGCGAGCGCGGCGCGCAGATGACGGGCTGCCGGACGATGGATGTGCACGGGCGCCTCCCGCGAGAGTACGTGCGCTCTTGCGAGCGCCGCGCACGCCTTCCTTCCGTGCTGCGCGCGAATGGGTTACGGTTTGAGCCGGTAGACGACGCCGCAGCCGCGCGAGCACGCGCCGATGCCGCCGCTGACCGTCGTGCCGTACAGATCGCCCGCCGCGTCCGGGACGACGCCGCCGTAGGCAACCTCGCCATCGCCTTTGCCGCCGGTGAACGTGTGCAGGATGGTCTCGCCGCCGGACGGCGCGATTTCGTACACGACGCCGCAAGTGTAACCGCCGTTGCATTTCGGATCGCCGCCGAACGCCGTCGTCCCGTAGAGTTTGCCGCGCGCATCGCGCACGAGCGCGGTGTAGGGATTGCGTCCGTCGGGCGTGCTCGCGAACGCGCGCAAGACCGTCAGCTTTCCTTTGTGGGTCAACCTGAACACGACGCCGCACCCGGGCCCGTTGCCGCCGCTGCACTGCGCGTCGCCGTAGAGCTCGGTCGTGCCGTAGAGGTCGCCGCGCGCGTCCAGCAGCGGAGGCGCGTACGGATTGCCGCCGTCGGTTTGACCGGTGAACGCGTAGACGACGTGAAACCGGCCGGCGGCGTCGAGTTCGAAGACGGTGCCGCACCCGCCGACGCAGCCCGCGTTGCCGCCGAAGTACGCGGTGCCGAACAGGTCCCCGGCGGAGTCGCGGACGACGCCCGAGTACGGCCGCGCGCCGTCGGCGCCGCCGGTGAATGCGTACAGCACGCTCTCGCGACCCGTCACATCGATCTTGAAGATCGTCCCGACGAAGTTGGGGCCGCCGAACGGCGTGGTGCCGTAGAGGTCGCCCTGGCCGTCGGCCGTGAGGACGCCTTCGGGTCCCTGGCCGTCGCCCTGGTTGGCTGCATTCCCCTTAAAACTGTAGACGACGGTCTCGTGGCCCGCCGGATCGATGCGGAACACGGTGCCGCAGCCGTCGCCGCCGTCGGTGTAGCAGGCCTTGGTCGTTCCCGCCCGACGCCGTCGTGCCGTAGAGGTTGCCCTGTGCGTCGGCGATGACGCCGGCGAACGGCGAACTCCCGTCGGGCTTTCCCCGGAAACTATAAACGACGCGTTCAGTGCCGGCGGCGTCGATCGCGAACACCGTACCGCAACCGTTGCCGTAGCCGCCGTAACAGTTCGTGTGCTTCCCTCCCTCGACGGTCGTGCCGTAGATGCCGCTCGCCGTCACGACCAGACCCGCTTCGGGGTTCATGCCGTCCGGCGCACCGGGGAATCGGTGCAACAGCGTTTCCGTGTAGGCCGCCCGTCGCGGCGCGGTCGACGGAGAGGCGCCGAGGAGTGCGGTCGTCGCGAGGAGCGTCAGGGCTGCGATGCGCGTCGTCATCTCCGGCGCATACCAACGAAAGGGCGCTCCACCTCCGTCCGTGCGTGCCGACGGCACTTTCGGCCGCCGGCGCCGCGCGTAACGCGCCCGAGTGCCGGAACGCAAAGCGGACTGCCGCCGCGCCGCTGCGTAGTCTCCACGCATGATGAAGACGCCGTGGCTCGTCGCAGCCCTGCTCGTCGCTGCCGCTACCCGCGCGGGCCGCGGATCCGATCGACGCGCTCGGCCGCTTCGTCGGCACGTGGACGAGCACCGGTGAGTTCGTGAAGACCGCTTACAGCAAAGCGAGCAACGTCAGCGGGACGACGGTGTGCTCGTGGTCGATCGGCCACGACTTCGTCATCTGCCAGCAGACGGTGATCGCCAACGCGAACGAACAACACGACCTGGCGATCTACACCTACGACGGGGACAGCAAGTCCTACCGGTTCTACAACGTCGGCACCGGGCGCGTCGGCTCGACGACGATCACGGTCGAGCCGATGCAGATCACCTATCCCGGCACGTTCACCGAGGGCGACCATACGGTGACGACGCGGACGCTGAACCTCTGGGACGACGACGACCACTATCACTTCTCGGCCGCCTACTCGACCGACGACGGGAAGACGTGGACGACGATGCTGACGGGGGTCGCGCGCCGCACGAAACCGTGAGCACGCTCGGTGCGCCCGAGAAAAATTGATAACAGGTTCGGCGCCCAGCGCGCGCAAGATCACGCGGCCATGATCGACGCCGCCGCATCGCCAGTCGACGAAGCCGCCCCCGCGTCACCTATCGCTTCGGCCCGTACATCCTGGACGTCACGAAGCGGCGTCTGCTGCGCGGTTCGACCGCGCGTCCGATAACAGAAAAAGTGTTTCAGGTCTTGCGGCTGCTGCTCGACGCGAACGGGGGCGTCGTCGACAAGCAAGAATTCTTCGCCCGCGTGTGGCCCGAGGAGGAGCGCTCCGAGGCCAACCTGACGCAACAGATCTTCCTGTTGCGCGGATCCTCGGCGAACGCGCCGGCGACCACGCGTACATCGTCACGATCCCCGGCCGTGGCTACCGCTTCGCGGGCGCCGTCGAGACCAAGGGCGGCCTCGCGATGAAAGGCTCGTGCGAGCGTTGCGGCCAGCCGCTGCCGATGGACGCCGACGCGTTCATCTGCTCGTACGAGTGCACGCTGTGCGCCCCGTGCGCCGCGGCGCCGGATGTGTCTGTCCCAACTGCGGCGGCGAACAGGTCAAACGCCCGCGGCGCTAATCGGTCGGGCCGGGCGCGCACCGGCCGCGTAGAATCCGGGGACGCGGGGTCACGTCCTAGAGCGGCCGGAACGTCCGGGGGGAGACGAGCGTTACGAGAGACCGGGAACGAATCGAGGACCACGGCCCTCCGGGCCCTTAGCTCAACGGTTAGAGCATCGGACTTTTAATCCGCTGGTTCTGGGTTCGAATCCCAGAGGGCCCACACCACAGGCCGCGCACCGCTAGCTCAATGGTAGAGCAGTTGACTCTTAATCAATTGGTTGGGGGTTCGAGCCCTCGCGGTGCACCAAGTTCGGAGGCCCCGTTCCGTAAGGGATTGGGGCTCTTTCGCTTCCTCTGCTCTTCAAGGCATCACAGCCAGAACTACGGCCAGCGGAGCGTCAACGGCGATCGCGCTTCTCGCGCGGTTAGCGCGATGCGCAGTTGGTTGAGTGTGTCGCGTTGCATCGTCGGGACCGTGTGGCTGTAGATGTCGAGCGTCGTGCCGATCTTCTCGTGGCCGAGGATCTCCTGGACGATCTTCGGGTGTGCGCCGTTGCGCAGCAGCAGGGTCGCGGTCGTGTGCCGTAGGTCGTGGAACCGTGTATCGAGCAGCTCGGCCTTGACGAGCAACGGCGCGAACTGCCGCCGGAGGAAGTTCGAGCGGTGGAGCGCGTCGCCGTCGAGCCCGGGAAGACGAGCGCGGATCCGCGTGCCCTTCGGCCTCCATCCGCTTGCGGTGCGCTTTCAGAGCACGCACGGCGGCGGCGTTCAGGGCGATCTGGCGGCGGGAAGCGCGCGTCTTGGGCTCTGCGATCTCCTGATGGCCGTTCACGTCCCTGAGGGCTCTACGGACCCGCAGAACGGCCCGCGCGAGGTCAACGTCCTCCCCAGTGCAGCCCGCAGAGCTCGCCCCACCGCATTCCGGTGTAGAGCGCCGTGACGTAGAGCGCCTCGAGCCGGTCGCCCTTGGCCGCCGCGAGCAACTGGTACGCGTCGTCGGCCGAGAGCGGCCGGATCGCCGGCGCGCGGTATCGCGGCGGGTCAACGAGGGTGGCGGCGTTGGCCGTGACGAGCCCCCAGCGTAGCGCCTGGCCGAGAGCGCGGCGCAGCGTCACGTGGACAGCCAGCCGCGTGCGATCGCCGGTCTTCGCCTCGGCGACGCGTTGCCGGTAGAGTCGCTGCACATCCACGGGGCCGAGCTGCTTTCAGGCGGAGCGTCCCGAGATGAGGACGAGATAGCGCTTCACCATCACAGCGTAGCCGTGGTAGGTCAACGCGGTCACCGTCGGCTGCACGGCATCGCGCAACCATCGCTCGAGGAACTCGGCGACGGTTTCGCCTCGACCCTTCGCCTTTTTGGCCGTCCCGTTCCGCGAGTCGAGCTTGAGCTGCGCGAGCTTGAAGAGCGCGTCGTCACGACTCGACGCATAGACCGAGTCTCGGCGGCGGCGCCCAGGTGCTGAGGTCAACCCCGTCGCTGATCGCCGCCGTCCACGTGCCGTCCTTGCGCTGATGGACTGTCCCCTCGCCGGGAGAGCGCCGGCGTTTCTTAGCGGTCATTCATTGGCGATGTTTTCCAGTTGTGAACCGAACAACAAAAACGCGTGTTCCATCGTCCATGTCGCACGCGATAGGAGCCAGCGGACCATTGTACGTGCGAATGTCGTTCGGATGGCCAGAACCGACCGGCTCTTGATCGGCGATCTTGCAGAGCGGGCTTCCTTCGCCAGCGAATGACATGAAGGTCGGTAGCTGTCGATCGCGGTCTACCGCGGCGTGATCGTTGGCGATCGAGAGGTTAGCGAGATAATTGACGGCGTCGTCCTGATCGCTAAAGGCCGCGCCAATATGATACCGATGATGCACGATGAGATCGAAGCCCGCGATTTGAGAGATGACCTTGTCGGTCGGCTGTGGCGAGGGCGCGTCGGTGGCAGCATCGTCCTGAGCGGTCGCTTCGCCCGCATTCGTGGTAGGTCGAGTCATATACGCCGCTGCGATAAATACCACGACTAAGGCACTCCACAAGACGAAGCGGGACCGCCGCCCAATACTCGCGAGCACCATGATGGTCGAGACGAGTGCCGCCCAAGCCAAACAGGATGGACACGTCTACTTCACGGGCTGCAGATGTAGGAGTGTCGCGCAGGCCGTGCGGCCGTCTGTTGTCGCAATCGTCACCTTTCCATCGGCGATCGCCTTCACCGTGACGACTTCACCCTTCTTGATATTGGCGCCGTTTGGAAGCGGCTGCCCCGCGCAGTCCTCGTCGGCGGAGAACATAAAGGTGTAGATCATTTGCTCAGCCGCTACGCGCGGCGGCGCGGTTATCGAGACATCAGCGTCAACGTCGTGATCGCGGAGGCAGAACCTCGTGGCCATCGGACGTTTGGAGCGTCCAGAGCTTCTCGAGCCAAGGTTTTCCGACATATGACCGCGGACCGTTCCAATCGTAGTCTCTGACGGAAAGGACTTTTAGCGCGGCTCCCTGCTGATACGAAAACAGTATTGGCGCCTGCGTCGGATTCGAACTTGCGGTGAT
>CAVUQJ010000018.1:0-20891 GCA_963743605.1 Vulcanimicrobiota bacterium | reverse complement strand
GGCTGGATTTCGCGACAGCGGCTTCGAGACGCGTCTTGCCGCGTCGTCGCCGAGGGGCTCGGCGACGGAATTTGACCGCGCGCGCATCGCCGCGCTCGAGGCCGAGGGCGCGGCGTGGTCCAAGACGATGCCGCCGCAGAGGTCACGCGTATCGGCGTTCCGGCGGAATCGGATGGGTGCGTCCGACGGCTAAACTCGCGCATCCCGAGCGACCTGCTGGCCCTAGCCCGCACCCGCCAACGAAAGGAAGCCACGATGAGTAGCCAACGGTTCCGCCGCGACGACCACAATCCGAAGCTGCAGCCGTACCTCTTCTTCTCGGCCGCTGCCGAGAGGCGCTCGACTTCTACAAGAGCGTGTTCGGTGGAACGTACAGATGTCGACGGTCGCCGACGGCCCGATGGCCGATCAGGCACCGCCCGACTGGCAAGACAAGGTGATGCACGCGTCGTTCACCTGCGGAGACTTCGCCTTCTTGTGTGCGGACGGACGCCCGCCGGCGAGAGCGATCGATCCGGACGCCGGTAACATCGATCTCTGCATCAGCGCCGGCAGCGCCGCCGACGGCGAACGCATCTGCAAGGCGCTCTCGGACGGCGGCGCGGTCAGCATGCCCTTCGACAAAGCGTTCTGGGGCGGACACTTCGGGATGCTGACCGACAAGTTCGGCGTCGGCTGGATGGTGACGAGCGAGTCGGAAACCTAGGCCAAATCCGCGAGAAGTCGCGACGCCGGCGTCCCTAATGGGGGCGCCGGCGTTCACGTTTAGCCCGCATTCGTCAGATGAATGTGTGACGGTTGCGGCACATTGCCGAGCGGTGAGGCGGCAGAGGCCGCGCAGCGTCGCCGACCAGATGGGCCGGTTGAAACTCGATGGCTCGCAGCACCTGACGATCTTCGCGCCCTGATCTATTCGCCGCCGGGAGGCGGGCAACCTGGCGCCGAAAATCCTGGTCACAGGGGTAACCACGGTTAATGAATACTTCCAACAATGAAGAGTCGGCTATCAGCGCAGCCGTCGATGCGTACATCTTCGGCTATCCGTTGGCGATCGTGGACAGACTCTCAGGCACTTCACAAACGCGAAACTGCGGGACCGACACGCGTGCCGATGAACCAACTATTGCGACTCCGGAGCTACCCGGCAGCCGACGACCATTCCGTTCCGCCCCCAACGCCGATACGCTCTAACGTATGCCTGGCTCGATGTGTCGGCGGAGCCAATGGTTCTGACTATCCCGGACATGGGCGATCGTTATTACATGATGCCAATGCTGAGCGGGTGGACGAATGTCTTCCAAAGTCCCGGGACGAGAACCACAGGCCAAAGGCCGCACGTCTATGTCATCACCGGCCCCAGGTGGTCCGGTGCGCTTCCCGACGGCGCACACCGAATACAAATCGCCAACCGCGATTGTCTGGCTCTCGGCCGCATCTATTGCACTGGGACACCACAGGACTACGCAAAGGTTCACATGTTGCAGGATCAAATTTCCTCGGTCCCGTTAGGTCAGTACGGCAGGCAGTATTCGCCGCCGCCGTCTCGCATCGATGCTGGCGTCGATATGAAGACGCCGCCGGTGAACCAGGTGAACGCGCTAAGCGTCAACGACTATTTTAGCTACCTCGCACGGTTGATGAAGCCGAATCCACCCTTATCGCAAGACGCGCCGTTGGTGGCACGGATGGCCAGCATTGGTTTGATTCCAGGGCGGGATTTTGACCCGAGCAAGCTGAGCGCACTCGACAAAGAAGCGGTGGAGGCTGTGCCCAAAGCGGCGCTCCAGAAAATCCTGGAGCGCTTTAAGTGCCAAGCCGCGGTGAACGGGTGGCTCTACTTCGGGCCGAGTGTCGGAGCTGGGGCGCCGACTATCTCCTGCGCGCCCTTTGCAACATGCTCGGCCCGGGCTGGAACATTCCTGCGGATGCGGTCTACCCGGCGTCCGAAACAGACCCGGACGGCAAGCCTTACGATGGCAACAAGAAGTACGCTATCCATTTCGAGAAAGGGCAGATGCCGCCGGTTAATGGGTTCTGGTCGCTGACCATGTACGATCGCGACCACTTCTTCGTCCCCAACGCGCTCAACCGTTACACCATCAGCCAGCAGGACGAACTCGTGACCCACATGGACGGCTCAGTAAACGTTTATCTCCAGGCAGATTCGCCCGGCAGCGAGAAGCAGTCGAACTGGCTTCCCGCTCCAAAGGAGAAATTCACCATCATGCTGCGCATGTATTGGCCGAAGGACGGTCCGGTCTCGATTCTCGACGGCACGTGGAAGCCGCCGGCGATTAAAGCCATGCGGTAATCTCCGCGCCTAGTGCCCGGGAACCGAGCGGGCGTTCGAAATCAAGCGACGATCTGCGGAAATCTCGTCGCGAACGCTTGCTGGTCGAGACGTAGGTGCTGCCATTAAGATGTATTCTGGGCAACCATTCGATGAATCCGGGTTAGTACAGCGCGCCGCGCAGCGCGATGATGAGGCCCAGCGTCGTCGCGATCACCGCCGAGATCGGCAAGATGCGGCTTCCTACGAGCGCCGTGATCGACACGAGAACGATTGCGATCTCGAAGAGCGTGGTCGCGACCGCGAGAATCTCGTGCGAGACCAGGATGTGCTCCGCGCGCTCGATCGCCGCGTTCGATTCCTTGTCCAGCTTCCGCGCCTTGGGCAGCAGCGGCGCCTTCGCCTCGCGCTCGTGCTGCGCGACGCCGCGCAGGCGCTTCGCGTGCGCCGCATCGACGGCACCCTCGAGCGCCGCTTCGTAGATGTGCTGCCGTACGCTGCGCGTGTCGTATTCGCTGTATATGTCGACGGCGCGCGCCGTCAGCAGGATCGCGTCGCTCTTGGTCGCGTTGGCCTGCGTGGCACGCAGTCCGGCCAGGAGCCCGGTCGACGCGGCGAGCAGCGCGAGAAACGCCGCAGCGATCGGAATCCAACGCGGCGCGCTCACGTGACCGCCCTCGGCCATCGCGCCGCGATGCTGCGCCTCCTGGAAGTGCTTCACCCCGTGACCGTGTTCCACGGGCGCCGCGCTTCTGCGCGCCGGCGACCGTTCCCGGCCGCCCAACGGGTAAGGCAAGCGAGCTGGCTCGCCTTACGCCGAGCGATTCCGCGATCAGCGTGTGCGCGCCATCGCTGTTTCCGGCGCGAACGTGATGCCCGCGTCCTGGACCTCGCGATAGGGCAGCAGCCAGACGATCGACTCGTCGTGGAGGTCGACGACCTGAATGCGGTTGCCGAACGGATCGCGGAAGTCGCAGCGAAACGGCGGGATCGGGGTGATGCCGTATTTCGTGATGAGCTTGTCGCGAATCTCGGCGACCTGCGCCTCGTCACGCACCATCAAGCCGAAATGCCGGACCCGGCTCGGCTGCACGCGATCGACTTCGAACATCGCGAGAAACTGATGCTCGCCGAGCTTGAAGAACGCGTCGCCCTCGCCGCCGCTCAGCCGTTCGAGATTGAACACGTCGCGGTAGAACGCGACCGCCTTGTCGATGTCGTCGACCTCGATCGCGATGTGGTTGCACCCGTAGACGTTGACCATGCCGCGATTGTACCGCACGCCTGCGATTCGTGCAGCGTCCGGCGGACCGGGCCGCCCCCGCCCAAACGGACAGGCCGGTCAGGCGCCGACCAGCAGCACGCCTTCGTGGTGCAGGAGCCAGCGCTTGCGCTCGATGCCGCCGCCGAAGCCGACGAGGTTGCCCTTGACGCCGATCACGCGATGACAGGGGACGACGATCGGGATCGGGTTGGACCCGTTCGCCGTGCCGACCGCGCGCGAGGACGTAATCGGGTGGCCGAGCGAGAGAGCGAGCGCGCCGTACGTCGTCGTCGTGCCGGCCGGGATCGTGCGCAGCGCATCCCACACCCCGCGCTCGAACGCCGTTCCGTTCACGGCGGTCGGGATTTCGTCGATCGCGCGCAGATCGCCCGCGAAGTAGCGCTCGAGGCGCTCGCGCGCGCCGAGCGGCGAACGCCGCTGCACCAACCGCACGTCACCCCAGTCGCGCCGCACCCAGGCGCGCATGCGGTCCTCGCGATCGCCGAAGTCGACTGCGCGCAGGCGCGTCTCGTCGCTGACGATGAGCAGCCTTCCGATCGGCGTCGCCAGCCGCTCCAAGTACAGGTCCATCGCTAGCAAGAACACGCCGAGGCTCGCCCCGTTGCACGGCGGGCCGGTGTCATGCTGCGGCGCCTTTGGCGCGGCGCCAAATGAAGTAGACGACGGCGCCGATGGCCATCACCGCGAAGCCGAACAGCGTGTCGACCGGATAGGTCATCAGCTCGGCGGCGAAGATTCCGAGCAGGACCAGGATGAACAGCGCCGTCGTGTAGGGGTGCCCCGGCACGCGCGTGACGGGCGCCGGACGGCCGGCGTCGCGCTTGCGAAAGATGAAGAGCGCGCCCGCGCCGAGGCCGACGAACGACCATTCCGGCGCCGTGACCCAGTTGACGATCTGCTCGAACGTTCCGCTCGCCGCAATGACGGACGCGATGACGCCCTGCAGCACGATCGCCACGACCGGCACGTAGGTGACCGGACTGATCCAGGCGATCTGCTTGAAGAACGTGCCGTCGGCCGCCATCTGGAAGTAGATGCGTGGCGTCAGCAGCAGGCGCGAACTCATGAAACCGAGCGTCGAGAGCGCGACCGCGACCGCGATCAGCCGCGCTCCGGGAGCGCCGAGGGCGGCCTGCATCACGTCGGCCGCGGGCGTCTTGGTCGCGGCCAACCCGGCGGCGCCGAGGACGCGCAGGCACCCGACGTTGACGAGGACGTAGATCGCGACGACCGCGCCGACCCCGAACAACAGCCCGCGCGGAATCGTGCGCTGCGGGTCGACGGTCTCGCCGGTGACGTAGGTCGCGCCCTGGAAGCCGTTGTAGGCGAACAGCACCGGCAACATCGCGACGCCGATCGCGCCGAGCAACGAGCCCGTGCCGGCGAACGGGGCGAGGGGAGCCGCCGCCTGCGCGAGCGGGTGCGCGAACAGACCGCCGACGATCAGCGCGACGAGCGCGGCGGCCTTCAGTATCACGAGGATATTCTGCCACGTGCTGCCCTGGCGAACGCCGAGGCAGTTGATGACCGTCAGCGCGAGGAGCGTCACGACCGCGACCAGACGATGGTCGAACGACAGACCCGTCAGCGGTGCGAGGTAACCCGCGAACAGCACCGCCGAGGCGGCCGTTCCGCCGGTGTCGGCGATCACGAGCGCCGTCCAGCCGAAGACGAACGCGACGACGGGGTGGTACGCGTCGCGCAAATACGCGTACAGGCCGCCGTTGACCGGATGGCGCGCGGCGAGTTCGGCGAACACGAAGCCGCCGATCACCGCCAAGACGCCGCCGGCGACCCAACACCCGAGGATCAACCCGGGCAGATGGGCCCGCTGCGCCACGATTGCTGGATTGCGAAAGATGCCCGAGCCGATGACGGCGCCCACCGTGATCAGCGTGAGGTCGACGACGCCGAGCCGGCGCAGCAGTTGCGGCCGTCGTTGCACGCCGCGCCCTATGCCGCGCTGCGCCGCGCCGCCGCCGGCGCCGAGCCGGGACGCCGAGCGCGCCGGTCAACGCGAGTGCGGCGAGGATCAGCGCGATGCCCGTCCACTCGGTGCCGCTCGGCCGTTCGCCCAGTTGCAGCCACGCGCCCAAGACGCCGACGACCGGCGTCGCCAGCGAAGCGAGTGCGGCCGTTCCGGCTCGCAGCCGGCTCAGGGCGAACATCCACAGCAGCCACGCAAACGCCGTCCCCGGCAGCGCGACGAACGCGAGGGCCGCGAGAAAGGCCGGCGTCGCCGCGATCGCCCGCTCCGGCACGAGCAGCGCGAGCGCGATCATCGGCAACACGCCCCAAAACATCTGCCAGGTCGTCAACGCGATGAGATCGACGTTGTAGCGCGCGCGCACCCGCTTCATCCAGATCGCACCGAGCGCCCAGAAGATCGCGCCGATCGTCGCCAGTATTTTCGGTGACAGCCCGGCCTGGAGATCGAGCGGCACCAGCACGAAGCCGAGGCCGACCGCCGACAGCACGACGGCCAGCCACTGCAGGCCGCGCACGCGCTCGCCGAGCAACGGCCACGCGAGCAGGATCGTCCAAAACGGCATCGTGTACGTGAGGACCGCCGTCTTGCCGGCGCCGCCCATCGCGACGGCCGAGACCTGCATCAACATGAAGAGCGTCGTCTGCAACAGGCCGAGCACGATCGTCGGGACGAGCGGCGTCGGTCGCAGCGAACGGCGCAGCACGAGCATGGCCGCGAACAACGCGACGACCGCGATCGCGGTGCGCAGCGCCGCGAACCGAATGGGGCCCGAGTCGACCAGCGCGAGCTTAATCGCAACCCAGTTGTAGCCCCATAACAGCGAGAGGACGGCCAGCGCGACGACCGTCTCCGCGTCCCGAGCGCGTCGCGTGGCGCGTGCATACATCCCGGCCGGGTTCGCGGTCAGGACTGAACGTCCGCCCCTCCCGTGGCGGCGTGCCGCTCGAGCAGACGTTGCAACTCTCCGCGCGACGTGAGATCGAAGCGATCGAACAGCGCCGCGATGTGCGTCTCGACCGTGCGTTCACCGATGCCGAGCCGTTCGGCGATGCTGCGGTTGCTGAACCCTTGCGTCGCGAGTTCGGCGACCTCGGACTCGCGCGGCGTCAGATGGCGCGCGTGCGGCCGGTGCCGGACGCGCCGCCGTTCGCGCGCGACGCGTTCCACTTCGCGCGCGTAGCCGAGCGCGCGGTAGATCTCGAGCGCGTCGGCGCGCCGTCCGGTGACCTCGAGCGCCTGACCGCGCTCCCACGGCCAGCCGATCTGCTCGAAGAGCCGCGCGGCTTCGGTCGCGAGCGCGACCGCGGCGCGTCGCTTCCCCGACCGTCGCAGCACGCGTGCCTCGAACAGCAGCAGATGCGCGCCGGCGGCCGCGTGGTGCGGGTCGCGCGCCGCCCGCTCGAGCAGTTCGCGAGCGCGCCTGACCTCCGCCGGATCGTCGCTGGTCGCGCAGCGGTCCAGCAGCCAGAACGCGAGGTCGGTGCCGTCCAACTGCGCCAGCGCGCGGGCCCGCAGTTCCGCCGCCTCGCCGCCGCGACCGGCGTCCTCGAGGAACGCCGCGACCGCGCCGGCCAGCAAGCCGATGTTCTGCGTCTCGCCGGAGCGAAAGGCCGTCTCCACTTCAGCCGGATCCGCGTAGCGCGCCGCCGCCTCGTCGTCGCCGGCGAGGTACGCCGTGCGTACGCCGACGGCGGCGGCCGTCACCCGTGCGAGCACCGACCCCGCGTGCGGTTGGTGCGCCCGCTCCTGCGCCGCCCGCGCCGCGGCGAGATCGCCCGCGTACAGATAGGCGAGCGCGCCGCCGAAGCCCGCGAGCGTGATCATCTTCCCCAAGCCATGGCGCTCGGCGAGTTCCGCCGCCTCGCGATACGCGGCGACGGCCGCGGCGCCGCGCCCGTGACGAGCGCGCGGCTCCCATAGTTGTTCAACGTCCAGATGAGCCGCTCGTCGTCGCCGGCGGCGCGCGCGATCCGCAACGCCTCGTCGTAGTCCTCGAAGGCGCGCGCGAGCAGGCCCTGCGTCGAGCGGACGAGCGCGCGAACGAGATGAAACGCATGACGCGACGCCGGCGACGCGCCGTCGGCCGCCGGCTCGGCCTGTGCGAGATAACCGCCGGCTTCCTCGCCGCGACCCTGCAGCGCCGCGAAGTTGGCGAGCGACACGTACGCGTCGAAGCGCAGGGCCAGCGCCGCGGGATCGTCGCCGCCGCCGATCCAGCGCAGCGCATCGTCGGTGGTAGAGACGGCGCGTTCCGGCTCGCCGGCCTCGTAGTAACGGCGCGCCAGCTTGATGGCCAGCACGGCGGCCTGCTGGCGCTGACCCGCCTCCACGTACGCGTCGACGGCGCGCCGTCCCCAGGTGCGCGACTCGGGCAGCCGGCCGTCGATCGACAGCGCTCGGGAAAGCTTTTCGCAGAGGTTCGCGTAGCGCAGCCCCCGCTGCGGTAGCGCATCCAGCGCGCGCTCGTAGGCGAGCGCCGCGTCGCGATAGGCGTTGCGTTCGCCGGCGAGGTCGCCCGCTCGCTCGTTCGCGTCGGTCGCACGCTCCGCGTCGCCGGCGGCGGTCCAGTGGTAGGCGAATTCGGTCGCGTCGGCCGTCGCCCGCGCCTCGAGCCGCTCGGCGATCGCGCGATGCACGCGCTGGGCCTCGGCCGCGAGCAGTTCGCGATAGATGACCTCGCGCGTGATCGCATGGCGAAACGCGAACTCGCTGGGTGCGCCCGCGCGTTCGCGGACGATCTGGAGGTCGCGGGCGGCCGCCAGCGCTCGCCACACCGCCTCGACCGGCTTCGCGGTCAGCGCGGCCACGTCGCCGGCGTCGAAGCGGCCGCCGATCACCGCCGCGTAACAGAGAATCTTCTGCTCGTCCGGCGCGAGCCGGCCGTAGCGGGCGAGCACACCGGCGCGGATGCTGCAGCGGCGTCTCGGGATCGCCGCCGCCGGCGCGCGCGGCGAGCGCGCTGTTCACGAGCTCCTCCGCGAAGTACGGCTTGCCCTCGGCGAGACTACAGATGCGTTCGATCTCGCCGGCGCGCTGGGAGTTCGTCCTGCGGCCACAGCACGGCCAGCAGGCGCTGCATGTCGCCGGCGCCGAGCGGCTGCAGGTCGATCACCGCAGTCGCGTCGCGCCGCAGCTTCACGATCGGTTCGAGACGGGCCACGTCGCGCTCGATGTCGTCGGAGCGAACCGCCGCGATCAACACGATCTGCGCATCCCCGAGGTTGCGCGCGAGGAACGCGAGGCACTCGAGCGTCGCGTGGTCGGCCCACTGCAGATCGTCGATCAGTGCGACGACCGCGTCGCCCCTGCCGCGTGAACGCGCAAGGCCTGCCTGGCGGCGACGAAGCGGCGGTACTTCGCCGCTCGGCGACGGCGGCATCGGCCATGGAGGGCCGCCCGCGGCGAGCGTCGCGCTGCTCCGAGCGCGTCGACGATCTGCTGCAACGGCGCGAAGGGCGGACAGACCGACTCGAAGCACGCGCTGCGCACGACCCGCGCGCCGCCTCGCGCGCGGCGGCTGCGAACTCGGCCAGCAGACGGCTCTTCCCGACGCCGGCCTCGCCCCACACGAGCCCGAGACACGGCTCACCCCCGCGCGCGCGCTCGAACAGCGCGCGCAAATAGCCGAGTTCCGCCGCGCGCCCGACGAGCGCGCTCCGTACTCGAGCGGTGCCTCCTCCGTAAAGCCCACGATGCACGTGTGCCCCTCGCTCGCGTATGATGTGACCGAAAACGTTTCACACCCGAAGGAGACACCCTTGATAAGCACGACTCCCGCGACTACCCCAATTGACCCGAACGAAATTCGAGGCCGCCCTCCACCGCTTCGTCGCCGATGCGGCGACGGCGATCACGGCGGTCTCCGTCGTGACGGGCGACAAGCTCGGGCTCTACAAGGCGCTGGCAAACTCGGGCCCGCTGACGTTGAGCGAACTCGCGGCACGGACGAAGACGCACGAACGCTACGTCCGCGAATGGCTCGCAAATCAAGCCGCCGCCGGTTACCTTAGTACGACCCGGCAACCGAACGCTTCACGCTGCCTCCGCGAGCACGTTCCGCTGCTGGCCGACGACGACAGCGAAGTCATGATGTGCGGCCTGTTCTCGATGGCGCAGCCGCTCTTCGCGGACGAACCGAAGGTCGCGGCGTCATTCCTGAGCGGCGAGGGCATCGGTTGGGACGAACACGATCCGCGGCTCTATACCGGCACCGATCGCATCTTTCGCAACGGCTACGCGGCCCATCTGGTCAAGGATTGGCTCCCCGCGCTCGACGGCGTCGAAGCGAAGCTGCGGACCGGCGCAAAGGTCGCCGATCTCGGATGCGGCTACGGCTCTTCGACGTTGCTGATGGCGCGCGAGTATCCGATGTCGCAGTTCGTCGGCTTCGACTATCACGAGGCGTCGATCGAGACGGCACGCAAGAAGGCGCGCGAGGCGGGGGTCGCCGGCCGGGTGCGGTTCGAGGTCGCCGACGGCAAGTCGTTCGCGGAAACGGGGTTCGATCTGATCGCGTGCTTCGACTGCGTCCACGACATGGGTGATCCGGTCGGCGTGTTGTCGCACGCGCGCGCCGCGCTGAAACCCAACGGCACGTTCATGATGGTCGAGCCGTTCGCCAACGACCGCCTCGAGGACAACCTCAATCCGATCGGCCGGCTCTTCTACGGCGCGTCGACGCACATCTGCACGCCGGCATCGCTCAAGCAGGAGGTCGGGCTCGCGCTCGGCGCGCAGGCCGGCGAGGCGCGCATGCGCGACGTCGCGACGAAGGCCGGGTTCTCGCAGTTCCGGCGCGCGGCCGAGACGCCGTTCAACATCGTCTACGAGGCGCGCCCGTAAACCAGGCGCATGAGGCGCGCGACTATTGTTAGTCGCGCGCCTCATGCGCGACGATTATTTTTGCGTTTTGTATGTGAACGTGAACGTGGGGATGCTGCCGCAGGACTGACCCGAGCCCTTCCCGTTGAAGGCGCCCGCCTTCGTGACGGTGCCGGTCGCGTTTGCGGTGCAGCCTGCCGCTCGGGGCGGTGATCTTCAACTTCACGCGGGCGGCGCCGGCCTTGCCCCGCATAGCCGTGCCGGTGAAGTTCAGGTTCTCGGTTTGCGAGTCGACCTGTCCGTCAAACGTTCCGCTGATCCTCTTCCCCTTTTGTTGCTTGACGTCGATCGTTAAGGTTCCGGTGAGGTGGCGACCATCGGCGGTGATCGTCAGCGTGCCGGCATAACTGCCGGTAATCTTGGGGACGACGGGTTCGAGCAACGGCGCGACGATGCGCGCTTGGTCGGGCAACGGCGCGACGACGCGCGCCTGTTCGAGTGCGGGCGTGTTCGGCAGCGCCTGATCGGCGACGGGACCCGAGCGCGAGATACCGCCGCACGCGGCGAGGGCGAGCGTTGCAAACGCGAACGGCGCGCCGAAGACAATACGTTGGGCAAGAGACGACATGACTTCAGTCCTCCTCGGCCGCACGGTTCGCAGCGCCGACGCTCGGAGCCTGTCGCCTGCGTGCAGCGCGCGACGAGGTCCGGCACGACCGCACCGGCGAAACCAGCGCGATGATGCGCGCACCTTGGATTGCGGCGCTCTTCGCCGCATGTTGCTTCGCCGCGGCCTGCACGTCGCCGCCGCCGACCTCCGCGCCGCCGTCGGACTACACGGCGACGATCCCACCGAGCGGGCCCGACGGCGCGACGATCCGGCGCGGCGAGAACCTGATGAATCATACGAAACGGTTCCTGCCGCAATTCGTCGGCGCCAACATGAATTGTTCGTCGTGCCACATCGACGCGGGCAGGACGAGAGGGCCGCTCTCGCTCGTCGGGATCTTCGGGCAGTATCCGCAGTTCAGCGACCGTTCGAATCACGTCGTCGGGATGCGCGACCGCATCGCGGAGTGCTTCTTCTTCAGCATGAACGGCGAGCCGCCGTCGTACTACGGTCCCGATCTGATCGCGATCGAGGCGTACATCGCGTTCTTGTCGGTCGGCGCCCGCGTGGGTCCGGCTCCGCCGTCGCCGCCGCCCGCGCCGATGCCGACCGGCGACAAGGAGGCCGGCGCGAAACTCTATGCCTCCAAGTGCGTCGCCTGCCACGGTGCGAACGGGGCGGGCGACGCGAGCGCGGGCTTCCCGGCGCTCTGGGGCCCGGCGTCGTTCAACAACCGGGCCGGGATGAACACCATCATGCCGGTCTTCGTGAAGGCCAACATGCCGCTCGGGCAAGGCGGGACGCTGTCGGATCGGGAGGCGGCCGACGTCTCCGCGTACGTCCTCTCACACCCGCGGCCGGTGTTCGATCCCGCGAAGCTCAAGAACGTCACCGGGCCGGAACTGCGCTACTTCCTCTGACGAACCGCGCCTGAGCGCAACTTTTCGACGCGAGTCCCCGTAGGTAGGGGCGAGGCGAACGTGACGTACTATCAGCTGCTCGGTGTCCCCCAGACCGCAACGCTCGATCAACTCCACAGCGCGTATCGAAGCGCCGTCCGGCGTTTTCACCCGGACGTCAACAAGGCGCCCAACGCCGCGCAGGTGACGGCCAAGCTGAACGAAGCCTGGCACGTCCTCAGCGATCCGCACGGGCGATCCGCGTACGACCGCAGCATCGCGCGGCCGCAGCCGCGCCCGGCGACGCCGACCGCGCGCCGGCCGCCGCCCAGCTACGGCACTTCCGCCGACGCCCGGGGGCCGGCATCCGCCCAGACCGGCAACGCCGGCTACGGTCAGCCCGGCTACGGTGGCTACGGCCAGCCCGGCTACGGTGGCTACGGCCAGCCCGGCAACGGATGGTACGGTCAGCCCGGGTATGGGACCCAGTACACGCAGTACCAGCGACCGCCGTACGGTCCGACCGTCGCGCCGCCGCTCTTCCAATTCCCGAGCGTGCTGTCGGGGACGTTCAAGATCGTCATCGCCGTCGCGTTCATCGCGTCCGTCGTGCACTGGCTCCCGCTGATCATGATGGTCGGCGCCGGCCTGTTCGTCGCCCGGATGTTCGGCCGCTCGTTCAGGTAGCCGCCACTACGGACGTTTGAGCGTCGCGGTCGCGCCGGGCGCGGGCGTCAGGCTCGGCGACGGCGTCGGCTCGGACCGGTGAGGGCGACGGCTGTTGCGGCGCCGCGCCGCGAGGGCGGCGGAGTCGCGGGGCCGGACGGCAGCGCGGTCGCGGCGCCCGTCACCGGGGTGCGGGAGTCGGAGGCGGAAGCGTCGCGCGGCGCGACCGTCGGCGAACAGCCGGCGGCCGAGCCGACCCGCGGGATGTAGGGGAACGGCATCGTCCCGGAGACGCCGAACTCGACCGGGTAGAACGAGCCCCCGTCCGGCATCGTCAGCGTCGTCGACGCGCTGGTCGAGTGCGGCGCGAGTTGGTACGTCATGAACCAGTAGGGCTGCGCGAGCCGAACGCAACCGACTTCCTTGAGCTGGCCGTCGACGATGAAACTGCTGCGCACGGGTCCGCCGAGCGGCCGCTCGTACATGTAGACCTGTTGCGCGGAGTCGGTGGGGTTCGTCACGTGAAGCGGATGCGGTGGACGACGCCGTAATCGCCGTAATCGTGGCCCGCGTCGGCGGGGTCGAGGTTGCGCGGCGAGCGTTTCGAGCTGCCGTATTTGACCGCGACGTCGGGGCCTCCGACGGTGTAGTCGCCGCTGAGGTCGCCGAAGCCGTCGAGGTCGAAGGCGCCGTGCCGGTTGTGGCCGTCGAACGCGAGCCGCGGCCCGTTGAGGTAACCGTCCGGTTTCCCGCCTGCGAGCGACGAGACGATCGAGACGGTCGCGGTGCCGCCACCGACGATCGAGAGATCCGTCGAGCCGGCGATCAGTTCGCCTTGTAACATCAAATCGTGGCGTAGGACGAACGGAACGCCGGGCAGCACGTCGACGACGACGCCCTCGTGCTGCATCTGGTAGAGCAGCGAGTCGCGCGAAACGGTTGACCTACGCTCATCACGTCGAGATCGGGTCCCGCCGCCGACTGCACGACGTGCACGCGCGCGGGCTTCGATGCGGTGAGCACCACGTCGAGGTCGTGCGGCAGCCGACGATCGGAGTGATAGTAATAGAGGCGTGTCGGGCGACCGTCGGCGACCGTACCGCGGAACACGAGGCCCGTGCTGTTGATGTACTCCGGATCGTCGCTCAAGTACAGAACCGACGGCGAAGGCACCGCGATCGGCTCGTTGGCGATGTCGACGGACGTGACTCCGCTGACCCACGAACTGCCCGTGTCGCCGGCGATCGTGACCGAGACGGTCGCCGCGGCGCGATCGCCCGAGTTCAACGACGGGAGCGGCCAGGGCACGATCGTGCCGAAACGGATCGAGGAGCCCGCTCGCAGCGTCGGCCGGATCGCGCGGTCCAGCGCTCGCACGATCTGGTTGGCGAGAAACCCGCCGTCGGCCGGCGATCCGGTAACATTCAGTGAAATCTGGCTGGGGATGACCCCCGCCGGCGGCAACGACGGCACCGGCACCATCGTCGGTGCGGGGGGAGGAGGCGGCTCCGGCTGCGCCGCGGCCGCCGGAGGCGTCGGTTCGGTACTAGTTTGGGCGAGCGCCGGGCTCGCCGCGCATGCGGCGGCGAGCACCCATGGCGCGACCAGGCGCGCCATCCGTGAGACCGACACCGTCAGCAGAGCGCGCTCGGGTATCCACGTGGGACCAAAGCGGCAGAACTGCTGCATAAGCGAGGCGCAGGTTCCATCGCTAGTGCCATTACGACGCCGAGGCCGAAGGTCCCGGCCGTCTCAGCGCCAGGTGATGAAGACCACCGCGAAGACCGCGAGCGACAGCACGCCGATCACGGACTCGGCCCGGAGTCCGTCCGCCAGCGACGCCCGCTGCGCCCCGCCGGGCGCGACCCGCCACGGCAGCGGGACGAGGCGTCCGACGCTGCGCTTGTAGCGTTCGTAGGTCTCGCCCTGCATGGCGGTGAGGTAGCGCTCCTCGAACGCGATGAGGACGTACGAGTAGGCGATCATCCCGCAGACGACGAGCAGCAGCACGGTCCACGGCGTGACCAGCCCGATCGCGATCGCCTGTAAGATGTTCCCGAGGTAGAGCGGATTGCGCGTGAAGCGATACGGCCCCGACACGCGCAGTTCGCCCGAGCGCGGGTCGCTGTGCCAGACCACCGCCGCGCTGAGATAGCTCGAGGCCCAGACGCGCAGACCGAACCCGCCGAGCGCGCACGCGATCGCGACCGCCGCCAAGACGTTGCGATTGCCGAGCGTACGATAGGACGGCTGCGTCGAGATGCCGGCAACGCCGGCGATGAGGTAGCCGAAGAAGAACGACAACCCATAGAGCAGCCCGAACACGATGAAGCGGTGTCGGTAGATCCAGGGAGCCGTCGTCATCGTTCGTCGCTTCCACGCGGGCCGGCCAAACCCGTGCTCCGCTCGCGCGGAGCATGAGCGGAGCAGCCGCGCGGCAAACCCCGTCCCATGGTGACGAAAGCGCCCCATCCGCAGGCGCAGCAGTTGATTGCGGCGCTGCAATTGGAGCCGCATCCGGAGGGCGGATACTTTCGTCAGACCTATCGTAGCGAGATGCGCGTCGCGGCCGCGGGGCGCCCGGAGCGCAGGGCGCTCACGTCGATCTTCTTCCTCCTGTTCGACGACAACTTCTCGGCGTTTCACCGCCTCACGTCGGACGAGATCTGGCACTTCTACCGCGGAGACCCGGTCGCGATCGAGATCATCGACGCAGACGGAGCGCACGAGACGCGCGTGCTCGGCGGCGACGGCCTCTTCAAACGACGTTCCCGGCGGGCGCCTGGTTCGGCGCGCACATGGTCGACGGCGGCTATGCCCTCGTGGGCTGCGACGTTGCGCCGGGGTTCGAGTTCGCGGACTTCGAGATGCCCGAACGCGCCGCGCTCGTCGCGCGCTACCCCCAGCACGCTGCGCTGATCGAGCGCTGGACGCGGCTACCGGAGTGACCGCTCCGCGCAAGGGACGCAGCGGCTGGTACTGGCTCCTCCTGCTGCCGGTGCTCGCGCTCGCGTTTCCCGCGCTCTACGCGAAGAACGACCCGACGCTGTTCGGCTTCCCGTTCTTCTATTGGTACCAGTTCGCGTGGCTGTTCGGCAACTTGGCGATCACCTTGATCGTCTACCGGGCGACGCGATGACCGCCGCTTCGCCCGTCGCGGTCGCCGTCTTCATCGCGTGCTTCGCGCTCGTCACCGTGCTCGGGTTCGTCGCGGCTCGCTGGCGGCGCGCCGACCTCGGCCACATCAACGAGTGGGGGCTCGCGGGGCGGCGCTTCGGCACCGTGATCACGTGGTTCCTCATCGGCGGCGACCTCTACACCGCGTATACGTTCATCGCCGTCCCGGCGCTGGTCTAGGCTCCGGTGCGACCGGCTTCTTGCGCTGCCGTATACGATCGTCGCGTATCCGTTCTTCTTCCTGATCGCGCCGCGCCTGTGGAACGTGTGCCGGCAGCACTCGTACGTCACGGCGGCGGACTTCGTGCGGGACGGCCGGAAACCGGCTGCTGGCGCTCGCCATCGCGGTCACAGGCATCCTCGCGACGTTGCCTTCATCGCGCTGCACTGGTCGGCATGGAGGTCGTCATCCGGTCGCTCGGGATGGCCGTCACCGGCCTCATCGGCGACCTGCCGTTACTGATCGCATTCGCCATCCTTGCCGCGTACACGTCGACCCAGCGGTTTGCGCGCGCCGGCGCTGATCGCGATTGTGAAGGACACGATGATCTACGTGACGATCGCCGTGGCGGTCGTCGTCATCCCGATGAAACTTGGCGGGTTCGCGCACATCTTCGCCTCAGCGTGCGCGGCATTCGCCGCTGACCGCCGACGGCTCCCCATGCCGCGGTCATCCTCCCCGGGCGGCTCTGGGCGTACAGCACGCTCGCGCTCGGCTCCGCGCTCGCGCTGATGCTGTATCCGCACGCGGTCACCGGCATTCTCGCGGCCTCGGCGGCACGGCGATCGGTAACGCGTCCTGCTGCCGGCGTACTGCTCGCGCTCGGCGCCCGCGCTGTTCGGCTATATGGCGATCGCGGCCAACCTCCACATCGCCGCGCCGAACCTCGCGGTCCCGCAGATGATTCGGTGCGATGTTCCCGTCGTGGTTCGTCGGGTTCGCGCTTGCCGCGATCGCGATCGGCGCGCTCGTTCCGGCCGCGGATGCACTGTCGATCGCGGCGGCCAACCTCTGGACGCGCCAACATCTACAAGGCCTACCTGCCCGGGTGCCAGCGGCGCCGAGGAAGGGCGCAACGCCCTGAAGCTGACGTTGCCGTCGTCAAGTCGGCGCGTTGGGCTTCGTAGTCTTCCTGCCGACCCAATACGCGATCGACCTCCACTGCTCGGCGGGCGGCGTCGATCTGCAGGAGACGTCTACCAGGCCGTGGTCCTCGGGCCCCTATGCACCAAGGGCTGGCAGCGGCCCTCTTCTGGGGCTGGCTCGCCGGGATGGTGCTGGGCGCGGCGCTCGCCTCGCGGCGGCCTGCACGGCGACCTTCGCGATCCCGCTCGGCGGCACCACGATCACCGCCTACATCGCGGCGGAGGCCCTGTCGTCGCTGCAACCTCGCCGTCGCGCTGATCCTCGCCGGTTTTCGATCGCGCCGGAGTCCGCCGCAGCTCGGGATCGAGAAGGCCGCCGACTACGAGGACGGGCCCGCCAGCCACTCCCAAACCGGGATGCCGGCGCCCGAGGCGGCGGCCCTCGAATAGCCGCGCGAACCGGCGAGCGGCCGTTTCCCCTGTTACATCGTCGCCGTCCGGGTGCTGGAGCGCCCCGACGAAGGAGACCGGGGGTGAAGGAATCCCATTCTCCACCCGACTCTCGTCGGCGAACACCGGACCTGACCACCGGATATCCGCGGAGAGCCGATTGCCGCCGGCTGCGTCGCCGCCAACGTCAAGACCGTCTTCGAATTTCAGGGCAGCGTCGACCACTACGCCGTCGCGGTCTCCGTGATGAACCGCGGCATGGCCAATCAGCCGAGCAACGTGCTGCCATCGAGGTCGACGTCTTCCAGAACGGCAACAAGGTCGACACCAAGGGCATCCCGCCGCTGAAGTCGGGGCAAATCTACAAGTTCGACTTTACGTTCATGCGCTCGGCGGACGCCGCCGAGGGCGGGACCCACCTGAAGTTCGCGATCGCGATGCACCAGCCGTCCGGTGCGCCGAACGACCAGGACTGCGCGACCGCAGACGACACGCTGGTTCGCGCGTTCTGAGCGGTTGGCGATCCGACTCAGGCGCGCTCGCGCGCTTCACGGACCCGGGTCGGCCTCGGTTCGCGCCCACTCGGCGTAGACGTCTTTACGCACGTTGCGCAGGCTCGGGTTCGTGGAACGTGCGCGGGCCAGCGCTCGAGGTCGATCTCTCCCACGACGAGGCCTTCCTTTCGCCGAGCGATGCGACGACGACGCCGAGCGGATCGTACAGCACGCTGCGCCCGCAAAAGCCCGGCGTGCACTGATCGCGGCTGCCGACGTAGGCGGTGTTCTCGATCGCCCGCGCCCGCAACAGCGTCTCGAACTGCATCTCCTTCAGCGGACCGGCGAGCCAGGCCGCCGAACACGATCGCCTGCGCGCCGAGCCGGACCAGGTGCCGCGCCTGCTCGGGAAAGCGGACATCGTAGCACGTCAGCGCGCCGAAGCGCACGCCGTCGATCTCGAACAGCAACGTCCCGCCTTCGCCGGCGACGAGCCGGTCCGACTCGCGGTAGCCGAACGCGTCGTAGAGGTGGATCTTGCGGTACGTGCCGCGTACGCCGCCCGCGTCGTCGACGAGGACCAGCGTGTTGTACGCCCGCTCGTCGCCGTCCGCGCGCTCGAACATTCCGGCGAGGATCCAGATCTTCGTCTCGCGCGCGAGCGCCTTGCAGCGCGGTCGTGAAGCGCCGCCGACGCTCTCGGCGACCGGGCCTAGCGGGAGGGCCGATCGCCGAAAAGCGCATCGACGCCTCGGGGAACACGACGAGCCGCGCGCCGGCCGCGGCCGCCTGGTGCGCTCGCGCCTCGATCGTCGCGAGGTTGGCGCGCTTGTCACCACCGACGGATATTTGTGCGAGCGCCAGTTTCGTTGCCATTGGGCGCCGTTCGGCATGCGACAAAAAGAGCCCCGCGGTGCGAGCGCGGGGCTTTGGGTTGGTGCCTTGCCTTTTCGTTCGGAGGAGCTTCCCTACGTCTGAGTATTACCGGTCGCCGAGATCACGCTCGACGGTGCGAACCGCTCGCACGTGTTCGATGGCTGCCGGGTGGGCCGCGTTGATCGGAGCCCGCACGGCCACCGGGATCGCGGCGCGGCGGGTGGCCGTTGCCGGGATGTACGCCGCGGTGGTCACGCCTGCCGGGTGCACGACCGTGTAGCTACCCGCGGGACGGCGCGCCGTGCTGTAGTAGCCGTTGTTGTTGTAGCCGTTGTTGTTGTAGCCGTTGTTGTTGTAGCCGTTGTTGTAGTCGCCGTTGTAGTAGCCCGTGTTGTAGCCGGGGCCGTACCCGGCGTAACCGACCGGGAGACCGTTTTGGAGGATCTGACAGCGTCGCCGTTACAAGCGATTTGCTGACCGACGTTGCCCGGATAGTAGCTCTGTCCGTTGGGCAGCACGACGTGTCCATCTTCGTAGACGGCTTTGCCCACGGCGTGTACCCTTGGACCGTGTTCGCCAGTTGGTTCTTGTGCTGCACGTTCGCGTAGGTGGCGATGCCTGCGGCGAGGGCCGCGGCACCGAGATGACCTCGGTATCGGCTGATCGGCCTTGGCCGGCTGGGGCATTGCGAGACCAAACGTGGCGACGAGGGCTCCGGCGGTGAGGATGGTAGAAAGACGTTTCATCGTGGTCTCCTTCTGCGTACAGATACTGCGGCAGTCTCTGAGAGCGGGCTGGAGTAGCGATGAAGCGCAAGTGAGAAAAAATATCGCCAGGCATTTAGCGACCCGAAGCGCTTACCCTTGGGTATCAGTGACTATGACCGACCCGTCTGACCCCAGCGGGTGTAGTTATGCGCATTAGCGCAGGCGTGGCTGGTCGACGCTGCTCCCTTGACGTGCGGACCAGGCAGACCGCGCAATCGCTGTCGATCGGGGGCACGGAGCGCCGGCGGCCGGCACGTCTCCGCCCGGCATCGTACAAGAGGGCATCTTTTGCAACGACGCCCGTCCGGGTCGACGGCACGCAACTCTTTCGGCATCGCGATCGTTCAGTCGCCGGACGCTCAGCGAACGCAACGACGCAGTTCGCCCCTCTCGCTCCGCAGCCAAGTGACGCAGGCGGCAATCTCGCAAGTCCTCGCCGAGAAAGCGGTCCGGCGGCCAGGTACGATCTACGACCCCGCCTCGCTAAAGGTCGTGGCCGCGACGAAGCGAGAAGCCGAGCCAGTCATCTCCGTCGTCGATGCCGACCATCAAACACATCCACTGCCGCTGTTTGACGGTCAAGCGAAGGCGACGCGCAGTACAACCGCGTCCCGATCGAAGAGCTGACGGACGCGCTGGCTCGAGCGGCCTGCAGACGAGGCCCTGCGACGAAGGGCTCCGCAGCCGTCAGCCGGAGTCGTATGCCCGCAGTGCCACGGTGGCGAGGTGGCTCGCTCTTCGTCCTGGTTGCCGTCCACGGTCATCCTCACGCTCGCTGTACGTATACTTTCGCAGGCGCGCTTGCGGGGTTCTGCGCTCGCTGCAGCCGAAGGTGAGCGAAACGGTGCCGCGCGGCGCGCCCAGCTCGAGGACCTCGAAGACGGTGGACGAAAGCGATGAGGAACGCCGCCACCGCCTGGTCGCCCGAGATCGCCGGCAGGCGCTCGGGCTCCACGCACGCGCCTGCGCTTATTGCAGTCAGACCTTGGCGGCGATCGTCTGGTTCGGGGGTCGCGCTCCTGGATCATCGGCATTCTTATCGTGCTGTCGCTCTTTCCCGCCACGACGCCGTTGGCGCTCGAGCTCGCTCGGCGGGTCATCGCGATCGCCGCGATCCTGGTCGTCGACCGCACTACTCCACCGTCTTGCCAAACGTCATCATGCAACGCTTTTTCCTCTCCTGGCAAAACGCCGGGCACGCCGGACGACGCATGCGCCGCGCGGTGGTGCGTACGCCGACGATCGTCAGCGCCGCTCAACGGCTTCAGCCGCACGTCTTCCTCTACTTCATCGCCGTCCTGGCAATTCTGTCGCAACTCGGTTTCTCGGCGATCTCCGTTCTCGCCGTCGGGGGCCTCGTCGACGGTCGCGTTCTCGCTTGCTGCGCAAAACCTCATGCTAGGACATCGTCAATGGTTTCTTTGTCCTCGTTCGAGTCAGTACGCCGTCGGCGACTTCATCATGATCGGCGGCCACGAAG
>CAVUQJ010000017.1:0-132737 GCA_963743605.1 Vulcanimicrobiota bacterium | reverse complement strand
GCCATCACCACCGCCGACGCCCTTGATCCCGGCGCCCCCGTCTGCCGCTGCAGCAGCCACCGCGTCGCCGGCTCCTGGAACCCAGACCATCCTTCTCCCCGGCGGGACGAAGCGACATCGGGCTATCCGAGCCGATCTCGTCGGGGAACGCGAAGGTCGGTGATCAGTTCGCGATGTCGTGAAAAAAGAGGTCGACGAAGGAGGATGGGTCGTGATTTCCGTAGGCGCGGGCGGTCACGCGACCTTACGTCTGCGGAGGGCGCTCGACGAACGGCAGCGGCGGCAAGCTGGCCCTGAGCGTCGATTGGGTCTACAGCGAAGATGGCGGAAAAGTCGCGCTCTCGCCAACGAATCACGCCAGCGAGAACGGCGACAACAAGGGCGCCGCGAGCACGGCCACGCTGCTCTCCTGGGTGTTGCTCGGTCCGCTCGGCTTCTTCGCGCACAACTTCGTTCGAGGTCACGACGTCACGATCGGCACCGACAAGACCTTCGTAGTCTTCGTCGACCACGACGTCCACGTCCAACGGCCGTCAAAGCGAACGCGGGCCCCGGCTTCGACAAGTAGGGACAGCCGATGCTGGCCCTGGAGGCAGTTTAGCCCATGATTCCAATAATCGGACTCATCGTCGCTGCGTACACCATCCCGCGCCTCGTCTCTCTAGGCGCGCGATCGTCGGAGATCGCCTGCAAAGGCCGCGAAGCCCCGCGAAGGTCGCGGCGGCAATAGGCCGAATCGAGCCGGGTCGTCAGCTCTCGGGGCTGGCGGCCTGTCGCATTCAGGAGGTGCGCCGCATGCCATTGCTCTTGAGGCTACGGCCTTTGCTTCTTCGCCGGCGCCCCGCTCGGGATTGCCGCAATGAACAAGGGCTGCCTGGGATGTCTAGGTGTCTTGGTCGTTCTCTTCGCGATTGTGGTGATCACTGCTCTGATGAGCCCGGATGCTCGAAAGGGGTTTTCCGAGGGCTATCACGAGACTTCGACCGCTCCGGCGCCAACACGGCCGCGCTACAAGTCGGCCGCCGAACAGAAGCGTGATTTTGCGGCGAGCGTCGACCACTCGGTGACCGGCCGCACGCATCGCCGGTAGCATGTTCAAGTTCGTAGGCAGGCACGTCGAGCCTATCGTGCTCGGTGGGGAACATTCCCGATCCGGACTTCTTTAATGCATCGTGCGGGCCGGATGATGACCCCTCGACCATCGTCGTCGAGTACGGTTCGAAGCAGCTTGAGCAGGGGCAGCACGTACACATCTACGGGATCGTCGAGGGACCCGATCGAGGGAAACAACGCGATGGGCGGCGAGACGCACTTTCCGACGGTCAAGGCCGTCTTCATGGAGTAGCGCGTGCCCCTTCCACCGCTCCCGGACGTGCCTCCAAAGGCGGTCGCCGCGCGGAGGGTCCGGAATATCATCGTCATGGTCGCCCTGGTCGCCTTCTGCGTCATGATGGGGTACTGCAGCGCACATCCCGACTGGCCGTTCACGTCTTCCGGGGGACTCGGTGGGGTTCTCTACGACCTCGCAAAGCATCTGTGAGTGCACCGCACCGTAGCGGCCCAGAGTGGGCTATGGTCAGGGCGACTTGGTTTATTGCCGTCCTCACCCTCGTTCTCGCTGTGGCGAATTCGGTGCTCATAGTGATCAGCAACAATGGGGTTAAGGAGGCGCGACGCGCGGCTGACGCCGCTGCCACCGCCGCCGACGTCGCTCAGGCTTCGCTCGGCGAGCAGCGGAACGAGGAGAAGAATTCGACCGCGCAATTCAAGACCCAACTGCGGAAGATTGACGCCAACACCATTGCTATTGGCAACCTTGCGACCCAAACTAAAACGTTGTCCGATCAGACGGCGATAATCGCGGCCGCCTCCCGAAGCGAGGCTATCTCGAGTTCCAAGGTAGCAGCGGCGACGACTCAACAGGCCGCCGCTGGTGTTAGCCAGGCCGCCACGTCGGCACAAGCAGTTGACCAGGCCCGTAACGCGCTGACGTACGGCCAGCGCGCCGAACGTCCATTCCTGTTCTTTAGCGTGAGGTCCATATTGGCCAATTCCAGTAACGACCGGCTTGTGTGCGACTGCTCCCTTTCCAACGTCGGCCGGTCCCCCGCCGTGCGAATCAAGATGGACGTTGCAATTTTTGACGCCTATGTGCATAAAGGCCACACCATCATGGACTGAATCGACGAATTCTTCCGGTCTCAGTTTCCAAAACACCCAGCATTCGTCGGAGCAATCGCGAACGGGTCCAATTCTCTGGAGTTCACCTTGAGCAGTAAGGGCACTTTCACGCCCGATCAGATGAAATATCTCTTGGGCAACCAATACGGAACGATAATCATTGGGGGTCGCGTTCGGTACGCCGACTCGGCGGGGCGTAATCATTGGAGCACCGGGTGCTTCGTTCGGAGAGAGAGCGGCAACACCGAGCAGTGCCCGCATCATAACAACGTTGACGTTCCCTAGGGCGCACGGGCACTTTTTACAGAGCGCTCGCTTACTGTGCGGCCCCCGGTTTATTGTGCAAAGCCGCGAGGGGCGCCTAGCGCAGGCGAAACAAGAGCCGGCTCATCCTTGTACCGCCTGCCGCTCCCTTCTTTCTGAAACCCCGGTCTCGGTGGTGGTTGCTCGTCGGGCTCGCGCCTCCGCTGCAATCTCTTCCCGCCTTTTGCGGTTGCGCTTCCCGCGACACGCGGTGCATCGCGTGAACGGTGATATGCGCCTCTCGGCGACGAACCTTTGCTGGCCGGCGCTGAACACGAAGTCTTCCCTGCACGATTGGCACGCGCGGATCTCGTCTGAATACGCTGCAAGCCGGGCGCGCGCGGCGCGACATGGCCGGCACCGCGTAGGCTCTGTTAGGCCCGACTGAGCGAAGAACCGCTGTTCGCCAACGGGAAACAGGAAATTCATCCGGCAGTCGACGCACGTCCGAGTCTCAGTGGTATGCTCGACGTTAATCACGTGCGTCAGCACGCTCCGCGATGACCGTCGAAGCACGGGCGGCAGTACACCGCGCGCTCACCGGTTGGCTTGAACGGCACCTGCGTCTCCTTTCCGCAGTCGCCGCACGTGACACGTCCGCGAAGCGCGCACCGATGACGATCACGGCGCCGCCGGGCTCGAGCCGCGGAATCGCCACTTCGGTGTACCATCGCCAAGCCGTCTCGCGCTCAGCCTCGCTGAGGCCATCATGCAGCGCGTCGTCAATGATCAGAACGTTCGCGCCGCGGCCGGTGATCGCGCCGCCGACGCCGATCGCATAGCAGCCACCACCGGCCGTCGTGTTCCACCTTCCAGCAGAAGTCGAGTCCCGCGACAGCCGCGCCTCGAATGGCCAAAGATCATCCTCGAAGAGGCTCTTCGCTGCGCGCGAGTTTCGCGTCGCCAGGTCCTCGGAGTGCGAGGCCAAGATCACGTCGCGGTTGGGATGACGGCCAAGGAACCAACTCGGGAACACCTGGGAGCACAAAACACTCTTGCCGTGGCGGACGGGTACCGCAATTTGTAACCGTCGCAGCGACCCGCGCTCTACGCCTTCGAGAAGTTCGGCGATCAGCCGGATGTGCGGCGGTGCCTCGAAGCCCCAGAGACGCGCTTCCCAGGCTCCAGCAGGCTCCGACGAAGCCTAAAGCCATGTTCGCGGCTCCCCCAGCGGCTCGTGGCCGTGCCACCGCAGTCGATCAAGTTCCGGTGATGGCACGCTGCTCGTCTCCTGCAATGGCGCGCAATGCGTCTGGGTCCAACTTGTCGAGGAACGCGAAGGAACTTCACACTGTTGTCGACGATCGACGGCGGCTGGGCATCGCTACGGATGATGCCGTAGCCCTTGGCGAACAGGTCGAGCACCTTGGTCGCGCGATCCATCATCTCAGCGGCACGCTTCGGATTGTCCGCTCATTAGCGCACGCGCCATGCGTAGGTAGGCGTCACGGAACGAGAGGCCCGCGGCGTAGACATCATCCGTCGTGCGCAGCCGGTTCTGTAGGGTCTCCTCGAGCAGCGCGTCCACCTTCGCCAGTTCGGCCTTCGTGTCGATCGCGGCGGGCTCGACATGCGACTTGTGCCGTCCGATAGCCGACTTGGGGATGCCGTACTGCTCGCCGATCTCGCGCACCGAGCGTCCAGCTCGTAGGCCGCGGTCGATCTCCTCGCGCTTCTTCGAGCGGCATGCGCGACAGCGCGGATCGTCGATCATCGGCAACGTCTCCGGAGAAATGTACGCGGAATCGCCAGCTCGCTGGGGTGGAAAGGCGGCGCTGCGATGAAAGCGGCTCGGACGATGGTGCCGCACTGGATGTCGATCCCGCCGCTCGTCGCCGGCGTGGCGTTGATAGTCGTCGGCGCGACCGGCATTGGCGGACGCGCACGTCCGCAGCCGCCCCTGAAGAGGGCCGCGTATGCGGGCTTCGGGGTCGGTATAACCGCGCAGGCCGCTACGTACCTCGCCCTCATCCCGCAGCCGGTCGGGTTAACCATCTTCTTGGCGTCGATCGTCGGCCTTCTCGCCTACACTTCCACGGATCGACGGTCAGGGGGGCCCGGATAACGACGTTCCTGAGTGGTGGTCGGGGTCCCGATAGGCCCCCAGGGCATAGCCGCCCGCATCGTAGCGGCTGAGCACCCAGACGCGCAGCCGGGCGCGCTCAGAAGGCGCGAGGAGGCCGATAAGCAGCATGATCGCCGCGAGCAACGGAGAGTTCGGGCTCTCGTTCGGCATCGAACGCCCGTTCGACTGAACCGTCAGAACCGCCCTTTTACGCTCCAGTTCACGGAAATCACGATTTCAGCCCACTGTAGCCGCGGAAGCGCGGTTTCAATCGAATAAAGTCGGTCTGGGTTAGACGATGCACCGAATGTTCTCGGCCTCAATGGCGCGCTTTGCCAAACGAGCCGAATCGGAGAATCGCATTAGTTCAGCCCGCCGCGAAACCGCGATCTGTTCGGCACGAAGTCAGCCGTCTCAGTTGCTCAAGGCAACCGTCGCCGCCGGCGGATACGGGACGCTGCGAGTGAGCGCTCACTCAACGGAAGGCGGAGGGGCCCGCGGCGATCGATGCGGGACGGATTTGCCGGGGAGTGGGTGGTCGAGATGGGTGCGGCCTTCTCGAGGCTTTCGCAGCGAGGCGCGTGAAGCGCCTGCTATGAAGTATGAGTATTCGGTCCTGCGCGTGGTCGGAAGCGACGCCAACGATCAGGTGAAGACCGCTGAACGCGACCTCAACCTCTTCGGTATGCACGGGGGGCGGGTCGCCGCTGCATGGCCAGATGGAGAAGGCTGGGTGTTCATCGTTGAGCAGCCCCTAGAGTGACCCGCCCATTGCGCGGTTAAGCGGGTCCAGGCTGGCGGCCTTGGTTCCGCCACAGTATGCTAAACAGCGCTCCCTCGGCGGCCGCTGAAGCGGGGCGGCTTTCGCCGGGGAGATGATCCGCGAATGGAGTTGGCGCCCCCTCTACGCAATCCCAAGCAGCAACCGCAAGGTATCGTGGGTCGCGATCGACGTGGCCGGATCATAGCGTAGGAGCGAGCTAATGCCGACGAAGCCGCTGACCTGAAAGTCAGTCCGGTAGTGAATCTGCAGCCCGGCAAGTAGGGTGAGCATGCACGTGATGCAACGGAGCGCCTCGGCGTCACGAAGCAGCGAACGGGTTCGCGGATGCACCTGACCCGTCGGGCCGTTCACGACATCGAAGAATGAAATCTGCGAGCCGTGTACGTAGCTCGTAGCGAGCATATACTCGCCCTCGAGGGAGTCCACATAGGGAGGACGTTGGTCGGGATCGGCGATGAAGTTGGCGACGAGCGCCTCGAACATGTCCCTGCCGCGGGGCTGCTGAGCCCTTGTGTCGCCACGCGCGACAAGGTCTCTCATGGCCTGCAAGGCTTCGTCGCTCGGCTGCCATTCTGCAACTGGCCTTACAACGCGCCGCAGCATGTTCTCGGCCTGCGCAACATGCGCCTCAGCGAGGTCCGGGCTGCAAATGTAGAGGTGCGTGCGCGCAGCGTACTCCAACAGGGACCGGTTTAGGATTCGAGCGGCTCTGATAGACGGCAGGTCGAAGGCCGCCGCGATTGCGACGTTGGCGACGTCCCACGCGAGCGTTACGAGCACCATGTGCCAAAACCACACGCACTTTTCGCGCTCGGTTTCGCGTGTGGGCAACTGAACCAGGTAACTAGTCGCGCGATGCATCGTCCCGTGGACATCCGCTGCTATCGCTCGGAGCGCCGGGTCCGCCGGGTCTTGGTGCGCGGGGGCGCGAATATACCCTGGGTCACTCTCACCAGTTGAGTCAGACATTTAAGCCCCGTACGCTCAGCCGATGGTCGAACTCCTCCGCTTCACGCGTCGGGACTGACGGTGGTTACGATGCGCCCGTCCGGAGCCGGTGAGCGCCGGGTAGCCCCGGGCGACTAGGCAGCGACCAAGCGGCTCGTGGCGAGGCCCGGGCGTTCGCTCTTGGGTTCGCGCTTACGAGACATTTGCGCCGTCGGTTGATCCGCTCCGACGAACTAGCGCGACTCGAGCTTCGAGGGCGTTGCGCTCGTTTTGAAGTTGCCGAAGCTTTGCTCGGCGGCGAGGATGGCTTGGTCATGCGCTTCAATCGCACGCAGATTGCGGCCGTCGACGGAAACTGGTCTCGGCGCCTTTTCGGCGGTCTCGAGTTCGACGAGTGCGGCTAGGATCGCGGCGTCGACGATCTCGATGGCGTCATCGAGGTTGGTCTCGTTAGCGAACATGGCGCTAGACGGGCACGGGCGTGCCCGGTCGGCGTACACCCGCGCTCGGCAATGCGACTTCGTCGTTGTCCATATCGTCGTTGTCGGCGACGGACTCGTCGACTGACGCGGTGACGCGTGAGCGTCGCTGCTCGAGGAACTGGGATCTCGCGCTCGAGTCTTGTGTATTGAGTGCTGAGTGCGGCAAAGGAGACCTCAGCCGGACGCCTGCGGCTGTCGCCGAAATCAATTTTCCCAGCAGCGTCAATGGTCTGCTCGGCGCGCTCAGTCGCGTAAACGTCGCGCCGAGCCTCGGCAACTTCTGTCCCAATCGCTGCGAGTCGCTCACGAGCCGCAGACAGTTCGCGATCGATCTCGTCGGTCTTCGCGCGAATGATCTGACCGTCGAAGACGGGCAACAGCAGCTTGAGCGCTTCGACGGTTGCCACATGTTGGCGATCTGTCCGAGGGCGGTTTCGTCGAACCGAGCGCTTTGAACGAGGTTGGAAACGAGCTTGTGCGACTCCTCGGAAAGCCGACAGCGCAGTTCGGTCAGTCGCCGCTCGACTTCGCCTTTAAGCTTTGCGATGTTCTCGACCGTCCATGGCCCGCTGTTCCTCGTCATCGTGTACTCCTTCATGCGACCGCATCGATGCGCGGCGCGGATTGTTCGTGCAGGTGCGGGCGGCGCCGAGCCGGAGCGGAACCCAGCGACGCTCGCGGGCACGTCGACGTGCACTCCGATACGTCAACGGACCCCTCCGCTAGGCGCCAGCATGCGGCACCCGCGGAAATCGTTATGACTTCGAGCGTTTTTCAACGCGTGACCGACGACATCGGCGCCCGCGAGCGTACCCTCAATGAGGTAAGAGACGTCACACCCCAGCGCTCTTGCGATTTTGCGAAGCGTGTCGAGTCTGGCTGGCGCGTCGGCTGCTCAATCTGACTAATCGAGGACTGCGACAGACCGGCTCGGCGAGCGAGTTCCACCTGAGTGACACCCGCACGCTGGCGGACCTCGCCGATGAAGTTCTTGCGCTCCAGTGTCAAGTGCATCACCTTTGATCCTCCGTAGTCGCGTAGGGCCTGTGGGCAGATATGACGTCGATGACGGCGGGCGTCGCCCAGGAGGCAATCGCGCACCGCCGGCGACGTGGGAACGCCAAAACGGAAGCACCATAATCGCCCGCATCTCTTCGGGGATCGTGCGCGTCGTCAAAGCCGATGCCGTGCGTTTCGCGGAATCGACGCTGGAGGCTGACGTTGCCGCACTCCATCGAGCAAAACTTGCGGCGCCTTCGCCGGAAGACCGGAGCCGCACCCTTTACAAAGAGGTACGGCCTCGCCAGATACTTCTCTATTACGTTACCATGGTAACGCTCCGATGTCAAACCGTACGGCTCGATTTTCCCGGCGATCACGCGTGGTCGAGCAGGTCGTTCATCCCACGGCACTTATTCCGTTACTCCCGTTTCTTCCGTTGCTGCGAGAGATCGAAAACGAGGCGGGACGGCCACCGGTAGGAATCCGATCGACCTCAATCAGATGGCGTTCGAGGAGCGAGCGAATCGCCGCGTCGATCGCGCCGGGCGGTGCGTCTTGCCGAAGACGACGTTGGCGATGGTGGTGGAGTCGAGACCCTCTGGAAATGCATCGCGGAGCGCCTCGAGCAGCCGGTCCTGTCGCGGGTTACCGGTCGCATCGCCAAACACGAACCGCGCGCTGGCGACCGCGTAGTCCCAGACGGCACGTGCAGCGGCGACGTGGGGAACGTCGATTGCCTCGGCTTGATCGAGGAGAGCATAGGCCACCGAGAGTCGCAGCATCTGCGCCGCCCAGCGCGCCGTGATCTCTCCCAGGAGACCGTCTCGATCAGGCTCAGCGTGGTAAACGTTGGCCCATAGCGCCTCAGCGTCAGGCGTTCGGCGAAGAATGCGGGACGCACGCGCGACGTCCAGGGCTTCACGTGTACGTCGGCCGAGACCCCCAATGATCGCAGGGTTAGGTACCCGCCCGACGGTAAGCGCTTCGAGCGACGAACGAGGAAGAAGAGGAACCGGTTTGCGAAGCCGCTGGCCACTTCAACGGTAGCGAGCTTTTCGCGCAGTTCCCCGGCGTGATGTGCGCGACGATGCTGACGTGCGTGCCCTCTGCGAGTAGCGATGATTTCGCTCGAATGAGCTGGAGACGACCGTCGTCCCAGGCACCGCGTAGGATCGGTGAACTCGTCGAGCCGTCGCGGTTGTTCACCGTGAGCAGGCGGGCGAACTCGGGCTCAAAGATGAGAGCGCGGCGCTCGCCGGTGACATTCTCGGGGTCGTCATCGTGGTGGCCCGACAGGCGCCCGATGATCGCTTCACCCGATGCGAATCCGTTGACGTACGCCGCACGCCACCACCGATCGTCGGCCGCGCGCAGGACGGGCCTGAGCACGGCGGCCGAACGTCCCCTTGCCGCCGGCTGCTGTAGCCCCAACGATCGCGCAAAAGAGCCGAGCTGGATGCTGATCGTCGGAGACGACAGCGCGTCGGTGCGGGCCAGCTGCGTTGCCGAAGGCCGCAAGGTACGTCGACAGTAGCGCCGCTGGATCCGCCTCGGTCTCGGGGAGCAACCCGCGCACGACATCCCCAGCAAGGCCATAGAGGGCAGCGTCGGCGAGCTGCGGCCACGCCACATCGCCAGCCCCCGTAGGAACGGAGAAAACGGAAGTTACGGAACAAACGCGAGGTCTGATGAGATCGACCGCGTCGTCGAGGCCGTCGTAGACGTCGCCGTTCACGAGCACGCCCGCGCGATGTCGTGGAGCCACGCTGCGGCTCGATCCTCAGCGTCAGCCCGTGCGTCCGGATCGACGTCGGGGTCACGGCCGGCGAATCGCACCTCATCGAGCGCGCGGAGCATTAGCGCCGGGAATGCGGGGTCAGCGTCGTGCGGCGGGCACTCCCAGGGCCGACGGGCCAATGGGGCGAGCCGGATGCCTGAATTTTATGCCGACCCGTTCGCGCGCTTCGTTCAAATGAGCAGCGCGTAGAGGGACTTCGTAGCCGGCCTCTTCACAGAGACGCTGGCGGATGCGGGCGACCTCGCGATCGAGTAGCCCCCGCGCCGTTTCGCGAGGTGTTCGACGAAACGAACGGCGAACGTTCGCCGCCTCGCTGGCCGCCTTCGTGTCGCGCCTCGGAAACAGGTACTCGAACCGCGAGACCAACCGCGGCGAGGATGGCCCCAACGTTGCAGCCGGCGAAGCAGCGGAGCAACACGACTGCGTCGCGCCCTTCCGAAATGGCGAGCGTGCGCGTGTGGCTTCCGTGACCCGGACAGCGTGAGCGCCATCGATTACCGTAGCGGTGCGCGTCTGGGAATCGCGCGAGGACGCACTCGATCGGGCGAGCGTTTGAAGGTGACTGACCGGTCGCAAGGGAATCCATCGAAGTACCCCGGTGTTTAAAGGCCAGCGAAGTAGAGCGCGCTGGCCTTTGTCGTTACGGTGTTGTTGAGCCGCGGAGGTTTCGGGCGATGAACGCGTCGACGTCTTCTGGCCGGCAACGCCGCGATTCGGCGACTCACGGCCACGAACGGATGCCGTTCGCTTCGTCAAGGAGGCGGTAAGTGGCGCTCCGACTGATCCCGAGACGCTGCGCGACTTCTGAGATTCGGAGCAACCCCTTCGGTAAATGTGCTGTATTGGCCATCACGGGACAGATGATGCGCGCAGGAGACGCGCAATAATCAGTACAATGTTATGGTCGGTGGCCGACGATCTGGACGCGGAGACCTCAACGGACTTGCGAGCGCATCTCAAGCGAGAGCTGCAGCGTGGGCGACGGATCGAATTTACGCGCGGGTGCGGGTGTAAGGGGAAGTGCGCGGGCCATACGCGGCAAATCCCACGAAGCTGGCTGTGGGACGAGATCGAGCCATCGCGCGGTCGGGAAATGGCTCTCGGCGCGGGCGCCAAGCCGATGCCGGGCTGGTCGGAGAATTGGCTGAAGCTGGCCCTTGGAGGCGGCGAACCGCTGAGTCGCCGGGTGGCGATTGAATTGGTTGCTCGGGCACGCGCCAGAGGTATCCGAACGCCGCAACGACTGCTCCTGAAGCTCCTCGACGAGAACGAGGCGATCGCGCTTGTCGTACCCGACGTTGCCGCGGCGCTGGCGCGAGACTTCGCTTCGCGACTCGTCGCGGCCGTCCGCAGCGCGTCGGTGAGAGCGCGCGCCGTCGAGTTGCTGGCCGCGACGCTCGAGCCGTACCTACGGGCTGCAACGCCCCCTCGTGGCCCGTTTGCCGTGGTCGCCGCGCAGCTCACAGCTATGTCGACCACGTGCGCGCTGTTGCTGCCGGCGGAGGCAGAGCGGCTGGTGCGGCAGGTCATGAGGAAGCTGGCCCCCACCATGCCGAGGGAGCGGAACCGGCGAACCCGCGAGGCGATCGAGGCGACGCTAAGAGAGGCGCTCGAAGCGTCCGTGGATGCCTCGACGGCGTCAGGACAACTGGCCGAACTCGCTTACCGATTCGTGTCGCAGTTCGGCGGCGGCGTTACTGGGCGCCAGGTCTTCGCGGAATGCCTGCGCGGGCAGACCGTCTCCGGTCGCTTCGAGGGCGGCGAGTTCAGGCCGGACGCCGCTGGAGATTCGGTGGCGATCCTGACGCCGGACACTGCGACCACCCTTGGCCTGAGTCACGAGCCCACCCACTACGCCGAGCGCGGCACCGCGAATTGACCACCTTTCCGACCCCCAATATCCGACACGTCTTGCGAACTATGGGGCGCGTGGGAGTGATGGAATAAGGAAAAGACGCTCGCAGGCGTAGCCGGATGAGACTGTTAATCAGCGGGTCGCTGGTTCGAGTCCAGCACCGGGAGCCACGTTCGAGCCCCGCGTCGTTTTACGGCGCGGGGCTTTCGTCACCCCAGGGCCCGTGATTCTTAATATTCTCGTGCGTCGGCCGCGTCATCTTGCGTATCGATGAAGAAGATGTCGCGTATGTCGCTTGGGGACAAGCCGGCATTGCGGGCCGCCCGCTCGAACAGCCCCCGCGTTGCTTCGCGTAGTTCGGCCGACGACGCCGACCAGGCTGAGAACGCCGACTGGGCGCGCAGGGCAAACTCGTTAGCGCTCCCGGCAAAGCCTTTCGCGAGAGCCAGCCGCATGGCCGATTCCAGCTCGTTGATAGCAGCAACCTGTCTATCCAGCGCGGGCTTCCACGTCTCCATGAGATCCCTGGCGTCGGGGCTCAGCTCCATTGCGGCGTCCTCCTGCCGTTAGATCTGGACCTTGAACACCGTGCCGCAGCCGGTGCTGTTGCTGCAGCCGGTGCCGCCGCCCTGCGTCGTCGTGCCGTAGAGGAAGCCTTTGTGCGCGAGAACCGGGCCCTGCGGATCCAACCCGTCCGTGCCGCCTTGGAAACTGTAGAGGACGTTCTCGGCGCCGGCCGGCGTCACCGAGAAGACCGTGCCGTCGCCCGCGGTGCCGCCGCCGACGGTCGTGCCGTAGAACGTTCCGTTGACGAGGATGAGGTTCGCGCCGGGAAGATTGCCGTCCGGAATATCCTGGAAGTTATAGAGCACCTTTTCCGTTCCGGCCTTGGTCACCGAGAAGAAGAGCCCCGAAAATCTAGAGCCGCCGCTCTCCGCCGTTCCGTAGAGCGTGCCTTTGTAGGCGGTCAACCCGTTGGGATTTCCGCCGTCGGTCGTCCCGCCGAAGCGATAGATGACGTGTTCGCTGCCTTTGGTCGTGACCGCGTAGATCGCGCCGCATCCGCGTCCGCCGCAGCCGGTGCCTCCGCCGAACAGCGTCGCTCCGTAGAGCTTCCCCTTTATCGCGGTCACTCCCGAATAGGCGTTCGCGCCGTCGTTGCCGCCGGCGAACGCATAGACGACGTGTTCGCTGCCGGTCGGGCTCACGGCGAACACGGTTCCGCACCCGGAACCGCCGCAGCCCGAACCGCCGCCGAGTATCGTGGCGCCGTAGAGCGTGCCGTTCAGCGCGATGAGGCCCGCCTCAGGGCCCGAACCGTCGCTGCCCCCTTTGAAGGCGTACAGCACGTGCTCTTCGCCGGACTGCGTGACCGAGAAGATGGTGCCGTGGTCGCCGCTCCCGCCGCCGCCGCTCGTGGTCCCGTAAAGGGTACCGTTCATTGGGGTCATACCGTCGAACGGCCACGTGCCGTCTGCAGCGTCGTTGAAGTTGCCCTCGAAGTTGTAGACGACGTTTTCTTTCCCGTCCTCCGTCACGTGGAAGACGGTTCCGCAGCCGAGATAGCAGTCGTTGCTTTGGCAACTCGTCGAGCAGTAGTTGCTCGAACCGTTGAGCGTCGTACCGTAGAGCGCGCCGTTCATCACCGCCATACCCGAGTAGGGGCTCGCGCCGTCGGGGGTGCCCTTGAACGCGTAGAGTTGCTTGTAGTTGTTCGCGGCGAGCGGCCGCCCGAGCGACGAGGTCAGCGGCCGCGTTACCGCGCGTCCAACGGCCTGCGGGCCGGAGAGCGGCGGCGCGACCTGCGCCGGTGCGCTCGGGGCGAAGGTACCGTTGGACGAGCAACCCGTGAGCGTGAGGGCAAAGCAAGCTGCGGTGAGCGCGAACGAACGCATGGTCGCGATCCTCTCTGAGCAGTTCGAGGTTCTTGGCGCGGGATTCCGTTGAGGCGTCACGCCGACCCTGCCTGCGGCGCCGACCCAGCAGGCTAAGCGAGCGGCTTTACGCGCGCAGGGCCAGACGCGCGAGGACCGTCCCAGCAAAGAAAGCTGTTACGCCGAGGACGACGCTGCCCGCTGCGTAGAGCAACGACAATAGCCGCGCGCCCTCGGCGCCGATCGTGAACGTCTCGTACGAAAAACTCGAGAACGTGGTGTATCCGCCGAGCAGGCCGGTCGCGAGGAGCAGCCGCACGACCGGCGTCACGCCGAGCGCGCGGGTCTGCGCGAGTTCGACGACGATGCCGATGAGAAACGATCCGGAGACGTTGATGAACAGCGTGCCATAGGGAAAGCCGGGACCGAACCGCTGAGTAAACAGCAGCGTCACGAGATAGCGTAGCACGCCGCCGGCCGCGGCGCCGACCGCGACCGCCGCGATGTTGAGCCAGCTGGTCAAGCCTTCTGGTCGCCCTTGGCGCCCACACGATAGTGGACGATCTCGACCGTTTCGAGGGTGACGAGGCCCTCGCGGATCAGCGCGTCCAGTTCGGGGAGAAAGGCGCGGATGCGCTCCTCGGCGTCGACGATCTCGATGAGCACCGGGAGGTCGCTCGACAGATCGAACACGCGGGCGGCGTGCACGATCGAGTGGCCGCCGAAGCCTTCGATCCCTTTGAACACCGTCGCTCCAGCCAGCCCTTGTTTACGCGCGCGCTCGACGATAGCCGTGTACAGGGGCTGCATCCCGAGTCGATCGCTCTCGCCGACGAAGATGCGCAGCAACTTCCCCGTGCCCTCGACCTTCACGCCGCCGTCATTCGCGGAGGCGTCCCGATGCCATGCCGGCCGAGCGGTGCGGCCGCTCGCGCGAGCGCGGGGGAGCCGGCGGCAACGCGGATAGGGGCCGCCGCTGCCAAACGTGGCGACCCCTGATCGAACACGCGGGCGGCGTGCGCGCCCGCTCCGCGATCGCCGTGTACGGCGGCTGCATCCCCAGGCGATCGCTCTCGCCGACGAAGATTCGTAGCAGCTTTCCGGTGCCTTCGACCCTTACGAAGCCGTTACGGCTTCCACGCGAACAGGGTACCGTCTCCCTCGTTGTACGAGGTTTGGCTCGTGCCGCCGAACAGTTTCCCGTCTGGGCCTACGACGACGCCAACCGGCTCGATGCCCGGACGCGATCCGCCGAAGCTGTACGCGACGCTCTCGTCGAATTTGCTTCCGGAGGGTGCGAGCTCGAATATCGTGCCGCATCCCCCATAATCGCATTCGCTTCCATGGCTCCCACCACTCCCCGTCGTGCCGTAGAGATTGCGGCCGTCGAAGGTGAGGCTGCCACTCGGATACTTCCCGTCGCCCGTTCCGCCGAAGCTGTGCACGACCGACTCGGCATACCCCGTTCCGGAGCGCTGCAGCTCGAAGAAGGTCCCGGCATTTCCCGCACCACCGACGGATGTCGTTCCATAGAACGTCCCGTTCGCGCCGGCGATGATCCTGTTCGGAGAGGCACCGTCGGCACTGACCGCTCCATCCCAAGCTCCGCGAAAGTTGTACAGTATGCTCTCCACGTACCTCGACACCGCCGGCGTCAACTGGAAGACGACGCCGCAATCGCCGCCCGACGATGACAGTTGGCACCAATTCGGGCCTCCAAGGTAGGTCGTTCCGGTAAGGACGCCGTGCGCACCCAAGACGAGCGAGCTGGGGCCGTTGCCATCGGTCGGCGCGCCTTGAAAATCGTAAAGGATCGTCTCGGCATAGCGGCCATTGGCTCGTTTCAGCCGAAAGATGGCGCCGCAGCCGCACGGTCCGCCAGAAAGCGCGGTTCCATAGATCGTCCCGTCGAGACGATCGACGATGAGACGGTGCGGCGACGCGGCGTCGGCCGGGCCACCCTGGAAGTCGTACAGAATCGTTTCGACGAACGCTTTTCCCGAAGGTTTGAGCTGGAAGACCGTTCCACAACCGCCGTCGCACGAACCGCTCCCGCCGCTCCCCGTCGTGCCGTAGAGGTTTCCGTCCCACATAATCAGGTCGCTTGGATTCATTCCATCTTTCGAACCACCCGCGAAGCTATGCAGCACGCGGTGCCGGTAACCGGCTCCGGCCGTCCGTTCGAGTGCGAAGACGGTTCCCCAACCGACACTTCCACCGTAAGAGGTGATGCCGTAGATCGCGTCGTTTGCTCCGAGGGCGAACGTGCCCACCGGATTCGCGCCGTTCTTGCCGTGGAAGGCAAAAATGGTTTTCGCCGGCTCCATTGCGCCGCGCTGTCGAGCGGGCTGGCCGGCGGGCGAGGATGTCCGCGGCATCTCGGCGCTGGAGGGCGCCGCGAGCGCTAACGCGGCAAGGTAGAGCATCACGAGGAACCCGTCGCAACGGCACACGTTTGAGGCCTCCTATCGTCCACCGCCCGATTCCCCACCGTCTTTCCGACCACGGCGAGCGGTTTCCCGCAATGGCCATCTTTGCCGGCGCCGGCGGCGGCACCGAGCAGCGCCGGCCGGGCGTCCTGAGAAGGCGGTGAGATTTTCGCGGGTCGGTACCAGGTGCCAGCCGCATCCCAGAATCGCGGCGGATACTGGAGGGAGCGAAAACCGAAGAGGCCACAGACCATGAAGCATCATCGAACTCTCTCGCGCCACGTCGACCAGCCCACGATGGCTGCAGCGCTGGTCGCCTTCGCGCTCTTCGGCGCTCTCGGATTCGTCCTCGTCTGCTTCTTCTTTACGCCGAGTTAACGAGCAGCGTCGCCGAGACCGGCCGCTAGTCCAGCAAATAAGACTCGCCCCTGTGTGGGGCGGGTCTTATTTCATGCCATGAAACGTATCGCCGGAACGCGAACCTGGTCTTCGGCCGCTTTGCGGGCATGCCGGCCAAGAGCATCGACTCCCGGGTCGGAAGGCTGCGGCGCGACGACGAGCGTGTTGGGATCGCCCGGCTTAGGGCGGACGCGCGGCCGGTCGCGTTGAATGCCACGCGCGGCCATGGCTTCGGAACGCTCGCGCTCGCGGATGATCGGGCTCTCGCTGCTCGCGGTCGACCGCGCGAGCGGCGGCAGCCTGCGGCGGCAGCTCTACGCGAAGTTGACCAAGGCGATCCGCAACGGCAGCCTGCGCGAGGGTGCGCGGCTGCCGTCGACGCGCGCAATCGCCGAAGCGCTGTCGATCTCGCGGGCGACCGTTGCCGACGTGTTCGAGCAACTGCTGGCGGACAGTTACTTGATCGCGCGGCACGGGTCGGGAACCTACGTCGCCGCGCGCACCGGCGGCGCGCCCGCGCCGGAGGCCGCGAACGTCACCACGTGGGAGCGCGCCTCACAGCGCGGCAGGCTCTTCGCCGGGATCGACGTCGCGAGCCGACTCGTCCGCAAGCAGGCGGTCGCGTTCCAACCGGGGATCCCCGCCCTCGACCACTTTCCGTTCGAAACGTGGTCGCGACTCGCCGGCCGCGTCATGCGCCGGCCGAGCATGGACGCGATCAGCTACGGCGATCCGGCAGGGTACCGCCCGCTGCGCGAGGCGATCGCCGCGCAGTTGCGCGCCCGCTGCGGCATCGCGTGCGGAGAAGATCGGATCGTCATCGTCGGCGGCTCGCAGCAGGCGCTCGACCTCATCTGCCGCCTGGTGCTCGACCCCGGCGACCGCGTCTGGCTCGAGGATCCCGCGTCGGCGAGCGTCCGCGGCACGCTGCTCGGGACGGGCGCCGAGATCGTGCCCGTTCCCGTCGATGAAGAGGGACTGGACGTCATGGCCGGCGAGGTCCTTGCCCCGGACGCGCGCATGGCGCACGTGACGAGCGCGCACCAGTGGCCGACCGGGGTGACGATGTCGCCCGCTCGGCGTCAGGCGTTGCTCGCCTGGGCTGAGGCCGCCGACGCCTGGATCGTCGAGGACGAATACGACGGCATCTTCCGCTACGAGGGCGCCCGGCCGACCCCGCTCGCCGCGCTGGACACGCGCGGGCGCGTATGCGCGGTCGGCTCGTTCAGCGTCACCACGTTCCCCGCGGTGCGCATCGGCTATTTGGTGTCGCCGCCCGGTCTCGTCGACGCGTTCATCGCGGCGAAGTCGGTCGCCGACCGTCAGACGTTGACGCTCGAGCAGGCGATTCTGGCCGAGTTTATTTTCGACGGGCACTATGCGCGCCATGTGGCGCGCATGCACGAGGTCTATGCCGAGCGGCGCGACCGCCTCGTCACCACCCTGGAGTCGTGGCTCGGAGTCCGCGTCGCGAAGCCGGCCAGCGGGATGCACGCGCTGCTGCCGCTTTCGGACGAACGCGACGACGTTGCCGTCAGCGAAACGATCGCAGGCTCGGGGTACTTGGCGCGCCCGTTGCGGCCGCTCTACCAGGCGGCGCCCCGCCGCGGTCTGATCCTGGGTTTCGCCGTCGCACAGCCGGCCGAACACGAGCAAGCCGTGCGCGCGATCGCCCGGGCGCTCGACGTCCGCGGCCGCGCCAAGCCGCGCGTCCACCGCGCGGCGCGCGACGTTCCCGGCTGAGCCGGCGGCGCGGACCGGTGGTCCGCCGCGGGCCGCCAAAGTGGCACTGGCGGCGAGGGGCGCCGCGATGGCACGATACCGCCATGGAACTCGACGAACTGATCGTGTACTTCCGCGGCGACTTTCGCCCGTACGGCGATGCCAAACTGGGCCTGCTGACCCACGCCGTCCTCTACGGCACCGGCTGCTTCGAGGGGATCCGCGCGTTTTGGAACGACGACCAGGCGCAACTCTACGTGTTCGAGCCGACGGCCCACTACCGCCGCTTGCAGGCGTCGGCAAAGGTGCTGCTCATGGATCTACCGTGCACTCCGAACGAACTCGCGGAGATCACGGGGGAACTGTGCCGTCGCAACGGATTCCGCGGCGACGTCTACATCCGGCCGGTGCTCTACAAGGCCGAGGAGACGTTCGGCGTGCGCCTCGACGACCTCGAGCACGATCTGTTCATCGTCGCCTTTCCGAACAGCAAATACCTCGACACGAGCGAGGGCCTCAACGCGTGCGTCAGCAGTTGGCGCCGCGTCGACGACAACGCGGCACCGCCGCGCGCGAAGATCACCGGCAGTTACGTCAACCCGGCGCTCGCCAAGAGCGAGGCGCGCCTGGCCGGCTTCGACGAAGCGATCGTCCTGACGCACGACGGCCACGTCTCCGAGGCGTCGGCGGCCAACCTGTTCATCGTGCGCGGCGGGATGGTCTTGTGTCCGCCGGCGACCGACAACAACCTCGAAGGCATCACCCGCAAACTGATCGCGACGATGATGCGGGATCACCTGCACTTGCCGGTCGTCGAGCGTTCGATCGATCGCTCCGAGCTCTATTCCGCCGATGAGGTCTTCATGGTCGGAACGGGCGTCGGGATCGCCTGGGTCCGCGCGGTCGATCATCGCACGGTCGGCGACGGAACGATGGGCAGCGTCGCGCGTGCGCTGACGGCGCTCTACGACGACGTTGTTAGGGGCCGCGAGCGGTCGTTCGAGGCCGAACTGCTGCCGGTCTACGGTGGTTTGCCCACGGCGTCACGCGACGCCGCATATGCTACGGCGTAGCGCTCGGCTGAGACGCGGGCGCCCGTAACGCATTCCCGTCGACCGGCGGGGCCCCTTACGGCGTGAATGCGAAGACGGTGCCCTTACCGGTCGGCTGCGACAGCCCTTGCTCCGAGGTCGTTCCGTACAGCACGCCGTCGACGAGCAGCATGCCGGCGGCGGGATTCCCGCCCGCCGCGCCGCCCTGGAAGACGTGCACGATGTGTTCGACTCCTGCGGTGCTGACCGAATAGATCGTGCCGTCGCCGTGACTCGTACCGCTGCTGTTCCCACCGAAATAGGTCGTGCCGTAGAGGAGGCCGTCGACCACAGTCAATCCCGACTGCGGGCTCGCCCCGTCGCCGGACGGCTTGAAGCGATAGATCACGCGTTCCCGGCCCGTGGGGCTCACCTTGAAGACGGTTCCGTTATAGATGCTCGGGTCGCGCGAACCTCCGAAGACCGTCGTTCCGTAGAGTTCGCTGCCGAAGTAGAGCAGCGGCGCCGCCGGCGTGACGCCGTCGAGATGGCCTTTGAACGTGTAGAGCACCTGCTCGTTGCCGGACGTTGCGACCTTGAAGATCGTTCCGTATAGGCGGCCGCCGCCGGCGGTGGTCCCGTAGAGCGCGCCGTCGACGACGGTGAGGCCGGCGAGCGGATACGCGCCGTCGGGCTGATCTTTGAAGGCGTACACGACGTGTTCCGTGCCCGACGGTGTCAGCGAGTAGACGCCGCCGCCGCCGCCGGTCGGTCCGCCGCCGAACTCCGTCGTCCCGTACAGGATGCCGTTCAATTCGACCAGGTCGCCGAACGGATTCTGACCGTCGGTGCCACCTCCGGCGAAGCGATAGACGACGCGCTCCTTCCCGGAGGGCGTGACAGCGTATACGACCCCGTTGCCCAAGCCGGAGCCGAGGCCCCCGTACGTCGTCGTGCCGTAGAGGGTGCCGGCGACGGCGATCAGGCCGCCCTGCGGCTGCGCGCCGTCCATCCCGCCCTTGAAGCTGTAGACGACGCGTTCCTTGCCCTTCGCCCCGACTTCGAACACGGCGCCGTGGTTCGTCTTCCCTCCGGAAGCCGTCGTCCCATAAAACTTACCGCGGAACGGCAGCAGGTCGGACTCGGGGTTCGTGCCGTCGGGTTCCCCCTTGAACGCGTAGACCGTCGCATACTCGGGCGAACCCGCCGCTACTCGCGACGCCTGCGCGCCCAGCCCCGCGGCGAACGGCGGCCCGGCTTGCGGTGCGAGGGTCGTCGCCGTGCCGGCGCAGCCCGCGGACAAGAGCGTCGCGAGCGCCGGTACGACGGCCTGCGTGAGGACGGGCGTTCGCTTGTGCGTCGTCATGCCGGCCACGTTCTGCGCCGCGCCGGAGACGACCCGGCCGCGGCGGAATAGGGCGGGATGGCATACCTCGCGATCAAGTTCATCCACATCGTGCTCGCGATCACGGCGATCGGCGCGAACCTGACGTACGGCGTTTGGTTTGCCCGCGCGAACGCCAATCCACCGTTCGCGCCGGTCGCGCTGCGCGGCATCAAATTCCTCGACGACTGGATCGCCAACCCCGCCTATCTGCTAATGCTCCCGACGGGCATCGCGATGGTGCTGGTCGGTCACCTGTCGTTCGCGACGCATTGGATCTCGTGGGCGATGACGCTGTGGCTGATCGCGATCCTCGCCGGCATCTTCGGGTACTCGCCCGCGTTGCGCGCGCAGATTGCGGCCGTCGATCGCGAGGGGATCGCGAGCCCGGCGGCGCGCGCTCTCGCGACCCGCGGCTACGTCTGGTCCGGGATCCTCGGCGTCCTCGTCTTCGCGATTGTCGTATTGATGGTGTTCAAACCAGCCTAGCGTAACACAAAAAAAAGGCGCGCGTCGTAGACGCACGCCCTTCGCTCGTCGTAGTGAGCTGGGCTACTCTTTAGGATCTTGTGCGACGCCGATCGTCGTCGCGCTGGACGAGAGGCCCTTGCTGAAGCTGTACTGATACGTACCGGCCGGCCAGGCGTAAACGTCGACGTCGTTGAGGCCGGCATCGGCGCACGCGATGTCCGTCGCGGCCTTGTTCAGCGAGCATTGGACGGATTGCCCCTGAAGTGGGAACGACGCCGTGGCCGCCTTGGTGTACGGCGGCGCGTAGACGTACAGCGTGCTCGTGGACTGGTCGGTAATGATCATGTTGTCGTTCTTGTCGAGCATTACCGTGCCGGGGATCGTGACCGTGGCGCTGACGTTCGTGAGCTTCTTAGCCGGCATCTTGCCCTTGGGGAACTCGATCACGCCGCCGCTCGTCCCGGACAGCGAGGTGAAGTACGACTGATAGACATTGCCCTTCGAATCGACGGCGACGCCGATCGAGAGGAACACGTTGCTGTTCGTGAGCTTGCCGCTTGGCGACGTCGCGCCCTTCGGATAGACCGAGACGTCGCCGGCGTTGCTGCCGTTCGACACGATGTCGCTCACGTAGCGAGTCCCGTTCGGGGCCCACGCGATGTCGGCGGGCTCGCCGTTGGGGTCCGCCAGTGTCACGCCGGCCTTGCCGCAGTGCGGCGCCGCCGAGATGACCTGATTGACGCCGGCCGGCGTCACTTCCGGGATCCACAACTCATTCGTGCTGTCGACCTCGATGCCGTTGACTTCGTTGAGGTCGGGAATGACGCAGATCGGTTTGCGGTCCTTTTTGTTGTTGGGGCCGTAGTCGTTGACTTCGCCCTCCGCGGACGTCGTCTGGCCGTACTGGCTGACGTACATCTGAGGCTTCACGACGTCGGGGTCTACGAGATTGAGGCGCGAGAGGTCGCCACGCCGGCCGTTCAGGCTCGCCGCATAGGAGAGCGAGAGCGGATGTGGCAGGCTCATCGGCGCCATCGCGCGCGATTGAGCGATCGGTCCCTGGGCCCCGGAGGGGGCGAGCTGCGCGCCGCCTCCGGCGCAGGCGGCGAGCAATAGGGCCGCGGCGGCCGAACCAAGCGTGGGCCGCAGCAAAGGTCGTAGGTCCATGGGGGTAGCCTCCAAAGTGGCAAGATGACTCGACTCGGCTGAGCCGGGCTATCCCATTTAGTACACGGACCGAACCAGCCCTACTATGGGGGTGCAGACTTTTGGCGCCCATGAGCGATGCGCGGAATCGAACGCGTGACGCATCGCACTGCTCGCGTCCGGGAGGCGTTGCTCGTGGCCGAGCGAGCAGGTGGCGTCTCCCGAGGGGCTATACTCTGCAGGATGAAACGGCCAACGATCTCCCCGGCGATCTCGGCGCAGGCGTTCGCCGCGTTGCTCTGCATCACGGTGTTCGTGGGGACCTCGGCGGCGAGGGCCGCGAACTGGCCGACGTTCGATGCCAACCCGGCGCGCGCCGCGTGGCTCAACCTCGACCACAGCATCTCCCGTCACAACGTTTCGACGCTGCGCCGCAAGTGGTCGATCGCACTCGACGCCGTCGCCGACTCCACCCCGGTGTTCGCAGAGCACGTCCCGCGCCGCTCCGGCGGCCCGATGCTGTTTCAGACGGACCGCGAGGGCAAGACGTACGGGATCGATGCCACGACCGGCGCGATCGTTTGGCGGTACCAGACGAGCGGTCCGAACGTCACCAACTCGTCGCCCGTGCTCGATCCGTCCAGCGACGCGCTCTACGTCCCCGGCGTCGACGGTTACGTGCATAAGCTCGACGCCGCGACCGGCGCGGAGCTCAAGGCTCCCGGCTTCCCCGCGCAGATCACGCTGATCCCGCAGACGGAGAAGGACGCGTCGCCACTCAACCTCGCAAACGGCTATCTGTACGCGGCGACGTCCGGCTATCTCGGCGACGGCGAGCCGTACGACGGACACGTCGTCGCCGTCCGGCTCAGCGACGGCAAGACGAACGTCTTCAACTCGCTGTGCGCCGATCTGCACATGCTGTTGAACGGGACGCAGTGCGAAAGCCAGCGTTCCGGGGTGTGGGCGCGCGGCGGCGTCGTCGTCGATCCCGACACCTCGATGAGCGGTCGCATCTACTTCGCGACCGGTAACGGACCGTTCTCCAGGTCCCGGCACGACTACGGCGACTCGGCGATCGCACTGAGCGCCGACGCATCGGCCTACGCCGAGTCGTTCACGCCCGCCGACAACGTCAAACTCTCCGAGGACGACGTCGACCTCGGCAGCACCGGACCCGCGATGTTGCCGCCGCAGAAGGGCAGCAAAACGCCGCTGCTCGCCGTCCAGGGCGGCAAGGGGCAGATCCTCTATCTGCTCGACCGCGCGCACTTCGGCGGCGTCGGCGGCGACCTGCAGCATTATCAGCTCCCGGTGAGCCTGTTCACGGCGCCCGCCGTTGCCACCGACGACACGGGCCGGACGATCGTCGTCCTGGGACTGTTACCGGAAAGCTCCGAGGTGATGGCGCTGGTGCTGGGCGCCGACATGCACGGCCGACCGCGGCTGAAGCCGCTCTGGACCGCGAACGCAGGCGGCACGTCGCCGGCGGTGATCGACGGCGTCGTCTTCGTCGCGGCGGGCGGGGCGCTCACCGCGATCGACCTGAGCAACGGCAACATCCTCTGGTCTTCGACGAATCCATCCGTCGGCGGCACGATCGGCTCGATCCACTGGGAGAGCCCGATCGCGGTCGATGGCGGCGTCTACGTGTCCGACGGCAGCGGCGCGCTGAGCGCCTTCACGCTCAACGGAAAGTAACGGGAAGGAGCGATTCAGCCGGCCTTCGCGCCCGCTCGTCCGTAGCGTTCCTGCGAACGCGCCTTCGCCTTGGCCGCTTCGACGGTGCGATCGCGCGGATGCGCGTGCGTCACGAGCGAGTCCAACAACTCTTGCGTCGCCTGCGTGACGGTCTCGACGGCGCGCGCGAAGGCCGCTTCGTTCGCGGCCGACGGTCGCGTGAAGCCGCTCACCTTGCGCACGAACTGCACGGCCGACGCCCGGACCTCGTCGTCGGAGGCGGGCGGCTCGAAGTTGTGGAGCGTCCGAATGTTACGGCACATGTGCTGCGGGGGTCACGAGCGGCGTCGCGGCCGGCGTGAGGGCAGACTTCGTGGTCGCGGGCGGGACGACGATCACATGGTGGACCTTGACCTTCGGCGGGTTGCGCTCCCAGACGACGAGGTGCGTCCCCCAGTAGACCGATGAGCCGTATCCGAAGAAGGCCGGCAGCCGCTTGATCACGTGGTACCCGTCATACCAACTCGGCCGCGCCGAGTCCATCCAAACGAACGACGACGAAACGATGTACTTTTCGGTCGGTGGTAGGTCGACGACCGTTGGACCGATGAAGTAGTGCGGGAACGCCGTCGTCAATTGCCCGTAGTCCACGAACAACGCAAACTTCGCGGTCGGGCAGTCGAAGAAGAACTCCGGAAAGATCGTTACGATCATCGATTGATGCTGCGCGCAGAGCTGATCGGCATAACTCTGAATGGCGGTGAAGTCCGCGCTCATCCGGCCGTCCGGCGGCTGGCGGGTCTGGATGAACATGCCGAGTGGAGTGGCGACCGCAAAAACGGCGCAGGCGAGCCCTACCGTCCACTGGCGCATGCGCTCCACCGGCATCCAGAGGAGCCCGACGAACAGCGCGTAGTAGGGAGCCCCGAACAGTGCGATCAGCGAGATGTTGTTCCAGACTCCGAACACCTTGAAGTAGCCGCTCAGGGCGGTCACCAGGATCCCGGCGAACGGCGCCGCGTCGATGATGATCGAACGGTTGCCGTCGTTCGCACGCAGCAGGACCATCGCGACGATCGTTCCGACGAACATCACGCCGAGATATGGTAGCCAGGTCGTGACCACCATCCAGAGACCGATCGTGTGAACCGGCCCGAAGTCGTAGCCCTGCGAACCGGGGATCAGCAGGGTCCACTGACGCTCGGCCTGTGAACCGATGAGAAAGCCGGCCACGATCGCCACGACGTAAATCGTCGAGGCCAGCATCCCGATCCGGAACTTCAACAACCCTAGCGCGACGAGGGCCCACAGCAGGAACAGGAATATCAGCGCGGCGTTCTGTTTCGTGAACGAATCCAGCACGCAGACCGCGAGGAGCAACCAGACGTAACGGGGCGACAGCCGCCCGCTGACGATCGCATAGTAGACCGCCAGCGCGGTCATCGTCAGCAGAAACGACAGCGCGTCCGGATGAAGCGCGTCGAACGTGAGGTTGCGCATGATCACGGCCACGCCGGCCAACACCGCGGTCCCGACGACGAGCGTCATCGGGATCACCTGGTCGGTTCGCACGCCGCCGCGCCGCGCGATCAGCAGCGCGCTGACGGCCACCGGGATCACGGTCAGATAGGATATCGTGATCGAAATCGCGCGCAGCGTCACCACCGTGAACGGAAGGTGGAACAGCGACCGAATCCAGTGCAGGGTCGTCAGGTAGACCGGACCGTAGACGAACGAGTTGACCTCGAGGCTCGAGCGGTAGGCATGATCGCCGATCGCCATCCGGTGCAACTGCAGCATCAGCGGCGTCTCGGGCCACAGGTTTTCCGGCCACGGGAAGGCCGCACGGGCGAACGACGACGGGAAGAACTGCAGCGTGGCGACGACCAGGAGCCCCACGACCAGGGGCAAGGCGACCGCCCACGCCCATGGTCTGGCGTCCTCGAGGAACCCTTGCGACGATCCCGCCGTTGAGGCGGAATCGACAGGCGACGTCACGTTATCCACCTTGTTACATGCCGAAGTAAGCCCGGCTTGGAACGCTTGTCCGGGCCTTGCCGGACTTCCTGGCTCGGGCGCATTACTCGCTGTCGACCGGCCGCAGATCCGGCCGTTGGTGGATGAAGTAGTCCCGCTTGTGCAGGCTTGGAATCGTCACGAACGGCCGCGGCGTCCCGCTGAAGTTGAAGACGTTGGGTGCCGGATTGGTAGCGCGGACGTTGCTGCCTTTCTTCCCATGACAGCAGTTCGACGGGGTCACCGGCGGTAGCCCAAAGTTTTGCTCGACGAACTTCAGGATGCTGCCGAACTCGTATGGCACGTGCGTGACGTAGTTCTGGCGGGCGTACGGCGAGATGATCAGTAGCGGGACGCGGAAGCCGAGGCCGTCGTAGTCGAGTTTCTTCGGGGGGACGTGGTCGTACCAGCCGCCCCAGTCGTCCCACGTCACGAAAATTGCGGAGGTATTCCACAACTGCGTGTTGCTGCCGATCGCATTGACCACGCTGGCCACCCAGGCTGGTCCATCGGCGTGGTACGACGATGCGTGATCTGAATCGTCGATCCACGGCGTCACCCACGTAACCCCGACGGGAACGTTGCCGGACGCAATGTCGGTCAAGACTTGTTGCGGGGGGTTGATGACCTTTGGATCGCTGCCCGTGACCCACTCGGGACCGTTGCGGACCGAGTTGATCGCGTCGAACGCCGACCAGTAGTAGCCCGTCGGACCGCCGGCGGACTCGGGAACGGTGTAGTAGCGCCAGTCGTAGCCGGCCGCCTCGAGCGCGCTCGCAAGCGTGCCATAGGTGAAGCACGGCGTTTCATAGCCACCGATCTGCCGGTAGATATCGATCCAGGGCGTCTTGTACGTGCTGTCGCAGCCCCATCTGAAACCTTTCGGAAAGTTGACAGCGTGGTCGGCCCACCCCGCGATCAGGTACTGATGGGCGACGAATGATGCGTCTATGTTCGACTGGAAATTGTTGTCGGCGAGCACGTATTGGCTCGCCATCTGCCAGTACGGCTGCGTCTCTTCCTGGGGCACGTACGAGTACGATGGGTAGTTCAGCTCGGGCGGTGGCGTGCAGCCTGCGTTATAGCAGACCCCGTGTAGCTCGCTGAAGCCGTCGTTGGCGCCCTTGTTGGACGCCGTGATGAACTGCTTCAGGCCGTGCGGGATGTCCCATGGGTCTTCGAGGCCGACCGGCTGGAGCGGCACCATAAGCGGCGTCGCGCCGGGGATCGGCTTGCCCGTCGAGTCGATGGCGACTGCGAGGCCGCTCTGAACGGTGTTCGCGTTGGGATAGTTGTTGAAGAGATTGTCGAACGTGCGGTTTTCCTGGATGATGATGAAAACGTGCTGGATCGGCGACGACCCGCTGAAATGGTGGCCGCGTCGAACCGCCGCAATGGCTCGATCTTTGCCGTCTTCGGTCCCAAAGGCTGGGGTCACCGTCGTCACGGTCCCGCGCCCGCTGCAGGCGATCAGGAGCGCGACCGCCCCGAACGTTGCGGCTGCTGCGATGGTCGGCGATGAGGCGCGGCGCGTACGCGACATGACCGTCTCTCCAGGGGCGGACACGCGAACGGACCCAACGATGTAAGAGTCGTGCGGCGTGTCGGAGGGGTGCCCAATCGGCGCTTGCTGGTTCCGCCGCCGCCCCCCGCAGGCCCTGCCGAGCGGCTGGGGAGACGCAAGGGAGCGCCGCCCCGGCCTGGTATAGCCTCGCATGGAGATGTTCGCGCCGCTCCGCGAGCTGACGCCCGTGCAGTGGCGGGCGTTCGTCGCCGCGTTCCTCGGCTGGTGCCTCGACGCGTTCGACTTCTTCCTGGTGACGTTCGTGATCACGAAGATCGCGGACGAGTTCGCGCTGCCGATCCCGAAGGTCGCCTTCGCGATCACGATCGCGCTGTTGTTCCGGCCGGTGGGCGCGCTGATCTTCGGGTCGCTCGCCGACCGCTACGGCCGGCGGGGTCCGCTGATGCTCAGCGTGCTCCTCTACTCGCTCTTCGAGCTGCTCAGCGGCTTCTCGCCGAACTTCACGGTGCTCATCGTGCTGCGCGCGCTCTACGGCATCGCGATGGGCGGCGAGTGGGGCGTCGGCGCCGCGCTCGCGCTCGAGACGCTGCCGCCGAAGGCGCGCGGGATCGCGTCGGGGATCCTGCAACAGGGCTACGCGACCGGCTACTTGATCGCTGCGCTGGTCTTCTGGCTCCTGTTCGATCACATCGGCTGGCGGGGGATGTTCTTCGTCGGCGTGATCCCCGCGCTGCTCGTGTTCTTCATCCGGTCGGGCGTCGAGGAGTCGCCGGTATGGACCGCGGGCAACGCGACGAAGCGGGCGACGCGCGGCGACATCCTGCGCTCGATCACCGAGCAGCCGATGTTGTACGTCTACGCCATCCTGTTGATGGCGGCGTTCAACTTCATGTCGCACGGGTCGCAAGATCTCTATCCGACGTTCCTGCAGAAACAGCATGGCCTGTCGACCGCCGTCGTCGGGCAGATCACGATCTTCATGAACGTCGGCGCGATCCTCGGCGGGACGCTGCTCGGCGGCCTGTCGCAACGGCTCGGCCGGCGCGCGACGATCATCCTGTGTTGCATCGTCGGCGCGTGCATCGTGCCGCTGTGGAGCGGCGCGACGACCGTGGTGACGCTCGCGGTCGGCGCGTTCCTGCTGCAGTTCTTCGTGCAGGGCGCCTGGGGCGTCGTGCCCGCACATCTCAACGAATTGTCGCCGGGCCAGGTCCGCGGGACGTTCCCCGGCTTCACGTATCAGTTGGGAAACCTGATCACCGCCTTTGCCGCGCAGTGGGAGGCGACCATCGCGACCCGCAACTTCCCGCTGCCGCCGCCGGCGACCGCGAACTACGGTCATGCGATGGCGCTGATCATGTTCGGCGTCTTCGCCGCCGTCGCGATCCTGGCGGCGGTCGGCAAAGAACGGCGCGGCATCGCCTTCGACGAAATCGCGCTCAAAACGCCGGCCTAAAGGAGCCGGTCGCCCTACTCGATCGAATGGACCGCCGCGTCCCCGGGACGCGGCGCGAGGCGCAGACGAGCCGACGCGTAATCGAAGACGGCCGCGAAGTTCGATAGAAACGCGCTGCCGATGTGGCCGCTCGCCGTCTCGAGCGTACTGTCGGTCGCCGCGATCGGCTGGTGGAGCACCTCGAAGGGGCCGATGCGAACGCTCGGCAGGCGTCCGACGATCTGCCGGCCCTCGCCGCCGATCCCGCTGACCTCCTGCATCCCGAGCGGCGCGAAGAGCGCCGGATGCGCGTCGAAGTAGCTCTTCGAGACGTTGATCGCGGCCTCGTCGCCGGTATCGATGGCGAGCAGCGCATCGAACGCCCCGAGCTGCGCGTTCACGAACGGCAGGAAGTCCGTGAAGCGCAGCGGGATGCTGGTCGCTTCGGTCACCTCGCCGGGCTGGCCCAGCGAGATGGTCGACCGCGCGAAGTCGATCGTGACCGTCGCCCGCGCGAAGGCGTCGGCACCCAGCACGACGTTGTAGCCGTAGTCGTGGAGGTCGTGCAGCACGACGTATTTCGCCGCCGGATACGTCGCATTGCCCACTCGCAACGGACCGGCCGTGACGACGCCGGTCACGTAGTTGCCGAGCCCCGCCACGTCGTACTCGCCCTTCGGTTCGACCCCGAGCTGCTCGGCGAGTTCGAGGCTGATGCCGAGGCTCGAGTTGCCGGTGTCGAGCAGACACAAGGCGCGCGCGCCGCCGAGCGTACACGGGACCACCGGTTGAGGCGGCACCCCCGCGGGCCGCACGTCGTCGAGCGGCTGGATCGGAATCGGTGAGGACGCACCGGAGAACGCGGGCACGACGCCGGTCGGCGCCGCCAGCGGCGCGTCCGCGACGGTGCGGGTATCGTACCGGCGCTCGCGCGCGCCGGCATGCCAGATTTCGAACGGGAGCGTCAACTCGCCGACCTTGCGAAAGTCGCGATACTCGTCGACGACCTTGCCGTCGCCGGTGGCCGTCGCGACGACCAGGGCCGATTCCGGGTCGATAAGCACGTCGATGGGGCCGCCGCCCGAGGCCGAGACCGCGACGCGCCGCAACACGCGCCCTTCGTGGCGCACGCCGGGGAGTTCGACGACCGTTCCGCCGGTGGCACGAAAGTCCGGCGCGGCGAACTCGCCGGTGTCGACCGCGCGCAGCGTGCGCTCGTCGTTGTCGTCGTGCAGGTTGCGCGGCAGCGCCGTGTCGTTGAGGTTGAGGTCGAACATCCGCTCGCCGTCGAAGTACGCGCCGTCGCACACGACGTTGCGGCAGCGATGGACCAGCACGCGATAGCCTGCGGTTTCGATCGTGATGTCGTACGAACGGCCTGCGTCGTCGTGTTTGAAACGGCTCACGACGTCGTGCGCAAAAGGCGCGCCGGCGCTCGCGCGCACGCGGGCGAGCAAAGCATCGAGATCGGCCGTCGCCGGCGCATCGGCGGCGACGGTGGTCGCCGGCGCGGCCAGCAAGAGGGCCAGCGCGGGGGCGGCGAAACGCATCCGGTGGACTTCACGCTCGTCGACAGCTATCTTCTTGGCGAACCGACCTCGAAGGCCGAGGCGATTCGGGCTTTGCTCGCGGAACGGTCGGCTCTCCCGGAAGCCGCGCCGTTCTATCGGGCGCTGGAGGCGGTCGGGGTCCGTGCCGCCGACGAGGCACTGATCGCCCTGCGTCTGGTTCTCGCCGGCCGCGGCGCCAGCGACGAGAACGTGCGCCGGCTGCGTGCCTTCAGCGGCGTCGCGCGGGCGGCCCACAACGGCGACGAGCGCACCCTGGCGGCGTTGCTCCGCCGCGACGGGGCGCTTCTCGGCTCGGCCGTTCCTGAGGGAGATCGAGCGGCCATGGCCGAGGCTGCACGCGTCGCCTATCGAGCCGACCTCGCATAGCGAGGCGACCGCAAATGGTGCGAGCGGCGTCACGTCGCTGAAAAGGCGGAACGCTCGTGCGCATGGCCAACGTTAATGAGGTCGTCATGAAAACCCGGTCCGTCTGGCTCGGCTCGGCGCTCGTCGCCGCGCTTTCAGTCCCGGCCCTCGCTTCGCCATCGGCGATGCGCGAGCGAGCGCCGGTCGTCGTCGCGTACGACGACCAGACGCCGTCGCCGCTCGACGATCAGCCCGCGCGCCCGCACAATGCGGGCATCGTGGAAGGCCAAGTCGTCTCCGTCGACTACCAGAAGGGGATGATCGGGTTGCAGACGCCGCGCCGCGGCCGCGTCGACGTAGTCGTGCTACCGAGCACGAACATCCAGGGCCGAGGCGACAGCTTCCACACGATCGCGGATATCTCGCGCGGCTCGCGTCTGCGGATCTTCTTGAGCGAACAGGCCGGCCGCTTCATCGCGCAGATCATCCACCTGCGTTAGTCATGCTCGCGTAGCCGCGTGACCGAACGCGGTCTGCTCGAGCGTCTCGCGGCGGCGGTGCTGTGCGTCGGATTCGACGGTGCGCGCGCCTCGGACGTACCCCTCGACGCGCTGCGCGACCTCGCGCCGGGCGGCATCCTCTTGTTCGGTCGCAACACGTCCGACGTTGCCGGCACGCGTGCGCTCTCGGGCGCCGTGACGGACGCGATCGCGCAAGCGTGCGGGACGCGCCCGTTCGTCGCGATCGATCAGGAGGGCGGGCGCGTAGCGCGGTTGCGCACCGGCGCGCACGAGATCCCGTCGATGATGGCGCTGGGCGCGGCCGGCGATCCGGCGCTCGCCGAGCGCGTCGGCGCGCTCGTCGCCGCCGACCTGCGCGCCGCGGGCGTCACGATCGACTTCGCGCCCGTGCTCGATCTCGCCGACGCGCCGGAGAGCGCCGTCGTCGGCACGCGTTCGTTCGGCGACGATCCCGCGCGCGTAGCGGCGCTGGGCATCGCGTTCGCGCGTGGCCTGGAACGCGGCGGCGTGGCCGCCGTCTACAAGCACTTCCCGGGACACGGCGCGACGGCGGTCGACACGCACGAGCGCATGCCGTCGATCGACCTCGCGGAAGCGGTCGTGCGCGAACGGCACGTCGCCCCGTTTGCCGCCGCGGTCGCCGCCGGCGCGCGGGCGATCATGGTCGGGCATCTCGACGTGCGTGCGCTCGATCCGGGCACGCCCGCGACGATCTCGCCGCGCGTCGTCGACGGGTTCCTGCGCGGAACGCTCGGGTTCCGCGGCGCCTGCTTCACCGATTGCCTCGAGATGAAGGCGATCGCCGAAACGATCGGCACCGCGCGCGCGGCTGCCCGCGCGATCGCCGCCGGCGTCGATTGCGTGGTCGTCAGCCACACGCTCGCGCGTCGCACGCGCTGCGCGCGACGAGATCGTCGCGGCGGTCGAGCGCGGCGAAATCGCGCGCGAACGCCTCGCCGAGGCGGCGCAGCGCCTCGCGGCGCTGTGGTTGCGCGCCCGCCGCCGCCGGCGTCGACGACGAGGCCGCGAGCGAAGCCGCGCGCAGGGCCGTCACGCTGGTCCGCGCGCCGGCGACGGGCCTCGCCGGCCCTGAAGAAGAACGAGCCGGTCACGGTGATTTCGTTCGAGGGCGTTACCGGGACCGGCGTCGACGACGGCGTCGCGGGCCGTCCGTCGCTCAGCCTCGCGTTGCGACGCCGCGGCGTGCGCAGCGAACTGCTGCGCGTCGCACTCGAGCCGAGCGCGGAGATGATCGGCCAACTCGTCGACCTGATCGCGATGCAGCGCGGGCGCCGCGTGCTCTTGTTGTCGCGCTCCGCGCAGCGCCATCCGCGTCAGCGCGAGGCCTTGCGGGCGCTGCTCGACCGCGGCCCCGGAAGCGACCCTCGTCGCGCTGCTCGATCCGTTCGACGCCGCGGTGCTTGGCGAGGCCGCCACGGTCCTGTGCACGTACGGCGACGGCGAGATCGCGGTCGAGGCGCTGGCCGACGTGCTGGCCGGCAGGGCGGCCGCGACGGGGAGGTTGCCGGTGACGCTCGGCGCCGCGTGACGGCGCAGCGCGATGCCGCCGCGGCGGTGGACGCGGCGATCGCGCCCGCGCTGGGCGAGCGTTTCACCGCCGCCGTCGTCCGCGTCGAACGAGCCGGACGGCTCGTGCTCGAGCGCGCGTACGGTCGGGTCGACGATGACGACGCGAGCACCCCGGTCGACGGCACGACGCGCTTCGACCTCGCATCGCTGACGAAGGTCTTCGTCGCGACGACGGCCCTGCAGGCCGTGCAGGCCGGAGCGCTGAGCCTCGATGAGCCGCTCTTCGCGCTCGTGCCCGAGTGGCGCACGCCGGAGAAGGAGACGATCACGCTACGGCACCTGCTCGCGCACGACGGCGGCCTGCAGTCGGGCGCGGACTATCGCGAGCTGTTCGGCGCCAACGTCGAACGCTACGCGCTGGAGCGGCCGCTCGTCGCGGCCGTCGGCGAGCGCGTCGTCTACAGCGACCTCGGATTCATCGCGCTCGGCGTAGCGCTCGCGCGGGCGACGGGCGCGTCGCTGGCGACCGCCGTCGACCGCGACCTGCGCGTCGATCGGGGCGACCGCGACCGCGTTTCGCCCGCGCGCGACCGAACGCGCGACGATACCGGCGACCGAAGACGACGGCTGGCGCGGGCGGGTGCGCGGCGCGGTGCACGACGAGAAGTGCTGGCTGATGAACGGCGTCGCCGGTCACGCGGGCCTGTTCGGAACGGCCGCCGACGTTGCGCGGCTCGCCGAATTGTACGCAGGCGCGGCGAACGGGCGCACGTCGCCGGCGCTGGAGACGCGCGCGGCGCTCGAGGCGATCCGCGAACAGGCGCCCGACCCCGTTCTGCGACGCGGCCTGGGTTGGGCGCTGAAGACGAGCGCCGAGAACTCGTGCGGCGAACGGATGTCGGCCCAGACGTTCGGCCATACCGGCTTTACGGGAACGTCCGTCTGGGTCGATCCGCTGCGCGACCTGTCGGTCGTGCTGCTGACGAACGCGGTCTACTTCGGACGCGGCGACCTGCGCGACCTGCGCGCGCGCGTGTGCGACGCGGTGACGGCGGCGAGCGACGCAGCCGCGGGCCCAGGCGCGTGATCGCGGTCGGGCTGATGTCGGGCACGTCGCTCGACGGGATCGACGCCGCGGCGGTGCGCATCGCGCCGTCTCGCGGCGGCTACGCGCTCGAGTTGCTCGCCGCCCGCAGCGTTCCGTTCGGGCCGGAACTGGAGGCTCGCGTCCGCGCGGCGTTGCCGCCGAGCGAGCCGTCGCCGCGCGCCGTCGCGGAACTCGACGCGGCCCTGGGCGATGCGTTCGGACGGGCCGCGCTCGCCGTGGCAGAAAACCACGACGTTGGCTACGTCGCGAGTCATGGGCTCACGCTGTATCACGACGGGGCCGCGGCGCTGACCGTGCAGATAGGCGATCCGTTCGTCATCCGCGAGCGCACCGGCGCGACGGTCGTGAGCGACTTCCGGCGCGCCGACTGCGCGGCGGGCGGCCACGGCGCGCCGCTCGTCCCGTACGTCGACGCGCTGCTGTTCGCGCATCCGGAGCGCTTCCGCGTGGCGCTGAACCTCGGCGGGATCGCGAACGCGACCTGGCTGCCGGCGGGGGCCGCGCCGGCCGGCGCCGTCGCGTGGGACATCGGCCCGGCGAACATGCTGCTCGACGGTTTCGTTCGACGCCGCAGCGACGGGCGCGAAACGTACGATCGCGACGGCGCGCGAGCCGCGCGCGGGCGGCCCGACGAGGCGCTGATCGCGGCGATGCTCGCCGATCCGTACTTCGCGCTCGCGCCGCCGAAATCGACCGGCCGCGAAGCGTTCGGCGACGGCTTTCTCGACCGTCACGCGGCCTCGCTCGAGCGCGTATCGACCGACGACGGTTGCGCGAGCTTACTCGCCGTGACCGTCCGCGCGATCGGCGCCGCCGTCACCGCGCGGACGCCGGACGACGCGGAACTGATCGTCGCGGGCGGCGGGGCGCGCAACGTCGCGCTGATGGAGGCCCTGCGGGCCGCCGTCGCGCCGCGCGCGGTCACGACAAGCGACGCCTACGGGATCGACGCCGACGCAAAGGAGGCGATCGCCTTCGCGGTGCTCGGCTACGAACTGTTGCGCGGGCGGCCGGCCGGATTGCCGAAGGTCACCGGCGCGCGCGCAGCGTCCCTGCTCGGCGCGATCGCCCCGCACGATCTCGACGGTCTGCTCGAACGCGTGCGCAGGGAGGTGCGGCTCGCGGGAGCCGCAACTCGGACGCCATGAAGCTCGCGGAGACCGAGCGGTGCAGCCCCGCGACGCGAGGGCTCGATCAACTCGCGACGCCCGCGCTCGTCGAAGTCCTGGTCGCCGAAGGACGGCGGGCGCTCGATGCGGCCGCGGCGCAGACCACGGCGATCGCCGCGGCCGTCGATGCGATCGTCGAGCGCATGGAACGCGGCGGGACGCTGCACTACGTTGGCGCGGGAACCAGCGGCCGGCTCGGCGCGCTCGACGCCGCCGAGTGGATCCCGACGTTCGGCGTCGCACCGGGAACCGTACGCGCGCACATCGCCGGCGGTGCCGGCGCGCTCGAGCGCGCGGTCGAGGGTGCCGAGGACGACGCGCTCGCCGGCGAGCGGCTGACGCGCGAAGCGGTCGAACCCGGCGACGCCGTCGTCGGCATCTCCGCCAGCGGCGGCGCGCCGTTCGTCGTCGCGGCGCTGGCGACGGCGCGCGCGCTCGGCGCGCTGACGATCGCGCTCGTCAACTCAAACGCGTCGCCGGCCGCGGCCGCGGCCGAGCGCGCGATCGTGCTCGCGACGGGGGCGGAGCCGATCGCCGGGTCGACGCGGATGAACGCGGCGACGGCGCAGAAATTGGTCCTCAACGCGATCTCGACGGCGACGATGGTGCGCCTCGGTCGCGTCTACGACAACCTGATGGTCGACCTCGTCGCGACCAACGCGAAACTCCGGCGGCGCGCGCTCGGTCTCGTCACGACGCTCGTTCCCGCGGACGAGGCCGCGGCCGGAGCGCTGCTCGCGGCCGCGCGCGGCAGCGTGAAGCTCGCCGTCGTGATGGGCCGCCGCGGCGTCGGCGCGGACGAGGCGCGCGCGATCCTCGCGCGCGGCCGCGGTTCGTTGCGCGCCGCGCTCGAAGAACCGTGAGCCGAACGCTGCGCGCCGTTTTCTGCGCGCTCGCGCTCGCCGTCGCGCTGCCGCGCCCGCTATCGGCCGCGACGGCGCCGGCGCCCGTCGCGTTCGTCCCGCTCGACGATCGCCCCGTCACGCTGCAACTGCCGCTGCTGCTCGGACACATCGCGGGCCGAGCCGTCCTCGCGCCGCCTGTCGCGCTGCTCGGCCACTACCTGACGCCCGGCGATCCCGACGGGATCCTGCGCTGGTTGTCGTCCGATGCGACGCGTCCGGCGAACGCGCTGGTCGTGTCGCTCGACATGGTGGCCTATGGCGGGCTCGTCGCGTCGCGCGTGCCGGGCGTTCCCACCTACGTCGCCTACACGCGGTTGCGTCAACTCGCGCAGTTGCGCGCGGACCGGCCCGGCCTCGGGATCGTCGCGTTCGGCACGATCATGCGGCTCGCGCCGACCGGCGTGCCCGCGACCACGCCGTACTGGGCAAACGGCGACGTCGTCGATCGCATCGCGGAATACGCGAGTCTGCCGTCGCCGACGCGGACGGCGGACGAGCGCGCGCGGGCGGCGCACCTGCGGGCGCTCATCGGCCCCAAGACGCTCGACGCGTACCTCGCGACGCGCGCGCGCAATCGCGACGTCGATCAGTTCGCGCTACAACTGGCGGCGGAAGGGACGTTCGACGAGATCGTCCTCGGACAGGACGACGCCGGGCCGGCCGGCCTGCACGTCGCCGACGTTGCCGCAGTCGAACCGGACGAGCCGGCGCTTCGGGCTCGGGGCGCGCGCCTCGATCGAGCCCGGCGCGGACGAACTCGGGATGGTGCTGCTCGCGCGCGCGTTCGCGCAGGGGATCGGTTGGAAACCGGCCGTGCGCGTGCGCTACTCGCGCGCGGGCGCGGCGAGCGTCGTCGACCCGCTCGAGTACGTTCCGATCGACGTCGACGATCGGCAAGCTGATCGCCGCGTGCGGCGGCACGCGCTCGGAGGGCGACGGCGCCGACGTTGACCTGTTCGTGCGCGTCCCCGGCACCGCGCCCGCGGACGAGGCCGCGTTCGCGGACGCGATCGGCGGCCGACGTTGCGCGCGGACGGTCCGTCGCGATCGCCGACCTCACGTTCCTGTCCGGTCCGTCGCCGGCCGCAGACCAACAGTCGCTCGTGCAGACGCTGATCGATCGCGGCATCGCCGGCCGCGTCGACGCCTTCGCGTCGTGGAACACGGACGCGAACACGGTCGGCACCGCGCTATCGGGCTGCGATCGCCGCCGGCACCGGCCGGCGCACGGGGCGCTACGATGCGCGCAGCCACGCGGCGTTCATGCTCGACCGCTACGCGGACGATTACGCCTTCCATCAGTTCGTGCGCCCGGTCCTCAACGACACGCTGCGCGGCGCAGGACATCGACACGACGCTGCTCGCCGCGGCGTCGCTCGATTGGGCCGCCGACCACAACCGCGCGCTGCTCTGGCCGCTGACGGTCGACCTGCTCGCGAAGGTCTATCCGCAGTACCGCGACTGGGGACTGACGATCACGCTGCCGTGGCAGCGCACCTTCGAGACGCAGCTCGATGTGCGCCTTGGTTCGTAGTCACGTCGTGCGACCATAAGGTGACTTCATGAACCGTCACGCGGACTCACCACACTGAGGTCCGAGTAGACGCGAGGCAGCGCGAAGCGTCGGGCGCCGAAGCAGCTTCTCAAGAACTTTCGGCCGGCGTTCGCTGGCAGAGTTCGATCAGGACGCCGCCGGTGCTCTTGGGATGCAGGAACGCGATCGCGTTCCCGTGTGCGCCCTTGCGCGGCGCCTCGTCGATCAGGCGTACGCCGGCGGCCTTGAGTCGGGCGAGTTCGCCGGCGAGGTCGGCGACGCGATAGGCGGTGTGATGTAACTGCGTCGCCGCGTCGCCGAGGAAGCGCGCGATCGGCGAGGCCGGATCGAGCGGCCGCAGCAACTCGATGACCGAGTCGCCGGCGTCGAGGCCGACGGCCTCGACTCCCTGATCCGCGACCGTCTCGCGATAGACGATCCGAAAGCCCAGCGTGTTGACGTAGAGGTCGATCGTCTCCTCGAGGTCGGCGACGACGATCGCGACGTGGTCCAGCCGCGCGCCGGCGGTCACGCGAACACGTCGCCCGCGACGTGCGTCCCGAACGCTGCGCGCAGCACGTCGCAGATCTCGCCGAGGGTCGCGCCCGCGTCGACGGCATCGACGAAGCGCGGCACGAGGTTTCGCGGCCGCGCGCGGCCGCGCCGACGTCGGCGAGGCGTTCGCTGCACGCGTGCCGTCGCGCTCGCGCCGGACGCGCTGCACCGCTCGACCTGCTCGCGCTCGACCCGCGGGTCGATCCGCTGCAGCGGGATCGTCTCGCCGGGCGCCGCCCGTTCGGCGAATCGTTGACGCCGACGACGACCGCCTCGCCGCGCTCGATCGCCTGCTGCGCGCGGTACGCCGACTCCGCGATCCGGGATTGCATCCAGCCGCTCTGGATCGCCTCGACGGCGCCGCCGAGCGCGTCGATCTCGCCGATCAGCGCGCGCGCGCGCGCGATCATCTCGGCGGTCAGCGACTCGACGTAGAACGAGCCCGCGAGCGGATCGACGACGTCGGCGACCCCGCTCTCGTAGCCGATGATCTGTTGCGTTCGCAGCGCGAGGCGGGCCGATTCCGCGGTCGGCAGCGCGAGCGCTTCGTCCTTGCCGTTGGTGTGCAGCGACTGCGTTCCGCCGAGCACCGCCGCGAGCGCCTGCAGCGTCACGCGGACGACGTTGTTGTCGGGCTCTTGGGCGGTCAGCGTCGAGCCGCCGGTCTGGGTGTGGAAACGCAGCATCGCGAGCGCGGGTCGCTCGAGCCGAACTCGTCGCGCACGATCCGCGCCCACAGCTTGCGCGCGGCGCGGAACTTGGCGACCTCTTCGAAGAAGTCGTTGTGCGCGTTCCAGAAGAACGAGATGCGCGGCGCGACCAAGTCGACGGCCAGCCCGGCGTCGCGCGCGGCCCCAGGTACGCCTTTGCGTTGGCGAGCGTGAACGCGATCTCTTCGACGGCGGTCGATCCGGCCTCGCGGATGTGGTAGCCGGAGATCGAGATCGTGTTCCAGCGCGGCACCTCCGCGCGCAGTATGCCATGACGTCGGTCACGAGCCGCATCGAGGGGCGCGGCGGAAAGATGTAGGTGCCGCGCGCGACGTACTCTTTGAGGACGTTGTTCTGGACCGTCCCGCCGAGCTGGTCGAACGGGATGCCGCGCCGGCGCGCGACCGCGAGCACCATCGCGAGCAAGATCGAGGCCGGCGCGTTGATCGTCATCGAGATCGTGACGCTGTCGAGCGGGATGCCGTCGAGCAGCGTCTCCATGTCGGCGACCGAGTCGATCGCAACGCCGACCTTGCCGACCTCGCCGCGCGCCTGCGGCGCGTCGGAGTCGTAGCCGAGCTGCGTCGGCAGATCGAACGCGACGGACAGCCCGGTCGTGCCGCGCGCGAGCAGATAGCGATAGCGCGCGTTCGATTCGGCCGCCGTCGCGAAACCGGCGTACTGGCGCATCGTCCAGAGCTTGCCGCGATACCGTCCGCGCGGATGCCGCGCAGGTACGGGAACGCGCCGGGCTCGCTCGAGCCCTCGGCGGCGAGCGCGGCGCTCCCCGTCGGCCCGGTCGTAACTCGGCTTCGAGCGGGATGCCGCTCGCGTTTCTCCGGTCGAGCGTCGTCGGTCTCTGTTCGAACTCGAGCAGCGGCGTGCCGCGCCTCGACTGTCGTGCCGCGCTCGACCGGCACGCGCGCGATCGTTCCGGCGCGCGTGCGCGTGGATTTCGTTCATCATCTTCATCGCCTCGATGACGGCGACGACCTCGCCTTCGCGCACGCCTCGACCGGGCGACGCGATCTCGACGACGACGCCGTGCATCGGCGCGAGGACGCCGGCGCTCGCGTCGGCGCCGGCCGTTGCGGCCGGCTCGTCGAGGCGCGAGGCGGCGTTGCGCGCCGTGCGGGCCGCGCGCCGCCGGCAACCCATCGTACAGCAGCCGCACGACGAACAGCCGGTCGTTGACCTCGACGCGGATCGTCTCAGCGCCGCCGTCGGCTGCGACCGGCGGTTCGCTGCGGCGACGGCGGGCGGCGGCACGTAGCGTCCGCGCGAACGCTTCGAGCGTCGCCGTGCCGTAGCAGCAGTCGCCGACCGGCGCGCTGTCGATCAGCGCGCGCAGGAAGGCGAGCGTCGTCGGCACGCCCGCGATGCGGTAATCGTCGATCGCGCGGCGGAGCCGCGCGAGCGCCTGCTCGCGGGTCGGCGCCGCGACGATCAGCTTCGCGATCATCGAATCGTAGTCGGCCTTGACGACGAAGCCCGGGCAACGCCGCCGAGTCGACGCGAACGCCGAGACCGGCCGGTTCGCGGTAGGCCGTCAGCGTGCCGGGGGCCGGGCGGAAGTCTTGGGCCGGATCCTCCGCGTTGACGCGCACCTCGATCGCGTGGCCGCGCAGGTCGATCGCGTCTTGTCCGTAGCCGAGCGGTTCGCCGGCGGCGACGCGCAACTGCTCGCGAACGAGGTCGATGCCGCGGGTCATCTCGCTGATCGTGTGCTCGACCTGGATGCGCGTGTTCATTTCGAGGAAGAAGAATTCGTCGCCGGCGACCAGCATCTCGATCGTGCCGACGCTGTCGTAGCCGATCGACGACGCGGCGCGGATCCCGGCCTCGCGCAGCCGCCGGCGCAGCGCGTCGCCGATCGACGCGGGCGTCTCCTCCAGCAGCTTCTGGTGACGGCGCTGCAACGAACAATCGCGTTCGCCGACGTGCAGGACCTGTGCCGTGTTTGTCGGCGAGGATCTGCAACTCGATGTGTTTGGCGTTGTCCAGGTAGCGTTCGAGGTAGAGCGTCCCGTTGCCGAAGTAGGCCTCCGCTTCGCGCCGCGCGTTCGTCAGCGCCGACGCGAGGTCGGCGATGCTGTGCGCGACCTTGAGGCCCTTGCCGCCGCCGCCGCCCGACGCTTTGACCGCGATCGGCAAGCCGAACTCGCTCGCGGCGCGTTCGGCCTCCTCGACGGTCGTGATCGCGACGACGCCGCCCGGCACGATCGGCATGCCGGCCGCGAGCATCGCCTGGCGGGCGCGCAGCTTGTCGCCCATGGCGTCGATCGCGGCCGGGTGCAGGCCCGACCCAGGTCAGCCCGGCGTCGAGCACGGCGCGCGCGAACCCGGCGTTTTCTGCGAAGAAACCATAGCCGGGATGGATCGCGTCGGCGCCCGACGCGCGGCGACCGCAAGCAGACGCGGGACGTTCAGGTAACTTTGCGCCGGCGCCGGCGGCCCGATGAAGTACGCTTCGTCCGCGTATCCGACGTGCGCGCGTCGCGGTCCGCCTCGGAATAGACGGCGACGGTCGCGATGCCCATCTCCTTGGCCGAACGCATCACGCGCAGGGCGATCTCGCCCCGGTTTGCGACGAGCATCTTGCGCATCATCGCCGCGTCAGCGGCGCGCCGCCCATGCGCGCTTGTGCTCGCGCAGGCGCCGGTATGAGTCCTCGCTGCGGCCGAACGCGCGCCACCTGGGAGACCGGCGGCCGCGCCGGTTCGGCGACGCGCCCCATGCGAGCACGGCGACGATCGCGGCCAACTCCTCCGGCGCGGGGCCGGCGTGACGACGGCTCTCACGGCGCCGGCGGTTCGCCGAGCATGCCCATGCGTGATAGCCCGCGTCGACGAAGTGCACGTCTCCGGTGACGGCGGACGAGAGGTCCGACGCGAGGTAGACCGCGGCGTTGCCGATGTCGGCGGGGGTGACGTTCCGGTGCAGGGGCGCGCCTTCCGCGACCGTCGAGCATGCTCTTGAAGCCTTCACCTGGCGCGAGCTGGCCGTGCTGATCGGTCCGGCGGAGATCGCGTTCACGCGAATGCCGCGGTCCCCAAGGTCGTAGGCGAGGTAGCGGACGATCGATTCGAGCGCCGCCTTCGAGATGCCGGCCAGGTTATAGTTCGGAACGATCGCGGTCGCGCCGAGGTAGGTCAGCGCGATCACGCTCGCGCCGTCGTTCAGCGTGCCGGCGAGTTCGTTGACCAGCCCGATCAGCGAATACGACGAGATGTCGAGCGCGAGCGCGAAGCCTGCCCGAGACGTTGCGTAGACCTTTCCGGCCAGGTCTTCCTTATTACGTAGGCGATGGCGTGCAGGAGCACGTCGAGCTTGCCGTGATCGGCGGCGACGGCGCGCGCCAGCGCCGCGAGTGCCTCGTCCGAGGTCACGTCGCATGCGGTAGCAGCGCCCACCGCCCAACTCCGCCGCGAGCTTCTCGACCTCGTCCTGGACGCGCTCGCCCTGATAGGTGAACGCGAGACGGGCGCCGTGCTCGTGCAGCGCGCGGGCGATCCCCGTTGCGATCGACCAGCGGTTGGCGACGCCCGTGACGAGTGCGGTCTTTCCAGCGAGCAATGCCACCCAGCGATACTGGGACGTGGACCGGCCGCGCGCCTGCTACAGCGGGATGTTGCCGTGCTTGCGGGCCGGCCGGTCGACCCGTTTGGTCGCGAGCATCTCGAGCGCCCGCGCGACCGCCTGCGCGTCCGGCTCGGCTCGATGACGTCGTCGACGTAGCCGCGCTCCGCGGCGATGAACGGGTTGGCGAACCGCTCCGGTACTCGGCGATCGATCTCCGCGTCTTGCGCCGCCGGATCGGCCGCTTCGGCGATCTCGCGCCGGAAGATCGTCTTGACGGCGCCTCGGCGCCCATCACGGCGATCTCGGCCGTCGGCCAGGCGATGTTGAAGTCGGCGCGGATGTGCTTGGACGCCATGACGTCGTAGGCGCCGCCGTAGGCCTTGCGGGTGATGACCGTGATCTTCGGAACGGTCGCCTCGGCGTAGGCGTAGAGCAGCTTGGCGCCGTGTTTGATGATGCCGCCGTACTCTTGCCCCGTGCCCGGCAGGAAGCCGGGCACGTCGACGAACGTGACCAGCGGGATGTTGAACGCGTCGCAAAAGCGCACGAAGCGGGCCGCTTTGATCGACGAGTCGATGTCGAGCACGCCCGCCAGGACCTTCGGTTGATTGGCGACGATGCCGACGGGGCCGCCGGCGACGCGGCCGAAGCCGATGACGATGTTCTGCGCGAACAGTTCGGCGACTCTCGAGGAAGTCGCCGTCGTCGACGACGGCCGCGATCGCGTCTTGATGTCGTAGGGTTTGTTCGGCGCGTCGGGGATCAGGCCGTCGAGCTCGGGACAGAGTCGCTGCGGGTCGTCGCCGGTCTCGAAGCGCGGCGGGTCGTCGAGGTTGTTCGACGGGATGAACGACAGCAGCCGGCGCGTCTGCTCGTTCATCTCGTCCTCGTCGCGCGCGACGAAGTGCGCGACCCCGCTGCGCCTGGCGTGGGTCTGCGCGCCGCCGAGCTCTTCGAAGGTGACGTCCTCGCCGGTCACGGTCTTGGTTACGTCCGGGCCGGTGATGAACATCTGCGCGATGCGTGTCGACCATGATGATGAAGTCCGTGATCGCGGGCGAATAGACGGCGCCGCCGGCGCAGGGTCCGGCGACCAGGCTGATCTGCGGCACGACGCCGCTCGCCTGCACGTTGCGCCAGAAGATCTCGGCGTAACCGCCGAGGCTGACGACGCCTTCCTGGATGCGCGCGCCGCCGGAGTCGTTGATGCCGATCATCGGCATCCCCGTGCGGACGGCGATGTCCATGACCTTGCAGATCTTCTCCGCGTACACCTCACCGAGCGAACCGCCGAGGACCGTGAAATCCTGCGAGAAGAGCATGACCTGGCGGCCGTCGATCGTCGCGCGGCCGGTGACGACGCCGTCGCCGAGAAACTCGCGCTCGTCGAGTCCGAACGCGGTGGTCCGGTGCACCGCGAACTGATCGAGTTCGACAAACGATCCGGCGTCGACCAGCGCGTCGACCCGTTCGCGCGCCGTGCGTTTGCCGCGCGCGTGCTGCCGCTCGTTCGCGGCTTCGCCCGCGGGCACGAGCGCCTGGCCGCGCTTGCGGCGCAGGATCGTGAGCTTGGTTCCGTGTGCCGACGGCGCGGCGGGCCGCTCCGTTTCGCTCACCCGCGCACTACCAGATTCCCAGCATCGTCTTCACGTCGTCGCTGGCCATCTCGCGCGGGTCCCAGGGCGGGTCGAACGTCAACTCGACGCGGGTCGACAGGACGCCGGGCAGCGACGAGACCTTGTCCTCGACCGACTGCTTGAACATCGGCCCGACCGGACACATCGGCGAGGTCAGCGTCATCGTCACGGTGACCTCACTGTCGCCGGGACCGGCGACGTTGATCCCGTAGACGAGACCGAGATCGATGATCCCCATGTGCAACTCCGGGTCCTCGACGGTGCGGAGCGCTTCGCGAACTTCCTCTTGGGTCGGCATAAGGTGGTCCTCCAACGGCGAGAGGTTCGCGACCGGCCCGATGGTTCCACTCGCTCGAGCTCGACGGACTGAGGCGACGGTAGTCCTCGGGGGTGTCGACGTTGACGTACGGGGCGTCGCCCGGGACCGGCACGGCGACCGGCCGCCATCGCGGGTCGTCGCGCAGCCGGCGCAGCGTGTCGCCTTCGGCGAGGCGATGGATCTCGGGGCGCAGCCGCGCGGCGAAGACGACGGGATGGCCGGGGGCGCCGTCGCGCAGCGGGTACGCGACGTTGGCCTCGCCAAGCGCGCCCGCGACCCGCGCGACCAAGCCGGCGTCGACGTACGGCGTGTCGGCGAGCAGCACGATCAGCGCCGCGCCGGGGTCGCCGGCCGCGCGTTCGCCGAGCGCGAGCGAGTGGGTCATCCCGCGCTGCGGCGCGTCGTTGACGACGACGGTGCGTCGCGCCGCCGGCGGCACGTGCGCCGCCAGTTGCGGCGACACGACGACGGCCGTCGGGAACGCCGCCGACGCGTCGAGGGCGCGCGCGAGCAGCGAGCGCCCGTCGAGTTCGAGGAGCAGTTTCTGGCGGCCCATCCGCGCCGATGCGCCCGCCGCGAGAACGACGCAGACCGCCTTCAGCGCGGGGTCGTCCTCACCCGGCGACGCGTGTGCGCGCGGCGTGGATCGGTTCGCAACCCAGCGCGAGTCTGCCGCCGGCGCGGCCCGATCGCGACGCGATGATCTCGGCCGCGATGGAGACCGCCGTCTCCTCGGGCGTGCGCGCGCCGATGTCGAGTCCGACCGGCGCGCTGACGCGCGCGAGATCGCGCTCGGCGACGCCCGCGGCGCGCAACTGCGCGATGCGCGCGGCGTGCGTCGCCCTGCTCCCCATCGCGCCGATGTAGCCGGCGTTCGTGCGCAGCGCGACGAGCAGCAACGGGACGTTGAACTTGACGTTGTGCGTCAGCACGATGAGCGCCGTCGACTCGTCGACCGGAGTCGCCGCCAGGTATTCGTGAGGCCACGCGACCGCGACCAGATCGGCGTCCGGGATGCGCGCCTTGGTCGCGAAGACCGGCCGCGCATCGATGACGACGACCCGATAACCGAGATAGCGGCCCATCGTCGCCATCGCGCGCGAGAAGTCGATCGCTCCGAAGATGTACATCGTCGGCTTCGGCGCGAACGATTGGATGAAGACGCACGCCTCCGTGCCGACGGGCTCGCCGTCGGGCCCGAACGTCCGTGCCTGCGTGGCGCCGAACGCGAGCATCGCGCGCGCTTCGGCGACGACCGCGTCGTCCAACCCGGCGGAACCGAGCGACCCCATCCGTTCCGAACGCGAGACGAGGAGCTTCGCGCCCGTCCCGTCCGCCCCGAGGCGGGTGGCGAGCGCGACCGGCGACTCCCCCTTCAGCGCGGCCGATAGGCGGTCGAAGAGCGAGGGTGCGTCGCTTGCCCGGCCGGCCCAATCGTCGAGCCGCTCGACGAAGACGTGGATCGTGCCGCCGCAGGTGAGGCCGACGGCGATGGCGTCCTGGTCGCTGATGCCGTAGCTAACCAAGCGTGGGCGCCCGGTCTCGATCGCGTCGCGCGCTTCCTCATAGACCGCGGCCTCGACGCAGCCGCCGCTCACGGAGCCCGCGACCTCGCCCCGCTCGCAGACCGCGAGGACGGCCCCCGGATCGCGGGGAGCCGAGCGCTCGACGCCGACGACGGTCGCCAGCGCGATCCGTTGTCCTTCGGAGCGCCAACGCTCGATCGTTTCGAAGACGTTGGTCACGACGTTGCCCGCGCGTGGTGCATCGGCCCACGCGCTTCGCGCGTGCCCGCCGTTTCGCCTCGGCGGCGGCTACCGAGCGCACGGACGAAACTTAGCGGACCGGGCCGGTAGTTATGTCGTTAACGGGCCGGCGAGCCGGCGAGCGCCGGAAACGAAGGGGTCGGGGCGCCGAACGGCAAGTCGGATGGTGAGTCAGCCCTCACCCGAGGCGGACAGGAGTCGTACCAGGTATGTCAATGTGGGAACCGTTCACCGAGCGAGCGCGGCGCAGCATCGTGCTAGCGCAAGAAGAGGCGCAGCGGCTCGGCAACAATTACATCGGAACCGAGCACATCTTGCTCGGCATCATCTCCGAGGGTGAGAGTCTCGCGGCGAAAGTCCTCGAGACGCTGGGCGTCAACCTCGCCAAGGTTCGCCAGGAAGTCGAAGCGATCGTCGGCCGCGGCGGCCAGACGGTCCAGCAAGAGATGGTGTTCACGCCGCGCGCCAAGCGCGTCATCGAACTCGCTTTCGAAGAGGCGCGGCAACTCAATCACAACTATATCGGCACGGAACACCTCCTGCTCGGCCTGATCCGCGAGGGCGAAGGCGTCGCGGCGCGGGTGCTCACGAATCTGGGCGTCGATCCGGCGAAGGTGCGCGTCCAGACGACGTTGCTGCTCGGCGCCGAGGGCCAGCCGGCGCAGCCGAAGGGCAAGTCGAAGACACCGACGCTCGATGCGTACGGCCGCGATCTGACGATGCTCGCCCGCGAGGGCAAGCTCGACCCGGTCATCGGCCGAGCCAACGAGATCGAGCGCGTCATCCAGATCCTGTCGCGGCGAACGAAGAACAATCCGGCGTTGATCGGCGAACCCGGCGTCGGCAAGACCGCGATCGCCGAGGGCCTCGCGCAGCGCGTCGTCAAGGGCGAGATCCCGGAACCGCTGCGCGACCGGCGGGTCATCACGCTCGACCTCGCCGGACTCGTCGCCGGCACGAAGTACCGCGGCGAGTTCGAGGAGCGCATGAAGCGCGTGATGGACGAGATCCGCGGCGCCGCCGGCGAGATAATCCTGTTCATCGACGAGTTGCACACCCTGGTCGGCGCCGGCGCGGCCGAGGGCGCGATCGATGCGAGCAACATCATCAAGCCCGCGCTGGCGCGCGGCGAACTGCAGTGCATCGGCGCGACGACGCTGAACGAGTTTCGTAAACACATCGAAAAGGACTCGGCGCTCGAGCGGCGCTTCCAGCCGATCATGGTCGGCGAGCCGACCGTCGAGGAGACGATCGAGATCCTCAAGGGCCTGCGCGACCGCTACGAGGCGCATCATAAGGTACAGATCACCGACGAGGCGCTCGCGGCCGCGGCGAAGCTCAGCGACCGCTACATCAGCGATCGCTTCCTGCCCGACAAGGCCGTCGACTTGATCGACGAGGCCTCGTCGCGGGTGCGCCTCCAGGCGACGTTGCCGCCGAAAGAGATCCGCGACGTCGAAAACGAGATCCGCAAGGTCAAGGGCGAGAAAGAGGCCGTCGTCAAGCTGCAAGAGTTCGAGAAGGCCGCCGCGATCCGCGACCGCGAGGAGAAGCTGCGCCTCGAGAAGCAGCGCCTCGATACCGACTGGCAGGAGCGCAAGCTCCAGTCGGACCGCGTCCTCAAGGTGACGGAAGAAGACGTCGCCCACATCGTCAGTTCGTGGACGCGGATCCCGGTGTCGCGCCTGGCGCAAGCCGAGACGGCAAAACTGCTCTCGATGAAGGACCAGCTGCACGAGCGCGTCATCGGCCAGGATCCCGCGGTCGAGGTCGTCACCCGCGCGATCCGGCGTTCGCGCGCCGGATTGAAGAACCCGAAGCGGCCGATCGGTTCGTTCATCTTCCTCGGCCCGACCGGTGTGGGCAAGACCGAAGTGGCACGCAGCCTGGCCGAGTATCTGTTCGACGATTCCGAGTCGATGATCCGCATCGACATGTCGGAGTACATGGAGAAGTACGCGGTCTCGCGGCTCGTCGGGGCGCCTCCGGGCTACGTCGGCTACGAGGAGGGCGGTCAGCTGACCGAGGCGGTGCGCCGCCGTCCCTATTCCGTCGTGCTGCTCGATGAGATCGAGAAGGCCCATCCCGACGTCTTCAACCTGTTGCTGCAGGTGCTCGAAGACGGTCGCCTGACCGACTCTCAGGGGCGCGTCGTCGACTTCAAGAACTCGGTCATCATCATGACGTCGAACGTCGGCGCCACGGGGATGACGACGACGACCGAGATCGGCTTCCGTCCGCAAAAGGATAGCGGACAAACCGATGAGCAGGCGTACGAGCGGATGAAGACGCGGGTGCTGGAGGAGGTCAAGCACACCTTCCGGCCCGAGTTCCTCAACCGCGTCGACGAGGTCGTCGTGTTCCATCAGCTCTCGCGTCCGGAGATCGAACAGATCGTCGGCCTCGAGATGGCCAAGGTCATCCGCGAGATCGAGGCACAGGACATGCACCTCGAAGTGACCGAGGACGCGAAAGCGCTGTTGGCGCGCAAGGGTTGGGACCCACAGTTCGGCGCGCGACCGCTGCGCCGTGCGATCCAGCGCGAGGTCGAGGACGAACTCTCAGAAGAATTGCTCAAGGGCAACTTCACGGTCCGGCGATTACATCCTGGCCGAAGTCAACCCCGACAATCCCGAGAAGTTGAAGTTCTCGAAGATCCCGTCGCTGGAACCGCCCGCCGCGCCGCCACCGGAGGCTCAAACGGTCGGCTAGTCATTGCAGTCTACGCCGACCGGCCTGACTCCGCTGCTGACGTGGCGGTCGCGCCTCCCGGGCGCGATCGGCTCGTGGTTTGCACGCGATCTCGTCCGGCAGGGCCTGGCCTTGGTCGACGACGGCCGCGTGGAACTGCGGACGGTCGAGGACCAGCGGATCGAGGCCGTCGTGCGCGACGGAGCGCAGACGATGCGCGCGGTCACGGTCGAGTGGGGCGGCGGCACCGGTCCGCTCGCCTTGCGGACCAGTTGTTCGGACGGCGCTAGCGGCATCTGCCCGCACATCGTCGCTACCCTGGAAGCGGTCCGCTCGCAGATGGAGCCGGCGGCGGGCGTCGCCCACGACGCGGATTTCGCGTGGCTGCCGACGCCGCAGATCGGGAGCCGCCAGCAGCGCGCGCGCTGCATCTGGGTCGTGTTCGCCATCAGCGACGCCGCCGCGTTGACGGCGAGCCTGGTGCTCGATTCGCCGCGCCTGCGCGGCGCCGTTCGCGATGCCGCGGCGATCGCGGCGATGATGGACGCGACGCCCGCCGACGATTGGGACGACGCCGACCGCGACCTCATGCGCGACGAAACGATCGCGGAGGCGTTCGGCGCCCGCGCGGCGGCGCGGCCGCTGGCGCGCGCGCTGTTTCGGCTCGTGCACCATCCGCGCGTCCGGTTCGACGACGACCCGAGCCGCGGCCGCCATCCGTCGGAACTGACGGAGTTCGGCGTCGATCTGCGGGGCGTGCGGCTGCTCGCGGTGCGCAGCGGCGCGGGCTTCGCGCCCGCGCTCGAGTCGCGCGACGGCGAGCGCTTCTCGCCGCGCGACGCTCATTTGCTCGAGGGACCGCCGTCGTGGCTGGCGACCAAGAGCGCGGCGTATCTGCTGGACGGGTCGTTCGATGCGCGCCGCGTCATCGACGTCGCGCGCTCGGCGAACGGGACGGGAACGACGAGCGGAGCGCTGGCGGCCAACACGATCCTGCGCGTCGCGCCGTACCTGCCCGGCGACGAGCGCGCCGCGCTCGGCATCGTCGATGTCGAGGCGCCCGCGCTGCGGCTCGCGCTCGGCTGGACCGACGGCGCGCTGGTCGCGGCCGTGAATTTCTTCGACCGAGCGCGGGGCGTCGAGGCGCCGTACGGGCCGCTCGGCGCGACGGTGCCGGCGGACGGGGGCTTCGTGCGCTTCACGCCCGAGCAGGCCGCCGAGGTGCGCGCGCGGATGCTCGCCGCCGGGTTCACGCCGCGTGGTTCGGACGGGTTCGCCTTACACGGCGCCGACCGGGCGGCGGAGTTCGTGCGCGAGGTCCTGCCAAAGTGGACCGGCGTCGAGGTGCGCCTCGATCCCGGTCTCACCGAACTGGTCCGCGACGAATCGCACGTCGACATCGCGGTCAGCGCGACGCGCTCGGGCGATGGACGCGAGTGGTTCGATCTGCGGATCGACGTCTTCGTAGGAGGCGAGCGCGAGCCGCTCTCGCGCAGCGAACTCGACACGCTGTTGTCGACGAACGACCGGTTTGCCGACGTCCGCGGGCGGCTGGTCGACATCGACCGGCTGCGCCAACGGCGCTCGTTGCTGAGCGATCTCGCAGAACGGCGCTCCGGAGGCTTCGCGACGCTGCTGGCGCTGCGCGACGAACTGCACGAAAACTTCGGCCGCGTCGAGTTGCCGCCCGAGGTAGAGCGTCTCCGCGAGCGGCTGCGCGGCTTCAAGGGGATCGAACAGGTCGTGCCGCCCGAACTCTACAACGGCGCGCTGCGCACCTATCAGGAGCGGGGGCTCGACTTTTTGTGCTACTTGTCGTCGTTCCGCTTCGGCGGGGTGCTCGCCGACGACATGGGAACCGGCAAGACGATCCAGTTGATCAGTCACCTCCTGCGGCGCAAGAGTGATGAGGGGCCGGCCCCGTCGCTGGTCATCGCGCCGACGTTGGTCACCCACACCTGGGAGAACGAGATCGCGCGGTTCGCGCCCGGGCTGCGGACGCTGCGCCTGCATTCCGGCAGCGAGCGGGTGGCCAAGTACGAGGACGTCGAGCAGGCCGACGTTGTCATCACCTCCTACGCGCTCGCACGCATCGACGCGCTCGAACTGGCGAAGTACCGCTTCCGGACGCTGATCCTCGACGAGGCGCAGAACGCGAAGAACCCCAGTTCGCAGATCGCGAAGGTCGTGCGCGCGCTCAACGCAGAGCACCGGATCGCGCTCACGGGGACGCCGATCGAGAACTCGCTCCGCGACCTGTGGGCCATCTTTGCGTTCGTCGAGCCTGGACTGCTCGGGTCGGAGACCTCGTTCCGGCGCCGGTTCGAGGGACCGATCGCCGACGGTGATAAGCGGGCCAGCAGCGTGCTGCGCTCGCGGCTCGAACCGTTCGTGTTGCGGCGCACGAAGGAAGACGTCGCCCCCGAACTGCCGGACCGCGTCGAGGTCGAGCTAGAGTGCGACCTCTCCAAACTGCAGCGGCGGCTCTATCGCGCGGTCGCCGAGGCGGCGCGCCGCGAGATCTTGCCGCAGGTCGAGGCGCAAGGCATCGAGCGCAACACGATTCACGTCCTCGCCGCGCTGACGCGGCTGCGTCAGATCTGCGCGCACCCGGGGCTGTTGTTTCCGGAGCATCGCGACGATCCGGACGCGAGCGGCAAGTTCGACGCGTTCCTCGAGACGGTCGACGAGGTGCTGTCCGGCGGACACCGGCTGCTCGTGTTCAGCGCGTTCGCGTCGATGTTGCGGCTGATGCGGACGCGGCTCGACGAGCGCGGCGTCGGCTACGGATACCTCGACGGGTCCTCGAAGGACCGCGACCGCAACGAGGAAGTGCAGCGGTTCATGAGCCCGGACGGACCGCCGCTGTTCTTGTGTTCGCTCAAGGCCGGCGGCGTGGGGCTCACGCTGACCGCCGCCGACTACGTGGTCCTCTACGACCCGTGGTGGAATCCTGCCGTCGAGCGGCAGGCGATCGACCGCACGCATCGCATCGGCCAACACCGCGCAGTGACGGCGTACAGGCTCGTGACGCGCGGAACGGTCGAGGAGAAGATCAGGCTGCTCGCCGAGAGCAAAGCGGAATTGTCGCGTAACGTCATCAAGGTCGACAGCGCGGTCGCGAAGTCGCTGACCCGCGAAAACCTCGAGATGCTGCTCGCCGACCCGGAGTGATCCGGCGCTTACGCGCGGATGTCCCGGAAATATAACCCCGATGAGCTACCGTACCGTTTGCGCGAGGACTTGGTGACACTCGAGATCGCGTTGGAAACCGGACTCCTTGGCGACCCGTCGAATGGTAGTTTCATGAGGCGAGTGACGCCGGCGCTGATTACCTTGTGGTTGGCGCGCATGCCCTCGGTGTTCACGACCCCTCAAGAACGACAAAGCATCTAGGAGCCTGTAGGCTTTGGAGCGACGGACGGGACGAAGTCGGACACGCAAGGGGATGGGTAACGTGAACGCCAGCGGAGCGACACGTGATCGAGCTCTCTACGCGTATCCGATGAGATCACCCCGCCTTGGCCGCTTTCGTCATCAAGGTGTACATCCGTTTGAGGTTGTACGCACTGCTGACCAATTGCCACTCACCCTGGACCTTTTCGTAGCCGCGCAGCGAGAACTGCCGAAACCCGATCGCACTCTTGATGATGCCAATCGTCGGTTCGACCGTGCTCTTGCGCTGCCCGTAAATCGACCTTCCAGCCTTGGTCCGTAATCGATGGTGCATGTGCTCTTGCAACGTCGCGCCGGCTCTGAGCGCAGGCGCCTCCCGAAACCGTTCCAGTCCGCCGGCATGGTGCTCCCTGCCGGCACTGATGTAGGGTGTTATTCCATGCCGGGCGCACGCCGCAACGTTGCTCGCACTATAGTAACCGGCATCAGCCAACAACTCACCGACGTGCCCGAGTTCGGCTGGCAACATCGCCAAACGCGTGACGGCTGGTTCGAGCAAGGCTCGATCCGTCGGGCGTTGGCTGACGGCGCTATCTACCAGCAATCGAGAATCGCAGTCGACGGCGGCCTGCGCATTGTACGCTTGAACGAAGCCGTCGCCAGTCGGCATGATGCGCGATTCCTCGTCGGTGAGATTGATCTGCGCCTTGGGGTTCATGGCGCGCGATGGGCGTTTTGGCTTGCGGCCCCTGGGCTGCTTCCCAGTCCGTTTCACCTCAGCCGCCCGCTCCGCCATCTTCTGATCGAACGCGGCCTGCTCTTGAGCGATGCGCTCCTGTTCGCGCACCCGGATGCGTTCCTTCGCCTCGGCGATCGCTTGCAGCCGGGTCTCCCGGCGAGCCAGTTCTTGAGGTACGTCCATGCCGTCGGGCAGGTCAGCCTGATCGGCCTTCTCCGCCTGACGCATCAAGCGATCAATTTCGTTCTTGATCCGCCGCTCCAACTTGCCGGCATGGTCATAACTCATCGCGTGATGCTTCGAGGCGTTGGCCTTGACCTTGGTCCCGTCGATACTGACCCGGCCGATCTTGAGCAAGCCGCTCTCGGCGGCGATCAACAGAATCTGACGAAAATAGGCCGCTATCTCGGGCAGAAATCGACGCCGAAACGTCGCGATCGTATCGTGCTCGGGGTGCTGGTTGGCGGCAATAAACCGAAAAGCCACCGAATCGTAGGTCGCCCGCTCCAACTTGCGCGACGAGAACACTCCGGTCGCGTACCCATAAAACAACAGGGCGACCATCATCTCCGGCTGGTATGCCTCGATCCCGCGACCACTGTATTTCGCCCGCAACGAACTCAAGTTGAGTTTCGCCACGATCTCCCCAATAAACCGAGCCAGGTGGTTTTCGGGCAGCCAATCCTGAACGCTCGGCGGCAGCAAGAACAATGTGTCTCGATCGAGAGGCCGAAAATGATCGCTCATGCATCAAGTATAACAAATCTGGCGCCCGAAAACCCTACAGGCTCCTAGACGTTTGGATTCGTGCAACACCCGAGAACGCGCGGCGCACGTGGAAAGCTGTAGCGGCATTCGGAGCGCCGATGGATCGCCTGCGGGTCGACGATCTGCTCGACGAAGACACAGTCTTTCAGATCGGTGTTGCGCCTTTTTCGGATCGACGTTCTTACGTCTATCTCAGGCGTTACCTTCGACGAAGCATGGCCGAAACGCCTCGAAGTAGAGCGCGACGGCATACTGGTTCCGTTCATCGGCGTGGAGGAGTTTCTCATAAACAAAGACGCGTCAGGCCGGGATCAGGACCGGGTTGACGCGGCACGCGTGCGCCGACGGCTCGGGCATCCCACGAAATAGCCGTGGCCCGGTTCGATGTCCCCTAAGGTGCCGGGACGGCCTGAGCTCCAGACCGTTTACTGGTCGTAGCGGGCGCCGGATAAGTCGGCGTGCGCGATGTCGCGCAGTTCGCTCGTGCTGACCGGCCGGCAGTTGGTGTGATCGCGATCGCAGTAGCGGACGCCGCGCAGGTCGGCGTCCTGCAGCCGAGCGCCGCGCAGGTCGATGCACGCCTCGCGGCTTTCGTTGCCGTTACCATCGTTCGGACTGCAAACGACGGCATCGTGCAGCGACGCGGACTGCAGGTTGGCCTCGCGGAGGTCGGTGCCGATCAGATCCGCGTCGGCAAAATCGGTGTGTTGCGCGGACGCGCCGCCGATGTCCGCGCCGGTGAGGCGAGCGGTGCTGAAGTTGGCTTGATCGATGTTGACGCCGCGCATGTCGACTCCGACGAGGCGCACGCCGCGCAGGTCGGCGCCGCGCAGCGTGAGCTTTCGCAGGTCGCAGCCGGTGCAGGACTGCAGCCCATGGACCGAGCGCAGGCTGTCGGCGGTCGCCTGATCGATGTCGACGCCGACGAGTTGGACGCCGCTGACCGTCGCGCCGGCGAACGACGTGCCCTTGAAGTCGACGCCGGTGAAGCGCGCGCCCGTCAGGTCGGCGCCGTCGAACCTCGTATTTCGCAGGTCGGCGCCGGTGAACTTCGCGCCGCGGAGGTTCGCGTTGCGCAGGTTTGCGTTGCTGAGATCCGCGCCGACGAACTCGACGCCGTGTAGGTCGCGGCCGTGGAGGTCCATCCCGCTGAGGTTACATCCCACGCAATGCGTGATGAGGTCTAAGGGTACGTCGGCCGCGCCGGGGGCAGATAGGGCAAGGGTGAACGCGGCTGCCAGGGTCGCCTGCAAGAAGCGCATCTATTCATACTCCTATTTCCTTAAGAGTTGAGTGCAAAAAAACGGTCGGGTAGGTTACGGACCCACGCCGAGCGACGTGCCGACGAGCGAGATGCCGTCCAGTTGCGCGCCGTTCAGTGAGGTGTGCGCGAGGCTGCATCCTTCGAGGACAGCGTTGCGCAGGTTGGCGCGATCGAGCGTCGCCGAATCGAGGTCGACGCCCTTGAGGCGGACGCCGCTCAGGTCGGCGCCGGTCAGATCGGAATGCGAGAGGTCGACGCCCGTCAGGGTGATCCCGCGGAAATCGACGCCGCGCAGGTTCATGTGGGACAGGTCGCAGCCTTCGCAGCCGTGCACGAGGACCGCGCGGATCCCGGCGGGATCGAGACCGGTATTGCGCAGCGAGATCCCCACGAAACGAACGCCGTCCATGCGCGCGTTGTGGAACGTCGCATCCGAGATGTCGGCGCCGGTGAACTTCGCTCCGGTGAGGTTGGCGCCGTCGAGGTTCGCCCCGCTGAGATCGGTGCCGGTGAACTCGGTCCCCGCGAGGTTCGCGCCGCGCAGGTCGGTCTTGCTCATGTCGGCGCCGGTGATCTTGATGCCGTGGAGATCGACGTTACGAAGGTCGCGGCCGGACAGATTGCAGCCGGTGCAGCGCTCGATCAACGACCGCGTCAGCGTCGTGTTGCTCGAGGAGTCGAGGTCCGCTTGCACGACGGTCTTCACGCCGGTGTCCGCTCCCTTGAACGCGTGGCGCATCGCCGAGTCCGCCAGCTTCATCGCGCCGTTCACTTGCTCGACGGCGACGGGAACGGACGGGACGTTGACGTGCAGGCGGACGTTGATCGGATTCTTCGGAGCCTGTTCGGCAGGCTTCGCCGGAGCCCAGGCCTGGGCGTGTGCCGCTTGCGCACTCGGCGGGGCTTCGGTCTTCGGGGCCGCGGAGGCGGCAGCCGCGACGGCGGCGTAGGCCTCGGCGCTCTTTTGCTCGGCGTCGTACAGGTCCATCCGCTTTTTGAGCGCGAGATCGAGCCGCCGGTCTTCGGCCTGCAGCGCCGCGATGCGCGTCTGCGTCGCCGCAGGCGCGCCGATGCGTGGCGCCAGTCCCTGCATCGTTTCCAGTTTCGCGGCGAGCAGCGTCGCCGTCGTGGTCAGGTCGTCCAGGCGCGCGCCGGTCGGGTGCGGGCCGAGCGACCGGACCTCGCCCTGCATCGTCCCCAGCCGGCGATCGACGAAGCCGACGAGGTCGTTCAGCGCACCGAGCGCCTCGGCGTCGTTGTACGCGCCGGAGGGACGCGCCGGGGCCCAGGCGACGGTCTTCGGAGCGGACGCGCTCGGCAACTCCAGCGGCGGAGCGGCGACCGCGACCAGGCCGATGCACACGATCGCGATGACGAGGGCGGCCGCGGCGCCCGCAGGCCCGAGCCCATGCAAACGGTTGCGGCCGGGAGCCATCAGCGCCTCGATGCGGATGGAAATCTGCTTGCGGGTGAACAGCGCGCCGGGCGCGACGAGCGCGTGCGTCGGCATGCGCATCTCGCGCGCGAGCTGCCAGAGCGACTCGGCATAGCGCTTCGAGTCGGCGGTGCGCGCGACCACGGCGTCGTCGGCCGCGATCTCGCGCTCGAGCGACATCTGACGGCCGACGATCCACACGAACGGGTTGAACCACAGCAGCCGTTCGACGACGCGCTGCAGCAGGTTCGTGTAGTCGTCGTAGCGCTCGATGTGCGCGTGCTCGTGGACGACGAGGTCCTCGATCGCGTGTAGCCCGCTCTGGGTCGCGAGGTCGGTCGGTATCAGGATGACCGGCCGCCCGAAGCCGATTGCAAGGGGCGTCTCGATCTCGTAGGAGAGCCGGAGATAGCTTTCGCGGGCCGACGGCGTGGCCGTGAGCCACGGCAGCTCGTGCGCCAGCGTCTGATCGAGCGGGCTCGAGCGGCGCTTGACCGCCGCGAGCCGCGCCAGGCCGACGAACAGGGTGATCAGCCCGGCGAAGGCGCCGAGCGCGAGCGCGCCGAGCAGCATCAGCGCGACCGCGGCGTTCATGCCCGCCAGCCGGTCACGGGCCGAGAGCGCGGTCTGGACGCTCGCTTTCGTGCCCGCAACCGGCTGTTGGGCGGCGGCGCTGTGAGTCGCAGGCGTCCCGTTAGACGCGCGCTGCGCCACCGGTGCCGCGGGTGCCGTGACGCGCCGCTCGGAGGCGTCGGGCACCCACTGTGTCGTCGTGACCGCCGGGCGATGCGCGCCCGCGATGCTCGCCGCGATACCGACGGCGGGCAGCGAAGCGATCACGACCAGCGTTCCGAACCAAAGAAAATACCGGGCCTTCGCGTCGAGCAACGGATTGCGCGCGAGCAGCCAGATCGCGCCGACGAGGATCCCGCTCGCGACGGTGCTCGCACCGAGCGCGACGATGACGACCGGGGCCACGTTCACGGCTGGCTGGCGCGCCCTTGACGCCGCGCGCCGTCGATGATCTCGCGCAGGCGGTCCAGTTCGCCCTCGTCGACTTGCTCCGATTCGATCAGGTTGAGGACGAGATCGCGCGGAGAGTTGTTGAAGAAACGCGACATGACGTGCTGGACGACGTTGCGTTGCGCGTCCTCGCGCTCGACGACCGGGCGATAGACGAACGCGCGGCCGGTCGCCTTGTGCCTGACGTAGCCCTTCTGTTCCAGGATCCGCAGGGTCGTGAGGACGGTGTTGTATGCTAGCGGAGGATCGCCGAGCACCTCGACGACCTCGCCGACGGTCCCCGGACCGCGGGTCCAGAGGATGTCCATCAGGCGGTACTCCGCCGCGGTCAGCGTGGGGGACTTCTTCCTAGCCATAGCGCCACGCTAGCACCCCGCGGGGGAGCTTGTCAACTATTTTATTAAGAGTTGCTGCCCGCCGGGCGGGCGAGAGGACGGTGCGGATGGAGAGCTACGCCCACGGCGCCAGCGCCGTGCCGCTGATCGGTGAGCCGATCGGGGTCCATTTCGACCGCGTCGCCGCCGCCTACCCGGAGCACGAGGCGGTCGTCTCCTGCGCGCAGGGCGTCCGCCTGACCTACGATGCGCTGCGGCGGGCGACCGACACCTTCGCGCGCGGCTTGATCGCGCTGGGCGTCGAGCACGGCGACCGGGTCGGAATCTGGGCCACCAACTGCGTCGAGTGGGTCGTCGCGCAGTTCGCGACGCCCAAGATCGGCGCCGTGCTGGTCAACGTGAATCCCGCCTACCGGGCGAGCGAGGCGGCGTTCGCGCTCGCGCAGAGCGGCGTCTCCGTCTTGCTCACCCAACTGCGCCACAAGAGTTCGGACTACGGCGCGATGCTCGCCGAGATTCGCGACGAGTTGCCGCTCCTCCGAAGCATCGTGCTGATCGGCGACGACGAATTGACGGTGCCGCTCGAGGGCGCGCTGCGCTGGGAGGACGTCGACCGGAACGCCGCGCCGAACGTGAGCCCCGAGCGGCTGCGCGAACGGCTCGCGCGCACGCAGTTCGACGAGCCCGTCAACGTTCAATACACCTCGGGGACGACCGGCTTCCCGAAAGGCGCGACGCTCTCGCACCACAACATCCTCAACAACGGATTCTTCGTCGGCGAGGGCTGCCGCTACACGCCGGAGGACCGGGTCTGCATCCCGGTCCCGTTCTACCACTGCTTCGGTATGGTGCTCGCGAACATGGCCTGCGTGACCCACGGCGCGACGATGGTGATCCCCGCGCCGTCGTTCGATCCGCGCGCCAGCCTCGACGCGGTGCAGCGCGAGCGCTGCACCGCGCTCTACGGCGTGCCGACGATGTTCATCGCGGAGCTGGCGCTGCCCGACTTCGCGGACTTCGACTGCGGCACGCTGCGGACGGGAATCATGGCCGGCTCGCCGTGTCCGGTCGAGATCATGCGCCGCGTGCGCGAGGAGATGCACATGCCGGAGGTCACGATCTGTTACGGGATGACCGAGACGTTGCCGGTCTCGACGCAGACCGCGACCGACGATCCGGTCGAGAAGCGGACGGCGACGGTCGGCCGCGTCCACCCCCACGTCGAGATCAAGATCGTCGACGCCGACGGCAGGATCGTGCCGCGCGGCGCACCCGGCGAGTTGTGCACGCGCGGCTATAGCGTGATGCTGGGCTACTGGAACGATCCGGAGGGTACGGCCGCGGCGATCGACGACGCGCGCTTCATGCACACGGGCGACGTCGCGACGATGGACGACGAGGGCTACGTCACGATCGCCGGGCGCATCAAGGACATGGTGATTCGCGGCGGCGAGAACATCTATCCGCGCGAGATCGAGGAGTTCTTGTACCGGCACCCCGAGATCGAGGACGTTGCCGTCGTCGGCGTGCCGGACGCGCGCTACGGCGAGGAGCTCTGCGCCTGGATCGTGCCCAAGAAGGGCCGGACCGTAGATCCGGACGAGTTGCGGGCCTTCTGCCGCGACAAGATCGCACACTTCAAGATCCCGCGCCACGTCCTGATCGTCGACGCGCTCCCGATGACCGTGACCGGTAAAGTGCAGAAGTTCAAGATCCGCGAGCGCTCGATTGCGGCGCTCGGTCTCGCGGGGGTCACCACGTCGGCGTGAGCGCAACTCAGCCCGATCCGAAGATCGTCCTCCTCGTCCGGCTGCTCGCCGCAATCGAGGAGGGGCGCTACGGCTTCGAGGCCCTCAAGGAGCGGGTCAGCGCGGAGCATCCGCCGAGCACCCGCAGCCTGCGGCGTTACCTGGCGATCCTCGCGGAGGCGGGGTTCGGCTGGGTCTTCGACCGCACGACCAGGCTGTATCGCTTCCAGGACGGCGGCGGGATGCGCCGGCTGCACCTGTCCGAGACGGAACTGCAGGGCCTCGTGGCCGTGCGCGCGCTCGCGGCCTCGCTGGGCGGCAACCTCTCGTCCTCGGTCGAGGCCGTCGCGGCGAAGATCACCGGCGTCGCCGACCGCACGACGACCGCTGCGGCCCAGAAGCCGGCCGTGCGCATCCACATGAGCGACGTGGCGCTGGACGCGGAGCGCACCGAGGCCTTCGCCTTTCTGCAACGCGCGCAGCGCAACGCGCGCACCGTGCACTTCGCGTACGTCGACAAGCACGGGCGCGGCTCCGAACGTACGGTCGATCCGTACGGGTTCGTCGTCTCGGCCGGTCGCGCGTACGTCGTCGGTTACGATCACGCGCGCCGCGCCCGGCGCGTGTTCGCGCTGGACGGCATCTCGCAGCGCCGCTTGGGCGTGCGCCGTTTCGAACCGCCGGCGGACTTCGATATCGAAGCGTTCGCCGCGCGCAGCATCAGCGGTATCATGCACGCGGACGCGCCGGTCGAGGTGACGGTGCGCTTCTCGCCGGTCGTCGCCCGCGCGGCGAAGGCGGAGCGCGTGGTGCGCGATCGCCGGATCGAGGAGCGCCCCGACGGCGCGGTCGACATCACCTACGGCGTCGACGACGCCGACGAACTCATCCGTTGGACGCTGCGCTGGGGAGCGGAGGCCGAGGTCATCGCGCCGCCCGGCGTTCGCGACGCAGCCGGGCGGCTCGCGAGCACGATCGCCGCGCGCTACGCGCGCGACGGCGCCACAACGCGAAGGCGGCCCCCGAAGATTCGGAGACCGCGGTGACGTGCTTTCGAAGGAGCCGCGCGTACGTCGATTGCTCGGCGCGCTCGCGCTGGCTGCGATTCGTGCTCCGCTCGATTGCTCGGTCGGCGATTTCACGTCCATCGCGCTTCATTGCTGAAGTGACCTCGAGCATACAAGGCCTCGTCCGGCGATGCAAGGGGGGCCGAACCCCTGCGCACACCATATCCACAAGAAAATCGAGGTATTCGCAGAACTCCACAGCCTATTCACACGTTGGAGCAGATTGATGGGTATGATCCGCTGGTTTTCGAGCGCCCTCGCGGGCGCGCTGCTGTTGTTGGCCGCGCCGGTCGCGCAGGCGGAGGTCCCGACGGGCGCGCCGGTCGACGGCATCCACTGCGACTCGATGGAAGGCGCGGTGATGCATATCCATCAGCACCTGACGATCTACGATCACGGCAAGAAGTTCGTGGTGCCGGCGAACATCGGCATCCCCGTCGTCGGTAGTTGCCTTTACTGGCTGCACACCCACGCCTCCGACGGCATCATCCACGTCGAGTCGCCGAAGATGCGGTCGTTCACGCTCGGCCAGTTTTTCGACATCTGGGGTCAGCCGCTGACGGCCACCAACGTGGCCGGGATCAAGGTCAAAAAGGGGCAGGTCCGCGCCTACGTCAATGAAAACCAGTACCGCGCCGACCCGCGAACGATCGACCTGTTGGAGCACAGCGACATCGTGTTGGAAGTGGGTCCGCCTTTCCGCATCCCGGCTCAATTCAAGGACTGGGACGGCAACTGACCCGTGACGGCGGCCTCACCCGCGGCCGCTCGGTGATCCCCCGTAACCGAAGACTCGTACCCTGGACAGTTTGCCATAAGGAGCTTCGTTATGAACCGTCGTCGGGTCGCGGCGTTCTCATTGACCGCTCTGCTTTCAGCGTGTTCGGGCGCCGCCGGCTCGCTGCCGCAGCCCGGCGCGCCCTCTCACCCCGCCGGCGCCCCGGGGATGGTGCGGCCCGCGAGCGCGTGGCGTGGCGCGCGCGAGCCGGCGAGCCGGCTGCGGCGCGCGTCGGGTCTGATTCAGCACGTCGTGATCATCGCCCAGGAGAACCGCAGCTTCGACAACCTGTTCCAGGGCTACCCGGGAGCGAACACAGCGGCGTCGGGTCTGATCAGCAACGGCCAAACGATCCCGTTGACGCCGGAGACGTTAGCCGAGCCGTTCGACATCTACCATCAGTTCCGCAACGCGATCCAAGACATGGACGGCGGGAAAATGGACTCGTTCGATCGCGAGACAATCGAGGGCAGTTGCGGCAAGGTCCACTGCCCGCAGTATCCGTCCTACGAGTACGTTCCGCAGACGCAGACCAAACGGTACTTCAACATGGCCGGCCAGTACGTGCTCGCCGACGACTTCTTCCCGTCGGACGAGGACGGCAGCTTCGTCAGCCACCAGTACCTGATCGCGGCACAGGCCAACGACACCTATGGCCTACCCGGCGTGACCCCATGGGGCTGCGACGGCAACGGCGACGTGAGACTGCTCAACACGGGCACGGTGCCGGGGACGCCGACGGACAACGAGATCTCGGACTGCTTCGGGGATCCGTACGAAACGCTGGCCGACGAGATCGACGCGAGCCCGTCGAGCCCCCCGCTGACCTGGCGCTACTACTCGGCGCCGAAGCCCGACCTCGGTTACTTGTGGTCCGCGTACGACGCCGTCGAGCACATCCGCGACGGCCCCGACTGGACGAACAACGTCGTGCTGTCGGCCAAACAGTTCCCGCTCGATGTCAAGGCGGGCAACCTCGCGAACATCACCTGGGTCACGCCGACGCTCTGGAACTCGGATCATCCCAGTTCGCGCAGCGTGGCCGGCCCGGCCTGGGTCGCGAAGTGTCATCAACGCCGTCGGGCATCAGCCAGTTCTGGAATTCGACGGTCGTGTTCGTGCTCTGGGACGACTGGGGCGGCTGGTATGACCACGTCCCGCCGCCGGTTCTCGACTTCGACGGCCTCGGCATCCGTACGCCACTGATCGTCGTCTCGCCGTATGCGCTCAAAGGCTCGGTCGCGCACACCCAATACGAGTTCGGGAGCATCCTCGCGTTCGTCGAACAGAACTTCAACCTCGCACCGCTGGCGGCGAGCGACGCGCGCGCGAACCCGTTCGCGGGCGGCGACGTCTTCGACTTCACGCAGACCCCGCGCAAGTTCAAGTCGCTATAGCAACGGGCGCAGCAGTTCCATGAAGTGTGCGTGGCGCGCGTCGGTCTCCGGCGACGCGCCTCGCCGCGTGTAGACCACCACGACGTAGCGCGCCCCCTCGGCGGTGTCGAGAATCCCGCCGTCGTGGCTGACCTCGTCCGTCTCGCCGGTCTTGTGCGCGAAGCGGTCGCCCGGCCGGAGGCCCGGCGAGAGCTTGTCGTTCCAGCGTTGCTCTGCGAGCAGCGCGTGCAGCCGGCGGGCGCCGGGGATGGCGTCGGTCGCGATCAGGCGGAAGAGCCGGGCAGCATCGGCGGCGGGATGGGCGTTGCGGCCGCTCGCGGCGGGATCGTCGATGAGCGGCAGGGCCCCCGATAGTTTGCGGCGGATCGCGGTCGCCCGCAGGCCGAGGCCGCGCGCGTACTCGGTCGCGACGTTCGCGGCCGACGGCGTCGATCAGCAGGTTGGTCGCGACGTTGTCGGAGCGGCTGACCATCGCCCGAGCGGCGCTCGCCAGAATCGGTCGCGTAGCCGGCGACGAAGGGCGAGACGTCGTCATTGGCGGTCACGTGCGCCGCGCTGACGGTGACGGTCGCGTCGGCACTGAGGACTCCGCGTTCCCACAGGGCGCAGAGCGCCGCCGCGAGGGGGACCTTGATCATGCTCGCCGGCGAGATCGGGGCGCCGGGGTCGAGCGCCGCCGTGACCGGCTCGCCGCCGGAGAGGCGCTCGACGACGATCGCGGGCTCGCCGAGGCCGGCCGCCTCGGCTAACCGGGCGAGCTCAAACGGGTCGTCGACCCCATGCAAGTAGGTACTTGCATTCATGGGTGCGCCGTGCTACGGTGTTGCTGCAAGCAAGTACTCACTTTAGCGAGGTTTCCGGTGTCGCGAACGTTCGAACTGGTCGGGCCCCTGAGCGCCGAAGCGCTCTCCGCATTCCGTGCCGACGTCGTCGCCCAGGCGAAGGACGGCGGCTCACCCTGCATCATCGATCTCGACGGAGCCGGTGTCCTCGATTCGCCGGTCATCGCGACCCTCATCGCCACGTTGCGCGAGGTTCGTGAGATCGGGGGTACGATCGTTCTGGTGGCGAGCCGCAACCGGATCGTCGAGACCCTGAAGATCACGGGCCTCGACCAGGTCTTCGAGGTCGTCGCTCCCGGCGACGCTCGCGCGTCGGCCGGCGGCGGCCCCGCGCCCGAGCCCGGGCGGCGCGGCCGGCGCACGCGGGCGCGCTTCGCGGCGTTCGTCCTCGGGGCGCTCGTCGCGCTCGGCGGCGCGGCCGCGCACGCGCCGGCCCACGGCCCGAGCGACGGTTCCGTCATGGTGAGCGCGACGCGGTGAAGATCCTCGAGACGGCGCAGAAGCCGGCACCGGATCAAACGCGCGCGCGCATCCTCGCGGCGGCGCGCGAGATCTTCGCGCGCAAGGGAACCCGTGGCACGACGACGCGCGAGGTCGCGGACCGGGCCGGGGTCAACGAGGCGACGCTCTTCCGCCATTTCGGCACGAAACAGACGCTGCTGCACGACATGCTCGAGCACTACTGCGGCTACCGCTCACCTCGAGTCGCTGTTCGGCGGCCTGCATGGTTCGCTCGATGAGCAACTGCGCAATCTCGGCCATGCGGCGATCGAGCGCATGAAGCAGCGCGAGGACCTGATTCGCGTCAGCCTCGCCGAGCAGCTGACGCGATCCGGACGCGTCGGCCGTGACGTGGCGGGGCCCGCAGAACGCGCTGACGCTGCTGACCGATTTCATGCGCAGACGCGTCGAGGCCGGCGAGCTCCGCGGTGAACCCACCGCGATGGCCCGCGTGTTCATGTCATTGTTCTTCGCGTACGTTTTTGCGCGCAAAGTTTGGGACGACGGCCGAGGCGACACGCCGGAGACGCGTGACGCCGCCGTGCGTGCGTCCGTCGCGATCTTTCTCAACGGAGTCCGAGCGAACTGATGGATACGACGAAAACCGCGCCGGCGGTGGCCGGCGCCAACGGTGGCCGTCTGCGCCCCCCGCGGCGGCGCCCGACGGTCAGGCCAAGACGGGTCCCGCCGCCGGCCGCCCGCCGCGCGATCCTGATCGCGGGCGTGATCCTCGTCATCATCGCCCTGTTCTACGGCGTGCGGTTCCTGATCTACGCCCTCGCGCACCAGACGACCGACGACGCGAAGATCGACGCCGACCAGGTGCAGATCACGAGCAAGATCTCCGAGCGCGTCAACCGCCTCGTCGTCGACACGAACCAGTACGTCCACCGCGGACAACTGCTGGTGCTGCTCGACGACCGCGACGAGACGACCCGTTACAATAACGCGGCCGCGGCGCTCGCGGCCGATCAAGGACAGGCCCGCGCGGCGCTGGCGACCGTCGGGCTGACCCACGATCAGCAGGTGGCGCAGAACCAGCAGAACACCGGGGCAATCGCGCAGGCCCGCGCCGGCGTGAGCAGCGCGAGCGCGCAGGCGCAGGCAGCCCAAGCGGAGAGCGGCGAGGATGCCGCGAGCGCGGCGGCCGCCGCGGCCGACCTGCGGGCGGCCCAGGCCGGCCTGCCGGGCGCGCTCCAGAACCTGCGCAAGGCGCAGGCCGACCTCAACCGGACGGCGTCGCTCGTTTCGACCGGCGACTTCTCGCAGCAGCAGCTCGACGCGTCGCGTGCGCAGGAGAAAGCGGCGCAGTCCGCCTACGATCAGGCGCGTCAAGCGGTCGACGCGGCCGACGCGAACTACCAGTCGGCCGAGCAGAAATTCGCCTCGCAGGTCGCGAGCGCGAACGGCGTCGAGGCGACGATCGCCGCCAATCAGGGCGCGCTCGTGACGGCGCAGGGACGCCTGGCCGAAAGCTCCGCGCCCGAGCGCGTCGCCGTTCAGCGCGCGAACGCCGACGCCGCACTCGCGCAGGTCGCGACGGCGCGGGCGCAGGCGAAGATCGCCGCCGACAATCTGTCATACACGAAGATCCACTCGCCGATCGACGGCTACGTCGGACAGAAGAGCGTCGACATCGGCCAGACCGTGTCGCCCGGCACCGTGCTCCTGACCGTCGTTCCCACCGAACGTCTACATCACGGCCAACTACAAAGAGACGCAGATGGGCAACATCCGCAGGGGTCAGCACGTCGACGTCAGCATCGACGCCTACAAGGGTGTGAAGTTCGACGGCGTCGTCGACACGATCTCGCCCGCGTCGCAAAACTCGTTCAGCCTGATCCCGGCCCAGAACGCATCGGGAAACTTCGTCAAGGTGACGCAGCGCGTCCCCGTCCGAATCCGCTTCGTCAACCCCGATCCCAAGTATCCGCTGCGGGTCGGCATGTCCGTCGAAACGTCGGTGAAGGTCAAGTAACCTGACATGGCGACCGCACTAGCCGCCGCACGCAACGGCGTAGCGGCGCGGGGTCACGCTGCCCAGCCGGGTAACGTGATCGAGTACGGGACGCGGCGCGCGATCGTCACGATCGCCATCGTCGTCGCGACCCTGCTCGAGATCGTCGACGTGACGATCGTCAACGTCGCATTGCCGAACATCCAGGGGAACTTCGGCGCCGGCGTCGACCAGGCGGCCTGGATCGGCACCGGCTACATCATCGCCAACGTCATCGTCATCCCGATCACGCCGTGGTTGCAGCAGCGCTTTGGCCGCCGGCAGTACTACGCGGCCTCGATCGCGCTCTTCACCTTCGCGTCGCTGATGTGCGGCCTCAGCGGGTCGCTCGAGCAACTGATCTTCTGGCGCATCGTGCAGGGTCTCGGCGGCGGCGGCCTGATCTCGACGTCGCAGGCGATCCTGCGCGAGACCTACCCGCTGCACGAGCAGGGCAAGGCGCAGGGGATCTTCGCGATGGGTGTGATCGTCGGTCCGACGATCGGCCCGACGCTGGGCGGCGTCATCACCGACTCGCTCTCTTGGCGCTGGGCGTTCTTCGTGAACCTGCCGCTGGGGCTGCTCGCCCTCGCGCTCGTGTTGGTGTATCTGCGCAACCCCGCCGGGCCGCGAAAGCTCCCGCTCGATTACGTCGGGCTCGGGCTGCTCGCCGCCGGCATCGGCTCGCTCCAGTACGTGCTGGACCAGGGGCAGCAAAAAGACTGGTTCGACGATCCCTGGATCGTCGCGTGCACGTTCACCGCGATCGCCGGTCTCGCCGCGTTCGTGTGGTGGGAACTGCGAAGCGCGCAAACCGATCGTCGACCTGCACGTCTTGCGCTACCGCTCCGTTGCCGCGGGCAGCGCGCTCGCGATCGCGCTCGGCGTCAGCCTCTACGGCAGCGTCCTCATCTTGCCGCAATACGTGCAGAACTCGCTCGGGTTCACCGCGACCCTCTCCGGCCTGCTGCTCGTCATGCGCGCGGGCGCGGTCATGCTGTTCACGCCGATCAGCGCGGTGCTCGCCGGCCGCAACCTGGTCGACCCGCGGATCTTGATCGCGAGCGGCTTCACGATGCTCGGGGTCTCCAACCTCGTCCTCGCCTCCGTGACGACCCCGCAGACGCAGTTCTGGTCGTTCTTCGGCGCGCTCGCGCTCAGCGGTTTGGGGCTGTCGCAGATCTTCGTGCCGCTGTCGATCAGCGTGCTCGGCAGCGTCAAGCCGAAGGACATCCCGGCCGCTTCGGCGTTCTTCAACCTCTCGCGTCAGATCGGCGGCAGCCTGGCGATCGCCGTGCTCATCACGCTCCTCGTCCGCGCCGACGCGCGACACCACGCGGACCTCGCGTCGGCGATCACGCTCTCGTCACCGCCGGTCGCGCAGTACGTCCAACAGCACGGCGGCGCGCAGGCCTCGGCCGGTTCGTTGAACACCCTGGTCGATCAACAGGCGATCGTGCTGGCCTACGCCGACACGGCGCGTGCGACCGCGGTCATCACGCTCCTACTCGTCCCTTGTGTGCTCCTGATGCGCCGGCCGCGCCCACACGTCGCGCCGGCGGCCGACTAGCGAGGTAGTCACGTTGCGAATCGTTTCCGCCCTGTCCGCTCTGCTCGTCGCGTCGACCTGCGTCGCGAACGGCGCCGCGGGGGCGCAGACGCTGCCCACCGTTCCGGCGGCGCCGTCGTCGCCGATCCCGTCCGCGCAGGTTCCCGCGTTGCCCGAGATGGTACCGTATCGCGCGCCCGTAACGCCGCTGCCGCCGGCCGGCGTCGTCGGCGTCACGCAGCAGCCGTTCGTCGGGATCTCGGCCGACGACGCCGTCGCGATGGCGCTGATGCGCGGCACGGACCTCGCGATCTCGCAGTCCGACCGGCGCGTCGCCGGTTACCAGATCGTCGCGGCGCAGGGCGCCTACGACGTGCGTTTCCTCGTTCAACCGTCGTACAACTATCAGGTCACGGCGCCGTTGAGCCCGTTCGAATCGGGGCCCGACAGCGGACCGATCACGCAGACGACGGTGGGCCTGAACGGCACCTTCGCCGGGCAGTTGCCCGGCGGAACGCAGTACTCGTTCGGCCTCAGCGGACAGGGTATCCGCTCGAACAACACGAGCAACGGCTTCAACCCCTACCTGCCGACGGCGGTCTCGTTCGACCTGACCCAGCCGCTGTTGCGCGGCCAGTACAGCGCCGCGCGGCGGCAGGTGGCGCTGGCGAAGATCAACGGCACCGCGATGACCGACGCGACGCTGCTGCAAGCGTCGACGACGATCGCCAACGTCCTCGACACCTATTGGGACCTCGTCGCGGCGTGGCGCGACGTTGCGATCCAAACCGAGTCGTTGCGCGAGGCCAAGGAGCAATCCGAGAGCAACGCGCGGCTCGTCAAGCGCGGCGCCGCGGCGCCCGTCGACGTCGTCGAGTCCGATACTCAGGTCGACGTCTATCAGGACGGCGTCTTCTCCGCCCTGCAGGCCGTCTCGCGGCTCCAGAACCAGCTCAAGCAATTGACGCTGAACAACCCGTCCGACCCGATCTGGATGGCCAACCTCGTCCCGACGACGCCGGCGCTCGACCTCCCGCCGGACCCGAACCTGTCCGACGTGCTCGTCGCGTCGTTGAAGAACCGGCCCGAGGTCGCGCAACTGCGCGATCAGCGCGCCGCCGCTGCGGTCGACGTCGCCTATGCCAAGGATCAGGCCAAACCGCAAGTCGACCTGAGCGTCGGCTACACTTCCAACGGGTTCGCGGGCCAGCCGTCCTCGCTGCTCGGCAACCCGTTGTTCGCCGTCTTCAACCCGCTGATCGCGTCGACCCAGCAGCTGATCGCGTTCGCGAACAGCCAGGGCGCGCACATCCAGCCGTTCACGATCGTCGTCCCGCACACGCCGGCGGAGTTCAACGGCAACCTGGGAACGTCGATCAACACCCTGCTCCAGAACAAGCTGCCGGAGGTCGCGATCACCGCGACGATCGGGCTGCCGCTGCGTAACCGCACGGCCCGGGCCAACTACGCCGCCGCGCTCGAGCAGCAGCGTGCGCTCGAGATCCAGCAGGTCGCCCTGATCCAGCGGCTCGCGTTCGAAAGCCGCAATGCCGTCCAGGACCTCGAATCCGCGCGCTCGCGGCTGATCGCCGCGCGGGCGGCCCGCGTCGCCGCCGGGATCGTGTACGCGAGCGAGTTACGCAAGTTCCACGCCGGCGCCTCGACGACGTTCCTGGTCCTGCAACATCAGACCGAGCTGGCCACCGAGCGGGACCGCGAGCTGCGCGCGCAGACCGACCTGAACAAGGCGGTCGTCGAGCTGCAGCGCGTCAGCGGCACGATCCTCGGGCAGCACGACGTTGCCGTAAACGCGCTCGCGGGCACGCCCGCTGCGCAGACGACGCTTCCCGCGCCGCCCTCGCCCGCGCCGACGCCGGTCTTGTCGCCGCTGCCGTAGCGCGCTCGATGAGCCCGGTGCGCGCCGCGCGGAAGGAACTCGCGGCGCGCAACGGGTAGGCGTTGGTCCAAGCATGTTCGATGGGGTGCGTCGCTGCGCGATCGCCGTCGGCGTCACGGCTGTGGCCGTCGCCGCGATGCTGGCCTCCCCGCCGCGAGCGAGCGCCGAGTTGCAGGCGTGCACCGTCATCCCCGTCGAGTTGCTCGACCGGCTCGACTCCGCGACCGCGCAGGTCGGCGATCGCTTCCACTTCCGCACGATCGACACCGTGTTGACGCACGACCGCGTGCTGATTCCGAAGGGGACCATCGGCTACGGGCTGATCACCTACGTGCAGGCCGCCGGCGCGCACGCCAAGCCCGGGCAGTTGATGCCCGAGGCGCGCTACTTCGCGCTCCCGCACAACAAGGAATACCAAATCACGGTCGACTACAACGCGACGCACACCGGCAAGACGGGCGACGCGCCGGGCATCGTCGGCGCCGCCCCGATCCCGTTCCTCGGCGTCGCCGTCGGCGCGTTCAACTACTTCCACCCGGGCAGCAACATCACGATCCCGATCGGCTTTCAGTTCGCGGTGATGCCGGTCGGCAGCCTCGGCGTCGACGTCCCGTGCCAGGAGGTCCAGCCGGGCATCCCGGGTTAGGTCTTCGGTTACACCGGCTAGCGCAGCATGTCGCCGACGGTCCGCAATGAGGTCTCGAAGACCTGATCGTGGCCGGCAGTCAACACCGAGCGCTCGATGAGCGAGAGGTTGTCGATGTTCTGCAGCGGCACGCACCAGGACGGCTTTGCGTTGGCGCCGCCGACCGTCAGGCGGGCGACGTTCGCGTCGTCCGTCAGTTCCGCGCTGTAGGTCGAGTCGGCGCTGGCGAGCGTCACGCGCAGCACGCGGCGCCGGCCGCCGCGCGCCTCGCGCGCGAACCCGATCGTGTGGCCGTCGGGCGCGCGAAACGTGTGAGCGTCCGCCGCCTTCCAGGATAACCTGCTCCCGAGCCAGCCGGCGAGGTAGAGCGCTTCGGCCTCGGAGCCGGCGACGATCTCGAGTCGCGTCAGCGAGAAGAGGTCGTCGAAGAGCGCGCGGTCGTCGAAGAACTGCGCGATCATGTCCTGCCACGGTGCGAGGCGCATGAAGGCGAGGTCGCGGACGACCAGCGAGTCGTCGTGGCCCAGGAACGCCGCGAGTTCGTGAATCGTCTCCTCGCCCGAGACGCTGCCGGAGGAATCGACGACCAGCGTCGTCGCGAAACCGGCGAGCGCGTTCAGCACGCGGTCGGCGAGGACGCGCGACGAACTCCACCAGAAGACCGTCGGGATACCGGGGGCGGTCAGGTCGTGAACGATCGCGCGGATCACCGGCGGTTCGAGGCCGCCGATCGCGAGGTCGACGCGCTCGACGCAGACCGCGCCTTCGCGCGTCAGCAATCCCACGTCCGCGCCGCCGTCGTCGCGCGTGCGGTCGATGATCACCAGGCGCGACGGGTGCTTCTCGGCGACGCCCTGCGCGTGTTTCAACACCCACTCGCGGTAATCGGGATCGTCGACAAAGACGACGAGGTTCATGGTCGCCGCCGCGCCGCACGGAGACGTTCCGTTTTCCGATGCGGCGGCGCGCGCCCGGCCCAACTCGTCCAGAATCGTGGGGACGTCGGTGACGGGAATGCGCTTCATCAGAGCTTGCGCCACTCTCGCCCATCCAACAGCGCGTCGGCCGATGACGGGCCCTGATCGCCGGCCTCGTAGTTGGGGAAGGACTGCGGCGGACTGTCGCGCCACGCGTCGAGGACCGGCATGACCGTTTCCCACGCCGACTGGACGGCGTCCCAGCGGGTGAACAGCGTCGCGTCGCCGCGCATCGCGTCGCCGATCAGCCGTTCGTACGCGGGCGCAGAGACCACGCCGAAGCCGGTTCCGTAGTTGAAGTCCATGTTGACGGCGCGGATGTGCATCTTGGGTCCCGGCACCTTGGCGTTGAACCGGATCTGCACGCCCTCGTCGGGCTGGATCTTCATGACGAGCGCGTTCGTGTCGATCGCGTCGCCGCTTTCGCCGAATAGCCGATGCGGGATCGGCTTGAAGCGCACGGCGATCTCGGAGTTCTTGCGCGCGAGCCGTTTGCCGCTGCGCAGGAAGAATGGGACCTCGGCCCAGCGCCAGTCGTCGATCAGCAACTTGACCGCGGCGTACGTCTCCGTGTTCGACTGCTCGTCGACGCTCGGTTCCTGACGGTAGCCGACGACCGGCTTGCCGTCGATCAAGCCGGGACCGTACTGTCCGCGCGCGGCGAATTGTCGCACGTCTTCGACCTTGATCGGCCGCACGGCCGAGAGCACCTTGAACTTCTCGTCGCGGATCGCGTCGGCGCTCGCCGAAACGGGCGGCTCCATCGCGACGAGCGCGAGCAGGTTCATCACGTGGTTCTGAATCATGTCGCGCAGCGCGCCGGCGTTGTCGTAATAGCCGCCGCGGTCTTCGACGCCGACGGTCTCCGCCGCCGTGATCTGGACGCAGTCGACGTAACGGCGGTTCCAGATCGGCTCGAAGATCGTGTTCGAGAAGCGCAGCGCCATGATGTCCTGCACCGGCTCCTTACCGAGGTAGTGGTCGATGCGGTAGATCTGGCGCTCGTCGAAGACCTTCGTGATCTCGGCCTGCAGCGCGCGCGCCGAGTCGAGGTCCGTGCCGAACGGCTTCTCGACGATGATCCGCGTCCAGCCCTGGGGGTTGTCGTGCGGTCCGAGGCCGGCAGCGTCCAGCTGTTCGACGATCTTCGTGAAGACCGGCGGCGGCGTCGAGAGGTAGAAGAGCCGGTTGTGCGCGGTCCCCAGTTGCTCGTCGTTCTCGTCGAGCTGCTGCTTGAGCCGCTTGAACGACGCCGGGTCGCCGAAGTCGCCGGTGACGTACGACAGATGCTTGGCGAAGTCGCTCCAGAGCGGGTCCTTCGCCGGACCCGAGCGCGAGAATTCGGCGATCGCCTCGCGGACGTCTCTGCCGGAACGAGTCGTCGGTCTCGGGGCTCCGCGAGAAGCCGACGATCCCGAAATTCGCCGGCAAGACGTCGCCGAGCCGCAGGTTGTACATCGCCGGAAACAGCATGCGCTTCGCGAGGTCGCCGCTGGCGCCGAAGAAGACGATGTTGCACGGGTCGGTGATCCGGTTCGTGTCGAGCCCGGCCCGCAGCGGATTCTGTTTCGCGCTGCCGTCGGACTGCGGGCGGACGAGGGTCGTCGTGTCGCTCATGCGGCGATCACGCGGTGGCCGAGACCGCGTCGGCGACCGCCGCCGCGAGTTCGGCCAGCGAACGGTCGAGCGGCGCGGCGAGGTGCAGCCGGAGCCCGCGCCGTCCCCGGCGGTCGAGCGCCTCGAAGTCGCCGAGCGCCTGCGCGCGCAGCAGCGTGCGGAAGCCGAAGCCCATGCCGGGGATCGCGAGGTCGATCGGCGGCTCCGTCGTCAATTCGAGGAAGACGCCGGTCGCGGGACCGCCCTTGTGCAGTTGCCCGGTCGAGTGCAGGAAGCGTGGCCCGAAGCCGACCGTCGTCGCGACGTGCAGCCCGTTGCGGACGTTGAGCCGCAGATCGCGCAGTGCGCGGACGTGCTCGGCATCCATGTCGAAGTAGGCGTTGACCGCAAGATAGTCGCCCGGTTTCACCTGACCGAACAACGCGGCGAGCGCCGTCTGCAGAGCGGCGCCGAGCGCGAGATCGCGCGAGCCGGCGAACGGGGTGACCGGCGCGTCCGCCGCGGTGCCCGCGGCGCCGAAACCGCCCGTGCCGCGGTATTCCTCGAGCAGCCGGTTCGTGAGGTCTTTCGACTCCTGCACGTTAGGCTGATCGAACGCGTCGATGCCGAGCACCGCGCCGGCCGCCGCCGTCGCGATCTCCCACACCGCGAACTGTTCGCCGATGTCGTAGACGTTGGTCATCCGCATGCGCACGATCGGGTGGCCGGCGGCCTCGAGCAGCGCCAGACGCGTCTCGATCGCGCTGCCGTCCATGTCGCCCGCGACGTGGCCGTCGGGAAGCCCTTCGCCGACGTAGACGAAGACGCGATCGTCGCCGTAGTGGTCCGGCGTGCCGAGCGGTTCGCCCTCGATCGGAACGATGCCGGTGCCGTGCTTGCCGGTGCTCTCCGCGATCAGCTGTTCCGCCCAGGTCCCGAACGATTCGACCAGCGGGTGGCAGATAATCGTCAGCTTGTCGCGGCCGGCCTTCGCCAGCGCCGCCATCGCGGCGCCGAAGCGGACGCCGTCAGCCTTGCGCGGATCCGTCGTGCGCGCGTTCGACATTAGGCCGCCGATGCCGCGATCGATCAAGAGGCGAACGTCGTAGCCCGCGATCGCCGCCGGGACCATCCCGAAATAGGACAGCGCCGAGTAACGGCCGCCGATGTCCGGATCGTTGGTGAACGTCCGCAGGAAGCGGTCGTCCTGCGCTTCCGCCTGCAGCGGCGTCTTCGCGTCGGTGATCGCGATGAAGTGCTCGCCTGTCCCGGTCGTGCCGACCGTCTTGGCGACGCGGTCGTAAAAGTAGCGCAGAAACGCCTGCGGTTCGGTCGTGGTCCCGCTCTTCGAGGCGACGATGAAGAGGGTCTCGCTCAGGTCGAGACGGTCGTCGAGGTCCTTGATCTGCACCGGGTCGCTCGAGTCGAGGACGTGCAGGCGCGGGAAACCGTCGATGGCGCCGAGCGTCCGCCGCATCACGTCCGGTGCGAGCGAACTGCCGCCCATGCCCAGCACGACCGCGTCGCCGAAGCGCGCTGCGCCGTCGCGCGCGAACGCGGTCAGGTCGTCGACGTTCTCGAGGACGCGTTCGGGAAAGTCGAGCCAGCCGAGCGCGTGCCGGATCCCGTCGAGCGGCTCGCCGCCGCCGGACCACGGCGCCGGATCCTTACGCCAGAGCTTCTGGAGGAAGTCGCCTTTGGCGAGCGCGTCGAGCGCGGCGTCGACCGCGCCCTGGGCGGCGCCGAGCGAGAGCCGCACGCGGCCGCTGTCGACCTTCGCCAGTTGCTCCTGCTTGTAGGTGATCGCCGCCAGCATCGCATCGTATGAGTTCGCGAACGCCTTGACGCCGTCGACCTGGAGTTGCAGCGTGACGTTGAACAATCGAGATCTGCGCCTTCGCGAGCCGTTCGAACACGCTCGTCGCGCCGGAGATGTCGGACTCGACCGTGTCGGGCACGACGTGGCCGTGATCCATCAGCGCGTCGAGCGTCGCGGGCGGCACGGTGTTGACGGTCTCGGGACCGATCACGTTCTCGACGTACATCAGGTCGGGATAGCTCGGGTTCTTGGTGCTCGTGCTGGCCCAGAGCGGTCGCTGAACGCGGGCTCCGCGCGCGCGCAACGGCGCGAACCGGTCGCTCTCGAACAGGCGGCGGAAACGCTGGTACGTCAGCTTGAGGTTGGCGACGCCGGTCTTCCCCATGAGGTCGGCGACCGGTTCGCCCTTGCTCAGCTTCGCTTCGAGCAGTTTGTCGACGGCGGTGTCGATGCGGCTGACGAAGACGCTGGCGACCGACGCGATCCGCTCGACCGGCTTGCCCTCGCCGAGCCGCCGCTCGATCCCGGCGATGTAGGCGTTGGCCGCCGCCTCGTACTGCTCGATCGAGAACAGCAACGTGACGTTGATGTTGATGCCGGCCGCGATCGCCTCCGTGATCGCCGCGCCGCACTCCGGCGTCCCCGGGATCTTGATCATCACGTTCGGGCGGTCGACCATCGCCCACAGCCGCTTGGCCGCCGCGATCGTCCCCGCGGTGTCGCGCGCCAGCAGCGGCGACACCTCGAGGCTGACGAAGCCGTCGCCGCCGCCGGTCGCGTCGTAGAGGCCGCGGAACTCGTCGCAGGCGTCGCGGATGTCGGCGACCGCGAGCGCCTCGAAGACGCGGTTCGGGTCGTGCTCCTCGCCGATCAGCGACTGCAACTGGTCGTCGTACTCGCTCCCGCTACCGATCGCTTTCTCGAAGATCGTCGGGTTCGACGTCATGCCGCGCAGACCGTCGCGGATCAGCGCCCGCAGCTCGCCCGATGAAAACATGCTACGACGAATGTTGTCGAGCCAAATGCTCTGTCCGGCGTCGACCAGTTGCTGAAGTCTGCTGTCCAACGTTCCTCCTAGCGGGGTGAGCGTTTAGGTGCGCGCGAGCAGTCCCGAAGCGACCTCGGCGACGTGTTCTGCCGTGAATCCAAAAGCCTTCGCGATGTCGGCGGCCTTACCGGATTCCCCGAAGCGGTCGACGCCGATCGAGGCGCCCCGGTCGCCGACCCAGCGCTCCCAGCCGAGGGTCGCGGCCGCCTCGATCGAGACGCGGGCGGCGACGTTCGGCAAGAGGACCGAGTCGCGGTATTCTTGGCTCTGCTGCTCGAAGTATTCCCAGCACGGCATCGACACGACGCGCGTTTTGGTCGCGCCGGCCTCGAGGATCTTCGCCGCGTCGAGGGCGAGCGAGACCTCCGAGCCCGACGCGATGAGGATGAGGTCGGGCGCGCCGTCGCTGTCGCGGATCACGTACGCCCCGCGCGTCACGTCGGCGTCGCGCTCGCCCAGGAACGGCAGCTTCTGACGGGTCAGGACCAGCGTGGTCGGCGTCTTGCCGGGCTCGATCGCGGCCTTCCACGCGGACAGCGTCTCCAGCGAGTCGGCCGGCCGTACGACGTAGATGTTGGGCATCGCGCGCAGCATCGCGAGCTGCTCGACCGGCTGGTGCGTCGGCCCGTCCTCGCCCAGGAAGATCGAGTCGTGGGTGAAGACGTAGACGACGTGCTGCTCGCTCAGCGCGCCCAGGCGCACGGCGCCCTTCATGTAGTCGAGGAAGTTGAAGAAGGTCGCTGTGAACGGCAACAGGCCGCCGTGCAGCGCGATGCCGTTGGCGATCGCGCCCATGGCGTGCTCGCGCACGCCGAAGTGGATGTTGCGGCCGCCGTACGAGCCGGGCTGGAAATCGCCGAAGCCTTTCAGGTAGGTCTTGGTCGACGGGTCGAGGTCGGCCGAACCGCCGACGAGTTCCGGCAGCGCACCGGCGATCGCGTTCATGACGGTGCCGCCCGCGTCGCGCGTCGCGACGCGCGCCGTTCTCCGCGTTGAACGCGGGCCAGGGCAGGCCGGTGGGGAGGCGCCGGTCGGCGATCCGCTCGTACTGCGCCGCGAGATCGGGATTGGCGGACTTCCACGTCCCGAGCGCCGCCTTCCACTTGGCGACGAGATCGGCGCCGCGCTTGCCGTTCTCGCGCCACCACGCGAGCACGTCGTCGGGAACGTAGAAGTCCGGCTGCAGCGGCCAGCCGAACTTCTCTTTCGTCGCGCGCACGCCGTCGGGGCCGAGCGGCTCGCCGTGCGCGAGGTACGTGTCCTGGCGCGGCGAGCCGTAGCCGATGTGCGTGCGAACGAGGATCAGCGACGGCTTGGGCGATTGCTTGGCGGCCGCGATCGCGGCGTCGACCGGCGCGACGTCCTCGCCGTGCGGCGTGTCGATCAACTGCGTGTGCCAGCCGTACGCCTCGTAGCGCTTGGCAACGTCTTCGGTAAACGTGACGCCGGTCGGCGCGGCCAGCGAGATCTTGTTGTCGTCGTAGAGCACGATCAACTTGCCGAGCCCGAGGTGTCCGGCCAGCGACGACGCCTCGCCGGAGATCCCTTCCATCAGGTCGCCGTCGCCTGCCAGCACGTACGTGTGGTGGTCGACGATCCGCTGGTCGCGGTTGTACATCGCCGCTTCGTGCGCCTCGGCGATCGCGAAGCCGACCGCGTTGCTGATCCCCTGTCCGAGCGGTCCCGTCGTCGCCTCGATCCCAATGGCTTGGTGGACCTCCGGATGTCCCGGCGTCTTGCTCCCGAGCTGGCGGAACTGCTCGAGGTCGTCGAGCGTCAGATCGTAGCCGTTGAGATACAGCAGCGAGTAGAGCAGCGCGGAACCGTGGCCGGCGCTGAGGATGAAGCGGTCGCGGTCGGGCCACAACGGCTCCTGGGCATCGAACCGCAGGTGCCGCGTGAACAGCGCGTAGGCCATCGCGGCGGCGCCGAGCGGCAGGCCGGGGTGTCCCGAGTTCGCTTTCTGGACGGCGTCGATGGAAAGGAAGCGTATCGCGTTGATGCGGCGTTCTTCGTCGGCAGTATTCGGCACGCGGACCCCTTTGCTCGGTCGGCTGGGCGGTGGAATCGTGGGCGGCGACTCTTCTCCATCCGGAGGACGATTCCCGAAGGCCGCCGGTGGGGAGGACGATTCCCAAATCGAACCGCAACACGCCGCCATGGACCACGGCGCGCTGCGGGAGCGGATCGAACGACTCGCTGCCGACCCCTCCGGGCTGCGTGGCCCGGAAGGGGAGGCGGTCGAAGAGGTGATCGCCGCGCTCGACGTCGGCCGGCTGCGCGTCTGCGAGCCGGACGGAGACCGCTGGGTCACCCACGCGTGGGTCAAGCAGGCGATCCTGCTCTACTTCCGGCGGATGGACGTGCTCGCGATCGGCGGCGACGGGATGAGCGGCACGGCCTCCGCGATGCGCGCGGACGCACCGTCCTACTACGACAAGCTGCCCACCAAGCGAAACTACGCCGAACTCGGCGCGCGCTGCGTGCCGCCGGGCGTCGCGCGCTACGGCTCGTACCTCGGCAACGGGACGATCATGATGCCGAGCTACGTCAACATCGGCGCGTACGTCGACGACGGGACGATGGTCGACACCTGGGCGACCGTCGGCTCCTGCGCGCAGATCGGCAAGGACGTGCACCTATCCGGCGGCGTCGGCATCGGCGGCGTGCTCGAGCCGCCGCAGGCCCAACCCGTCGTCGTCGAGGACGGCGCGTTCGTCGGCTCGCGCTGCATCATCGTCGAAGGCGTGCGCGTCGGACGCGAGGCCGTGCTCGGCGCGGGCGTCGTGCTCACCGCGTCGACGCCGATCGTCGACGTGCGCGGCGCAGCGACGCAGATCGCGCGCGGCTACGTCGCGCCACGCAGCGTCGTCATCCCGGGCTCGCTGCCGAAGACGTTCGCGGCCGGCGTGTTCGGAACGCCGTGCGCGCTGGTCATCGGGGAGCGCACGGCGTCGACCGATCGCAAAACGTCGCTCGAGCAGACGTTGCGCGAGCACGCGGTCGCCGTATGAACCCGCGCGTCACCTCGCTCGCACCGTCCGCGATCCGCGCGCTGCACGCCAAGAAGCGGCCGACGTCGATCGATCTCGGCCTGGGCGAGCCGACGCTGCTGCCGAACGTCGCGCACTTCGAGAGCGCGACCCGGTGGGTCGCGCGCCACGGCTGCCGCTACTCGAGCAACGCGGGCGACGACGAGCTGCGCGCCGCGATCGCGGCCCACTACGCGTATCCCGGTCTCGACGAGGCGGCGAACGTCTGCATCACGACCGGCTCGCAGGAGGCCGTCTACGTCGCGATCACGGCCGTGCTGGATCCCGAACACGACGAACTGCTGATCGTCGAGCCCGCCTTTCCCGTCTACGCGAAGGTCGCGCAGATGGACGGGATCCCGGTGCGGCGCGTCGTCCTCCAGGCCGCCGACGGGTTCGCGTTCGACGCGGAGCCGATCCTCGCCGCGATCGGACCGAAGACGCGCATGATCGTCATCTGTTCGCCGTGCAATCCGACGGGACGCGTCGATCGACGACGCGGCCGTCCGCACGATCGCCGACGCGCTCGGGCGCCGTCCCGGCCCGCCCATCTACATCCTTCACGACGAGATCTATCGCGAGCAGATGTACGTCGAGGACGCCGGCTGGTTCGGGCGCTACTACCCGCACACGATCGCGGTCAACTCGCTGTCGAAGAGCAACGCGCTGACCGGGATGCGGCTCGGCTGGGTCATCGCGCCGCACGACGCCGCCCACGCGGTGGTCAAGGCGCACGCCTGGGTCACGTCGTGTGCCAGCACGTTCGCGCAACGCATCGCCGCCGCGATCTTCGAGGCGAACGAACTCGCCGCGCAGCAGGCGTGGTACGCGGCCCAGCGCGAGTCGGCGATCGCGGCGGCGCGCGGCCGCCGGGCTGACCTACGTCGCGCCGGACGGCGCCTTCTACCTGTGCCTACGGACCGGCGTCGGCGACTCGAACGCCTTCTGCCACGAGCTCTTGGCCGAGCGCAACGTCGTCGCGATCCCCGGCCGCATCTTCGGCGAGTCGCTGGAAGGCTGGGTGCGGACGAGCTTCGTCGCACCACCGGCGCTGCTCGCCGAGGGCTATCGCCGCATCGCGGAGATGGCGGCCGTCGCCGGCGCCCCGACGTAATCGTAATAGGTTACTCGGTCGCCGCGGCCGCGCTCGGTTTGTCGGTCGACGGCCCGATCCAGACCGTCTGGATGTTGACGAACTCGCGGATGCCGAACGCGGACAGCTCGCGGCCGTAGCCGCTCTTCTTGACGCCGCCGAACGGCAGCCGCGGGTCGGACGCCGTCATCCCGTTGATGAAGACGTTCCCCGACTCGAGCGCGGCGGCGAGCGTGCGGGCGCGCGCGAGGTCGCGCGTCCACAGGTTGCCCCCGAGCCCGAACTCGGAGTCGTTGGCGAGCGCGACGGCGTGCGCCGCGTCGCGCGCGCGCACGACGGCGGCGACCGGCCCGAACGTCTCCTCGCGGAAGACCGGCATCGCGTCGTCGACGCCGGTCAGCACGGTCGGCGCGTAGTAGAATCCCGGCCGCGTCGAGCGCCGCACCGCCGGTCGCGACCGTCGCGCCCGCGCGCGACCGATGCTGCGCACTTGCTCGGCGAGCGACGTCGCGCAGGTCCTCGCGCGCGAGCGGCCCGACCTGGGTCGCGCGGATCGAGCGGGTCGCCCACGCGCAGCTTCTCGACGCAGCCGACGAACGCCGCGACGAACGCGTCGTGCGACGACGTCCTCGACGATGAAGCGCTTGGCGGCGATGCAACTCTGACCGGCGTTCTGAAAGCGCGACCGCGTCGCGACCTGCGCGGCGGCGGCGACGTCGGCGTCCGCGAGCACGACGAACGCGTCCGAACCGCCCAGTTCGAGGACGGTCTTCTTCAAGTACGCCCGGCCGTCGCGGCGACGCTGCTGCCGGCCGCCTCGCTGCCGGTCAGCGTGACCGCCGCGACGCGCGGATCGGCGACGATCGTCTCCATCTCGCCGCTCGGAACGAGCAGCGTCGCGAACGCGCCTGACGGAAAGCCCGCCGCCGCGAACGCGTGCTCGATCGCGAGCGCGCAGCCGCTGACGTTCGCGGCGTGCTTGAGGATGGCGACGTTTCCTGCCATCAGCGCCGGCGCGGCGAAGCGGAAGACCTGCCAGTAGGGGAAGTTCCAGGGCATGATCGCCAGCACGACGCCGAGTGGGCGATAGGCGACGTAACTCTCGGTCGCGTTGCTCGGCGCCGGCTCGTCGGCCAAGAACGCGGCCGCGTGTTCGGCGTAGAAATCGCAGTTCCAGGCGCACTTCTCGACCTCGGCCTCGGCCTCGGCGATCGGCTTCCCCATCTCGAGCGTCGCCAGGCGCGCCGAGCGAGTGCTTGTGCTCGCGCAGGTAGGCGGCCAACGCGCGCATCCGGGTCGCGCGCTGCGCGAACGGTGCCATGCGCCACGCTGCGAACGCGGCGCGGGCCCGGTCGAGGACGCCCCCGATCGCGGCGCCGTCGTGGGTGTCGTGCGTCGCGAGCGGTTCGCCGGTCGCGGGGTTGACGGTTTCGATCGCCATGTCGCGGCTCTACTGCGGCGCGCCGCAAACCCCTCGACCGCGCGCGCTCATCCGTCCAGCACCGCGGCGGGTCCGGCGAGCCCGAGCCTGCGCGCGGCGACCGCGGCGAGCGAGACGCGCGGCACGAGCCCGATCAGCTCGCCGCCCGCGACGGCGACGCCGGCGCGCGCGGCCATGCGCGCGACGAGCCCGGCGACGCGGTCGAGCGGGAGCGCCAGATGGTCGGTCAGGTTACATGAGACCTGAACGCGATCCGGCGACAGCCGCACGCCGATCGCGCGCAGCGTGCGCAGTCCGCCGTCGCGTTCGCGCACCCGGCGCGCGATGCTGCGTGCGAGCGCGAGGTCGCCGCCGCGCAGGACGACGTTGAAGGCGATCAGCAGCTCGCGGGCGCCGACCGCGATCGCTCCCGCGGACGGGTGCAGCGCGACGTTGCCAACGTCCGGCACGACGCCGCGCGCCGCGCGCGCGGCGAGGCCCTCGAACTGCCCGGCCCGGACGGCCGGGAGCCCGCGTGCTCGCCGCGCGTCGCGGCGGCGCCGTAGAAGTACGCGGGCGTGCCGGTCGCGGCCCAGATCGCGGCCGCCGCCGTCGCGCGCCGTGGCGACCGCGTCGGCGAGCGACGCGGCGCCGAACGGGACGAACGGCAGCACGTCGAGCGCGCCGATGCGCGGATGCTCGCCGCGGTGCAGGCGCAGATCGATCCGCTCGCGTCGTCACGCGCGCGAGCGCGACGGAGGCGGCGACGACCACCGCGCGTTCCCCGAAATACGTCAGGACGCTGCGATGGTGCGCGGCGTCGCTCGACACGCCGGCGAGGAGCGCGCCGCTCGCGCGGACGGAGGCGGCGCAGGCCGCGACCACCTCCGACGAGCGTCCCTCGGAGACGTTGGCGACGCACTCGAACAGCTTGCGCGCCACGTTTCGTGCTACCCGAGCGCCGTGCGGATCGCGGTCGCGACGTTGCGGACCTCGACCACGCCGCGCGCCGTTGCGCGACTCGTCGCCCGGCGGCGCGACGATCGTCGCGAACCCGAGCCGGCGCGCCTCGGCGACGCGCCGTCCGCGCAGCGAGACCGGACGGACGTCGCCCGCGAGGCCGAGTTCGCCGAAGACGGCGCTGTCGGCGGCGAGCGGCACGTTGCGGAACGCCGACGCGATCGCGAGCGCGACGCCGAGATCGGTCGCCGGTTCGTCGACGCGCAGACCTCCGGCGACAGAGGCGTAGATGTCGTAGGAACCGAGGTGCATCCCGGCGCGCCGCTCGAGCACGGCGATGACCATCGCGACGCGCGCGGGATCGAGGTTCGCGGCGAGCCGGCGCGGCGAGCCCGCGTTGGTCTCGCCGACCAGCGCCTGGATCTCGACGAGCAAGCGGGCGCGAGCCGACGACGCTCGCGACGACGCACGCGCCGCTCGGGCGCGTGCCGCGTTCGCCGGCGGCACCGAGGAACAACGCCGACGGATTGTGGATCTCATGCAGTCCGCGCTCGTCCATGCGGAAGACGCACAGTTCCTCCGCGTTGCCGAAGCGGTTCTTGTGCGCGCGCAGGATGCGCAACTCGCCGCCGCCGTCGCCCTCGAAGTACAGCACGGTGTCGACGATGTGCTCGAGCAGCCGCGGTCCGGCGATCGCCCCGTCCTTGGTCACGTGGCCGACCATGAAGATCGCGCAGCCGGTGCGCTTGGCGAACTCGAGCAACGCCGCGGCGCTCTCGCGCACCTGCGAGACGCTGCCGGCGTACGAATCCGTGTCGGCGCGCGCCAGCGTTTGGACCGAGTCGACGACGACGACGCTCGGGCGGAGTTCCTCGAGAGCGGCGAGGATCCGGTCGAGGTCGGTCTCCGCGAGCAGCAGCGTCTCGTCGCTGGCACCCAGCCGTTGCGCGCGCAGTTTGGTCTGCGCGGACGATTCCTCGCCGGTAACGTACAGCACGCGCGTCCCGGCCGCCGCGAGCGCGCCCGCGACCTGGAGCATGAGCGTCGACTTGCCGGTTCCCGGCGGTCCGCCGACCAGCACGAGGCTGCCGGGAACGATCCCGCCGCCGAGCAGCGTGTCGAACTCGGCGTAACCCGTCGCGACGCGCGCCACCGTCGCGGTCGTGACGTTGCCGAGGCGCGTCGGGCGCGCTGCGTCCGCGGGCGCCAGGCGGCGCGTCGCGCGGCCGGTGCTCCGCCGCGTCGCCGGGGCCTCCGTGAACGTGTTCCACGCCTCGCAGGCCGGACAGCGTCCGAGCCAGCGCGCGGACTCGTGCCCGCACGCCGAACAGAAGAAGACTCGCTCGCTCCGTGCCATCGGCGCTCCTTTTGACGGCGAGGTGCCGCGCACCACGTCGGCGCCACAGGGTCGCTCGGGCGGCGCGAGAAGCAGGCGGTCGCGCATGAACAAGTACCCGCACGTCGCGATCGACGGTCCGGCGGCGAGCGGCAAGACGACCGTCGCGCGGGCGGTCGCCGCCCGGCTCGGCGCGCTCTACCTCGACACGGGCGCGATGTACCGCGCCGTCGCGCTCGTCGTGCTGCGCGCTGGCGCCGACCCCGCCGACGAGGGCGAGACGATGCGCCTGCTCGGCGCCCAGCCGGTGACCGTCGAGCCGGACCCGTCCGCAGCGCTCGGATTTCGCGTGCTGTACGGCGGCACGGAGGCCGGCGACGAGCTCTTCGGGCCGGCCGTCGACGCGGTGGTCGCGACCGTCGCCGCACACCCACGGGTGCGCGCGGCGCTGGTTCGGGCCCAGCGCGCCGTCGCGGAGCGAGGTCCTGTCGTGATGGCCGGGCGCGACATCGGGACCGTCGTGCTGCCGGACGCGCCGGTCAAGATCTACCTGACGGCCTCGCCCGCGGCCCGCGCTGCGCGGCGCGCCGCCGAACTCGCCGGCGCGGGGACGCCGGTCGATCAGGCCGCGGTCGTCGCGGCGCTGGACGAACGCGACCGCGTCGACGGCGGTCGCGCCGTCGCTCCGCTGCGCCCCGCGCCCGGCGCGACGATCATCGACTCCAGCGACGCTCTCCGCGGCCCAGGTCGCCGACCGCATCGTCGCGCTCGCCCGCGAGGCGGGACGCTGACCTTCTACGGCTTCGCGAAGGCCCTCGTGACCGCACTGCTGCGGGCATTCTGGCGCTTCCGCGTCTACGGCGCCGAATTGGTCCCGCGCGACGGGCCGCTGATCGTCGCCTGCAATCACCGCTCGTACTTCGACCCGCCGGCGCTCGGCTGCGCGCTGCCCCGGCCCGTCGCCTACATGGCGAAGATCGAGCTCTTCCGGATCCCGGTGCTCGGGACGATCATCACCTGGCTGAACGCCTTCTCGGTCGACCGCTCGCGCGGCGACGTTGCCGCGATCAAGAAGGCCGTCGAGGTGCTGCGCGAGGGCAAGGCCGTCGGGATCTTCCCCGAGGGGACCCGCAACCTGACCGGCGAGGTCAAGCCGCAGGTCGGAGTCGCCCTGCTGGCCTCGCTCTCGAAGGCGCCGATTGTCCCGGCCTACATCTCCGGGACCGCCCACGCCAACCGGTTCGCCCCGATCCGCGTGGCGTTCGGCGAGCCGGTCGTCCTGGCAAGCGGCGGGAAAGCGACCCGCGAGGACTTGGCGAAGTGGACCGATGAGGTCATGGCTCGGATCGACGCGTTGCGGGAGAAACTTGGTGATCATTAGGCGGGCAAAGACCCAGGGGTTCTGCTTCGGCGTCGCCATTACGGTCAAGAAGGCCGAGGAGGCGGTCGCGCAGCGCGAGCGCGTCACGACGCTCGGCCACGTCGTCCACAATCCGCAGATGGTCGCCTCGCTCGAATCCAAGGGTCTGCGCAACGCGGCGTCCGTCGACGAGGTCGACGGCGGCGCGCTGTTCGTGCGCGCGCACGGGCTGCCGACGACCGTCTTCGAAAAGGCGGCCGAGCGCGGTCTCGAGGTGATCGACGCGACCTGCCCGATGGTGACGAAGATCCACGTGCACGCCGAGCGGCTCAAGGCCGAGGGCTACAAGATCGTTGTCGTCGGCGACCCGAACCATCCCGAGGTCAAGGGGACGCTCAGCCACGTCCCGGGCGCGTGGTGCATCGCGACGCCCGAGGAGGTCGAGGCGCTGCCGCGCGCGAGCCGCGTCGGCGTCGTCGTGCAATCGACCTGGTCCGGCGTAGGCTTCGGCGAGATCGTCCGGCGCCTGAGCGCCAAGTATTACGAGGTGCGCGCGGTCAACACGATTTGCACCGACACGCACAACCGTCAATCCGAGGTCGTGCAATTGGCCCGCGACGTTGAGGTGATGGTCGTCGTCGGCGGCAAGTCGTCGGCGAACACGAAACACCTCGCCGAACTGGCCAGCGACGGCGGCGCGCGTACGCACCACATCGAAGGCCCCGACGAACTGCAGGCGGATTGGTTCGACGGCGTCGCGATCGCCGGGCTCATGTCGGGCGCGTCGACGCCGGGCTGGCTCGTCGACCGGGTTGCGGAACGGATGGAGGCGCTGAGCCGTCGATCTGCTTGAACTGATCGAGGCGCACCTGATGCGCACGATCGAGCGCTATCGCGGATCATCGCCGGTACACGAGATGGTCCGCTATCATTTTGGTTATGCCGGCCCGGCGGGCGCGCAGCACGGCAAGCGGCTGCGTCCGCAACTGCTGCTGCGCGTCGCGCTGGCAGAGGGCGCCGTCCCGGAGGCCGCGCTCGACGCGGCGGTCGCCGTCGAGATCCTGCACAACTATTCACTCGTGCACGACGACATCGAGGACGGCGACCGGGTCCGCCACGGCAGGCCCACCGTGTGGGCGCGCTACGGCGTCGCGCACGGGATCAACGCAGGCGATGCCCTTTGCGCGCTGAGTTACCTGACGCTGCTCGGCTCTCGCGGCCAGCCGAGCGACAAGGTCGCGGTGATGACTGCCGTGCTGCATCGCGCGAACCTCGCGATGTGCGAAGGCCAGGCGCTCGACATCGCCTTCGAGTCGCGCGGCTCGGTGTCGATGCCCGACTACCGGGCGATGATCGAGGGCAAGACGGCCTCGCTGTTCGGCGCCGCCTGCGAACTCGGCGCGCTCAGCGCCGGCGCCGCGCCGGAGCGCGCGCGCGCTTACGCCGGTCTCGGCGGCGCCTACGGGATCGCCTTCCAGATCCGCGACGACGTGCTGGGAACGTGGGGTTCGCCGGACGTCACCGGCAAGCCGAGCGGAGCCGATATCGCGCGTCGCAAATGGACGTTCCCCGTGGTCTGGGCCTTGAGTCAACCGCAGTCGGAGGAGCGCGAGCTCGTCGCGGCCGCCTACGGCGAGGCTGCGCGGGTCGATGCCGCGGGCGTCGCGCGGGTCGTCGCGGCGCTCGGCGCGATGCGCGCCCGTGAGGCCGCCGACGAGGCGGCCGACCGCGCCCTCGACGCCGCCGCCGCGCTGCGCGACGAGGGCGGACTGGACCGCGACGGGAGCGTCGCGGCATTCCTCGCGCGGGGGGCGCGCCGCGTTGCGTAGCGCCGTCGGAACCGGCGCGGCCACGACCGGCGCCGCCGATCGTTCGCGCGAGACATCGACCGCGTTTGCGCTCGTGGGGCTGCTGGCCGTCGGCTTCGTCCTGCGGCTGTTCTTCATCGGTGCGGACGGCTTCAAGAACGACGTCTCGACGTTCGAGGCGTGGGCGTTGACCCTCGCCGAGCACCCGCTGCGCGAGTTCTTCGCGAAGGCGGGCTTCGCCGACTATCCGCCCGGCTATTTCTTCATCTTGTACATCGTCGGACACGCGTATCGCACGCTGGTGCACGCCGATCCCGGCTACGCGATCCTCAAGGTCTTCGTCAAGCTGCCGGCGATCGTCATGGACCTCGTCGACGCCGCGCTGGTCTTCGCGATCGTGCGCCGGTTCGCGAGCCTGCCGTGGGCGTTCGCCGCCGCCGCGTTCCTGGCGTTCAATCCGGCGACGATCTTCATCTCGGCGTATTGGGGTCAGGTCGACTCGGTCGCGGGCGGCTTCACGCTGGCAACGGTGTTGCTCGTCGTCGCGAGCGAAGGCCGCTCGCGCGGGACCGCGGTGACGATGCTTGCGCTCGCGTGGCTCGCGCTCGGCTACTCGATCCTGATCAAGCCGCCGGCTGCGGTCCTCGTTCCGCTGATGCTGTGCTACGCCTTCGCCGGCGACCGCACGCAGCGCCCCACCCGTCTGATAGGAACGGTCGCCGGGATCGGCGCGGCGCTGGTCCTCGCCTACGTCGCCGCGCTCGCGTTCCACCCGGGTCTCAGCCCGCTCGCCCAGTTCACGTGGCTCTACGGGCGTTACCAGTACGCGTCGGGCGTCTACGCCTACAACTCGGTCAACGCGTTCAACCTGTACGCGCTGCGGCAGCCGTTCTGGCAGCCGGACTCGCAGCTGATCCCCAACATCTCGCTGGGATCGATGACGATCGGCTTCCCGCAGTACGCCTGGGGGATCGGGCTGTTCGTCGTCGCGATGGTGCTGATCGTGTCGCGCTACCTGCAGCGCCGCGACACGATCGCGTTCCTCGAGGCCGCCTTCCTGCTGTCGCTCGGGTTCTTCGTGCTGGCCACGCGGATGCACGAACGCTACATCTTCAACGCGCTGCTGTTCGCGCCGGTCCTGATGTTCGCCGGACGCCGCTACGTGTGGGCCGCCGCCATCCTCTCGGTGACGCTATTCGCCAACCTCGAGTACTCGCTGTACTACCTCGCCGTGATGGACGCGCGCACGCCCGGGCTCGACGCTTCCAACCTCTGGCCGTGGATCAGCCGGCCGGCTGCCGCGCTGAACGTCGCGACGTTCTTCTACCTCGGCTACATCTATCTCGGGACGCGCGCCGCGGAAGCGCTCCCCGGGGCGGCCGCCGTTCCCGAGCGACGCTCGCTCGCGGCCATCGCGAGCTCCCTGCGGTCGTGGTTCACCCCGCTCGAAGGCTCGGGCTGGATGCTTCCGCTCGACTACGCGATCGCGGCGTTCCTCACCGTCGTCTCGTTCGTGACGACCTACATCGGCTTCTGGATTCCGGGCGAGAAGATCTTCGACGAGATCTACTATGCGCGCGCGGCGGAAGAGTACATCGCGCACAAGGAGATCTTCGAGTACACCCATCCGCCGCTCACGAAGCTGATCATCACGCTGTCGACGATGATGTTCGGCGACAACGCCTACGGCTGGCGATTCCTCAACGTCGTGGTCGGCGCGCTGACCGTGTTCGTGCTCTACGCGTTCGCCAAGCGCATCCTGCGTTCGACGCCGTTCGCGACGATCTGCGCCGGCCTGCTGGTGCTCGACGGCTTCCACTTCGTGCAGTCGCGCATCGCGACTCCCGAGATCACGGTCGCGTTCTTCTCGCTGACGACGCTCTACGCGTTCTATCGCTTCTGGATCGCGAGCCAGGTTCGCGTCGCCGCCGTCTTCGACCGCCTGCTCGGGCGCCGCGAGGCGATCGTGCTGTGCTTCGCCACCGTGGTCGCCGCCGGTCTCGCGCTGCTCGCGCGCGGCCAAGGGGCCGGCGCGGTCGTCGTGGTGTTCCTCTACGCCGAGACCGGTTTCTATCTCGCGATCCGGTTGATCGTTCCGCGCCTCATGCGCTCGGTTGAGATGGTTACGTCGTACGCCGAGGGCTCGGCCGTCGTCGGCGAGACGCTCTACGCGTTCGACGGCGGCAGGGTCGGCGCGGCCGCCGCGAACGGCAGCGGCGGCAAGGCCGCCGCGCCGGTGGCCGGCGAGGCGACGCGCGTTTCCAAGGGTCAGCTCTCGTACGGCGACCGCGAGTTGCGGATCGACTACCAGCGCGGCGGAGCCGCCGTCTACACGACGCCCGACGGGGTCGCGCAGTTCGAACCGGACGGCACGATGCGCGCGGGCGGCGTGGTCGTCGAGGCGCGCGACGCCAAGCTGTGGCTGTGGCTGCTCGCGTTCAGCGGCGCGGCGCTCGCCGCCAGCAAGTGGAACGGCCTGTTCGACTTCTTCGTGGTCTTTGGGCTGACCGGAGCGGTCGCGCTCCAGAACGAGTGGGTCCCGATGCTGCGCGTGATGGGACTCCGGCAGGCCTTCAAGCCCGCGCTGTGGGGCAACCCGCGCGGCTTCTCGGTCGATGTTTTGATCGCCGCGATGTTGTTCGTCGGGGCGACGCTCTACGTGCTGACGTACATCCCCTACTTCGCGCTCGGGCACGGTCTCGGCGACCTCCTCGGGATGCAGAAGGGGATGTTCACCTACCACTACGACCTGCACGCGACCCACCCATACTCCTCGAAGTGGTGGCAGTGGCCGTTGCTGCAGGTTCCCATTTCCTATTACTACAAGGACTTCCGCACCGGCGCCGCGACCAGCAGCGGCGTCGCCTGCTGCGTCGCCGAGATCTTGGCGCTGCCGAACCCGGCCGTCTGGTGGCTCGGGCTCGTCTCCGTGCCGCTGGTCGCGTGGCTCGCCTACCGCGAGCGCATCAAGGCGTACGTCCTGCTGATCACCGCGTACCTGTTGCAGTGGCTGCCGTGGATCGCATCGCCGCGCATCGCCTTCGAGTACCACTTCTATCCGAACCTCGCGATCATCTGTATCGCCGACGCGATCCTCTTGCAGCGGGTCTGGCAGCTGTCGAAGCCGGAGGACGGCCCCTGGACCTGGCCGCGCCTCGCGGTCGCCGGGTTCCTCGTCTTGGTCGCGATCTCGTTCGTCTTCTGGTATCCCGTGCTGGCCGGTTCGCACATCTCGTACAACGCCTGGAACGCGCGCATGTGGACCTGGCTGATGAACCAACTGTGGATCAATCCACATCCGGGGCAATAGAATATGTCGGGACATTCGAAATGGCATAACATCAAACTGCGTAAGGGTAAGGCCGACGCGCAGCGTGGCGCGTTGTTCACGAAGCTCAGCAAGGAGGTCATCCTCGCGGCGCGGGCCGGCTCGCCCGATCCCGACGCCAACTACCGTTTGAAGATGGCCGTCGAGAAGGCGCGCGAGGCGAACATGCCGATGGACACGATCAAGCGCGCCATCGCGCGCGCCGGCGGCGAGGGCGGCGAACGGCCGATCGAGGAGATCCGCTACGAGGGCTACGGTCCGGGGGGCGTCGCCGTGATCGTCGACGCGGCGACCGACAACCGCAACCGGACGGCCGCGGAACTGCGCTTCCTGTTCAGCCGGCACGGCGGCGCGCTCGGCGAGACCGGCAGCGTCGGCTGGATGTTCGACGCGCGCGGCCTCATCGACGTTGTGGTGAAGGGCGGCGACGAAGACCGCTTCGTCGAGCAGGCGCTCGTCGACGGCGTCGTCGACGTCCATTTCCCCGCGAACGCCGCCGACGGTGAGCCGGCCGAGATCGTGACCGAGGCCGCGGCATTGGGGAGCGTCCGCGAGGCGTTTTCGCAGCGCGGGCTGCACGTCACCGCGATGGTCCTCGGGATGGAGCCGAAGACGCGCGTCGTCCCGGAGCAGTCCGATCTGCCGGGCGTGCTCGAGTTCCTGGAGGCGCTCGACGAACACGAAGACGTGCAGCGCGTCTACTCCAACGTCGAGATCGACGACGCGCAGATCGAAGCGATCGGTCTCGGTTCCACCGGATGATCGAGAGCGAGCGTCCGCAGCGTCGATCGCGCCGCGCTCGCGCGGCTCAGATCGACTGGCTGTTCGCGCTCGCCCTCGCGTTCTTCGTCGGCGTCCTCGTGTGGTTTTCTCGCTCGATCTACGACTTCTTCACGCCGACGACCGGCACGCTGTCGACGCCGACGTTCGTCGGGCAGACCGAGGGCGACGCGCTCAGCGAGGCGTCGCGCCTGCGCATCCGCACGCTGGTCGTCGCGCGCACGGCAAGCGACAAGTATCCCGCCGGCGTCGTGATGAGTCAGGCGCCGAATGCCGGTAGCCAGATCCGCGAGGGCCGTCAAGTCTCGCTCGTCGTCTCGAGCGGCCTGCAGATCTTCCCGATGCCGGACCTGCGCGGCGACTCGTTGCGCGAGGCGGGTCTCGACCTGTCACACTTCCACCTCGTGCTCGGCAAGACGCGCACGGTGCAGAGCAGCAACGTCCCGCCGGGGCACGTCGTCACGCAGGACCCTCCGCCGCTGACCAGCGCCCGCGTCGGAACCGTCGTGAACCTCGACCTCGCCAAGGGCGGGCCGGCCGCGCTCACCGTCCCTAACTTCGTCGGCATGACGATCGATGAGGCGCGCGACGCGGCGTCCGACGCCGGGATCCAGCTCGGGCAAGTCGTCTGGACGCCGTTCGGCTCGGCCGCCGCGCCGCACGGGGTCATCGTGCGCCAGTTGCCGGACCCCGGGGCGAAGATCGACGCTTTCGGCAACGTCTCGCTGCAGGTGAGCGCCGGCCCGGGTCAGGCCGGCTATCTGGTGCGCCAGGTCCACGCGACCGTGACGGTCCCCGAGGGCGACGGCCAGCAGCTCGTCCGGATCGCCGTCCACGACGAGACCGGGACCTGGAACGTCTACAACGCCTACGCCGAGCCGCACCAGCGGCTGGACTTCAACCTGACCGTCGTCGGGACGTTGGAGCTGGACACCTACGTCAACAACGAGCTGCTGGGGTCGACCCAGCTCGGCGCCGAGCCCGCGCAGCACGCGCCGGGACAGAAGAAGAACGACCTGCGGCCGTGAAGACGGCAGCGTGTTGAAGATCGCACCGTCGCTGCTTTCGGCCGACTTCAGCCGGATCGCCGAGCAGATCGAACTCGTCGACGAAGCGGGCGCGGATTACCTGCACCTGGACATCATGGACGGACGGTTCGTCCCCAACATCACCTGGGGACCCAAGATCGTGCACGACCTCCGCAAGCTGTCGCCGCGCACGTTTGACGCCCACCTGATGATCGTCGAGCCGGAACGCTACGTCGAAGACTTCCGCAAGGCCGGCGCGGACATCATCACCTTTCACATCGAGGCGACCTATCACGCGCAGCGCCTGTTGACGCACGTCCGCTCGCTCGGCGCAAGGGCCGGCATCGCGCTGAACCCCGGCACGCCGGTCGCGATGCTCGAAGACCTCATCGAGGACGCTGACATGGTGTTGATCATGAGCGTCAATCCCGGCTTCGGCGGCCAGCGCTTCCTGCCGATCGCGCTGCGCAAACTGCGCGAGGCGCGGGCGCTGATCGACGCACGAAACCCGACCTGCGCGCTCGAGGTCGACGGCGGCGTCGGCCGCGAGAACATCGCCGTCGTCGTCGAGGCCGGCGCCGACGTCATCGTCATGGGTTCGAGCATCTTCGGCGCGCCGGATCCCGCGGCCGAACTGCGCTCGCTGCGGTTGCTCGCGACCCCGGCCGCCGTTTCCTGAACGAAGACCGGCTCGTCGCGGCGATTCGCGCGATCGTCGAGGCGCCATCGCGATCGAGCGCGAGCCGCGTGCGGCTCGGGATCGGCGACGACGCGGCGGCGTGGCAGCCGTCGCGCTCGCATCGTTCGATCGTCACGACCGACGCGCTGGTCGATGGCGTGCACTTTTCTTCCGAACGCACGAGCGCGCGCGCGATCGGACACCGCGCGATGGCCGCGAACCTCAGCGACGTTGCCGCGATGGGGGCGCGCCCCGTGCTCGCGGTCGTCGCGCTCGGGCTGCCGCCCGGCAGCGACGCCGAGTGGGTGCTCGAGGCATACCGCGGGCTCGACGCGCTGGCGCGCCGCCACGGCGCCCGCGTCTGCGGCGGCGACGTTGTGCGGGCGCCCGCGATCACGTTCGCGATCACGGTGATCGGCGAGGTCAGCCCGACGCGGCTCAAGACGCGGGCGGGCGGGCGGCCCAGCGACGTGCTCGCGCTCAGCGGTCCGCTCGGCGCGAGCCGGGCGGGGCTCGCGCTGCTCGCCGGCGGCGTCGCCGTGGCGGACGACGTACGCGCTGCCGCGCTGCGCGCGCACGAGATGCCGGAGCCGCGGCTCGCCGAGGGCCGCTGGTTCGGGGCGTCGGTCAACGTGCACGCGATGATGGACTGTTCCGACGGTTTGTCGACGGACGCGGCGCGGCTGGCGCGTGCGTCGAACCTCGCCGCCGTCATCGACGACGTGCCGGTCGATGCCGTCGCCCGCGCTGTGGCGAACGCCTGCGGCGACGACCCGCTCCGCTATGCGCTCGACGGCGGCGAGGACTTCGAACTCTTGGTTGCGATCGCGCCGCGCGCGTTCGCGCACCTCGCGGGAGCGTTCGCGCGGCGTTTCGGTCGCCCGCTTCTGCGGGTCGGCGTGCTGCGCGCCGGCGCGGGCGTGACGTTGCGTGGACCCGACGGCGAGCACGAACTCGATGCCGGCGGCTGGGATCACCTCGCGGTTCGGTAGTGCGGCGAACGCCGCACTCGCGCTCGTCGCGGCGGCGCTGATCGCGTCGCCCGTGTTGTCGACGGGCTTTTATGGCGACGATGCGAGCGACGCGAACCTCAACGGAGCGCTGGCTCTCCGGCACGAGTCGCCGCTGCAGGCGACGCTGGCGACCGCGGGACTGTGGGTCGCCGCCAACGGCCGGCTCTTTCCGCTGTACGTCGCCGAGAAGTACGCCGTCTTCCACCTGCTGCCGGCCCTGGTAGCATATAAGGTCTTCCTGTATCTGCTCACGCTCGCGGCGATCGCCGCCTTCATCGCCTTCGTTCGCGGCATCGGCGGGGGCCGTCTCGCGGCGCTCGCCGCGTTCTTCGTCGGGCTGTCGCTGCAGATGCGCGGCTATCACGACGCGCTCTACGCCTACAACGGCATGATCCAGATCATGCTGCTCGTGCTGTTGGGCTCGCTGTGGTGCTGGCGCGTCTTCCTCGAGCGCGGCTCGCCGGCGTGGGGGCTCGCGGCCGTCGCGCTGTACGGCGTCAACTGCCTGACCTACGAGTTCAGTTACCTGTTTTTTCCGCTCTACGCGATCGTGAGTCCGGCGACGTTGCCACGCGCGCTGCTGCGCGCCGCCGGACCGTTCGCGGCGCTGACCGTCGTCGTCGCGGTCGCGTCGGCGCTGTTGCGCGCGCACGCCCCGATCGCCTCGGCGAGCGCCTACGCGGTCGGCGCGAACCCGCTCGCCTACGCGACCGCGCTGCTGCGGCAGCTCGCGGCCGCGCTGCCGCTCAGCTACTACGCGTGGAATCCGTCCGGGATCTTCCCGCGGCCGCCGCACCTGTTCGACGGCTTCGGCGGCTACGGATTCGATTGGTGGGTCGCGCTGTTTCTGACGGCCGTCGCATTCGTGCTCGTCGGCGGCGTGGCGCGCGACGTTGCGGCCGGGCGCGAGTGGCCGCTTCGGCGGCTGGTGTGGTTGGGTTTCGGCCTGTGGCTCTTGCCGGCGCCGCTCGTCGCGCTCTCCGTCAAGTATCAGCGGGAACTGCAGTGGGGGATCGGCTATCTGCCGGTGTTGATCGAGGTCTTCGGGGTGGTGCTGCTGCTGACGGTCGGACTCGTCGCGCTGCTCCGGATGACTACGGGCGCTCCCGCCAGGACCGCGCTGATCGTCGCTGCGGCGATCCTCTGCGGCGTCGCCGGAGCGGTCACGCTCGCCGACAACCGGCGGCTGGCTCGCGAGATCATGCCGTGGCGAGTCTCGCGCGCGGTCGTCGGCCGCGCCCTCGCGCGCGGGCTGCTCGCTGAGGTCCCCGACGCGACGACCGTCGGCGTCGGCGGCGACCTCCCGTGGCTCTGCCTGGCCGAGAGCGGTTGCCCGGACGACCTCGACGCAGGGTACTTCGTCTACGCCGAGGCGGGCAAGCAGCTCCGGCTCACGACTCTCGGCGCGGCCGACGCCCCGTGGGCGCTGCGCTACGGGACGGCCGGCTCCCTCGCGTGGGTCGCCGCCGCGAAGCGCGACGGAAGCGACGGCGCACTGTACCTTCAGGCGCTGGGCGGGGACTGCATGTCCGCGGGTGGGACGCTCACGCGGTTCGCGCGGCTCCCGGAACGTCTTTCGACCGGCTGCGGGCCGGTCGAGTTGGGCGCCTGGCCGGGCTAAGAGATGCGGCTGACGCGCTCCGAGCGGATGCAGGAGGTGCAGACCTTCAGCGTGCGGTGCGTCCCGCGCTGATCGACCCGGACCGGCTGCAGGTTGGGCAGCCAGCGCCGCTTGGTCTTGTTCATGGCATGGCTCACGTTGTTGCCGGACATCGGTCCCTTGCCGCACACGTCGCAGCGCTTGGCCATCTCAGGTCTGCCTTTCCATCGTGCATGTCAAAAGTGCCCGGCACGGGCCGGACAACCTCCGGAGCATAGCACGGCGCCGGGCCCCGCCGCAACGCCCGGAGCGGCTGGTGGAGCGGCTGGGCCGCTATGGCTGGGCGAACCTGGCGTCACCAGGATTCGCCCGAGATGCCTCTTAAGCGACCGACCCGTGGCTATGACCGCGCTTGACGGGCGGGCGTTCGAACGATTCCTCGCGGCGGGCACCTACTTTTTGAAGAAGTATCGGGGCGCGCTCAACGACCTCAATGTCTTTCCGGTCCCCGACGGCGACACCGGTTCGAACATGTACCTGACCGCGCGCGCCGCCCTGGCCGAGGTCGTCCGGGGGCGGGGGGACGCGCTGGGGCCGGCCGCCGCCGCGGCGGCCTCGGGGAGCCTGCTCGGGGCGCGCGGGAACTCTGGGGTGATCCTCTCGCAGATGTTGCGTGGATTCGCGCGCTCGGTCGGCGACCGTCCGTCGGCCGGGGCGGACGAACTCGCGGCCGCACTGCGCGAAGCGGTGCGCACGGCACGGGCGGCGCTGCAGCATCCGGTCGAGGGGACGATGATCTCGGTAGGGACCGCCGCGGCCGAAGCGGCGACGGAGGCGGCGCCGCTGGACGTTGACATCGCGCGTCTGCTGGGCGCGATCGTGGCCGCCGCCGCTCGCGCGGTCGAACGGACGCCCGAGCAGTTGCCCGTGTTGCGCGAAGCCGGCGTCGTCGATTCCGGCGGCGCGGGCCTGCTCTACTTCCTCGAGGGCGCCCTGCGTTTTGCGCCGGGGACGGCGGCCCACGATACCGCCTATCCGCAGCGCGCGACGCGCGACAAGAACTTCACCGTCGCGTACTCCGTCTCGGAGAACAAATACTGCACGGAGTTCGTCCTCGAGAACGCGCTCGTCGGCGACGACGCACTGCGCGCGCTGCTCGCGCCCGCCGGCGAGTCGCTGATCGTCGCGGGCTCGGCCCCGACGCTGAAGGTCCACATCCACACCGCGGATCCCGCCGCCGTGCGCGAACTGGTCGAACCGCTCGGCGAACTGACGCGGCTCAAGGTCGACGACATGAGTCGCCAGCACGACCTGCTGCTCGTCGACGCGCCCACCAAGCCGTTCAGCGTCTTCGCCGTCGTGCCGGGCGCCGGCTTCGCGCAGATCGCGCGCGAACTCGGCGCCGACCAGACGCTCGTCGCGCCGGCGAACCCCAGCGTCGGCGAACTGGTCGTCGGGGCGAACTCGTGCCTCACTCCCCGAGTTTACCTGTTACCAAATGAGGGCGACGTCACCCTCGCGGCGAATCAGGCCGCGGCGCTTTCGACGCGCGAGGTCGTCGTGGTGCCGACGCGCGACGTGCCGGCTGGGCTGTCGGTGTTGCTCGCGCTGTCGACGGTGGACGGCGAGCCGCCGACCGCCGATGCGCTGATGCAGGTCGCACGGTCGACGAAATCCGCCGCGCTGTTCTTCGCCGGCAAAGACTCCTCGCTCGGCGGCGTGACGGTGACGCAGGGCGAGGCGACCGCGGCGATCGACGGCCGGCTGGTCACCGGAGCGACGCTCTCCGACGTTGCGTTGACGGCGGCGCGCGAACTCGGCGCGGCCGACGGCGGCGCGCTCGCGCTCTACTTCGGCGGCCGGCAGAGCGCCGACGACGCCGCATCGCTCGCGGCCGAACTCTCGGCCGCATATCCCGCGGCGCAGGTGGAATGCTACTACGGGGGGCAACCGGCCAAGGAATACGTGATGTCCATTGACCAGTAGCGCGCAGGGACCGCGAATTGCGGTCGACGCGATGGGAGGCGACAACGCGCCGGGCGAGATCGTCGCCGGCGCGGTTCTCGCCGCGCACGACGGCATCGGCCGTATGATCCTCGTCGGCGACGAAGCGCAGATCCGGCCGCTGCTCGGCGGGCAGGGCGCGCGCGAGATCGACGTTGTACACGCGCCGGATGCGGTGGCGATGGACGCGTCGGCGTCGCACGCCCTGCGCGGCGGAGACCAGACGAGCCTCGGCAGGGCGATCGAGATGGTCAAGGACGGCCGCGCCGACGCGGTCGTCTCGGCCGGCAACAGCGGGGCGTTCCTCGCGATCGCACACGTCCGCCTGCGCACGATCGCGGGGATCGCGCGGCCCGCCATCGCCGTGATGTTCCCCGCGCTCGACGGTCCGGTCGTCGTGCTCGACGCCGGAGCCAACGTCGACTGCAAGCCGGAGTGGATGGCGCAGTTCGGGATCATGGGCAGCGCGTACGCGCGGGCCGTACTCGGGATCGCCGAACCGCGGGTCGGGATCATCTCCGTTGGTGAGGAGCGGGTGAAGGGCAACGCGCAGACGATCGAGGCCGCACAGGCGCTCGACGTTGCGCCCATCCGCTTCATCGGCAACGTCGAGGGCAAGGACATTTTCTTCAACGTCGCCGACGTTGTCGTCGCCGACGGGTTCGTCGGCAACGTCATGCTCAAACTGGCGGAGGGCGCCGGCGCGCTGATGGCGCGGATCATCCGCAAGGAGGTCGAGCGCAGCGGACTTCCGACCAAGCTCGGCGCGCAGTTGATGCACCCGGTGCTGCGGCGCGTCTCGGCGCAGGTCAGTTACGACACCTACGGCGGCGCTCCGCTGCTCGGTCTGCGCGGCGCCTGCATCGTCGCGCACGGACGCGCGAAGCGCCAAGCGGTGCGCAATGCGATCGCCGCGGCCGCGACGGCCGTGCGCGAGTCCGTCGTCACGCGGATCGAAGAACTCGTCCGCGTGGAGCCGCCGTTGCGATTGTCACCGACACGACCTCGGACATCGCGGCCGAGACGGCGCGCGCGCTCGGACTGACCGTCGTTCCGCTGTTCGTCAACTTCGGAAGGCGCACGTATCGCGACGGCGTCGACCTGGATCGCGAGTCGTTCTACCGATGCTCGCGACGGATGCGGAACTGCCGACGACGACGCAGCCGACGGCGAAGATGTTCGAGGAGGCGTTCGCGCCGCTGGTGGCGGCCGGCCGGCCGGTCATCGGCGTCTTCATCTCGCAGTTGCTGTCGGGAACGATCAACTCGGCGCGCGCGGCAAAGGATCAGTTCCCGGACGCGCGGATCGAACTGGTCGATTCCGCTGACGGCGACGGCGGGGCTCGGACTGCAGGCGATCCACGCTGCCGAACTGGCGCAGGCCGGCGCGAGCGCCGACGAGATCCTGGCGGCGCTGGAGCGCGACCGCGCACATCAGCACGGCTACGCGACGGTCCCGGACCTCAGACACCTCGCCAGGACCGGCCGCATCGGCAAGGCGCGCGCCGCGCTCGGCGGGCTGCTCAAGATCGTGCCCGTGCTACGACTCGATCGCGGCGAGGTCGAAGAACAGGCGCGCGTCCGCACCTTCGCGCGCGCGCAGGACGAGATCATCGCGGCCAGCGTACGCGACATCGGCGACGTGTCGCGCGCGCGATCCAGGTGATGCACACGCACGCACCCGAGTCGCGCAGGGCCTGATGGATCGCTTCGTCGAGCGCCTGCCAGGCGCGCCGCACTCGATCGCGCTCGCCGACGCGGGCCCGGTGATCGCCGTTCACGCCGGGCAAGGCGCGATCGGGATCTTCTCGATCGCCGGCTACGACGAGCGCGCATGACCGCCGGCGATCTACGTCCATCTGCCGTTCTGCCCGTACATCTGCCCGTATTGCGACTTCGCGAAGTGGCGCCGGCGCGACGAGCCGGCGCGGCGGTACCTCGACGCGCTCACGACGAGATCGCATCGGCGCCGTCGTCGCCGGCGCGACCGCGTATCTCGGCGGCGGCACGCCGAACGCGTATGCGGCAGGCGACGTCGCCCGGCTCGTCGAGGCGCTGCGCGCGCGCTTCGCGCTGCCGGCCGGCGCGGAGATCACCGTCGAGATGAACCCCGACCTCGCGCTGTCCGGCGGACTCGATCTCTATCGCGCGGCCGGCGTGCGCGGCTGTCGATCGGGGCGCAGTCGTTCGATGCCACGGAACTGCGCGAACTCGGACGCCGCCACGCGCCGGAAGACGCCGGCCGGCTCGTGCCGCGGCCCGAACGGCGGGCTTCGGGAACGTCTCGCTCGACCTGATGTTCGGCGTGCCCGCGCAGACCGTCTACTCGTGGCGCCGCAGCCTCGCGCACGCGATAGATCTCGGCGTCGAACACATCTCGACCTACGGCCTCACGATCGAGGCCGGCACGCCGTATGCACGCCGCTATGCGCGCGATCCCGCTGCGTTCGCGGACGACGATCTCTCGGCGGAACTCTACGCCCTGGCGATGGATGCGCTGACGGCGGCGGGCTACGAACACTACGAGATCAGCAACTTCGCGCGCCCCGGCTTCCGCTGCGCCCACAACGAGAACTACTGGGCGAACGGCGAGTACCTCGGCCTGGCGTCGGGGCCGCCTCGTTCCTGGGAGGGGTGCGGCGCACCAATACCCGCGCGCTCGAAGCCTACGTGGCGGCCGCGGCCGAGGGCCGAAAGATCCCGGCCGAATCGGAGCGGCTGGTCGGCGCCGCGCGCGTGGGCGAGGCCGCGATGCTCGCGTTGCGGACCGACCAAGGGGTAGACGTGCGAGCCTTTGCGGAACGGTACGCCGTTGACTTCCTGCGAGATGTTTGGCTCCGTGATCGCCGAGATGCGCTCGGCAGGGCTCCTCACCGCGAGCGACACGCACGTCGCGCTCACGCGGCGCGGACGCCTGCTGGCCAACGATGCCTGCGCGGCGTTCCTGGCGCCGGCCGCCACGGAGGCGGTCTAATGCGCGGGCTGTCGACGGCGCTGCTGCGGGCGATCTTCGCGGTCGTCTTCGCCGTCACCGGATTCCTCTTGGGACGCGAGGCGTTCTTGCACATGCTCTCGCTGCACATCGCGAGCGAGACCTGGCAGATCGTCCTGACCATCGTCGTCCCGGTGCTGGGCGCCGTGATCGGCGTGTTCGCAGCGCCCCTCGCGCAGTCGTTGTTCGAGGTCGAACTCGATCAGGTCGAGTCCGCGATCGAGCGGTTGTCGCCGGGCGAGATTGTCGGCGGCGCGATCGGGCTGATCGCCGGCCTCGTGATCGCGTTCCTCGTCAAGAGCGTCTTGTTCGAGTTCCTCTCGGTCACGAGCCAGGCCGGCGGCTACATCGCGATCGTCCTCTACATCCTCGTCAGCTTGTTCTTCGCGTACCTCGGCGCGCGCGTCGGCGCGAAGCAGCAGTTCGGCGGACTCTCGCGCCTCGTCGGCGGCACCGCGCCGTCGGCGGGCGTCGCGAAAATCATCGACACCTCGGTCATCGTCGACGGCCGCATCCTCGAGATCGCCGGCTCGGGCTTCCTGGAGGGACCGCTGGTCGTGCCGCGTTTTGTATTACGCGAGCTGCAGTTGATCGCCGATTCGGTCGACGGCATGAAGCGGACGCGGGGCCGGCGCGGTCTCGACGTCCTGGCCAAGCTCCAGGAGATCATGCCGATCGAGATCGCGGACCGCGACTACACGGACCTGACCGCGGTCGACGCGAAGCTAGTGCGGCTGGCAAAGGAGCGCGAGGGTAAACTCGTCACCAACGACTACAACCTCAATCGCGTCGCCCAGGTCGAGGGCGTCACGGTGCTCAACATCAACGAACTGGCCGACGCCGTCAAACCCGTCGTGCTGCCCGGCGAGGAACTGCACGTCGCGATCGTGCGCGACGGCAAGGAGGCCCATCAGGGCGTCGGTTATCTCGACGACGGCACGATGATCGTCGTCGAAAACGGCGCGCCGCCTGATCGGCGAGGACATGACGTCCAGGTCACGAGCGTGCTGCAGACGGTCGCCGGACGGATGATCTTCGCGAAGCCGAAGCGCTCCTCGTCGGTCGGAACCTCTAGGGTGCGCTGGGGAGCGGCGATCGTCGCGGCAGGCCGCGGCGAACGGTTCGGAGGCCCGAAACAGTTGGCGCAGATCGCGGGGCGTCCGCTGATCGCGTGGTCGATCTCGACGCTCGGGACGATGCCGGAGATCCTCGACCTTGCGATCGCGACCGAACCCGAATACGTGGAGATGATCGCGGCGCTCTCCGCGGAGTCGGCGCCGCGGCTGGCCGCCCGCGTCGTGGCGGGCGGCGCGACGCGTCAGGAGAGCGTCCGCGCGGCGTTGCGCGCGTGCCCGAGCGCTGCTCGGCGATCCTCGTGCACGACGGCGCGCGCCCGCTCGTGCTCTCGCGCGACGTTCGCGCGGCGATGGGCGTCGTTCGCAAGGGGACGGCGTCGCTGCTCGCGGCGCGCGTCATCGACACGATCAAGGTCGTCGAACCGTCGCGCGGGCTCGTGCTGCGCACGCTCGACCGGGCCGAACTCTGGGCCGCGCAGACGCCGCAGTGCGCGACCTCGGCCGACCTGCGGCGCGCGCACCGCGACGCGGAACGGCACGGCATCGTCGCGACCGACGATGCGACGCTGCTCGAACGCGCCGGGCTCAACGTCATCGCCGTGCCCAGCAGCGGGCCGAACTTCAAGATCACGCTCCCCGGCGATGCGCGCGCGCGGAGGTCGCGCTGGCGGCGCGCGAACCGATCGCCGCGTCACAGGAAGAGATCCTGTTGCTGGAGGCGTTCGTCGCCGACGAGGTCTCGCATGCGGTCGCGCGCGAGTTGGAGGCGCGCCGCGGCCGGATCGACGCGATCGAGCGCGACCTGCCGGACGCGGTCGTCGTGCGCTCATACGTTCCGGCCGAGGCGCTGACGGTTTCGGCGAGCGGTTCGCCGAGGTCGCCGGCAGCGACGCGATCTTCACGACGCATCACGCGCACCTCGCGCCTCGACCGACGCACTGACCGCGATCGTGTATCGCAGCGGACACGGCTTCGACGCGCACCGCCTCGAGACGGGGCGTCCGTTCGTGCTGGGCGGCGTGACGATCCCGTTTGCGCGCGGACCGCTCGGCCACTCGGACGGCGATGCGCTCGCGCACGCGGTGGCCGACGCGCTGCTGGGCGCCTGCGCCCTCGGAGATATCGGACGGCATTTTCCGGCCGCCGATCCGCGCTGGGCCGGCGCCGAGTCGCTGCAGTTCGTCGCGTCTGCTGCAACGATGGTCCGCGCCGCCGGGTATGAACCGGTGAACGTCGACGCGACGATCGTCGTCGACGCGCCGCGGCTCGGTCCGCATATCGACGCGATGCGCGCGCGGCTGGCGGCGGCCATCGGGACGGATCCGGCGGCGATCAGCGTCAAGGCGAAGAGCAGCGAGGGGATGGGGTACACCGGGGACGGCACCGGGATCGCGGTCTACGCGGTCGCGAGCGTGATGCGGCGATGACGGTCTTCGACGAGATCGCCGCGGATTTGCAGCGTCCGCTGCGCGACGATCCGGCGGCGCGCGGCCGCTCGACGTTCGTCCTGTCGTACTCCCGGTTTCCATGCGATCTCCGCCTACCGGCTCGTGACCCACCCGCTCTACGCGGGCGGACACGCGGTCGTCGCACGCTTCCTGGCGAGCGTCGTGCGGTTCCTGACGGGCGTCGAAATTCACCCGGGCGCGACCCTCGGGGCCGGGCTCTTCATCGATCACGGCATGGGCGTCGTCATCGGAGAGACGGCGGAGGTCGGGCGCAACGTGACGCTGAGCCAGGGCGTCACCCTGGGCGGGACGACGCTCGAGCGCATCAAGCGGCATCCGACGCTCGGCGACAACGTCGTCGTGGGCGCCGACGCGATCGTGCTCGGCGCGATCACGGTCGGCGACGGCTCACGCATCGGCGCCGGCTCGGTCGTCGTCCGCGACGTCCGCCGAACTCGACGGTCGTCGGCATCCCAGGCCGCGTCATCCTGCGCGACGGCAAACCGGTGACGCAGCCGGCCAAAGCCGCGGACGGCGGCGCGGCGACGGCCGCGCTGATCGCGACGCTGACCGAACGGATCGAGGCGCTGGAGCGGCGGCTCGCGGACCTCGAACGCGAACAGAGCGGACCGGATGCTGCGGCTCTATAACACGCTGAGCCGCTCGGTCGAGCCGTTCGAGGCGCTCGAACCGGGTCACGTCCGCATCTACGTCTGCGGGCTGACGCCGTCGGCGCGCGCGCACCTCGGCCACGCCCGGTCGTTCATGTTCTTCAACGTCCTGCGTCGCCATCTCGTCAAGAGCGGCCTGCGGGTCACCTTCGTGCAAAACGTCACCGACATCGACGACCGCAGCATCGCGACCGCGCGCGAACTGGGCACGAGCTATCGCGACGTGATCGCGACCCACTTCGGCGAGTTCAAGGCCGCGATGCGCAAGCTCAACGTGATGGAGCCCGATCGCGAGCCCTACGCGACGGCGTAAATCGCCGAGATCGTCGCAATGATCGAAATGCTGTCGCGGCGCGGCAATGCCTACGCCGCGGGCGACGGCGTCTACTATAGGGTCAAATCGTTTCCTCGTTACGGCGCGCTGTCGCGCCGCAACGTCGACGAACTGATGATCGGCGCGCGGATCGAGCCCGGCGAGGAGAAGGCGGACCCGCTCGACTTCGCGCTGTGGAAGTTCGCCAAGCCCGGCGAGCCCGAGTGGCCCTCGCCGTGGGGCGCGGGCAGGCCCGGCTGGCACATCGAGTGTTCGGCGATGTCGCACGCGCTGCTCGGCGAACCGTTCGACATTCACGGCGGCGGCTTCGACCTGGTCTTTCCGCACCACGAAAACGAGATCGCGCAGAGCGAGGCGCTGCTCGAGCACCCGCCGATGGCGAAGGTCTGGATGCACGGCGGCCTGCTCGCGTTCGACGGAAAGAAGATGTCGAAATCGCTCGGCAACTTCGAGCCGCTCTCCGAGGTCCTCGAGCGCTTCGACCCACAGGCGATTCGCCTGCTGTTCCTGCAGACCGGCTACCGCAAACCGATGAACTTCACCGAGGCGTCGATCGGCGGCTCGTCGACCGCGCTCTCGCGGCTTTACGACGCCTACGACGCGTTGCGGTCCGCGCACGGCGAGACGGGGACGTTCGAGTCCGTCGAGGCGTTGCGCGCGCGCGTGCGCGACGCGCTCGACGACGACATGAACACGGCCGGCGCGGTCGGCGCGCTCTTCGACGTCGCCAAGGACGCGGGCGCGCTCGGCGACGCCGGCGCGTCGCAGGCGGCCGCGGGTTTCATGCACGAGACGATGGACACCCTCGGGATCTCGCCCAACGCACGAACCCTCGCGCCCAAGCGCGTCGTCCACGAGGTCGTGCGCACGATCGGGGACGCGGGCGCCGCGTTCACGATCCGCGGCAGCGCGGTCGCGGAGGACGCGTTCGTGCCGGCGTTCGTCGCGCGGCTCGCGGAGACGCTCGGCGGCACGCCCGCGCTCGACGGCGCGTCGCCGCGCGAGGCGATCGAGCGGGTGATCGCGGCCCGCCGCGACGCCAAGGCGCGCAAGGACTTCGCCGAATCGGATCGGCTGCGCGGCGCGCTCGGCGCGCTCGGCGTCACCCTGGTCGACACGAAGGAGGGAGCGACGTGGACCGTCGCCGGCTAGGCGCGCAGCGCCGCGCGGGACGCCTGACCGCCGTCGACCTCGACGACGTCGTCTACGGCCTGCACGCCGTCGAGGAGGCGTTGAAGGCGCAAGAGCCGCTGCGGCGCATCCACGTCGGCGACGATCGCAAGCGCGATCCCGTGCTGCGCCGGCTCCTCGCGCAGGCGCACGAAGCGGGCATCACGGTGCGCTTCGAAAGCCGCTCGTTCTTCTCGCAGTTTCCCTACCGCGCGCATCAGAGCATCGTCGCCTTCGGTGCGCCGTTCGACTACGTCTCGCTCGACGAGGCGATCGCGCTGCGCAAGCCCGATCCGCCCGCGCTCTACGTCGTGCTCGACCACATCACCGACCCGCACAACGCCGGCGCGATCCTGCGCACGGCGGAGTGCGCGGGGGCGACCGCCGCGATCGTTCCCGAGCGCCGTGCCGCGGGCGTCAACGCGACGGTGCGCAAGGCCGCAGCGGGCGCGACCGCACACCTGCCGATCGCGCGCGTCGCGAACGTCGCCGGCGCGTTGCGCGCGCTCAAGAAGGCCGGCATCTGGATTGCGGGCACCGCAGCCGATGCGCCGCTCACCCACACGGTCGCGGACCTCGCGGACCGGCCGCTCGCGGTCGTCATCGGCGCAGAGGGGGCCGGCATGTCGCCGGTCGTGCGCAAGGAGTGCGACTATCTCGTGCGCATCCCGCTCGCCGGCAGCGTCGAGTCGCTCAACGCGTCGGTCGCTGCGGGCATCATCCTGTTCGAGGTGTTGCGTCAGCGCGCGGCCGCGAAGGCGGCCCGGCCCGTCTAGCTCGCCCGTTCGGGACGTTCGGCCTTGGCCGTCGTCAATGCCGGGGTAACCCGCACCAGGCGGCGATAGGCCGGCACCGCGGAGTTCTGCAGGAAGCGTACGAAGTCGGTCGCCATCGGCGAGAGCGTGCGGTCGCGCAGGCTCACGATCTTGAACGTCCTGCGCAGGTCGAGGTCTTTGATCTCGACGACGTTGAGCCGCCCTTCCTGAACGGCGCGCTCGACGACGAGCCACGAGAGGATCGCGATGCCGAGCCCGGCCTCGACGGCGCGCGAGACGCCCTCGAGGCTCGGCATGACCATCTGCGTCGAGATGTGGACGCCCTTTTCGGCGAGCTCGCGCTCGGCGATGATGCGCGTCGCCGAACCCGCCTCGCGGGCGACGAAGACTTCGTCTTCCAGTTCCGCGGCTCGGACGGTGCGCCGTTTCGAGAGCCGGTGGCCGCTGGCCGGGACGACCAGCACGAGATGATCTTCCGCGAACGGCACGACGTCGAAGGCGGGGTCCTCGATCTGCCCGATCGCCAGCGCGACGGCGATCCGGCCGGTTTTCACGTAGGACGCGAGGCGGACCGCGTTGGCGATGTGGACGTTGATGTTCGCCTGCGAATGCTGCGCCTTGAACGCGGCGAGCAGCGGCGCGAGCGCGTAGTTGCCGATGGTCAACGTCGCCCCGAGGTGCAGCCGTCCGGTGCGAGCGTGCGTGAACTCCTGCATCTCGCGTTCCAATTGCGACACGTCGTCGAGCACCGAGCGTGCGCGCTGCGCGAGAAAGCGGCCTGCGTCGGTGAGGATCGGACGGCGCTTGACGATATCGACGAGCGGCACCGCAAAGTGATCCTGTAGCGCGCGAACCTGCAGCGCGACCGCCGGCTGCGTCAGTTTCAATTCCTCGGCAGTTCGCGTGAAGTTGCCGAGTTCGGAAAGCCGGCTGAACGTGTGCAGTTGCGCAAGCGTAATCGCCATCGTGCGACAAGTGTTCTGCAACGCGCGCGCGCAAACATGCGCTGCTCGCGGCCGCGCCGAGCGGCGTACGCTTGCTCGTGTTGCTTGGCAGGGAGGGAAGGCGTGCGCCAAGGCGATTTTGCCTCGGAGCCCGTCCGGGCGGGCTTGGTGAGCGGTCGCCGATTCCTTGACTGGCTAGCAGGACACTCCTATACTGGATGGGATGTGGCCGGCTCGACGGGCTCCGGCCTGCGATTTCGCCGCATCGGGACAAAGGGAGAAACCACGAAGCAATGGGGCTGACGCAGACCGCGACCGACGGTCTCGACTACCATGACCGGCCCGACGAAGACCTGGTGTCGTCCGCTAAGGGGGGCGACAACCTGGCGATGGAGTTCCTGCTCAACAAGTACAAGAACTTCGTCCGGATCAAGGCCAAGAGCTACTTTCTGATCGGCGCCGACCGCGAGGACATCATCCAGGAAGGGATGATCGGCCTCTATAAGGCGGTCCGCGACTTCAAGGCCGACAAGCTCTCCAGCTTTCGCGCCTTCGCCGAGTTGTGCATCACGCGCCAGATCATCACGGCAATCAAGACGGCGACGCGCCAAAAGCACATCCCGCTCAACCAGTACATCTCGCTGAACAAGCCGATCTACGACGAGGATAGCGAGCGGACGCTGCTCGACGTGATGGCGTCGCAGAAGACCTCCGATCCCGAGGAACTCGTGATCAATCAAGAGGTCTCCGAAGACATCAAGGAGCGGATCCAGGAAAACTTGTCCGATCTCGAATCACAAGTTTTGCTTTCCTACCTCGAAGGCAAGAGCTATCAAGAGATGGCTCGGGATCTGAACCGGCACGTCAAGTCGATCGACAATGCCCTCCAGCGGGTGAAGCGCAAGATCGAAAAGAATCTCGCCGAAATCGAATTGCCTTGAAGGTCATAGGAACGCGCCGCTAATCCGACCAGGGCGCGTTCCGCGGAGGTAGGCGGAGCATGGCTTGCACCCGTGACGGCTTGGCGCTGCCGAGGTTAGGCAGCCCAAGCGTTTGGTTCTTTGCATTGACGCTCGCGGCGGCCGGCTGCACGGGTGCCGGGTCACTGGGCGGGTCGCCGGGCGGCGGCCCTCGCCTCGCGGCGCACGGCGGCGCGCACCCCGCCGCGACGCCGACGCCACAGCCGACGCCGACGCCGAACGTCACGCCGACCCCGCATCCGACGGCGACGCCGACCGCCCATCCGACGGCGACGCCCACCGCTCATCCCACCGCGACGCCGAGTCCGGTGCCGACGCCGACGGTCGGCCCCGGCGTGATCGACCACGTCGTCATCATCATCCAGGAGAACCGCAGCTTCGAGTACATGTTCCACGGCTATCCCGGCGCGAACACGGTCGACTACGGAGCGATCTCGTCGGGCGTCGAGGTGCCGCTGACGCCGATCTCGCTCGCGGCGAGGTACGACATCCTCCACACGTCACACGCGTTCTTCCAGTCCTACGACAACGGCCGGATGGACGGGTTCAACCTCGTCAAGCGCCGCGGGAACGCCAGCGGCTACCCGAACCCGCAGTACGGCTACGCGCCGCAGTCGGAGATCAAGCCGTATCTCGAGATGGCGCAGCAGTACGTGCTCGCGGACAACACGTTCACCTCGCAGCTGGACGGCAGCTTCACCGCTCACCAGTATCTGATCGCGGCGTACGCGGGTCACTCCGTCAACTTCCCGAAGGGCGCATGGGGCTGCGGGCCGCCGCCGGGTGAGGTCGAGACGCTGACGCAGAACCGCACCTACGGCCCGCGCGAACCGGCGTGCTTTAACTATCCGAGCCTCGGCGACGAGCTCGACACCGCCAACGTGACGTGGCGCTATTACGCACCGCCTCCGTTCGTCAAAGGCGCGCTCTGGCTCGGGTACGACGCGATCCGCGACATCAAGAACGGCCCCGACTGGAAGGTCGATATCGTCCGACCGGAGACGCAATTCATCCAAGACGTCGGCAACGGTCACCTCGCCGGCGTGACGTGGGTCATTCCGCGTCTCCGCAACTCCGATCACAGCGGTTCCGGCTCGACGAATGGTCCGCTGTGGGTCGCGTCGCTCGTCAACGCGGTCGGCGAGAGCAAGTTTTGGAATCACAGCGTGATCTTTGTGATCTGGGACGATTGGGGCGGCTGGTACGACCACGTCTCGCCGCCGCAGCTCGACTACGACGGCCTCGGTTTCCGCGTGCCGATGCTGTGCATCTCGCCGTACGCGGCCCAAGGCGTCGTTTCGCACACACAGTACGAGTCGTCGAGCATCGTGCGCTACGTCGAAGAGCTCTACAATCTGCCGACGATGGCGGCCGCCGACGCGCGCGCGACGTCAGCCGGCATCGGCTGCCTCGTCCCGGGGCAGAAACCGCGCGCGTTCTCGCCGATTCAGCCGCAACTGCCGCCGTCGCAACTGCGCGACGATCCGGCGTCCGACGTCGGTCCTGACGACGAGTAACGCGGGGACCGCGGACGCGCCGCGCGAAGGGAATCTTCGCGCCGACGTAGCTTAGCTGGCTAAAGCAGCCGATTTGTAATCGGCAGAGCATCGGTTCGAATCCGATCGTCGGCTCGGTATTGGTGGCGGCCGGTCACCGCGTCGCGACCGGCCGCCATCCCAGCGATTGGCGCACTCGCTGCAAGACTTTGCGCCGGGGCGTCCAAAGCAGGGGTTACGGCCCTTTCGTCTGTTACGAGGTGTCCGATGCTTTGTGTGGCCCGACGCACGCTATGGTCGCGCCTGTCGTCGCTCTTGCCGGTCGCGGTGGCCGCGTTAGCCGGCTGCGCCGGCGGCGCCGTCGCGCCGCCACGCCAGCCGCACGCGCTCTCGCTGGATCGCGCTCGCAGCGCCGCCCTTCCACTGGCGGAGCGTCAGCGCCGCCAATTCGCATACGTGCCGCGTGAGAGCATTCACGCCGGGCCGCAAATCAACGGCCCCTACGTCAATACCGCGCAGTACTACGGAAGCGACGCCGTGGTCTACGGCGTCAGCCCGGCCGGTCTGAAGCGAGTCCCCCGCGGGCACGGGTTGACGCTAACGTACCTCGAGACGATCACGTCGGGATTGACCAATCCGCAAGGCTCCGTCGCCACCGCCACCGGCGACTGGTACATTGTCAGTAGTGGGTCGGCGACCATTCCGGTGTACCACTTCACCGGTTCCGGGCCGGTTGGCCCCACGGAAACCCTCAGCGACCCCGGCGAAGAGCCGGTCGAACGTCGATTCGACCGAGAATGAAAGCCTCGTTGCCGTCATGAACATTAGTAGCCCCGACGATCAGCATTTACGCAGGCCACTCGCTGAGCCCGACGAGCACGCTGACCGATGCGTCGGCGGACGAGGGCATCGGCATTGCACTCGATCACGACCGCAATTGCTTCGGCAGTTTCAATGCCGGCGGACCCGGCGTTATCGTCGAGTTCCCGAGGTGCCACAACGTCGCGCCGACGACGATCGTGACCGGCCTTCAGTTCGCCGGCGGTCTCGCGTTCAATAAGGCGGGCGACCTGTTCTATATCGATCAACTCGCCGGCACCGTCAACCGGTGTCACAGGTTATCGTCGTGCACCGTCCTCGCGAGCGGGTTCGTGGATCCGCTCTTTATGCATTTCGACGCCGATTGGAAGCACATGTGGCTTGCCGATGAAGGCGCATCGGAGATCTATGCGCTCAACCCCGATACGGGTCACGTCGTTTCCGAGACGCCCGCCGTCGGAGGTGCGGGCGATCCGCCGTTCGGCATCGCTCCAGAGCCGGGCTCGAACTACTGACGGACTCCACAACGGACGCGCCGGCGCGCGACTTCGCGGCGCTGCTCCGGCAGTATCGGGCGGAAGCCGGGCTCTCGCAAGAGGCGCTCGCGGAGCGGGCCGGGATCAGCCCGGATGCCGTCGGCGTGCTCGAACGAGGACTGCGCAAAGCTCCCTATCGCCACACGATCGATCGGCTAGCGCGCGCCCTCGGCGTCGGCGAGGAAGGCCGCCTCGCCCTGGAAACGGCGGCTCACCGATCCGGCGGGACGCCGCCGTCGTCCGTCGCGCCCAAGCACAATCTCCCGCGCGAAGTGACGTCGTTTCTCGCACGCGACGAGGTGGTCGCCGAGATCGCCGATTTGGTGACGATCGCGCCGCTCGTGACGATCGTCGGGATCGGCGGCGCCGGGAAGACACGCACCGCGACCCATATCGGGAACAAACTCGTTGACCGCTGGCCGGACGGGGTGTGGATTGTCTGGCTGGGATCGGTCGCCGATCCCGCCGGCGTCGACGCCGCCATCGCGGCGGCGCTCGGCGTGCAGGAATTGCGTGGCCGCTCGCTGCGGGAAACCCTCATCGCGCACGTTCGCAACAAACAACTCTTGCTGGTCGTCGACAACTGCGAACACCTGATCGCCGAAGCGGCCGAAGCGGTCGCGGCGATTCAGCACGACGCGCCGGGCGTCCACATCATCGCGACCAGTCGCGAGCCGCTCAACATCGGCGGCGAGCACGTCTATCGGATCCCGTCGCTTTCGCTGCGAGGAGCGGTCGCGCTCTTCGTCGAGCGGGCCTGCGCAGCCGACGCGAACTTCCGCCCCGATGGCGACAACGCGGCGCTGATCGCCGAGGTGTGCCGCCGGCTCGACGGTCTCCCGCTCGCGGTCGAACTCGCCGCGGCGCGCGCGCGGACGATGTCGATCGCGGAACTGGCGCGCCGGATCGAAGACCGGCTCTCGGTACTTGCGGGTAGCGACCGCCTCGCACCGCCGCGTCACCGGACGATGCGCGGTGTCGTCGACTGGAGCTACGACCTGCTCGACGCGCAGGAAAAGGCCCTGTTCCGGCGGCTGGGTATCTTCCCGGTCGCCTTTACGCTCGAGAGCGTCGCAGCGGTCTGTGCGGGCGACGATATTGCAGCGACCGACGCGTTCACGCTGCTCTCTTCGCTCATCGACAAGTCGCTCGTCGCGGTCGATCTGGCCGGCGAGACGACGCGCTATCGTCTGCTTGAAACGACTCGGCAGTACGCACTCGAAAAACTCGACGACAGCGGCGAACGCGACCGCGTCGCCGCGCGCCACGCCGCCGCGTTCGTCGGACTGGCGGAGGAACTCGAACGCAGGTGGTTCGATGAAGGCGACAGCTCATGGATGGGCGCGGCCGAGCCCGAGTTAGACAACTTTCGAGCCGCACTCGACTGGACCAGGGCGCAAGGGGAAGCGACGACGTTTCTGCGCCTCGTGGCGGCGCTCGCCAGAGTCTGGTATTCGCTGCAGCCTATCGAAGGCGAGCGCTGGGTGCGCGCTGCGCTCGATCGCGTCGGTGAAGCGATCGATCCGGCGATTGCGGCGCGCCTCGAGATCGCGGCGGCTGAGCTACACGAGAGCCGCGCCGCAATTCAAGGCGGCGCTCGAGGCGGCCGAACGCGCCCGCGAGCTGTTCGGCGCTTCGGACCGCCTCGGTTTGACGCGCTCGTTGCAGGTCATCGGCGCTTCCATGGTCGGACTCGGGTCGATCGAAGCGGGGGAGCACGTCCTGCGCGAGGCGCTCGCATCGGCGCGCGCCTTGAATGCTCCGCGCCTGGTCGCGATGGCGCTCGGAGATTTGGGCGGCGCGCGCAATCGGTGCGGCGACTTCGACGGCGCCCGAGAGATGTATGCCGAGGCCTTGGCATACCACCGCAGCCACGGATTCGCACGTCAGGCCGCGTCGGTCGCGGGCAACCTCGCGGAGGTGGAGTTCGGAAGCGGCCGCCACCACGCCGCGCTGCAGCATGAGGACGCCGCGCTCGAGGGGCATCGCGCGCTCGCAAACGATCGGGCCGTCGCGATCGACCTGTTCAACATGGCGGCGTATCTCATCGCGCTCGACCGCTTCGAGGAAGGTCGAGCCGCCGCGAGCGAGGCGCTCGAACGTTCGCGCGAGCTGCAGGCGCGCATGTTCGAAGTGTGGGCGCTGCAGCATCTCGCGGCGGCCGCGGTTCTCGAGCCGGAGGCACAGGCCGAGGGCGCGCGGCCGCGCGTCGAGCGGGCCGCGGCGCTCCTGGGATTCGTCGACGCGAGGCTCGCCGAACTGGGCGGCGTGCGCGAATACACCGAGCGCCAGGAGTATGACCGCGTCCTCACCGCCCTGCGCGCCCGGCTGGGAGACCCTGCGCTCGCGCAACTCACCGAGCGCGGACGTCGTTGGAGTGGGGAGCGCGCGTTCATGGAGGCGGGCACCCTGTAACGGGCGCGCGGGTAGTGCCGGCCCGAGCCCTGGAGAGGACGCGACCGCCGCGTCCCTGAACGCTCGACCGCGCGGCCGGTTCGGCGCGCAGACAGCGAGGAACGCGAGCAGAAGACCGGGACCGAAAATACGGGTAGGTGGCCGAGTGGTTAATGGCACCAGACTGTAAATCTGGCGCGCGAAGGCGCTACGCTGGTTCGAATCCAGCCCTGCCCACCAGTTCCGCGGGCGTTGCATAGTGGTAATGCCTCTGCCTTCCAAGCAGAAGTCGCGAGTTCGATTCTCGCCGCCCGCTCCATGAAGCCGCTGCTCGACAAACTCGGAGTCAAACCCGAAGATCTGGTGTACGTGATCGGCGTTCGCGACGACGCGTTCCGTGCAGCGCTCGCCGCGCGCCTCGGGTCGCCCGCGCGAACGCGGGCCGTCAAGGACGCTGCGCTGATCTTCTATGGGGCCGACGCTGTCGACGCGCTGGAACGGTTCGCTGCCTTCGCGCGGCGATCGCGGCCGAACGGCGCGATCTGGGTCGTCTCGCGCAAGGGCAAAGCCGCGACGCTCAAGGACACCGAGGTGATGGCCGCGGCCAAGGACGCCGGCCTCGTCGATACCAAGGTCGTCGCGTTTTCACCGACCCACACCGCGCTGAAATTGGTCATCCCGGTCGCCTTGCGGTAGGCGCGCCGGCGCCGGGCGTCGTATAACGGTTGTGCCCCCGAGGCGCCGCCCGTCGCCTTGGAGCGGGCGCGCCTTCTTCCGAGTTAAGGAGGCAACGATGTTCAACGACCGTTCTCATGCGCTGCTCGCATGTCTTGCGTTGACGGGCTGTTACGGAGCGAGCACGCAAATCACGGCGCTCCCGGCGTCGGGGCGACTGCCCCAATCGGTGACCGCGACCGGCTTCGCACGTGCTGCGAAGGCGGCGTGCCCCCTGACGCCATGTCTGTATGTTCCGACCAACGCAAACTCGCGGCGGGGAGACATTGGCCGGGTACTTGTGTTCCCGTCGAACGCGAACGGCGACGCTTCGCCGGCTGCCGAGATCAAGGGCAAGAAAACCCTCCTGAGCCACCCGGGCGGGATCGCGCTCGACGGCGCCGGGACACTGTTCATCGCGGACTTCAAGAGCATCTCGGTGTACGCCGCCGGCGCGAAGGGCGACTCCGCGCCGATTCAGCGGATCGCCGGGCCGGGCACGCGTTTGATCGACGTTGAGGGCCTCGCGATCGACTCGGACGACGACATCTACGTCGTCGACGCCTTGGACCGCCACGACTTCGTCAGCGTCTTCGCCGCCGGTTCGAACGGCGAGGTGCCGCCGGTGCGGACGATCGGCGGGTCTAAGACCGGGCTCGTCGTGCCGTGGGGCATCGCGCTCGACGCCAACCGTAACATCTATGTCGCAAACGAATATCCGGGCGAGGGCGAAGGCAGCATTACGGTCTACGCAGCGGGGGCTAGCGGCAACGTCGCCCCGATCCAGACGATCAGCGGGTCGAACACGGGTATGGCCAATCCCAACAACGTCACCGTCGACGCCGAGGGAAACATCTACGCGACCTGCGTCGCCGGCATCGTCCAGTTCGCTGCGGGCGCCAGCGGCAACGTCGTTCCGAGGCGCACGATCAGTGGCCCCAGCACCGGGTTGTCGCACCCATGGGGGATCCGTCTCGACTCTGTGGACGACATATACGTCACGAACGGGAACAAAGTGCTGGTCTTCGGGGCCGATGCGAACGGCGACGTCGCGCCGATCCAGACGATCGAGGGCTCGAACACCGGATTCAACGTGATGAGCGGGATCGCCGTGCACTAGCACAGCGCTCGGGGCCGGCCGCGGGACGAGGACCCCGCGACCCGGCCCCGGTGTGAAGCCCGATGACGCCGTCTGCGTGATCGGCCTTCGCGACGACGCGGCCAGCACGTTGGCACAGCGGTGTCAGCGCGCGTACGAGCGGAGGGCCGTCGCCGCGCGCTTTCTGCGTGGCGACCATCCTCCGTTTTCTTGGACGGGTCGATCCTTCATACGCACGTACTTGATCGAGACGCGTGGTGAGCGCTGTGAACGGTGCGGCTGGTGCGAGCGACACCCAACGACGCGGCGCGTTCCGCTCGACCTCGAGCACCAGGATGGGGACTGGCGCAACAACTCGCCGGAGAACCTCGTATTGCTCTGCCCCAACTGCCACGCCCTGACGCCGAGCTTCAAGGCGTTGAACAAGGGAAGGGGTCGCGGCGACTCCCGCCGTCCCGGTCTGCAACCAGGACCGGGCCGGCGGTTCCCGTAACCCTGAGGGCCGCGCCCCTGTAGCTCAGTGGTAGAGCACCTGCATGGTAAGTAGGAGGTCATGGGTTCAATCCCCATCGGGGGCTCCACGAAAACCCCGGCACTACGGGGTTTTTCGTCAGCCCGTTGTCGCCGCGGTTGCCATTCGGTTGCCGTCGGCTGTAAGAGCGGCCTCCGCTTGGGCCGCCCGAGGTCGGCTCAGCGCTTGGTCGATCTTGGCGACGGCCGCGGCCTGAGCGCCCTCGACCATGTGAGCGTAGACGGAAAGGGTCGTTACGGCCGTACTATGGCCCAGGACGCCCCCGACGGTCCGCACGTCGACGCCGGACGACAGGAGCCAGGACGCTGCCGTGTGGCGGAGCCCATCGAAGCTCGTCGTTCGGAGTTTGAGTTTGGTCGCGTACTCGTAGAACGCGCGCGTGATCGCTCCGGGCGGAATCGGTTGGCCTAGCTCTGTCGCGAACACCAGGTCGTCGTCGCGGTAGACGCCTTCTCTGGCGCGGAGCTTGTCCTGCGCCTGCCGCGCGTGTTGACGCCGGAGCGCGGCCACTGCGAGCGGAGAAAGGGCGACTAGGCGCTCGCGACCCGTCTTGGTCGTTTTCTCCGCGACTACGCCCTTGACGTGCGATAGGCTGGCCCGCACCTTGAGCGTAGCACGGTCGAAGGCAACGTCACGCCAGCGGATCGCCGCAAGCTCGCCGCGGCGCGCGCCTGTTGCGATTGCTAGGGCGAATAGAGGCCCCCAGCGCGCCTCCTCGACCGCCGCCAAAAGACGCTGAGCCTCGTCGACGCTGAGCGCTACAGCCTCTTTACGGGTCACCGATGGCGGGGTCACGCTCGTCGCGACGTTGCGGCCGACAAGCTCCATGCGGACGGCCCACCCGAGCGCGCCCTTTAGGAGCGTGAACGCGTGTCCGACGGTCCGCGGGGACAGCCCGCCGCCCTTGGCCCTGCCGCGCCCCTTTACGCGGCCGTCCGCGAGGAGGTGCAGCGCACAGACGCGGACACGTGCGCGGGCTTGAGCTTCGCAGAGCGGAATGGTGCCAATCTGCGGCAGAATATTGCGATCAGCGAGGTCCCGATATCGCCAAAGTGTGATGGCCGCCGCGCCCTGCCCCGTGACGTGAGCGAGGTATCGCTCAAAGAGCGCCGAGAGCGTCACCTTTCCGGGTATTAGGTCGATCCCTCGGTCGCGAGCCGCGAGAGCGTCACGCTCCGCGCGTTCAGCTTCCGGCGCGTCGGATAGGTGCCGAGTGCGCGACGCTTCCGCGACCTACCTGAACCACCGTCAACGTCGATGAGAGCCGCCCAGCGGCCAGACTTACGCTTGTAAACGCTCACGCTTTCCTCCGTTTCGATTTCACAGATCGCTTCATGTACGCTTCCTCGACGGCCCCAATTGTAAGAGTCTGCGTCGCCTCGAAGGCGCGCATGATCTCTTGCAGGGTCCGAATGCGATCAACAGGCTTCTTGATTTCGAGCTTTGCGAGGGCCGACTGGACCAGGACCTCCGCGCGTTCGGTAGCGCGTCGCAACTTCACATCAATTCCTGAGCGAATGTATCCCTCGATATCGACGCCGCACTTGCTGGCGAGGTAAACGACCTCGTCAATCGCCGGACGTTGCACGGGCGATCCTTGGAGGTGCGACGCGATCCGCTTTCCTTGCGCCGCAACCACGGGACCGAACGAAGCGGCTCCCCGGCGCGCGCCGCGCGATCTCTTCAACTATCGTGGGAGGATCGACGACGAGACAATCGCTGAGTGATTCCAAGAGAGCTACCGCCAGATCGACCACGCGCTGCGCGTCCCCGGACTCGGGTTCAATGGTACCGTCGAACAGCGCGAGCGCGTCGAGGTAGTCGCGGGCCTCGGCCATCCCGATCAGGGATGCAGACGGCTTCATTCACGCGGCGCACATTCTGGGATGAGGGCTGACGCTGGCCCCGCAACCATCGATACGGGACCGCCGCCTTGAGTCCCAGAGAGTCCGCAAGACGCACGCCGGGAACGAGCGCACTTTCCAGGAGGTTAATCACCCCGTCCCCCCCACGCCGGTAAACGAACCATGCTTCATTTTACCACGGCGATTGTGTAAACTCAAGCCATGCACAACGACAACGAGCCACGTCGAGCACTCCTCGACTACAACGAGGCCGCAACATTTCTGGGGCGCATTTCAAGGTCGACGCTGAAGACGCTTGTCGGGGACGCCGCCTGTCTCCTCGAAAGCGTCCGCGTCGGTCGGAGACAGCTATTCCCCGTCCAGTCCCTCGAAGCATACGTCGATAGCTTCAAGCGAACCAACCGGGAACCCGCCGCGTGAAACGCCGCGTTCGGCGGCGCGGGCGAGTCGTACGGGTAACGTTCACTCCGGGTGGGATGCGTGTCCTGCGCGGTCAGTTCCGGGCCCACTTCGGCAGCAAGTCGCGCGAACGTTGGGACGCACGCTCAGCTTCGAGGGTCGCGTCCGCGACTTCCGGGGCGGGCTAGTCGAGTCTGTACGGCGATATCAGATGCCCGCGAGTCGGTCGATCTCTTTCACCACTTGCGAGAGGTCGTAACGCGACGCGCGCCACGAGACCTCGACGCGCTAGGGATCGAGCACCCCATCTTCGTTGGCATCGAGCGGTGGACGCAATCCATGAAGCGGAGCCTCGGGCACTCGTCGAGATGGACCGCGACCTTCGCTACACTCGCTTCCTGATCGAGATTCGAGCGCATCTGGGAATCCAGTGGAAGCCGCGGCTTTGGACCGTCAAAAGAGGACGTTGAAGAGGCCAAGCTGCGCCTGTGCGCTGGGTATCCGTCGTGATAAATCCGTTGCGAACTGAGTTCGAAAGAATCGAATCGACGCGCGGCGCTCGGTTAGGAGAACTACGGTAGAGCTAGGGGAGATGCGAAGCCTTTCCCAAAACTGGACTCCGCAGCGCTGTACGGTTTGGCCGGCGCCTTTGTACCGGCGGTAAAACCGCACTCCGAAGCAGACCTTTCTTCCGCGCTTTTAGCGCAGATTTTCTTGCGACGTTCGGCGCTGTCGTGGGCCCTTCGCCGCACTTCATCGTTGAGGCTACGGCGCCGCGAGTCGCCTCTTTCCCTCCCTAGTTGGTGCGACGGCCGGAGGGCGCAAGGGCACGTCGTTGGATCAGGTCCGGCGCGTCTTCCGGATCGCTGACGACCAATGGCTCCAAGAAGCCGAGGTCGGCCGTCTCGCCTCGGGGGAGCCCTAATTGAGCGGCTGCACGAGCGCGAGGAGTTGCCAGTTGATGTACGCGGGGCGCTCGTTGTCGAGCCCGAGTTCGCGCGTATTTTCGCCGCGGCGCGACGTGAGGGACCCGTGCTGTCGCCAATCATCGGCGATACCTGGGCGCGGACTCCCTATGTCATAACGTCCGCAAGCAGCCGGTGACGGCTCGCGGAATCCACCCGGCGATCATCGCGCACACGACTGCTGAGGAACTCCGCGCGAGGCTCGACAGCATCGAGATCGCAAATGGCTTCGCCAACCGGTTCGCATTCGTCTGCACCCGGCGTCGACGGCGGTTACCCTCGGCGGTTCACTAAGTGACGCCGACCTTGCCATCATCGGACGATCCCTTCGCGACTCTATCGACGCGGGACGTAACATCGAGCGGGTATCATGGGCCGACGAATCCCGCCCCTTGTGGGTTCAGTTTTTATCGCGCACTCCCGGAGCCCGACGGACTTCTAGGGTAGATTACCGCGAGGGCCGGGCGCAGACCGTACGGATGGCCATGTTGTACGCACTGCTGGACGGCGGGGACCGCATCCGAAGAGTGCGCCTTGAAGCGGCCATGGCTCTGGAGGTACTGCCGCGACTCGACGCAGCGCGTTTTCGGTGGCGGACTAGGCGACTCTGTAGCTGACCGCATCCTAGAGGCGCTCGGGGGCGTCTATCCGGAAGGGTTGGATCGCGATGCGATTAGGTCGCTGTTCGCCCGGCACGTTTTGTCCGATCGAATTACTCGGGCTATCGACTCGATGGTGCGGGGGGGCCTTGCGGTAACTGAAACAACGCGAACGGGCGGCCGACCCCGAGAGACCACGTTCGCCATAGCACCAACAAGAAAGCGCTAAAAGCGCGATAACTCGGGGCGCTCTAGCTTTCGCGCTTTTGGCGCTTGCCGCGCACCTGGGGACGTTCACCTCGAACGCCCAAACTGAGGGCAGGGTGGAGGGTAGGATCCCAGCAAGGGGAAAGTCGGCTTGCGAGCAGGCCTCGGCGAAGCCGAGTGCGGTGCATAAGCAACTTACGGCGTGGCGAGGGGGTCATGAGAGCGTGGAACGATCAGGCAGTAGCGACAGGCCCGCCAACTCACACGAATGCAACCTGCCAGGGCGAAGGATGTTGCGCAGTATTTGATCGAGCGGCACGGTCCGCTCCGCAGATTCGGCTGCAGAAAATTATCTATTACTGCCAAGCTTGGAGCCTGGTTTCGGACCGTCGTCGGATGTTTACGGATCCTATCGAGGCATGGGTGAACGGTCCATGATCCGTCGTTTTGGCATGAGCATCCTCGCGAATACATGATTTTGACTGCGAACGGGGACACGCAACGGCTTGACGAAGCGGCGCGATATACGATTGATTTGGTTTGGGAACGCTACGGCTCGCTTTCGCCATCCCGGGTTTGATCACTAAGACCCACTCTGAGGAGCCGTGGAAGAGCGCGCGTAGCACGCTGGCAATATCTGACCGTGGTAATAGCATCATTTCAACGGCGTCCATGGCCACGTTTTCCTTGACGTTGCGTCATAATTTGGCAGTCCTGTCGAACCTTGCAGCAAGTTCGGTACCCTTTTCTTGCGTTCGCGTTCCAGGTAAAGCTGTCGTCCTCACGCTCGGCTAAGCAACGAAGCGCAGCGTCGCGACGAGTGGCTGTATTTACCTCATTTACGAAGTAATCGTGCTCCGCTGAGCTCAGAGGTCGCCTCGGATAACCGAACAGACCGCTATGTGATGACTTCAACCGCTGCGGGGCGAAGAAACGCCGCGAGAGGAGCGAGTCATCGTGAGTCGTTCCGCCGAAACCATACAGCCAGCTTCAAGGCGAAGGTGGCGATCGCGGCCATCAAGGGCGATCAGACGATCGCCGAGTTTGTCGAAGCGTTTCGACGTTCATCCCAACTCCATCGTCCAGTGGAAATCGCTGCTGCTGAACGAGCGGCTGAGGCCTTCGGAGGCGATGCCGGCAAGGCCAGCGGCCCCGACATCGCCGAGCTGCACGCAAAGATCGGCCGGCTGGCGTTGGAGAACGGTTTTTTAGAACGCGCGCTGGGACATTCGACGGGCCGAGCGCAAGCGATGATGATCGTGACCACGCTTTGCCGCTTTCGCATCAAGCGAAGCTGCTTGAGCACCGTTCTTGGAGCACAGGCTGTACTCACGCCGGTGCCGATTTCCGAAGCCGATCTGAACCTGATGCGTGAAATCGACCGGCTGAACACGGAATACCCCTTTGCCGGTGCCCGGATGCTGCGCGACATGCTGCGCAAGCGCGGCTACCTGGTGCTCGGCCGGCGGCACGTCGGTCGCTTGATGCGGCTGATGGGCATCGAGGCGCTCTACCGCAAGAAGAAAGGGACCAAGACGAATCCCGAGCACACCGTCTACCCGTACCTGCTGCGTAACCTCAAGATCGACCGTCCCAATCAGGTCTGGGCAGCCGACATTTCGTATATCCCGATGCGCGAGGGCTTTCTGTATCTCTTCGCCATCCTCGACTGGGCGACACGCAAAGTGCTGGAGTGGAGGCTTTCGAACCCCCTGACGACCGACTTCTGCATCGATGGGCTGGAAGCAGGGATGGCGGAGTCCGGTATCCCGAGTATTCGAATACGGATCAAGGCTGCCAATTCGCAGATGCGGACTTCGTCGGTGCTTCTGAAGAGTCGAGGCATCGCGGGTCAGCATGGACGGAAAGGGCGCCTGGCGCGACAACGTGTTCGTGGAGCGCTTCTGGCGCTCGATCAAGTACGAGGAGGTCTATCTTCGCGCCTACGAATCCGCGAGCGAGGCCAAACACTTCATGGGCGCTACATCGCCTTCTACAACGAGCATCGCCCGCACTCGAGCCTCGACGGTCGCACGCCGGACGAGATATACTTCAGCCAGCCGCCGGCTCAGGCGGCATGGCCCCGCGGAGTCATCACATAAGGACTGCCGAGTTCGTGTCCAAAAAACCGCGGCCACCTCTCTCCGCCGGTCACCAGTAACTCTAGCGTGGCGTAGGTGGCTGCAGTGCCAAGTACGACAATGAGCCAGAACAGTCAGCGCACTCGTTCATATTTCACTCAGGAACTCCCCGCTGTATTGGGCTTAGCCCGACGGCAATTCTCGACCTGGGGTTTGCGCTTCATTACCTCGTCCATAACCGCCCAGCGACGAGAATTTAATGTGGCCCGTAGGAACATGAAACTCCAGGCTACTTTCGTCGGCATTCTGGGTAGCCTTTCCCCAACTCACGGCTACCATGGGCGAACACTTTACCCACAGACGCAAGTGTTTGGAGCCCGGCACTCCTATACTACCGATCGCAATCGAGGACACGGCCGTACACTTACTCTTAAGCATCAGGTGAATCTTGGCGTCAATAATCGCGGACCGTCCTAGGCTGGCGAGGTCAAAATCTGCCGCTCGATCGCGGCCACATGTGAGAAATCGCTAGGTTGCTCGACGGAAAATAGCATCAGCACCGTCTAAGGATACACCTTGGAGTCCACCGCCAGAGGTGGCCTCGGATACCCGAACAGACCGCTATGTGATGACTTCAACCCGCTGCGGGGCGAAGAAACGCCGCGAGAGGAGCAAGTCATCGTGAAGTCGTTCCCGCCGAAACCATACGGCCAGCCTTCAAGGCGAAGGTGGCGATCGCGGCCCATCAAGGGCGATCAGACGATCGCCGAGTTGTCGAAGCGTTTCGACGTTCATCCCAACTCCCATCGTATTGAGTGGAAATCGCTGCTCTCGAAACGAGCGGCTGAGGCCTTCGGAGGCAGATGCACGGCAGGCCCAGCGGCCCCGACATCCACCAAGTGCACGCAAAGATCGGCCGGCTGGCGTTGGAGAACGATTTTTTAGAACGCGCGCTCGGGCGTGTCGACGGGCCGAGCGCAAAGCGATGATCGATCGTGACCACGCTTTGCCGGCTTTCGCATCAAGCGAAGCTGCTTGAACATCTCTCGGAGCGGGCTGTATTACGGCCGGTGCCGATTTCCGAAGCCGATCCTGAACCCTGATGCGTGAAATCGACCGGCTGAACACGGAATACCCCTTTGCCGGTGCCCGGATGCTGCGCGACATGCTGCGCAAGCGGGCGGCTACCTGAGTGCTCGGCCGGCGGCACGTCGGTCGCTTGATGCGGCAGATGGGCATGAGGCGCTCTACCGCAAGAAGAAAGGGACCAAGACGAATCCCGAGCACACCGTCTACCCGTACCTGCTGCGTAACCTCAAGATCGACCGTCCCAATCAGTTCTGGGCAGCCGACATTTCGTATATCCCGATGCGCGAGGGCTTTTCTGTATCTCTTCGCCATCCTCGACTGGGCGACACGCAAAGTGCTGGAGTGGAGGCTTTCGAACTCCCTGACGACCGACTTCTGCATCGATGGGCTGGAAGCAGCGATCGCCAAGTACGGTTGTCCCGAGTATTCAATACGGATCAAGGCTGCCAATTCACAGATGCGGACTTCGTCGGTGCTCTCAAGAGTCGAGGCATCGCGGTCAGCATGGACGGAAAGGGCGCCTGGCGCGACAACGTGTTCGTGGAGCGCTTCTGGCGCTCGATCAAGTACGAGGAGGTCTATCTTCGCGCCTACGAATCCGCGAGCGAGGCCAAACACTTCATCGGGCGCTACATCGCCTTCTACAACGAGCATCGCCCGCACTCGAGCCTCGACGGTCGCACGCCGGACGAGGTATACTTCAGCCAGCCGCCGGCTCAGGCGGCATAGCCCGCGGAGTCATCACATAAGGACTGCCGAGTTCGTGTCCAAAAAACCGCGGCCACCTCTGCCCTCATGAGCCTCCTTCTCAGAACAGGCTTCCGCCGCGAGCACGGCGCGGGTCTCTTGGCTAAAAGCTTGTTGCGCAAAGTATGCCGCTTTAGATGCGGCGTAAAACGCGCACAGCGAAAAAATAGTCAACAAGTATGTAGATGCGGTGAGTGAACACACTGGATCACCGTAAATACATCTTGTAAACGGGGCTTCAGTCGACCTCCAATACAGGAGGCCAGGGATCAGGACGGCGAGGAGCACCAGTAGCCCCGCCAAGAAAAGCTGCCAGGACGGGACCTTTAGCAAGAGTTTCACGATGGATTGACTCTCACGCCAATCGTCTTCGATTTCAGTTCATGTATTTTGGGTGAATCTGACGAGACGATGATGTCGACTATTATTTGCGTCAGTTGATCGAGGTCCTCTTCGCTTAGCGTCGCGTCCATCGCTCTAGAGCACGCGGCACCGTCCTGGTCAATGCCGACGTACTGCGCTCCAACATCAGCCAAAGTTTCGTCCAGTTCACGCTTTAGGTCGGAAGGTTCCATGACGGGTTAGGAGGACAGCGCCAAAATGAAAGCGTCGCGTTGCGAAATCTCCGCTCCCCGGGAAGCGGCTCCACGCAAAGCGGCCGGCGAGCCCTCCTTCGAAGTCGCGAATCGGGTTCGCCGCAATTGGCCCAGCCGCACCTGTGGAGCTGCGCCGGAAGGAGGCTACGCTCCTCTACCAAGGCGCGTCCATGAGTACCGGAAAAGCGCCCGCGCGTTGCGACCCGACTGACGGCGCGGAACCTGGGCGCGTTCGCCGGAGAGACTCGAATCCCGGCGACGGAGGCCGGTCCACAAGCCAACGACTCGACCCCGCAAACGCAGCAACAACACGGGCGACACACGGGCCAATCCCTTCAGGTGATCTCGCTGGCTTGGCTGCCCCACTCGTAGACTTCGCTCCCCAATACTCGCCTTAGAAAGGCAATTGTTGAGTGATACTTAACGGCAACGGGCCCCCAGAAGTCGCCGGCCTCAATGAATGCAGCGCTTTGGTCGCGAAGGAACTTGAAACCTAAAAGATCATTTGGGAACTCTGGCGCGTCCCACTCGAGGTAGGGTCTTGGTATCTCGCCGAGCTCGTCCATCGGATACCACGACCGCAACTTAAGAAACGGGTTCAGCAGAAGCACGTCATCCTGACGCTTGATCCACACGCCCTCCCCTTCGAGAACAGCGATGCGCCCCGCGTCCTCTTGCTCATACGGTAACCAGGCTGACTTGAGAATTGTGATTCCTATCCACTTCTCTTGCTGTTCGGCCCGGAACGCCTCGATCAAGGCGCGCCCAAAGAACACCTGATGGCGACCGGATGCATCGCGGGCGACCTGAAACTCGCCAAAAGAGATCGCTCCCCGGGCAGGTATACCCATGGCGAGCAGTGCCGACAACAGCATCCCACCGATCGCGTAAACGTCGTGAAAGTAGGCGCTATGGTAGCCGGGCGATTCTTGGTACAGCACAAAAGTGTCAGAGAAGTAAATCGTCCGAAAGCGCGCATTTAGCTCCTCCCAGCGAACAAAGCTCTGCAGCGCACTATCGATTAGCCCGTAGATTTCGTCCGCCGGTTTGCGTTCTACCAGGTCGCTGAATCCCAAAATATCTAGGAACAGTACGTACCTGTCCACCGGTGGTTGGTAACGTCCAGCCTCGTCCATGCTGTTCCTTGTCGACCCCCATTCTTGTAGACCGGACGGGCGCGCCCAACCAGAGTGGGCCCTCCGTGTAAGCATTACTTTACCAGAAATTGGTACGTGCGCCGATTCAGGTGATTCAAGACCAGGCTGGGCAACCGCCTCTGAGCGGCCAGCATAAACGACCGGACAACGAAGTATTCATCGGTCTGATCCTCGAGCATCGGAAACCACACGTCAGGGTGGTAGCGCACGAGCGAGCTCAGACCGTATAGCACCAACAAGTAAAGAGCGAATTCCGGCACCACGAAGCCTTTTATCTTTGGTAGCAAGAAGAGGCCATGCGGTGTCTCGACCATCACCTGCTTGAATTCGTCAGAATCTTTGCGCAGCCGACGCCAGCGCAGTTCCAGTCTGTCCGGGTCGAACGCCGCCCCGCGATCTGCCAAGTAGGAGCCAGCGGCTGTCCTTGCAACAATCGATTCCGTGTTAAGGGGAAAACTGGCTGACACGAAGGCGACGGCATCGGAAGTCTGCAGATGCATCAACTTAGAAATGGGTCCGTCGAACTCGATTGGCTGGACTAGAGGCGCCGCGCGGGTCCATGCAGCCGCGCTCTAGGTCATCGTCGCTTAAATCGGGAATCGCGGGCAAAATGTCTCTGATTCGGAGGGTTTGCCCTGGTGCGAGATTTCCACCGAACGCCCGATTGACAAGACCGAAGCTTTCTAGTTTGTCGCCGATGTCGATCTTACTGTTCAGAAACGGGCGAGGATCGTCGCCGATTGTGAAAGTGAGGCCATGATGGGCCTTTCTCGATGAAAGGGTCATGGGGTCGAGGGTGGCGTAGGCGACGGCCATGCCAAGCCATAGGGTACCGTAGTGTAGCGGGATCGCGTCGACCCGCTCTGGAGCGTCTTCATAGTCAGACCAAAGTTCATCTGCCAGCTTGAGTGCGTTCCTAAACTGCGTGTAGTATTCGGGGGCAGCAGCGAGTGCATCGCGCGGCGGGCAGCGTCCGATCCTGTGAAGTGGAACAGTTCTCGCCAACTTGCGTGATAGGGGTCGTCACTGTACAGATCGCGGGACGGCCAGTCTGACCCTAAGAATTGACAGACTGTTCACCCTGGCGGGGCTCCTTCACGCTCTTCGAAATCGTTCAGCTCATTGTGTTACGGCTGTGTATTCTCATCACCGCCATAACGCTCCTCGGGATCTAACCTCGCGGCGCCAGTGCTGTCGTCAACGTAGGCCTCGCAACCCTCCGAAAACGATTCATTGTTCGGATTTGACAGGCGCGGCCCACTGTAGCAGGCATGTGGATCGTCGATTTGATGCTTCTCCGCCCAATCGTATCCACGCTGATGTCCCTCGCATGTCCCCTTGCATGAGAATCCGTGGAAGCTGTCGACTTGCGGAGGAGCCGGTGCGCTAGGTTGTGGGGTGTTCCATGTGATCGTTGACGGGTGAGGGGTATTCCATGTGATCTTTGACGGCTGAGGCCGCGGCGAGGAAAGAACGTCCACCCTCCACATGCCGTCGCCTCCGACCGGATGCCATACGAGTTTGTATCCTTCGATGTGATATGTGACGTTGCGACTGCTGGGGTCGAAAGATGAATCCCGGATACTTGTCTTCGTCCCATCCCCAAATGCGACTGCCGTAAGCGCAAGGTCATCGACGCGTAAGCCTTCTAATAGCCAGCCCGCAGCAACGTGTGCAAACGTCCATGTGTCGTGTCGCAAGAAGGATAAACGGAGGTCCTTGGAGTCTGATGAGGTGATATACGTGGTCGTTATCGAAGCTGTTTCCCCCCGCACGTCATCCACGCGGTGATTTAGGTTTGTCGCGTCCGCATATTCGTCCAGAGCGTCGACCCCCCGTGAATCATGTGCGAAGGTTTGCGTAATGCCGGACCAACTTGGATCGTGGCTCGCGCCGCTGCTTCCCAGACGGCTGAAAACTGTCTGAACAGCACGCTCAATAGCAACTCTTGGTGGCGGGCCTCCAGTGGAGCTTGCCTGTACTTCTGCGATCCTGTGGTAAGCGAGAGTTTCGTTGTCGGCGCCGAAAGTGACGCTGGAAAGATGGTAGGTCGTTGAAATGTCATCCAGTGGCAGGCTGGCGAGCGAAATGGCCGCCTGGGAAGTTGGCAAAGCAACTGAAACATGAACTGTGGCAGTTGCGGGTGAGGCGGCAAAGGAGCCTGATGTTGGGATGGCTCCGTTATATAGGATGTGGCCGTCATGGGTTCGCACGGTCATCGTCGCTCGAAGGTCTCCGAGGCTGTTAAGGGAGTCGCTGTCGCCGAAGAGGTGGCCGCGGTTTTTTGGACACGAACTCGGCAGTCCTTATGTGATGACTCCGCGGGCTATGCCGCCTGAGCCGGCGGCTGGCTGAAGTATACCTCGTCCGGCGTGCGACCGTCGAGGCTCGAGTGCGGGCGATGCTCGTTGTAGAAGGCGATGTAGCGCCCGATGAAGTGTTTGGCCTCGCTCGCGGATTCGTAGGCGCGAAGATAGACCTCCTCGTACTTGATCGAGCGCCAGAAGCGCTCCACGAACACGTTGTCGCGCCAGGCGCCCTTTCCGTCCATGCTGACCGCGATGCCTCGACTCTTGAGAGCACCGACGAAGTCCGCATCTGTGAATTGGCAGCCTTGATCCGTATTGAAGATCTCGGGACAACCGTACTTGGCGATCGCTGCTTCCAGCCCATCGATGCAGAAGTCGGTCGTCAGGGAGTTCGAAAGCCTCCACTCCAGCACTTTGCGTGTCGCCCAGTCGAGGATGGCGAAGAGATACAGAAAGCCCTCGCGCATCGGGATATACGAAATGTCGGCTGCCCAGACCTGATTGGGACGGTCGATCTTGAGGTTACGCAGCAGGTACGGGTAGACGGTGTGCTCGGGATTCGTCTTGGTCCCTTTCTTCTTGCGGTAGAGCGCCTCGATGCCCATCAGCCGCATCAAGCGACCGACGTGCCGCCGGCCGAGCACCAGGTAGCCGCGCTTGCGCAGCATGTCGCGCAGCATCCGGGCACCGGCAAAGGGGTATTCCGTGTTCAGCCGGTCGATTTCACGCATCAGGTTCAGATCGGCTTCGGAAATCGGCACCGGCGTGTAATACAGCCCGCTCCGAGAGATGTCAAGCAGCTTCGCTTGATGCGAAAGCGGCAAAGCGTGGTCACGATCGATCATCGCTTTGCGCTCGGCCCGTCGACACGCCCGAGCGCGCGTTTAAAAAATCGTTCTCCAACGCCAGCCGGCCGATCTTTGCGTGCAGCTCGGTGATGTCGGGGCCGCTGGCCTTGCCGGCATCGCCTCCGAAGGCCTCAGCCGCTCGTTCGAGCAGCAGCGATTTCCACTGGACGATGGAGTTGGGATGAACGTCGAAACGCTTCGACAACTCGGCGATCGTCTGATCGCCCTTGATGGCCGCGATCGCCACCTTCGCCTTGAAGCTGGCTGTATGGTTTCGGCGGGAACGACTCACGATGACTTGCTCCTCTCGCGGCGTTTCTTCGCCCCGCAGCGGTTGAAGTCATCACATAGCGGTCTGTTCGGTTATCCGAGGCCACCTCTCGATTCGGTAGGTTAGGACAGCTTGTTGCCGATCGGGAGTCGCTTTTATACTCATCAGCGAGAGTGTCAGGAGGGAATCGAGTCGTCGGTTGATCTCACGTTGGTCCTGTGCTGGCCTAGAGGCGGACCGCGAGCTCCCTGGGTCGCCCTTCTGGGCTTGACCCACACAACCCATCAGTGTAGCAACAAACGCGAGAGCTAAGAGGTACTTCAGCATCATGCTCCGCTTCCTCGACTAGAAAGAGCCGTCGGGGCGCTGGCTCTAGAAGCTCATTCTGGAACATCGACCGAGGACCATTTCACCCGTCGATGTCGGCGTGAATTGCAAACGCGGCCCGAAATTTGAGCCGCAGCCACTGCGCGGAATGGCCGGTAGAGCATTGACGTGCCGCCCGGGGGAGAGCCCCGGGCCCAGGTCGACTAAGTCTGCCACTTCTAGGTGACGGCGCGTTCGGGAATGCGGCTCCTCGACTAGAAAGAGCCGTCGGGGCGCTGGCTCTAGAAGCTCATTCTGGAACATCGACCGAGGACCATTTCACCCGTCGATGTCGGCGTGAATTGCAAACGCGGCCCGAAATTTGAGCCGCAGCCACTGCGCGGAATGGCCGGTAGAGCATTGACGTGCCGCCCGGGGGAGAGCCCCGGGCCCAGGTCGACTTAAGTCTGCCACTTCTAGGTGACGGCGCGTTCGGGAATGCGGCCGCGCAGGATGCTGCAGATACCCGGCGCGGAAACCCTGCAGACGGTGCTATCGCCTCACTTCGCGCGCGCGCGCTCTCGCTTGTGACCTAACCGGGTCTTTCCGTTGCAATGTGAGCGAGGTCAAACGCACCACGCGTCACAAACGCGACACTGGGTTTTGAGGATCGCGCATCCCCGCGACCACTGCAATTGGTATCGGCCGCGATCATTCATCGAGCGCGGCGAGACCGACGAATACGGACCTGGGGGTCCCCGTAACGCTGCCGGTGCTGCCCTGGGGGTGGGCGCGGGTTCGCCGAGGGGACGAGCGAAGGGGCGCTCGCCCTCGGGGCGTAGCCAGGAGGCGCGCGTCGATCTATAGTGGGCGCTAGGGGACAATCTTAAAGGCCGTACCGCATCCCTGGCCCCCGCACGCTATGCTGCCTCCGAGAAACGTCGTCCCATAAAGCGATCCCGCGTTGCCGATGGCTAGACCCGGGAAGGATCGCTCCCGTCGAGGCCGCCCTGAAAACTGTAGAGCACCGTTTCCGTGAAGCCGCTGTGAGACTTGACATGGCTAAGCTCGAACACGGTGCCGCATCCGCAAGTGGCCGACCCTCCGTTTGAAGTAATGCCGAACAAGTTGCCAGTGCCATCTGCGATCAGGCTTATTGGATTCGCACCGTCACGACCCTTAAAGTTGTAGAGGACGCGATACACGTAGTGATGGCGCGAAGGAGTTAGACTGAACACGTTGCCGCAACCGGCTGGGCTTTTCTTGCAACCCGTTCACCGGTGTCTGTTGTGCCGTAGAAGACCCCGCCGGGTCCGGCGACGAGTCCATTCGTCGGACCCACTCCCTTGCGGTGGCTGAGAAATGTGTGGAGCAGTTTCTCCGTGTAGCCACTGCCCGACACCGCGGCAGTTACCGCGAACGCGGTGCCTTCGCCGTGGTTCTCCCCCCCATTGGTGGTCGTGCCATAGAGCGTATCACCGTCTATGAGAAGATTGGAGGCGGGATTATATCCGTCGTCTGCGGGGCCCCGAAAGCGATAGATAGCGCTCTCAACGTAAGTCGATCCTGAGGGCGCCATCTGAATACCGTCCCGCAGCCATTGCTGCAGGCACCGAAGCCGCCGTGAATGTCGTGCCGTACAGCGCCCCCGTGGCGTCAGCGACGAGACTGGCGGAGCTAGGATACGCTCCATCGCCATTTCCCTCGTTCCCCTGAAAACCGTAGACGAAGGTCTCGGTCCAGACCGAGCCCGAATGTGTTAGTTTGAACAACGTGCCACAGTTACATTGCACGTTGCCCCCAGCTTCTGTCGTACCGTAAAGGGCGCCCGTCGAATCAGCGATCAAGCCAGAGTTGGGAAATATCCCGCCCGCGCCGTACCCTGAAAAAGTGAACGCAACGTTTTCCGCGTATGCGGAGCCCTGAGGCGTGAGCGTGAATACTGTCCCTTCGCCATACCGCCCATAGAGGTTTACCGTATAGCACTCCGCTATCATTTATGAGGAGACCGCCTTCGGGATATCCTCCGTCGACGCCGTCTGAAGCGTAGAGGATACTTTCCTGTGGCGTCGTTCTCCGACGTCCGGAACGCTGTTTGTCGCACGTGCGTCACAGCTAAGGCGCGACTAATGAAAGGGTCCTCGGAGGCTGCGATCCCTCCACGTGAAGAGATAAGTTGGCGAACCCAACCGCAAGTGCCGCTGCCGGTAGCGTGACTGCAAGCATAGCGAATCCCCTTTCTGCGCTAGGCCGCCGGGTAGCCTTGGCCTTTTCCTGATACCGCCTTCGCTGCTTCGCCCGGGGGCAGGGTACCTCTTACCGCCAAAGGCGCCGTAAGAGAGGGCCCGCCAACCTGGTCTTGCCAGCGAAATTTGGTTCTGCGACAGACGCACAGATCGAGCTCTTAGTCGAGGGCCGTCGGTCCCCAAGGCGATCTTGGCGGTGCTTGCTATGCGACGGCGCGTTTTTGAGCTGCGGCCTCGCCCACGCGCGCGCGTTCCTTAGCGGTAGGCGGGATTCTGGTCGCGGTCTGTTTACGCTCGGCGCGGCCGCGACCTCAGGAGAGGATACCGCTAGGGGCGTAGCCGCGCGTTGTCGGCGCCCGAATCCGTGGTTGCCATTCGGTTGCCGTCGATGGCAACCGTTCGCGACCACGGGCGCCCGGGCGAATCACGAGAACGTCGACGCGGCGGGCTTTTTCGGCCACCCCCACCCACCAAAAACCACGCTCAAACGGATTCAATCCCCATCGGGGGCTCCACGCGCCGCTCCAGCGTGCGCCCTACCCCCTCCATTTACGCGAGGGGCCGGTCGGTCGGCCCGCCGAACGTTGCCCGCCCTCGCTGCGCCCGCGGCGAGGCTCAATTAGCCATATGGAAGTGGAGCACACAACGAGATGGCCGCCAAGAAACCGAATTTTCTGATCCTCTGGGGCGACGATGTCGGAATCTGGAACATCAGTCGCTTCAGCAACGGCATGATGGGGTACCGCACCCCGAACATCGACCGCGTGGCAAACGAAGGCGGCCTGTTCACCGACTATTACTCGCAGCAGAGCTGCACCGCCGGACGCGCCTGCTTCATCACGGGACAAAACCCGATTCGCACGGGCCTCACCAAGGTCGGGATGCCCGGCGCGACGGTCGGCCTCCAACCGGAAGACCCGACGATCGCCGAGATGCTGAAGCCGCTCGGCTATGCCACGGGGCAGTTCGGCAAGAACCACCTCGGCGACCGCAACGAGTTCTTGCCGACGGTGCACGGCTTCGACGAGTTCTTCGGTAACCTGTATCACCTCAACGCCGAAGAAGAACCGGAGCTGCCCGACTATCCGAAGATGCCCTGGTTCAAGGAGCAGTTCGGTCCGCGCGGCGTGCTGCACTGCTGGGCGACCGACAAGGACGACGCGACCGTCGACCCGCGCTGGGGCCGCGTCGGCAAGCAGAAGGTCGAAGACACCGGGCCGCTCACCAAGAAGCGCATGGAGACGGTCGACGAGGAGATCACCGCCCGCGCGCTCGACTGGATGGAGAAGCAGGCCAAGGCCGACCAGCCGTTCTTCCTCTGGTACAACTCGACGGCGATGCACTTCCGCACGCACGTCGCCGAGAAGAACATCGGCAAGAGCGGCCAGGATCCGTACAGCGACCGCATGGTCGTGCACGACGAGCAGATCGGGATGATGCTCGACAAACTCGACGAGCTGGGGATCGCCGACAACACGTTCGTGATGTACTCGACCGACAACGGTCCCGAGAACGACACCTGGCCCGACGGCGCGAACACGCCGTTCCGCGGCCAGAAGGACTCGAACTGGGAAGGCGGCTGGCGCGTCCCGTCATTCATCCGCTGGCCGGGCGTCATCAAGCCCGGCTCGGTCTACAACGGGATCGTCTCGCACATCGACATGTTCCCGACGATGGTCGCGGCGGCCGGCAACCCCGACGTTACCAAGCAACTGCTCGACGGCACGACCGTCGGCGGCAAGAAGTTCCACGTCCACCTCGACGGCTACGACATGGTCACTACTTCTCGGGCAGGCGAAAGAGAGCCCGAGGCAGGCGATCATGTACTTCAGCGACGACGGCGACGTTATCGCGGTCCGCGTCGGCGACTGGAAGTTCAACCTCGCCGCTGCAGCGGGCCAACCAGATGGAGCAGTGGGCCGAGCCGTTCGTCAAGCTCCGGTTGCCGCACATCGTGAGCTTGCGGCGCGATCCGTTCGAACGGGCGGACTTCAACTCGAACACGTACTTCGATTGGATGGTGGATCACGTACCGCAGCTGTACCTGATGCAGGCGGTCGTCGCCCAGCAGATCGAGGACTTCGCGAAGTTCCCGCCCCGGCAGAAGCCCGCGTCGTTCAACCTCGACTCGGTGCTCGCAGCAGGTTCAGACGCAGCACGGCTGACGCCGCACCTGGCGGCCCCAACGGGACGCGGCTTCGCCGCGTCCTTCTTTTACCGCGCCGCAGGGCCTCTGGGCGCCGGCGCGGACCAATGCATGATGACCCCCGAGATCGACGCGCAGGTCGAGCGCTTCTATGAGGACACGCAACTGAGCCAAGCAAGTATGACATAAAC
>CAVUQJ010000016.1:0-488799 GCA_963743605.1 Vulcanimicrobiota bacterium | reverse complement strand
GATACGACGATCTGTTTGCCCTGGTGGGTCGAGGGGGTGCCGCACACCGAGGCCAGTCACGGCGGCAACGCCGCCGCCGCACGTGCTACAATACGTATACCATGGATCGCATCATCAACATCTGGTCCGACGTTATTTGACCGTTTTGCTATCTCGGCTCAGTTTGGGCCGAAGAAGCAGCGCGGAATTGCACGCTAATCTACGTTGGCTTCCCTTCGAGATTCATCCGGAGACGCCGCCCGAAGGCGCACCGAAGCCGTTTCCTCCTGAGGACTGGCCGCAGGTTCGCGCGAGGCTCGAGCATTTGGGTCGAGAAGTCGGACTTCCAATCGACCCGCCGAGACGTAACGTGAACTCGCGTTTCGCACTCGAGACGGCCGAGCTCGTGCGCGCCAAAAAGGACGACGCCGCAGCCGGCGCCTTCTATCACGACGTTTCGCGGGCGTTTTTCACCGAACATGCCGATATCTCGAAACGCGACGCGATCGTCCCGATCGCCGAACGCTTCGAGCGTCACCGCTTCAGACGTGGACGCTGCGTGGCGTGAGCGCCGGCTTTTCTCCTACGGTTGACGGGTTCATCAAGGAGGGCCCATGGCCGGCGTTACCGGCGTTCCGGCCATGGGGTGGCCGCATCGGCGCGCGATCGTCGGAATGATGCCGGCCGCCGATCTCGTGGTTCGACTTCGGGGCGCGGCGCCGGAGCAACGAGCTAGGCGATCTCGGACGGTACGGCGGCGTCGCTTTCGATCAAGCCTTCAGATCGAAGATCCGACCAGAACGCATGCGGAATCCGCGTCTCGAGCGACGTGTAGTCCGCGAGCACCTGCTGCGGATTCGCAGCAACCGACGACCAGCGCGGCCGCGACGTCGGGCGCAATCGAAAACTGCAGCGCGGCCGTGCGAAGGTCGACACCGTACCGCGCCGCGACCGCACGCAGCCGAGCGCGCTTCTCGATGGCCTCAGCCGGAATCTTATAGTTCTCCTTGCCGTAGTTGAAGCGCGCGCTGCCGCTGATGAAGCCGGCGTTGAGCGACGAGCCGACGACAAAGGCCATTCCGCGCTCGCGCGCCTTTGGAAAGACCTGGTGCAGCGCATTCTCATGATCGATCAGCGAATATTGACGCGCCAGGAGACAGACGTCCGCATCGGCGACGTCCATCAGCTTGAGAATCGGTTCGGGTGAGTTGACGCCGAGGCCCCAGCCTTTGATCACGCCTTCGTCGCGCATCCTGCTCAGCGCCGGAAACGCGCCCTTGCGCGCGATCTCAAACTGCTCTTCCCATGGCCCGGGCAGCCACGGATTATCCGGCGAGAGATCGTGAACGAAGACGACGTCGAGCGCGTCGACGCCTAACCGCTGCAGGCTGTCTTCGATCGAGCGCTTGACGCCGTCGGCGGTGTAATCGTAGCGGAGATTGTTCGGCGAAGGGGTGAACGGAAAGTACTGCTTCGCATTGTTGTCGCGCGACGCCGTAAGCAGTTTACCGACCTTCGAGGATAGGACGTACTCGCTGCGCGTTTGTTTGTGCAAAAAGGCGCCCAGACGCCGCTCCGCGAGCCCCAGACCGTACCATGGAGAAGTGTCGTAGTAGCGAACGCCGGCGTTCCATGCGGCTTCGATCGTAGCGTACGCGATCTCATCGGTGACGTAAGCGAACTCGTTGCCGAACGGCACGCCGCCGAGGCCAAAGGGTTTTCCCCGGAAGATTTCAGAGGCGTTCATGCCCACGCTTATCCCCCCACGGCCCGGCGTCTAACGCCGCAGGCCAACGACCACTTCCGAACCCGGTCACGGTTCGAGCACGACCTTTATGTAGCCGTCGCTTCGCGCGTCGAATTTGGTTAACGCATCGGCCGCGTCACGGAGAGGCAGCCGATGCGAAACGATGGTACCGGGCTGATCCGGCCGCCGACGATCGCGTCGCGAAGGTGATCGTTGTAGCGTTTATCGTGATCGCGACCCATCCCCACGCCGACGCCCTTCTTGAAGAGCGTTCCCCACGGAATCAGATATCGCCACGATTTGCAGCCTCGGCCGGCGCCTTTCGATCGCGGTCGAGGAAGACGCCGATGATCGCGAACCTGCCGTTGGGCGCAACGATCGTCGCAATATCGTCGATGACGGTCTGCGGCTTCTCGACCGAGTAATCGAGGGGATCGCGGGCTTGAAACCCATCGCGTCGATACAGACCGTCGCGCCTAGATTGGCCTCCTCGCCCCGCCACGCGGCACCGCCGCGGTCGCGGGCAATCTGTTCGAGGATGCGATCGACCGCGTGGCCGTCGCGCATATCCACGGATGTGCACCGAGCGATCGCCTTGTCGAGCCGTTCCGGAATCGCGTCGACGACGTAAACCTTGAGCGCGCCGCGCATGAAGGCGCACATCGTCGTCAAGAGCCCGATCGCTCCCGCCCCGTAGATCACGACGGTGTCGCCGGGCGCGATGCGCGCGAGCTCCGTGGCGTGATACGCCGTGGGCAGCGCGTCCGCGAGCAGAACGAAGTCGTGCTCCCAGCGATCGCCGGGTTCGCCGGGTAGGCGCAAACAGTTGGCGTCACCGAATGGAACGCGCAGCAGTTCGCTCTGCGCGCCTGTGTAGCCGCCCATCCCCGGATAACCGTATGCGCGCCCCACTTTCCGGGGTTGTTGGTAAGGCACGCTCCCGAGAAGCCTGCACGCAGTTGGGCAGAAGCCGCAGCAGATATGGGTCGGAACCGTTACGCGATCCCCGACGCGCACGCGCGTGGGCATCGCCATGCGCTCGACGACGCCGAGTGGTTCGTGCCCGATGACCATCCGCGTCCCGTCGCCAAGCCGCCCCTCGTAGATGTGCAAATCCGTGCCGCAGATCGCGGTCGAGGTCAGGCGAAGCAGCACGTCCGTTGGGGCGCGGAGCTGTGGATCGTCGACGGTTTCGACGCTATCTCTCGCGGCGCGGTGAGAACGACGACTTCCTGATCGTCCCCCTTCCCTCGCCGACTGCGGTAGCGGCGCCCTTAGGCTTCGGCGAGGGAGCGCTCACGCCCGTGCGGGAAGCCAACGTCTCGTGCCGTTTTCGATCCTTTAGGTCGGGCGGGAGTGTCCAGCGTATGCGCATCGTGAACACCAACGATATCGCGTGGTCGTCGCGGTCGTCGCCGAGCGGCAAGTTCGCGCGCTCGGAACGCCCGATCTCGGAAGCGCTCGGCCGTGACCGCCGCTCGACCGACCTCAACGAGCGCCACCCGTTCAACGTCGACATCACCCGCATTCCGCCCGGCGCTGCATCGTGCCCCTACCACTCGCACAGCGCGCAGTGGGAGTTCTTCCACGTGCTCTCCGGAACGGGAACCGTTCGGCACGCAGGCGGCACGCGGGCGGTTGGGGCGGGCGATGCCTCCATCTTCAAGCCGGCGGAGCCACACCAGCTCATCAACGACGGCACCGAGGACCTCGTCGTCTACATCGTCGCCGACAATCCGATCGGCGAATCGTGCTACTATCCCGATAGCGGGAAATGGGCCGTGAAGTCACCGGAATACCGGCTCATCCGAGGTGAGCCGGTCTACTACTTCGACGGCGAAGAGTAGCGAACTCAACTTGCAAGCACGGCGCACCGGCGCCTCGTCCGGAGGCTACCGGGAGCGCAAAGCGGCATCCCCAAGGTTCACGGTATCTCCCAACTCCTCGACCTGGTACCTGGGGCGAACAGACGGTCTCTCCTGACGATCGCAGGACCGAGACGTGCTCCCTAGGGCCGCTCCGCCGGCCCTTCGCGCGTCTGCATCACTCAAGGATATGGTGACCAGCGATGGCTCTCTCACGGCAGGGCTCGTGCCAGGCCTGGATCGGCCCCGACGCAGGCCCGACGGCGTCGCCGGTGGCCGTCGCCCAGCCTGACCGAATGGGCTGAGATCGAGTGGACCGTCGGGTGATCCGGCTCGTACCGAAGCCTACCCCGTTCGCGGATGCAATGCGGTGCTACGGCGCAGCGAAATACCACGAGTGTCTCAACGCACTGCACGGAAACGACTCGATTCCGGCCGTCGTGTTGACGGCGCGCGCGCTGCTACGCTTAACCAAGTTCGGTGACGAGCGGCTCGATCGCGGATCGAGTTGCTTGAGAGGACGCGGGCTCACGCAGACGGCGAAGGCGATGCGATTCGCGGCGAGCTCGCGATGCTGTCGGCGGCGGCCTACCACCGGGCCGAACTGCCTGACGAGGCCGAACGATCCTTTTTGGACGCGCGCGCCTACTTGTGGTCGACGCGCGACACCGAACTCCAGGCGGAACTCGAGTACTACGAAGGCGTTTTCGCCTGGAGCGCACGGAATCTCGACGCGGCATCGCGGCATGCTCGCGCCGCGCTGAACGAGACGACGCTCAGCGTTCACGCCCGTGCCCTCGAGTTGCTGGGCGCCATCGCGGCCAGTTCCGGCAACTATCTCGGCCAGGCCGATTATCTCGAGCGCGCGCTGACGCACATCGAGAGCTTCAGCGAACGGGACGTGTGGGTCGAGGCGCACATCCTGTATAACCTCTCGATTCTCGTCCGCGAACTCCACCTCGATCCGATCGTCGACCGGCTCGGCAGGCGTATGGAGTCGCTCCCTTGGACGGACGAAACCGCGGTTCCGCGCTTCGAGGCGCTGCGCCACGTCGCGTGGTGCAACGCCTTGAGCGGCAACCATGTCAAGGCCTTTCGCTTGCTGCGCGAAAGCGCCGAAATCGCACCGACGATCCCATGGCGCATCTTCGCGTTCCTCGACCGCTCCATGCTGGCACGCGAGATGGGCGAGGCCCTGTTCGCCGAGGACGAAATGCAGGGCGCCGAGGCGATCGCGGATGGCTTCGACTGGAACGCGTCGAGCGGTGACGAACGGCTTGCCTTGCTGCAGTTGGCCGAATTGACGGCGCAGCGCGCGCCGGAACGGGCGCAGCACCATGTCGAGCGCTATCGCGCGATCAAACGCAAGATGTCGGCACTGCACGCGTTCCGCGCCGACCGCCGGTTGCGCGCGCTCGAGTGTTACGCCGAGGCGGCGGTGGCGCGCGCCCTCGGTCAGCGCGACCGCGCCATCTTACTGCTCAGAGAGGCCTTTGAGATCTGGAGTTCGATCGGCTACGCGTGGCGCGGCGTCCTGTCGTCGCTGCTCCTGTACGAACTCACCGGGGAGCCGCACTACCGCGAGTATGCGTCGATCAACATCCAGCGCTTCTCGGCGTCGTGGATCACGCGCCGGTTCGCGTTGGTCTTCCCGTCGCAGCAGCCGTGGGGGACGGACCTGACGGCCGCAGCTTCACCAGGGTCGTAAGAGCGCAACAGGCATACGCGCCCGTGATCTCGACACCGTTTCCTATCGGGTCGGGCCGGGCCGCTCGTCCCAACCCAAGATTCTTGCGGTCATTTCCGAGCGATTATGAGAATTCGTCTTATCCAACAGGCGCCGGATATGATCTTGTACGGTCGACGACGTGATGTGTAGACGCTCGGCGATCTCGCTCAAGTGAAGCCCGTCCAGCAGCAGAGCCAGCACTTGCACCTCGCGTGGCGAGATGCTGAAGCGAGCGGCCGCGCCGGTTAACGACCGACCCGGCTTGCTCCGTTCGATGGTAACGCCGATGAATAGGCCGGTCGCGCCGCTCATGGGGCGAGTCCGGACGACGAGGAACGGCACCGGGCGCGCGAGCCCGGTTTGTTGCGACGAGGCTTCGTCCGTCCATGCCGCCGTTAACTGGCGGATAGCCTCTTGGAGAATAAGGGGCAAGCGGTTCTGCAGCGGCATTTGCAGGGGCGTCAGCGCAACGCGACGCTTGTTCTCGGACGTCCAAGCGAGAACGATCTCGAGGTCGCGATTGAGGATGTAGTGTGCGGCCGGACCTTCGGCGTCCTCCGATTCGGCCGGCTCGCTCACATCGGGCTCTCAGACGAAACCCCGCCAGGCGCTCGTCTTGTGATTCCATGAGGCGAACTCGGAGAGACGGTCCGAGGCCGCGTCGAGGGCGAACGTGAGCGCTCGAATCTCGCTCGACGTGAACGGACCCAGCTCGGCTGTTCGCGACATCGAGAGGATCCCAAATCTTGCGCGCCTATCTGCAAACAGCAAAGCTAGACCGTTGCTGTACGGCTCTAGCGACTCGAAGGTCGCCGTGATGCTCGGTCCACCTGCAACGCGCTCGCGCTGCAGAACGAACTGCTTTTCGAGTTTGCGAAACTCGTCTCCGTTCTTCCCCGAGGAGAGCAACTGATTGGCGTCGCCGTCCGCCCTGAAGCGCGCGAAGCTCCAATGCGAGACGGGCACGAGTTCGAGGATCGTCTGGATGATCGCGTGGACCGGATCGGACGGGGGTACCTCGTCGAACGCCCCCTCGTCGCCTGAGCCGGTCAGCAAGGGCGGCACCACGCTTGCCTCCTGCAGGGGCCGCCAGGAGTGCTGCGGGCATCCCTAAGGTTCACGGTACCTCTGAACTCCTTGACCTGGTATCCTGGTGGGGACGAGGGGTCTCGCTGATCGCAAGGTCGGACGTGTTTCCCCAAGGCCGCCACGTCGGTCCTCCGCGCGTCCGCATCGCTTAAGGATACGGTGGCCAGCAATGGCGCTCTCTCATCAGGTTTCTTGTTTGGCCCGGATCGAGCCCGGCGCGATTGGACTCCTGACTGAGTCGCTGGCGGCCGTCGCCCAGCCACTCCCGGTCGTCGTGAGCCGCCTCGGTGTCACCGAGGTCGGACTGCTCGCTCCCAGCGTGCTCGTGGTCGACATCGACGATCTCGCGGTCGACCCGCTCGAGATGCTCCGCATGCTGCGGTTCGTGCTCCCCGCATGCATCATCGCCGTTTACACAAACGTGCTTAAGGAGACGTGGGCTCTCGCATGCCACACCGCCGGCGCGAATTGCCTTCTTTCGAAGGCCAGCGATGCAGGGCAACTCGCGGTCGGCCTTCGCGGTTCTCTGCGCAGCGGGTGCTTCACCGACCCAAGCTTCAGAGCAGCATGATGCGACCGGCCCCAACCCGGGATTCGCACCGCGCAGGCGCGTCCCCAGGAGACGCATCCCACCGGCATCGGCCTGCTCGCACTGCATCTTGGTGCGCTCGCGGCCTTCATTCCGGGCACGTTCACATGGTCGGCCCTGGTTGTTGCCGTTGCACTCTATTATCTTACCGGCGCCATCGGCGTCAGCCTCGGCTTTCATCGGACCCTGACCCATCGCAGCCTGGAGTGCCCGCGTTGGCTCGAGTACCTCCTCGTCACTGCGGAACGCTGGCGCTGCAAGGCGGTCCGATAGAATGGATCGCGACGCACCGCGTCCACCATGCCAAAACGGATCGCGAGGGGGACCCGCACAACGTCCATCGTGGGCTCCGCTGGGCTCACATCGAGTGGCTCTATCGAAGCAACGATGCGCGTCCTGATGAGGCAGAGCAAAAGCGCCTCGCGCCGGACCTCGTCAGAGTCCCGTTCTACCGCTTTCTTGAGCGCACGTACCTGTTCTGGCAGGTCGGCCTCGGAGTGCTGCTCTTCGCGATCGGGGGCTGGCCGTGGGTAATCTGGGGCATCTTCGTACGCGTCGTGCTGACGTACCACGTGACGTGGCTGTCAACAGCGCGGCGCACCATAGCGGCTACCGCACGTTTCGCACCGACGACCTGTCGACTAATAACTGGTGGGTTGCCTTGTTGACCTGGGGTGAAGGGTGGCACAACAATCATCATGCCTTCCCGTTTTCGGCTCGGCACGGACTACGCCGGTTTGAAGTAGACGTGACTTGGTACGCGATTCGTCTCCTAGCGGTTTTGCGGCTCGCGCGGAACATCAAGTTGCCGACGGCAGCCATGATCGAACGGCTCCGGAGCCCTCACAGTAACCGCGTAATTCGAAAGGCGTCCTAAACCCCAAGCTCGCGATACGGCAGCGTTAGCGTGCCGTCACACGAGTTCCGTGGCCTGCTCTTCCGTCATCCTCGCGCCCTCCGCCATCAGCATTGCGAGCCGGTCGGCGTCGACCGCCTCTCGTAATGCGCTCCTCACGCGATCGCGCTCCCTTTGATATTCCTGCGGCGATCTGAGGGCGGAAAGGCACGCGTCGACGTAGCCCATGAGCTGGGCGGCTTGCCTATACGCGTCAGATCTGCGCTCGGCGGTACCCTCCGGCCGCAGAGCCGCGACGGCTGCGACGTGCTGCACCGCGTATGCGAAGTTGGCGGTGCCTTGGTATCCGCTTGGAATGTCGAGCGCTTCTCGCGCGCGGTCTTCCGCCTCGTCGTAGCGACCGAGCGCGATCAGGCACGCTGCCGTAATGCTGAGGGCGTTCGAGTTACTTTGCTGGACGCCTTGGAAATAGATGTGAGGCGCAAGGACATCCAGGGCATGCCGAGCTTCGATCGCGTGGCGAAGGGCCAATTCCGCGTTCCCCGCTCGAAGCTCCAGGTGGGCGAGATCACGTTTAATCGTGTACCCCGCTTCTATTTGGACCCCCAGCGATTCGAAAATCGTTGTCGCCTCATCAAGATAGCGACGTGCCGTGTCAAAGTCGCCTCTCAGGGACGCCGCCGCTGCGTTATAGCGCAGCGTATGACCAAGGAGCCGCCGATGACTGGCCAGGTTACGCGCTCTTTCCAAGACCTCGCGCAGCACCGGCTCCGCTTCCGCCATGCGACCGAGATCCATGAGCGCGCCCGCCACGAGGTTCTGAGCGCGAACGACGCCGACGTTGTCACCGAGTTCGCGAAAGAGCGTGAGGGCTTGCTCGCCGCTTCTTAGCTGCCACTCGGGGTCGTTGAAATTCGCAGCGAGGTTCCCCTCCGCGCACCGAAGGTACGCGATCGCCCTTGCGGGTGTTCGCTCGTCGATAAGGTCGATCGCAAGAGCGATCCAATGCCGCCCCTCGAGGATCGAGTAATACGACCACGCGCCGAGTTCCCCGACCAGACGCTGGCCCAAAGCGACGTCGCCTCGCCCGATGAGCGCCCACTCCAGGGCCGCCCGCACGTTGTCGATTTCACCGGTGGCGCGCTCCGTCCACTCGCGCCAATAACGGGGAGACTCCGGGTCGTCGGCGGCGCGATGGAGCCGCTCGGCCAGTTCGAGATAGACGAGTGCGTGCCGGCGCGCGACGGTTTCCACCTCGCCTCGCGCTGCGAGCTTCTCGCGCGCGTATTGTCTGAACGATTCCAAAAGCCGATACCGCGGCCGGGGCCCGTCGAAATCGGCAACGACCAGCGATTTGTCGACCAGCGAGGCGACGAGATCGAAGACGTCGTCCTCAGCGCTTCCCGCATCCGCGTAGACTGCGGTCGCCGCATCGAGCGTAAACCCGCCTACGAAGACCGAGAGCCGCTCGAAGAGCCGCCGCTCGGGCTCCGCGAGCATATCGTAGCTCCAGTCGATGGTCGCGCGCATGGTCTGTTGGCGGGGAAGAGCCGCGCGGTCGCCGCCGGTGAGTATGCGAAAGTGCCGGTCGAGCTGCTCGGCGAGCGCGGCGACGGGCAGCGCCGTGACGCGCGACGCGGCAAGTTCGATCGCCAACGGCATGCCGTCCAGGCGGCGGCACACCTCTGCGACCGCCGGTGCATTCTCATCGGTCAGCGCGAAGCGAAAATCGGCGGATCGCGCACGTTCGGCAAAGAGCGCGATCGCTCCATACGACGGTGCATCGACGGCACTAATTCGGCGAGCCGCGTCCGCGGATGGAACCTGCAGCGGTGGCAAGCGATAGGCCTGCTCGCCCGCAGCCCTGATCGACTCGCGACTCGTCGCGAGGATCCGAAGGCCCGGACAGCCTCGCAACAGGGCATCCGCGACCGTCGCAACCTCCGCGATCAGGTGCTCGCAATTATCGACGATCAGCAGAAGCGTCTTGCTCTTGAGGTACGCCACGAGCGTCTGGAGCAACGGCCTATTGGCAACCTCCTGCACGCCGAGCGTCGATGCGATCGTCGAGGCGATGACCGAAGGGTTAGAAATCGGCGCGAGTTCGATCAACCACACTTCCGAGTCGGCGGCTTCGGCAACGCCGCCTCCGACGTGCAACGCCATCCGCGTCTTGCCGATCCCGCCGGTTCCGGTAATCGTAACGAGGCGATGGGTGCGAACGAGGCCGGCGATCTCGCCGATTTGGACTTCGCGTCCGATAAAGCTCGTGAGCGGGATGGGAAGGTTCGAGGTCGCCACCTCGGGCCACGGCCCTGCCGTTACCGATGCCCTTCCGTCGCCGGGGCGCAGCAACCGCGGACGCGTCGCTGCCGACTCGAACGCACGACGCTGCTCGGCGTTCAGTGCCAGCGCGTCGGCGAGTAACAGCAACGTTTCACGCTGCGGCGTCCGCCGGACTCCGCGTTCGAGCGCGCCGAGTCCGTTCGCGCTCATCCTGGCGCGCTCGGCGAGCCCCTCTTGCGAGAGTCCCGCAGCCAGCCGGTACCGCCGCAGAAGCGCCCCAAAAGCCGACGAGTCGGACGCCCGCTCCTCCCGCTCCATCGCCGTTGAACTTCGCGTGGGCGGAGAGTGGCACCTCATGGTCGCCCCTTGGCCAACTGTGAGGGTATTTTGTGCGGTTGTGCGTTCCGGCGGGAGCCGCTCGGAGGCATTATCGCTGCAGACAGGCCGCCTCGGTCATCGATACCAGACCGTATGGCGTGGCCAAGTCGTACCTACTGGAGGAGTCATCATGCGACGTTTACAGACGTTTCTACCGGGTTTCCTATTTGCGGTTCTGCTGAGCGGATGCAACGCGGGTGGCGGCACGGCGCCACTCTCGAGTACCGCGTCCGCCGTTGGCTCCGCTGCGCAAACGCGAGCGTCGCACGCCGCCGCGCCCGGCACCGGCGTTCAATTCGCCTATGTGACGAACTTCAACAGCAACTCCGTTTCGGCGTATACCATCTCGGCAGGCGGTGCGCTGACGCAAGTGGCGGGGTCGCCATTTGCGGCCGGCACGGCGCCTCGTGAGATTGCCGTCGATCCTACGGGCAGGTTCGCGTACGTTGCCAACTCGATGTCGCGCAGCGTTTCTGCCTACTCCATCGACGCGAGCAGTGGTGCGCTGACGCCGGTGAAAGGGTCGCCGTTTCGCACGCGCAAGCGTCCGATCGGCGTAGCGGTCGACCCAACGGCTTCGTTCGTCTACGTCTCCGACGATAAATCCAGGAGCGTTTCCGGCTATGCCATCAACCCGATCACCGGTGCGCTGAAGGCGGTCGCAGGGTCACCGTTTAGCGCGGGTAGGGAGCCTCTCAGCGTGGCCGTCGATCCCACGGGTAAGTTCGCATATGCCGCCAACGATGGTTCCAACAACGTTTCCGCTTACACGATCGACGCGACCAGTGGTGCGCTTACCCAGGTTGCCGGGTCGCCGTTTGCGGCGGGGAAAGGGCCCGTCGTCATGACCGTCGATCCGACGGGCAAGTTCGCATACGTGCCAAACTATGGTACCAACAACATCTCCGCCTACGCCATCGACGCAACCAGCGGCGCGCTGACCCAGGTGTCCGGATCTCCGTTCGGTGTAGGAGGCCTTCAACCCAACGCGGTGGCCATCGACCCCACGGGCAAGTTCGCCTACGCGTCCAACGGGTTCTCGGGCAACATCTCCGCCTTTACCATCGACGCCGGCACCGGCGCGCTGACGGCTGTGGCAGGTTCGCCATTTGGACCCGATGCCGGCACCTCGGGCGTCGCGGTCGATCCGACGGGCAGCTTCGCGATCGTGAGCAACTATAGCTCCAACAATGTCTCCGTCTATGCTATCGACCCGAGCACAGGTAGCTTGACGCCGGCGGCCGGATCACCGTTTGCAACGGGCACCGGACCGGATGGAATCGCCACGTGCCGCGTCCAGAACGGCACGTGCGTGCCGGCCTTGTAGCCGTCGCGGGTAGACCATCGTAGCGGGGCGCCGCATTAGCGCGGCGCCCCCTCTCCTTCGCCCTAGATTCCGTCGAGCGTCTCGTCGAAATGGTGCTCCAGTATCTTGACGTTTGCATTACCTTGCACGCTGCCCATCGCGTATTGCAAGACCGCCGGGCCAAACGACGTGCAGCTGTCGGGACCCGGATACACGTCGGCTCCGCCCGAAATCGTGCCCGAGATCTGTGAACTCCCCGACGTTATCGTGAACGATTCGTTGAAGCTCCAAACCTCAATAGATGGCAGGCGTGCAAACGCATCCCAGCCACCGGTTGCCGTGAACGTTCCGGGGTACGGCCCGGTCGCCGCACCCCTTACGCTGAAGGTTTCTGACCAACTCCGCGGCTCCGGGCCCGTGTGCGGGCATTTGGCGCGGAACCGGAAGTGCACTCCGGCCAGATGCTCGCTCCCCGAAGAGAGCATTCCCGATCGCGCGTACGTCGCGGCTTGTGGGAAGGCGGCGCCGTCGGCGAACCGGGCGTCGCCGCGGGCGCAGCCAACGAAGGCGAATACTCCGAGTGCAGCTATTGCTGCGAGATGCGTCGGCAGTGCACGGGTGCACAGTTTCACGGGAATGTTCTCCTTATGGCTTACAGGTTCGCGAGCCCAGGGCGGCCGAAGCGTCCGAGTTTGCGCAACTGTTCGCGTTGCCGTTCGGTGAGAACGAGGCGGCGCGACGGCGTGCTGAGTTCGATCTCGGTCCCCGCGTTCGGGACGGCCACGCAGCCGACGACGTTGCCAGTGATCTTGTCGACTCCGTATCCCGCGATGACTCCCCCGGGCGTAATGGCTAGCGCAGTGATCAGGACCGCAGGAGCGTCTGACGGCACCAGGTCGTTGAGATTAAGCATTCTGCCATGCTGCCAGAGCACGGCATCGGCGGTCGGATCCGACGAAACGCCGACGATCTGGCCGGTGTCGTTGATGCCCTCGGCGGCGCTGTGAAGGTCTCCCGGTAGCGTGCCGAGATCCCTCATCACCCCTCGTTGCCACAGGAATGCGTGATGCGTCGCATCGCCCGGCAAGTTGGAGACGCCGACAATCTCGTCGCGATTGTTGACGGCCTCCGCCGCCGCGTTCGTCGTACCGCCAAGGCTTCCAAGGGCCGTCACGACGCCGTCTTTCCACAGCACCGAACGGCCGCCGTTCGATGTGAGCACCTCCGCGCAACTACCGGAGGTACCAACGGCGATGCCACGGTCGTTGACTTGCGAAGCTGCGCTGTCCGGATCGCCGGACAACGGAGACAAGGGTTGGATTTGGTTGTGTTTCGGTCCCCAGACGACGCCTTCTACACCCAGGACTTGAGGCGCCGAGCACGTCGAGTCCATCGTGGCCGTCTCGGCTTCTCCGGGGACCTGGCCGTTGTCGGGCAGGTTGTAGGTCGCGATCGCGTTGTTCCCGCCCAGCGTCGGAAGCGCGGTGATCTTGCCGCGGTGCCAGATGACCGCGGAGCAAATGAGATACGTCCCGAACCCACAGAAATCTTCACCCAGGGGATCCGAGGTAGACGTCTCGGAGAGGCCGCCGGCGAAATTGCGGTCGTTTATCGCATAGGCGACGCTGTCCGGCCCTCCCAGCGTCCCGAGGTCCTGTATGCGTCTGCCTTTCCAGAGGACCGCGTGCGCCGCGGTATTCCCGGAGAGCCATGAGTACCCGGTGGACGAGCCTTCTTGATTCGTGCCCTCGAGGATCGTGAAGGTTCCGCCCAGTCCACCGACCTCTACGACCGAATATTGCAGCTTCGTGCTGCCGTGCGCGCGACTGCTTTGCGCCGCGACGCTCGACGGCACGGTCGCCCCAAAGAATGCCATCGCGACGCAAAGCGTAGATAGCGTAGATTTCATGATTCGCTCCTTCGGATGGAGGTGTGTGCGGCTATCATGCTTGCAAACGGCCGGTAGGCGGAACGGACAGTCGCACAACTTATTCGCACGTTTGGGATCGGAGCGCGTGAGGGGCCAACACTGAGGCCCACGAAGGCTGACTGCGATGGAAGGGAAGCGGTTAGCCCCAGGCTCGTCGGGCTTTGGCACGCTGCTGCGGCGATACCGGATGGCCGCTGGGCTTTCGCAGGAGGCCCTCGCCGAACGCGCCCGGATCAGCGCGAACGGTCTCAGCGCCCTCGAGCGCGGCGTGCGACGCACACCACAACGCGAAACGCTCGCGCTCTTAGTCAAAGCCCTGGAGCTGAGCAGCGAACAGCGCCGGGACCTCGAAGCCGCCGCGGTGCGTCCGGCGTTGCCGCGCTCGGGCAGGGCCTCGGTGACCGCAGGTCCGTGGCCGGAGGCGGCGACGTCAAATCTGCCGCTTTCGCTCACCAGCTTCGTTGGCCGCGAGACCGAACTCGAAGAGATCGTCGCACTTGCGCGCAACCATCGTTTCGTCACCATCGTTGGTGCGGGCGGCATCGGTAAGACCCGCATGGCCTTGGAAGTCGGGAGGGCTCTAGGTGACAGCGCCGGCGAGGGCGTTTGGCTCGTCGAACTGGCCCCACTGCGTGATGCTGCGCTCGTTGCGTCGGCGATCGGCTCGGTGCTCGCAGTGCAGGAGGTGACCGACCATCCTCTGCTCGACACGCTCGCAGCGTATCTCAAGAACAAGAAGCTCCTACTGATCATCGACAACTGTGAGCACGTCGTTCGTGGGGCCGAACGCGTCGTTGACACGCTATTGCACGGGTGTCCCGAGCTGCGGATTCTGGCGACCAGCCGCGAAGCGCTCAGGGTCGCGGGAGAGCACTCCTACCGCCTGCCCTCGCTCGCCGTTCCCTCGCAGGCGGCCGCGCGCGAGCTTCTCGCCGCTGATGCGGACGGCTACGGAGCGATCGCCCTCTTCGTCGAGCGCGCGCTCGCCGTTGACCACCGCTTCACGCTCAGCGATGAGAACGCGCCGGTCGTCGCCGAGATCTGCCGCCGCCTCGACGGCATCCCGCTCGCGATCGAACTCGCCGCCGCGCGCGCAACCGTTCTTCCTCTTCCCGCCCTGGCCGAGAAACTCGAGCGGCGCTTCGCGATTCTACGAAGCAGTGGACGGATGGCGCTCCCGCGGCAGCAGACGATGCGGGCGACGATCGACTGGAGCTACGATCTGCTCGACTCGCAAGAGCAGTGGTTATTTGAACGCCTTTCCGTCTTCGCCGGCAGTTGCACGTTCGAGGCCGCGACTGCCGTCTGTGCGGAAGCGGAAAGCGCCGAGCTCGACGTGTTTGAGCCGCTTTCATCGCTCGTGGACAAGTCGCTCGTCGTCGCCGAACTAGAGGGTTCCGCGCCACGCTACCGCCTCTTAGAATCGTTCCGCGAGTACGCTCGTGAGAAACTTGTCAAGCGCGGCGAATTGAACGTGGTTCTGCGCCGTCACGCTCTGGTCTATCTAGAGCTCGCAGAACGTTTCGAGCGCGCCTATGGTAGCGCATCCGACGAGTGGCGCATGCAGGCCCAACAGGAGTTGGACAACTGGCGAGCCGCTCTCGAGTGGGCCTTCGGCGCGGGCGGCGACGTCGAGTTGGGCCAGCAGCTCGCCGGCGCGTTGTACCTCATATGGGGATTCTTTGTGCCGCTTGAGGGACGCCGTTGGATATCTGCGGCGCTCGCGCTCGTCGACGAACGAACGCCACGAACTATCCGGGCAGCACTTAGCCTCGCGGAAGCGGAGGTCGCGGGCAGTTTAGGCCAAAGCAATGCAGCTCTCCGGTGTGGCGAGGCTGCTTTGTTGCTGTACCGGGTATCTCGGCGATGAACTCGGTATTGCGAACGCTCAGACGGCGGTCGGCTTCGCGCTTCGGGCGCTTGAGCGCCTTTGCGAGGCCGAGTCAGTACTGGACGAAGCTTTAACCCGCGCGCGGCGCCTAGACCATCGCCGGCTCACCGCCCTGCTGCTCCGTGAAATTGCAAAGGTGCGCGTCACGGACGGTGACTTCGATGCCGCACGTCGAGGGTTTGCCGAGGCGAACGCAATCTTCCGGGCGCTCGGAGCGGAGCAGGCGGCGGCGGTGAACCTTGCGTTCGATCTGGCTTTCCTCGAGTACCGGGCCGGTCACCCGGAGTTAGCCCTTCGGCATGCAACCGAAATTCTTCCGATCGTTCGCAGTCACAGTCACAAGCAAATCCTGAGCTTAGTCCTTATCAACATCTCGGAGTTTCTCGTCGCCTTAGCTCGCTATGACGAGGCAGGTATCCACGGGCGCGAAGCACTCGAGGTCGCGCGCGAGCGCCACGAAGCCACCCGAATCGTCAGCGCTCTACGACAGTTGGCCGCGGTCGCGGTGCTGCGGCCGCAGGACAACGCCGCAAGTCGCGCTAGGGAGCGGGCGCGGGCCGCGCTACTTCTCGGCTTCATCGAGGCACGCCCTGCCGGGGTTGCATCGGTAGAAGTTCCCGTCCAAAGAGTATACGACCGCCTCATGGACACGCTCCGGGCGGAGCTCGGTCACGGCAAGCTCGCAGGGCACATGGCCACAGGCGCCGCGATGACTGAAGATCAAGCGATCGAAGCAGCCCTGGTCGCAGACGTTTAGGAGCCTATCGGCTCCTAAATGTCCACGTCCATAAAATCGTCGAACGCCTGCACCTGGTTGGGATGGAAGCCCTTGAGATCGGAGTTGTATGCGTAGATGCCTACCGAGTTGTCCGTCACGAGGGTCGGAACGTCGCGCTGCAACTGCTCTTGGATGAAGTTTGCATATGGCTGCCGCTCGCGCGCCGTGTAGAGTCTGGCAAACGCCTGCATCGCCGCATCGACCTTCGGGTTGCAGTAGCGCGTGTAGTTCGAACCCTTGGGGGGAGACTGCGAGCAACCGTATCGGCCTTGCAGGTCGCCGAGAGGATCATCGAACGATCCCAACATTAAGAGGTCGAACTTCCCCGTCTCGACGATGCCTCCACCCTGATAGGATGAGAACGCCCCCGCGGTCGGAAAGCGCGTGACCTCGAGTTCCACACCGATTTGCCGGTACCACCCGCGCATCAACTCGATCAGTTGATCGAGGTAGGGCGCCCCGGGGTACGTGGGTAGGACCAGAGCCAACCGCACACCTCCCTTTGCACGCACGCCGTCGGCGCCCCGCACCCAGCCCGCGCGATCCAACACGCGGTTCGCCGCGGCGAGGTCGAATTTCGTGGTCGGGACGCTCGGATCAAAGGCCGGATTTGCCGATGCGACCACGTTGTCTTGGACGATGCCGAGCCCGTGACGGAGCTTCCGCAGATAGAGCGGACGATCGATCGCGAGGAGCAGCGCCTGCCTCACGGCGCGTTCCCTGAGCGCGGGATGCGACGTGTTGAGATCGATATGGAAGAAGTTGTAACTGGGCAGTCGCTGGATGGCGATGCCTGCAGTTGCATGCATGCGGCCGTAGTACGGACCGGCGGCGAAGGGCCACAAGTCGATCTCGTGAGTCGTAAGCTGGCTGAAGATCGTATCGAAGTTCGTCATCAGCTTGCAGACGATGCGCTCGAGCTTCGGCTTTCCCCGAAAGTACGTCGGATTCGCGACCATCTCTACGAAATCCGAACGCTTCCACAGCTTGTACTTAAAGGGACCGATGCCGACGGGGAGCTCGTTGTACTGGGCAGTGTTGATATTCGGAAACCCGCCCAGCAGGTGCTTGGGGAGCACCGATTGGTCGCCTGCACTCGAGAAGTACCGATAGGCGAACCCGCCATACGGCTGTTTTAGGTGATAGACGACCGTAAACTTGTTCGGCTCGTCGATCCTCGTGATGAGATTCCAACCCAAACGCCCGGTCTCGTCGTTTGCTGGGTTCAGCACGGCTCTGGTCGAGAAGACGACATCGTCGGCGGTGAACGGCGCGCCGTCCGACCAGACGACCCCTTTGCGCAGATGCCACGTGATCGTCTTGCCGTCGGAAGAAATGCCACCGTTGGCCTTGCTGGGAACGATGGTCGCGAGCTCGGGAACCGGTTCGTTATGCTGACCGGTCCTCGTCAACCAGGCGGCGGTCAGTGCCGATAGGTACTCGACGGTGGTGTCAGCGTTGTAGAGGTGAGTATTCAGGCCGTCAATGTCTTCGCCAGTGGCAAAGCGCAATTCGTGCGGGATCGTATAGGGATGGCGGACGCCGCCGTCGCCGCTCATGCCAATCTTTGTGCATGCCGTCATCACCACGATTTGGACAAGCCCCAAGAGCCGGTTTGCCGAGGCGAGCGCACGCCATCCCACTTCGATCGTTGGCGTCGCGGGAGCACTCCCACCCCACATCCTCACATAGGTGGCCTTCGCGTCGCTGCGCGATCGAACCTCACGGCGCCGATAACGGAGGTCGGCCGGCCGAGCGTGGCGCAGGGAGTTGCAGCATGGCACGTCCACTCGTCGGCTGGATCCTAGCCGCATGCGCCGCGATTGCGCTGGCCTTCGGCTGGGTCGAGTACTTCGCGCCGATCACAGATTGCACGTTCGGGGTCGCGCTTGCAGCGCGGGGCGACTCGGCGGTCGTCGCGGCAATCCGGAGCGGAGCAGGGCCGTTCAAGAACGCACTGCGCGTTGGCGACGTCGTCTTGCTGTCGCAGATGACGATGAGCGAGCGGCTCCGCTTCAATTTTGGCCGCAGCCCCGTCGGGTGGACGATGGCCGTCCCCGTCGAGCGGGGCGGGACCCGGCTCGTTGCGACCGTCACGAGCCGGTCGCGACCTCCGCCGACCGGCGCGCTCGTCAGCTACACGTTCCTCGCCCTCGAATCGACGATCACGCTCGCGATCATCGGACTGATCGCCTGGCGGCGCCCGTCGATCGCGACCGCGGCGCTGTTGTTCTTCGGAGCTGGTTCGCTCACGTGTGGGCGCCTCATCGGATTGGCGTCATGGCTGCCCGACGGCGCATTCGGCGTCGCGACGGTCCTCATCGCCCTGCTGAGTTACGTGCCGATCTTTGCGCTCATCCCCTTCATCACGCGCTTCCCCACCCTTCCCGACAACGAGGGGGGGCGGCTACGGATGCACATTGGCGATGCCGTCTTCGTCATGGTCGCAATACTGAGTGTGGTGCAGGCCATCTACGAACCGCTACTCTGGAATTCGTGGGTTGCGTTGGACTATGCGACGAACTTCGCAAGCCTCATCGTCCTTGGCTTCGCCGTCGCCGCCTATCTCGACGCGAGCGGCGAGGATCGGCGCCGCATCGCGTGGGTCATCGCCGGTATCGTGGTGTCGGTCGTCACGGCGACGGTCTTCAACGCCGTCGACCTCGCAATCTCGCTTGCCGAGCAATCGTATCTGGTCGTTGTCATCGCGATGCTCGGCTGTGCGCTCCCCATTGCCCTCGGATACGCCATCCTGCGTCACCGCGTCCTCGACCTCGGGTTCGCCGTGAATCGAACGTTGGTCTACGGCGTGATCGTCGCCGTCGTCATCGCGCTCGTCAGCCTGGTCGACTGGCTGACCTCGAAGCTCATCGACGAGCAGCGGCTCGCCGCGGCCGTGGAGGCGTCGCTGACGATCGCCATCGGCTTCGCGCTGACGTTCATTCATCGCTGGGTCGAACGTCTCGTCGACCGCGTGATCTTCCGCCAGCGTCACTTGGCCGAGAAAAGGATCGAATACCGGATCGAAGCGTTGGGTTTCTCCGAATCCGAAAGCGCCGTCGACGAGGCGCTCAGCCGTGACGCGCCGGAGATCCTCGGGTTCGCTTCCGCTGCCGTCTTCCGGCGCGCGACCGCGGACGCGCCCTTCGCACGCATGGGATCTACGGGCTGGCCGGCCGCTTCCTTGGAGACGATCGATTCCGACGCGTTACTGGTTCGCTCGTTGCGTGCGATGGAGCGCCCTTTTTTCCTGGACGACGCCGTGATTACGCTCGCTGATGCGCCTGCCGGCGCGCATCACCCGGTCCTCGCCGTCCCCGTCGTCGCGCAGCACGCCCTCATCGGCTTCGCGCTGTATGGCAATCACGGCGACGGCTCGTCGCCGGACCCCGACGAAACGGCGCTCCTGTTCAAGCTCGCGCGCGCCGCGGGGACCGCCTACGCGAGCGTGGAGGCGCGACGTTGGCGCGAACGCGTCGCGTCCCTCGAGCGGTCGCTCGGCCGTGAAGTGTACGGTTAAACTGTAAAGGTCGTTCTGTTCGGCGCGGCCCGCGGTGGCTACAATGAGCGCTAACCGCTAGTGGGGACCGACCGATATGGTTCGATTGCTGGCCCCTTCGATAATGGTGAGCGCGACGCTCGCCGGCTTCGCGACGGTTGCGACTGCCGCCGTCTCGCAGGGCTCTGTGCGCAGCACCCATGCTGCGCGACATTCCAGAGCCCCGATCACTCACGTCGTCGTCGTTTCGATGGAGAACCGCACGCCCGACAACCTGTTCTGCACGGCGTTTCCGGCGCTCGACAACCCGTCGGACTATGGACAGCCCTTCCCCGGCATGGACCTGCAGTGTCCGCCGGCCGATCCGTCGTACTGGACCTCGCTTGCAAGCCCGTTCGATCCCGGCCATTCGTACCTCGAACTGGTAGCGGAATGGGACAACGGCTTGCTCGACGGATTCACGAACGACCCCGTGTATACGATCTCCGGGCAGGAGATTTCGATCCCGGGGTTTGCGCAGACCGTCGTGCCCCCAAACGAGACGCCGATCTACTCGCTGCTCGCGGCCACGTACGTGATCGGCGACCGCATGTTTTCGTCCGGTCTCGTGCCCTCCTTTCCGGCACACCAGTACATGTTCGCGGCGCAATCGATCGCCGCCGACAGCCCGGATGCCACGCCGTGGGGCTGCGACGCTCCACCCAGCGCGCTCGTTTCAACGTTCGGACCGAACAACACGCTTGGACCACCGGTGTATCCCTGCTTCGATTATGCGTCCCTGGCCGATCTGCTCGACGCAAAGGGCATCGGGTGGAAGTATTACACCGACCGGCCCGGACGGTCGGCGGCAACATCGACCCCATCGAAGCGATCCATCATCTTCGCTTTGGGCCCGACTTTGCCAAGCACGTGCGCTTCCCGGAGGTGTCGGTCGAGTCGGCTATCTCAAACTGTAGGCTTCCAGCCGTCTCATTCGTGAACGCGCCGACGTTCGCATCCGACCTCTCGGGCACGCTGTCGGCGGGCGGCCCGTCGTTCGTCGGAGGCCTCTACCTCGTGCTGGCCGAGACCGCAGCGAATCAGCGCCGGGCGTGCCGATACTACGACGACACGGCCCTCGTCGTTACGTGGGATGATTCCGGCGGCTGGTCCGATCACGTCGCCCCGGCGACCGACCCCCAGACGGGCCGGCCGTTCGGCCTGCGCGTCCCGATCATGGTGCTGTCGCCCTACGCGAACCATCCGAGCAGCGATCCCGTGTATGTTGCGCACGATACGTTCACGTTCGGCAGCATCGTCCGCTATATCGAAGACACGTTCGATTTGGGAACGTTGGGTCTTCAAGACGCGGAGGCGACGGATATCAACAGCGGCGACGCCGGCGCGCTGATCAACTACGACCAACCGCCGATTCCGCCGCTGACGGCCCTCGCCAGGCAACGTCTCGTTTTCGAGATACGGCGAGCCAAGGCGCGGATTTGGCGAACGAACGGCGCTCTGGTCGACGAGGACCGATAGATCTTCGTTAGGTGAGTCGATCTGAGCGGCTCACGCCCGGCTGGGCGCGGTTTCGATGACCAACACATATCCGGCCGGAACCGCGAAGGCGGGGAGCGGATCCGGCCACCACACCGGCAACGTCTCGGCGTGGGAGGTGGCGCGTTCTGAGGAACGCCTCCGCGGCCGGGCTACACGCGCCGCGGCGGCCTCTAGCCTAAAGCCTTCCTCGGTCGCGAGTCCAAGGGCACGCGCCAACTTCGCCAACGTGACCGGATAGGGCGCGCTCCGGCGACCCCGTTCCAGCGCCCCGATCGTGACGACGCTCAAACGGGCGCGCTCCGCGAGCCCCTCCTGCGAGAGGCCGGCTCCCAATCGCAGGGCGCGCAGCAGCGCACCGAAGCCTGTCGGACGCTCTCCCTTAAGGCGGCGTCACCTGACCCCCATCGGCGCCCTGTAGAACGGGGCGGCGCATCGCATCCATCGGAACCTCCCGAACCTGACCTGCACCAGCCTGGCAGACTGCGCATTACAGGCCCGTTACACGCCCACTCGGGTGTCGGCATATCTGCCGTCGAAGCCAGGTCCATGGAGCCGGTCATCAGCCGCGGTCTGCTGCGGGTGGTACTCGTCGTCGCTCTGGCCACGGCGTCGCAGGCCATCGAGTTGCCGGAGGTCATCCCTCAGCTCGTTCCGACCTACGGATCGTTCGGGTTCGTCGCCGACGACACGAACACGATCTTTCTCATCCCCGGCGATCTGCGCAAAGGCGTCAGTCAAGGCGATCACGGCGACTGGCGTGCGATGGCGAGGGAGGACTGGCACGGGGCTCCGATGTTCGCGCTCGCGCCCATCGGCAAGCGCGTAACGTTTCACTTAATACACAACGGGATACCGTACACGGTCACGCGCACGGCGACGTTCAATCCGGACGATCCCATCTCGACGCGCGGCGCGGACCTGTGGCTTGGAGGTGTCGTCTGGACCGTCGCGAGCCTGATCCTCGTCTTGGTCGGCGTGGCGCTGGTGCTCGTACGGCCGAGCCGGATCACGTGGGCGTTCTTCCTCTACGCCTGCGGAGCACCCAACGCAAATCTGGTGGGGTTCTATTCGTTTCTCCCGCCGGCCGGGTATATCGCGGCCTCGGTGACGAGCTTTGTCGTGGGCGCGCTCGCGCCGCTCGGCTTCTTGCTGCTCGCGTTGCGACTGCCGCGAGATCCGCCGCTCGGCTGGCGCAAGACGTGCGACGCCGCTGTGCCCTGGCTGTTTGCAGTGCCGCTGATGGGGACCGTTGGAGCTGCGATTCAGTGGGAGGTGTTCGGCGGTCCCTTTAGGGTCTGGAACCAGATCTTTTTCTGGTCGGCCGCGACGTTCTACGCGGTAGGGCTCGGATCGCTGATCGCTGCGCTGTTCGACCGCAGCCTACGACTGCGTCTAGCCGTCCGCTTCGCGATCATCGGCCTCTCAGCCAGCATCGTCAGTGCGATGATCGAACTCGTCATCATCTACTTCCAGACCATCGTACCCGCCTGGGTCAACCTTCCGAACCTCGCGTTCGACATCGGCTGGGTCGTCAGCCTCATCATCTCGTTGGCCGTGGCGTACACCCTGATACGCTACCGCATTATCGAACGTCCGGTACGTCGTCGCGCGCTCGTTGACGTATGCGACGCTCGCCGGGGCCGTGCTCGCACTGTTCGCCGTGATCAACATCGCGTTCTCGAAATGGGTGTACTATGTCGCCGTCGTCATCCCGATCGAGATCGCCGTCGCCGTCCTGCTTGGCTACCGGTTCAGTGGCCTCGCCGACGTCGCGAGCGCGCTCGCCCTTGCCGACGTCGACGCGCCGGCCGCACGGCTGCGGGGCAGGCGCGCCGAGGAGCGCGAGATCCTCGCCCGGGCGTTGGACCGGGCGGAACGCACACGCCGGGCGGCCGTCGTAACCGAGGTCCGCGCCAGAGCAGCCTTCAGCGCCTGGCTCGCCGGAGAGGACGAAGAGTTCGCGCGCCACATCGCGGGCATGCAGTCGTCCGCCGGCAGCGGCGACCTGCGCGGCCTGGGTTTTTTCCTACGCGCCACGCAGCACGAAGCCGACGCGCTGGAGCCCGCGCGCGGCGATTTGCCGGAGTGGGTCGCGCGCGGCTATCTCGTTGCCTGCGGCAGCACCGACGACGCATCCGCCGCAGCCGAATATGCGGGCTCGGCAGTCATCGCGGCCGACGCCGGCGCCATCCCAGAGCCGCAAGTGCTGGCGCGCATCGCCCGGGCGGAGTTCGCGCCGGAGGAACGCAGAGCGCTGTACGCGTCTGCGGCCGAGTTCGCCGCGTCGAGCGGCTCGCTGCCGCTGCAAAAAGCCGTCCACGCGCTGCAACACGACGCGCGGGACGCCGGCATCCTCACGCCGTTCATCTCCCGGCTGCGCGCACCGCGCGAGGGCGTACCGGCGCTCGACGTTCGGTTTCTGACCGCGCAGGTGCTGCGCAGCGGCGCACCGGTCGCGCTGCGCGAAAGCGAGCGGGCGTTGCTCTTCGCGTTGGCCCACCGCGAGGGGCTGGTGCCGGCGGTCGCCTTGGCCGATGCGCTGTGGCCCGAACTCGACGGGGACCAAGCGGCCGGCGCATTTCGCGTCTGTCTACACCGATTGCGGCGCGGACTCGGAGACTCGCGCAGCGTCGTGCGAACGAATCGCGGTTGCCGGCTGCAAACCGAGGCGACCGCCGATCTTTGGAAAATCCGAGAGACGGTAAATCGTGCCCGCTCGGATGAGGCGTTCGGCCGTGAAGAGCGGCTCGCTCTGCTCGACGCCTACGCCGCGTTGCGAGCGAACCGCGCTGCGTGGTCGTCGCAACCGGCCTGGTTTGCGCCGTACGAGGCGGAGTTGTCCGAACTGATGCGCGACGCCGCGCGGCTCCTCGCACAACACGCCCTGACGCGCGCCGATGCGACGAAGGCTCTGGAGTTCGCCCGAGCGATGATCGAGGACGACCCGTTCGATGACGTAGCACGCGAGATCGCGATCCGCGGATACCTGACCGCCAACGACCGGCCTTCCGCTGTGCGAGAATACCGGCGTTACATGGAACTCGTCGCAACCGGGGGCGTCGCGCGACCTCTTTCGACGCTCGAAGCCCTTTTCGGAACAGGTACCACCGCGACGCCTCGCACGGGCTGACGCCGGGTGCTCTTTCGCGCCGCCGCGTTCCTGACGTTGGCCGGGTTGCTCGTCCTGGCGCCTCGGTTTCAGGCGGACGCCGCCGGCGGCGAGGTCGGGAACATCAGCGGCGCGGTCGTCGACGCGCGCAGCGGGACGCCGCTGGTAAACGCGACCATAGGCCTCTCCGCACCGACCGGATCGTTCACGGCAAGGACGGATCACGCCGGATTCTTCACGCTGCTCGGCGTGACCGTAGATACGTATGTGCTCACGATTTCGGCACAGGGGTACGACAGTCTCACGTTGCCCGGCCTGACCATCCAGGGTGATCAACTCCTCGCGCTCGGCAGCGTTCGCCTGACCAGGGAATCGCGGACCATCGGCCACGTCGTTGCACGAACGACCGACGGCGCGTTTCAACCGGCCGAGACCATCGATTCGTACACGCTGAGCGGCCCACGGATCATCCAGACCACGGGGAAGACTCAGACGACGGACGAGAACGCGCTGCTGCTCGCCGTCCCCGGCGTGACGCTCGCCAACTCCGGAATTCCGACGATCCGCGGCGGCGCCGCCCGAGAAGTCGGCTACCAGTATGACGGCGTTCCGTTCACAGAACCGTACCTCTCGAGCAACGGTTCGGGTAGTCTGTTCAACGGCGTAGGAAGCGTACAGGTCGTCGAGGGCGCCGGCGATCCGACCCAGGGTAACGTCGGCTCGGGGATCGTCAACGTCATTCCGAAGCGCGGCACGTCTCCCGCGTTCGGTCTACTCGACGTAGAGGCCGGCGGCCCCGGCTTCGCCCATCAGGCAGCGTTCGAGTACGGCGCGGCAAACGCGAGGGGAACCCTCTCCGACTACGTCGCGTATAACGGCCAGCGCTTCGTTCCGTACTACGGTTACACGACGACGAACGTCGCGGCGTACCTCAACTATTTCGGCAACTCGTATCAGGCTAACGACCAGTTCACGAACAACCTCGTATATAAGTTCGGTAAGCGCGACGCGCAGCAGGTGCAACTCTTGTATGCGAACATCTCGCTCCAGCAGTGGGGCAACGCCGGCGGACTGCCCCCGGGGAAATTTCCAACCAGCCCCGATGCCTTGGTCTACTATCCATACGATACCCTCGCGCAGTCGTACTGGATCGGCATCTTCGGCCAATACGGGTTATCGCCGAAACAGTACGCGAGCAACGTCGGCCTCGGGCCGGGCGTGCCGAGCACGAACGTTGCGATCGCGCGGCCGCAGGTGGCGCTGTCGCTGCAGACGCGCTTGCTCAAGATCGAATACGACGACCGCATCGGAACGAATGCCTACCTCGCGCTCCGTTACTACAACTGGGAACAGGTGCAGTACGTCGACAACCAATACTCGCTCGGGGCGGCGACCGGAGGCCCTGCGAGCAACCCGTCGTGGTCGGTGCAAGGTGGACCGACGGCCGGCATGAGCTTGGACCTGATGCGGCAAGCCGGTTCGAAGTTTGACGATCACGCTGAATGCGCAGTATAACGTTCTGCGCCCGGCCTGGGACGGATTCGGAGCCTCGGGCATGACCATCGCCCTGTCGTCGTCCGCTTCGGGCGCGGACAATCCGGGCGGCGTGGCCGGTCCCTCGCTCGCAGACTGGCTGCCCGGCGGCTATCTCTCGAAATACTTTCCAACCGGAATCCCGCGCATGCCGATCTGGGGGATCAGTTACAACAAGACGTTCTTCCAAGGGTGGGGAAGCGGAATTCGCTTTCAATACCGGCCGCTCCGAGCGCTGAGAGTCGACGCCGGTATCCGCTACGAGGGCCAGGATCAACATTGGTTCGGTCAACTGGAACAGTACGGCCAGGGCGTGCCCGGCAACGTCCAGGTCGTCAATGGGCCGTACAACGTCTTGGCCTCGTTCTGGCAGCCCGACGTGCTCCATCCCAGAGAGTGGGAGCCTCGCGTAGCGGTGGCGTACGACATGGGTGCGAGCGATGCACTCCGCCTCGGCTACGGCCGCTCGGCCGTGTTCGGCAACGGGGCGTCGACCGGGACGCCGTTCAACATCTATAACGTGGCGCCGTTCATGAAGGTCCCGCCGCTGCCCGGGTTTCCAGTGTGGGATCCCGTCGGTCAAATTGTTTCCGTGTCAGAGTTACGGCGAGCAACTCTATTGGATCGGCGACCAAGTCGAAACTCCCGATGCGGGCAACGGCAGACCCGCGCTGTACAGCAACTACGACCTGTCATACTCGCATCAGTTTCGGAGCGGCTACGGCCTGCGGGTTACGCCCTTTTACAAGCTCGGTACGAACCTGCCGACGTTCAGCCTCGTCGCGCAACTTCCGGGCGGTGGATCGATCTTCTCGATCGCGAGCTTCGGCTTCAACCGGACGACGGGGGCAGAGGCGAGCCTAACGACGCCGGAACGGCCCTTGGGGTTCTCAGGCTTTCTGTCCGCGACCTACCAAAACGTCCTGAGCACCACTCCACCGCTGGCCTCCAACGAGACTGCTCTCCCCTTCCTGACGCCGGCGACGCTGGCACTCGGCGACGTCTATCGCGCCGGTTACGTGGCACCGTTCTCGATTCGCGCCGGCGGCACGTACAGTGCGCGCGGCGGCTTCAGCGCCACGCCGGTGCTCCAATACAGCATCGGCTACCCGTATTCGCAGGGCAATCTCATAGCGGCCCAGATCGGTACGAATCGTTACGCCAACGTCCCGCAGGTCGACTTCGGTGCGGCCGTTCCGGTACTGACCGGGATCGGGACGATCGGCGGAACGGCGTTATCGACGAACTACTACGATCCGGCATATTCATCCAACCTGCTCCACCCCAATATCGCGGCCTCGCGGGGAACGCCGGCGACCGCCGCCAACGGAGGCTACCTTTCGGCGCAAAACCTGCACGCGAGCCTGACGCTGCAGTACAAGCTGCGCCGAAACGCCCTCGGCGTTCAGATTCTCAACGCGTTCGGAAACGCGTTCAATATGTCCGTACCGGCCGTCAATCCGTTCTTCCAACCGGTCGCGAATGGACTTTCCGGGCCACAGACGAACTACAACGTCTGCAAGTCACAGGGATTCGGCACCGCGCGCGGTTGCACGGCTTGGGTACCACGTGACACATACGCATTCACCAACGGAGCTTATCTACTCACCAACGGCAACTTCACCAACGGTCTCACGCTCGCGCCCCTGCAGCCGATGACGGTTCAGATCTTTTTCCAACATCAGCTATAGCTCCGCCCCTGCACAGCGGGCCGCGCCGCAGGGCTTGACGACCGGAAGCACGAGGCCACAGTGGGCATTCGGAGGCAGGAGGGCGCCCGCGGGCTAAGAGAGGGGCGCTCGGCAATCATCAGCCACCAGTTGAGGAGATGCGTGTGAATCTCAAGACGATCGGCCTCGCTCCGGCCCTTGCACTCGCCCTTTCGCCGCTCGCGGCGCATGCTCAAGCCGCTCCCCCGCCGGCCCCTCCCGGGCAGCCGCTCATGCAGACCACCTTTTCCACACCGCTAAAGATTGTGGGGTTCGCCGGGTATTTTACCGTGACGCCGCGTGGTTCCAGTACCACATGGACCTGTCCGGAAGGAGTGCCGACCTCGATCGCCGCGGGGAGTCCGCCGACGATCGTCTATACCCTCAGCCCCGACGGCAACGTGTTCATCGCCAACGCTAACGGCGGGGCGCTCAAGATAGATATGGCAAAGACGCAGTACGCAACCGCGACGTCGGGCGACGCGCTCGATGCTGCACCGCTGCGCGCCTTCACGACGCTCAGCGGCACGCAGCCGACACTGTTCGGCACGTCGCCGACGGCGGCGACCACCGGCTTCTCGCTGCTCTATTCGGCCGCTGCCGGCCTCGCTGCATCGGTCATGACCGGAACGCAGATGCTCGGCGTCTTTACCGTCAACGGGACAAAATGGCAGGTCGGTCTGTTCCCACAGGATGAAGCGCAGAGTGCCGCCGACGCTACCGGCGCAACGCCTCCGCCGAGAGCCAAAGGTGATGTCGTCATCACCGGCGGCGCATGTAAGGGGAGCCCCGTTAGCGGCACTGCATTCGCAAAGTAGCCCAACGGATCACGCGGGCCCGCCCGGCGCGGGCATCGTGCCCCTTCCATTCGCACAGCGCCCAATGGGAGTTCTTCCACGTGATTTCGGATGGTTGGGACAACTTCTTCGTAGCACAGGTCGGTGCGTCGGCGGCGCTGGTAGGGCTGCTCTTCGTGTCGCTGTCGATCAACCTACAGCGGATCATCGCGCACCCGTTCCTCGTCGACCGCGTCGGAGAAGCCATCCTCACCTTCTTGATACCGTTCCTCGTCTCGATCTTCGGGCTCGTCCCGCGAGAGAGCGTCACCACCTTCGGCATACTGGTGCTTGGCGTCGGCGCGATCATCTGGGGCATCACCACGACGCTGCAGGTCCGACGATTTGGCGCGCGGCTGCCGGAGGCCGGCCTGGCGGGCACCATCCCCTGGATGGCCGTCGTGCAGATCGCGGGCCTCTCGACCGTCGTCGCCGGCGTCACGCTCGCGACCGGTCGTCACGCCGGCTTCGCGTGGCTCGTCCTCGCGATCGTCCAGTCCTATCTTGCGGGCATAACGAGCGTCTGGGTGTTGACCGTCGAGATTCTGCGCTAGGCTCGCGGGCAAGCGCCTATCAAGCAAACGCATGCGGAGATGGTGTCGGAAGAGGCGCGCAAGAAAGGGTCGTCGTCAATTTCGCCGCGGCACGCCCTCCGTCGCCCGCAGCAGTTCTAGCGTTTCGTCGATTTACGGCTTCCCGCTGCGACCTTTCCTGAGCTCTCGACCGCTTCGGCAGCCGCGCCGACCGCGTGTGCGCCGGCGGCTACCATCGATCCGATCGTCTCCACCGTCTTACTCACGCTCTTCACCACTCGCGTCGCGCCTGCGGCCTTCTTGCGAGTCGACGCCGCCGTACGCTTCGCACTCCCGAGCGCCTTTGTAGCGGCCTTCTTCATCCCCGTCGGCTTCTTCGCGACACTCCTCTTGGTCGCCGTCTTCTTCGCGCCGGACTTCTTGGATCGCGCCGCTGCCTTCCGCGTCGTCTTGACTGGCATGAACCCTCCCAATTTGTAAGGCCCCTTGGGGCCATCACGACAACCTTTCCCGGCGAACTGCTTGCTCTAACATCTTTCGAGCCCTGGCGCGAGCGACGGTCGCGTGCCGCCGAAACCGGCGGCGCCACGCCACCGCGGAGCGGCGCGCCGCATGCGAACCACAGCGTGGTCCCATGCGAACGCGCCGATGTGCTTCCGTCGGTTAGCTCTCCATCAGCACGAACATGAACGTGCTGTCCGTGGCCTTGAGGTGCTTGCCGATCTGGTCGTAGAACTGGACCGTGAATTGGACGCCGCCGTTGCTTCCGGAGAGCGACGACACTGCCCAGGTTACGTCGTGACCATTGAGGCCGAACGGCGTCGCGACGACGACGGGGAGGCTGGTGAAGCCCGTCGAGGTGGGATAGGTGATGACGTACTGGCCGGCGGCGGGATGCTGGACGCTGAAACCGGTTCCGTAAGCGACGCTGCCGTTGGCGTTGACCGTGCCGCCGGACGAGTAGGGCAACCCTGACGCCAAGGCGGGGGCCGCGGCGATGGCGAGCGCCGCGGCGAGTGCCGGCGCGAGGACGAGCGCACGAGCGAAGTTGATCATGGACGTAAAGCTCCTTTCGAGCGTTGCGGTGAGGTGTGGGCCGTCTGGCCTCATGCCGCATGCTAGCAAACGGAGCGTTCGGGAGCGTTCGAGGAGCGTTTCGGGTTAGGCATACCCGCGGATGGGAAGCTCCGGCCACGATTCGAAGCGCGCCCGAGGTGATACGTTTCATCGAGTGCGGGAAACGGCCCGGTCCGCCCCCTACGGCGTGGGCGGTACGCTCGGGCTCGCCTGCGTCAGACCGTGCCCATCGCCTTCGTGAGCAGTTGACAGGCGTCGGCCCCGACTTCCTTCGCCATGAGATCGTTGAGCAGCGCGTTCATCCGCAGGATCAATGCCTGATTCTTCTCCGGCTCCAGCGCCAGGTTCGTGACCTCCGCGGGATCGGTCTGCAGGTCGAACAACTGCACGTCGTTGTTCTTCAGAATCTCATCGAGCGTCGTCGGCGTATTACACGCGGTCGGCGCGTAGTAGCGACCGAACTTGTAGCGGCCGTCGAACGCGAGCGCCAGCAGGCCACGCTTGTTCAGGTCCGCTTGGGATAACGGAGGCGAGACCTCGTTGCGGAACTGGGTGTCCATCGTCTTATTCAAGAAAGCGCCGTCGACGGTCGACGGCCCGACGTAGTTGAACAGAATCGCGGGACGGATCTGCGTCAGACTCGCCCGCTCGGGGTCGCCGAGGAGCGCCGAGAAGTCGTGACCGGGGAGGCTCTTCACTGCGGCCGGCCGCTTCGACTCGGGCAACCCCGTGAGTCCCGCAAACGTGGGCAGCAAATCGAGATGACTCGTGAGCGCGGAGCACGTTGCGCGGGCCTTCGCAGTCGGATGCGCGATGATCAGCGGCACGTGAATGTTTTCCTCGTAGGCGAACGGCCCCTTACCCTTCAGCCCGCCGTGAGCGCCGCCCATCTCGCCGTGATCGGCCGTGAACACCACGACCGTGTCGCGCCATAAGTCCATCTCGTTCATGACATCGACGATCTGCTGGATACCGCGGTCAACGTCCTGAATCGCGTTGAGGTAGTAGTTGTAGAAGATCGTCCACATGTCTTTGCGATCCGTGGGGATCGTGCCGGACCAGCCGTCCCAGCCCTTCTTGTACTCCGACAGAGCCCCGGGCATTCCGGGGGCCGCGAGCGACTCCCCGAGGCTTTCCGGGAGCGTGAACGACCACTGCTTCTCGTAGATCACGTTCGCCGGCGGCGGCGGTACCGCGTCGGGCACGACCGGAATCTGCACCGGGGGCTGGCCGGGAACGTTGCCGTCGCCGTACATGATGTCGTGCGGGTTGACGAAACTCGCGACCATGAAGAACGGCTGGGTGTTCCGTGCGTCGGGAGCCGCGGCTTCGCGCAGATAGCGAGCGCTTTCACCGGCGATGAAGAGATCGTTTTCGTAGCCGCTGTCCGGCGTGCTCCCGATGTCGCCGCCGGCGCCGAACACGTCGAAGCCGTAGGCCTGAGCGGCATCGCGGTAGTTGACGGTCGGCTTCGGGTCGAGAATGGCCTGGTCCATTTCGAACTTCCCGAAATAGGCGGTCCGATAGCCCATGCTCTTCAGAACCGAGCCCATGTTCGGCATTTCGGGGCTCAGGCTATGCACGAACGAGAACTGCATCTGGTCGATGACGCCCGTCACTTGCGGCGGCTGCCCGGTGAGGAACGACGCGCGTGACGGCGAGCACTGGGCGGCGGAGATGTAGTGCTTCGGGAACGTGACGCCATGGTCCGCGAGCGCGTTCATCGCAGGCAGCGTATACTCGGAACCCGCAAGCAGTTTCTCGACCCGCTGGTCGACGATGATGAAGATGATGTTGTAGGGCGGCTTGCCGTCGGACCCGGTGCCCCTCGGCGCTTGCGGTGTCGCCGCCGAGGCCCATTTGGGGATCGGCATCAGGCCGAGGCCCGCTAACAACCGCGCGCACCACGTGAGGAACTTGCCCCTCGTCTTACCGGCGCTTCCAGCTGGGGTAGACGGCGGATCCTCGCGCTTCATGTGTTTTGCACTTCTCCCTGAAACGGCAAACCGAGTTGACGGTCAGCCGCTTCGGCTCCCGGCATCCGTTCCCTGGGTCCGAGACTAGCGAGTCGGCGACTCGTCGTTCGCGGCGAGCGGTAGCCGATCGCTGGGCGCGTCGATCGGATGCGCGACGATGCGATAGTCGAAGTCCAGGTTCGCTCTGCCGCCCTCGACCTCGTGCACTTGGAACCCCGCCACAGCCTTGTGGCTCACGTAGAGGCCTCGCGTGTCGCCGAGCGGCGTCAGAAAGACGTAGTAGCGGCCGCGGTCCAGCAGCGCAGCTAAGGCGGGATCGATGCGCACGTTCGCGACGCCGTCGATGAGCCGCCCGCTTCCGACGTCCTCGATCGTCGCCGTCGCCGATTCCGACGCGTAGGCGATGACGCGGCGTCCGAAACCGTCTCGGTGCGCGGACTCGACCATGCCGTTACTGCGGAGGTTGCCGGTACACGAAAGATTCGCCTTGGGATCGATGAGGCAGTGCGCGAAATTCGTCGGGTTGTGTCCGAAGAAGATCGCCGTGCCCGGTCTGTCTGCATGCGCGTGCAGGGCGACCGCGTCGGATCCGGACGACTCGGCGACGAGGCCGTCGCCCTTTTCGCTGCGGGCAAGGACGCCCGCGGAGTTCCGGCCGGTGGAGAACCCGACGACGCCGTCGCCGTTGACCGACGTCCCGATGACGCCGTACCCGAGCCCCGTCGTCCCTCTGCTGGCGCCTCGCACTCCTGCTTTACCGGCGGCCGTAAAGGTCACACCCTCGATGCCTTCGCCGCTTGAGACTCCGAGTACGCCGAGGGTGGCGTGAGCGGTGGACCGGGCGTCGACGCACGCGATGCCGCTGTTGCACAGGAATATCCCGCGATCGGCCGGATGTGCGCGTTCGGCGCGCACGACGCCGAAACTCGATACGGCGACCGCCGCTCCGACAACGATGACACCGAGCACGGCGCCGTGGCGCCGCGATAACGGGCGAATCATAAAAGACACACGTCTGCCCTCCTCGCTGCTGCATTGGCCGTCGCCCCGTCGGCTGCCTACCGTTCGCCGCGGGCGCCGGCCGGCGCCGCGCGGAGCCAGGCGGCAGGGAAGTCGGCGGCGCATCGCGCGAAAGAGGATCGCAAGACACGGGTCCCGGGAGAACTGGAGTGACCGATGGTGCGAGCAAGGTCGAGCACGCGGAAAAGCGTGCAGTAGCGACATCGCTGCTAGCGCCGTTCCGATTTCGCGTGTTCACGCTCCTCTGGATCGCCACCATCGTGTCAAACATCGGCGGTTGGATGTACAGTGCGGCCGCGGGCTGGCTGATGACGGGCTTGACGAAAGATGCGTTCGTCGTATCGCTCGTCCAAGTGGCGAACAGCGCACCGTTGTTTCTTCTTGCGCTGGTGGCCGGGGCGCTTTCCGACGTTGTCGACAAACGCCGGTTGCTGATCTGGGGCGAGAGTGCGACCGCCCTGCTTTCCGCCATCTTCGCTGCATTCGTGTGGCTGAAATGGGTCACGCCTGCGTCGGTGCTCTGGTTTCTGTTTCTCATCGGCGTTTTGGGAGCACTGACCTCGCCGGCGTGGCAGGCGGTCGTTCCGAGCCTCGTACCCAAGGAGGAGCTCCCCGGTGCCGTATCGGCGAATAGCGTCGGCTTCAACTTGAGCCGGGCAGTCGGACCGGCCTTAGCGGGCGCGATCATCGGACCTCTTGGAATAGCCGCGCCGTTTGTCATCAATGCCGTCAGCAACTTTGGCGTCATCGGCGTCCTCATTCGATGGCGCGAACCTAAGGCGGCGGCTGACGCTTTGCCCCCCGAGCGCTTTAGCAGCGCAGTCGGAATCGGCTTGCGATATGCGCTCAACAATATCGCCCTGCGTCGAACCTTCGTTCGAACGATCGCGTTCTTTTTGTTTGCAAGTTCCTACTGGGCGTTGCTCCCACTTATCGCTCGCCTGCGCGTCAGTGGCGGCGCCGCGATTTACGGCTTCCTGCTCGGTGCGATCGGGCTCGGTGCCGTGTGCGCGGCGTTCGTGATGCCCTACTGGAAAAGGCGGCTTGGCGCGGATGGCCTCGTCGCGATGGCCAGCGTCGGAACGGCCGTCGCGCTGGTGCTTTTCGGAATCGCACGAGAGCCGATCCTGGCCTTGATTGCAAGCATCGTGGCGGGAGCGTTCTGGATCGCCGGCGTCGCGACGCTGAACGTTTCGGCCCAGCTTTCACTACCGGACTGGGTGCGCGGGCGTGGTCTCGCGATGTACATGACGGTTATGTTTGGGTCGCTGACGTTTGGCAGCGCGCTGTGGGGGCAAATCGCGACGCTCACAAACCTCCAGACCGCACTATTCATCGCGTCGGGGACGATGCTCGTTGCGATCCCCCTGACGTGGCGCTGGAACCTTCGAACTGGAGAAGCGCTCGACCTCACTCCGTCGACGCAATGGCCGGCGCCGGTCGTATCGCATTCGATCGAAGGAGGGGATGGGCCCGTGCTCGTGACGATCGAGTACCGTATCGCGGCCGACAACCGGCAATCGTTTCTCTCGGCGTTGTACCAGCTTCAACACGAGCGGCTGCGAGACGGCGCCAGCTCTTGGGGGATCTTTGAAGACACGTCGCAGACGGGGCGCTTTTTGGAGACGTTCCTGGTGCCGTCCTGGACGGAGCACCTGCGTCAGCATCAGCGCGTGACGAACGCGGATTACGTGCTACAGGAGCGCATCATCCGGCAACTTGAAGCGGAGCCCCAGATAACTCATTTCGTAGCGCCGCGGGCTTAGTGACCCGCTATGGCCGGTCTTCGCGGCGCTCGCCGGGCCCGCGCTCGATCACCTCGAGCGCCTCTGCGGAGTAGCGTCTGCGGCGATGGCCTCCGCCTGTGGCATGCAGATATTCGACCTCGACCTGTGAGTCGGGGTGCACCGCCGTGACGACGGCCTCCTCGTCCTCTCCGCGTACTACGACATGGTCTCCGAGACGGATCATGCTGGGCGCCTCCTGCTGCGCGGTCCAATTTCTCGACCAGCCTTGGGAAGACGGCGACTACGTTCCTTTCTGACCGATGTAGTAGATCAGCTTGAAGATCGCCTGCGGAACCGTGATTAGCGTGTTCGGGTTGCCGTACGCAGCGTAGAGCTCTGCGCGCTTGAACCGCTTGTGGAACGCGATCGAGACGTTCGAGCACGTCCCCATGCAGTTGCCGCCGCCGTTGGGCTGCGGAGGCTCGCCGATGACGCGCCGCAGGCCGATCGCGAACGACGTATCCCGATCGAGTTGGTACGAGTAGGCGAGGCTCGTCGAACCACTGAATGTTGTCGGGCGCTTTGCCGTTCAACCACTGCGCCGTGTTGTCGAGCGCCAGCGTGAGCGAGCCGCGGTTCCCTGCGCGCATCGTCGTCGTGCGGAACCACGTGTCCAGCCGCCCGTCGCCGTATGCGCCGGTCGTGTACGAAATCGAGGTGGGCGTCGCCGACGCGCCGTGCGCCGGGAAGTTGTTCATGTTGTTCTGCATCCCGCTGTGGTACGTGAACGTGAAGCCGGCGTTCTGCGAGATGGGCGTCAGCTCGGTGCCGAAGCGCCAGTAGTCGGAACCCGACGATAGCTGCAGATCCCAGGTGCTCTTCGTCAGGAAGTCGACGAGAATCGCGTTGTCGCTTTGGGCCTCTCCGTATTGGACGCCCTGATAGCGGTCGAGGAAGCCGCTGATTCCGGCCGACGCGAGAAAGCTTTGCGGCGCGAACGTCCAATCGCGCGCGCCGAACAGCGCGTACCCGGCGATGCCCGGATGGGAGTCGAACCCGTCCACCGGATTGAACTGACTCCCCACCTCGCGCATCGACCCGTACAGGGCGAAGTGCTGATTGCTCCAGCCGCCGCCGCCGTCGATCCACTGACCCTGCGTCGGATCGGTCACGAGCGTCCCCAACTCTTGCGAGTAATCGACGTACGCGCTCAGGTACTTGCCGCTGAACCAGCTCAGGCTTCCCCCGTTGGCATCGTCGACGATGCCGGGGATGTCGGCCGTCACGTGGTTGAACACACCGTTCCAGTGCGTGTCGTCGGTGGTGTAGGTGAGTGCGGCGGCCGAGTCGTTTCGCTGGTCGCCGATGGCGTCGAACCCGGTGAATCCGAAGTTGCCCTGCTTCCCCTCGAACGCGTAGCCCTGGCTGGGCGTCGGAATCCCCGGCGTGTAAAGCAGCGTCCGGAAACCGTTGCAAACGTCGCAATTGAAGCCGTAGAAGCTCGCGGCTTGCGTGAAGAACGGGCGCACCTCGGCGTACGTGCGCGCGAACACGGTCGGCGAGATCGATTGCTGGTCGAGTTCGACGTTCGAATAGTCCGGGTGGAGCGTTCCGAAAACGGAGGCCGTCTGGGTCACTGGAATGGAAAAGTCCGCGCCCATGCGCGACGTCGAGCCGCCGGCAGAGGCGGCCGCGACCTCGCCCAGGCCGTAGACGCCGACGCGTGGCCGCGGCAGCGGCGGCTTTGCGAGCGGGGGCAGCGTCACGATTCCGGCGCGCGACGCGTCGTCCGGATTCGTCTGCGACGGATCGTACGACCAAACGTTCATGGCGCCGGTCGATCGCTGGTAACGCACGAACTGCATCCGCCAAGTCGCCGCCGTGCGCACCGTGGATGACGTTCAGCGGAATCGCCATCGTCACAGTATAGCCGCCGGCGGTCGAAACGCCGTGCGACTCCCAAGCGGGTGCGAAGGCGACGTTCTCGCTCGACGCCTCGTTGTGCACGCCGTGGGGGTTGGATTCGAACTGATACTGGAACCCGCCAGGGCCTGTCGGCCACAGATCGACCCACACCGCGTCGTCGCTGTATGCGATGCCGCCGTTGATGTTGCTCCCGCCGGTCACGGTGTCGTTGCTCTGCTGGATCGCGATCACCGGCTCACGCTGGGCTGCCTCGAATCGCACGTACAGGAACTTGCCGTCGGTCGTCAGCCGCACCGTCGTGGCTTCGGCCGCCGGGCGGGCGTGGGCAACGTCCCAGGCGAGTGAGACCGTCTGGGCCTGACCCCAGGCGCTTGGCAGGGCGGCAGGATCCAACGGCGGCGCGACTTGGGCGGCGGGGACGGCCATGGTCAACACGTCGAGGGGCTCCTTCGGGCAATCGCCGGCCGCGGGCGGCCGGACGGGGCAACTAATAGCTTAGTTACGTCCGGGCGTCGCCGATGTTTCGCTCATTGGTGGTCCCCAAGCCGACCGGCCTGAAGCGCCTGTCGGAGGCGGCGGCCTTTGGGCGGGCGCAGGCCGCGGGCGTATGAAATCCTTGTCGCTAGCGTGTACTCTTGGGAGGCTATGAAGGTCGCGCTCGTCCGGTCCGCCGATGCTCAAGCCGAGTACGCAGACTTCGCAGAACCTGTGGCAAGCGAGGGCCGAGAGATCGTCGAGCTTGTCGCCGCCGGCATCCATCCCGTCGTCCGGGCGCTCGCCTCCGGCGCGCACTACGGTAGCCCCGGCATTTGGCCGAGCATCCCCGGCATCGACGCCGTGGCGCGCACGGCCGAGGGCGCCCTCGTCTTTACCGGGTTTCCGGAATCGCCGTTCGGCACGCTGGCCGAACGCATCGCTGTGCCGAGCAGCATGCGCCTGCCTCTGCCCGAGGGCGCCGACCCTGCGCGGATCGCGGCCGGCCTCAACCCTGGCTTGTCGTCCTGGATGCCGCTGACCGCGCGCGTTGGAGAGGTTGGAGCGCTCGGGACCGTGCTGGTGCTCGGAGCGACGGGCGTCGCGGGCATGCTCGCGATACAGAATGCGCTCATACTCGGCGCTGCGCGCGTTGTCGGTGTAGGACGCAACCCCACAGGGCTTGCCCGCGCAGCGGCAGTGGGTGCAACCGCGACCGTCCCTCTCACCGGCCAACGGGACGCGGATGCCGCAGCGATCGCGACGGCGATCGGCAGAACGGCACCCTCGCTCGTGCTCGACTTCGTCTGGGGAACCCCCGCGGAAAGTGCCTTCCATGCGCTCGGCGGCCGCGGCCTCGAAGACGACGACGCCAATATCGCGTACGTGCAGATCGGTTCAACTGCGGGAGCAGAAGCTTCCGTGCCCGCCTCGTTGTTGCGTAGCCGTCGCATCCGCCTCATCGGCAGCGGAGCGGGCTCGGCCACGATCGCCGACATCATGGCGCAGTTGCCCGTCTACATGCAGCACATCGCCGACAAGAACGTCACCGTGCCGGTCCAAACGTATCCGCTCTCCCGGGTCGCCGATGCGTGGGCCGCATCCGCTGGGTCACGCGACCGGATCGTCATCTTGGGAGACGATCACAGCTAACGAGAACATCGAGTGTGGTGATTCACAATGAACGTTCGCGTAACCGTGGCCATCGCAGCGACGTTGGTCTCGAGCATCGCCCTTTCGGGCTACGGTAAGGCCTCGAGCCCGCCGCTCGTGAAGACCGAATCCGGTCTGGTCGAGGGCACGAGCGAACAAGGCGTCCTCGTCTACAAGGGCATCCCGTTCGCGGCACCTCCGGTCGGCGCTCTCCGTTGGCGCGATCCCCAGCCCGTCGCGCCGTGGACCGGTGTTCGAAGCGCCCAATCGTTTGCACCGATCTGCCCACAAATGGGTGACTCTCTCCCCGGCGCCCCATCGGAACCGAAGAGCGAGGATTGTCTCTATCTCAATGTGTGGGCGCCGGAGCGGGCGCCCACAGCGAAGCTCCCCGTCATGGTCTGGATTTACGGTGGCGGCTGGACGAACGGATCCGCTTCGATCCCGAACTACTGGGGCACCGGATTGACGAAGCGCGGCGTAATTTTGGTCACGATTGCCTACCGCTTGGGCGCTCTGGGCTTTTTCTCGCTTCCGGAATTGAGCGCGGAGTCTCCGCATCACACCTCGGGGAACTACGGCCTCCTCGACCAAATCGCCGCACTCAAATGGGTGCATGCCAACATCGAAGGTTTCGGCGGGGATGCTGATCGGGTGACGATATTCGGCCAGTCGGCCGGTTCGATGTCGGTCAGCATCCTCATGTCTTCGCCGCTCGCCAAAGGCTTATTCCAACGCGCGATCGGTGAGAGCGGGGGAACCTTCGAACCACCCAAAATCTCATCGGCGGGCGCCGGCTTCTTCCTGTCCGGCGCTGAAAAGGACGGCGCAAAAGCGGCCAGTTCGCTCGGAGCAAAGTCGGTCGCGCAACTGCGAGCGATGCCCGCGGACAAGTTAAACGACGCGATCGGCAATTCTCACTGGATCGTCGACGGCTACGTGCTGCCGGCGGACCCGTATGAGATATTCAGAACGGGTCAGCAGAATGACGTACCCCTCTTGGTCGGAACGAACGCCGACGAGGGGCTGCCATTAATGGACGGCGTAAAGACGACGGCCGCTACGTTCGACGCCGACGTTGCGAACGTGTTCGGCCCGCTCCCGCCGGCGCTTCTTGCCGCGTACCGGCCGAGCGCCGACGCGGACGCGTTCGCTGCATTTGCCCGCCTCCAGCGCGACCTGCGATTCGGTTGGGATATGTGGACCTGGGCGCGGCTCGAGTCGAGCACCGGGAGCCAACCGGTCTTCGCCTATTATTTCACCCGTATCCCGCCCTACCCCGCGGGATCGCCGTACGGGAAGTGGGGCGCCGGCCACTGGGCCGAGATGCGGTACGTATTCGATCGGCTGGACCTCGAGCCGTGGAATTGGACGGCACAAGATAGACGCTTGGCCACAACCATGGCCGATTATTGGACCAATTTCGCGAGGTCGGGCAATCCCAATGGAGCGGACTTACCCACGTGGCTGCCTTACGATAGTCAACGTCAGCGCGCGCTCGAGCTCGGCGACGACGTTAAGATAATACCCTATCCGAATCTCGCACCGCTCCGAGTACTCGACGCTATCTATCAGCACTATCGGCAATAGCGAGGATGTGGGCGGCCACGCTCCGCTTCCGTGCCGTCAGAGCTCGGCAATGGCGTATGATCGGGCGCAGCCGAGGCCGGCTCGCAAGATGCGAACTAGCGCCGCCCTGACCGACTCGTCCCTCGGCCCCGGCGCCGCAGCGCGCGCCGTAGCACGGAATCGGCGCTCGCAATACGATCGGCCGGCGTGACGAGGATGAACGCCGATACGGCAAAGAGCATCAGTTCGAACGACATCAATCCGAAGTGCTGCTCGAATTTCCCCGTTTCGAAGAAATAGGTCAGCGACAAGACGCGCCCCCCAGCGCTCCGACCTTCGTGAGCAGCCCGAGAATCAAAGCGATCCCCACCAGGAGTTCGCCGTAAGCGATGAGTTCGGCGAACACCCGTTGCGTGCGGAATGACGACGCCGGTCAGAAAGGCCTTGAACGGTCCGCTCGTGCTCGACGCCGCGTCCGCGACGGCCGACAAGAACTCGCGCGTGCCGCCGGCCCAGTTGGGTTCCAGCTTCGACCTGCCGTACGTGAACCACACCAAGCCGAGGTAGACTCTCAAGGCCGCCAGCGCGACCAGCCATGTGCGTTCCCTCAAGGCGCTGTCTCCCGCGCGATCCCCGCAGGTGGTGCGGCCTCGCGCATGCCGGGGCTACTATAAGTGTAAGAGAGATTTCCTCCTGCGCGTGTGAAGTATCAATCGTCCTAAAGCCGGTAAGCAACGCGACCTATCCGCGGCGCCGACGACCCAAATCGGGGATTTCACAATTCCTCAGGCTCCGTAACATCGAGGGGAGGGCCCTCGCATGTCTGCGAGCGGCGCCGTCGCTGCGCCGCTCCGGATCGTCGGGTGCGGGAGCATCCACGCACGGAGGAATCGATTCCCATGAGCCACGTCCCACGGAACCTGACCGCCGGACTCGGCGCGCTCTGCGCGGCCGCGTCGCTGGTATGCCTCGCAACCACGCACGCCGAGGCAGCCGTCGGCGTCGCAGGCCACGGATCGCCCAAACACAAGGTCCTGCGCCATCACCGCGTCGGTGCGGCGATCTGGACCGAGCAGGTGGTCTACAACTTCCAAGGCGGATCCGACGGCACGTCCCCGTGGGGCGATCTCACGCAATCCGGCGGCTCGTTGTACAGCACGACGCTGAACGGCGGCGCGAATGGGATGGGCACGATCTTCAAGCTCACGCCCGCGCGCGGTGGCGCATTCACGGAGAGCGTCGTGCACGCGTTTGCGGGAGGCACCGACGGCGCCTATCCGTGGCAAGGGCTGACGTCGGACATCTTTGGATCGCTCTACGGTGTGACGGGCTCCGGTGGTTCCGTGAATGCCGGCACCGTTTTCAAGCTCACGACGAAGGGCGAAACGACGCTCTACGGCTTCCAGAGCGGCACGGACGGCGCGAATCCCACCGGTTTCCCGAACGAGGATCTTACCGGCAGCGTGTACGGCACGACCGAGAACGGTGGCTCTACCGGGGCCGGCACCATATTCGCGTTGCGGCCGGCGCGCAACGGCTACTCGAAGCAAGTGCTCTACAGCTTCCAGGGCGGAAACGACGGTCAGCAGCCGCACGGCGGCTTACTCGAGGATCTGCTCGGCTCGCTCTACGGCACGACGTACTTTGGTGGTACCAGCGGAGCCGGCACGGTGTTCAAACTCACGCCGTCGTGGAGCGGTAACTACAACGAGACCGTCATTCATAGCTTCACCGGCACCGACGGCTCGATCCCGAACGCGAGCCTGATCGAAGACTGGACCGGCACGCTCTATGGAACCGCAACTTGGGGCGGCAGCGGAACGTGCTCGAACAGCTACGGCGGGTTCGGCGGCTGCGGAACGGTGTTTAAGCTCACGCCCTCCTGGAACGGCTACACCGAGACGACGCTCTACTCGTTCCAAGGCGGCCAGGACGGTTCCGCGCCCAACGGCGACCTCTTCAAGGACGCTCAGGGCAACCTCTACGGCACGACGTACTACGGCGGAGCGAACGGCGCCGGCACGGTTTTCGAACTGTCGCCGCAGCGCAACGGCACGTACGTGGAGAACGTGGTCTGGAGCTTCGGCAGCCCCGGCGACGGCGCGCGGCCTGCCGGCGGCCTGATCACGTTCGGCAACGCGTTGTACGGAACCACCGTGTACGGCGGATCGATCAATCAGGGAACGGTGTTCTCGCTGACCCCCTAGTGACCGGCCCGGCGCAGCATATCGGAAAGAGCTCTCGGCAGCCACACACTGCCGAGGGCTTTTCATGCCATACGCTATTTTAGAATATTGATCGTGCGCGCGGCGACGATCGCGATGGTTATCAAGGAGATGCTGCTTTGAACGATGACGAGCAGCTTCGCGCGGCTGGTCAAAGGCATCGCCTCCGTCGGGCTGAACGCCGTCGAACGTCGTGAACCCCAAGAACAGGTAATCGATCATCCCGGGCCGCCAATCGGGCGGAGTCGGCGCGTCTTCGGCCATCGCCGGAAAGTCAAAGTCGGGGTATGGTGACACCCTGTTCAAACGGGCCTCGGGTCCGCCGCTGTCGACGAGCCAATAGATCAAGGTGAAGATCAGGATGTTGCCGGTCCAAATCCCGACGGACGTATAGAACAGGGGGACCGGCTCCAGTTTGCCGGGTTCTCGATGAGGTTGTAGGCCGCCACGAGAAGGTTCGCCGAGTTCAACGCGAGTGCCGTGCCGACGGCGAAAAACTCGGCGACGCGTTCGAAGCGTCGCCAGACGCCCATCCCTTTCGTCAACCAGACGAGCACGAGCGGCACCAACATGAACGAGGCCGCCAAATAGCCGAACCAATTCGGCACCAAATGGTAGCGGCGCGGCAAGACTGCGATGAGCACGATGATCGCGAGCGCGATGACCACTGCGCCTAAGCGCGAGGCGGTCCGCTCCTGGGCCGGGGTACGCGTCTCGAGGTCTCCCATGCAAGCGTGAGCGCCTTCCCGACCGCCGAGCGTGGCTCCTCGACCGCCTCAACCTTCGCCGCAGCGACAGCCGGCAGCTACTTGTCGGACGGCGTGTACGCGGCTCCTTCGAGGCCGCTGTAGAAGTTGAGGTTGGCCGCCGCCGACCATGCGTTCTTGCCTACCTTGCCAACGTCGATCCATCCGCCGGTGTCACCGATAGCGAGCTTCGTCTCCGCCTGATCGAACGCGCCCGACACCGGGTCGCCAACGCCGAAGGCGGTTACGCGCGTCGGTCCGAGCATCTTGAAGGGCGCGCCGCTCGGCGAAAGCGGCAGATGATACTGCGAGATCTTGCGGGACTTCTGATCGATCACGTTGAGCGTCTGGCCGCCGGCACTCACGTACACCCCGCCGAAGAACCCGTACGTTCCGATCGGCTCCACGATCGTGAACTTCGGGCTCTTCGTGGGACTCGTCACCTCGCCGAGACCGAAGCCGGACGTGCTGCCGCTGGGGCCGGTGAACGTGAACCAGAGATTGCCGGACGCATCAACGTCCATGAACCCGACGCCGCAGACCGGGCTGCAACTCGTACCGAGCGAGATCAACCGCGGCGTCGCCGACGGGTTCCCGCCGGGCCACCACTCGAAGCCGGCCCCGAGGTTGTTGCTGCAGCTCGTGCCGACGCAGGTCTCGATGGCGTACAGGTTCAGCGACGCGAACACGTCGCCGCCGGCGTCGAGGCCGCTGTCGTAGCCGTAGCCGCTGAACGCCTGGCAGTTCTTGATGTTGCTCGGGCACGCCGGTAGGAACTTGTTCTCGAGCGTTCCGGCGCTGCTGTACTCTTGCACGGCGCCGTTCGTCGCGCTGAACAACGTCAGCTCGCAGCCGACCCAGACGTTCTGAGCGTGATCGATCTTGAGCGCGACCGGCGAGTAGCAACTATTCTTCGACAGGTCGATCGCCGTCACGGTCTTGCGGCCTGTCGCGTCCTGGCCGAGCAGATAGTTGAAGTTCGTGTTCGTGGCCCACAGCCCGACCTTCGCTCGCCGGGCGCAACGCGAGTCGTGGTCTGGGGCGCGACAGACTCCGTCGCTGCCGGCGCAGGACATCGAGCGGGACCGGCGCGGGGAGTCTTCCCTCGATCTGCAGTTCCAGTAGCCGCGACGACGACATCCCGGCGCTCAGCGTCAAGGCCGCGCGCCGCTCCTGCTGCGCTGGGTAAGGCAGCCTGCGTTTCGCGCCACGCCTCCACATCCAACGAGCGCCGCGACCACGCGCGAGGTTTGCCATAACGAGTTAGCGTTGTCAATGGTGCGTGCACGGCTGCTCTCCTTCGTCGATGCAGTCTAGGGAGAGCCTCGGGTTATCGGCCGAGGAGCCGCCGTCCTAGCCGCGGGACGAGAAGTCCCCCGTCGCCGTGGCGTCCGCACATGGTGCCGCTTCGAGGAGCGCTCGCGGCGGCGAGCGTACTTGTCGCGATCATGGCAAGTCACGTGAAGACGCTCTCCCGCAAGGGTATCCTCGAGATCGCGGCGTCGTTCGGTTTGCTCGCCGCCGTCGGCGATCCGCCGGCTGCGCGCGCCGCGTCGGGCGAGGGCGTCGTGGGGGCCTGGAGCCTCGTCAGCTTCAACGTCGACGAGGGCAAGGGTAAAGAAAAACCGCGCTTCGGGCCCGATCCGGTCGGCTATCTCATCTACAGCGCCGACGCACGAATGGCGGCCGTCCTTGCCGGCACGCATCGGCCGGCGCTCAAGTCACCCGACGGCGGCGCGGAATCGGAGAAGAGCCGGAGCGAAGCGCTGCTGAACTTCCTCGCCTACGCCGGGCGCTACGAGGTGCGTGGTGACCGCGTCTTCCACCACGTCGAGGTGAGCGTCTTCACCAACCTGATGGGGACCACGCTCGAGCGTCAATTCGAATTGAAAGGCGACACGCTGACGATCCGGACGCTACCGCCCGAGATCTGGAACGGCTCGAACGTTCTCGTCTGGAAACGCGCCGGTACGTAACAGCAGCGATATGTAAAGTGAAGCGACGCGCCGGGTGATCCCGACGCGCCGCTGCCTTCCCGGTTGCCTGTGAGCTGCTACCGCTAGGCGGGAACGCGGAGATCGAAGCGGTCGAGGTTCATGACCTTCTCCCACGCTGCGACGAAGTCACGCACGAAGTGCTCTGGTTCGATCGCGTAGACTTCCGCAATCGCTCGCAACTGCGAGTTCGAACCGAAGATCAGGTCGTAGTTCGTGCCGGTCCATTTGAGCTCGCCGGTCGTCCGGTCGCGACCCTCGTACGTGAAGTCGGCGCGCGCCCGCTGCCACTTCGTCGACATGTCGAGCAGGTTGACGAAGAAGTCGTTCGTCAGCGTTCCGGGCCGTTTCGTGAAGACGCCGTGATTGGATCCGCCTGCGTTCGCGCCGAGAACGCGCAGGCCGCCGACGAGCGCGGTCATCTCGGGCGCCGTTAAGGTCAGCAGATGCGCGCGATCGAGGAGGCGCTGCTCGGGCGAGCGGGAGTGTCCGCGGCCGAGGTAGTTACGGAAGCCGTCGTGAGCCGGTTCGAGTACGGCGAACGACTCAACGTCGGTGCATGCTTGCGTCGCGTCCGTGCGCCCTGGTTTCAACTTCACGGCCACGTCCTGACCGGCGGCGTTCGTCGCGGCCTTCTCGATCGCACCGGAGCCACCGATGACGATGACGTCGGCCAGCGATACCTTTTTACCGCCGGAGAGCGATGCGTTGAAGTCCGCGCGCACCTTCTCGAGCGTTTGGAGCACCTTCGCCAAATCGGCTGGCTGATTGACGGCCCAGTCCTTCTGCGGCGCCAGGCGAATGCGAGCGCCGTTCGCGCCACCGCGCATGTCAGTGCCACGGAACGTCGACGCGGACGCCCACGCCGTCATCACGAGCTGCGACACCGTGAGCCCCGAGGCGAGGATCCGTCCTTTGAGTGCGGCGACGTCCTGCTCGTCGATCAGCGGATGGTCGACCGGAGGCAGGGGATCCTGCCAGATCTCTTGTTCGGCGGGTACTTCGGGACCGAGATAGCGCGCGATCGGACCCATGTCGCGATGCGTCAGCTTGAACCACGCCTTGGCAAACGCGTCCGCGAACGCTTGCGGGTCTTCGTGGAAGCGCTTCGAGATCGGTCCGTAGATCGGGTCGAGTTTCAGCGCGAGGTCCGTGGTGAACATGATCGGGGCGTGCTTCTTCGATGTATCGTGCGCGTCGGGAACGGTGTTCGCTCCGGCCCCGTCCTTCGGCGCCCACTGGTTCCCGCCGGCGGGACTCTTCGTCAACTCCCATTCGTAGTTGAACAGGTTGTCGAAGTACTCGTTGTTCCACCGCGTCGGCGTCGAGGTCCACGCGCCTTCGAGCCCGCTCGTGATCGTGGCGTCGCCGTGGCCGTTACCGAACGAATTGCGCCAGCCGAGGCTCTGCTCTTCGATCGCGGCCCCAGCCGGCGCCAGACCGACGTATTCGGTCGGGTTGGCGGCGCCGTGCGCCTTGCCGAACGTGTGGCCGCCCGCGATGAGCGCGACGGTCTCCTCGTCGTTCATCGCCATGCGACCGAACGTCTCGCGAATGTCGTGCGCCGCGGCCTGCGGATCGGGCGTCCCGTTCGGACCCTCGGGGTTTACGTAGATCAGGCCCATCTGCACGGCCGCGAGCGGTTTTTCGAGGTCGTGCTCGCCCGTGTAACGGTTGTCCTCGAGCCACGTTTCTTCCGGACCCCAATAGATGCTCTCGTCGGGCTCCCACGCGTCGATCCGTCCGCCGGCAAAGCCGCACGTCTTGAATCCCATCGATTCGAGCGCGCAATTTCCGGCGAGGATCATGAGATCGGCCCACGAGATCTTGCGGCCGTACTTCTGCTTGATCGGCCACAGCAGCAGCCGCGCCTTGTCGAGGTTCGCGTTATCCGGCCAACTGTTCAGCGGCGCGAAGCGCTGCTCGCCGGCGCCCGCGCCGCCGCGGCCGTCGCCGATGCGGTATGTCCCCGCGCTGTGCCACGCCATGCGAATGAAGAGCGGCCCGTAGTGACCGTAGTCGGCGGGCCACCAGTCCTGCGACGTGGTCATCGACGCGAAGATGTCCGCCTTGACCGCCTTGAGGTCGAGGCTGTTGAACTCACGCGCATAGTCGAAGTCGGGACCCATCGGATCGGACAGCGCGGAGGGCCGGTGGAGCGGCGATAGGTCCAACAACTCGGGGAACCAATCGATGTTGACTCTGGGCCGGAGGGGTACGTGCTTGACTGGGCACGTGCCCTCGTCGGCTTCCGATAGCTCGACGATCGTGTTTTCCATCTCGTGCTTCTCTCCGATGCGAGGGGAATGTGGGGTGATGATTCGGGGTTCAACGCGGCAGACTCGAGGGCCGCCACGCCGGGCCCGTCGCGGCGGAAGGTCCCGCCCGGCGCGTCTTGAAAGTGAATGTCACTCCCATAATCCGCAGGATACTGCCGGGGACGGCCGGCGTCAATCGGGGTGATATGATGGAGGGCAACATGGCGTCGTCCATAAAGCCGCCGCTGCCCAAGAACTACCAGCTCATCTACGACATCGTCGCAGAGAGCGGCATCGGCCGCCACCTCACGCCTACGGACATCTACGCCAAGGCGGTCGAACGGCGCCCGGGCATCGGCATTTCAACCGTCTATCGCGGTCTCGAGCGATTGCGCGATCTCGGCTTGGTGTCGGAGCTCCAAGTGCCCGGCTTGGACGCGGCGACCTACGAGCCGTCAGGACCGCGGCATGCGCACTTCCGCTGCAGCGATTGCGGCGAGATCGAAGACGTGGCCTACGCGATACCGGCGCGCACGCTGAGGCGCTCGCCGTCGAACACGGCTTCCGGATCGACGGCGAACGCGTGACCTTCGAGGGTCGCTGCGCGGCCTGCGGTTCGGCCAAGGTGCGGCGCGGTTGAGGACTCAACGCTAGCCTCGTGGCCGAGAAACCGGACGGCGTCCGGGCGTCTGGACGGTGGGATTTGACCGTGAGCGCATGCGGCACTCTCGGACAACTTCGGTTGGGACTCTCAGCAAAGCAAGGGACGATAGGTGCCCCTCGCTTCGGCCGGCATCGACTGCAAGGCGATCGACGTAGTCGGGCCGCGCTGGACGCCGGGCCCTTCCACGGCATATGACGCATTTTAACGAAGCGCGTCGAAAGCTTCACGTGCCCGATGATCGTCGCATGGTCGCCAGGCTGCGGCGGCGATATATCATCTGGCTCGGGATCGTCGTCACCGTGCCGATCCTACTTGCCTGGTTACAGGTGCTCGTGTTCGGCATTCACGCTGCGTCGGCGCCGGTCGCCGGGATCCCACCCAACGGGTTCATCGGCGAGCCGCGTGGCTTCCCGGTATGGATCCGCTGGACCCACTTCGCGAACATGCTGTTCCTCTTTCTCGTGATGCGTAGCGGCATATCGATCCTCATGGACCATCCTCGACTCTACTGGCAGAACGACTGTACGCCGGGATCGGAATGGCTGCGCTTTACTCCGCTCGACGTTCCCATGGACCGAGTGTGGACTGCAAAGGATGATGCACGATATATCTCTCCGCTCATCGCACTGCCGGGTTATAAGCACACGCCTGGAATGGGGCGCTCCTGGCATTTTATCGCTGACTATGGATTTATCATAGTCGGCGTGATCTATGTCGGGATGCTCGTCGTTAGTGGGCAATGGCCGCGTCTTATTCCAACCTCGTGGGCGATCGTTCCACAAGCGTGGGACGCGTTCGTTCACTACGCGACCTTTCGCTTCCCCGCCGAGCTTGACGGTTACTACGCCTACAACGCGCTGCAACAGCTCTCTTACTTCGGCGTCGTGTTCGTTATGGCGCCCCTGTCGATCTTGACGGGGATCGCGATGTCGCCTGCCGTCGATAACGCGTTCCCTTGGTATCCACGGCTCTTCGGTGGGCGGCAGGGAGGCCGCTCAATCCACTTTCTGCTGCTCTGCGGCTTCATCGCCTTCACCGTTATCCATGTGAGCCTCGTATTTGCGACTGGAGCTCAGCGTAACTTCAACCACATCGTCTTGGGAACCGACGACACGCGCCCACTCGGGCTGATCGTCGGCTGCGTGGGTCTCGCCGTAGTGGTTGTCTCGTGGATCGCGGCGCATGTGGTCGCGTGGAGATACCCACGCACGATTCAACGCTTGCACAAGGCGCTGCTCTTTCCGCTCGAGATCAGAATGAGCGCGTCCCCTCGCTTCGATCCGGCGGAACGCTACACTAGGGATGACGTGTCGCCGTACTTTTGGGCGAATGGCAAGCTGCCGGATTCGGAGGAGTGGAGGCGTCTCGTCGCGGACGCTTTCCGCGGTTACCGGCTGCGTGTGAGCGGCTGCGTCGAAAATCCGGTCGATCTGAGCCTAGAGGAGATTCGAGCGCTGGGACACGACGAGCACATTTCGCTACACCATTGCATTCAAGGGTGGAGCGGCATCGCACAGTGGGGAGGTATCTCGATGGTGCGGCTTATGGACCTCGTGAGGCCGCTACCGAGTGCGCGGGTCGTCGAGTTTATCTCATTCGGTGAGGGCACCTTCGGCGGAGTCTATTACGATACCCAGCGGGTCGAGGATGTCGTGAAGCCCGAGTGTCTTCTCGCCTACGAGATGAACGAGGCTCCTCTTCCGCAGGTCCACGGTGCGCCGATACGTTTGCGCGTCGAAAATCAACTTGGCTTTAAAATGGTGAAATGGATACGTGAGATTCGATTCGTCGAGACGGAGAAAACCATAGGTGAAGGTTACGGAGGCGCAAACGAAGATCAAGAATACTTCGATTTGTTGCCGTATATCTAACATGGCTCTATCCGGCTGCATCGATGCCGTCGCTGGAGTCGTGGCCTGCACCCCGTCGAGGCATTGGAGCGGCGACGCGTCGGAGAAATGTGGAAGACGATGCCGATCACCGCGCGGACTATTTCAGCTAAGGTCGCTGCAGCCGTCGCTCAAAGGCGGGATCGCGCCCCGCTTGCCGTACCTCCTTCTTAGAGGCGGCCGCGCTCCGCGGCCTCTCGGGCCGGATTGACATGCTTGGGAACGTGACGATCGCAACTCGCCGGACGAGCACGGAAAGGGACGCCTGCGTCGGCGCCGACCCTAGCACCGGTCATAGCGACGCCGTAGAAAGACGATGACGACTGCGGCTGCAGCCAAGGCTCGACCGTCTCCTGCCGCAGAAGAAATCTCCGCCGCAGAACGTCGCGATCTTTAGCGCGTTCACGATCACGGCAACCCTTTGGCTCTTGCTCTCTACCGCCGCTGGACTGCTGCTTAGCTTCAAGTTTACGTATCCGGATCTCGCGACGAACCCGTATCTTTCGTTTGGACGATTGCGCGCGATTCATACCAATGGCACGTTCTACGGCTGGGCTTCGGTCGCGCTAACCGGCCTCGCTCTCTATGTAGCCGCCAGATCGTCGGGCGTACAGCTTCAACAGAAGCGCCTCGCCTGGGCCGCGCTTTGGTCGTACAACATTGCGGCGTTGCTCGGAACGATTACGCTGGACCTAGGCATTAGCAACGGCAGCCAAGAGTATCGCGAATGGATCTGGTGGGTCGCGGCCGTCTTTCTGCTCGCGGTCGTTCTCAGCGGCACCGTCGTCGTTATGACCGTCGCGGCTCGCAGCGAGCGCGAGATCTACATCGCCAACTGGTATACGATCGGTGGCTTCATCTTCACGACGATCCTGGGTATCACGGCAGCGATCCCGATCTATCAGTCCGGCCTTGGCCAAGTCGCCGTCCAGGGCTTCTACATGCACAACGCGGTCGGCATGTGGTTCACTTTCCTAGCCCTTGGTATCATCTACTACGCGCTTCCCAAATTGCTCAATCGCCCGATTTACTCGTACGCCCTTGGCGTCCTCGGATTTTGGACGAACCTCGTCTTTTATCCGATCATCGGTGCGCATCACTACGAGTTTTCGCCGCTCCCATGGTGGTTTCAGACGCTCGCAATCGTGTTCAGCGTGGGGATGCTCGTGCCGGTCTGGGCCGGCAGCGGGAACTTCTGGCTAACGATGCGCGGCCACTGGGCGACCGTCCGACGCTCGTACGCGCTGCCGTTCTTCTTTGTCGGCATCGCGTACTATTTCGTCGGCTCGACGCAAGGCACCATCGAGGCGTTCCGTAGCCTGCAGGCGATCTGGCATCTTACGAACTTTACGGTCGGTCACTCGCACCTGACGATGTACGGTTTTATCACGTTCATTGCCTGGGGCGGCGTCTACGGGCTGTTGCCGATGGCAACCGGGAAACGCCCTTCACGAGCCCTCGTCGGCCTGCATTTCTGGTTGGCGTTCCTTGGCGTGACCATTTACGTTATCGTGCTTTCGGTCGCAGGAACGATCCAAGGCATTACATGGGCCAACGGCGATCCGTTCATCGCCTCGGTTGAGGCGGCGCAACCGTATTGGAGCGCACGCGCCGTTTCGGGGACCATGATGTTGCTCGCGCACGTAATCTTCGCGTACAATGTCTGGCGGATGACCCTTGCGCCCACGCGGGACGGTCCGTCCGACGCCGTGAGAGGGCCCGCAATGGGAGGGACTCGCGGATGAGGCGACGCGCAATGGACAACGTGGCGGTCCTCGTTCTTAGCGCGGCCGGGATCTATGCGTTGCTGGCCATCGTCATGGGCGTCATCCCGGGCGCGGTGCTCTCCAAGGCGCCGGCCGGCCCAGGAGTCGTTCCCCTCGATGCCGCTCCCGCTCGCGGCCGAGCCGTCTACGTCAGTGAGGGCTGCTCGTATTGCCACACACAACAGGTGCGTCCGCTCGCGCAAGACCGCGTCTGGGGCCGCGCGTCGGTAGCAGGCGATTATGCGTACTCCACACCAGAGCTCCTTGGTTCCGAGCGAACGGGGCCGGATTTGAGCAATATCGGCGCGCGACAGCCGAGCGAGGTCTGGCACTCGATTCATTTGTATGAACCGCGCGCGCTTGTGCACGGGTCGATCATGCCGGCATATCCGTGGATGTTCATCGCAAAGGATCGCGCAGACCCGGGCGATGTCGTCGTCAATGTTCCGCCCGAATATGTACCGAAAGGCAAAGTGATCGTCGCGACGCGCGAGGAACAGGATCTCGTTGCCTACCTCCAATCACTAAAACAGCCAGCGCTCCCCGCGCCCTCGCCATCGCCATGAACGGCATGCAAATGGGACCGATGGGAAACGATATTCTCGGTACCATCGTCGTGATCGCCGGTGCGGTGGCCGCGTTGTGGGCGTTCGTTTTGGCGTTTCGTGCCACGTTGTGGCCCGGCGAGGAAGAGGTCGACCATCCCAAATACCTCATCTTCAAGGACGATCGCTGAGTGCAGAGGATGCGGGGTGATTGCGGCGTCGACGAAGCGGTTTCGCTGAGCCTCTATCTCGATGGGGCGACCGAACCCTTTGCAACCTATGCTCCGCCGGCGACGGTCGAGCTCAACACGACGACGCTCGCCGACGGACCGCACGTGCTGCGCATCCGTGCGCGAGATGCCCTGGGCAATACGGGTGTACGCACTATCCCGTTCGTGGTTCAAAATGGGCCCGGTATCACCGTCACCGGGCTCCGGCCGAACGAACGGGTCAGCGGAACGCTCGAACTGGATCTCAACGCGTTCAGTGCCGGCGAGCCATTCGATCCCGTGCGCGCCGAGTCGAGCGGACCGATCCCGGTCTGGACGTGGGTGATGATGGCGCTGATCGCCGGGTGGGCCGGCTGGTACGGACTCACGGAATTCCAAGAGCCGGCAGCATTTACGCAAGCTGCCTCGTCAAATCCAGTAGCGGCCGCGAACGAGCCGATGGGTGAAGGTGCGCCGATTAAGTACAGCGGACACGGGGTCGCGGCCGGCTTCGACTATGCAGCCGCCGGGCCGCAGCTGTACGCTTCCAGCTGCTCCGCTTGCCATGGAGCCGGCGGCGCGGGTGTTCCCGGCGCATTTCCTGCGCTCGCAGCGGATCCCGTCGTCACCTCGAAGGACCCAACGCTACAGATCGGGATCGTTTTACGCGGACTTCACGGCAAGACGATCGCGGGACGGCCGTATGCGGGTCAGATGCCGTCCTTTTCGCAACTGAGCAACAACGACATTGCTGCGATAATCGACCACGAACGGACGTCATGGGGCAACACCGCGCCGACCGTCACCCCGGACAACGTCGCACGGTCCCGCTAAGCCGCACGCACATCAGCGCGCCGATCGCTTTCGGCGAACGAGCTTGCGGTGGCAGCATAACGTGTGCAGAACTCTCTACTGCGGACCCCGCGGTTGAGGATATGGCGATGATGAGACCAGAGCTTTGAGCGCGCATGATAGGAAGGACCACACTCGTAAGGAAATGGAGGGCATTCGAGGAGATGCTACTCCTCTGGAGGCCTTCCAATGGTACTCGAGCGGCGACGCGCTGCGCGGCGCGCCGGCGATCTATATGAAGGATCCGCAGATGCACGACTACGCGGCCGGATTCGATGCGATCGCGCGCTTCAGTCCGTTCGCCTCCAAGGAGGGGTCGCGATCGCTAGCACCGCGACGACCGACTGCGCCGATGTGCTCGTGAGCGGGGTCAACGGCGGCGGCAACGTCGGAGTGCTGAAATACGCGATGGTGCGAACCAGCGTGACGGCGACGGCCCTGCCGCCCAAGCGGCTCGCGATCGTCTCGACCGGAGCCGGAACGCTGGCGCAGCCGGCCGCCGGAAACTAGCGCGATCGTGGGCGCGCTCCCTCCAAACCTGTCGTCCACGCTGATCCTCTGCGCGCGCGTGCGGCCGGACAGCGAAGGCGCGTTCGCGCAGTGGCACGCGCGCTGGCAGTCCGAGGTGCTGCAGTCCCCCGGCGCGACCAGCTTCGAGTACGTGCCACCGACGCCGGATCAAGAGGAGTCGGTGGCCATCGCGCGGTTCACGACGGTCGACGCGCTGCGCGTCTGGCGACATAGTTCGACGAACGCCGCGCTCGTCGACGAAGCGAAGCCGTTGGTCGACGGCGGCATCGTCATGCAGCTCACGGGCCAAGCGGCGCTCGAATACTTCGCGCAAAACAGCGCCACCGAAGTCATCATCACCCAGATCAAGCAGGGCAGCGAACAAGCCTATCGCGCATTCGCCGATCGCATCCAAAAGGTGCAGGAGACGTTCCCCGGCTATCTGGGGTCGTTCGTGCAGCCACCGCACCAGAAGGAGACGGGCTGGACGACCGTCCTGCGTTTCGATTCCGTGCGGCGGCTGAACGCGTGGTTGAGTTCGCCGCAACGCGCGGAGTTGCTCAAAGAGGCCGAGCCGCTGATCGAGGGCTTTCAGGCGCAGCGGGTCGACACGTCGTTCCCCGGCTGGGTGCCCGCAGATCCCGCGACCGGCCGCCCGCCGAGCATCTGGAAGACGGCGTCGCTCGTCCTGCTGACGCTCTTTCCCGTCGTGATGCTCGAACTCAAATTCCTCAACCCGGTCCTGCACGCCGCCGGATTTCCGCCGGCGCTCCTCACGTTCACCGGCAACGCGATCAGCGTCGCGCTGACGACTTGGCCGCTCATGCCGCTCGCGATCCGCGCGTTCCGGCCGTGGCTGTTCCCCGAAGGCCGCTCGCCGGCGCTCGTCGCCGTCATGCCGGTCATCCTCATCGTCTGCTATGCCGTCGAGATCGCCGTACTGTGGCCCCTCCTCTGAGCTAAGGACCGTCCCATGAACTTGAACACCGTCACCGACGTCAAGCGGCCCCGCTCGCTCGACGAGATCCAAGGCTGGCGTGCGGGCAACGCATGGCTCGCTGGCGGCACCTGGCTCTTTTCGGAGCCGCAGATCCACACCGATACTCTGATCGACCTCGAGACGTTGCACTGGCCCTCGCTGACCGTGACGAACGACGGCCTGGAGATCGCGGCGACGTGCCGGATCGCGGAACTCTACGCGTTCGCGGCGCCCAAGGCGTGGATCGCGGCTCCGCTGATCGGCGAGTGCTGCCGGTCGTTCCTCTCGTCGTTCAAGATCTGGAACGAGGCGACGATCGGGGGCAACATCGTGATGTCGCTGCCCGCCGGACCGATGATCTCGCTGACGGTCGCGCTCGAGGCGCAGTACGAACTGTGGCCGCGCGACGGCGCCGCACGCGCGGTGTCCGCGATCGACTTCGTGACGGGCGTGCACCAGAACGTCCTCTCGCCCGGCGAACTCGTGCGCAGCATCCGGCTCCCGCTCGCCGCACTCGGGAAGCGCCATGCGTTCCGGCGCGCATCGCTCACGCATCTCGGCCGCTCCTCCGTCTTGCTGATCGGCACGCGCGGCGACGGCGAGATCTTGCTGACCGTCTCCGCCGCAACCCTGCGACCGTTCCACGTGCGTTTCGAGCGGGCGCTCACGTTCGTCGAGATGCGCGACGCGATCGATGCCGCGATTCCGACGGACCAGTATCTCGACGACGTCCATGGGTCGCCGAAGCATCGCCGCCACCTCACGTACCATTTTGCGCAGGAGATCTGCGAGGAGCTGGTATCGGCATGAACCTGAAGGTCAACGGCAAGGCATACGCTGCGACGCCGGCGCCCGGTCAGTGCCTGCGCACGTTCGTGCGCGATCTCGGCTGGTTCGGCGTGAAGAAGGGCTGCGACGGCGGCGACTGCGGAGCGTGCACGGTCTGGGTCGACGAGAAAGCCGGTGCACAGTTGCCTGTACCCGGCGTTTCGCGCGGAGGGCAAGGCCGTGACGACCACTCGAGGGGCTGGCCGGGGCCGACGGCACGCTCCATCCGATGCAGCAAGCGTTTCTGGACGCGCAAGGCTTTCAGTGCGGCTACTGCACGGCCGGCATGATCATGACCGGCGCCTCGCTCACCGACGAGCAGCGCAAGGATCTCCCGCAGTCGCTCAAGGGTAACCTGTGCCGCTGCACGGGCTACGGCTCGATCCGCGACGCCTTCCACGGGGTCAAGAACGTCGGCCGCGACAAGGCGGGCAAGTCGCGCGGCGCGAGCGTCCCCAATCCGTTCGCGCACGACATCGTGACCGGCAAGGCGCGGTACACGACCGACCTGCCGCCGCCCGACGGGATGCTCCACCTCAAGGTCCTGCGTTCGCCGCACGCCCACGCCCGCATCAGGTCGATCGATCGATCGAAGGCGCTCGCCGTGCCCGGCGTCGTCGACGTGTTCACGTGGGAGGATGTGCCCCGCAAACTGTACACGACCGCCATCCACGAAGACAATCGCGTCGATCCCGACGACACCTACGTGCTCGACAACGTCGCGCGCTTCGTCGGACAGCGCATCGCGGCAGTCGTCGCGGACACGGAAGGCGCCGCCGAGGAGGGCTGCCGCAAGCTCGAGGTCGACTACGAGATCCTGCCCGCCGTCTTCGATCCCGAAGAAGCGATGATGCCCGGAGCGCCGCAACTGCACGACAAGGGCGAGTTCTCGCGCGCCGTCCATCCGGAGCAGAACATCTTCCTCGAACTGCACGGCGAGACCGGCTCCGTCGAGAAAGGCTTCGCCGACGCCGACGCGATCTACGAGGAGACGTATTACGCGCCGCGCCAGCAGCACGTCCACCTGGAGACGATGCAGGCGATCTCGTGGCGCGGCGAGGACGGCCGCTACCACATCCGCACGAGCGTTCAGGGCCCGTTCATCGTGCACTCGAAAGCTGTGCTTCATCTTCGGGCTGAACTTCGCCGACCTGCACGTCTTCACGGAACGCGTCGGCGGCGGGTTCGGCGGCAAACAAGACATGATGAGCGAGGACCTGCCGCTGCTCGCGACCCTCAAGACGGGCCGACCGGTGATGTGGGAGTTCACGCGCGAGGAGCAGTTCATCGGAGCGACGACCCGTCATCCGGTGAAGACGCACGTCAAGATCGGCGCGAAGAAGGACGGCACGATCACCGCCATCCAGTATCGCGTCGTCTCGAACACCGGCGCGTACGGTAACCACGGCGGCGAGACGCTCGCCAACGGCATGTCGGGACCGTGGGCGCTCTACAAGTGCCCGAACAAAAAGGGCGACGGTTACGCCGTCTACACGAACCTGACGCCGGGCGGCGGCTTCCGCGGATACGGCACGGGCCAGACGACGTTCGCGATCGAGTCGGCGATCGACGAACTCGCCGGCATGCTCGGCATCGACCCGATCGAGCTCAGGCGCAAGAACGTCGTCGGGCCGAACGATTCGATGGATTCCGCCCTGAAGGAAACGAGCGATCTGACGATCGGCAGCTACGGGCTCGACCAGTGCATCGACGCGGTCGAGGAGGGATTGCGCAGCGGTCGCGGCGCGAAGAAGCCGCAGGGCGAGCACTGGCTCGAGGGCAGCGGCATGGCGATCGCGATGCTCGACTGCGTGCCGCCGACCGAACAGCGGTCCGGTTCGGAGATCGAGCTGCTCGAAGACGGAACGTACCATTTCACGGTCGGATCGACGGAGATCGGCAACGGCCTCGTCACCGCGCAGCAGCAGGTCGTCGCGCAGATCCTCGGCTGCTCGACCGAACGCGTGACCTTCCTCAATTCGGACACCGACAAGACGCCCTACGACAGCGGCACGTTCGCGAGCGTCGGCATGATGGTGCCGACCAAGGCCGTCGAGAACGCGGCGACCGCGCTACGCGACAAGATCGTCGACTACGCGAGCCGGCTGACCGGCGAGAAGCCGGAGCACTGCCGGATCGAGGACGAGCACGTGCACTGCGGCCGCCGCAAGATCCCGCTCACCGAACTCGTCGCGCGCGCTGCGAAGGACGGCGTCGAGTTCGCGACGTTCCGCAAGGCGTACGGTTCCCCGCGGACGGTCGCATTCATGGCCTACGGGGCCCGGATCGCCGTCCATCGCGTAACCGGCGAGATCGTCATACTCTACAACGTCGAGGCCGTCGACGCGGGCGTCGTCATGAACCCGCACCAACTGCGCGGGCAGGTCGTCGGCGGCGTCGTGATGGGCATCGGTTACGCGCTCCAGGAGAAGATGGTCTACAACGACGCCGGGGCCGTCATCAACCCCACGCTGCGCAACTACCGCATCCCGGCGCTCGCCGACGCCCCCGAGACCGAAGTCTTCTTCGCCGAGACCCACGACAAGATCGGACCGCTCGGCGCGAAGTCGATCGCTGAGAACACCAACTATCCGGTGCCGCCCGCGATCGCCAACGCGCTCCGCGACGCGACCGGCGTGCGCTTCACGACCCTCCCGCTGACCGAGGACAGGATCTTCGAGCGACTCGCGGACGCTCAACCCGCGTAGGTGTGGAGCTCCAGCATGTTGCCGTCCGGATCGAAGATGTGAAAGGCGTGCGCGTCGTCGCCCCGGGCAGCGAAGTTCCCGGTCATCTCACGCGCGATCTCGATCCCGCGCCCGGCGAGTAACTCCTGAATCTCACGCGCCGTGCAGTCGAGGGTGAGCGCGATGTGGTTTACGTTCTGTCCGCCCGCGGCGGCGCGGTGATACGCGGGCGGAAAGAAGTCGAGGATCGTTTCCGCGTTGAGGCGGACGGATGGGAAGGGCGCTTTTCCGGCGCGATACTCTTCCACGCGCTCCGTGCGTAGTCCGAGCCTGCCTGCGTAGAAGTCGAGGCTGCGCTCGACGTTTGCGACGTTGAACGCGACGTGGTCGAGCGAAAGTATCTTAATATTTAGCATCTTGATATAAAGATACAATGCGAGGAGGTCGCCGTCAAGTATCTTAACGTAGAGACATGCAGGACCGGATCGACAAGATTCTGGCGCAGTGGGGCCGCGAGCGCCCCGAATTGGACACGCGCGCGATGGGGCTGGTCGGCCGCATCCAGCGGGCCGCCGCGGCCCTGCGACCCCGGCTCGACCGTACCCACGAGACCTCGGGGCTCCAGGGAGACTCGTTCGACGTCCTCGCCTCGCTCCGGCGCTCGGGTCCGCCCTTTCAGCTTACGCCGACGCAGCCTGTATCGCGAGATGATGCTGTCGTCGGGCGCCATGACCCATCGTATCGATCGGCTCGAGAAGGCGGGGCTCGTCGTGCGCCGCGACGACCCGGACGACCGGCGCGGGACGCTCGTCCGCCTAACCGGGAAGGGCAAAACGCTGATCGATGCGGCGACGAACAAGCACGTCGCGAACGAGGAGAACATCCTCGCCGGCCTCACCAACGCCGAGCAGCGGTCGCTCAACGAACTGTTACGTAAACTGCTGATCGCCTTGGGCGACACCGGATAGGACGAAGGCGCGGGCCGGTGGACGGTCCGGGAACGGTGGTCTTCTAGGATGAGGCGACCGAAGGGCACGACCCTCTCGGCAACGCTGACGAAGGAGATCAGAAATGTTTATCGCGAGACACATCCGGGCGCTGCTCATGGTCGCGCCGCTGCTGGCCGCTTCGATCCAAGTGGCCAACGCTTCTCAGACCGTCGCCGGTGGCGCTCAGCCGGCGATCGTCAAGATCAACGTAGGGCACGCGCCGAGCTTCCTGGCCGCCAAGAAGGTCGCGCCGTATCCGCGTTGTGGCGTCCAGTTCACGTATACGCTGAGCCCGAACCAGACGGCGCTCTTCTTCACGTACGGTTGGCCCAGCCAGATCGCGACGGAGTGGTCCGCGATGGACGACACCTACGATCCCGGCCAGCCGGACGTTCTCGCTCGAGAACGTCGCGACCGAGGGCGACGAAACCCAATCCGGCAGTAACGTTACCTACTGGCTCACGATAACGAACCTTCGGCCGTATAACGAACTGATCGAAGGCCGCTACTGCTTCCTGCAAAAGACCATCCTCTAACGACAGTCGTTGTGCCCGGCCGGCCGTTCGGCCGGCCGGGCGCCGACGTTGCACGACCACTACTGATAAGGCTAGCGCTCCGTTTCGGAGCGCCGGCCTCTTTGCGCTCCGGCGATGAAGTCGCACAGCTCGCCGAGATTCGAAAAATAGCGCCGCTTGCCGGAGACCGGATGGTTCACTTCGCCGCGCATCGCCGCGCCGCTATGCGAGGGCTCGTACCAGACGCGGACGATGAATATCTCGTTTTCGTAGCGTGTATCTTCCATCTCCGCAACGTAACCGCCGAGCGGTCGGGACCGTCCTCTTACGCGGACGACGCGGCTATGTTGCGGCCGATGCCGCGGTGGATCGGGAGCGCCCGGTAACCGGCGCGGTCGACCTCCTCGGGGAGACTCGCGACGAGCGCCTCCAACAACGCGGACGCTTCCCGCGCGGCGACCGTCGCTCGTTCGTGCCGGCCCGAAGCAGACAGGGCCGACGCGATCGAGTGCAGTGCGTGCGCCGGAAACGTGACGAGCCGGCGATCGCGCTGCAGACCCCGTTCGAGCTCTTCCGCGCATTCGAGCGCGCGCGCCGGATCGCCGAGCGCGAGGTAGACGGGCACGAGATCGATCAGGATCTCGAGCACCACGCGCGGATCGCGCGCCCGGGAGAGCGCAAGCGCCTCCTCCAGGTGCGCCCGCGCGGCATCGGGTTTTCCGAGTTCCCGCTGGGCGACCCCCAGCGCGAGGAGCGCGGCCTGACGGATCTCGGCGGCCTCGTAGGCTTGCGATTCCAGCACTTCGAGGGCGAGTGTGCGCGCGCGCTCGTAGTCTTCGCGGAACGTCGCCAGCGACGCCAGGTCCGCATCGCAGAGCCCGATGAGGATCCTGCGTCCGGTCTCCTCGGCGACCGTTCGCGCCTCGCGATAGTCGGACTCGGCCGCATCGAACGCGCCGACGTGCTGCGCCAACACGCCCCGGTTCAGGAGCACGGAAGCTAGCCCGGCCCGTTTGCCCGTGCGCGCGAAGGCGTCCAGCGCGCGCCGGAAGTGGTCGCGCTGGCTCGCGAGATCGAGTGTGTACCAGCCCGTGATCGCGAGATTTTGGTGCGCGAGTCCCTGCCCTTCGACGTTGCCGATGTCGACGTAATGTTGCAGCAACTCGCTCGCGAGTTCTCGTAACGCGGCGACGTCGCCGCTGCGGTCGGCGAGGTTGCAGGCCGCGCGAAGGTAACGGACGTGCAGCATGCGGCTGTCCCCCGCGAGTCTCCGCGCCTCCTCGAGGAATGCGCCGGCCGACGCGAGCGATTCGGATGCCGCGATGAACGAGCGCAGCGTCCAATACTCGAAGGCGAGCTCGCTCTCGGCGCCGGCGCGAACGACCGGCTCGGTTTCCGCCAGCAGAGTCATCGCGCCGGCGACGTTGCCGAGCCCGGTGAGCATCCGCGCCTCCGCGAGCGTCGCCTCGAGCGCCCAGCGCTGCGACGTTGTCCGCGCGGCCAGCGTACGGAGTTCGCCGATCCACGTTCGCTCGTCGCCTGTCTCGCCGAGCCCCAAGGCACGGCCGATCGACCGGCACAGCGCGAGGCCCAGCAGATCCGGGTCGTCGAGTTCGGCCGCCAGCGCGCGCATCGCGCGCTCTTCCGCCTCCTGCTGCACCACGTCGCCCGTTCGCGTCGCCGCTTCCTCGCGCGCCCGGTGCAGCGCGAAGCGCAGGCGCGGATCGTCTGCGAGCACCAGTCCGACGGTCGCGAGCGCGATCGCCTCTCCGTACGAGAATACCGACAGCGCGTGATCGACGGCCGGCCGCACGAACCGCAGCACCTCTTCGGCCGCGCCCCCTTCGCGGAAGTGACGAACGAGGACGGCGAATAGCGCGGCCCGGCCGGGAAAGAGGCGCTCGAGCGTGCGCCCCATTCGCCGATGCAGCCGTCCGCGCGTCGCGGGCGGCAACGCCTCGTAGACGGCCGCGTGGACCAACTGATGCGAGAACAGAAAGTCTCCGCGCCGCTGGGTCGATTCGCGGACGAGCGCGCGGTCGAGCAACTCGTCGAGCGCGTCGAACGTCTGGGCGAACGTCCAGCCGAGCACGGCGCGCACGACGTTCGCATCGAACCCCGCGCCCGCGACCGCCGCGGTCTCGAGCAACGTGCGCGCGCGCTCGGAGAGGCGCTCGACGCGGCCCGCGACCATCTCGCCGATGCTGCGCGGTACGTTCGCGCCCGCGTCGCCGATGGGGTGCTCGCGCAGCAACTCGGTCAAGAACAGCGGATTCCCGCCCGCGCGCGCGTTGAGATCGCGAACGAACGACTCCGCGGCGTCCACGCCGGGCGCAGCCGCCTCCGCTAGTCGCCGGACGTTCGTGGAGTTCGAGCGGCCCGAGCGCCACGTGTTCCGTATTACGCCGGTCGAGCCGCCCGATGAACGCGCCGGCCGCCGGGTTGGCGTCGATGCCCTCCTCTCGTACGGACAGGACGACGAGCACGGGCGACGTTCGCAGACGCCGCACGAGGACGTTGAGCAGTTCGATCGTCGCCGCGCCCGCCCAGTGGACGTCCTCGAACACCGCGAGCAGCGGACGCTTCACGGCGACCTCCTCGAACGCCGTCGCGATGGCATCGAACAGGCGGTGACGCTCCCGCTCGCTATCGATCAGCGGTTCGGGCCGTGCGATAGCTGCGGCATCGCGCACCTCGGGTAGCAGCGTCGCGAGCACTGCGAGCTTGCGCGGATCGACGGTCTCGAAACGCAGCAGCGACACGACCGCGCGCAGGGCCTCGACGACCGGCTGGTACGCCTCCGCCTCGGTCGCGGACGTTGTGCCGAGCGCGATGCGCGCGCCCTGCGCTTCGGCGCTCGCCGCCAACTCACCGATCAGGCGCGTCTTACCGATCCCCGCCTCGCCGCCGATCAGTACCGTCGCGCCGCGACCGCGCGCGGCGCCTTCCCACGCCCGCCGGATCGCGCGCAACGCTTCGTCACGGCCGACGAACGGCAAACCGACCACGCCTTGTACCTGCGGAGGGACGCCCGGCTGCACGGCGGCGACGTTGTCGCGCCGGATCGCCTCGCGCAGAGCGCGCGTCTCTGGCATCGGATCCGTGTCGAGTTCTTCCCGGACGCGCCGATTGAACGTTTCGAAGTCGCCGAGCGCACCCGACCGGTCACCGGCCGCGTAGCGCAGCGACATCAGCCGCCGCAGCGCGTCCTCGCGGAGGCTGTCCATCCGGAGCAGCGCCTCGGCATACGAGATCGCCGCGCGATAATCGAGCGCCGCGCGGTGCTCGTCGATCAGCGCGATCAGGTTCGCCGCATGGAGGCTGCGCAGCCGTTCGCGTTCGACGATGATCCAGTCTTCGTAGAAGTCTTCGGCGTAATCGCCGCGATAGAGCGCGACCGCGGCCGCGCGCTCCCCGTCTCTCGTTAGGCGTTCGTACACGGTCGTGTCGACCTCGACCGGCGCCCGCGCGTTCCAGCGCACCGTCGTCTTGTCGGCGACGACCCACGGCACGCCGGGCTCGGCGCGAGGCAGCGCGGTGAGCGCGCGGTAAAGGTGGCGCCGTAGCGCCGCGCGCGCGCTCTCGTCGTCGTCGTCGGGCCAGAACTGCTCGGCGATCGCCGCGCGCGACAGCGAACGTTCGCGATGCAACAACAGGTAGGCGAGGAGCGCGATCGCCTTGCGCGGCCCGCCGAAGAGCCGCAGCTCGTCGCCGACGAAGAGCGCGGGCTTGCCGAAGAGGCTGATGCGCATCGCGTTCTTGCCGGGCAAGGCCGTCACGAGTCCCGACCGCGTTGCCGGCCTCGTCACCCCTATTCTCGCTGGTGTTGTTGCGCCAGGCGCAGCCAAGCCGTCGGCGCCGTGCGGTTCGGGGTCAGGGCGAGGGCCGCGCGCAGTTCCGCGTCGGCCTCCGCGTACCGGCCGAGGCGCAACAACTCGTGGCCGTACGTTTCCTCTGCCGGGAGCATCTCGAGCGGCTCGAAGACGTTACCGGTGGCCGCCTCGTCGCGGGCCGCCCGCGCCAGCGACGCGAGACCGCCGGCGGCATCGCCCGCCGCCAGCCGCACCTCGCCGTCGCTCACGTATGCGGCAATGGACACGTAGGTTGCGAGCGCGCGCCTCGCCTGTACGTCGGCGCTTTTCAAAAATGCCAAGAGTGCGTCGGCGCGCGACCGCGCTTCGGTCGGCTGCTTCGCGGCCAGGGCCTGCATCACGCCGTACTCCATGCGCGCGGCGATGGAGGCCGGACCGAGCCCGTCGTCGCTGACCGCGGGCGTCAACCCGTAGTCCCCCGTCTCGAAGCCGTAGATGAGGACCGTGTCGAGCATCTCGTCCATATCGTAGCGGTCGCTCGCCGTGTCCGCGTCGACGTTGTGGTAGTGTGTGACCGCGTCGTCGTAAACCTGAAGCGCTTGCTGCGAAATCTCCTTGGCGCGCGCCGGGCTTCCGGTTTGGAGATAGCCGTAGGCGAGATACCACAGTTCGTGAAAGTTCTGGTCGTAGGGATGCTTGGCGGGCGGTTCCGCCGCCAGCGCCCGCACGTTCGTCGCGTCCGACTCCTGCCACAACCCGAGCGCGATGAAGGTGTGCGACGGCATGTGAAGCGCGTGCGCGATCGCCGGCGCGGCTGCCGCGTATTGCCGCGCGGCGTCGAGCGCACGGCTCTCATAGCCCGGCTCGTCGTAGGCGTGAATGATGTAGTGTAGCGCACCGGGATGGAGCGGCTGATGCGCGTGGACGCCTTCCGCCAACTTGCCGGCCAGTTCGATCTTCGCAGGCGTGACGCCCCAACGATACGTCCCCTCGATGGCGAGCGCGTAGAACAACGCCGTGTCATCGTCCCCGAACTCGGCGTACGCTCGCGCCATCTGCGCGGCGTACGCCTCGTCGCGCGTTCGCTTCGTCGCAGGCGTGCCGTCGCCGAAGAGCGTCGCCGCTGAGCTCAGATACGCCGCCTCGCGCGGCGAACGTTCCGTCGCGGTCGCGGAGCGCTCGAGGTAGGCGATCCCGTCGCGCAGGTCGGTGGCCGTCGGCGGACCCCATAGGGGATGGTTGTAGGTCATGGCCGCGCCCCAATAGGCGATCGCGCAGTTCGGGTCGGCCGCGATCACGCCGTCGAACGCCGTGAGTGCGGCGTCGTACCAGAAACTATACAGAAGGGCGAACCCGCGATCGAGCGGGGCGGCGACGCGCGGCGCACAACTCGATGCGAAGTGCACGTTCCCCAGCCCGCCCTGCCCCGACTCGGCGACCGCAGGCGTCCCCGCGCACACCGATGCGAGGAAGCACACTGTAGCGATGATCCACAACCCGTTGCGCCGTCGCGTCATACGTCCACCTCGTCACACACGAGACTCTCTTCCGGCGCGGCCGAGCCGCTCCCCGCCGAGCACGCGCGGCCAAACCGCCGACGAGGCGCCGATGCCCCGTGGTCGAAGGAGGCCGCCGTGGACGAACAGATCGCGCGCAAGCCCGGATTCATCGCCGCGCTCGACCAGAGCGGCGGCTCGACGCCCGGAGCCCTTCGCCTCTACGGCATACCTGACACCGCCTACAGCACGCCGGACGAGATGTTTCGGCTCATGCACGAGATGCGCGTCCGCGTCATCACGGCGCCGTCGTTCGCGGGCGACCGCATCCTCGCGACGATCCTGTTCGAACGCACGATGGATGGCAAGGTCGACGGCAAACCGGTGCCGGCGTACCTGCGCGGGCGCGACATCGTTCCGTTTCTCAAGGTCGATCAGGGCCTGCAGGACGAGGCCGACGGCGTCCGCCTCATGAAGCCGATCGCGGGTCTCGCCCCGCTGCTGGAACGCGCCGTCCGCCTGGGCATCTACGGCACGAAGATGCGCTCCACGGTCAACCTCCCGTCGCCGACCGGCGTCGCGGCGATCGTCGACCAGCAGTTCGCGTTCGCCGAACAGATCGCAAAACACGGCCTGGTGCCGATCCTCGAACCCGAGGTGCTGATCACGAGCCCCAACAAGGCGGGCGCCGAGGTGCTGCTGCGCGACGAGATCGCGAAGCGCCTCGCGGCGCTCCCGGCCGATCGCCGCGTCATGCTCAAATTGACGATCCCGAGCACGCCCGACTTCTATCTGCCGCTGATGGCCGACCCACACGTGCTGCGCGTCGTCGCGCTATCGGGCGGTTACAGCCGCGACGAGGCGTGCGAGAAACTGGCGCTCAACCACGGCATGATCGCGAGTTTCTCGCGCGCGCTGCTCCAGGATCTGCGGGTCTCGATGAGCGACGCCGAATTCGACGCGGCGCTCGCCGCCGCGATCGCCCAGATCTACGAGGCCTCGACGGTCAAGCACTGACCGCGCGATGATCGTCCACCTCGTCGACGGCACCTACGAACTGTTTCGCCACTACTTCGCGCTGCCGCCGGAGAAAGACGAACAGGGCCGCGAGGTAGCGGCCGTGCGCGGCGTCGTCGCCTCGATCCACAGCCTGATCCGCGGCGGCGCGACGCACATCGGCGTCGCGACGGATCACGTCATCGAGTCGTTTCGCAACCGCCTGTGGCCGGGCTACAAGACCGGCGCGGGCGTCGAACCCACGCTGCTCGCGCAGTTCCCGCTGCTGGAAGAGGCGCTCGTCGCCGAGCGGATCGTCGTGTGGCCGATGATCGAGTACGAGGCCGACGACGCGCTCGCGGCGGCGGCCGCCGCCGCGGACGCCGATCCGCGGGTCGAGCGCGTGATCATCTGCACGCCCGACAAAGATTTGGCGCAGTGCGTCCGGCGGCGACCGCGTCGTGCAACTGAACCGGCGCACGGGCACGATCTTCGACGATGCCGGCGTCGTCGCGAAGTTCGGCGTCGCCGCCGGCGTCGATCCCCGATTACCTGGCGCTCGTCGGCGACGCGGCCGACGGTTTTCCGGGCCTTCCAGGCTGGGGAGCGAAGTCGAGTGCGACCGTGCTCGCGCGCTACGGACGGCTCGAAGCAATCCCCGCCGACGCGCGCGACTGGGGCGTCCCGGTCGCGCAGCGCGACAAACTCGCGGCGACCTTGCAACGCGAGTTCGACAACGCGCTCCTGTTTCGCGACCTCGCGACGTTGCGCACGGACATCGCGCTGTTCGACGACGTTGACGCGCTGCGTGTTCCCTAGCCGGCGAGCGCGCTAACCCGGCGCCGCGGTGGAGGCCGGATGCGCGCTCTCGTGCTGCTCGGGCAGCGCGTAGCGCTCGCGCCGCGCGAGCAGGTCTGCGACGATCCAGGCCGCTCCGCCGATCAACCAATTCTGCGCGTTGCCGCCCCAGTTCGCGTGGTCGTGCGGGGCGGCGATCAGCAGCGGCAGCCAAACGAGGAATCCGAACAGCGCGATCATCACGGTCAGCAAACGGGCGGCGAGCAGCGCCATGCGACCGGAGAGCAGCCCGACTGCGGCGAGGCCGAACGCGATCGTGGTAATGACCGCCCAGAACATCTGCCCGAGCGGGATCCACTTGGGGACGTAATCAGCGGTCGCGTCCAGATACATCAGTTGTTCCAGCATGAACGACACGACGCACAACCCGAAGAGGATGCGCCCCGCGTTGCGCGCCGGTGCCGTCCACGTCCCGCGCGTCGCCGTGGAACCGTACACGACGAGCGCGCCCGAAACGATCGACAGCTCTTCGAAGAAGCTGCCCCAATGACCGTAGACGAGCGGCCCGGCGATGATGCCCGGTAGCCAGCGTAGCGCGAAGAAGAGATAGACGGCGCCCAGGATGATCGCGCCGGCCGGCGCCGTCCTGCGCCACTGCAGCGCAGCGCCGCCCGCGATCTGGCCGATCGCGGCGACGCTGACGATGACGGGGCCGAGCGGTGCACTCCAGGTAGTCTCGAGCTCGCTGCCACGGGTTGAAGTCGTGCCACCGCAGCGCGATCCAGGCCGAATGCGACCGCGGCCAGGCCGAACACGTGACGCCCGAGATCGCCCCTCACACCCGTCACGCCGTTGCCGATGCCGTACACACGACGAGTATCCGCCCCGTAAGCGGTCCATGGCAAGGGCCATTTTCGGCGCGGGCGGTAGTACCATTATCGTGCCGAAATCCGCACCGGAAAGCAGGCTCCCGCCGTTACAGCTCGACCGACTGAGCGCGACCCCGCTCAGCCGTCAGCTCCACGCAGAGTTGGTCCGTGTCATTCTCGACACCCAGCTTGCGGCAGGCACGCGCCTTCCATCCACGCGCGGGCTCAGCGCCGACTTGGGGGTCGCGCGCAACACGGTCAACTCCGCCTACGACCAACTCGCCGCCGAGGGATACGTCGAGAGCCACGTCGGGTCGGGGACGTGCGTCGCGCGGTCGCTCCAGGTGCAGACCGCCGCAACTTCGCGCCAGCGCGTCGTCAAGACGCGCCGGCACCTGTCGCGCCGCGGCGCGCGCACGTACGCGGCGACGTTGCTCGCCGACGCCTTCGAGTCAGCCGATCCGCGCGTTGGCCATCCCGACCTCGACGAGTTCCCGTTCGCGATCTGGAAGCGCCTCTTGTCGCGCCAGATCGACGGGTTGGCACGGCGCGCGTTCGGCTACCCGAACGCGCGCGGCTACGAGCCGTTGCAGGGCGCGATCGTGCAGCACCTCGCGCGCACGCGCGGCATGAACGCCGCCGCGGACCAGGTCATCGTCGTCAGCGGGACGCAACAGGCGCTCGATCTGTGTACCCGCGCGCTCCTCGATGTCGGCGACCACGTCCTCTTCGAAGACCCGGGATACATCGGCGCACAGATGGCGTTCGTCGCGGGCGGATTGACCATCTGCCCGGTCCCCGTCGACGACGAAGGCATGGACGTCGCGCGCTCGCCGGTGCGCAGCGCGCGGGCCGCCTACGTGACGCCGGCGCACCAATATCCCCTCGGTGCGCAGATGAGCCTCTCACGCAGGCTCGCGCTACTCGAGTGGGCGCGCTCCTGTGACGCGTGGATCTTCGAGGATGACTACGACGGCGAGTACCGCCATGCGGGCGAACCGCTGTCGTCGCTCACGAGCCTCGACGCGAGCGGGCGCGTCATCTACATCGGGACGTTCAGCAAGGTGCTCTTTCCCGCGCTACGGCTGGGCTTCATCGTCGCGCCGTCCGACCTCGCCGAACGCATCGCATCGATCCGCGGTTATGCCGATCGGTCCTCGCCGATCCTGGAGCAGGCGACCCTCGCGGCGTTCATCGAGCAAGGCTACTTCGCGCAGCATCTGCGCAGGATGCGCGCGCTGTATGCGGAGCGCCGCGCGCTGCTGCTCTCGGCGCTGCGCGAGCACGCCGGCGCTCTCGTCGACGTTGTCGTGCCGGAAACCGGTACGCTGGTCGTCCTCTGGCTCCCGAAGGGCGTCGACGACCGCCGGCTCGCGCGGGCCGTCGGCAACGCGGGCCCGCTCGCGGTTCTTCCCATCTCGGGCTACTGCGTGCGGCCGCCGAACCGTTTGGGTCTCCTCGTCAGTTTCACGCAGGCGCGCGTCGAGCAGATCGAACCGGCGGTTCGCGACTTGGCACGCGTGGTTCGCCGCCTACGCCGCGCGGGTCGCTCGGTTGGGCCGAGTGGCCCAAGATCGTAGCGCCGCGCGGCAGAACGCGTAGCGCGGCGCAAGGGCAGCCTCGGAGCACCCAAGAAGCGCCGCCGTGGTGCCCAGGTGAGCTATCGTGCGCTGACCGTGCCGTCGCGCGGAGATCGATAGGCCGAGAGCGCGAGAGCGAACAGCTTGCGATGCACCGCCGAGCGGCGGCCGAAGGGCGCGGTCGGATCGTTCTCATCGGCGGTGAGGCCGGGATCGGCAAGTCGCGGGTGCTGCGCCACTTCGAGTCGACGATCGCCGCCGGCCGTTCGATGCTCGCGCGGGCGCGTTGCGTTGAATTCGTTCAGACGCCGCTCGGCCCGCTGAGGGACCTGCTGCTGCAACTCGAGCGTCGCGGGAGCGCGGCGCGCGACGGCGCGACTCGTTCGCTGATCGAACGGCTCGCCTTCGAGCGTAACGCCGACCCGAGCGCGACCGCAGTCCCCGGTGGTTCGGTCTTCGAATCGATCGACGCGGCCTTCGCGCGCTACGCGGCGCGCGGTACCGTCGTGTTGCTGATCGAAGACGTGCACTGGGCCGACCGCTCGACGCTCGCCTTCTTGACCTATCTCGCTGACCGCACCGAGCGGCAGCGCATACTCGTCATCGCGACCTACCGCTCGGACGAGGTCGGGGCGCAGCATCCTCGCCTCTCGGAGTTCGCGTCGCTTCTTTCGAAATCGTCGGTCTCGAGCATTACGCTGGCACCGCTCGACGAACGGACGAGCCGCGCGTTCGTCGAGGCGGCGTTGCCGAACCCCGAGGCACTTCCGGTCACGACGATCGCCGGCATCGTCAAGCGCAGTCAGGGCAACCCGTTTTTCGCCGAGGAGTTGCTCAAGAACGCGCTCGAGCAGCGTCCCGGCGCGAAAACCGCTCCGTTGCCGCTCTCGATTCGCGGCGCGGTCCTCGCCAGAGCGTCGCAACTCTCCGACGCAGATCGCAGGACGGTCTCGCTCGCCGCCGTGCTCGGCGAACGCTTCTCAATCGACCGGCTCGTCACGCTGCTCGACGACGATCGCGAGGCGGTGCTGCGCGCGCTCGAGCGGGCGCGTGCGCTGCACCTGCTGAGCACCGAGCCTGCGGCTCCGGGCGAACTGGCGTTTCGCCACGCGTTGACGCACGAGGTGCTGTACGATGAATTGCTCGCCGAGCGCGTGCGCCCGCTGCATGAGACGATCGCGCGAGACCTCGAGCGCCGCCCCGACCGCGACGGCGCGTGCGTGGAACTCGCGCATCACTGGCGGCGGGCCGGCGACCTCCACCGCGCCGCGGCGTACGACGAGGTCGCGGGCGACCAGGCCAACGCGATCGGCGCTTTCGCCGACGCGATGCTCTACTACGAGCGGGCGCTTGCGGAGCGCCCGCGCGACGCCGAACTGGTCCACAAGCTGGGCGTAGCGTTCGGCTCGCTCGACCAGCTCGGCGCCGGCATCGGCAGGCTCCGGCAGGCGGCCGAACTCTTCGGGACCGCCCGCGATTATGAGGGGTTCACGCGCAACGCGTCCGCGCTGGGGGCGCAACTCTACAACGCGGGCGATGCCCAAGCCGCGACGACCGTCTATCGGGAAGCCGTCGATGCCCTCGAGTCGCGGCTCCCGGCCGGCGCGCTCGACCTGCTCCGCGCGCGAATCGCCTACAACTGCGTCGCCGCGCTCGAGGTCGATGCGGCCGAGACGTTTCTCGCCGAGCTTCCGCAGTCGATCGGAGACGCGGTCACGGCCGTGAGCGTCCAGCAAACCCGCTTCAAGATCGCCGCCATGCGCGGCGACGTTGATCGTTGGCGACGCGAAGTACGGACCGCCCTCGACGCCGCGCGCGGCCTCGTCGACGGGGGACCGACGCTGCGTCAACTGCACACGCAAATCGCGCTCGATGCGATCGGACTCGGAGAGGTCGCCGGCGCGCGGGAGCACTTCCGCGCGGCCATGCCGCCGCGATACGAGGGATACTCGTCGGGACTAACCCTCGCGTCGGCGGCGTCCTCGTTCGAGCATACTCTGCGAGGCGACTTCGCCGGTGCCGCGGCGCTACTCGACGTTGCGCGCGCCGCCCCGGAACACGCCTATGCGATCCTCGTTCACGTCAAGAGCGCGACGTTCGCGCTCGGGAATCTGCTCCGGCGACGACCTGCTGCTGCGCCGCGACGATTCCGAGACCTTCCTCTGGGTACGGCGTGGAACACGGGATGAAACTCGCCGTGGGATTGCTGGGCGGGCCCTACGCATGGGCGCTCGGCGTACGCGGCGATACGGAAGAAGCCGCCGACTGGATCGCGCGGATCGCGCTGGTGCTGCCCGGACCTCACCGATTCCTCTTCGCCTATCTCGCGGCCGCCCAGTTCGGACGGCGGCCCGACGCGCTCGTGATGCGCGCGCAGTTGATCCAGGCGGCGGCGCGCCCGCTTGACCGCGTCAACAACGCCGTCGCCGCGCTGTTCGACGCGTTCGCCGCACGACGCGGCATCGTCGACGCCGGCGCGCGCGAACGCGCGCTTGAGGCTGCCGGCGGCTTCGATGCCATCGGGTGGCCGTGGCTGGCGGCGCGCGCCTACGAACTCGCGGGCGAGTCGAAGCGCGCGCTGGAGCGCTACCGCGCGCTCGGCGCCGTGCGCGACGCCCGCCGGCTAGAACTCGCGCGCCCCGGCGCGACCGCCGACCTGCTGTCGCCGCGCGAACGCCAGGTGGCGGAACTGGTGGCTTCTGGGCACTCCAACGACGAGATCGCGCAACTGCTCCACATCAGCGCACGCACCGCCGAAAAGCACGTCTCGGCGGCGTTGAAAAAGCTGAATCTGCGCTCGCGCGTTCAGCTCGGCCGCGTCCTCGAGCAATCGCAACCGGAACGGTGACCTCGCCGGAGATCGCGATCGTCGCGCGGCTGACGAGTTAGATCGACCACTGCCAGGCGTTCCACCAGGGGGCGGCGACGGGCGCCGGCTCGTAGCCACGCAGATCGCCGTTCGCGACGGTGACGCGGTCCTGCATCAGCAACGGTACGAACGGGACCTCGTCGCGCACGCGCCGTCCGACGGCGCGATAGATCGCGGTTCGCTTGGCGGGATCGTCGGTCTCGAGGCCGGCGCGCTCGAGCGCGTCGACGACGGGATCGCAGAAGCGCATCTCCGTTTTCGCCCCTCGGCGCGAACTGGTCGCAGCCCAGGCGGGCCGTGTTGTCCGGATCGTATGAAAGCGTGTTCGCAAACAGGGCGAGGTCGTAATTGCCGCGCACGATCGGACCGTCGAAGGCGAAGTTCCCGCGATACGGGTACGGCTTCAGCGTCAGGCCGATGCCGGCGCGCCGCAGCATCGACTGGATTTGCACGCCGACCTGCTGGCTCGGTCCGCCTGCCGCGATCACCATCGTCAGATCGATGCGCAGACTGTTCTTCGCCCGGATGCCGTCCGCGGCCGGAAGCCAGCCCGCTCGCCGCAGGATCGCCGCCGCGGTAGCGGGATCGTAGGGGTACGGCGGCTGGTCGAGGTAGCCGAGCGCCGTCGGCGGCAGGATGTCGCGCGCGCGCCGAGCCGTCCCGTACCACACCTTCGCGATCAGCGCGTCGTAGTCGATCGCCCGCGCGACCGCCTGGCGCACCTCGACGTGACGGAGCGCCGGCCGCGCGTTGTTGAGCGCGAGGATCTGCTGCGAGTTCCACGGGCTGAGCGTCGCGCGAAATCCCGGTACGCCCTGGAAGCGCACGTAGGCGAGCGGCGTCCCGCCGACCAGCATGTCGATCTCGTGAGTGTGGAGCAGCGTCAGTAGCGTGTTGACGTTGGGGGCGACGCGGAGTTCGATCCGCGCGAGCCGCGGCGCCCCGCGGAAGTAGTGCTCGTTGGCGACGAGCACGATCCGCTGGCCACGATCCCATGACGCGAACCGGAATGGCCCCGAGCCGACGGGCAACGCGTTGTATGGGATGTCGTTGATCTCGCGTTGCGCCGCCAGCAGGTGCGCGGGCAGCACCGGCTTCGCGCCCTCCTGCAGCGTCGTGAAGAACTGCGTGACGAACGGCGCATAGCGCCGCCGCAGGCGGACGACGACGGTCCGGTCGTCGGGCGTCTCGATCCGATCGACCTCCTGGTAGCCCTCGCGATGCAACACGTTGTTGCGCGAGCCATGATCGCGCGCCACGTGAAGGCGACGTTGCGCGCGGTGAGCGGCGCGCCGTCGTGCCAGCGCACGCCGCCGTGCAGATGGTAGATGTAGGTGCGGCCGTCGCGCGAGATGCCGCCATTCGCGACGCTGGGCACGACGGTCGCGAGATCGCCGATCATCGTGCCGCGCGCGTCGGCGACGACGAGATACGAGAAGGCCAGCGACGAGATGTCGTAGCTCAGGTCCATCGTCGACAGCAACGGATTGAGGCTGTCCGGCTCGGCGACGTTGCCGAGGCGTAGGACGCCCGCCACGGTCCACGGATTGCGGCCGCCCGCGCCGCTCTGGACGCGCGTGCAGCCGGCGAGGAGCGCGATGCATGCCGCGGCGACGAACGGCCCGAACCACCACCCGCGCGGGCGGGCGCCGGTCATCGCGACCGCTCTTTCTCGACCGACGCCCTGAGCCGGCTGAGGGCGTCGTCCCACTGCCGCGAGATCTGCGCGAGATAGCGTAACACCTCGTCGACGCGCTTGGGCTCGAGCCGCCAGATGCGCTCCCTGCTGCGGCGCTCGCTGCGTACGAGGCCGGCCTCCTGCAACGCGTGCAAGTGCTTCGTGATCCCCTGCGCGAGATCGCGGCGCCGTCGGCGAGCTTTACGATCGAGAGCGGGCCGCTCTTGCAGAGCTTGCGCACGATCTCTAGTCGCGACTCGTCGCCCAGCGCCGCGAGGATCGGGGCGACGCTCACGGCCGCAAGGCGATGTGCTTTCCGACGAGCTCGGTCGTCGTGTCCCAACACATGGTGTCCGCCTCGAACGCCTCGGCGCGCCGAGCGAGCGGGATGGCGTCGAAGCCCGACTCGACGATCGTCAGCAACGTGCCGCCATCCGCGGGTGCGAGCGTGAACGTGACGAGCGTCATCGGTTCGCTCGAATAGTCGATCGTGGGGTAGATCGCGAACGGATGCCAACGGTACGAGAACGTGTGCATCGGCTCGATGCGATCGACGACGAACGTCGACGGCTGCCCCGTGAAGGGCTCCTGATTTTTCGCGACGTTGGGATCGGCCTTCGTCGGCACGATGCGCCCGCGAATCTCGGTGCCCGGCGCGAACGCGCCGTCGAACTCCATGCCGAACCAGCTGCCGAACTCGCGAGCGTCGCTGATGGCGCGCCAGACGCGCTCTTGCGGCGCCCGCAGCAGAACCTGTTTTTCGATGCGATCGGTCGTCGATGTCATGCGCAACCTCCTAGTTGCATATGAGCCTACCACGGACGGCGGGTAAATGCAACCCCGCGGTTGCACTTCCCCGCCAAGCCGCTTACCGCCTGACGCTCAGCGCCACACCGTCGGGTTGCGAGAGCCCGCCGATCATCTTGGTCGCGTCGCCGCCGGCCGGGTAGTTCCAGTAGCCGACGTAGTCGTCGCTGGAGATGTAGGTCGGCGCGATCACCCGCGTAGCCTCGCCCGACGTGGGGACGCCGGGGATCCAGAACTGCCAGACCCAGTCCGTGCCGTTCAGGGTCGTCGAGCCGACGACGCTCGCGCTCGAGCCGCTGACCTGCAATTGCTCGATCGTGCCGATCGAACCGTTGGTGAACGCGAGGTACTTGCCGTCCCACATCATCGCGCCCGCGAGAATGCTCGAGTCGCTGATCGCTATCTGGTCGATGGTCGTGCTGCCTTTTGGCATCTCGAACAGCGCGTACTTCTGGCTGCCCGTCGAGAACGCGTCACAGAATAGGTTTCCCGCTGGGTCGTAGGCGCAGCCGGGCAGGCCGTCCTGGTTCGGCGGCGTGTAGGTGAGCGCCTTACCGTTCGCCTGTTTGAAGATGGTGATGGCGCTCGAGGATCCGTCGAACGCGCCCAAGGCGAGATTGCCGGTGTGCGCGTCGACGGAGCAGTTGAACCACGGAGCGCCCGGCAGCGACAGCGTGCGCAGGAGTTGCGTTCCGCCGTGCGCGTACACGTCGATCGTCGAGCCGCCGCCGTTCAGAATGAACACGTTGCCGGCCCTGTTCGTGCAGATGCCGGACGGCAGATCGAAGCCGGTGAGCGAGCCCTCGGGCTTGCCCTGCGGATACGAGAACACGCTCACGGTATTAGCCGCCTCGTTTGCGACGTAGAGCAGCCGTTTCATGCTCCTGGCCTCAGGCGCCATCCACGAACCGCGACGATCGCCGGTCGCGCCCGCGTTCGGCGACGCGAATGCGTGCCCGAGCGCGCGCGCCTGCGCCGGCGACTCGAACGCCGCCGCCACGTGGCGGGTCAGCTGTTGCGCGGCTTGCGCGGTGAAGCCGGCTACCGGTGCCTGCGATCGCCGCGCCGCTGCAAGCGGCGACGGCGACGACCGCAACGCACGCGAGGAGTGACGGGAAGTGCGAAATCCGCATGACCTCGACCTTACTTGCGGACGCTCAGCGCGACGCCGTCGGGGTCGGCGGAATCGTTGATCGTCTTGGTTCGGGTTGCCGCCGGTGGGATAGTTCCAGTAGCCGACATAGTCGTCGCTTGGAAGCGCTCGTCGGTGCGATCACGCGCGTCGCCTCCGAGCCGGCCTCGTTGGCCACGCCGGGGACCCAGAACTGCCACACCGCGCCCGTGTTGTCGAGCGTCGTGGAACCGACGATGCTCCCTGTCGAACCGCTGACTTGCAACTGTTCGATCGTTCCTTGCGACCCGTCCGTGAAGGCGAGGTACTTGCCGTCCCATTGCATCGAGCCGGCGAGCGCGCTCGTCGTGACCGCAATCTGCTGCACCGTGGCGCTTCCCGACGGCAACTCGAACAGGGCGAACGACTGGTTCCCGGTCGAGAAGGCGTTGCAGAACAGATTTCCTTGATTGTCGTAGGCGCAGCCGGGCAGGCCGTTCTCGTTCGGCGGAATGTACGTGACCGGCATTGCCCATGGCGTGCGGGAAGATCGTGATGGCGCTCGTGTTACCATCGAACGCGCCCAGGGCGAGGTCGCCGTTCTTCGGGTTGACGGAACAGTCGAACCACGGTAGCTCGGAAGCTGGAGCGTCCTGAGCACCTGCGTTCCACCGTGCGCGAAGACCTCAATCGTCGTGCCGCCGCCGTTGAGGACGAACACGTCGCCGGCTTTGTTCGTGCAGATGCCGGACGGTACGTCGAATCCGGTGAGCATCCCAACGGCGTTGCCCTTGGGATACGAGAATACGCTCACGTCGCCCGACCCCTCGTCGGCGACGTAGAGCAGCCGCTTCAGCGCGCGGGCCTCGGGCGCCATCCACGAGCCGCGATGATCGGTGACGGTTTGCGGGCGCCAAAGCGAGAGCGCGTCGTGCAGGACGCGCGCCTGCGCCGGCGACTCGAACGACGTCGTCGCGTGTCGCGCGAGTTGTTGCGTGTTCTGCTGTGCCATAACGCCGCGACAGGGGTGGCTGCGTGGCCGCGCCGCTACAACCCGTGAAGGCAACGACGGCGAGGCACGCGACGAACGATGGGAAACGCGAAGTATGCATGAGCTAGTCTCCTCGGGTTGGGGGTCTTCGAATGTCTCCGGATCGTTGCGCGCCGCCGCGGCGCCCCCCTGTCGTCGGTAGCAGGGAGCGCATCACACATTGCGCCCGTCACGGCCACGCCTGCGGGGGTCTGCGAGACACCTTGTAACTCGGCAACGTTGGAGCAGGGATGCGGATCGGGATCGTCGGCTCGGGCCTCATGGGCGGCAAGCTGGGCACGCTGTTCGCTCGGGCCGGACACGAGGTCGTCTTCAGTTACGCGCGCAGTCACGAGAAGCTCGCACGCCTGGCGAGCGAGGCCGGCGGCGGCGCGCGGGCGGGCAACCCGGCCGACGCGGTAGACGGCGCCGATGCCGTGCTGCTCGCAATCCACTGGTCGCGGTTCGAGGACGTGCTGCGCGCCTGCGGCGATCTCGCGCGTAAGGTCGTCGTCACGTGTTCGCTGCCGATGAACGCGGACGACACGGAGCTCGTCGTGGGCGGCGCAACGTCCGGTGCCGAACGGCTCGCGGAGGTGATTCCCCAGGCACGCGTCGTCGGCGCCTTCAACACGGTCCCGAGCGAGGTCTTCTTCAACGTCTTACGAGCGCGCCGGCAACGCGCCACGGCCGTCGCTCGTGTACTACGGCGACGACGCCGACGCGAAGTCCGTCGCCGCGACTCTGATCCGCGACGTTGGCTTCGATCCGGTCGACGCCGGACCGCTGCGGATCGCCCGCTACGCCGAGCCGTTCGCGCTGCTCGTCGCGCAACTGGCGTACGAGGGTCCGCGCGGACCGCGCATAGCGTACGAGTTCGAATGGTACGCTTAGCGGTCGACCATCGCCATCTGACGCTCGCTATAGCGCGGACCGGCGACCTTCTCCGGCGAGAGCGCCGCGTCGAGTTCGGCCATCTCGTCCGCACTCAGGGAGACGGTCGCGGCGTGGACGTTCTCCTCCAGATAGCGGCGGCGCTTCGTCCCCGGGATCGGTACGATGTCGTCGCCCTTGTGCAACAGCCAGGCGAGCGCGACCTGGCCGGGCGTCACGCCCTTGCGCTGCGCGACCGCTCGCACGTCCGACGCCGCCCGCATGTTCGCGTCGAAGTTCTCGCCCTGATAGCGCGGGTCATTGCGGCGGAAGTCGTCTTCCGCATACGCTTCCGCGCGTTGCACCGACCCGGTGAGGAACCCGCGCCCGAGCGGCGCGAACGGCACGAGCCCGATGCCGAGGTCGCGCAGCAGCGGAATGATGCGTGGCTCGAGGTTACGCTCCCACAGCGAGTATTCGCTCTGTAACGCGGAGATCGGATGGACGCCGTTGGCGCGTTTGATCGTGTCCTCGCCGGCCTCCGACAGCCCGAGGAAGCGGACCTTGCCGGCACGCGCCAACTCGGCCATGGCGCCGACCGTCTCCTCAATGGGGACGTTGGGGTCGACGCGGTGCTGATACAGGAGGTCGATGCGATCGGTCGCGAGCCGGCGCAACGAACCGTCGACGGCGTCGCGGATGCTTTCCGGACGGCTGTCGACGCCGCTGATGCCGCCATCGTCGAAACGAAAGCCGAACTTCGTCGCGATCACGACCTCGTCACGCTTGCCGTGCAGCGCGCGTCCGACCAGTTCCTCGTTCGTAAACGGACCGTAGGCCTCGGCTGTGTCAAAGAACGTGACGCCGAGCGCGATCGCACGATGGATCGTCGCGATCGACTCGCGCTCGTCGCGTTCGCCGGCGCTGCCGTAGGATTGGCTCATGCCCATGCAGCCGAGGCCGATCTCGGAGACGCTCAGCCCCTGTCTGCCCAGTACGCGGGTACGCAACGTCGGTCCACCCTCCGGAATCAGGGTCGTACCGTTCGCTGCGTGCGGCCAAACCACTCGGCCGCCTTAACTGGTGCCCTCGCCTTCGATCAGGTCTTTGACGGTGCTCGACGGCACGCCGCCAGTCGCGACCGCCCCGACGTTACCCGCCGCCACTTCGGCGAGCACCCGCTGCAGCGCGCCCATCGCGTACAGGTACGGCGCGACGCCAAGGCTGATGCGCTTGACGCCGGCCGCCTGGAGTTCGGCGACCGGCACGGGGCCGTTCGAGGGACCGATCACGACGTTGACCGGCTTCGGCGACACGGCCTTGACGATCGCGCGGATCGCGTCCATGTCCGGCGGGAACGGCGCGTACAGCACGTCGGCGCCGGCCTCCGCGAACGCGACGAGCCGCCGGATCGTATCGTCGAGATCGTCGATGTCCTGCAGGAAGTTGTCCGTGCGGCCGGTCAGCACAATGCGGCCGCGCGCGGCCCTGGCCGCCTGACGCACGCGCTCGACGGCCACGTCGAACGGATGGATCGGCGCGGCCGGATCGGCGGTCGTATCCTCGATCGCCACCCCGGCTAGGCCGGCCGCGATCGCGGTCTCCACCGTCGCGACGGCGTCGGAAGGCGCGGGTCCGAATCCGTCCTCGGTGTCGCCGTTGATCGGCAACCCCGACGCGGTGCCGATCAGCACGGCGTTCGCGAAGATGTTCGTCACGGCTGACGGCGTGCATGCCGTCGAGGCGTCCCGAGCGAGAACGCGATCGCGGCCGACGATGTCCCCAGCGCCTCGAAACCGGCCGCCTTGCATATCAGTGCCGAAAGGGCGTCCCAGGCGTTCGGCATCACGAAGCCGCCCGGCCGTTCGTGCAGCGCCTTGAAGCGTCGTAGCGTTCGGATTGGGTCACGTGACGATCTCCTTCGATAGTAGGCTGCGAGCGGCCGTCCCGTCGTCGAGCGCCTCCTGCATCGCACGGTCGACGCTGAGCGCGGCGCCATCGGTCATCAGCCGAGCGAGCTCGTCCTCGGAGAACGTCGCGCGCAGCCGTTCCATGAGCAACCGGTGCGTGTGCTGCTCCGTGTACTGGCGTTCGTACCGCATCTGACCGTACGACGCCTCGCAGTAGCCTGCGAGTTGCGCGGCGCGCGTCGATCGCCCCAGCCGCGCGTGCGCGAGCGCCGCGTGTTCGAGCGCGACGGTGACGTAGACGCGCATCGCGGGCCGAACGTCGCGCAATGCGAACAGTTCGTGCGCGGCCGCGAGCGCCTCGGCATCCTGGCCGAGCGCGAGGTGATAGCCGGCGACGTTTGCCAGCACCGCCCCATCGCGATAGACCCAGATCTCCGGCTCGGCGCGCAACGCCGAGACGACCGCCAACGCTTCGGCCGTGCGGCCCGCCTCGTGCTCAACATCGGCGACGTTCGCGGCGAGTTGCACCTGGAAATACGGGTGCCGCAGGTCGCATGCGATCCGGTGCGATTCGCGCAAGGCCGCCAGGGCCGCTTCGAGTAGCCCGCGCCTACGCAGCATCAACGCCTCGGTATACAGGAGGATGAGCGTCCGTATTTCGGCCGGCTGCCGCGCCGCTGCTTCGCGCGCCTCGCGGAGGGCCTCGTCGGCCTCCGCGAACTCGCCGACCAGACTCGCGAACGTCGCCTCCGCGCGTAACGCCTGAAACAGGAGCCCGTCGTCGTTTGCGTGGCGCGCCTGCGCGACCGCCGCCCGCCCTTCGTCGAGCGCGAGCGCGTACTGAAGCGTCTCGCCGCGCAACATCGACAACGTGATGCGCGAGCTCGCGAGCGTCGCCGCATCGTCCGCGGGGATCGACGGCAGAAACGCCTCGATGCGGGCGATCCCCTCGGGCGCGAGGCCCAGCAGCGACCAACGCGCGCCGATGCGCGTCAGCAGGTCGGCGCCGCCCTTAGCATCGCCGCCGTCGAGCGCCCAGCGCAGCGCCGCACGAACGTCCTCGAGTTCGATGACGAAGTCGAGTTCGGTGCCGTGCGCCCGGTAGTAGGCGAGGTGGCGCGCCGCCAGCCTCGTGGTCTCGCCTTCGCGCGCCAGCGCGTCGGTCGCGTACGCGCGCGTCGTCTCGAGCAGACGGTAGCGGGTCGCCTCGCCGCTGACGTTGGCGACGACGAGCGAAGCGTCGACGAGCGCGCCCAGTAGCTCGAGCGCGTGCAACTCGTCCGCTCCGTCGTCGCAACAGATCTCGAGCGCCGCCTCGAGCGTGAAGCTGCCCGCGAAGATGCCGAGCGCGCGGAAGAAGCGCTGTTCGCGTGGCGCCAGCAGCCCGTAGCTCCAGTCGAACGCGGCGGCCAACGTTCGGCGCCGAGGCTGATCGTCGCGCGGCTCGCGCAGCAAGCGGAACCGCTGGCCCAACCGCCGCTCGAGCTCGGAAACCGACATCAATCGCACTTGGGCGGCCGCGAGTTCGATCGCGAGGGCGATGCCGTCCAACCTCCGGCAATCCGCGCGATATCGTCCGCGTTGACCTCCGTCAGCGCGAAATCCGGATTCACCGCGGCGGCCCGCTGCGCGAACAGCGTCACGGCCGCCGAATCCAACGGCGGGACGCGGTACACGACCTCGGACGACACGCCGAGACGGCGCCGACTCGTGGCGAGAATCCGCAGGCCCGGCGCGCTACGGAGAAGCGTGCCGGCGACCTTCGCGACGTCGCCGACCAAGTGCTCGCAGTTGTCGAGCACGAGCAACAGCGACGACGCCTTCAGCGCGGCGCCGAGCGCGGCTGCGGGATCGCCGTCGTCGCGCAGGATCGCGCCGCACGCCGACGCGATCGCGCCGGCAACGTGGAGCCCGTCGCGCAGCGCCGACAGATCGCAGAACGCCGCGCCCTCCCTGTAACGTTGCTGCGCGCATCGCGCGGCCTCGAGGGCTAGCGTCGTCTTGCCGATCCCGCCCGGTCCGGCGACGGTGACGAGACGTTCGGCCTGCAGCAGCGCGTCGAGGTCGGCCAACTCGCGTTCCCTGCCGATCACCGGCGTCAGCGCCGGCGGCAGGACGCGCGCGCGTCCGTCCGCGCCTTCGGCCGCGGCGTGGCGGGCCGCCCGGTTGGCCGCGGCGGCGGCCTCCGAGTTCGCCGCGCCCGGCATCGTCGAGACCGAGCGCCTCGGCGAGCAGCGCGATCGTCTTCGGGTACGGCGACTTGCGCAAGCCGCATTCGAGCGCCGTGACGGCCTGCGTACTGATGGCGGCCCGCTCGGCGAGCGCCTCCTGCGACCATCCGCGTGCCTTGCGCAAGCGCTTGAGCACGCTCCCGAAGTCCGCCGTGGCCCCGACGGCGCCAACTGTAAAAGCCACTGTCGATGGTGCGTTCGCGTCCGCGCTGGCAGACTCTGCTCACACAACCGACGCGCGCTCCGAACCGCTCGAGGGCGCGTGCAAACCGCAAGGAGTCGATGGATGATGAACGACCAACTGAGCCCGGCCTCGCGCCGCCCCCGCCCCGCGCTGTGGGCGACCCTCTCCCTGGCCGCGGCCGTGACCGCCGGCAGCGCGATCGCGATCGCCAACGCAGAAGGCGCGCAGCAGCACACCAATCCGGACAAGGCACGAGCCTGCAAATCGAGCACGGCCTGCTTCAAAGAGACGAACAACTCGACCGGCTTCGCGGTCGAGGGCGTCGCGCCGTCGGGGCGTCGGCCTCGGCGGATATTCCACGAGCAACACGGGCGCGGAGGGAAGCTCTTCGTCCGGCGTCGGCGTCGAGGGCATCTCAAGCTCTACCGCTGGCGTGTTCGGCGACTCGGGTTCGTACTACGGCGTGCTCGGAGATTCGAGCGGCTTCTACGCCGCGCTCGGCGGCTACAACTACTACACGTCGTCCGGCGCGTCGGGCGTGTACGGCCAATCGGCGAACGGTTACGGCGTCACCGGCTACTCGGCGTCGTCATCCGGCTACGCGTTCTACGCCGAAGGCAACGTACTCGTCAGCGGCGAGGTCTACACGGCCGGCAGTTGTCACAGCGGCTGCAGCAAGACGCGCAAGAGGCCGCGTTCGTCTCTCGGACGAGCCAGCCGACGATCGACGACGTCGGCGAGTCGGCGCTGCGCGACGGCGCCGTGCGCGTTCCGCTCGCGCCGGACTTCGCCAACGCGATCGACTCACACAAGCCGTACGTCGTGCTGCTGACGCCGGAGGGCGATGCGTCGCTCTACGTCACGAACCGCACCGCGACCGGATTCGAGGTGCGGCAGACCGGCAGCGGACGCAGCTCGGTTCAGTTCGCCTACCGCATCGTCGCGAAGCCCTACGCCACGAGCGACGAGCGCCTGCCCTTCAAGACGGCCACGGACTACTCGACCCTCGCTCCGCGCGCCGGACGTTAGCCGTCCCGCATCGCCGCCGCCGGCCCCGCAGGAGCGGCCCGGCGGCGGCGCAGCGAGAAGTGGTGGTTCCACGCATATACGGGACGCCCGGGCGGGCGCATCCTCGGGGAGTCGGAGGTTGCAACTCCCCTTCGAGAAGGAGCGTTTTGTCATGGTCTTCCCGAGCAAGTCCTTGCCACTCTTGCTATGCGCCGCGGCCGCTCTGGCTTGGGGCGCTCCCGGCGCCTCGGCGGCCTTTGCCGCGCCGGCGGCTCACCACGGCGCGTTGCGGCCGTCGCTCGTTCACCCGCTTGCGATGCGACCGCGCCTGGACGCGTCCGGTCTGTTCTACGACTTCACCGGGGACCCGGATGGGAACGATCCACAGGCCGGGCTCGTCGACGCCGGCGGCACGCTGTACGGCACGACCTACGTCGGCGGCGCCAACAACCTGGGCGCCGTCTTCGCGATCGGTCCGAGCGGGGAGTCGATCGTCCACAGCTTCGCCGGCGCCGACGGCGCCTATCCCGAGGCGAGCCTGATCGACGTGAACGGCACGCTCTACGGTACCACCTCGGCAGGAACGGGAGCGAGCAGCTACGGCGTCGTGTTCGCGATCGGCCCTTCCGGCTTCAGTACGGTCTACAGGTTTCAAGGTTCTCCGGACGGCGGTGGGCCGGCAGCCGACGTAGCCTACGGCGACGGTGCACTCTATGGCACGACGTCGGGTGGCGGCGCGTATGGGTACGGTACGGTTTTCAAGATTCCGCTGACCGGAAGTCAGGCGGGTATGGAAGCGGTCCTCTACGCGTTCAAGGGCACGGCCAATGGTCAGACGGACGGACAGCGGCCGTTGGCGGGCGTCGTCTATCACGACGGGACGGTGTACGGCACGACGTACCAGGGTGGCGCGCACGGTGAAGGTACGATCTTCTCGGTTTCGTCTACGGGCGTCGAACGGGTCCTGCATGCGTTCGGCGCGACGAGCAGGGACGGTTTCTATCCTCAGGCCGATCTCATGCTCTACAAGAAAACGCTGTTCGGCACCACGTCGAACGGCGGGGGACAAACCTCACCTGCGGTGCGGGCACGTCGGGCTGCGGCACCGTCTTCAGAATCACGTTCAAGGGCAAGTACAAGAAGGTCTATACGTTCGATCCCGGACCGAGCAAGAGCGATGGATACAGACCGTTCGGTGGTTTGGTCAACGTAAAGGGCACGTTTTACGGTACGACTTTTGGAACCGGTCCGCAGGGTTCGGGAACCGTTTACTCGGTGACGCCGCGCGGCGTCGAGAAGATAATCATGAATTTCGGGTGTCCACCCAGCGGGTGTGGCGGCACGGTCTGGCCGGTGAACCCGGAGGCGCCCGTCATCGCCGTCGGCGGGATGCTCTACGGCACGACGATCAGCGGCGAAGGCGCCCCGACCTATGGGACGGTGTTCCAGGTGGCACCCTAGCTCCTGATGGCGTCAGGGTCATACGCGTATGCGTGTCGCGCGTGCACTCGGCAGAGCTGCCCGCGCGATCGCATGCCCGTCAGCCGGTTCCCGTTACGACGACGTGCGCGACGGCGGCGCGGCGTACGACAGCTCTTGGCGGTCCCAGCCGGCGTCGGCGATGCAGTGTTCGTAGAGCGAGTCCAAGAACGCGCGCAGCGTCTCGGCGGGCGACTGCGACGACCGAACGGCGTCGTACGGCAGCAGCCACTCGCCGATCTCTTTCGACCAGGCGACGCCGGGCGGCGCCATCACGAATCCTTCGGCGCCGGCCGGCTGCGGGTAGATGTACCCGTAGAAGAACGGCGCCTTTTTCTCGTCGCCCAGGAACAGGCCGCAGTTCATCAGCGCGGCGTCCAGATCGTACCTCATCAGATAGCCGCGATCGGTGGGCGCCGTCACGTGACGGCCGTTGAACAGGAGCAGCGCGACGTTGAACGCGCCCCACCACACCTGGATGCCGGAACGGCCGAAGAAAAAGCCGCGCCATTCGTCGAACACGCTCGCCGTCGCGGTCGCGGTGCGAAACCAGCGTTGCACCGCCTGCGGATCGTATGCCGCCGGACGCGCGTCCTGCGAGAACGGCGTCGTGTCCGATATCTCTTGCGGGACGTTGGAGATCGCGCAGGTGACGCCGAGCTCGGCCAGGGCGTTGCGCAGCGCGCTATAAACGTCCGCTACGGTTCGGGCCGGGACGAGCGGGATGCGCCGCTCCTCGCCCGTGCTGCGGCGGACGACGATCTCAGACGCGAAAACGTCCAGGAGCACGTCGACCGCGGTACCGTCGAACGGCATCGCGCTCGTCGTCAGGCCGCGGGCCGTGAGGTAGAGCGCCGTGAACATCCAATTCGGCTGCGGCGGACACAGCCCGAGACGGACCTTCCCGAGCATCTGCGCGTAGAGGTGCAGGCTGCGCTTCGTCGGCGCCCAGTCGGCGACGTTCGAGCGCCGGCCAGTGTTCGCTATCGTGCACGTTCGACTCCATCGGCTACGGCATCGCCGCGCATGCGACGTTCCAGGAGTCGCCGAAGTGCGGCGGGGGCTGGGGCGAATCCATCGCGCGCTGCGTGGCCGGCTTCGAGAGGGCGGTCGTGCTCACGGTTGACTCCTTGGGCGAGGCGGTGCGTGGCGTCCGTTCGCCGCCGCGGAGGCGGCCAACTCCGCTCGCCGGAACTGCGTAAGGATGGGACAGCGGCGCCGCGGCGGCCGTGCTACACTGCCGCCGATGATCGCCGTAGACGACCGCTACGCGGGTGGCCTGGCCCGCGCCGACCGGCGCGCGCGGCGACGCGTCGAACCGTCTGAACGTCGTCGTCTAGTATCCGGCGCCGGACGGCACCGGCATGCGACCCGACGTCGTCGGACCGCCGAACGCCCCACTGTTCGCGGCGGGCGAAGTCGCCGCCGGCGCCCCGCTCGCGTCCGCGCCCGCGACGCTGCCGCTCCTCGTGCTCTCGCACGGGACCGGCGGTTCCGCGATGCAGATGGCGTGGCTCGGCACGCGGCTCGCGGCAAACGGCTACGTCGCGGCGGCCGTCGACCACCCGGGCAACAGCTTCGCGACCGGCTATACGACGCAAGGCTTCGCGCTGTGGTGGCTGCGAGCGAACGACCTCTCGCGCGCGATCGATGCCGTGCTCGCCGACGCGCGCTTCGGCGCGCGGATCGATCGCCGCCGCATCGGGGCGGCGGGCTTCTCGCTCGGCGGCGCGACGGTCATCGTCGCCGCCGGCGGCCGCGTCGACATGCAGCAGTTATTAGAGTGGTGCGGCGCCAGTACGACCGACCTGTGCAGCGGTCCGCCGGAGTTCCCCGATCTCTCCAAGCGCGTCGGCGCCCTCGCGGCGCGCGACGCCGGATTTCGCAGCGCGCTCGCGCAGGATGGCGGCTCGTACCGCGACCCGCGCATCCGCGCGGTGTTCGCGATGGCGCCCGCGATGGGGCCCGCGTTCGTCCCTCAGAGCCTCAGCACCGTGACGATTCCGGTCACGATCGTCGCCGGCTTCGGGGACCGCAACATCGGCGTGAAGGACAACGCGATGACGCTTGCGCTCGCGATCCCGGACGCGACCCTGCACGTCTTCGCACGACCGGCCTCACACTATGCGTTCCTGGACGAATGCCTGCCGGCCGGCCGCGCGCAGTTCCCCAAGCTGTGCGCGGAACCGGCCGTGCAGCGGGCGGTCCACGATGAGACCGCCCGGATGGCTACGGCGTTTTTCGCGCGAACGCTATCGCCGTAGCGCGTCCCTCTCGGGCGATGGGGGCCTAGCTCGCCTGCGCGAAGGCTGCCGGTGCCGGAGCCGCGTCGGCGTTTTCGACGAGCAGATCGCGCAGCCGCGCGAGCGCGGGCGAGTCCGCGATCGTGTGCGCGTGACTGCACAAGTCGACGAACCGATCGAGGCTCTCGAAGGCGGCGCGCCACGTCTCGTGGTGCGGCCGTCCCGAGGCGCGTTCGAAGGCGGCCGCGAGCTTGTCCTGCGCAAGCGCCCCCGCGCGGGCAGCCTGCGTCGACGGCCACACGAGATCGGCGAGCGCGCGATAGATATCGTCGCGAATGCGGAGCAGGGCGGATTCGTATTCCATCTCGAGTACCTCTTTAGGCGCGCTTGCGCGACAGCAGCAGGACGCCGGGCGTCGCAATCAGCGCGAGGACGCCGGTCACGAGGAAGGCGTCCGCATACGACAGCGCCGCGGCTTGCGCGCTCACGGCGGCCGCGAGCTGCGCGACCGAGTGTTGTTGCAGGAACTGGACGACCGACTGACTGGCGAGCGTCATCTCGCCGGCCAGGACGTTCTGGTGAAATTGGATGCGGCGATCGAGGAACGCGACGATCGATGCCGACGAGATCGAACCGCCTAGTTGAAAGAACAAGACGATAAAGGACGCCGCCTTCGCTGCCGCCTCGGGCGCGACCGAACGCATCGTCGCGACCAACAGCGGAGAGTAGACGAACGCCGAGCCGGCACCGATCACGAGCAGCGGCAAGATGAAGGTGCCGAGACCACTGCCGGTCGTGATGCCGCCGGCGAGCCACAGCGAGCCAAGCCCCGACACGACGAGACCGCCGCCGATCAGCACGCGCAGGTCGACGCGCGGCATTCCGGTGAGCCGCGCGACCGGAATCGTGAGGAAGAGGACGGCGAGCGCACGGACGCCGATCAGCACGCCGGCGAGGGTGCTCGTGAAACCGAGATTCGTCACCGTGAACTGTGGCAGCAGCAGCAGGCTCGGGAAGATGATCGCCGCAAAAGCGCCCGCGATGGCGAGCGCGGCCGCGACGGCCGGCTGGCCGAGGACGCGCAGGTCGACGATCGGGTCGCGAACTCGCAATTCCCACCACACGAAGACGCCGGTCGCGACCACGGTCAGGAGCGCACACACGCGGATGATCGGGTCCGAGAACCAGTCGTCGCGCTGGCCCTGATCGAGCACATATTGCAGACAGCTGACGGCGACGATCAACAGTCCGATCCCCGTCGCGTCGACGCGCGCCGGGCGCGGATTGCCGTTGTCGCGCATGTACCGCAGCAGGAGGACGAACGCGACGATCCCGGGCACGAGATTGACGTCGAAGATCCACGGCCACGACAAGTTGTCGACGAGGATGCCGCCCAGCGTCGGGCCGACCGACGGACCGAGGACGGTTCCGAGCGCGAAGATCGACTGGCTCAGGCCCAATTGTTCCGGCCCGAACGTGTCGCGCAGCACGACCTGCGCCGTCGCGAGCAGACCGCCGCCGAACGCGCCCTGGAGCACGCGGAACAGGATCAGCGCGAGCAGCGAGGTCGCCATGCCGCACAGCAGCGAGGTGAGCGTGAAGCCGGCGATCGACGCCAAAAAATATCGCTTGCGCCCGAAGCGCAGCTGCAGCCACGGCGTCATCGGGATGACGACGACGTTGGCGATCACGTAACCGGTCAACACCCACGTGGCCTCGTCGACCGTCGCGCCGAGATTGCCCTGAATCGTGGGCAGCGCGACGTTGACGATCGTGAGATCGATCGTCTGCAGCAGCGCCGCCAACATGACGCCCGCTACGACGAGGTAGCGACGCGTGCCGTACTCGACGAGCGACGGGGTCGCGACCGGCCCCTGTCGGGCGGCGGCGGTGGGCTTGGGCGGGGCGTGGACCGTCCCGACGATCGGGAAGGTGCGCTCGGCAACCGGCATGAGGTGCGGTGTGGTCCTTCCTGGTGTACGGCTTGCCACGAGCCTACCGCCGCATGCGATACTATGACCAGAACCCATCTTATCCTAGTACTAGCACTGCCACCCTCCAGGAATCGCGCATGATCGCACGCACCGACCGCCGCCTCGAACTCAGCGACTTTCTCCGCACACGACGGGCCAAGATCGTCCCGTCCGACGTCGGCCTCGCCGACGGGGCCAGGCGGCGAACGCCCGGCTTGCGGCGCGAGGAGGTCGCGCTGTTGGCCAGCATCGGAACGACCTGGTATACGCGTCTGGAGCAGGGGCTGCCGATCAACGTCTCGGCAGACGTTCTGCACTCGATCGCACGCGCGCTCCGGCTGACCTCGGACGAGCGGCGTCACCTGTATCTGCTCGCGGGGATCCCATTGGCCGTCGAGCCGCCGGAGAACGAGCAAGTCAGCCCGCTCGTCCACCGCGTCCTCGCGACGCTCGAGCCCGCGCCGGCCTACGTGCTCGGTCGCCGCTGGGACATCCTCGCGTGGAATCGCAGCGCGGATGCGCTGTCGGACTACTCGAGCGCGACCGGGCGGAGCCGCAACATGGTGTGGCGCGCGTTTCGCGACCCGTCCGCGCGGTGTCGCATGGGCGACCCCGGCTGCGTGATGCGCCGCGTCGTCGCGCAGTTCCGTGCGGTCGCGGCGAAGTACCCGAACGACCAGGCGTTCACCGAATTGATCGAGGAACTGCGCGCGACGTCTTCCGAGTTTCGCAACCTCTGGGCGGAACACGACGTGCTCGGCTCGACCGAGGGGCTCAAGCATTTCGTCCACCCCGACCTCGGCGATTTCATCCTCGACCACATCACCTTCGGACTCCCCGGCGACGGCGACATGCGGATGGTCGTACTCACCGCCGCGCCCGGGTCCGAGACCGAGCGCAAGCTCCAAACCCTCCTGCCCGTAGCCATCGAAGCGTAAGAGGATACTATGTTAAAGGTCGGCGACAAGGTGTATATCGACGGGACGCACGAGGAAGGCATCGTTCGCGAGGTCACCCCGCATGAGATCACGGTCCGCGTCCAGGTCGGCGACGGTCACGAGGTGCGCAAGTACGCGCACGAAGACTTGCGGCTCGACCCGTCGATGAACGAGGCGTCGCGCTTCATCGACCACTAGCCATCGACGCGACCTTGGCGGCGACTGCGTCGTACCACGCGGTCTGCTGCGCGCGGGTGTAGTGCGCGTTGGCGCCGCTCGGGTTCGGGACGACGAACACGCGCGTCGGTCCGATCCGCGCGGCCTGCGGACCGAGGGCGATCCCGGCCCGGCCGTTCCCGGCGAGCACGCGATGGACGTAGCGGTAGCCGGTCACGCCGTGGAAACAGGCGAGCCGCGGCGCGAAGCGCTCGAGCTTCTTCAGGAGCACGACGACCCCGGCGACGAACTCGGCCGGTTCGACGTTGCTCGCGCGCGCCGTCGCGCGCTTGACCACGTCGGTGAATCCGATGCCGAAGCGCAACAGCGTCGCGTCGTGCTCGGGTCCCAACTCGGCGACCCCGAGCGCCGTTCGCGCGGGCAGCGTGAGCACCGAGCGCGAGACGCACGGCCAGAACTTGTTGCTGCGCCGTGCGAAGTAGTGCCCGCGCTCGACCGAATAAACGGACGGGTTGATGCTGACGAAGACGACGCCGAGGGACGGGACCAGCAGGTCCGGGAGCGTCGCACGCCCGGTCAGTAGCGACCCGGGTCGAGCCGTCCGGCGAGGCTGACCGATACCCCTGACGGCTGCAACTTCGTGCCGATCGTCTTCGTGGACGTACCGCCGGCGGGATAGTCGAAGTACATCACGTTGGGCGCGCAATCGTTGGGTGCGATCAGCGTCGAGCCTTCGATGAAGAACTGCAGGACGTTGCACGAGTCGGTGAGCGGCGTCGAGCCGACCTCCGTCCCGGTGCTTCCGCTGATCGAGAATTCGTAGACGGTCGACGGTCCGCTCAGATTGACCTGATCGCCGACCGCGAGGTGCGTGCCGTCCCACTGGATCCCCGCGGGAAATTCGAACGAGTGATCGAGCGTGACGGGGGCGAACTTCTTCTTTCCGGGCGCCAGCTCCGCGAACAAGAAGTGTGCGCGGTCGTCGGTGCCGTCGACGAACAGGTCGCCCGACGCGTCATAGCCCGGGAAGTAATAGAAGGCGAAGTTCGCGATCGTGTAGTTCTTGGCCGTGCCCTGCGCGTGCCGGTAGACGGACACGCTGCCGGACCCGGCGTCGGGCGGCAGGTTCGTCACCGCGAGGTTGCCCGTCTTCGGATCGACGGAGCAGCCGTGCGGGAAGTTCCCGGGATCCGACAGCGTCTGGATCGGCGCCGTGCCGCCGTGCGCGTACTCGAGGATCTCGCTCGCGCCGCTGTCGGTGATGAAGACGTTGCCGGCCTCGTCGACGCACTGGCCGTGCGGCTTCGAAAAACCGTGGAGCCTGCCTTTCAACCTGCCTCCCGGATACCCGTAGACGTTGACGACGCCGGCGCTGACGTCGGAGACGTAGAGCAGGTCGGACTGCTTGGCGCCGGCGCTCATCCACGAACCGGACACGCCCGCTCGTACGACCGAGGTTTCCTGTGACGGCGTCACCCGCGCGGGCGAGAGTTGCGCGCCGGCGCCGGCGCAACCCGCCAGCAGCGTCGCGGTCGCAAGGATGCCGAAGACTCGATTCGGCCGGCTCGATATGCTCATCGGTCCTCCGCCTGGGGGGGCGCGTGGTCGCTGACGTCCTCCGCCGCGACCTGCGGCCGGACCTCTCTCATGCGCTCCTCCTGGCCCTTTTGGCGCGCCGCCGCCATACTAGAGCCATGCACCCGCGTTGGTTGGGGATGAGGGGGCCACTCGCGGCGGCGGCGTTGGTCCTCGCGGTCTGGGTAGCGGGACCGGTCGCGGCGGCTCCCGCGCATCCCGGTCCGGTGATCATCGGGCCCGATTCCCACGCGGTCGTTCTAGAGTACGAGGCATGGTTCGGTCCGCACGCGGTGACGTGGCAAGCGAGTTCGGCGCAACCGCTGCTGCAGTCGACCGACATGCAGTCCGTCGGCGGCGGCTACGACAGCGCGGATCCGCACGTCATCCGCCAGCACGTCGAGTGGATCGAACAGATGGGCTTCGACGCGGTGACGATCGATCTCACGAACGACGTGAGCTGCATCTTCGACAGCGAGTGGTTCGTGCGCAAATACCTGCGGCACGCGAGCAACTGCCCGGTCCTGCGGCGCAACTTCCGCCAGATCCGCGACAATACCGGGAACCTCTACCCGGCCTGGTCGCGCCTGCAGACGAGGCTCGGGCTGATTCCGCTCCTCGGCGGGATCGACCGGAACGTGCTGTTCAAGGACATCGACGGAAAGACCGCGTTCGAAAAGGAGATCGAGTACTTCGGCGCGCTGATGGCCGCGTATCCCGACCGTGACGTCCTCTATCGGGGCAAGCCGTTGATGCTCGTGTACCTCGGCGCGGCACAGGATCCGAATCCGCGCGACGGCCCTCTCTGGCTGCAGTTGCGGCGCTTCCTCGACCGGCATCCCTCGCTGACCGCGAAGTACACGTTCCAAGAGATCGCCGGCTACCTCGACAGTCAACCCGCGCTGTGGGCACACCACGACAGGCCGAGCGGACCGATCGAGATCGATCCGCGCTACGGTTTTTGGAGCATCGTCGACCGCCTGAATCCGTCGTGCACGCTCAGCCTCTGTCCGTACTATCCGACGTACACGATCGAGCAGGGACGCATCGCGAACTTCACCGCTTCGATCGCGACCGCCGGTCAAGTCGGCTGGGGCTGCCCGGCCCGACCGGACCGGGGTATTGCTCCGACGACGCGCTTCGCTACGGTGCGCTCGGCGGCTACGCGACGTTCACGTCCTTCATGGACTATGCGCGGATGCTACGGCCCACCATCCTGATCGTGGACCAGTTCAACGAGTTCCAGTCGCCTGACGAAGGCTGGAACGCACAAACCAACGACGACATCGAGCCGGCGAACCTCTGGGGCATCGCCGCGCTCAGCGTCGTGCAAACGGAGATCGCAGCCTACCGCGCGAGCTTCTAGCGAGGCACCCGCCGCCGGCTGCGCGAAATCGGCCGCGGATGACGACCGCATTTCACGCCATCGTGAAGAATCGGATCTCGACCTCGGACAACGGCTGGCTCTTGCTCCAGCATCATCTCCCGCAGATCCCGTAACGGTGGCGCTCAACCAAGTCGCGATCGTCGTCGCGATCCTGACGCTCGCTATCCCGCTGGTGGCGCTCGCGCGGCGTGCCAACGTCGCCTATCCGATCGTGTTGGTGCTCGCGGGCCTCGTGCTCGGGTTCGTTCCGCACTTGCCGCACGTCGCGCTCGAACCCGATCTCGTCCTCGTGATCTTCCTCCCGCCGCTGCTCTACTGGGAGTCGATCACGGCGCCCACCAACGTCATCCGCGCGAACGCCGGACAGATCTGGGTGCTGGCGATCGGCCTCGTCATCGCGACGACGATCGTCGTCGCCTGGGTCGCGCACGCCGCGATCCCGGGGCTGATCTGGCCGATGGCGTTCGTGCTCGGGGCGATCGTCGCGCCCACGGACGAACTCGCGTCCGCGCCGGTGCTCGAGCGGATGCGCATGCCGCGCCACCTGATCGCGATCGTCGAAGGCGAGAGCCTCCTGAACGACGCCTCGTCGCTGATCCTCTACGCGGCGGCGCTGACCGCGGCCACGACGGGCGCGTTCCACTTCGGCCACGACGCCTTGCACTTCGTCGTCAGCGGCGTCGGAGGGATCCTGCTCGGCATCGTCGCCGGCGTGTTCGCCGTGCGCGGCTGGCGCTGGATTACGGACACGCAACTGCAGGGCGTCATCTCGTTCAACCTGCCCTACATCGCGTACGTCTTGGCGCAGCGGACCGGGCTCTCGGGCGTCCTCGCCGTCGTCTACGCCGGGACGTACGTAAATCGGTTCACGCCGATCGTCATCACGCCCGCCGCGCGGCTACAGATCTCCGGCTACTGGAACACGGTCGTGTTCTTGGCCAACGCGCTGCTCTTCACGCTGGTCGGGCTGCAGTTGCACGACCTCGCCCGCGACGTGCTACGGGAATACTCGTGGCCGACCCTGCTCTGGTATGCGTTCCTCGTGAATCTCGCGGTCATCGGGACGCGCTTCGCGTGGCTGCTGGGCCAGGAGTTCATCCCCGGGATCGGAGCGGCGTACGAACATCCTGATCCCGACTGGAAGCACGCGCTCATCGCGGCCTGGTCGGGACTGCGCGGCAGTGTCTCGCTCGCCGCGGCACTGGCGATCCCGGTGACCGTCGCAAGCGGCATGCCGCTCGCGCACCGCCACCTCGTGATCTTCCTCACGTTCAGCGTCATCCTCGTCACGCTCGTCGGCGGCGGCCTCACCTTGCCGCTGCTCATCCGCGCGCTCGGTGTACACGAAGAGGCTCCTGAAGAGGAGACGGAGCTGCGGCGCGCCGTTACGGCGATGGCGAACGCCGCGCTCGCGCGCGTCGAGGAACTCGTCCGCGACGGAGCGATCACCGTCGACGCGGCCCGGCGCTTCCGCGGCCGCTACGAGCACAAGCGCGACCACGCCGAGGGCCATTCGCAGGACGAGTACGACGAACTCGACGCGGAGCTCCAGTTGATCGCGGCGGAACGCTCCGCGCTCATCGACCTGCGGACGCGCGGCGAGATCGACAACACGGTGCTGCGGCAACTGCAACGCACCCTCGACATCTCCGAGGAACGCGCCAACTCACACCGCTAACGGTCGGGACTCCGCCGGCACGGCGTCGAGGGCCGCCGCCAGGTCCGCGACGAGATCGCGCGTGTCCTCGAGCCCCGCGGAAATGCGGACGAGGTCGGGCGTGATGCCGAGTTCGTCCTTGGTTTCCGCGGGCACCGACTTGTGGGTCATCGCGGCCGGAACGCAGATGAGCGACTCGACGCCGCCGAGCGAGACGGCGAGGTTGAAGAGCCGCGTCGTCTGCGCGATCCGCAGCGCTCGCTCGGCGCCGCCGCGCACGCGGAACGAGAGCACGCCGCCGAAGCCGTGCTGCTGGCGCTTGGCGAGGACGTGGTCGGGGTGCGACGGCAGCCCCGGATAGTAGACGGCCGCAACGTCGTCGCGCCGCTCGAGCCACGCAGCGAGCGCCAACGCATTACGTTCGTGCTGCTGCATGCGCAACGCGAGCGTCTTCGCGCCGCGCAGCGTCAGGTAGGCGTCCTGCGGGCCGAGCACGGCGCCGACGGCGTTTTGATAGAACGCGAGCGCCTCGTAGAGCCGCGGGTCGTCGAGGACGAGCGCGCCGCCGACGACGTCGCTGTGGCCGTTGACGTACTTGGTCGTCGAGTGGACGACAACGTCGGCGCCGAGTTCGAGCGGGCGCTGAAAGTACGGCGAACAGAACGTGTTGTCGACCGCGAGCACCTGTCCGGGCCGTCGCAACGCGGCGATCGCCGCGATGTCGGCGACGCGCAACAGCGGGTTCGTCGGCGTCTCGATCCACAGCAGTTTCGTGGCGGGCCGCAGCGCGGCGGCGACGCCGTGCGGGCGCGTCGTGTCGACGAACGTGCACGCGATCCCGGCCGGCTCGAGGACATCGACGAAGAAGCGGTAGGTGCCGCCGTAGAGGTCGCGCGTCGCGACGAGATGGTCGCCAGGGCGCAGCGGTGCGCATGCGGCCGCGACCGCCGCCATCCCCGACGCGAACGCGAGGCCGTACGCGCCGCCCTCGAGCGCCGCGATCTGCGCCTCGAAGGCGCTGCGCGTCGGGTTGGCCGTGCGCGAGTAGTCGAACCCCTTGTCGTCGCCGGGACCGTCGACCGTGAAGGTCGCCGTCTGATACACCGGCACGATCGTCGCGCCGGTTGCGGCGCACGGATCCTGACCCGCGCGGATCGCGCGCGTCGCGAAGCCATCCGAGGCGCGCAGGCGCGTGCTCGTGTCCGGTTTGGTGTGGCCGAGGGCATGACTCGGCATGCGTGTCTCCTTCCATCGTGTGAACGCAAACGAAAAAGCCTTCGCCGGCGGCGAAGGCTCTCGGATTCGCGGCGCGCAGTCCGCTAGGCCAAAAGCATGCACCGCCTGCCGAAGTGCAAGCGCATCATTCGCATCGACATCATCGCCGGGTGGTGCATCATCGCCACGACCGTAACACGCCGGCGGCTTCGCCGTCAAGAGCGCGCTTGACGCGCGCGGCGGCCTTCGCTATACTGCACGCACTTCACAGCCCTTCGAAGGTGGAACGCTTGTCGCTCTCTCAACCGGCGCACGCGGAACGCACCGACCTTGGCCATTCACCCATCAAGATCGCGCTCTTGGGGTGTGGAACGGTCGGGACCGGCGTCGCGCAACTCCTCCTCCAACGCTCCGGCGCGATCGCTTCGCGCGGCGGCCGGCCGTTCGTGCTGGCCGGGATCGCCGTCCGCTCATCCGCCAAACCGCGCTCACCCGCGCTTCCGCGCCGGCTGTTCACGACCGACGCACGAGCGCTCGTCGACGATCCGTCGATCGGCATGATCGTCGAGTGCATCGGTGGCTTGCGCGCCGCCGGCGACCTCGTCGAGCGTGCCGTCAGGCGCGGCAAACACGTCGTCACCGCAAACAAGGATCTGCTCGCGACGGCCGGCCCCGCGCTGCGCTCGCTGGCCTGCGGCCGCGGCGTGACGATCGCGTACGAAGCGGCGGTCGGCGGCGCGATCCCGATCGTGCGCACGCTGACGGGATCGCTCGCCGGCGAGAGCATCGTCGAGGTCGGCGGCGTGCTGAACGGCACCACCAACTTCATCCTCGACGCGATGACGCGCGGCGCGACCTTCGCAGCCGCGCTCGCCGACGCGCAGCAGCGCGGCTACGCCGAGGCCGATGCGTCGAGCGATACGAGCGGTCTCGACGCGGCGCACAAGCTCGCGATTCTCATGCAACTGGCGTTCCGGCGCGCGGTGACGACGAACGTCATCCCGCGACACGGTATCGAGCGAGTGACGCCGGCCAACGTCGCGCTCGCGCGCCGCTTGGGCTACGTGCTCAAGCTCATCGCCGTCGCGCGCGACTGCGAGGCGATCGTGACGCCCGCCTTCGTTCACCGCGAGCACCCGTTTGCGCAACCCGCGGGCGTGCACAACTGCATCCGCATCATCGGACGCAGCGCGGGCACGCTGACGTTCACGGGCGCCGGCGCGGGGCGCGAGCCGACGGCGTCGGCCGTGATCGCGGAACGTCATCGCGACCCTCGGCGCGATGCGCGACCGGCCCCGTGCGGACGACGAGCCGCTGCGTCCGTGTGCTGCGCTGCGTCCTCTCGCGTTGCCTACGCCGGCGGCGGGGAGCGCGTTTCCGGTCTGGGAAGACGCGCCGGAACGAGCACCGTGACCTCGACCGCGGCGGTCAGCGAGCGCAACGTCGCGATCGGCTCGCTCGCGCTCGACTGCGGCGTCACGCTCGCCAACGTCGTGCAGCGCGTGACCGTCTATGGCGATCTCGCGAGCGACGGCGCGAACGCGGTCCTCGTCGCCCACGCCCTGACCGGTTCGAGCCGCGCCGCAGACTGGTGGCCGGGCATCGTCGGCGCCGGCAGCCTGCTCGACACGAGCCGCTACGCCGTCGTCGGCATCAACGCGCTGGGCGGCTGCTACGGCTCGACGGGTCCGGCGTCGCTCGGTCCGGACGGACGCCCGTACGGGGACGAGTTCCCCGTCGTTTCGGTCGCCGACATCGTGCGGGCGCAGGCGGCCGCGCTCGAGCGCGTCGGCATCGCGCGGCTGCACGCCGTCGCCGGCGGCTCGCTCGGCGGGATGCAGGCGCTGCAGTGGGCCTGCGATCGTCCGGAGCGCGTCGCACGCGCCATCGTCATCGGCGCGTACGATCACTTCTCGCCGATGGGGATCGGGCTCAACGCGGTCGCGCGCGAGGCGATCCGCAACGATCCCGTGCGCGGGATCGAACTCGCGCGCAAGATCGCGCTCCTGTCGTACAAGAGCGAAGCGCTGCTCGAGCGACGGTTCGGGCGCAGGCCCGACCGTGGCGGCGGCGATCCGTACGCGCGCGCCGCCGACCGGTTCGAACGTCGAGGGCTACCTCGACCATCAGGCCGCACGCTTCTCGCGGCGCATGGATCCGAACGCCTACCTCACGTTGGCGCGCGCGATGGACCTCTTCAACGTCCGCGATCGGACGATCGGCCAGCCGTCTCCGGCGCTGACGTTCGTCGGCATCGGCAACGATTGGCTGTTCACGCCGCGGCTCGTCCGCGCGGCGGCCGAGCGCTTCGCCCGCGCCGGCGCGCGCAGCACCTATCTCGAACTCGCGTCGGAACACGGGCACGATGCGTTTCTCGCCGAGCCGGACGCGCTCGCCGAGCTGCTCGCGCCCGTGTTCGCGGGCGAAAGCTAGCGAAATCCGGCTAGGGCGAGACCTCCCAGACGACGCCGTAGCCGTTGCCGCCGATCTGCGTCGTGCCGTAGATGTTCCCGTGCGCGTCGAAGACCGGCGGGCTGAACACGAAACCGCCGTCGCTCCCGCCGGTGAAGTCGTGCAGCGCCGTGTACTGATAGCCGCTGGGCGACGGCGTCAGCTCGTACACCGAGCCTTGGCTATTGGCGCCGTCGCAGTGCGTCGTGCCGAAGATGTCGCCGTTCGGGTCGACGACGGGCGTGCGGAACGGTCCGGAGACACCCCAGCCGGGCGTGCTGTAGAGGGCACTGAACGTCCAGCCGCCGCTCCCGCGCGCGAGTTCGAAGATGGTGCCGCCCTCGTTGACGCCGCCGTCCGTCGCCGCGCCGTACAGGTTGCCGGCGCCGTCGAACGTGAGGCCCGCATACGGCGTCAGCCCGTCGTTCTGCCCCTGGAACTGGTACAGGAGGTGCTCGCTCCAGCCCGAGGCGCCGCGCTGCAACTCGAAGACCGTTCCGTCGCCCGCGTTGCCGCCGGCGGACGTCGTCCCGTAGAGGTTGCCCGCGCCGTCGAGGATCACGCCGGCGACCGGCACCGCGCCGTCGCCGGGGGCGCCGAACGTGTAGAGCACGGTTTCCTGCCACCCGCCGCCCTTGTTGCGCGTCAGTTCGAACACGGTTCCGTTCGAGTACGAGCCGCCGTAACTGGTCGTGCCGTAGACGTGGCCAGCCGCGTCGAAGGCGAGGTCGCCGGACGACGGCTGGTAGCCGTTCCCGCCGCTACCGAACCGGAAGAGCGAACGCTCCTGGTGCAGGTCGTGCTTCATCGGGACGCCGAGTTCGAACACGGTCCCGCCGCCGCCGCCGCCCGCGGCCGTCGTGCCATATAACCGGCCGGTCGGGCCCGGCACGACGCGCGCCTCGGGATCGGCGCCGTCGTTGCCCGCCGCGAACGTGTAGAGCACGTGGAAGGCAAAGTGCGCGCCGGAGCGCTTCAGCTTGAAGATCGTTCCATAGCCCGACGTTCCGCCGGTCTGCGCGGTGCCGAAGAGGTCGCCGGCTTTGTCGATCGTCAGCCCCGCGAGCGGGCCCGAGCCGTCCGCACCGCCGGTAAAGGTGTGCAAGACGGTAAAGGTGACGGCGCTCGCCGGTGCGGCGGCGCATAACACGCCGGCCAGTGCCAGAGCGGCGAAGGTCGAAAGACGACTCGCGTGCTGCATGATGCGGCTCCTTTTATCCTTGGTCGAAAGGCTCGGAAGGGGGCCTACGACGCGGGGGCCCGGTTGCCCCCGATGCCCGCCCGCGATCGGCCAATTGTGCCGGTCGTCACAGGTTTCGGCGGGCCTCGCGTCGATGAGAACGTCCGATCATGGTCGCACGCTTCGCGAATGCCGCGCTCGCCTTCGCGTCCGCGACGATGCTCACCGTGGTCATCCACGAGGCCTCGCACGGGCTGGTCGCGCAGGCGCTCGGGTTCTCGCCGAAGATCTATCCGTTCTTCGAGAACAACCCAACCGGGACGCCGCTGCAGAACGTCCTGATCGCCGCGGGGGGGCCGGTCGGAAGCCTTCTCACCGGCATACTCTTCGCGTGGCTCTACCTGCGCGGCCCCGCCCGCTATTCGTTCTGGCGCGTCCTGCTCTGCTGGCTCGCGTTCCTCGGCATCATCGAGTTCGTCAACTACCTGATCGTGACGCCCTGGCTCGCCGCCGGGGATACCGCGGTCATCTGCGACCGGCTCGGACTGGGCATCGTGCCGCGCTACGCGCTCGCGGCGCTCGGCATCGCGCTCCTGATCGCGCTCGGGGGCTGGGCGGCACGGATGACGTACGCCGTGGCGCCCGCTTCGGTCGTGCTCGACGATCGCCGCGAGCGCGTCCGCTACATCCTGCGGCATTTCTATGTGCCGGCCTTCGCCGGGCTCGCGCTCGTCGCGCTTGCGAGCATCGACGGGCAGCCGCTGTACGTGTTGTACGGCCTGCTCGGCGCGTTCGGCAGCACGGACATCGTCGGCGTGGCGCTCGGCTCCGCGCGGAGGCCGCCGCTGCGCCGCGCGCAGGGGGACGACGCGCCGATGCGCGTCGCGCCGGCGGCCGTCGCGCTCTACGTCCTCCTACTGGGCTTCTATGCCGTCGTGCTGGTGCACGGGGTTCCCGTGTGAAATCCTTGAAGCGGAAATCGTTGTGGTAGCCGGACTCGGGGCGATCGGGATGCTCGCGGGCGCGGTGACGATCACGCTCGTCCTCGCGCTCGGAGGACAGGCGCTCGTTCACCGCCGGTTCTCGAACGTCGACTTCATGCGGCACAACGAGGTAGGCGGCATCATGCTGGCCGTCGTCGGCACGCTCTACGCGGTCGTGCTCGGCTTTCTCACGGTCGTCTCCTGGGAGCACGTCGCCGATGCCCGCCGCGAGGTCGTCGCCGAAGCCGCAGCCGGCACGGACGCGTGGCACGCGGCCGCGGGGCTGCCGGTTGCGCAGCGCGCGCGCGTCCGGCAAGACCTGCTCCGCTACTCGCACGTCATGGTCGATCGGGAGTGGGCGGCGATGGACCGCGGCGGCGTCGACGCCGACGCGGACGTCATCGTCATGGATGCCATCGGCACTGCCGCGACCTACGACCCGGCCAACGACATGGAGTCGAACGCGCAGGCCGCGACGCTGGCGCAACTCAGCACGCTGCACGACGCTCGCCAGATACGGCTCGCGGAGAACGCCGCCGGCCTCTCCTGGTTCGAGTGGCTCATCCTCGCGATCGGGGCTACCTGCGTCATCTCCTTCTGCTGGCTGTTCGGACTCCCCAACAAACGCGTCCACATGCTGATGACCGCTGCGGTGACCGTTCTCATCACCTGCATGCTCGTGCTCTTGTTCGAACTGCAATACCCGTTCCGCGGAGCGCTGCGCATCGGCCCCGACAGTTGGGTCGGGGTCATCGACCACATCAACATGATGCAGGCGCACCCGCAGATGAACATGCGGATGTAGCATGGCCGATGAGCCGAGGGTAACGCGCGCCGGCGTTCTGCGCGTCCTTGCCTCGAGCACGCTCGTTCGCTTGGGAACGGGCGCGAGCCTCGCCGCCGTTTCGGCACCTGCTGCGGCAGCCGATGCGACCAACGCGCAGGACATCGTGACGATCATCCGTCACGGCGAGAAGCCGCTGACGGACGGCCCGCCCCACGGCGTGACTCTCGAAGGCGTCCAGAACGCGAATTCGCTGACCGTCGTCGGCTGGGCGCGTGCCGGCGCGTTGGCCGCCGGCTTCGCCTATCCGCAGCAGCGCTGGGGACTGCCCACGCCCACGGTTCCGGGTGATCCCGCAGCGCCTGCTCGTCGGCGATACGACGAGTCCCTGACCACCAGAAGGCTAGAAGTCCAGCATCGTCTGACGCGCGTCGTCCTGGTCGAGCACGTCGGGCGCGTCGTAGTTCGCGTTGTTCACCCGTCGCGACACATCTCGCGCAACCATCATGCTGGGATCGTACGGTCGCAGGATCGAGGCGGCGACCTCGGGCGGCAGCGGCTCGGGCGCGAGCCACAGATCGATGGCGGCCTCCTCCAGGATCACTGGCATGCGATTGTGGACGGGTGCGACGAGCGCGTTCGGCGGGCACGTGATGATGTCGCAATGAACGAGCGCGTCGCCGTCCGGCTGCCATAGCCCCGCAAACGCGAACGGTTCCCCCGACCGCAGCGTGTAGTAGACCGGCTGTTTGGCACGCCATTCGTAGAAGCCGTCCGCGAACTCGATGCAGCGGCGCGGCACGGGATTGCGACGCGCGGCGATCGACTCGGCGCGGATGTTGATGCGGCCGTCGATCCCCCAGCGCATCACCTCGACGCGGTCGCGGCCGTCGTTGCGCACGCCGAGCACGTCCTGGGCCGGCGCGACGTTATAGCGCGGCAGACGGTTCTCGCTGAACTCCTCGAAATCGAAACGCGGGAACTTGGCGGCGAGGCGCGCGAGATCGATCAGGCTGTAGCGGCCGCACATCAGCGCAGGGCGTCCTCGGTCAGTTGCCGGCGCGTCTGGATGCCGAGCTTGTTGAAGACGGCCTCGACGTGATGGTGCACCGTACGCACGCTGATCTCGAGCGCGCGTGCGATCTCGTTATTCGAACGCTTGCGCGCGACGAGCCGCGCGACCTCGAGTTCGCGCGCGGTCAGGCGCGCGCCGAACGGCGCCCTGCGCGATTTCCGGCTGAGCCCGCGCGAGAGGCGCTCAACGTCGTAGACCGCGCCGCAGCGGGCGTACGCGCTCGACGCCGCCGCCTGATCGCCCGCGATCTCGTACGCCGTCGCCTCGAGCAGACTCCAGCCGATCCGAGCATAGCGCTCGGCGGCCGCGCGCGCTCGCTCCGTCGCCGCGATCGGTTTGCTGCGCCGGCGCAGGAGCGTCGCTTCGAACAGCGCGCGATGGGCGGCCGCCGCCGGCGCCGTCGCGCCCTCGAGATAGCGGTCCATCAGCGCGGCGGCCTGCTCGGCACAGTCGAGCGTTCCGTAGCGCGCCGCCGCCTGCAGGATCCACGTGTACGGGTCGACGAGCCCGTGGTCTACGCAGCGTTGCAGCAGCGTTCGCAGGTCCTTCGTCATGTTGCGCGCCTGCATCAACTCCGCGAAGGCGGGGAACAACAGTCCGCTGGACTCCGCATCCAGCGTCGCCACCGACGCCGATAGCAATGCGGGATCGAACAGCGCATCGACGAGCGCGAGGTCGCCGAGCCGCATCCCGACGGCCACGCCGACGCCCGAGAGGCAGGCCTGATTGTGCAGGCCCCCGTCGCGCCAGTCGAGCGTCTCCACGACCAGGCGGCGGGCGCCGGCGAGGTCGCCGGCCAGCAGCAGCATGCGCATCTGCATCTTGACGACGCTGCGCTTGCAGTCGTTCACGTCGCCCAAGCTCGCCGCCGCCGTGTCTGCGGCCCGCTGCAGATACTCTCTCGCGCTGTCCAGTGCGCCGTAGCGTAGCGACATCTCCGCACCGGCCTCCTGCGTGTGCGCGGTTCCGCGTATCCAGGGGCGCGCGAACTCCGTCGCGCGGTCGACCAGCGCGAGCGTCTCGTTCAGCGGCGCGTGCAGGGTCCCGATCTCCGCCTTCGCGACGAAGTAGCGCATCCGCGCCTGATCGTCGTGCAGCTTCGCCAGGTCGACGAGATCGAACAGTTTGCGCGCCTCCGCGACCGGTCCCACGTAACAGAGATTGTAGGCCTGCAGCAGCGTCGTTTTCTCGGCGCCGTTCGGATCCGACGGCGCCGCGAGCGCGGAGATCCGCGCGGCGGCGCGGCGTCCGGCGACGCGGTCGCCGTTGTTGAAGTATCCGTAAAACAGGTCCCACAGCAGGCTGTCCGCGCCGTCGAGGTCGGTCGGGTCGAGGGCGTCGAGCATTGACTCTGCGACCGGAACGATGCGCGCCCACTCGCCCAGATTGCGATAACAGCGGCGCACGTGATGATTGACGGCGAACCACTGCGGCGAACCGCGCTCGAGGTGGCTCGCGGCGCGCGTGAAGAGGTCGGCCGCCTCCGCGTACATGTCGCGGGCTTCGTATGCGTCGCCGGCGCGCGTCAACCACGTCGCCGCGTTGGGATGATTCTCGAGCGCGTCCCAATGGCCGGCGATCAACGTCGCGAGGCCTGCGTCCGCGTTGTTCGCGCCGGCCGCGCTTAGGTACTCGGCGACGCGCTCGTGGAGGATGCGACGCTTCAACGACACCGACGACGCGTAGAGCGCTTGGCGCATGGCGACGTGGCGAAAGTCGAACCAACCGGGCGCGTCGCCGCGCTCGGCGAGCACGCCTGCCTCGGTCGCGGCCTGCAACGCGTCCGCGACGGCCGCGCGGGGACGGCCGGCGAGGTCGACGATCCAGTCGTCGCGGAACCTGTCTCCGACGACGCTGCACAGGCGGAGCGTCTCGAAGTCATGGCGCGAGAGACGGTCGCGCACTGCAGCGACGGCGGCCGCGGCGCTGCTCGGAACGGAGGCGGCGCGGCGGTCGTCGCCCGCGCGTGTCGCGAGCTCGACGGCGAAGCGCGGATTGCCCTGCGCCGTGTACAGCATCCGCTTCAGTTCTTCCGTCTCCAAGCGACGCCGGCGGTGGCGCGACAGGCTGCGGATGAGCAACTCGCTCTCCGCCTCGCTGAGCGGCTCGAGGTGCGCGTAGCGCACGCCCGCGTCGACGTAGCGCCGCAACTGCAGTCCCGTCGCCGGCGCGAGCGCGCCGGGCGCGAACGCGGCGACGACGACGAGCCGCAAGCGCTCGGTCAACGACAGGAGCGAGAAGAACATGCGTACGTCGTCCTGCGACGCCAGGTGCAGGTCGTCGACGAAGAGCGCGGTGGCGTGCCGCCGGCAGGCGGCGCTGAGCAGCGTGTAGATCGGCGCACCGCCGCGCGCGTTCCCCGGGCGCAACGCCTCGCCGAGTTGGTGCGCCAGGCCGTAGCCCGAGCCTGCGCCGCCGCCGCAGCGCAACGACACGGCCGCGGCCGACGACTTGATGCGCGAACTCTCGTAGAGGAGGCGCGACTTGCCGATCCCGCGTTCGCCCGCGACGAGTAGCGCGGCTCCGTCCCCGAGGGTCGCCTCATGGAGCAGCCCCTGGACGCACGCCATCTCCGCGGCGCGACCGATGAAGTGCGGCGCCGCCGCCGGGTCGCTCAGCGCAACCGATAGGGTAGGCACTTGCCCATAGTACGCGCGCAACGGTCGGCTACCATTGTCGTCACGCGGAAATCCCCATCCGCGATGTCGCGCATTCCGAGGAGAACAGCCGCATGCTTCCTAGCCTACCCCACCGCCGCCCGCTGAGCCGCGCGCTCTCCGTCGTAGCGCTCGTGCTCCTCGCCCCTATGGCCGCGTCGGCGATGCCGGTCGCCGGGCACGTACCCGGCGCGATCCGGCAGCAGCATCGCGCGCTGCCGGCCAACCTGTTATTCGTCCCCACCGGCGACGAGACTATCAACGTCTACGACCTCGTAAACCCCAACAAGGGCGGCCCGCTCGCTCAGATCACGAGCGGTGTCGTGGGCGCGCAGTTTCAGATGACCGCGGACGAAGCGAACGACCTGTTCGTCGTCAACGACAACTTCCTCAACAACAACCAGGAGTACGTCTCGGTGTACGCGCCGCCGTACGACGGGACGCCGACGCTGCTGACCGGCGTCGAATTTCCGATCGGCGTCGCGGTCGACTTCAACAACACCGTCTACGTCTCGAACTGCGGCGCGTACTGCAGTCAGAGCCCGGCGGTCTACGTCTACAAGAACGGCTCGACGACACCGACCAGCGAGATCACGTCCTCGGGCTTTAGCAGCCTCGGCGGCCTCGCCGTCGACCGTGCCGGCACGCTCTACATCGCGAGCGCCGACCGCGATACCGGCGCGACCACGATCTTCGAGATGCCCAGCGGTTCCACGACGCCGCAGCCGATCGCGCTCGACGGCTTGTTCAACTTCGGCGGCGTCGGCGTCCCGTCGATCCAGGTCACCGGCGCCGGAAGCCTGCTCATCGGCAACAACTCGAATTCGATCTACACGCTCGGCTTTAAACTGGGCGCGCACGTCGCGTCGCGGCTGATCGACCAGTTCGACTTTTTCGATACGCCCGGCATCGCGGTGTTCGGCCCCAACGGCTCACTCTACATCCCGATCAACTGCCCGAGCAACGGGGCCTGCGAAGGCGCGGTCCTCGGCTTCGGACCGAAGGCGAAGACGCCGTCGGTGATCGTCGGCGCGTCGGCGCCGATCTCCGGCGTCGGCGTCGTCCCGAATCCGGAGTTCCAAGCGCTCCACCGGCGACCGCCGCCGCTCTATGCGTTCGTGCATCCGGTGCCCACCGTCCGGTCGTTCTTGCCGGAAACGCACGCGGTCCCATCGATCGCGCCACTGGCGACGCGCGCGCGCAGCGCGGCCGTCGTAACGCCGCGCTCGCTCCTGCAGCGCACGCGGACCGGCGCGGTCGGCCGCGGCGGCGGCTGGCTCTCGGCCGCCGCCAAACGCGGCAACCACATCATGTACGTGGCGTCGAGCGCCGGCAGCACCGGCTTCGTCAACCTCTATTCGACGCAGGGCCAGACGCAGCCGCCGATCGGCACGATCGTCGACGGCATCTCGCAACCGTGGGGTATCGACACCGACGCCCACGGCAACCTCTACGTCGCCAACAGCGGGAACAACACCGTCACGATGTACGCGCCGGGCTCGACGACGGTGAGCGCGACGTACACTCAGGGCGTCGGCCTGCCGTTCGATGCCAAGGTCGGTCCCGACGGCACGCTCTACGTCGCCAACGCCGAGGGCTCGCCGAGCGGGACGGGCTCCGTCACCGAATACGCGCCGGGCAGCACGACACCGAAGTTGACGATCACCAACTCGGGCCTGTTCGCGTTCTCGGTCGCGATCGACAAGAGCAATGACCTCTACGTCTGCTGGTACAACCTATCGTCGACGACCGAGTCCATTTACGAGTATCCACCCGGATCGGGCAGCGGAACGCCGCTCAACCTCGACCTCCCGTCACCGTCGTTCCCGTCGTACGCGATGCGCGTGGACCACGCGGGGAACTTGGTCGTCTGGTACGAGAGCTACGATCATTCGGTGAAATACCTCGCGACGTTCCCGCCCGGCGCGACGGAACCATCGCGCAAGGTGCTCGGCGGTTCCTTGCTGACGATCGTCACCGGCATCGCCTTCCCGCGCGCGCACAACGCGGTGTACCTCAGCACGGTCAACACGAACGAGGGCGACAAACTGTCCTATCCACGGCTCGTCCCGCTCGACATGATCCAGTTGGACAACGCAACCGGCAACGCGCTCTCGCCGGGGACGTAACCCTCAGCGGGCGTGTGGGGAGGGCATCTAGTGGAAGTTCCGCGCGTGGATGCCCTCCCCGACGCCACCGTCGTCGAAGGCCCAGAAGCGCTGGGCGATCAGATCGATGCAGCCCGCTTCTTTCTGGAGGCGGCCTTCGATGACGAGCGTCGACGCCAGGCGAATCGTGCGCCGGTTGCGCTCGTAGACCTTGGGGCGCACGATGACGTTGACGAGGCCCGTCTCGTCCTCGAGCGTCAGGAAGACGAACCCCTTGGCGGTGCCGGGACGCTGACGCGTGATGACGAGGCCGGCGACGCGGCAGATCGCGCTCGCCGGCACGTCGCATAGCCACGCCGCCGGCACGACGCGCCGCCGCTCGAGCAGCGGGCGAAAGTGCTCGATCATCTGGCCGTGCGGCGTGACGCCGGTCGACCACAGATCGAAGGCCGTCTTCTCCTTGGGGCCGAGCGCGCGCAAGGCGACGCCGTCCTCGTCGACGTCCATCAGGCGCCCGAGCGCGCCGCGCGCCTCGCGTTCGTCGAGGCCGCGCAACTCCCACATCGCCGTGCGCCGCGACGAAAACCACGGCGCGAACGCGCCGGCGACCGCGAGGTTTTCGAGCGCATCCTTGCCGAGTTGCGTGCGCCGCGCGAAATCCAAGAGATCCGCGAAACGGCCGCCGCCGAGCGCGGCCTCGAGGCGCTTGCGCTGCGCCTCGCCGAGGCCGCGGATCAGGTGGAAGCCCAGGCGCAGTGCGCCGTCGGGCTCGACGAACGACCAGTACTCGCTCGCGTTGACCGTCACCGGCCGGACGACGACACCGTGCCGGCGCGCGTCGTTGACCAAGACCTCGGTCGAGTAGAAGCCCATCGGCTGCACGTTGAGGATCGCCGCGGCGAAGATCGCCGGGTGATGACACTTGACGTATGCCGAGGCATAGGCGAGCAGCGCGAAACTCGCGGCGTGCGACTCCGGAAAACCGTAGTCACTGAAGCCCTCGAGCATGTGAAAGAGGTTGTCGGCGGCTTCGCGGTCGATGCCGTTTCGGACCATCCCCTCGACGATCCGCGGATAGATCTCGCGCATCCGCGCGCGCGAGCGCTTGTGTCCCATCGCGCGGCGCAACTGATCGGCCTCGCCGGGGGTGAAGCCGGCGCCGACGATGGCCAGCCGCATGCCCTGTTCCTGGAAGAGCGGAACGCCCATGGTGCGTTCGAGGACCGGCCGCAACTTCTCGTGGGGATAGGTCACGGGTTCCAGCCCCGCGCGCCTGCGCAGGAACGGATGGACCATCTGCCCTTGGATCGGACCCGGGCGCACGATCGCGACCTGCATGACGATGTCATAGAACTTGCGCGGCTGCATCCGCGGCAGCATCGACTGCTGCGCGCGCGATTCGATCTGGAAGACGCCGATCGTGTCGGCCCGCGAGATCATCGCGTAAGTCGGCTGATCGTCGGCCGGGATCGTGTGCAGCGCGAGTTGGGTGCCGTGGAGGCGCTCGTGTAACGAGAATGCCTCGCGCAGCAGCGAGAGCATCCCGAGGCCGAGCAGGTCGATCTTGATCAGGCCGAGGTCGGCGAGGTCGTCCTTGTCCCACTGCACGACCGTACGGTCGCGCATCGTCGCCCACTCGACCGGCGCGACGCAGACCAGCGGGTCGCGCGTGATCACCATCCCGCCCGAGTGGATCCCCAAGTGGCGCGGGAACCCGTCGATGCGCCGGCAGAGCGCGTACAAGGCCGCGCCGATCTCCGCCGGGATCGGCGACGGTTCGCTCCGCTCGGGATTCTTCGCGATGTCTTGAACCTGGAAGCCGGCGGCGTACCAGGTTTCCGCGCGCGAACGCCGGACGTTGCTCGCGGCGTCGAGGTCGCGCCGCTTCTGCACCGCGGCGGGAAGATCGCCGGCCGTCTCGGACTCCTCGACGCCGGTCGCGCCGGCGAGCGACTCGCCCGCGTCGAACTCGCGCGCGACCGCGTCGACCTGCTCGAGGCTCAGGCCCAGCGCCTTACCGAGATCGCGCAGCGCCGAGCGTGCATGGTAGGTGATCACCTCGGCGACCATCGCCGCGTTGGCCCGGCCGTAGCGGTCGTAGACGTACTGAATCACGCGCTCGCGGTCTTGGTGGGCGAAGTCGATGTCGATGTCGGGGATCTCGTCGCGCTCTTCGGACATGAAGCGTTCGAAGAGCAGTTCCATCCCGACCGGATCGACGGCGGTGATCCCGAGCGCATAACACACCGCCGAGTTCGCCGCCGACCCGCGGCCCTGGCAGAGCACCTTTAGTTCGTGCGCGGCGCGAACGATGTCCCACACGATCAGGAAGTAGCCGGCCAGGCCCATCTTCGCGATGACGGCCAGTTCGTGTTCGAGTTGCTGTTCGACGCGCGGGGCGAGCGGCATCGGATAGCGCTCCGCCGCGCCGGCATAGACCAGTTCACGCAGGTACGTCTGCGGCGTCTTCTCGCCCGGGACGGGAAAGAGCGGAAACTGCCCGGTCAGGCGTTCGAGGCGAAACGCGCAGCGCTGCGCGAGCGCGACGCTGCGGTCGACGGCGTCGGGATGCGCGGAGAACAGCCGCCGCATCTGCGCCGCCGACTTGAGGTAGTACTCGGTGTTGGGGCGCAAGCGGTAGTCGGCGCGCGCCTGTTCGAGGTTGGTCTTGTGCTTGACGCAGTTCAGCGCGTCTGCGAGCGGCGCGTGCTCCTTGCGCGCGTAGGCGGCGCCGTTGGTCGCGACCAGATCGACGCCGGCGTCGTGCGCGAGTTGCACCAGTTGCAGGTTGCGCTGCGTTTCTTCCGCCGTGAGGTGCTGCTGCAGTTCGAGGTAGAAGTCGCCGGCGAACAGCGCGTGCAGACGGCGCGCCTCCGCGAGCGCGCGCTCCCGGTCCTCGGCGAGCGCCCGTTCGACGCGGCCGAAGGGGCCGCCCGACAATGCGATCAGGCCGCCGGTGCGACCGTCGAAGTCGTCGATGCGCAGGCGGGCGTCGCCCTTGCTGCCGCGCATCTGCGCCGCCGAGATCAGGTCGCACAGGTGCGTGTACCCACGCCGGTTCTCGGCCAGGAGCACGATGCGCGTGCCGTCCTCGAAGGTCAGTTCGCTGCCGACGATCGCCGCGAGGCCGCACGCGCGCGCGTGGGCGGCGAAGCGGACCATTCCGTAGAGCCCGTCGCGATCGGTCAGCGCGAGCGCGCCCAGCCCGAGTTCGACCGCGCGTTCGACGAGTTCTTCGGGATGCGAACCGCCTTGCAGAAACGTGAAGTTCGACCAGCAGTGCAGTTCTGCGTAGCCTGCTGCATCAATCGTAGGACCCACGCAGATACCAGCGTTCGCCCTCGCAATAGATGCGATGGTAACCGCCGTCGTCGAGGACGACGTCGTACTCGTCGCGCGCCACCGGTGCGCCGAACCAGCCCTCGTCGACACGCCACGGCCCGGCGTATTCGAGCACCGCTCTCGCGTCGACAAAGGCCGGCGCGCCGTCGTGCATGCGTACCGCGATCTCGACCGTGGGGACGAGGCGCAGTTGCGGGACGAGTTCCGCCGGAAACGCCGGCGCCGGCGCGGCCAGCAGTTCGCTCTTGGGCGCCTCGAAGGCGCTATAGGCGAAACGGTTCTCGAGCGCGTGTGCGTCGCGCGTGCGGGCGCGCCGCACCGCCGCGCCGACGGCGGCCTCCAGGCGTGCGAGCGTCACGGCGACCGTCTGCGGATCGATGTCGTCGGCGGCGAAGAGCGCCTTGCTCTCGCCGCCTTCTTCCAGACGAAGCGCGCGCAGGCGCAGGCCGATGATCGCGGCCGGGAACGTCGCGCCCTCGAGTTTGGCGCGCACCACGTCGAACAGCGAGCGCTCGTGCGCCGTCGGCAACGCGAGCGGCACCTCGAAGGCCTGCGTCGCGCCGTCTTCCAACTCGACGTCGAGCGCGAGCAGCCCGGTGCGCTTGCCACCGCGATCGAGATCGCAGCAGATGCGCGACAGCAAGAGGCGCAGCGCGAAGAACACCTGCGCCTCATCCTCGACGCGTCCTTCGCCGAACAGCGACGCGCCGATCGCGATCGCGTGGCCGCGCGGGACGAACGGCGCGACGTCGCGACCGCAGGCCTCGGCGTGCCAGCGCGCCGCCTCGCGGCCGAAGCGGCGCACGAACGGTCCGTGCGGCAGCCGGGCGAGCGCGCCGAGCCGGTCGATGCCCAGCAGGCGCAAGCGCTCGACGATCTCCGGTTCGAGATCGAGCATCGTCAACGGCAGCGGCGCCAACTGCGCGCGCTCGCTGCCGGCGAGCCATGCCGTGCCGTCGGCGACGTGGGCCGCGCCGCGCGCCGCGATCTTCGTCGCGCCGGCGCCGACGCGCACGGCGACGCCGAGCGTTTGTGCGATCGCGCGCACCTGCGCCATCCAGTCAAACGGCGTGCCGGCGATGCCGCGCATCTCGAGGAAGGCGAGGCCCGGGCGCGCGTCTTCCACCAGCGGCGAGACGGCGTCGAACGCGTCGAGCAGCGCTTCCCAGTCCGCGTGCGATGCGTCGACGACGCTAACGCACAGCAACATCGGCGAACGTCTCGCGCGCTCCGACGTTGCGCCGGCGCGCGCCTGCGCCGTTGAGCGGTTCGACGACACGCACCTGCGCGGAGGCGCCTTGGGCGACGCGTTTATAGTCTTTGTACACTTCGGTGCGCACGCCGTACCCCGCGAGCGTGCACCACAGGCCGTGCGTGCCGTAGACGACGAGGTGTTCGCGCTTGCAGCGCAGGCGCAGCCCCGCGGCCGCCGCGAGCGGTGCGGCTACGCGCGACGCGATCGCAATCAGCAGCACGCCGGTCCGCTGCGCGAGCGTCGCGAGGCGCTGCCAGAGCGCATCGCGCAACGCGACCGCCGGCATGAGCACGAGCCGACACGCACGCGAACGGACGAGCACGTCGGCTGCGCGCGCGACGGCGAGCGGCGTGGTCGCGGGGACGACCATCACGCGCTCGAGCCGCGCGCCGGCCCGGGCGAGGCTCGGCGGGTAGAGGCCGCCGTCATCGACGACGGCAGCGATCGCCGAGCGGGTCACCTGGGCGACGAGCCGGGCGCCGATGCTCCAGCGGCCGGCGTCCCCCTCGAACGCCACGAGCGTCCCGCGCGGGAACCCGCCTCCGAGCAGGCGGTCCAGCGAGGGGACGGCGCTCGGGATGCGCTCGTCGAGGGAGAGTGGAGCGGCGCTCCTCAGCCCGGCCTTCAGGGCCGCGAAGGCCTCCCTGCGGGGGCGGGGCGGATCGGAGATCGGAGCGAGGAGCGCCATGGGGACCTCAATGGTATCGAACATATGTTCGATAGTCAAGGGGCCTTTCTGCGGTTCCTCGCGTTTAGGCGGCACCCCGGCGTGCTACGCGGGCCGGCCTGCCAGGCTGCGGTCGACGCCCCGCGCGCGGCATATTCCGCACCACTAAACTGTACGGTTAAGCTGTATAGGTCGTTCTGTTCGAACGTCGCCGCCGGCAGTCTACAATCAACGGTAGAGCCGGGCTCCGCAACGATCGTTGACGCGACCGGCGCGACGCATCTTCTGAGAGGCGACCGTTATGCTCCGATTGCCGGGGGCTTCGTTCTGTTCGCGCGCACCGCTGTTCGGCGCCGCACTCGTGCTGTTAGTGGGGACCGCGCCGTATCTGCCGGCCGGTGCTGCGGTGACGACGCGGTCAGCCGCGCATCGCACGCCGCGCTACGTCCTCGTCGACCTCGGAACGTTTGGAGGGCCGACCAGTTTCTTCGACTGCTGCGGGAACATCCCGTCGGTTTTGAACGACGGCGGCGTGGCCGCCGGCGAAGCGCAAACATCGGTCGCCAACCCGTACGCTTCGAACCCGAACTTCAACTGCGATTCGACCATCGACCCTTTCGATGAGGGCTTCGCCTTCAAGTGGCAGTCGGGCGTCTTAGAGAACCTCGGCGCGCTCCCGGGCGGCTTCAACAGTTATGCGCTGTCGATCAACCCGAATGGGGCCGTCGTCGGTACGTCCGAGAACGGACAAACGGACCCATTGCTCGCGCTTGCGTCGTGCGTTGCCGTCCTTTGGAAGGCCGGCGGCATCGTCGACCTCGGAACGCTGGGCGGAGGCTATGAAAGTATCGCGTTCACGCTGAACGACAACGTGCAGGTCGCCGGAGCGAGTGCCAACACGATTTCCGACGCATACTCGTTTTTCGGTTGGAACACGCAGTCGCGAGCGTTCGTTTGGCAGCGTGGAGCGATGCGCGATCTGGGTACGCTGGGCACCGGAAACGACGCCTCCGCGAGTTACATCAATGCGCGCGGGCAGATTACCGGATTCTCATACACGAACGCCGTGGCCAACTCCGGGACCAGCTACCCAACCCAGGATCCGTTCTTTTGGGACGGTGGGAAGATGGTCGACGTCGGGACGCTGGGCGGCACTTCCGGCTTCCCGAACGATCTCAACGAACGAGGTCAAGTCGTCGGACAGAGTAATCTCGCGGGCGATGCTGCAAACCATCCGTTTCTCTGGAGCCGCTCGCGTGGATTGAAAGACCTGGGCACGCTGGGCGGAGCAAATGGCTTCGCGATGCAGCTCAATGACGCCGGAGCGGTCGTTGGGCGCGCCGACATCACGCAGGGTACTTCCGTGCATCACGCCTTCCTCTGGGAACACGGTAGCATGCTCGACCTCGGACTGCCGCCCGGCGGCGGTCCCTGTAGCACGGCATATGCAATCAATCAGCGCGGCCAGATCATCGGCGACGCGGGAGCCTGCAACGTCGGCGGCACGCCCTTCCTTTGGGAGAACGGCACTAATTACGATCTGAACTCACTGATTTTGCCGGGATCGGATCTGACGGTATCCGACGTCGATGAAATCAACGATCGCGGAGAAATCGCGTGCTACGGGGCACTCGCGAACGGCGCTACGCACGCGTGCCTTCTCGTTCCGCTCGAGCTTGCGCGGCGCGAAGGGCTGACGCGACTGGTGGGCGCCGGGTCAGACTTCTCGAGCCGGAACTCCATCGGAACGTTGCGGCGTCCGACGGGTGGCTTCGTCCGGCGTCCGATGCCGGCGGTGTTCGGTCGACAACACACGGGCGCATAGTCATTGCGGCGGCTCGACTCGCCCGGATACGCTTTCGTAGACTTGGGCGACCCTGCGCCATCTGGTTGCACGCGCGAGCCGGCTACAACCGGCCGCTACCTAAGCCTCAATAAAGGATCAACGCATGAGAACTTCAAGTTCGCGGGCGCTGTTCGGTTGCGCCGCCATTACCATCCTCGCCGGCTGCAGCGGGGCGTCGAGGATCGTCCCGACACAAACGTCCACGCTTGCGCAGAACGCCAACGTCGATCGCTCGGTCGACCTAGGGTTAGTCCCAGGCCGGAGTCGCCGCGAGACGATCGACGGGACCGGAACCCGCGGGCAGTACCCTTGCAGTCCAACTGGCCGAGGCGGCGGTACGGTATCCGTCAGCCCCAGCGGCACCGCGACCGGGCGCTATGGCGGAACATTCACGGCCAGTGCGGCCTTTCACGTCGTTTGCCCAAAAGGCAAAACGTCGGCGATGGGCACCTTCACCATCATCTCGGGGGTGAATACGATTGCCGGCACGTTTTCCGGGCCCGGCAAATACGCCTGCGCCCGAGCCACGTGCTGGTTTAACAGCAAAGATCTGACGTACGCCGCGACACTCGTGCGAGGCGGGATGGTGCTGAAGAATTTTTCGGGCCGCGCCACCGGAACCGTTGACAGTGCCGGACTGCATGTGACCTTAGACGCTATGTGACTAAAGTATATTTTTGACGCGTGAGGTCCCGGCGACCGCAGGGCCCACGCCGCATCGCTCGGGAGTTGAGGCGAGCTCGAGCGCTCTCGAGGGGGCACGACCGGCGGAAGTAGGCGAGCGATGCGTCTTCCCGAAGGGGCGATGCGGAGGTGCTCATGTCTCACACATCCCCTCGCCGCTTTGCTTCGGTCCTCGTGTTCGCAGCGAGCCTCTGCGTCGCCGCGTTGACCCTGATGCCGTCCGGCGCGGGCGCCACAGGTCGGCCGAACGCGGCGACGATCGCTGCGATCGTGCGCACATCGATGGCGGAGAAACACCTCAAGGCTGCGATCGTCGAGGTCCGCTCGGGCGGTGCCGTCGTCTACAGGGGTGCGCTCGGGGAGTCGATGACCGGCGTTCCGGCGACAGCGGACATGCACTTCCGTAACGGGGCGCTCGCGTTTACGTACATGGCGACATTGCTCATGGAGTTCGTCGATCAGCACAAGACGACGCTCGATACGAAGCTCTCCGCCTACTTCCCCGACCTCCCGAACGCGAGCGCGGTGTCGCTGCGCAACCTCGCGCAGATGACGTTCCGGCTACGTCGACTACGTCTACACGAAGGAGCTGCTGGACGGCTACTTTGGTAATCCGTTTCGGCAGTGGACGCCCGAAGAGTTGATCCACATCGGCGTCAGCAAGCCGATGGAGTTCGCGCCGAGCACGAACTGGGGCTACTCGCACACCAACTACGTCATCCTGGGCCTGGTGCTCCAGAAGATCGCCGGGATGTCGCTCGCGGACGCCCTCGACAAGGACGTCATCGGACCGATGGGCCTCACGAACACGACGCAGTCGACCACGCCTGCGATCCCCGAACCGGTGCTCCATGCCTTTACGTCGGAGCGGCGCGAGCCGCTCGGCATCAAACCCGGCGTGGCCTTCTACGAGGAGGGAACGTATTGGAACCCGTCGTGGACGACCGTCGCAGGCGCCGTCGAGACGACGGACATCGACGACCTCTGCGCGTCGATCGAGGCCGTCGTCGCCGGTAAACTGCTTTCGGAGGGCTCGCGCAAGGCGATGCTCGCGCCGTCGCTCATCGGGTTCGGCCACAAGGCGCCGAACTGTCACGCCTGCAGGCCGATGACGAAGGCGTTCAACTACGGGCTCGGCATCATCAACGCCGGGCCATGGATTACGCAGACGCTGGGCTTCTCCGGTGCGTCGGGCACCGCCGCCTACCTGCCGCAGCAGAAGTTGACGATCGCGGTCGAAGTGACGAACGGGCCCGAAGCATACGACGCCGAAGGTAACGCCGGCCTCCTCGCCGCCGATGTCGCGAGAGCCATCGGCGACGCGCTCGCCCCCGGAACGATGCCGCAGCCGTCGAACTAGGTGGTTAGGTCGATTCGGGGACGTCGGCGACGGTCGCCGGGCTGCACTCACCGTCGCGGAGGTTCATGAAGTCGGGAGGCGTTCCAAAGGGCAAGAATCGCACACGCGGGACGCGATGTGGTTTGTCATGGGCGAAGTCCAGCGTAAAATCGATGCCCATATCCAAGATGAGACTCCCTGCGGGAACGCGCATCGACGCGATGATCGCGTAGACGCGTGGCGCGAGCGGGGCGCCGAGCCCGGGATAGTTGAAATTCGCGGGGCGCGTGAACGTGATGACCTCCATTCGAGAGTGTTTGGCGCAGCCCGCGTTGGCCGCGAGCTCCGCTTCCGTCTTGGTAAAGCAGTGCGACATGCTGAGCAACCTGGTGCTTTGATACGCCCGCAGCGCCGCTTCGATGCTGCGGACGACCTCCTTGCTACAGAATCTGCGGAGGTGGACCGCCCAGACTGATGCGACGCTGAGCGGCGCGCCTGCTGCGGGTACGCGTACCGGTGCGTGTCGCCCTAGCCCGGCACCACAGGCGCTCATTCCCAGCACGCAGGCGGCGACGGCGATCCGGCGAGTCATCTTGGCGTCCGTCCTTTCGCTCACGACCGTGACCACGATTGTTGCTACGCCAAGAACAACTAGTGAGTTGTCACTGTGACTGCCCACCGTCTTCGCCGCCTTACGGGGCGAGCCGTCACAAGCCGTCGACGGCGACGACGGCTTGGGCGAAGGCCTGCGGCGCCTCTTGCGGCACGTTGTGGCCGATGCCGTTCAGGATCCGGTGCTCGTATTTGCCCGTGTACTTGCTGCGATAGGCGGCGCCGCTCTTCGCGGGACCGTCGAAGTCGCTCGCGATCGTTATCGTCGGCACGGCGATCGCCGGACCTGCGAACAGTTGCTGCTCGAGGTGGTCGTACTTCGCCTCACCCTTGGCGAGGCCGAGGCGCCAGCGATAGTTGTGGATGACGATCGCGACCTGATCCGGATTCGCGAAGGCCGCCGCGGTGCGCGCGTAGGTCGCGTCGTCGAAGTGCCACTTCGGCGAGACGATCTCCCAGATGAGCCGGTTGAAGTCGTTGCGGTTCTCCGTGTAGCCCATTACGCCGCGCTCGGTCGAAAAGTAGTACTGGTACCACCAGCCAAGCTCTGCCTTGGAGGCAGCGGCAGTGCTTGCGCCTTGACGTTGGTGATCAGATATCCGCTCACCGCGACGATCGCCTTGCAGCGGTCGGGCCAGAGCGCCGCCATGATGTCCGCCGTGCGCGAACCCCAGTCGAAACCGCCGATGATCGCCTTCTTAATTTTGAGCGCGTCCATCAACGCGATGATGTCGACCGCGACGGCCGCCTGTTGTCCGTTGCGGAACGTACTGCTCGAGAGGAAGCGCGTCGAGCCGTAGCCGCGCAGATATGGCACGATGACGCGATAGCCTTGCGCGGCCAGAATCGGCGCCACGTCGACATAACTGTGGATGTCGTACGGCCAGCCATGCAGCAGGATGACCGGCTTTCCGTTCGGCGGCCCGGCCTCGGCATAGCCGATGTTGAGCAGACCGGCGTCGACCTGTTTTAGCGATGCGAACGACGTGTGACCGCCGCCGGACCCGGCCGACGAGCGGGGCGGCATCGGCGGCGAAGCCCATGCCCCTGCCGAGCATCGTTAGTTGAGTGGCCGCGACCGCCAGGGCCGCCTTGCCGAAGAATCCGCGCCGATCGAGATTGCTAGACATGTCGATGTCCTCCTTGCATTATGTGAATCACGGATGGGATGTTACGAAACGGGTGGTGGGTCGTCCATTGCAACCGTTGCGACGAGCCGCAGTTGGAGATCATCCATTGCGGTGAGCAGTCGGTCCCTGCGCCGACAGGCCGTACCGTAGAGCGAGCATATGCGCCGGATGGTACCCCACCCGTGCTACGTCGCTCTGCTCCCAAACCAGGAGCTTCAATGGCAGGTCGAGGGCGGCGAGCGGGGCTGCGTCGGTGAGTTGAGCGTCGGCCTTGGGATCACCGAACATGAACAGGGTGGTGGGACGCAGCGCGAAGCCGGCGGCCCAGGCCGCCCCATCCTGATCCAGCTTGCAGAAGATCGTCAGGCCGGCGCGGGCGATCTCGATGCCGAGGTGCGTGACCGTGTCGGAGTAGGCGAAGCGGCTGATGCGGACGACTGGTTCCATCGGGTCCTCGGGCGTGCGTTTCACGTATCGTAGCCGCCCAGCGCAGGCCGGGACAGAAACAATCCGTACAAATAGGCGAACAACTTGCGCGACCGCGGAGAACAGGACCGCATGCCACACGACCGGGCAGTCACGTTCGGCCGCTTGCTCAGGGAACTGCGGCTGCGGGCGGGCTTCTCCCAGGAACAGCTTGCCGAGCGAGCGGGCATGAGCGCGACCGGGCGTCGGCCTCCTCGAACGCGAGTTGCGCCAGGCGCCGCATCGCGCGACCGTCGCGCTGCTGGCCGACGCCCTCGCCCTGAGCCAAGCCGAACGCGAGGGCTGGAGGATGCCGCGGCCCGCAAGCGCGGTCGAGCGGGCCCGGCAGTGCCGGCCGCGCCGGTTCTCCCCGCCCCCGCGTCGTCGCTCGTCGGCCGCGATGGCGACATCGCACATATCCTCACGTTACTCGATGCGATCGCGTCTCGTCACGGTGACAGGCTCCGGGGGCGTCGGAAAGACGCGCGTCGCCCTCGCGGTCGCGCATCGCTGCGCGCAGCGCGGAGAGGCGGTCTGTTTCGTCGACTTCGCCGCACTGACGGACGGTGCGTTCGTGGCGGCCCGCATCGCGTCGTCGGTCCAGCCCGCGCTCGACGGCAAACCGGATTCGGTCGCGGCGCTTGCCGATGCGCTCTCGGCGCGGGCGATGCTGCTCGTCCTCGACACCTGCGAACACGTCATCGACGAAGCGGCCGCCGCGGTCCAGGTGATCCTCGAGCGCTGCCCGCAGATCCACGTGCTCGCGACGACCCGCGAGCGGCTCAACGTCGCGAGCGAGACGCTTTTCCGGCTGCCGTCGCTCCCGCTCGACGCCGCGGCCGGCTTATTCGCCGAGCGTGCACGAGAGGCCGATGCAGCGATCGCGTTCACACCCGCTGACGATGGGCTCGTCCGCGACGTCTGCCAACGCCTCGATGGCATCCCGCTCGCAATCGAACTCGCCGCCGGGCGCGTCTCCACGTTCGGCATCGCGACGCTCCACGCACGGCTCGACGAACACATGTCGCTCACCGCCGGACGGCGCGACCTACCGCAGCGTCAGCAGACGATGCTCGCCACGCTCGCCTGGAGTTATGGGCTGCTCAACGAGGCCGAGCGCGCGTTCCTACGGCTGCTCGCCGTCTTCTCGGGCGGCTTCACGTTCGCGGCCGCCGAGCGCGTCGCCGCCGAGGCGGACCTCGGTGAGTCGGTCCTCGGGCTGTTGTCGTCGCTCGTCGACAAGTCGCTCGTGGCCGCGGTGCGCGGGGCCGGCTCCGTCCGCTACCGGCTGCTCGACTCGGTTCGCGCGTACGCCGCGGCCGAACTGCGACGCGCCCAGGAAGACGCAGGCGCGCACCGCCGCCACGCGGCCTGGATTGCCAGCCTGGCGAATCGCTTCGAAACCGACGCTGCGCTGATGACATACACGGAATTTAAGGCGCTCGAACCGGAACTCGACAACGTCCGCGCCGCGGTCGCGTGGTCGCTCGACGCAGCGGAGATGGACGACCGCGCGGTCGCGGCGCGCATCATCTTCGGACTGCGCCGCATGTGGCACATTACCGGGCACATCGCCGAGCAGCGTCACTGGATCGACGTCGGACTGGAACGGCTCGACGAACGTGCCTACCCGCGCGAGGTCGGGCAGTTGCTCCGCGCGTTCATTCTACGTTCGTGGAACGAGGCCGGAGTGGTCCCGGTCATCGAGCGTGCGATCGGCCTGTTTGAGCGCGTCGGCGATCGCCGCTCGCTCGCCGCTTTGCACTCGATGCTCGCGTTCATCTACGGCACGTTCGGCCGCTTCGCGGAGGCCAACGCCTCGGCCGAGCGCGCGGAGACGATGATGACGGAGGAGGGTATGCGCGACTCGCTCGTCTATGCCGGTTTCCTCGGCAACCGCGCCGGGCTCCGCACCGACGAAGGCCGACTGGACGAAGCGCGAGCCGACATCGCCGAGGCCGCGACGATCGCCGCCGGCAAGGATCCGTACTTTTCCGTGAGCCGCTGCTTACCGCGGCTGATGACGGTCGAACTCGCAGACGGCAATCCGCGTCGCGCGATCGAGCTGGCCGAGGAGATGCTCGCCAGCGAGTTCGGCGATTCAAACGAGGTACGGATCAGCGCGCTCGAGGCGCTGACTTTCATACATCTGCAGCTCGACGAGGTCGACGCAGCCGCCGCCGCTGCGCGCGAGTTGCTGGATGGCGTGCCGCGCGACGCGGCGCCGTGGTGCCACCTCGCCGCGATTGTCGCGTTGCGCGGTGAAACCGACGCTGCCGCGCGGCTTTTGGGTTTCATCGACGCACTCTACGCGCAGAGCCTGCTCCCCCGCAGAGGTCTCGAACGCCGCAGCTACGAGCTGTTGCGCACCAGGCTTCGCGGAGCGCTTGCGGAACGCACGATCGAGGAGCTCGCAGCCGACGGTGCCCGGCTGACGCAGGACGAAGCGGGTACGATCGCCCTCCGCGCACTCGCGGAGTCCAACCCTCAACCATAGGCGCACGAGCCCCTACGACGAGTGATCGACGTGAAATTCCTGATCGATAAACTTCACGTAGGCGTCGTTGACCTGCTCGGGCGTCAGCGCGTGGCTCAGGTCCGGGCCGTCCAGCGTGCTCGTCGCCGTCGTATGGCCGATCGTCCGCAGGCTTCCGGCGCTCATCTTGAGCACGATGGTGACCGGCCGGCAGATCAACTGCGTCGAGCTGCTCGCCGTCATTTGGGCGTTCGGCGTCTCACCGCCGGCGATCGTCCGGCATATGAAGCGTTGGCCCGTGGTTGCGTGCGCATTGTACTGCTTGTCTCCTGTCAGCGTGAAATGGGTCGCGGCGCCCTGCGTGGCCGTTCTACGCATCGTAACGCCGTGGCACGGACCGCGACAGAAACAATCCGTACAAATAGCCGTACGCCGCGCCTCTACCCGGTTATCCCGCTTCCGCCGCCGCGTCACGTGCCGCGTGCGACGAGTTCCCTCGGCGCACGGTGGGGGTGCCGTCGGCCGCGCGCGAAGCGAGGGTCCGATGGCCACTTGGGCTGACGTACGCCGGTTCGCGCTGGCGTTGCCGGGGACGAACGAGGAACTGACGTTCCGGCGGCAACGCCGCTTGGATCGTGAACAAGACGTTCTTTACCTGGGAACGGCCGCTGCGGAAATCCGACCTGGCGGCGCTTGGCGACGATGCGCCGAGCGGACCGATCTTGGGACTGCGGACCGCCGATCTCGAAATGAAGGAAGCCTTGCTGGCGAGCAAACCTGACGTGTACTTTACGACCCCGCACTTCGACGGCTATCCGGCCGTCTTGGTACGGCTGGGCGCGATCTCCGAGCAGGAGCTGCAAGCCGTCATTGAAGAGGCGTGGCTTTGTCGCGCGGGCAAGCGCGTCGTCGCGGCGTACCAAAAGGATCGAAAGACGTCATAGCAGACGTTCGCCCCGATCGTCCGCCGGGAAAAGTCTCTCCATCGCGAGCACGTCGACGAAGCGGCCGTCGAGCACGCCTTGCTCGCGAAAGATGCCGACCTCGCGATAGCCGGCTTTGCGATACAGCCGCTGGCCGGCGGCGTTGAACGTGACCGCGAACAGCACGATCTTGTGGAAGCCGTTGCGGCGCGCGACGTCCTCGACGGCCCGGATCAGCGCCGTGCCGGCACCGGTCCCGCGCGCGGCACGCGCGACGTAGATCGAGAGATCGGCGACCTCCCGGTACGCGCACCGGTGCGAGAAAGGGTTGAGCGAGGCCCAGCCCACGACCGCGTCGTCGCGCGTCGCCACGACGACCGCGTAGTGACCGTCGCTGCGGACCGCGAACCAGTCCGCGATTTCGGCGTCCGTCTTCGGGTCGAGATCGAGCGTAGCGACGCGATCGGCGATCCCCTCGTTGTAGATCGCGCGGATCGCGGCGAGGTCGCCCGCGCGCGCTTCACGGACGGCGAGGGACGAATCGTTCTGCGATGACATCGATGCGCTCCACTGGCCCGGACGGCCAGGCAAAGGCCGCCGCGCCGCCTAAGGCATCCGCATGAAGGGTGTACGGTTCCTGCGTGCCGGATTCGGCATCGCGCTTCTGTGCGCGAGCACCGCGTGCTCGCACAAGGCCTCGGACACGCAGCAAAACTCCGGCCAAGGCAGCACCGCGATCGTCACGCCGACGCCGGGACCGATCCTCGAACGGCGCGTCGAGATCGTGACGCCCGAAGGCAACATCGTCGTGAGCCTCGACGCGACCCATGCGCCCAACACGGTCGCGAACTTCCTCGGCTACGTCGACCGCAAGTTCTACGACGGCGGCTCGTTTTTCCGCGCCGTTCCGGGCTTCGTGATCCAAGGCGGCAACCAGCGGCGCGAACGGCCCAGCGACGTGAAGATCGACCTCGAGGCGCCGGCGCAGACCGGCCTGCGCAACACCGACGGTGCGGTCGCGATGGCGCGCACGACGGATCCGAACTCGGCGACCTCCGAGTTCTACATCGACGTCGGCGATCAGCCGACGCTCGACCAGCCGCCGGGCTACGCCGCATTCGGCCACGTCATCAAGGGAATGGACGTTGTTCGCAAGATCGTGCAGATGCCGACGGATCAACAGATGCTCTTTCGTCCCGTCAAGATCGTCAAGATCTATCGCGTGCCGAACTCATAAACGCGGGCGAAGCGGCGCCTTTCGCACCAGCGAAAGGCCGGTCGCGACCGCCGCGAAGGCGGCGAGGATGACGAGAACCGTGCGCGCCGCCGCGAGGAGCTCGGACGCCGACGAGGCGAGCGTGGCCGGTTCGGCCCCGGGCGAGGACGGCAACGCGAGCGCAAGCGCCGTCGATGCGACCGCGATGCCGACACTCATGCCGAGCGCCCGCATGACGTTGAGCAGACTGCCGGCCTGACCGCTTTCTTCCGCCGGCGCGGCCGCCATGATCGCGCTGTTGTTCGGAGCGGTGAACGTCCCGAGGCCGACGCCGAGCACGATCAGCGAGACCGCAACGAGCGTAAGTCCCGCCGACGCGTCGGCGAGCGCGACGATGAGGAGCACGAGCGACGCCAGCACGAGCACCATGCCCGAGACGGTCACCGCGCGGGCGCCGAACCGGTCGGCGAGCGCGCCGCTGAACGGCGCCATCACGCCGAGCGCGACGGGGATCAGCGTCAGCAGAAATCCCGCGGTCAGCGCGGTCTCGCCGTAGACGCGCTCGAACACGAACGGCAACACGAAGAAGACGCCGAAGAGGATCGCGTACGACAGGAGCGTCGCGACGCTCGACGCGGTGAACGTCGGATTCCCGAACAGGCGCAGGTCGACCAGCGGGGCGGCGCGGTTGCGTTCGCGCGCGACGAACGCCGCCAGGAGCACGAAACCGGCGAGCGCGACGCCGCCCACGAGGAAGACGTGCGTCGTCGCGCTCCCGATGCGATTGAGCGCGAACAGGATCGCGGCGAGCGCGGGAACGAGTAAGGCGGCGCCGGCGGGATCGAAGCGATCCCGCCGCGCCGGACGCGTCGAGGGAAGGAACGCGAGCCCCAACACGACGCCGACGATGCCGACCGGCACGTTGATCCAAAACACCCAGCGCCAGCCCCACGCGACGATGATCGCGCCGCCCAGCGCCGGTCCGAGACCGAGTCCGACCGCCTGTGCGGCGGACTGCACCCCCAACGCCTGGCCGCGGCGGCGAGCGCCGGCCGCAGCCACGACGATCGCCACGCTGTTCGCCTGAATCAACGTCGCGCCGAGCCCCTGCACGACGCGGGCGGCGATCAGCAGCCCGAGGTTCGGTGCCAGCCCGCACAGCGCCGAGCCGGCGATGAAGACGACGAAGCCCGTGCAGTAGAGGCGCTTGCGCCCGAGCATGTCGCCGAGCCGGCCGAAGACGGGCAACGTCGCCGCGACGACCAGTAAATACGCGATCGCGACCCAACTGACGGCGCGGACCGACGCGCCGAACGCCCGTTCCAGATCGGGCAACACGAGCTGCGTGATGCTCGCGTCGACCTGGCCCATGAACGCGCCGATGCAGACGATGCCGACGGTGAGCCACAGCCCGTCGCGCGACCCGGGGACGACCGGCGACGGCGTCCGCTCCACGCCCGCATGTTACCGAGCGCACGGCCGTAACTCCCCCGCCGGCAGCAGTTGCACCGCCGCGCACCGAAGCGGTGCGGATGCGGGAGGTTCGCGGGGAGACGCTCGACGCCAGCAGGGTCGTCGGGTTCAGCGACGGCGTCTTCGCGGTCGCGATCACCCTGTTGATCCTCAACATCCAGGTCCCCGACGGCGCGATCTCGCTGCGGGATCTGATCGCGCGCCAGGGGCCGAGCTACCTCGTGTTCGTCGTCTCGTTCCTGATGATCGGGATCAAATGGATGAACCATCACCGGATGTTCTCGAGCATCCACCGAGTCGACACGACGCTGAACATCCTCAACCTGTTACTGCTGTTGGGCATCTGCGCGGTGCCGTTCACGGCGGCGCTGATCGCGAAGTACGCGCCCACGCCCGACGGCGCATATGCCTCGCTCGTCTACGGCGCCGTCTGGGCGCTCAACGGCTGCCTCTACACGGCGATCCTCCTATACGCACGGCGGGCCGGCCTTTCGGAGGCGACCGATCACTCGCGCCGGACGCTGACGCTCTACGCCACCGGCCCGGTCGCCTATCTCGCCGCGGCGGCGGTCTCGTTCTGGAACGTCTACGCCGGGATCGTGCTCTACGTCATCATCGTCTCGATCTATATCTTCCCGCAGTGACGCGGCGCCCGGCTGGGCGCCCTCCTGCGGAGTGAACCTCTGCGGAGGTGGAAAAGAACCGAACATGGCTGTACAGACTCAAACGACCTACGGCTCCGGAATCGACCACTCGGGCGGCCTCGACGACCTGATCGCCAAGGAGTCCGCGAAGCTCGAGCGCTTCTTCGAGCGCATCGTCAGCTGCCGGGTCCTGATCGACAAGCCGCACCGGCACCAGTCGAACGGAGCGCCGTTTCGCGTCCGGCTCGACCTCTCCGTGCCTGGCGAGGAGCTCGTGATCACCCACCCGCCCGAACTGCGCCACGCGGCCGACGACGAGGAATCGGAGCGCATCGAGAAGACGCCGTCCGATGCCCTCCACGAGGACGCGCAGCGCGCGATCCGCGACGCGTTCCGCAAGGCGCGTCGCCGCCTGCGCGACTACGTACAACGGAAGCGCGGCCGCTAGCGCGAAGCGGAGCGCATGGAATACCGGCATCTCGGCCGCTGGGGCGTCAAGGTCTCAGCGGTCGGCCTCGGCTCGTGGCTCACGTACGGCGGCCGAGTCGAAGAGGACGACGCCCGCGCCTGCATCGCGCGCGCGTACGAACGCGGCGTCACGTTCTTCGACACGGCCAACGTCTACGCGCGCGGGTCGGCCGAGATCGTCGTCGGCAAGGCGATCGCGGCGTGGCCGCGCGACAAGATCGTGCTCGCGACGAAGGTCTTCTTCCCGATGGGTGAGGGTCCCAACGACGGCGGGCTCTCGCGCAAGCATATCTTCGACCAGTTGCACGCCTCGCTGCGGCGACTGTCGAGCGATTACGTCGACCTGTATCAGTGCCATCGTTACGACCGGCACACGCCGCTGGACGAGGTCTGCGCCGCGATGAACGACGCGATCCGGCAGGGCAAGATCCTCTACTGGGGCGTTTCGGAATGGAACGCCGATCAGATCGCCGGCGCCGCGCTCCTGTGTCGCGCGCGCGGTTGGTACGAACCGGTCAGCAATCAGCCGCAATACAGCGCGCTGTGGCGGCGCATCGAACGGCGCGTCTTGCGCACGACGGCGGAGTACGGGCTCGGCAACGTCGTCTGGTCACCGCTCGCGATGGGGATCCTGACCGGCAAGTACCGCTCGGTCGACAACGCGCCGCATGGAACGCGCGCGGCCGGCGGCGGCCGCGAGATGATGGAGGACTACTTCACGCAACCGGTACTCGACGCGGTCGCGCGGGTCGAACCGCTCGCACGCGAGGTGGGCTGCACGATGGCGCAACTCGCGCTGGCGTGGTGTCTGCGGCGGCCCGAGATCTCGAGCGTGATCGTCGGCGCGACGAAGGCCCAGCAGGTCGACGACAACGTCGCCGCCGCCGACCTGACGGTCGATCCGGAGATCTTCGCGCGGATGGACGCGATTCTCGAACCGGTCGCCCCGCACGAAGCCTACGAGTCTTGAGGCCGGCTCCCCCTAGGAACGTCGCGCGCACCGACAGTCGCCGGATCCAAGCGTAGATGACCGCGATCATGAGCGCGAACGCGATCGCGCCGAGGATCTGTCCCATCGTCGCGAAGGAGTCGCCGACGAGGGCGAGCGGCGCGTTCTTGTGCGTCCCGACGATCAGCGCAGAATAGGCGACGCCTGCCAGGCTCTCGCCGACGATGAGCCCCGAGGCGAGTAACACGCCGAGTTGCGACGCCATCGCCGGATTGGGACGGCCCTTCGCCCAGCGGTCGTAAAAGTGACCGGCGACCGCGCCGATGACGACGGCCGCCGACGCCGTAGCCGGCAGATAGATGCCGATCCCGACGGCGAGCGGCGGGAAGCGCAGCCGCTTCGCGACGCCGAGCAGTTCGTCGATCACGATGATCGCGATGCCGGCGAGCGCGCCGATGCCGAGCAGCGACCAGTCGAGCGAGCCTTGGATCACGCCCTTCGCGAGCGCGGAGATCAGCGTCGCCTGCGGCGCGGCCAGCGGCTGCGCGCCGGCGAGCGCGATCGGGTGCGGTTCGCCGGGGAAGCCGTTCGCGGTGTGGAGCAGGTCGAGCACCCACGGGATCACCGCGGCGCCGAACAGCACGCCGACGCACAGCGCGACCTGCTGACGCCATGGCGTCGCGTCGACGAGTTGACCGGTCTTGAGGTCCTGCAGGTTGTCGTTGGCGATCGTGGCGACGCACAACACGACCGCCGTCACGAACAGAACGAACGCGACGAGCGCCGGACGCGCCTCCGCGCCCAACCCACCGGCGATCACGAGCACCAGTAACGACGCGCCGAGCACGGTCAGGATCGCGAGGCCGGAAACGGGGCTGTTCGACGAGCCGATGAGGCCGGCCATGTAGCCGCACACGGCTGCGACCAGGAAACCGGCGATCACCGTATAGACGATCGCCGCGATCACGAGCGGTACGATCAAACTCGACAGGACGCCGCCCTTGAGAAACGAGATCAGCAGAATCGCGAGCGGTACGAGACACGCGGCGCTGATGATCCCGACCGGCACGATCGGGATGTCGCGTTCCGTGCGCGGGAGCGCATCCGCTTCGCCCGCGGCCAGCCGGCGCGACGCCGCGAACGACGACATCAAACCGCCCCACACGGGCACGGCGAGCTTCGCGAGCGTCCAGATCGCGGCGACGCCGATCGCGCCGGCGCCGATGAACCGCACCTTGTGGGCCCACACGCTCGTTGCGACGTCCTGAGCCGGGCCGGCGACCGGATGCAGCGCCGTCAGCAGCGGTGTCGCGATTCCCCACGCGATGATGAGGCCGCCGAACATCGCCAAGCCGACGGAGAGCCCGACGAGATGCCCGGCGCCGACGAGCGCGAACGACAGTCCGACGCCGAGGCCCGTCGCGCCGTTGCCGACGCGGAAGTACGAACCGACCTCCTGCGCGAGGATCCCGGTCTGGGTGATCAGGTAGAAGCCGGCCGAGACGATCGAACCCCACACGACGGCGAGCAGGCCGGCCTTGCTGTGGGCGGCCGCGTCGGCCGGCGCGTACACGTCGGCGGCATCGGCGCGCGACCCGCTGCCGACCTTGAGCACCTCGGCGGCGGCGACACCCTCGGGATACGGGAGGTCGGAGTTGGTCACCAGCGCGCGCCGCAGCGGGATCGTGTACATGACGCCGAGGATCCCGCCGACGACGCAGACGCCGAACGACTGCCAGAACGGAAACCCCGTCCACCACCCGATCATGACAAGTCCCGGCAACACGAAGATGATCGACGACAGGGTCCCGGCCGCCGATGCAACGGTCTGGACGATGTTGTTCTCGTAGATGGTCGAGTTGCGGAACGGCCGCAACACGGCCATCGAGATCACCGCCGCCGGAATCGACGAGGCGAACGTCAGCCCGACGCGTAGTCCGAGGTAGACGTTGGCCGCCGTGAACGCGAGGGTGATGAGACCGCCGAGCAGCAAGCCGCGGATGGTCAGTTCGAGCCGCGCGGAATCGCCGGCGGCCTTTTTAGCCTCGCTGAGAGTCGCCATGGCTGCCGGTTCCGCGCGCCGGGCGGGCTTCCCCCAACGCGCGGACCGGAGCGGCGATATTTAGGGCGCTAGTTAGGTGCCCGGCGCGTGCGTCCGGCGGTACTGCAGCGCCTGCTCGAGCGAGTTGACCGCGTTGTTGAGCGCGTTGACCGACTTGGTCTTGTGGCCGCCGTAGTCGTAGCTGTCCGAGTTCATCTGGCTCATGATGCCGCGCAGATCGTTCTGGACGTAGACGATGTTCTCGTTGCTGCCGGCCTGGGGACGGCGCTGACCGCCGTTGGCCTGAGCGACCGCCTGGCCCGGACTCATCGCGTTCGCGGTGTGTCCGTTGGCCGCGGCGAACTGCTCGGATGCGGCGATCTGGTTGTGTGCTATCTGCATGAAACGGATCGCCTCGACGCGGTGCCCACCGTAGTCGGTGGTGTCGCCGTTGAGCGAAACGATGTCGTCGTTGATGCGCTGCGCCAATGCGTCGAGGCTGTGATTGCTCTGCGCCTGACTCTGAGCGAGCGCGGCGTCGCGCGGCCCGGTGGTCCCCAAGAAGAGCGTTGCGGCGAGCGCGATTCCGCCTGCGATGAGGACGCTGTTAAATTTCATAGATTCCCTCCCGTGGTACGATGACGGCGCGAAGCCTTCGTCCGTCAAACGTAGCCGCCTCCCGCTTCGGCCCGGGGTGCGATTAAATCGGGCTGAGGAGTGCCTGCGGCCCGAATCAGCCGGGGGCCGGCGCCCGCGGCGTCTCCGAGGCGTCGAACAGCGTGGGCTCGTCGCTCGCGCGGCCGTCCGTCTTGGCGACGCCGTCGCCGCTCGGACCTTTCGGCGTCAGTGCGACGAAGACGATCGGGACGAGGACCAGGGTCAGCAACAACGAGCTTGCGAGGCCGCCGATGACGACGGTGCCGAGCGAGCGCGAAGCCTGCGCGCCCGGGTCGAGCGCGAGCGCGAGCGGCGACATGCCGGCGATCATCGCGATCGTCGTCATCATGATGGGCCGGAACCGCTGGCGCGCGGCCGCGCGGATCGCGGCGACCGGGCTCATCCCCTCGCGGCGGCGCGCGCCCGCGAAGTCGACGAGCAGAATGCCGTTCTTCGTCACGAGGCCGATCAGCAGCACGGACCCGATCAGCGAGAACAGGTTGAGGGTCTGGTGCGTCAGCGCGAGCGAGCCGAGCGAACCGACCGCCGCGACCGGGATCGAGAACATGATGATGAACGGCGTACGATAGCTGTTATACAGCGCCACCATCAGCAGGTAGACGAGCAGGACCGAGAGCAGGAGCGCGATGCTCATCCCGAAGACCGTCGCCGCGACGTTCCTGCTGGTTGCCGCCGGCGGCCGGCTGTACGACGACCGTCTTCGGCAGGTCGAGTTTCGGCGAGCCGGCGCCCGAAATCGCGCTGGACGTTCGACAGAATCGCCCCCGGCGCGAGGTCGGCGCCGAGGTAGACGACGTTCTGGCGATTGATGCGCATGATCATCGGCGGCGCCGGCGCCTGTACGAGTTTGGCGATGTCGCCGACGTGCACGATCGAACCGTCGCTCGCGCGGATCGGGATCTGCGCGATCGCGGCGAGCGAGGTCTGGGCCGACTGCGGATAGATGACCTGAACGTCCTTGAGGCCGTCGGGTCCGGTGAACTGGGTCGCGAGGTCGCCGCCGAACGCCGCGCGGATCGCGGTCGACGCCGTGCCGATGCTCGTGTCTAGGGCGCGCGCACGGTCGCGATCGAACTCGACCTCGACCTGCGGCGCATCGGCCGCCGCCGACGTCGTCACGTCGATCGCGCCCGGCGTCTGTGCCAGGGCCTGCTGAACCTTCGCCGCCCACGGTTCCGGGTTACCGTCGACGCTCGAGACGACCTCGTCGACGGGCTGCGCGTTGCCGCCGGAGATGTCGGTCGCCGGGACCGAGACGACGACGGCGCTCGGAACCGCCTTGTGCGCGTCGCTCTGCAGTTGCGCGGCCCAGTAGGCCGTCGAGTGCGCGCGGCGGTCGTTCAGATAGACGTTGATCTGCGCGATCGCCGGATTGTTGATGTAGCCCGTCAACTGACCGAGGTAGGCGCCGGCCGTCGACGACTCCGTGCGCAGGTCGCTGACCCCGTCGACGATCCGTTCGACCTGCAGCAGGCGCTGGCGAGTCGTCTCGAGCGGCGTACCGCTCGGGAAGCTCATCGTCAGGTAGAGTTCGCCGCGGTCGACCGGCGGGATGTACTCGAAACCGACGAGTCCCGTCGGCAGCAGCAGCAAGGCGGCGAGCAGCGTGAGCGCCGGAGATCACGACGACGAAGCGGCCGTTGCGCAGCCCCCAGTGCAGGATGCGGTCGGAGTAGTAGCGGCGCAGCCGTTCGAACTGCCGCCGCGAACGCTCCGATGATCGCCCACGGCTGCCAGCGCGAACGGAGCGCCCAGCGGCCCGCGAGCGACGGCGTCACCGTGAACGAAACGAACAGCGACGTCAGCGTCGCGACCGTCACGACCAGGCCGAACTCGCGCAAGAACAGGCCCGACCGAGCCGGGCAAGAACGAGATCGGCAGGAAGACGACGACGTCGACGAGCGTGATGACGATTGCGGCGAGGCCGATCTCGCTGCGACCGCGGATCGCGGCCGTCGCCGGGATCCTCGCCGTGGCGGAAGTGGCGCTCGACGTTCTCCAAGACGACGATCGAATCGTCGACCAGGATGCCGATGATCAGCGTCATCGCGAGCAGCGAGACCGTATCGAGCGTGAAGTGCGCGAGCCGCATCGCCGCGAGCGTCACGAGCAACGAGGCCGGGATCGCGATCATCACGACGATCGCGTTGCGCCACGAGCCCAGGAAGAACAGCATCACGATGCCGGTGAAGACGATCGCCTCGACCAGGGTCCGCAGAACGCCGGAGAGCTGCTGCTGGGTGTAGGTCGACTGAACGTTCAGGACGGCGAAGCTGACGTCGGGATAGGTGCGCTGCAAGTCGGGGAGCGCGGCGAGCACGCGTTTCGAGGTCTCGACCTCGCTCGTGCCGGCCGACTTCTGGATGTCGAGCGTGATGCACGGCTGGCCGTTCGAGTATGCATAGACGCGCTGCGGCTCATAGGTGTCGGTGACGTTGGCGACGTCGCTGATGTGGAACAGCCGCCCCTGAGCCGTCCAGGTGTTGTACGAGCCGACAGGTTCGCGCCGCCCGAGGCGCCGAGCAGCAGCCCGGCGACCGTGGGGACGTTCTGGATGTCCCCGCGGACGTCGATGTTCGTCTCGCGGTTGGGCGAGTACAGGATGCCGCCCGGCGCGCGGACGTTGTTGTTCGTGATCGTCGTGACGAGGTCGGTCAGCGTGAAGCCCGACGACGAGAGCTGCTTCGGGCTGACGCTGACCTGGATCGACGGGTTGACCGTGCCGTTGGCCTGGACGAACGAGACGCCCTGGACCTGTTCGAGGGCGGGGACGATCTTGTTGATCGCGAGCGACGAGAGGTCGCCCGGTCCAGCGAGCGCGAACGCAGGACGAGCGAGACGACGACGGCTTCGCTCGGATTGTAGAGCGAGATCGCGGGCGTCGTGAGGTCGTTGGGCAACTGGTGCTGCGCGTTCTGGACGCGGCCTTGCACCTGCACGAGGTCGTTGTTCTGATCGGAGTTGAGCGCGAAGACGGCAACGACCGACGCCTGCCCGGGTTGGATCGAGGTCTCGAGGTGATCGAGATCGGGCGCGCCGGCGAGTTGGTCCTCGAGCGGGCGCACGATCGCGTCGCGCATCTCGGTCGTCGACGCACCGGGATACGACAACAGCACTTGGATCGACGGGACGTCGGTGTTCGGAAACTGCTGCTGCACGAGCGCGAAGCCGGCGACGGACCCGGCCAGCAGCACCAGCGCCAAGAACACCGTCACCAGGGTCGGACGCTGAACGAACAGCCGCGTCAGGCCACATCAGCGCGCCTCGTCACGTCAGCGACTCCACCGGCAGCCGTCGCGCGCCGCTTCGTCGCGCGCCAGTGCGTCGGCCTCGACCCGCTCGGCGGCCCCGGCGCGAGCCACTGGTAGACGACCGGCACGAGCACGAGCGTCAGTAACAGCGAACTCGCGAGGCCGCCGATGACGACCGTTCCGAGCGAGCGTTTCGCCGCCGAGCCCGGATCGAGCGCGAGCGCGAGCGGCAGCATGCCGGCGATCATCGAAGCGGTCGTCATGACGATCGGGCGGAAACGTTCGCGCGCCGCCTGCTTGATCGCCGCGGCCTTCGATAGCTCCGGCGAGGACCTTCAGCTCGGCGAAGTCGACGAGCAAGATGCCGTTCTTGCTGACGAGCCCGATCAGCATGACCGTCGCCGATCAGCGAGTAGAGGTTCAGGCTCTGGCCCGTCGAGGCCAGGCGCCGAACGCGCCGATCGCCGCGACCGGGACGGCGAACATCATCACGAACGGCGACGCGGTAGGCGTTGTACAGCGCGACCATCAGCAGATAGACCAGCATGAACGAGAGCAGCAGCGCCATGCCCATGCCGTTGATCGTGTCGCGCAGGTTCTGCTGCTGGCCGCCGGCGGCCATCGCCGACGATGATGTAGTGCGGCAGGTTGCAGCGCCTTCACGCCGTGCCACAACGCCGCCTGCACCTTCGAGAGCGCTGCGCCGGGCTGGACGTTCGCGCTGAGGTGGATCACGGTCTGGCGGTTGACGCGCGTGATCAGCGGCTGCGCGGGCGCGTTCTGCAAGATCGCGACGTCGCCCAGGTGGACGATCGACCCGATGCGCGTGCGCATCGTGATGTCGCGCAGCGTTTGATGCTGGTCTGGGCGGACATCGGGTAGAGCACCTGGACGTACTTCGATGCCGTTGTCGGTGTCGAACTGCGTGGCGAGCGTCCCGCCGAACGCGGCACGCACCGCGAGCGCCGCCGAGCCGATGTCGAGGTCGAGCGCGCGGGCACGATCGCGGTCGAACGTCACGTCGATCTGCGGCGCGAGCTGCAGCGCGGAGCTGTTGACGTTGGCCGTCCCCGGCGTGTTTTGAGCGACGCCGAGGACCTTCTCGCGCGTACGCGTCGGTCGGCGTCGCCGCGCGTCGACGCGACGGTGATGTCGATCGGCTGGCTGTTGCCGCCGCCGGTGCCGGTCGCGGGGATCGCGATCGATCTTGGCGCGCCGGACGCGATGCGGTGGCCGATGCCGCCCATGTGCGCGCGATCGTCGCGTCGAGCGCTTGTGGTCGTCGGTCGAGGAAGACGTGAGTCTGGCCGTTCGAGCCCAGTTGACGCCGCCGCCGAAGCCGGCCTGATAACTGCCCGACGTCGACGTGATCGTCTGCGACCTCGGGGATCTGCAGGATACGGCTGCGTTCAGCGCCTTGACGCGACGCGTCGGTCGTCGTGAGCGGCGTTCCGGTCGGGATACTGCACCTGGACGAAGATCTCGCCGCGGTCGATCGACGGGATGAACTCGAACCCGACGACGCCCAGCGGGATCAGCGCGATCGCGCCGATCGTCAGCACCGCGGAGAGCGGCGACGACCGGTCTTCGGTGCGCGAGCGCCCACGTCAGCGGACGGTCGACGTACCAATCGCGCAGCCGCGTCGAAGCCGCGCGTGAACGCGTCGATGAAGCGCGGCGGCTTCCACTTCGAGAGCAGCGACCAGTTGCCGGCCAGCGACGGCGTGACCGTGAACGAGACGGCCAGCGACGTCAGCGTCGCGAAGGTGACGACGACGCCGAACTCGCGCGAGGAAGCGGCCGGTGATCCCCGGCAAAAACGCGATCGGCAGGAACACGACGACGTCGACGAGCGTGATGACGACCGCCGCCATGCCCGATCTCGCTGCGGCCGAGGATCGCCGCCGTGCGTGGCGCCTCGCCGTCTTCGTAGTGCCGTTCGACGTTCTCCAGCACGACGATCGAGTCGTCGACGAGGATGCCGATGATCAGGGTCATCGCGAGCAGCGAGACCGTGTCGATCGTGAAGCCCCACAGCCGCATGACGAAGAACGTCACCAGCAGCGACGTCGGGATCGCGATCATCACGACCAGCCCGTTGCGCCACGACCGCAGGAAGAAGAACATCGCGATGCCGGTGAAAGCGATCCCTTCGAGCAGCGTCTGCAGCACGCCGAACAGCTGCTGCTTCGTGAAGTCGGCCTGGACGTTGAGCGTCCGGAACTGCACCTGCGGGAACTGCCGCTCGATGCGCGGGGAGCGCGGCCAGCACCGCGTCGCCGGCCGCGACCTCGCTCGCGCCGGTCGCCTTCTGCAGCGCCGAGCGTGATCGCTTGCTGGCCGTTGACGTACGAGTAGACGCGCTTGGGTTCGTACCAGTTCGTCACCTTCGCGACGTCGCTGACGCGCGAGAGCCGCGGCGAGACGGAGAACGCATTGACCGACGCGTCGACCTGGTTCGCGATCGACGGCGTTGCCGAGCGAGAGCGCCTGGTTGGTCGTGCTGGTCGTGCCGGTGTAGCGCGTCTGCGACGTGCCCGACGGCGAGGTCGCGAGCGCCGGGCAGCGCGCTCGAGCCCGACAGCAGCAGTTGCGCGACCGACTGCGGCGTCTGGATGTCGCCGCGTACGTCGATCGACGTCTCGCGGTGCGGCAGGTACGCGATGCCGCCCGGCGCGCGCACGTTGTTGGCCTGGATCGAGTTGACGATGTCGTTGAGCGTGTAGCCCGCGGCCGAGAGCTTGTTCGGATCGACCGTGACCTCGATCGCCGGCGTGACGGTGCCGCCCGCGTTGACGTTCGAGATCCCGTGGATCTGCTCGAGCGCGGGGACGATCTTGTCGGTGACGATGCGCGGACAGGTCGGCGAGCTGAGCGAGTTCGAGGTGACCGAGAGCGTGACGACGGTCGCCTGCGCCGGATCGAACGTGCGCACGGCCGGCGCCGGCAGATCGGACGGCAACGCGGCGCGCGCCGTCTGCACGCGGTCCTGCACCTCGACGAGGTCGGTCGTCTGGTTGGAGTCGAGCGTGAACGTCGCGGAGATCGACGCCTGATTCGGTCTGGATCGACGTGTTGATGTGATCGAGGTTGGGCGCGCCCGCGATGGCGTCTTCGATCGGCCGCACGACCGCGTCGCGCAATTCGGTCGGCGGACGCGCCCGGATAGGACACGCTGACGTTGACGGTCGGAAAGTCGATGTTCGGGAAGGTTCTGCTGCACCAGCGTCGCGAGCGCGAACGACCCGGCCAGCAGCACGAGCGCGAGCGCGACGAAGACGAGGGTGGGCGGTTGACGAAGAGTTGCGTCAGCCGCACGGTGCCGTCTTACGCGCTAGCGATCGGCCAGCGATTGACCGTCGGTGAGGCCGAGCTGGCCGTTGGAGACGACGCGCTGGCCCGCTTGCAACCCGGTGACGATCGAGGTCGTTCCGTCGCTCGCGATCTCCTTGACCTGCGTCGTCTTCGCGACGACGTCGACCAGTTCGTCATCGGCGACCATCACGCTCGTGTGGCGTGTCGTCGAGGAACGCCGTCGTCGGGATGCCGACGCCCGTGATCGGGGGAGCGACGCCGTGCCGGTCACCGGGAACCCGACTGCAGCGTCTGGTCGGGATTCGCGAGCAGCACCTTGACCGTGAAGTTCGTCGAGCCGGGCGCGACCTGTCCGAGCACCGCGACGACCTTGCCGCGATAGGCGTGCGACTGGCGCCGAGCGCACGCGCAGCGCTCACCGGCGCGCCGCTCCGGAATCGAGAAGATGTCGCCGCTCGACGCGTTCAGCTCGGCGTAGACGCTGCTCAGCTCCTGAACCGTGAAGATCGTGCGCGAACCCGGATACTCGCCCGGGTTGAGGTTGCGGTTGACGATGACGCCGTCGACCGGCGAGGCGATCGGTCGCCTTCGCGATCTGCGCCTGGAACTGCTGGACCTGCGCGCGCGCCTGCTCGATCTGCGCCTGCGCCGCCTTCGCGTCGGCGACCGACGAGGCGACGTTGGCCGCCTGCAGCCCGTGGCTGTTCGTGCCGTTTACCTGCTCGTTCGTGATCGCCGAGCGCAGGCTTGCCTCGGCGGAGCGCACCTGCGCCGCGTCGTTGTCGACGGCGGTCTGCTGCTGATCGACGGCTTGCGCCGAGATGTAGCCGTTCGTGAACAGGCTGGCGGTCGCGGCCGAGATCGACCTGCCCCTGCGAGAGCGTCTGCTGCGCCTGGGCCAGCGCCGCGCGCGCGACGTTCACCGCGTCCGAACCCTGGCCAATCTGCAGTTGCGCCTGATAGCGCGTCTGATCGACCTTCGCCTGCGCCGACGCCGCGTTGCGCTGGTTGGTGACGACGGTGCTCTGCGCTTGCGCGAGGTTGGCCTGCAGGTCGGCGGTGTCCAGTAGCGCGAGCACCTGGCCGCGGCGCACGCGGTCGCCCTCGTTCACGTACACGGCGTCAGTCGGCTCGACGAGCGAGCTCGAGATCGCCACGTTCTGCAACGGAGCGATCACGCCGGAGATCGTCGCCGAGCCGCGCACCGTCGTCACCTTGGCGGCCGCCGTCGGGACGGGCGCGGGCGACGATTGATTGCGCGGACGCCGGCCGCCGCGACCGCATCCGGCGACGGCGGCGACGAGCGCCAGAACGGCGACGACGCGAACGATGCGCTGCAACGCTACTGACTCGTGGCCGGCTGCTGATCCTGGCCCTGACCCATGCCTTGGCCGTGGTTCTGTCGCATCGCCTGCATCTTCGCGTGCAGTTCGGTGCGCTGCGCCGGGGTCAGAATCTGGTCGATCTGCGCGAACGCGGCCTTCATGTTGTCGCGCTTCGTCTGAGTATCGGCGCCCGTATTCTTCGCGCGGGTGTTGGCCATGATCGTCTTGATCTGGGCCTCCTGCGCGGGCGTCAGGTTGAGCGACTGCAGGATGCGGCCGAAGCGGTGAATGCGCGCCGGACCGCCCTGGCTCATCGCGCCGGCGGAGCCGGGCTGCGCGGCGTTGTCGCCGCCGCTGCCGGTGTCGGCCGAGCGGCTGCAGCCCGCGATCGCGAGCGCCGCCAGCAGTGCGAGCGTGAAGCGAATGGTGAGTTTCATCGAATGGATACCTCAGTTGGTTGTAGGGTCATCGGTTGCGCCGGCCGGCGCGGGAGCATGATGGTAAAGCGCGACCCGGCACGCGCGTCGCTCTCGACGGTCAGCGTGCCGCCCGCGCGTTCGACGGCGGCCTTCGCGATCGAGAGCCCCAGACCCGAGCCGTCGACGTCGCGGCGCGTCTCGCCCCGGTAGAATCGATCGAACGCGTGCCGCAACTCCGCCGGACTCATCCCGGGCCCCTGGTCGCGAACCTCGATCCAGATCGTCCCGCCGATCGCACGGACGCCGACCTCGACCGCCCCGGCGGTGTACTTCAACGCGTTGTCGACGAGATTCGTCACGGCGTGGGTCAGGTCGCCCGGATCGATGCGCGCCGACGCGGCCGTGCCGGCGTCGATGCGGATGTCGCGCGCGGGCAACGCTTCTGCGATCGGCGACACGACGTCCTCGACCAGTTGCGAGACGTTCGATCGGCTCGCAGGCGCCGTTCGAGGTGCCCTGCTCCCAGCGATCGAGCAGGATCAATTTGTCGATCAACGAGCCCATGATCAGGCTCTGGCGGTTCATCGTCCCTAAGATGCGGTCGCGGTCTTCCGGACTGCGCAACTCGCCCTTGCGCAACACGGCGATGAAGCCGCGGATCACCGTCAGCGGCGTCCGCAACTGATGACCCGCGTCGGCGATGAACTGCTTCATCGCGGCCTGCGCGCGGTCGCGCTCGGAGAACGCGTGGGCCATCTGCGCGATCGCCCCGTTATAGGCGACCGCCAGCGCGCCCAATTGGTGTTTGCGGTTCGCTTCGATGGGCTGCGGCGAGAGATCGCCGGCCGCGAACCGCTCGAGCGCTTCGGTCACATCCACGAGCGGCCGCAGCGCCTGATGGGCGAGGAAGCGCGCGAGCAGCGCGCCGAGCACGATCGCGAGCGCCAACGCGAAGCCGAAGCTCGGTACGAAGCGCCCGATCGTCGCGCCGAAGACGCGGTCGTCGGGGCGGATGATGACGTTGATGTCGCCGAAGGTGGCCTGCGCCTGGCTCAGGCCGAACAGCGATGCCGCGCCGGTCGCAAAGCGCGACGCCGGCGGCGCCAACGGACGCTTGCTGGGCGACGAGGTGCGCGGTGAGATGTCGAGCGCGACGAACGTCAGTTGCTGACGGATCGTCTGCTGCGAGCGCGCGCGGACCTCGGCGCGCGTCTTTGGGTCGAGGATCAGGAACGTTGACGTCGGGCCGGAAGAAGCGCGACGCGATGACGTTCGCGAGTTCGGCCGCGTCGCGCGGCTGACCGTGCACGGAAACGTAGGCGCGCACGTCGCTCAGCATGTCGTTCAGGCTCGTCTGCAGTCCGCGCGCGTGGATCGCGAACGCGATCGCGGCGCCGGCGAGGACCAAGATGACCAAGGCCGCCGAGATCGCGACGCTCTGAACGAAGACCAGGCGCCGTTCGAAGGTCGGATTCACCGCGGCGTCGCTCGCAGTGCGTAGCCGACGCCGCGCAACGTCTGGATCAGTTTGACCGGCTCACCGCTGTCGAGCTTGGCGCGCAGATATGAAATGTACGTCTCGACGGTGTTCGGCACGAGGTCGCGGTCGACGCCCCACACGGCGTCGAGCAGCTCGGTGCGGCTGAACACGCGCTCCGGGCTGCGCAGGAACGTCACGAGCAGGTCGAACTCGCGCGCGGACAACTCGACCCGCTTGTCGCCGCGGTAGACGGCGCGGCGCGTCACGTCGACGGTCAGGTCGGCGTACGTCAGGGTCGGGCGCGATTCGAGCCGCGGCCGCCGCAGGGCGGTATGCAGGCGAGCGATCAATTCCTCGAGTTCGAACGGTTTGGCGACGTAGTCGTCGGCGCCGCGCGTGAGCCCCGTCACCTTCTCGTGGGCCTCGCTGCGCGCGCTCAGCATGATGATCGGCGCCTCGGTCGCTCGCCTGAGCGCCGGCAGCAGCGTGAAGCCATCGACCCCGGGAAGCATGACGTCGAGGATGATGATCTCGGGGAGCCAGCGCTGGACCTCGGCGAGCGCGGCGGTTCCGTCCGCGACGCTGCGGACCGAGAAGCCTGCTTGGCCTAGCCCATACTCGAGCAAATCGCGGATCGCTGCCTCGTCGTCGACCACCAGGACCCGCGCGCCGACGGTTTGCACGTTGACCATCCTACAATGGTATCCTTAAGGTTCGCTGGCGCGCTTCCAAGGCTCATCCCAGGACGCCGCGCCCGGGGCTCCTGTAGCGTTACTCAAGGTATGCCCATTCGTCTGCATCGTTCATCCCGCTTTCTCACGGCCCTGGCCGCTCCGGCCGCCGCGCTTTTGCTCCTGGCCGACTGCGCCAAGGCCCCCAAGCCGGCCGCCGCGCCCGCGCAGGTCGTCGCGACGACCGTGAGCGCCTTCGGCAGCGTCCGCCCGGCCGAGACCCTCGCCGGGATCGTCGCGCCGTTCGAAAACGTCGCGATCTCGACGACCCTGTCGGAGCCCGCCGACTCCGTCACCGTGCAGGAGGGCGACCGGGTCCGGGCCGGCCAGGTCCTCGCCCGGCTCGACACCGCCGACCTCCAGGCGGCCCTCGCTGCCGACGAGGCGACGGCGCAGAGCAACACCGCGACCACCGAACACAACGTCTATCAGGGCCAGTTGAGCATCGCCCAAGGCGTCGACGCAGTCCGCTCGGCCCAGACGGCCGTACGCCAGGCCCAGACGACGCTGCAGCGCGACACGACCGACCTCGGCCGCTATCAGCAACTGCTCGCCAAGGGCTACATCTCCGACCAGCAGGTCTCGCAGCAAGAAGCCACCGTCAAGAACGACGAGCAGGCCCTGCGCTCCGCTCAGGCCGGCCTCGAGAGCGCGCAGTCCACGGTGCAGGCGAACGGCTCGCTGTCGGGCGGCGGGTTGGAGTCGTCGAGCGTCGCACAATCGCGCGCCACGGAGCAAGTCAGCCTCGCACAGGCCCAACAGCAGCGCGTCATGATCGACAAGGCGACCATTACCTCGCCGATCGAGGGCGTCGTCGTCAACCGCAACCTGAATCCCGGAGAGTATCCCGGAACGCGGCAGATCTTCACCCTCCAGCAGGTCGATCCGATCTACGCGATCCTGCGCGGCTCCGGCGCGCAGATCGCCAAGATCGCCACCGGCTCCAAGGTCACGGTGAACGCGAGCGATCTCGGTAACAAGAAATTCACCGGCACCGTCATCGGCGTGCTCAACCAGATCAACCCCGGTTCGACCGACTTCCAGGTGAAGGTGCTCGTTCCGAACCCGAACTGGTCGCTGCGGCCCGGGATGGCGGTCGAGGCGACCGTCCCGCTGCCGGCAGCGAGCGGAATCCGCATCCCGGCGACCGCGTTCACCGACGACTCGCACACGCAGGTCATGGTCGTCGCGGACGACGGGACCGTCCACCTGACGCGCGTCGTCGAATTCGGCCACAACGATCAGAACGCGGTCGTCGCAGGGCTCGCGCCGGGCGCGCGGGTCGTGAACGACGGTCAAACGTCCGTCGTCCGAAGGGCAGAAGGTCGCGATCCAATGAGTCTGACCCGGCTCTTCGTCCAGCGCCCCACCCTCGTCTTCGTCCTCATCTCGCTGATGACGTTCGCGGGAATCGTCTCCCTGACGACCCTCGTGCAGCAGCTGTTCCCGAACGTCACCCAGCCGACGATGTCGATCAACGTGCAGTACAACGGCGCATCGACGACGGTCATGCGCGACAACATCGTCGCGCCGATCGAGCAGGCCCTATCGGGGACGACCGACCTGCAGACGATCAACTCCGTCGTGCAGCAGGGTCAGGCGTCGATCACCGCGGTCTTCTATCTCGGGTCCGACATCGCGACCGACCTGACCCTGACGCAGAAAGCGGTCGTCGCCGCGCAGAAGAATCTTCCGACGAACCTGACGCCGCCGACGGTCTCGATACGCGACCCTAGCGAAGCGACCGTCGTCACCCTGGCGCTCTTCTCCGACAAGCTGACGGTCGGCGAACTCTCGCTCTACGCCCTCAACGTCATCACCCCGCGCATCGAACAGATCCCGGGCGTCTCGTACGCGAACGTCGGCGGTTCGGTCACGCCCGCCTATGAGGTCGAAGTCGACCCGGCGCGGCTCGCCGCGAAGGGCCTGACGTTGACCGACGTCATCAACACCGTCACGAACGATAACCAGCGCGTCCCCGGCGGGATCGCCTACGAGCCGAACCGCGAGACCGCGATCGACGTTCGGGGCGACATCCAGAACCCCGAGTCGATCGCGCAGCTGCCGATCGGCGCAGCCGCGCAGCCGGCCGATAGCGGCCTCGCCGGGCTCCCGGGCGGGGTCGATCCGTGGACCGCGAGCAACTCGGTGCCGCGCATCGCCGACGTCGCGAAGGTCGTCGACGGCTACGAGCCGCGCCGGCAGTACGCGCACGTCGACGGCAAGGTCGGGCTGTTCATCTCCGTCCAGAAGGCCTCGGACGCCAGTGAGGTCGTCGCCTCGACGAACGTGATCAACGCGCTCCCCGCGATGAGGCGTCAGTTCCCCGGCATCGACTTCGCGATCGTCAACACCCAGTCGCGGTTCACCGCGCAGCAGATCCAGATCGTGGTGCGGACCCTGCTCGAGGGCATCTTCCTCACCGGTCTCGTCATGGTGTTCTTCCTGCACTCGTGGCGTAGCGCGATCGTCGTCTGCATCGCGATCCCGACGTCGTTCGCGATCGCATTGACGGCGATGAAGCTGATGAACCTCACGATCGACACGATCTCGCTGCTCGGCATGACGCTCGTCGTCGGGATCCTGGTCGACGACTCGACGGTCGTGCTCGAGAACATCGAACGACATTTCCGAGAACTCGAGGAGCCGCCGAAGGAGGCGGCAGTCCGCGGCCGCGAGGAGATCGGAGCGGCCGCCGTCGTCATCACGCTCGTCGACGTCGTCGTCTTCCTGCCCATTGCGTTCATCCAGGGACAGGTCGGCCGCAACCTCGTCGAGTTTGCCCTCGTCGTCGTCATTTCGACGCTGACCTCGCTGTTCGTCTCGTTCACGGTGACGCCGACGCTCGCGGGCCTGTGGGCGCTGCGTTCCAACTGGAAGGCGCCCTGGGTCGTCGACGCGTTCGCCCGCGGGTTCTACGCCGTCCGCAAGTGGTACAGCGACCGCGCCTTGCCGTGGGGACTGAAGCACGGCAAACTGGTCGTGGCGTTCTGCGCGCTCACCTTCGTCGGCTCGATCGCGCTCGTGCCGCTCGGCGTCGTCGGCGAAGAGTTCGTCCCTGCGACCGACCGCGGCGAGATCTACGTCCAACTCACCTATCCGCTGGGCACGCCGCTGACGCGAGTGCGCGCGGGTGCGTTCGCGCTCGAGAAGAAAATCGACAGTTTACCCGACGTCGGAGCCGATTCGACCAACGCCGGCTCGTATTCGGCGGCGTTCGGCGGCTTCGTCAATCAGGGCAACGTCGCGCAACTTCACATCTGGCTCAAGGACGGGCGCAAGCACTCGACCGACTATTGGGTCGCGAAACTGAAAGAGATCGCGCGCGCCAACGTCAAGGATGCGACCGTCGTCGTCGTCCCCGCGACGAACACGACCGGTGGCAATACGCAGCCGATCGACTTCCTCGTCTCCGACGTCACCGGCAAGGATCCGACCGGCGCGGCGACCCGGGTCCTCGAGATCCTGCGCGGCACGCCGGGCGCGACGAGCGCCAACAGCTCCGGCACCTTGCTCGCGCCAGAGGTTTCGCTGGTCTTCGACCGGACGAAGGCGCAGGCGCTCGAACGTCGACATCGGCGATGCCGCGACCGCTGCCGGTGCCGCCTTCGGCGGCGACGTCGCGACGCAGTTCGAGACGCCGCAGGGTCTCGAAGAGGTCCAGGTCATCTACCCGCTCGCCGATCAGCACGCGCTCGACTCGCTCGCTGCGTTGCCGGTACGCGCGCGCAACGGGTCGATCGTCCACCTCGGCGACTTCACGACCTTTACGATGACGCCGACGGCGCCGCTGATCACGCGGACCGACCGCAACACGGTCATCCACGTCGACGCGAACATCCTACCGGGGCACTCGCTCTCCGACGTTCAGGCCGCGTTCGTCAAACGCCTGAAGAAGGCGAATTTGCCGGCCACGATTTGGGTCCGGCCGGCGCCGCTGGGACAACAGGATTTCATGGCGCAGACGCTGACGGGCCTCGGGCGCTCGCTGATCCTGTCCGTCATCCTGGTCTTCCTGTTGATGGTCGCGCTCTATAACAGCTATCGCTCGCCGTTCATCATCCTGTTCTCGGTCCCGGTCGCCGCGGTCGGCGCGATCGGCGCGCTGCTGCTCACGCACAAGACGCTCAACCTGTTCTCGCTGATCGGTACGATCTTGCTCGTCGGCATCGCGACCAAGAACGGCATCCTGCTCGTCGACTACGCGAACACCCTGCGCGCGCGCGGGCGCGACAAGCTCGCGGCGATCAAGGAAAGCGCGTTCACGCGGTTCCGCCCGATCGTGATGACGTCGTTCTCGATCGTCGCCGGCAACGTGCCGCTCGCGCTCGCGCTCGAGCCGGGTTCGCAATCGCGCGCGAGCCTCGGCATCGTCGTCATCGGCGGCGTGCTGAGTTCGCTCGTGCTGACGCTGCTGCTCGTGCCGATCGTCTACATGTGGCTTGCGCCGAACGAGCAACCGCGCGAACTCGCCGAACCGCCGGCGCCGGTCGACACCCGGCACCTGCCCGTCCTCGAGCCTGTGACGTGAGCCCGCGCGTATCCGGCGAGTGGCTGCTCCTGCGCGACCGGCGACGCGCGTCGTGGGTGCTCGTGCTGCCCGCGCACCGTTTCATCGAGCAGCCGCGGCCGGACTCGCCGGTACGCCTCGCGCTCGACCGCCTCGAGGACCGCGCAGATCTGGCACCGCTCGAGCAGTGTTGGATCGGCGCCATGATCGCCGTCTGGTTCGGTTCGCTGTTCTGGGTTTTGTGGCATCTGCTGGCGTGCGACTGAACGTCGCGCCGGCTTTGTCGCCGCTACGTAACGGTCGGCGATTGCGGAGGTCGCGTCCCGACCTTCGACTGATACATCCGCCGGTCGGCGGTCTCGACGAGCGCGGCGACCTCCTCGCCGTCGTCGGGGAAGATCGCGTAGCCGAGGCTGACCGTGATCTCCAGCAGCGCGCCGCCGATCGTGACCGGCGCCGCGATTTCCGCGAGCAGCCGCTTCGAAAGATGGAAGACGTCCTCGATGCGGGCGAGCGGTTGGATGATCGCGGCGAACTCGTCGCCGCCGATCCGCGCGACCGTGTCGCTCGCGCGCACGCTGGCCGCGATGCGCCGCGCGATCTCGTGCAAGACGGCGTCGCCGGCCGGATGGCCCCAGCGGTCGTTGATCTCCTTGAAGCGATCAACGTCGACGACGAGCAGCGCGATCGCGGTCCGCGACTTGCGCGCCCGCACGACCGTCTCGGCGAGCCGGACGTCGAACAGCGCGCGATTGGGCAACATCGTCACGGGATCGTGCTCAGCGCGGTACTTCTCGCGCTCGACGCTCTCGCGTAGGGCCGCGACCTGCATCTCGTGGCTGCGCCAGCGCGCCCCGGCGAGCGTGACGATGCCGAACGCGGCGAACAGCGTCAGCGAATCGGCGAGCAGGTCGAGCCACTGATCCTTCGTGCCGAAACCGATGTCGGCGATCGAAAAACCGATCGCCGCGACCACCGCGACGGCGAGCGTCACGCGCACTCCGGCTCGGTACGCGAGCACCAGCAGCGGGATCGCCGCGATCGGGCCGAGGTGGACCGACGGCAACATCCAATCGACGTACCATAGCAGGACGAGCGACGTACATAGCGTTGCGATCGGGACGATTGGGAACCGCGGGTGGGTCTGCATGTGATTCCGACCAGTTATGCTCTTCTTAATGGGAAACGACTCTCCTGGCCGCGGAGCGCGCGTGTGACACTTGTGACGCCCCACGCATACGCGGCGATGCGCCAACGTCCGCGGCGCCGGTCGATCACGAACACCCAGGCGCCGGTCTCACGAAACGAGCGACCGTCGTCGCGCCCCGTCCACGTGGTCGGTAACGTAACGAACGCTCGCTCGCCGTCGACCGCCAAATCCTGGGAACGCCCGAACCGCGCACGTAGTCCATTCTGGGAGCGCGTGTGCGCGAGAAACCCGCTTGCCCAGCGACGAATCGCCCCCGGTCCGCGGAAGACGTAAGGCGCGAAGTTCTCGACGATCGTCACGTCGCGCGCGACGAACGCGCCGCGCAAGTGCGCGCGTTCGCGCGTCTCCATGAAACGAACCACCGCTTCGATCGGGACCGCCATCGCGACATCGGGGAATCGCGCGCGACCACCCGCCGGCGGAGGTTTTTGGTTACGAGCCACCCTTGAGCGAACGCAGGTATGCGACGATCGCCTGCGCGTCTGCTTCGGCGAAGCGGTATTGCGGCATCGGCGGACGCGCTTTGCTTCCGTCGGGCAACAGGCCGGTCTCGAAGAACGCCACCGCCTGCGCGTCGGTTGCGAACATCGGCAGGCCCGCGATCTGCGGGACCGACGGTGCCCACGGGATGCCCGGCGGGCCCGGGATCTGGTTGGGTCCGCCGGCGAGCGCGGCGCCGTGACAGTCGGAACACTGCCCCGCCGGTCCGACGAGATACTGCCCGCGCGCGACGTCTGTCGCGGACGCGCCGGCCGCGTCGCCCGAGAGGCGCGCGGCCGCGACGAGCAATGCGAGCAACCCGAGGGAGACGGCGGCCTTCATGGCCGGTGCGGCGGTCATAGGTAACCCTCCTTGGACGCCTTCGGGCGGGGCCTGCTTACTACGACTCCGCGGGGACGTAGACCTCGCCGCCCCGTTCTGCGAACTCGTGGCTCTTCTCGGCCATCCCGCGGGCGGCGTACTCGCGCACGTCCTGGGTGATCTTCATCGAGCAGAAATGCGGCCCGCACATCGAGCAGAAGTGCGCGACCTTCGCTCCCTCGGCCGGCAGCGTCTCGTCGTGGAAGGCGCGCGCCGTCTCGGGATCGAGCCCGAGCTCGAACTGGTCCTCCCAGCGGAACTCGAAGCGCGCCTTGGAGAGGACGTCGTCCCAGTGGCGCGCGGTACGGTGCCCCTTCGCGACGTCGGCCGCATGGGCGGCGATCTTGTAGGCGATGACGCCGTCCTTGACGTCTTGCTTGTCCGGTAGGCCCAGATGCTCTTTCGGTGTCACGTAACAGAGCATCGCGGTTCCGTACCAGCCGATCATCGCAGCGCCGATGGCGCTCGTGATGTGGTCGTAACCGGGCGCGACGTCCGTGACGAGCGGGCCCAACGTGTAGAACGGCGCCTCATGGCACACGGCCAACTGGCGGTCGACGTTCTCCTTGATCAGGTGCATCGGCACGTGGCCGGGGCCCTCGATCATCGTCTGCACGTCGTGCTTCCACGCGATCTCGGTCAGTTCGCCGAGCGTGTCCAGTTCGGCGAACTGCGCCTCGTCGTTCGCGTCGGCGAGACAGCCCGGCCGCAGCCCGTCGCCAAGCGAGTACGTGATGTCGTACGCCTTCATGATCTCGCAGATCTCTTCGAAGTGGGTGTAGAGGAAGTTCTCCTCGTGATGCGAGAGGCACCACTTCGCGAGGATCGAGCCGCCGCGTGAGACGATCCCCGTCACGCGCGTCGCCGTCAGCGGGATGTAGCGCAGCAGGACGCCGGCGTGGATCGTGAAGTAATCGACCCCCTGTTCCGCCTGCTCGATCAGCGTGTCGCGGTAGATCTCCCACGTCAGTTCCTCGGCCTTGCCGTGGACCTTCTCCAGCGCCTGATAGATCGGGACCGTGCCGATCGGCACGGGCGAGTTGCGCAGAATCCACTCGCGCGTCTCGTGGATGTTCTTGCCGGTCGAGAGATCCATGACGGTGTCGGCGCCCCAGCGCGTCGCCCACGTCATCTTCTCGACCTCTTCCGCGATCGTCGAGGTGACGGCCGAGTTGCCGATGTTGGCGTTGATCTTGACCAAAAAGTTGCGTCCGATGATCATCGGCTCGCTCTCGGGGTGGTTGATGTTGGCCGGCAGGACGGCGCGGCCGCGCGCGATCTCGGCGCGCACGAACTCGGGTTCGACGCCCTCGCGTAGCGCGACGAACGCCATCTCGTCGCTCACGACCCCGCGCCGGGCGTAGTGCATTTGGCTGACGTTCGCGCCGCCGCGCGCCCGTCGCACGGCGTGATCGAAGCGTTGCGCCGGACCGCGGGCGCCGGACGCGACCGTGTCGCCACGCCGCTCGATCCACGGCGCGCGCAGCGGCGCGAGGCCCGACTCGAACGTCTACCACTATGCCGGGGTCGCCGTGCGGCCCGCTCGTGTCGTACAGCCGGTGCGCGGAGCCGTCGCTCAGGCGCACCTCGCGCTGCGGTACGCGAATGCGCTCGTCGTCGCCGGCGAGATAGACGCGCCGCGTGCCACGCGCGGCGACGTCGCCCGGGTTCACTGTCATGGCCATGAGCACTCCCTCCGCCGGTACGAGCCGGATCAGGTTCGACGGTCGGCGAGCAACCTCGCCCTCTCAGCCCACGCGACCGGGGCTCCCGTGCAGTGCAACGTTACGCCCGGACCGCCGCGCTGTCAACGCGCGGCGGCGAAGAGGGTCGCGCAAGCACGGCAGCGAGGTCTCGACGCATGCCGTATCTGCGACTGCTCGGCGCCCAGGCCGCGATCGGCGCGGCGGCGATCTTCGCCCGGTTCGCGCTGACGGCGACGGGGCCGTTGACCGCGTCGCTGCTGCGCCTCGCGATCGCGGCGGTCCCGCTGTGCATCCTCGCCTTGCTCGCAGGTCCGCGGCGCCTCTCTTGGCGGCGTGAGGCCGCGTTCGCGCTGGCGGGCGTCGCGCTGGCCGTGCATTTCGCAGCCTGGATCGGTTCGCTCTTGTACACGACGGTCGCGATCTCGACGCTGCTCGTCTGCACCTCTCCGATCTGGACGGGACTCTACGACGCCGTGACGGCTCGTGCTACGCCGCGAGCGCTGTTGTGGGCGTTCCTCCTCGCGGCGGCCGGGCTCGCGCTCGTGACGGCGCACGAAGCGCGCGGCGCGGCCGGCCCGCACGCGCTCGCCGGCGCTGCGCTCGCGCTCCTGGGAAGCCTCGGGATCGGCGTCTATCTGCTGATCGTCAGGTCGGCGGGCGCGCGGCCGGCGAGCGGCCCGCCGCTGCCGACCCGTCAGATCGTCGCCCGCACCTACGCCTGGGCGGCCCTGGCACTGCTGCCGTTCGCCGTCGCGGCCGGCCAGCGGCCGCCGCCGGCCTCGGCGTGGGTCGCCTGGGTCGGCATCCTCGCGATGGCGCTGGTCTCCCAACTCCTCGGACACACGGCGCTGAACGCCGCGCTCCGCGACTTCACGCCGAGCACCGTCGCGCTGTCGACGGTGCTCGAGCCGGTCGTCGCGGCTCTGCTCGCGGCCGCCGTCTTTCACGAGACGCTGACGCCGCTCGCCGCCGCCGGCGGGATCTGCATCCTCGCCGGCATCGTCGTGGCGCTACGCGCCGACCCGGTGGCCGCCGTTCAGTGAGCGGCGGTCGTCGTCGGGTGCGACGCGACCCACTGGTCGACCAGCGGCGTCAGCCGGTCGGCGACCGCGATCTGCAACTTCACCTGGTGCAGCGCCTGGGTGAGCTGCGCCGTCGCGTCGGGCGGCGTGTTCGCCTTACCGAACGCCTCGAGTTCGTCGTACGGCGCCGCGTTCCAGAAGGCGGGCAGCCCGCGCGAGATCAGGAACGCGCGCTCGAACGACGACAGATGGCTCGCCATCGCCGGCGCGTTCGTCTTGAAGAACTCCCATGCGAGGGTCGGCTGACGTCCCGACGACGCGACGATGAAGATGTCCTCGAAGGCCGCGATCGGGCCGGCTTCGGGCCGGGATCTCGCCGTTGAGCACCATCGCCAGGTTCTTCTGCGCGAGTTGCGGATCGCGCGCGTGCCACAGCGCGGTCGCGTAGAGCCGCCCTTCCTGCTCGTTGTGCGACGCCTTGTAGAGATCGTGTAACCGATTCCATGTCGGCTCGTCGGCATACGTCCCGACGACGTTCAGCACGGTGCCGCGAAGGTCCGGAGGAAGGCTCTGCGGGCCGGCGAGGAACGCCGCGAAGCGCTTGCGCGACTCCGCGATCACGTCCGGATCGCCGGCCGCGCCGAGGGCGGCGATGACGTTCTGACGCAGGGTCGTCGCCGTCGCATCACCGCTCGACCCGTCCCAGCCGACGCGGTCGAGAACCGGCCGCAACACGCGCCGCCGATACCCGTCGAACGCGGCCGAGCCGGAGCGCGCGTTCTCGAAGTTGGCGAGCCCGTTGAGGCCGTTGATCGCCGCCTCCCACACCGCGAGGTTCTGATCGGCCCCGAGGCGATCGATCATTCCGAGGTAGTCGCCCGGCTGAGCGATCCCGGCGACGACGAACGCCGCGTGTCGTTGAGCATGCGCACGCGGTCGGCGGCCTCCATGCGCGGCAGCGCCGCGACGAGCGCGCTCGTGGTCGCCGCATCGTAGTGGGCGCGGAAGTAGCCGTAGCCGCCGGCATTCACGATCGCCGGCTGATCGCAGGCCGGACCCTTCACCGTGGCAGTCTGCGTCTGCAGGAGATACGTGTTCGCCTGCGCAGCGCCGGTCGCCGGCGCGACGAAGAGCGGGACGTCCCACAGTTGCGCCGACGACTGGTCCGGCTCGTAGAAGAAGCGCCGCTGCGACGCCGCCAGCGACTGCGCGCCGCCGACGCACGACTCCGCTCACATCGACCAGCGGAAACCCGGGCTCGGTCGTCCACGCCTTGGCGAAACCTGCCACGTCCTGGTGCGAGACGGCGCCGAGCGCCGCGTACATGTCGGCCGACGTCGTGTTCGAGTAGGCGTGCTTACGCAGATACGCGCGCAGGGCGTCGCGGAAGTTGTCCGGACCGAGGTACTGCTCGGTCATCCGGATGAACGCGCCGCCCTTCTGGTAGGTGATCTCGTCGAAGGCGGAGTCCGCCTGGGCCTCGTTTTCGATCGGCGTGTAGACGGGGTGCGTCGTCGACTGGCCGTCGGTCTGCATGGCGAACTCGACGTCGCCGTTCACCCGTTCCCAAAGATGCCACTGCGGATTGAAGTGATCCGTGGCCTTGGTCTGCATCCAGTCCGCGAAGCCTTCGTTCAACCAGAGATTGTCCCACCAGGCCATCGTGACGAGATCGCCCATCCACTGATGCGCCATTTCGTGCGCGACCGTCTCGAAGATCTCGACCTTGGCCTCTTCGGGCTCGACCGCCGGATCGAAGAGCAGCGCGTCCTCGGTGAAGGTGATCCCGCCCCAGTTTTCCATCGCGCCCGGGAAGCCGCCGGGGACGTCGATCAGGTCGAGCTTCGGTAGCGGATACTGATAGCCGAAGTAGTCGTTGTAGTACGCCAGCAGTTTCTCGGCGGCGTCGAGCGCGTAGCGCCCGTTCTGCTCGCGGCCCTTGGGCGCGACCAGCCGCACGACCGTCGAGCCCGACTTGCCGTTGAGATAGCCGAACTCGCCGGCACACAGCACGACCAGGTACGACGCCATGCTCGGCGTCCGCGCGAACTGCACGGTCTTCGCATCGCCCTGGATCGTCTCGTTCGTTTGGGGCATGTTCGACACGGCGTCGAACTGCCTGGGCACCGTCACCTTGAGGCGGAACGTCGCGCGAAACGCCGGTTCATCCCAGCCCGGGAACATCCGGCGCGCGTCGGTCGACTCCATTTGCGACGCGAGCATCACCTTCTCGCCGCTCGGCGAGTTGTATTTCTGATAGAAGAGGCCGGCGGGCTGGTCGCCGATCTTTCCGGCGAACGCGAGCGCGAGCGAGTGCCGCCCCGTCTGCACCGGTTTAGCGAACGTCAGCGTCGTGATCTGCTTCTGGTTGTCGGTCACGATCGACGTGGCAGCCCGGCCGTCGAGCGACGCGCGCGAGACCGTCATGTCGTGCGTGTTGAGCATGACGCTCGCGGCGCTGGACCGTGCGTCGATCTTGACGACCTCGGTGCCCGCGAAGGTGAACGTCTTGACGTTCGGTTTCAGCGCGATGTCGTAGTCGATCGGAACGATCGTCTTCGGCAGCTTTGCCCGGCGTCGTGTCGAGGTTGAACGGCACGTCGGCACGCGCAGCGCTCGGCAACCAGAGGGCCAGCGCCGCACAAGCGACGGCGAAATGACCAAGAGCGCGCATCGAAGAGTCCTCTCTGAAGGCGAGAACCAGCCGTGCGGGACCGCTCCCGCACGGCCCATCTACGGGGCGTGCCTAAAAAGGTTTCAAACCCCGGCGCCGGCCCGCGCGGCGGCCCGCAGTTGCCGTAGCACGTACTGCAGGATGCCGCCGTTGCGGTAGTACTCGGCCTCGTCCGGCGTGTCGATCCGGACCGCGACCTCGAACTCGGTCACCGCGGACGGGTCGCCGGGTTTCGCGGCCCGCACGCTCAGCACGCTGCGCGGGGCGACCGCGGCGAGGCCCACGATGTCGAACGACTCCTCGCCCGTCAGGCCGAGCGAATGGCGGGTCGCGCGATGACGATACTCGAGCGGCAGGATCCCCATCCCGATCAGATTGCTGCGGTGGATGCGCTCGAACGAGTCCGCGATGACCGCCCGGACTCCGAGCAGCGCCGGTCCCTTGGCCGCCCAGTCGCGCGATGAGCCCGAACCGTACTCGCGGCCCGCGAGGATCACGAGCGGCGTCCCGTCGCGCTGGTAGCGCATCGCCGCGTCGAAGATCGTCATCTCGGTGCCGTCGGGCAGATAGCGCGTCATCCCGCCCTCGACGTTGCCGACGAGCGCGTTGCGCAGGCGCGGGTTGGCGAACGTCCCGCGCACCATCACCTCGTGATTGCCGCGCCGCGCGCCGTACGAGTTGAAGTCGGCCGGCTCGATGCCGTGCTCCATCAGGTAATGGGCCGCCGGGCTCGAGCGCGCGATCGTTCCGGCGGGCGAGATGTGATCGGTCGTGACGCTGTCGCCGAGGACCGCGAGCGCGCGCGCGCCGACGATGTCGCGCCGGCGCGACCGGTTCGAGCGGCATGCCCTCGAAGTAGGGCGGCTTCTTGACGTACTCCGACTCCGGGTCCCAGGCGTAGCGCTCGCCCGCCGGAACCGGCATCGCGCGCCAGGCGTCGTCGCCGGCGAAGACGTCGCCGTAGCGCAGCCGGAACATCGACTCGTTGACGGCGCTCGCCACGACCTCTTCGATCTGCGCGTTGGTCGGCCAGATGTCGCGCAGGTAGACGGGCCGCGCCGTCGGCGTCGACGTTGAGCGGCTCGCGCGTCAGGTCGACGTCGATGCGGCCCGGCGAGCGCGTAGGCGACGACGAGCGGCGGCGATGCCAGGTAATTGGCGCGCACCTGCGGATGGATGCGGCCCTCGAAGTTACGGTTGCCGGACAGTACCGCGGCGACGATCAGGTCGTTCTCGGCGACCGCGAGCGCGACGTCTTCGGGCAGCGGCCCGCTGTTGCCGATGCACGTCGTGCAGCCGTAGCCGACGAGGTCGAAGCCGAGCGTGTCGAGCGACGGCCGCGCAGCCCCGACTTGTCGAGGTAATCGGTGACGACTTTCGATCCCGGCGCGAGGCTCGTCTTCACCCAGGGCCGCGTGCGCAGCCCGCGCTCGACCGCGTTGCGCGCGAGCAATCCGGCCGCGATCATCACGGACGGGTTCGAGGTGTTCGTGCACGAGGTGATCGCGGCGATGACGACCGCGCCGTCGGAGAGGTCCGTCTCCGGCCGGGCCGCCACCGCCGTTCCGCCGCCGCCTTCGCCCTCGAGCCGCTCGAGCGCGACCGCCGTCCCGCGGCCCGACCGTTCGCGCTGCTCCTCCCACTCGGTCAGCGCCTCGCGAAACGTCACCGGGACGTCGCCGAGCGCGACGCGATCCTGTGGCCGCCGCGGTCCCGGCGAGATTCGGTTCGACCGTCGCGAGATCCAGCTCGAGCGTCTCGCTGAAGACCGGGTCCGGGCGACGCGTCCGTGCGGAACAGCGTCTGCGCCTTCGCGTAGGCCTCGACGAGCGCGACCTGCTCCGGGTTGCGCCCGGTCAGCCGCAGGTAGTCGAGCGTGTGATCGTCGATCGGGAAGATCGCGACGGTCGAGCCGTACTCCGGTGACATGTTACCGATCGTCACGCGGTCGGCGACGCCGAGGTTGCTCGAGACCGCGGCCGTAAAACTCGACGAACTTGCCGACGACGCCGGTCTTGCGCAGCATCTCCGTGATGCGCAGCACTAGGTCGGTCGACGTCACGCCCTCGCGCAGGGCGCCGACCAGCCGGAACGCCGACGACCTCGGGGATCAGCATCGTCACCGGCTGGCCGAGCATCGCGGCCTCCGCCTCGATGCCGCCGACGCCCCAGGCCAGCACGCCGAGCCCGTTGACCATCGTCGTGTGCGAGTCGGTGCCGACGACGGTGTCGGGATGCGCGACCGCCTCCTCGTCGCCGGCCGGCGCCGCGATACCGCCGCCGCCCGCGCCGAACACGACGCGCGCGAGAAACTCGATGTTGACCTGATGCACGATCCCGGTGTCGGGCGGCACGCAGCGGAAGTTGTCGAGCGACTCCTGGCCCCACTTCAAAAACGCGTAGCGCTCCTGGTTGCGCGCGAACTCGAGCTCGGCGTTGATTCCGAACGCGGCCTTCGAGCCGAAGCGGTCGACCTGAACCGAGTGATCGATCACGAGTTCGACCGGCTGCAGCGGGTTGATCGCGCGGGGATCGCCGCCCATCTCGGCCATGGCGTCGCGCATCGCGGCGAGGTCGACGACGACCGGAACGCCGGTGAAGTCCTGCAGCAGAACGCGCGCGGGGCGATACGCGATCTCGCGCAGCGGACGCTTCTCCGGATCCCAGCCCGCGAGCGCACGCACGTCGTGGTGCGTCACGCTGCGGCCGTCCTCGAAGCGCAGCAGGTTCTCGAGCAAGATCTTCAGCGAGTAGGGCAAGCGAGCGAGATCCACGACTCCCGCTTCGTGCAGGGCGCCGAGCCGGTAGTACGTGTAGCGGCGGTCGCCGACGCTCAGGACGTCGCGCGCGTGGAAAGAGTCGGGATGAGCCATGTTTGCGCTGTTCGCCGAGCGCTCGGGCGTTACTCCGAGGCGGTCGGGACGCGCTCGATCCGCGGGTTGCCGTCCGCCGCGCCGTGCACGGCGAGCGCGGTCCTGCCGCACAGAGGTCGTGGATCGGCGCCGCGACGAGTTCGGCGCGCCAGTGCCCGCCGTCGAGTTCGGCGGCGATCCCCTCGGTCGTCGCCGGCAGTTCGCGCGCGATCCGGTCGAGCGCCGCGCGCGGCGCGATCAGCGACGCCGGCAGGTCGTGCTCGTCGGCGATCCCGCTGACGAGCACGCTGAGCGCGGCCGCGATCGCCTCGCGGTCGCGCCCGCGCGGCCGCGAGGGGCGGGTCGGCAGTTCGTGTTCGTCGAGCGACAGGCCGGCCGCGACCGCGGCGAGGATGCGCTCGCCGAACGCGCGCCGGATGCCGGCGTCGAGCCGGCGCAACTGGGCGAGATCCTCGAGCGACTTCGGCCGGAGGTGCACGAGCGCCGGCATCACGTCGTCGGGGATGATGAACTTCAACGGAACGTCGCGGACGCGCGCGAGTTCGTCGCGCAGTACCGCGAGTTCGCGCAGGATCGCGAGCTCGCGCCGATTCATGCGCTGCGCTCCGGGGATGCGCAGGTACAGCCGCTCGGGATCGTTGCGATAGCGCTGCGGATCGACGAGCGCGCGCGCACTCCTCTTCGAACCAGCCGTCGCGGCCGCGGGCACGCAGCCGCCCGGCGAGCGCGTCGCGCATCGGCAGCAGATGGACGACGTCGTCGACGAGATACTCGATCTGCGCGGGCGCGAGCGGCCGGCGGCTCCAGTCGCTGACCGTGTGCGCCTTGCGCAGCCGGATGCCGACGAGATCGTGGACGAGGTCGGCGAGCGAGATCGAAATGCCGTAGCCGAGGAACGCCGCCGCGAGTTGCGTGTCGAACGCGTTCGCCGGCAACGCGCCGAAGCGGTCGGCGAAGATGCGCAGGTCGCTGCCGAGCGCGTGGCCGACGACGGTCGCGCCGGCGAGCGCCGCCGTCAGCGGCGGACAGGTCGGCAACGCTCAAGCGGATCGACCAGCACGACGTCGTCGCCGACGACGAGTTGCACGACCATCAGCCGCGCCGCGTACGAGCGCTCGTTGTGGAACTCGGTGTCGACGCGCGACCGCGCCGGCGCCTTCGATCCGCGCGGCGAGTTCGATCAGCCCCTGCGGCGTCTCGACGACGATGACGTTCAAGGACGGTGCTCCAGGAAGTGGCGGTGGAAGCGCAGGTGCAGATTGACGTGCGGCCGGTGCGCCATGTAGTAATCGTGCACGGCGATCGAGACGCGGTCACCGAAGACGGCCAGCAGCGTACAGATCGGGATGGCGATCGCCGACATCGTCCAGATGTGCACGAACAGCGGGACGCGGAACGCCGCCGCCACCTGCGTCGCGAGCGTGCCGCCGAAGCCCGGGATCACGCGCACGGCCAGCAAGAACGCCGGCGAGCCGACCTTGAAGCGCGAGACCCACGACGGGAGCCGCGCGATCTGGCGGTCGAGGTCGAGCAGTTTCGACGTCCGCAGCGCGACGCCGTAGCCGAAGATCGCGGCGCAGACGATCCCGATCGCGTTGACGACCGAGCCCCACAGCGGCCCGAACAGGACGCCGTTCATGATCGCCAGCGCGTCCGTCACCGAAAACGGGGCCGCCGCGACGACGGTGAATATGACGATCGCGAGGGGTAGGCGAGCCAACCGATCGAGGCGAGGTCGGTCTGGATGTGGTGCTTGTACTTGATGACGAGCGCGGCGAGGACGAACGATCCGAGGATGACGATGACCGCTTCGGCCCGGCGCCGGGCAACCGTCACGAAAGACGTATGATCCGGGTCGGCATCCTGCTGCTTTGCGCCATCGGCTTCTACGCCTCCGCCTTCATGTACCACAAGTCTCTGCGTGCGGCGCGCGGAGCGCTCTCCGAAGCCGAGCGTGGTCGAGTCGCCGCGGGCGAGGGCGGCCGGGATTCCCAACGCGGCGATTGGGCTGCTCTACTACGCGGCCCTGGCGCCGTGCGTCGCCTTCCTCTCCGTCCCGCTCGTCTGGGCCGCCGCGCTGGCGGCGTCGCTCGGGGCGGCGGCCTTCTCACTCTACCTCGCGTATAGCCTGTTGTTCGTGACGCGCATGCCCTGCGTCTACTGCTGGACCGGTCACGCGGTCAACGCCGCGTTGCCCGTCCTGCTGCTCGTTCGCACGGCCCTGACCCAAAACGGAGGATCCGCGGTGGACGACGATACGAGCCCGCTCGCGATCGCCCTCGGCAGCGACGAGGCGACGCCGCTGACCGACGCCCTGCTTCGCAGGATCGCCGACCGCGGCGACGCCGTCGAGTTGTTCGGCGCGGTCGCCGACGGCGGAACCGACTGGCCCGCGATCGCGCACGCGGTCGGCGCTGCGGTACGCGACGGGCGCGCGCGTTTCGGGATCGTCTGCTGCTGGACCGGCACCGGCGTGTCGATCGCCGCGAACAAGGTCGCCGGCGTGCGCGCCGCGCTCTGCGGCGACGCCGAGACCGCGCGCGGCGCTCGCCGCTGGAACGACGCGAACGTGCTGGCGCTCAGCTTGCGCGCAACGTCGATTCCGGTCGCGCTCGAGATCGTCGACGCGTTCCTGACGACGGCGGCGAGCGACGCCGCGGACGACCGCCGCGCCGTCGCGACGATCGAGGACGGCTAGGAGCCTGTCGGACTTGGGTCGTTTCCGGATTCGGTGCCGATTTTTGTTCGAAGACCAGGCGCGAAGAAGGAGCATAGCCGGAGTTCTGTGACTGATGAGCAACGAAGTATTCGGACAAAAGGCGGCCCGAAGCCGGGAATGTGCCCGAGTCCGACAGGCTCCTAGGAGCCGGCTGCCGGCGGCGAGCCGGCGCGGCGGCGGCGGCGAGTCGAGCTTGCCGGTCAGCGCGATGCTCGCGATCAATTCGGCGATGCGGCGCGAACTGCCGCGCGGCGCGACGCTCCCTTGCCGTTCGCGCATCGCGGTCAACCGTTCGAGGTTGGTCACGATGCGCCGGACCGAACGCACGACGTCGCCGTCGTGAGCGCGACGACGCCGATCCCGTTCGTGCGCACGTAGTCGAGGTTGCCGCGTTCCTGACCGGGCACGAATCGTAGACGACGACGGGAACTTCGGCGATGCTGGCCTCGGCGAGCGTCCCCGGGCCGGCCTTGGTGACGAGCAGGTCGGCGGCGCGCATCAGGCGCGGCACGTCGTGCGAGTAGCCGAGGATCGTCATCGGCGACGCCGAGCGACGGCGCGAGTTCTTCGAGCTTCGCCTGCAGCGAGGCGTTGCGGCCGGTGACGACGACCGAGGTGCAGCGGCAGCTTCGATTTCGCGAGCGCGAGCGTCGTCGGTAACAGTTTTCCGCCGCCTTCGCCGCCCGCCATCAGCAGGGCGACCGTCTTGTCGGCCGGCAGCGACAGCTGCTTGCGCAACTCGAGCTTGGGGGCGGTCACGTCCTCGAAGCGGGGATGGACCGGATGGCCGAGCAGCCGCAGGCGTTCGGCCGGAATGCCGCGCTCGCGGGCGCGCTGATAGACCTCGCGGCCGGGACGACGACCGCGTCGGCCTCCGGCATGAGCCAGCCCTCGTGGACGCGCCCGAGGTCGGTGATCACCGTGATGACCGGCGCGTGTCGATTCCGGCGTCGGCCCGGGCCCGCAGCGCCGCGTGGTTGAGCAGCGGGTGGACCGAGACGATGACGTCGGGTTCGTAACTGAGGAACAGGTCGCGCAGGCGCTCGCGATAGAGCGGTTCGCAAAAGCGAACGACGCTCCGAAAGCGCCGGTTGCCGTTGGTCGCGTGATAGAGCGCGCCGTAAAGCGGCGGCGCGAAACGCAGCGCCGAACTATAGGCCGAGCCCGAGTTGCGAGAGCGGGAACGTGCAGTGCGCGGCCACGTCCTCGACCCGATGCTCGAACGTGACGTCGCCGGGCAATTCGTCCAGCGCCGCGGTGATCGCGTTGGCGGCGCTGCGGTGGCCTCCGCCGGTGTCAGAGATGAGGAAGAGGACGCGTTTGGTCATCTGGCGGGTTGTTGCGCTCGGCGCACCATACGCAGCGCGCGAATGCGTTCCAACCGCCGGAGGACCGTTCTGCGCCGCCGGGTCGCGGCGCGCATGCGCGCGATGCACGCACGCGCCGGAGCGTCGTAGAAACGGAAGATGTCACCGAACTCGACGTCGGGGTTACGATGGTGGCCGTCGTGATCTTCGGGAAGGACGACTTGGAGGACCCGCGCGATCTTGACCGCCCAGGCGGGCGTCCGCCAGCCGAGATCGGTCGTGTGGCGCCACCAGACGTGGACCTGTCCCAGCACGAGCCCGAGGAAAGCGCCCGCCGGCGAAACTGCGCCACAACACGGCGGCGACCGCGACGTACGGCAAGGCTCCGAGCGCGCCGTCCAGCAGGACCTGCGGGTCTTGCGAGAGGACCGCATGGTCCCAGAACGAGCGGCTCCGGTCGTGATGGACGCGGAGGTGGAGCTTACCCCACACATGCTGCGGGACGTGGTACAGGAACGTCGAGGCCGCGTCGCCGACGATCAGGACGACCAGCAACGATACGATGAACGAGATCATCTGCGGACCTTCATCAACTCCCAGCCTCTGCTAACCGTACGTACCCACGCTGCCGCGCCGACGCGCGCTCGTTCGGCTTTCGCCAAACCGAGGAAAGCAGCCGCTAGTCGATTTGGGCCGAGCCTCCTCAGTCCCCTTCCGCGACCTGCCGCGGCGCTCGCGCTCGTGCTGCTCGTCGGGTGTGGCATTCCGGGGCTTCACCACCCGCACTACCGGCCGCCGGCGCACGCGGTTTCGATCCGGCGGCTCGCGTGGGCGGCGGAGAGCTGGCATCCGGGACCGCCGGCGACCGCGATCGCCGGACTGCGACTCGTCGGCGACGCGCCGCGCCCGGCCACCCCCGCCGAGGCGGTGACCCGCCAGATCGTCCGCGCCAACCCCTACCTCAGCGTCGCCGACGCCTTCATGCTCGCGACCCACGCCGAGACGGTCGCGGACGAGAACGGGGTCGACTACGGGTTCTTCAGCGCGACCCTCCTCCAGGAGTCGGCCTTCGCGCCCGACGCGTTGTCGAGCGCCGGGCGCCGTCGGCATCGCCCAGTTCACCCTGGACACCGCCGACGCGTATGGGGTCGACCCGTTCGACTGGCGCGACGCCATGGAGGGTGCGGCCCGCCTCCTTCGCCGCTACCTCGACGCCTACGCCGACCGCTACCCCGACCCGTACGCGGCGGCCCTCGCCGCCTACAACGCCGGGCCCGGCGCGGTCGCCCAATACGGCGGCGTCCCCCCGTACCCTGAAACCCGGGCGTACATTTCGGACATCTACGATCGCTGGGCTCGGATCGAGTTGGACGAACGCGGGAGCGGCCCGTGGCGCGCCCGCTGAGTGCCCCCCAAGGCAGGTTATGGTTAGGTCGTTGGCGTGATGGAGATAGTCCCGGGAACCAGCCGGAGGGACTGCCCGTGAAATCGACGCTCCAGGAACGATCCGGACCCCTGCTCGTCGACGAGCGTCTGTGGCTCTATCGAGCCCAGGAAAGCACGCGCGCGCATACCTTTGCCGAGGACGTCCGCGCCGGTCTCACCGCGACGCCGAAGCGGCTCTCGCCGAAATATCTGTACGACGATCTCGGCTCGACGCTGTTCGAAGCGATCTGCCTGTTACCCGAGTATTACCTGACACGGGCGGAGACGCGAGATCCTCACCGGCCACGCGGGAGCGATGCTCGATGCGTTCGGCGGACCGCTCGAACTGGTCGAACTCGGCAGCGGCAGCGCGGTCAAGACGCGGCTGTTGATCGAGCAGGCGTTGCAGCGGCAGGAGCGACTGGTCTATCATCCGATCGACATCTCGCGGAGCGCGCTCGTCTCCTCGGCGACGCGCCTCATCGGCGACTTCGACGGGCTGACCGTCAAGGCGCACGCCGACGATTACTTCGAGGTGCTCGCGAGCGGCGCGCTCGACACGCGACGAACGGATCCTCGCGCTGTTCCTCGGCTCAAACGTCGGCAACTACGAACCGTCGCAGGCCGCGTCGCTGCTGCGCACGCTCGCCGGCGCGCTGCGCCCCGGCGACGGGCTGCTGCTCGGCGCCGACCTCAAGAAGGACACCGCGACGCTCGAGCGCGCGTACGACGACGCGATCGGGCTGACGGCGGCGTTCAACAAGAACCTGCTCGCGCGCATCAACCGCGAACTCGACGGAGAGTTCGACGCGCGCACGTTCGAGCACGTCGCGCACTACGACGCCGGCAAGGGCAGCGTCGACTCGTTCCTCGTCTCGCAGCGCGCACAGATCGTCCCGATCGCGGGCCTCGATCTCGTCGTGCGGTTCGCGGCGGGCGAAGCGATCTTCACCGAGTCGTCCTACAAGTTCTCGCCCGACGACGTCGCGCGCGATCGCCGCGAGTGCCGGCTTCACGGTGCGCGGCGGCTGGTACGACCGCGCTCGCCGCTTCTGCGTCTGGCTGCTGGTGGTCGCCTAGGAGCCTATAGGGCTCCTAAGCGCGGGCGCGCGACGCGCGCCGCTCGACAGCGCGCAGCGCGACGTCGGCCCCGATCGCCAGCAGCACGAGCGGGATGACGCCGGCGACGATCTTGTCGGGCTGATCGCGCTGGATCCCCGCGAACACGAGCGCGCCGAGGCCGCCCGCGTCGATCCACGCCGCGAGCGTCGCCATCGAGATCAGCGCGACCGTCGCGATGCGGATCCCGCCGACGAGCACCGGCAGCGCGTACGGCAGTTCGACGCGCAAGAGCGATTGCGCGCGGCGACATCCCGATCCCGCGGGCCGCGTCCGTCAGCGCGGCCGGCAACGCCCTCGCAGCCCGACGGTGACGTTGCGGACGAGGATCATCTGCGCGTACGCGACGAGCGCGACGAGCGCCGTGCCGAAACCGAGACCGAAGACGGGAATCAGCAGCGCGAACACCGCCAGGCTCGGGAGCGTGTAGATCGCGCCGAAGAACGCGAACACGACTTGCTTGCGCGCGGCCGTTGCGCGCGGCGAGCATACCGAGCGGCACCGCGACCGCGAGCGCGATCGCGAGCGCGCACGCCGTCAGCAGGGCGTGCTGGCCGAGCCGGATCGCGACGTCGGCGGGATGCGCGAGCAGGTAATTCATGCGTTGCCCGGCGCGATCGCGCGGCGCACGTCGTCGAAGGTCAGCGTCCCGGTCGCGCGCGCGCCGTCGACGACGGCCAGCCGGTCCGCCCCTTCCAAGAACAGGTTGAGCGCTTCGCGCAGCGAGGCCGCGGCGTCGATCCGTGCCGGCGCGCCGTCGGCGCTCGCGGACCGGCCGACGCCGCGTCGCCCGCGCGCAGCAAGCCGAGCCGGCGAACGACGTCGCGCGCGTCGAGCAACCGCGCGACGTAATCGGTCGCCGGCCGCGCCAGCACGCGCAGCGGCGTGTCGACCTGCTCGATGCGGCCCGCCCGCATCACGCGATGCGGTCGGCGATGCGCAGCGCCTCGTCGACGTCGTGGGTGACGAACACGATCGTCGTGCCGAGCGCGCGGTGGATGCGCAGGATCTCGTCCTGCAGGCTCGAGCCGCACGATCGCGTCGACCGCGCCGAACGGCTCGTCCATCAGCAGCACGCGCGGGCTCGGCCGCGAGCGCGCGCGCGACGCCGACGCGTTGCGCTTCGCCGCCCGAGAGCTGGCGCGGGAAGCGGTCGCGATAGCGCGCGGGATCGAGTTGCACGAGTGCGAGCAGCTCGTCGACGCGCGTCGCGCGATCCGCGCGCGGTCCCAGCCGAGCAGGTCCGGGACGATCGCGACGTTGCGCTCGACCGTCATGTGCGGGAACAGTCCGACGGCCTGGATGACGTAGCCGATTCCGCGCCGCAGCGCCGTCGGCTCGAGCGTCGCGCACGTCGCGCCCGTCGACGTAGACCGTTCCGCTCGTCCGGCGTCGACGAGCCGGTTGATCGTGCGCATCAGCGTGCTCTTGCCGCAGCCCGACGGTCCGAGCAGGACGACGAGCGCGCCGGCGGGGACGTCGAGGTCGAGCGCCCGCGAGCGCCGGCTGGTCGGCGCCGGGATAGCGGACCGTGACGCCGTCGACGCGGACCGGCGCTCCGTTCGCCGGCGCGTCGCTCACGTCACCAGGCCCGTGGCGTGCAGAAACTGTCGCGCGACGTCGGCCGGTTCGTCCTCGTGGATGTCGACGGCGGCGTTGAGGCGGCGCATCGTCGCGTCGGTCGAGGTGCGGGCTCAGCGCGTTGAGCGCGGGCGCGATGACCGGGTAGCGGCGCAGCGTCGTCGTCGCGCACGACGGGCGCGACTTGGTAGACGGGCCACAGGTGCTTGTCGTCGACGAACACGACGAGATCGTCGGCGGCGATCTGGCCGTCGGTTCCGAACGCGACGACGACGTCGACGTTGCCGGTCAGCAGCGCTTTATACTTCAACCCGATGTCGAACAGCCGCACCTGTTTGAAACGAAAGCCGCCGTAAAGACGCTGCAGGCCGGGAAGGCCGTCGGGCCGCTCCGTGAACTCGGGCACCGCCCCGAGCCGCAGTTGCGGCGCGGCCACGCTCAACTCGCTCAGCGTGGCGACGGCGTAGCGGCGCGAGATCGCGCGCGTCGTCGCGAGCGCCTGGGTGTTGTTCATCGGCGCCGGATCGAGCCACGTGAGCCCGTAGCGTTTCGCGTACGCGGCTTTCACGGTGCGATAGATCGCCGCGCCGTCCGGCTGCGGCGGCAGGTGCAGTTGGGCGATCAGCGCGGTCCCGGTGTACTCGGGATAGAGATCGATGTCGCCCTTGCAGCAGCGACGCCATCGCGATCTCCGTCCCGCCGAGGTTGAGCCGGCGCGCAACCGGGAGGCTGCGTGCGGTCAGGATCTGCGCGTACATCTCGCCGAGCACCAGTTGCTCGGTGAAATTCTTCGAGCCGACGACGACGCGATCGCCGCGTCCGCACGACGGCAGCGCCGCGCCGGCGCCGAGCAACGCGAGCGCGCGGCCGCGCGAGAGCGTGGCAGTCATCCGTCGATCGCGGCGCGGATGCGCCGCTCCCCGAGCCCGAGAAGCGCCTCGGCGGCGAGCGCGAGCGCGCCGACGCTCGCGGCTCCTTCGAGCAGCATCCCGGTGTCGTTGCCGGCGAGGCCGTTGACGATCAATTCGCCCAGGCCGCCGCCGCCGATGAACGCGGCCAAGGTCGCGCTCGCTATCACCTCGACCGTCGCGGTGCGGATCCCCGCGAACACGACCGGCAAGGCGAGAGGCCAGACGACGCGGCGCTGTACCTGTCGCGGCGACATCCCGGTCCCCACGGCCGCATCGACGATCTCGGGCGGGACGCCGCGCAGGCCCAGGTCGGTGTTGATCGCGATCGGCGGGATCGCCAACAGGACGAGCGCGACGAGCGCCGGCCGAAAACCGACCCCGATCAGCGGGATCATCAGCGCGAGGACCGCCAGGCTGGGGACGACCCGTCCCAGGTTGACGGCCCCGAGCCCGACCTCGCGCAGCGCCGGGACGCGCGCGACGAGCATCCCGGCCCCGAGCCCGGGGAGCAACGCGACCGCAAGCGCCGCGGCGCACAGGGTCAGGTGGTCCCGCGCGTGGAGGAGCAGGTCGTTCATCGAACGCCGCCCGCGTGGAATCCCCCGTCGCGGCGTTGAAGCCACCTCACCTCATGATCCTTCGACCGGAGACTCGCGAGACCTCACACGAACGCCGTGAACTGCCGCGCCCCGTGCCGCGGCTGGACGATCCCGCGCTCTACAACAGCCGCGAGCTCTCCTGGCTCGAGTTCAACGACCGCGTCCTGGAGGAATCGTTCGACGAACGCAATCCATTGCTCGAGCGATTGAAGTTCGTCGCGATCTATAGCAACAATCTCGACGAGTATTTCATGATCCGCGTCGCGGCGCTCAAGCAGCAAGTCGAGGCCGAGATCCACCGCCGTTCCAACGACGGGCGGCTCCCCGACGAGCAGTTGCGCGCGATCGCCGCCCGTCTGCGGCCGTCGCTGCAGAGCCTCATGGAATGTCTGCGGACGCAGATCCTCCCCGCGCTCGAACGCGACGGGATTCGGATCCTCGGCTACGACCGCGTCGGCGACACGACGCGCGCGACCCTTAAGCAGACGTTCGAGCAGCGCATCTTCCCCGTGCTGACGCCGCTCGCGATCGATCAGGGGCATCCGTTCCCATACATCTCGAACCTGTCGCTCTCACTTGGCGTCGAGATGGTCGAGGACACGCCCGACGGCGAGGTCGTGCACTTCGCGCGCGTCAAGGTCCCGGCCAGCCTGCCGCGCTTCATGCCGATCGACGCGCCGGCCGGCGAGGCGCACTTCGTCCTGATCGAGGACGTCATCGCCCACAACCTCGACGCGCTGTTCCCCGGGATGCGGATTCGCGCGTCGTACTGCTTCCGCGTGACGCGCGACGCAGACCTGGACCTGCAAGAAGACGAGGCCGACGATCTGCTGCTCGCGATCGAGTCGGAACTGCGCAAACGCCGGTTCGGCGAACCGGTGCGGCTCGAGGTCGAGGCCCGGATGCCGGCCTCGGTGCGCGAGATGCTGCTCGAGGCGCTCGAACTCGGCGAGGTCGACCTCTACGAGATCGACGGACCGCTCGCGACATCCGACCTGATGACGCTTTCGGCGATCGACCGGCCGGAGCTGCGCGACGAACCGTTCACCCCGGCGATCCCGAAGCGGCTCGTCCATGCGACCGACATGTTCTCGGTGATCCGCGAGGGCGATCTGCTGCTGCACCATCCGTACGACTCGTTCGATCCGGTCGTGCAGTTCGTCAGCCAGGCCGCCAACGATCCGCAGGTCCTCGCGATCAAACAGACGCTCTACCGCACGTCCGGCACGTCGCCGGTCGTCGCCGCGCTGATCGAGGCGGCGGAGAACGGCAAGCAAGTCGCCGTCCTCATCGAACTGAAAGCGCGCTTCGACGAAGAGAACAACATCCACTGGGCGCGCAACCTGGAGCGCGTCGGCGCCCACGTCGTCTACGGCTTCGCTGCGCTCAAGACGCACGGCAAGCTGACGCTCGTCGTGCGCGACGAGCCCGACGGGATCCGCCGCTACATGCACTTCGGGACCGGGAACTACAACGAGAAGACCGCGCGCCTCTACACCGATCTCAGCATGTTCACGTGCAGGCCGGAGCTCGGTGCCGACGCGAGCGCGCTGTTCAACGCGCTGACCGGCTTCTCGCGGACGACGGAGTATCGCGAGCTGCTGGTCGCGCCGGTGACGCTGCGCGCCGGCTTCCTGCGGCTGATCGAACGCGAGACCGCCCACGCGCTTGCCGGGCGGCCGTGCGGGATCGCGGCGAAACTGAACGCCATCACCGACGCCGAGACCGTGCGCGCGCTCTACCGCGCCTCGCAGGCCGGCGTGCCGGTCGAACTGATCGTGCGCGGCATGTGCGAGCTGCGGCCGGGGGTCCCCGGCATCAGCGAGACGATCCGCGTGCGCAGCATCGTCGGCCGCTTCCTGGAACACTCGCGCTTCTTCGTGTTCGCCAACGGCGGCGCGCGCGAGGTCTACATGGGCAGCGCGGATTGGATGGGACGCAACCTCGACCGCCGCGTCGAGACGATCGTGCCCGTCTACGATCCGGTGCTGCAGGAGACGCTCTGCCGCGACGTGCTGGCCGTGCTGCTGTCGGACAACGTGAAGACGCGCTGGTTGCTGCCCGACGGCCGCTACGAACGCCGGCTCCCCGTCGACGGCGAACCGCTCGTCAACGCGCAGGACGCGATGCTGCGCGCCGCTCAAGCGCTCTAGCGAACCGAACCACCGCACCGCGTGCTGATCGCGCAACTGACGGACACGCACGTGACGCGTGCCGGCGGCGGCCGCCGCTTCATGGGCGACACGCTCGCGCACGTCGCCCACGCCGTCGACTGGATCGCGGCGCTCGACCCGGCGCCGGATGCCGTCGTCGTCACCGGCGACCTCGGCGACCGCGGCGAGGCCGTCGAGTACGAGCGGCTGGCCGGCGTGCTCGCGCGGCTGCGCCAGCCGTACTACGTCATGCGCGGCAACCACGACCGCGCCGGTCCGCTGCGGACCGCGTTCGCGGGTCGCGTCGCGTTGCCGGCGGAAGGACGGCTCAACTACGTCGCGGACGACCATCCGGTGCGCATCGTCGCGCTCGACAGCGCGGAGGCGGGCCGTGCCGGCGGCGTCGCCGACGACGCGACCCTCGCGTGGCTCGAGCGCACGCTGTCCGTCGACGCACGCCCGACCGTCCTGTGCCTGCATCATCCGCCGTTTCGCACCGGCATGCACTACATGGATGCGTTCGGCTTCACGGGCCTGCGCCGGCTGCGCGCGCTGATCGCGCGCAACGAGCACGTCCGGCTCGTGCTGAGCGGCCACGTCCACCGCGCGTTTCGTACCACCCTCGCCCGCGCGACGCTCTGGACCTCGGTCAGCACCGCGCCGCAGATCGTCCCCGAGATATTCGAGCGGCACCTCTTCAGGCTGCGCTTCGAGCCGCCCGGTCTGTCGCTGCACGCCTGGGACGGCGCAGCCGGCTCGTTCGCGTCGCGGCTCTACGCGGCCGCCAAAGAAGGCGGCTACAAGGAAGATGCGGCGGCGATCGACGAGCCGCCGCATAGCAGTTAATCGCCGGCGGGCGCCGGCCCCCGGGCTATCCGGAGGACCTCCTCCCACTCGTCCGCCGTGACCGGCTGCACCGAGAGCCGCGAGCCCTTGCGCAGCAATACCATGTAGGCGAGTTCGGGGTGCGTTCGCAGTTCCGTCAACGAGACGAAACGCGGCATCTCGCGCTCGTAGGCGACGTCGACCATCTGCCACACGTTGCGCTCGGTCGAACGCGGATCGTAGTAGCCGCTCGAGCTGTCGCGCGCAGTGAAGTCCGGATAGGCGGCGCGGACGACCTTGACGATCCCTGCGATGCCCGGGACTTTTGTGCTACTGTGGTAGAAAAAGCCGAGGTCGCCGACCTGCATCTCGAGCATGTTGTTGCGCGCCTGATAGTTGCGCACGCCCGTCCACTCGGTGCGCCCCTCGGTGCGCAGCCGATCCCAACCGTACGTCTCGGGCTCCGTCTTGAACAACCAATGCCGCACGGCGGCGCATTCGCCGTTCGCCGAGTAGAACACTCGGCGATCAGTCGTCTCCCTTACCCCCCAGACTTACCGATCGCCGAGTGCGTCGCCGCTCCGTTTGCTCCCCCTCGAGCACCAGGGGTGGTCCACAACGACATGGCGCTTCTTCGCTTAGTGGGCCAAAGGTCCTAGTACAAAAAAACTACTTTGGCGAAAATTGTGCGCCCCCGCACGGAAACCGCCCCCGCTCGGCGGCGGTTCTGGCGGACGATGACCGAACAGCGGCGCTTTGTCGGCCACGCCGGCGACGGATGGGACGGGATCGAGCGCGAGGGTTACGTCACCGGCGAGCCCGGCCGCGTCGTCCGCCACACCCTCGTCGGCCGCCGCAAGGCCGCGCCCGGCGATCCGGGCCCGGCGATCGAACTGCGCTACTTTCAGGTCCCCCCGCAGGCGGCCACGCGGCTCGAACGGCACGAGCACGAGCACGTCGTGGTCGTCGGCGAAGGCGAAGGTCATGCGATCGTCGGCGACGAGGTCCGCGTCGTTCGCCGCCACGACGTCGTCTACGTCGCGCCCGGTCAGTCGCATCAGTTCGTCAACCGCGGCGACGTGACGTTCGGCTTCTTCTGCGCGGTCAGCGCGCACCGCGACTCGGGCCGGCCGCTCGACGAGGCGGCGCTCGACGTGCTGCGCGCGTCGCCGGCCGGCGCGTTCATCGATCCGTCGGCGTCCGCTCCTCAAACGCGGCGATAGCGGCGCGCTGCGCCGCCGTCCACGGCGCGGTCCGTTCGCCGTCGAGCCGCACGATCGTGACTTCGGCTATCGCGCGCAACGACTCGCCGGCTCCGACGATCGCCTCTTCGACCGTCGCGCTCGAACGGCCGAGCGCCGCGATCTTGGCGCGTACCTCGAGCGGCTCGTCGTAGAAACAGCGCGCGAGGTAACGTACGCGCAGCTCGGCCGTCAGGTGGACGAACGGAAACGGTCCCGGCTCGGGATCGCCGATCGCCGCAAACAACTGCATGCGGCCGAACTCGAGATAGGCCGGATACGCGACGTTGCTCACGTGCCCGAGCGCGTCGACCTCGTACAGCCGCGGGCGCAGCGGCGCGGCGAAGCGGAACGAGCCGAGCCACGCGGCCTCGCCGCTCGGGGCGAAGAGTTCGAGCAATCCGCGCTTCGCGCTTAGTGCAGTTTGACGACCGTCGCCGGACGCTCGCCACCGAACGTCTCCGCGAGGATCGGCTGCAACTCGCCCTGTTGGTCCATCGGCCCCAAGATGTCGGTGTCGCCGTAGAACTTTCCCGCGATGAAGACCTTTGGAAGCGTCGGCCAGTCCGTCATCTCGGAGAGAGCGCTCCGCTTGGGGACGTTCTCGAGGACGTTGATCACCGCGAACGGATAGCCTAAACGATTGAAAAACTCCACCGTTTCGAGTGTGAATCCGCAACGCGGTTGCTCTTTGGTCCCTTTGCCGTAAACGAGGATCTTGTTCGCGGCGACCTCGCGGTCGATCTCTTCGCGGATCGGATCTGCCATGGTTACTCCAGTACTTCGGTGCGAATCTCGAGGGCATGAATGCGGCCGTCTGCGCGCGCGTCGCGGAGCGCCGATTCGACCATCCGGTGGCGGTCGAGCGGCGACGCGCCCGCGAACGCCCTCGACCGTACCGACACGCGCAGATGGTCCATGGTGCCGGTCAGGTCGAAGACCTCGACCTGGGCATCGGGGATGCTCCGGCGCAGTAGGCCGGCCAGTGTCGCTTCGTCGATCACCGAACGCTACGGGTTCAACGAGGTGCGCCCGCGCCCGGCCGATTCCCACAGGCGGCGCACGCCGCGGAAGGCGTCCGGGACCGACGGCGTCGCCCGTTCCAGCGCGCGCGCGACCCCGGCAGTAAGCACGATGCACGAGACGCCCATCAGGATCGCCGGGACGCCGGTGACGCGCACCGACTTGCCGAGGCGTATATGCGACGCCCGCAGCGCTTTTGCGAGGTTGATGCGAGGCGCGATCGCGTCCAGGAACTTCGGCATCGTGCGGGCGCCTTCGCTTCCGGCGCCCGCGACCCTACGTCGCGTTGCCTTTCGGCGCCCGCGCCGCTATCATGGGGCTGCCATGATAGCGTTTGCTTACGTCCTCGGCCTGATCTCGGTCGCCATTGCGGCGGTTGTGTTCTGGGGCGGTTTCGCCGAAGAGCGGCGCGCCCAGCGGATGGCGCGGACTGCGTCCTGAGAGCCGTTCGCCTGTCCGAGCTCGGCGGCCCGGACCGGCTGCACGTCGCCGACGTGCCGGCCGTCGCGCCCGGACCGGGCCAGATCGCGGTCCGGATCGCGCGCGCGGCGTTCAATCGCCGCGACGTGTACATCACCCAAGGGCTCTATCCGGCGGTCGCGCTGCCGTGCACGCTCGGTTCCGACGGCGCCGGGACCGTCGCCTCGCTGGGTGACGGCGTCGACGGGCCGCCGTCCGGAACGCCGGTCGTCATCGATCCCCAGCTCGGCTGGGTCGAGGGCGGCCCGCCGGTCTCCGACCAGTCGAGCATCCTCGGGATGCCGGTCGACGGAACGTTCGCGCAATACTGCGTCGTGCCGGCCGCCAACGTCCATCGCACGCCGACCGGACTGACGAACGACGAGGCCGCCGCGATCCCGCTCGCCGGACTGACGGCGTACCGCGCGACCGTCACGCGCGGGCGCGTCTCCAAGGACGACGTTGTGCTCGTGACCGGCATCGGCGGCGGCGTGCAGACCTTCGTCTTGCTGTTCGCCAAGCACGTCGGCGCGCGGGTCGTCGTGACGTCGGGCAGCGACGAAAAGCTCGCGCGGGCGAGCGCCCTCGGCGCGGACGTCGCGATCAACTACGCGACGTTGCCGGCCTGGTACAAGGACGTCCGCGCCGCGACGGGCGGCGGTCCGACGCTCGTCGTCGACAGCGCCGGCGGCGAGACGCTGGCACGCTGTCTCGAGATCGCGCGGCCCGGCGCGCGCGTGGTCGTCTACGGCGGGACGAACGGCGACGCGACGATCCGGCCATACGCGATCTTCTGGAAATCGCTCGACGTGCTCGGCACGTCGATGGGCAGCCCGAGCGATTTCGCCGCGATGCTCGCGCTGTTCGAGGAGGGCCTGCGGCCCGCGATCGATCGCGTCTTCGGCTTCCACGAGGCGCCGGCGGCAGCGCGCCGGCTGCTCGAGGGCAAACAGTTCGGCAAGGTGATCCTCGCGGTCGATTAGCTGCTACGTCGCGAGCGCGTAAGCCCGCAGCCGTTCGCCCGCCGCGCGCAGGCCCAGTTCGCTCACCGCGACGCGCGCGGTCTCGGGATCGCCGAGCCGGCTGAGGTCAGGGTGCAGCAGCAACGCCTCCTCGGGCGTCGGCTGACGATGCAGGTCGTGCGAGCGCACGCGGCCTTCGCGCTCGAGCGCCTCGAGGTAGGCGAGCACCTGGCGCGAGGCGGCCGGCCACAGCGTCGGGCTCGTGTCGGCGTACAGCACGCGCACCAGTTGCGGGATCGTCTGTGGGCTCTCGCGGTCGAGCAGCGCGACGAGCGCGCGCTCGCGTTCCATTCTATGTGCGATGTACGCGTCGAGTTTCGCGGCCGGATCGGCGACCGGCTCGCCATGGCCGCCGTAGATCGTGCGGGCGCCGGCGAACTCGCGCCGCAGCCGCGCGAGCGTCGCCTGATAGGCGCGCATGTCGCCGCCCGGCGGCGCGACGACGACGGTCCCCGAACCGACGACGACGTCGCCGGTGAACAGCGCGCGCTCCTGCGGCAGATAAAGCACGATGTGGTCGCGCGCGTGACCGGGCGCATCGACGACGCGCAACCCGGCGCCGATCGTCGTCCCCTCGGCTGCGACGGCGTCGTGGGGAAACTCGGCGCGCGCGTGCGCATAGACCGGAACGCCGAGGCGGGTGCCGAGCGGCGCCGCCCCGGGCGCGTGATCGGGATGACCGTGCGTGACCGCGATCGCCGCGATCTCGCCGTCGAACGCGTCCGCGGCCGCCACGATCGCGTCGAGATGCGCGGGTTCGGACGGGCCGGGATCGATGACGACGAGCGCGCCGCCCGCGTTGACGAGATAGGTGTTCGTCCCGTCGAGCGTCATCGGCGATGGGTTCGGCGCGCGCACGCGCGCGACCGCCGGACTCAGCCTCACCACGCCTGCAACTCCGCGGGGAGCGTGATCGTCCCGTCGGCGTCGACGTCCGGCATCACGGCGCGCGGCGTCCGCGCGCGCGCGTGCTCGATCAGTTCCGCGACCGATGCGAACTCAGCCAACCGCTCGAGGTGTTTGCGCGTCGGGAAGACGAGGACGATCTCGCCGCGGTCGCCTCGCGCCAGCGCCTCGGCCGGCACGATCCACAATCCGTCGTGCGTCTCGACCGCATCGGCCGAGGCGCGCTGGCCGTAGGGCGCCGGCGCGACGAAGAAGCGGGTGTCGAACCGGCGCGTCGTCTCGACCGGCGGCGTGATCCAGTGCGAGTAATAGGAAAGGGCGCTCGCGCACAGCGTCAGTTGCAGCCGTTCGACGACCGCGTCGAAGCCGTCGTCCGCGAGCGCCTCGCGGGCCGGCGCGACGTCGGACGGCGCGAGCGGCGAGCCGTCGCTGCGGCGCGCCAGCAGAACGCCCGCCTCCTCGAACAGTTCGCGGATCGCGGCGACGGCGAACTCCGGCGCCACGCCGGCCGGGAGGCTATCGAGGCGAGCGATCGCCTGCGGCGCGGCGTCGCCGGGCTCGAGCGCGCCGCCGGGAAAGACGTACGCGTCCGGCATGAACGCGCTGCGCGCGCTGCGGCGGACGACGAACACCTCGATGCCGCGCGCGCGGCGGTCGCGCACCAACATCACCGTGGCGGCGAGCCGAGGAACCTCGTGGACGCGACGGTCGTTCTGCAAGTATGGTTTCGCGATTCGTCGCCGTCATCGCGCTCGCCCTCTGCACGTCCGGCGTGGCGCTCGCCGATCCACCGAGCGCGCCGGCGCAGAGCATCACGACGGAGATCAGCAACGCGATCCTGCAGGCCGTCGGGTCGGCCGGCGACCTGGTCAACCGCGAACTGCTGCGCGTGCAGAACTCGGCGCACGGCGAAGTGACGTACTTCAAGCGCTTCGACCTGCAGGTGCGCACCGGAACGAACGCCTACCGCAACGTGCGTCTCCATCAGGGCACCGTCATCGACCCGCGCGGCTCGACGCTCGCGCCGGGCCAGACCGTGACGATCTACGGCGTCCCGCAGAGCGACGGCGCGCTGAACGCGAACCAGATCACCGTCGAACGATAAGGCGGCTCAGGCCGCCAACTTGCGATAGCGCCATGTGCCGGCGCGAAAGCGCGCCCACGTGAGCGCCGCGCGGACGGCCCACGCGAGCCCCCACGCGATCGGGATCGCCCAGAGGCCGAAGCCCAGCACCGAGATCAGCAACCACAACCCGGCCATCGAGAGCGCCCCGGTCACGATCCCCATCCACAGGCTGAAGCGCGTGTCGCCCGCGGCGCGGATCGGCGCGATCGCCGTCATCGACAACCCCTTGAGCGGCAGCGACAGCATGTGCGTCGCGAGCGGACCGGCCGCGATCGCCGCCAGCGTGGCGCTCAGCGTGAACAGTTGCGCGAGCGGCCGCGCGAGCGCGGCGACGATCGCCGCGACGACGGCGCACACGATCGTCGCGTAGCGGATCGCGTCGCCGGCGAAGGCCTGCGCGCCCGCAACGTCGCGCGCGCCCAGCCGCTGGCCGACGACGATCTGTGCGGCCTGCCCGAGCGAGCCCGGGATCGCCCACGTGAAGTCGCTGACGATCGTCAGGGCGCGAAACGCGGCGACCGTGGTGACGCCGAGCGGCGCGAGCAGCACGACCGTCAGCGGCTCCGGGACGACCATCAGGATCAGGAAGACGAACTCGGGCCAACCCAGGACCGCGGCGGCGCGCGCGAGCTTGAGATCGATCGTGCGCTCGGCGAAGATGTGCAGATCGCGACGGCGGCGCATCCGCGCGATGCAGTAAGCCGCGCCGACGATCTCGGACGTCAGCGTCGAGATCCCGGCGCCGATCAGCCCCAGGGGATGATGGGTCAGCGGCCCGAGCGCGAGCACGACGACCAGCGGGATGTGGACGAGGTTGATGACGACGAGAAGGTGCAGCGCGAGCCGCGTGTCGCCGGCCGCCGAAAAGGCCGAGATGGCGACCTCGCTGATGACGATCGGGAGCAGCGCGAAGCAGCGCAGGATCAGGTAGACGCCCGCGACCCCGGCGATCGCGGCGCCGCCGAGCATCGCGCCGATCAGCGGCCGCGCGAACAGGAGCGCGAGGACGATCGCCGCGCCCGAGACCGCAAACGGGACGACCGCCGACGCGCGCACGATCCGGCCGAAGCGCACGAGATCGCCTGCGCCGACGGCCTGCGCGCCCATGATCCGCGTCCCCGAATAGAACGCGAACACCGGGATCAGGACGGTCACGAAGACGCTGACCGCGGCGGTGATCCCGGCCAGCGCGGCCGCGCCGAACGACCCGATGACGATCGTGTCGACGATGCCGAGCAGTTGATCGGCGCTGAGGGCGAGACCGGTCGGGATCGCGAGCCGGCGCAGGGCCGCCGCGACCCGCTGATGGTCGACCGGCGCAACGGTCTGACTCAGGGCGACCTCCGCGGGCTAGGGCGCGTGAGCGGCGATCAACCCGCCGCGGCGCGCCATCACCGACGCGCCGATCGCGCCGGCGTCGTTGCCCAACAGGGCCGCCACGATCGAGGTCTGCCCACGCGGAACCATCGTGGTCAGAACGTCGACCTTCGGCAGCAGCGCGTCGATCATGAAGGCGCCGGCGCTGCTCACGCCGCCGCCCAGCGCGATCACCGACGGATTGACGAACGCGATCACGTTCGCGAGCCCGATCGCGAGGTCGTCGATGAACCGGTTCCACGCCGCGCGCGCGTGCGCGTCGCCGGCCTCGGCCGCCTTGCGGATCATCTTCGAGCCGAGCTTGTCGCGCTTCAGGAGCAGGCCGCTCGTCGGGAACGACGGCGCGACCGCGAACGCGTGGCGCAGCAGCCCCGTCCCCGAGGCCTGCGCCTCGAAGCAGCCGATCTTGCCGCAGCCGCAGATGAACCCGTCGGTCGCGCGGATCTGATGGTGACCGAACTCGCCCGCTCCGTCCGAGTTACCGAGCAGCAAGGTGTTTTCGGCCACGATACCGCCGCCGATCCCCGTCCCGAGGGTCAACATCACGAAATTGGCGACGTTGCGGCCGCTCCCGAACGTGTGCTCGCCCAACGTCGCGCAGCGTGCGTCGTTGCCGACAAGGACCTTCGCGTCGAGCTTCTCGGAGAGCCGCGCCCCCAGCGGCACGTTCGACCAGCCGAAGTTCGGCGAGTAGCGGATCGCCCCGTCTCGAGATCGACGTTGCCCGGCGAGCCGACGCCGATCGGCGGGATCTCGCGCTCGCCGGCGTCGGCCAGCGCCTTGCGGATCGTCGTCGCGACCGTTTCGACGACCGCATCGAACGTCCGGTCCTCGATGTCGATCTCGGCCGACGGGCCGATCTTGCCGTCCTCGTCGATCAGTGCCGCCATCACGTGCGAGCCGCCCAAGTCCACGCCGATCGTCTTCATGCCGGCGCCCTTCGCGCCGGCACGACGCCGCCCCGCTCGCAAGGACGAGCGAGCGCCGCCGGATTCTCGCACGCCCGCGGCTAACTCGACGGTATGACCAACACGATCGACCTGATCACGCACTCGGCGCTGCGCGAGCTGCGCGCCTTCACCCGCAGCACGGGTCAGCCGACGAGCATCGAGCGGATGGATCTCGAACCGATGCGGCAAGTCAACGAGATCGAGATCACCGAAGAGAACATCACGATCACCTACAATCAGGAGATCGAGTACAAGTACAACGCGAACGCGATCGTCCAACGCGAGTGGTCGTACAAATACAACGACGACCCCGAGTTCGTTCGAGCGATCAAGGGCGTCATCGAACTCGCGCGGCGCCACCTGCGCGACCTGCCGGAGAACCTCGCCTGTCCGCCGGGCTGCGCGGAGTGCTGTTCGGGCTACGAACCGTTCGTGAGCCGCGAGGACGTTCAACGGATCGCGGACCACCTCGGCCTCACGTACCGCGAGACGTTCGAACGCTACGTCGTCCCGCGCGACTCCGCGGACGGCTTCGTCGTGGGCTACTTGCGCAAGATGACCGACGACGTCGCCGACCAGTGCGTCTTCTTGAAGGGACCGCGCTCGGGCAGTTATTACTGCGGCATCTACGAAGCGCGGCCGCACGACTGCCGGGCGTTCACCCCGATCGGCTGCGAGGACGTTGACGCGGACCTCTCGCATCGCGGCGAGTACAAGGTCGGACCGCCGTTCCGGCCGCGCCGCACGGCGACGCTCGCATCGCGGCGCCGCCGCAGGTGAGCGGCGCCGGGCCGCGCCCCGTCTCGCGCTTCGGCGAGCCCGCGGAGAGCGAACTCCCCGACGACATCCGCGCGGTCTACGAGCAGAACCGGGCGAAGATCGGCTTTGTCCCCAACGTCTTCCGGGCATACGCACGCCGGCCCGAACACTTTCGTGCGTTCATGCAGTACCACGACGTCCTGATGCGCGCGCCCGGCGGCCTCAGCCGCGCCGAACGCGAGGCGATCGTCGTCGCCGTCTCGGTCGCGAACCGCTGCCTGTACTGCACGATCGCGCACGGCGCCGCGCTGCGCGTCGTCGGCAAGGATGCGATCGCCGCCGATCAGATCGCCGCCGATTGGCGCAGCGCCGAGATCTCGACGCGGCTGCGCGCGATCCTCGCGTTCGCGACCCGCGTCAACGAGCCGGGCTACGCCCCGAGCGACGACGACTTCGCCGCGCTGCGCGCGCAGGGCCTCGGCGACGACGACATCTGGGACGCCGCCTCGATCGCCGCGTTCTTCGGGATGTCGAACCGGATGGCCGGCCTCATGGACATGCGTCCCAACGCGGAGTTCTACGCGATGGGACGCCCGTGAGCGCGCGCCGGCTCGCGCTCGCCGCGGCGGTGCTGCTGCTGACGGCCTGCACGAAGGTCGACACGTCGGCGCAAACCGGCGGTGGCGCGCGCCACCCGTGGACGATCCCCGGGACGCTGCGCGTCGCGCTCCCCGGCAACATCAACACGCTCAACCCGATCCTGTCGACGCAGGAGGTCGAGACGATGGCGCAGGCGCTCGTCTTCGATCCGCTCGTCGCGACCGACCCCGAGGGGAACGACGTCCCGGTCCTCGCGAGCGAGGTGCCGACGCTGGAGAACGGCGGAATCAGCGCCGACGGGAAGGCGATCACCTATCACCTGCGCCGCAACGTGAAGTGGCAGGACGGCGCGCCGTTCACGAGCCGCGACGTCCAGTTCACGTTCCAGGCGATCATGAACCCGAACACGCTGGTCTCGACGCGCCACGGCTACGACCTGGTCGACCGCGTCGACACGCCCGATCCCTACACCGCGATCTTCCGGCTCAAGCGGCCGTTCGCGCCGGCGGTGCACACGTTCTTCGCCCACAGCGACGCGCCGATGATGGTCCTGCCCGCTCACCTCCTGCAAGGCTATCGCGACCTCAACCGCATCCCGTTCAACAGCCAGCCGGTGGGGACGGGGCCGTTCAAGGTCGTGCGCTGGCTGCGCGGCGATCAGATCGAGTACGCGCCCAACGACGCGTATTTCCTCGGCAAGCCGAAGCTGCGCCGGATCGTCCTCCACTTCGTCGCCGACGAAAACACGATCGTCAGCGAGATGCGCGCGCACGACCTCGACTGGTTCTACCAGGCGACCCCGCGCGCGTACGTGCAGTTGCGCGGGATCCCGGGGGTGACGAACGTGCTCGTCTCGTTCAATACGGCCGACTCGCTGATGATCAACACCACGGCCGCGCCATGGAGCGACGCGCGGCTGCGGCACGCGCTGGCGCTCGCCATCGACAAGCCCAAACTCGTGGAGGACTTTACCTACGGCACCGCCATTCCCGCGACCGAGGACATCCCGTCGTTCATGTGGGCATACAACCCGCACGCGGGGACGACCGTCCGCGACCTCCCGGGGGCGCGCGCACTGCTCGACGCCGCCGGCTGGCGCGTCGGACCCGACGGCATCCGCACCAAGAACGGCCAACGGTTGACCCTGCAGATCGCCTACCGCACGGAGAGCGTCACCGACCGTGGGCGCGGCGTGCTGCTCGTCTCGCTGTTCCGCGAGGCGGGGATCGAGGTCACGCTCAAGGGCTACACGACGGGGCTCCTGTACGGCCCGGTCGGCACCGGCATCCTCGCGAGCGGGAAGTATCAGGGCGGCCTACTGACGTGGTTCGGCGGGATCGACCCCGACGACTCGAGCCAGTTGCTGTGCAGCGAGCGGCCGCCCAACGGCTATAACTGGACGCGCTACTGCAACCCCGAGATGGACGCCGCGCAACACATGGCGCTGACGCACTACGACCGCGCGACCCGCAAGCGCGCATACGACACGACCCAGAGCCTGCTCGCGCGCGACAACCCGTACGTCTACATCTGGTGGCAGCGCCAAATAGAGTCGATCAACGACGACCTGAAGTTCTTTCGCCCAAACGGCATCATCGAGGACTGGAACGCCTGGCAGTGGTCTATCTAGAAGGGTCTCTGCTACCCGTCCGTGGTCTCAATGCGTCCTGGTGAGGGCGTCGGGCGACGTTATCCGAGGAGGCGACGATGATGCTTCGTTGTGGCGCACTCGCCGGCGCGACGCTCCTAGCCGCGTGCGGAGGCTTTGGAAGCCGAGCCGTGGTCGGGCCGGAACAAACGAGCGCTCTGCCCGCTGCGGCAATCGGGGCCCGGAGGCCTTCGCAGCGGTCCTGCCTGGTTAGGTCCTGCATCTATATCTCTGAGGGGCTCGCGACGTATCGCCCCCGTTTCAAGACCGGTATCTTCATTTATCCCGAGGACGCGAACGGCGACATCGTGCCGATGGAAACAATCCATGGCAGGCTTACCGGGTTTCGGTATCCCTATGGGATAGCCGTAGACGCGCAGCGCACCGTGTACACGACAAACTTTCTCGACTCCACCGTAACGGTTTATGCGCCGGGCGATTACGGCATTGCCGAACCGATTCGGCTCATCAAGGGCGCGGCCACCGGCCTGCTTTATCCCTGGGGAATCGCGCTCGATAGCAGCAAGAACATTTACGTCGCAAATTACCGTCACCTTGGCATCGGCTCCGTCCTGGTGTTCGCCGCCGGCGCGACCGGAAATGTCGCGCCGATCCAGCGGATCAAGGGGCCGAAGACGGGGCTCCGCACGCCACAAGGTGTTGCGGTAGACGGCGGTGGGAGCATCTACGTTGCGAATTTCTTGGGTAATAGTATAACGGTCTATGCGCGAGGAGCGAATGGGGACGTCGCGCCCGTTCGCACGATCGCCGGAACGAACACCGGCCTTGCATGGCCTGCGGGCGTAACCCTCGACTTTCGGGGCAACCTGTACGTCGCAAACGTTCAGCCGAACAGCATCTTGGTCTTTGCGCCGGGCGCCAACGGGAACGTCGCGCCGATCCGGGCGATCAGCGGCCCGGACACGCTCCTCAGTAGCCCGGTCGCGATCGCCCTTGACCAACGCCGCAACATCTACATCGTGGAGCAGACGGACCCGGGCAGCGGGTACTCGTACGGTACCTTACGCGTCTATGCTGCCGGCTCGAACGGCGACGCGGCTCCTCTACGCAGCGTTATCGGTTCGCAGACTACCGAACGAGGGTTTTGGGGCATCGCGGTCCGCTAAGCTGGCTAACGTGCTGAGCGGCCTTTAATTCCGGGGCCGCGGCCCCATTGTCGAGGAGCCGTTGTCTTCAGCTATATCTCGTTAAGCACGCTCGCGAAGGTCGCGGCGTCGACGTTGCCGCCGCTGACGATCGCGCCGACGCGCTTGCCGGCGACGTCGATCTTGCCGGTGAGCAACGCCGCCAGCGGCGCCGCGCCGCTCGGCTCGACGACGAGTTTCAGGCGCTCGAACGCGAACCGCACGGCGGCGCGCAGTTCCTCGTCGCTGACCGTGACGACGCCGGCGCACTGCGCCGCGCACGATCGGAAAGGTGATCGCGCCGGGCGACTGCGTCTGCAGGCCGTCGGCGATCGTCGTCGGCACCGGGATCTCGACCGGGCGCCCGGCCAGCGAGCGAGCGGCGAAAGTCGTCGCCCGCCTCGGGCTCGACGCCCCACAACTCGGCGCGCGAGCCGCGTCCGCGCGTCGCGAGCGCGCAGCCGGCGAGCAGTCCGCCGCCGCCGAGCGGCGCGACGAGGACGTCGAGGTCGGGCACGTCCTCGAGCAGCTCGAGCGCGACCGTCCCTTGGCCCGCGACGATCGCCGGATCGTCGAACGGCGGAACGATCGTGCCGCCGCGCTCGCGCGCGACGCGCGCGGCGACCGCCGCGCGGTCCTCGCGACCGCGCTCGTAGACGACGATCTCGGCGCCGTAGCCGCGCGTCGCGGCGACCTTCGCGCGCGGCGCGTCGTGCGGCATCACGATCGTCGCGCGGATCCCGAGCAGCGACGCCGCCAGCGCCACGCCCTGCGCGTGGTTGCCGCTCGAGAACGCGACGACGCCGGCGCGCGCGCTCGGCGGCATCGAGTTGCGCGAGCCGATTGTAGGCGCCGCGAAACTTGAAGGCGCCCATCCGCTGCAGGTTCTCGCACTTGATCGCGACGCGTCGCGCCGGTGCGCGCGTCGAGCGTCCGCGAGGTGACGACCGGCGTGCGGTTGGCGACGCCGCGCAGCCGCTGTGCCGCGGCGACGACGTCCGCGAACGTGACGGTCGCGGCGCCCGCGTTCACTCCGTTCCGGTCGCGTCCGCGCTCGGCGGGTGGACGTAGAACGACGCGATCTTCCCGTCGCTGTCGATCGTCATGATCTCTTTCCAGGTCGCCTTGTCGAAGACGGCGTCGAAGGTGTGCTCGCCCTGCGGCGCGTCTCTGGCGGTCGTCTCGTGGATGCGCTTGAAGCGTGCCCGAGCGCGTTCAACTGGTCGGAGAGTTCCCCGACGTGCGCGCGGTTCAGCAGCTTCGGACGGACGATCGCATTGAAGTCGGACTCGACCGGACGCATGTCGTTGGCCATGATCGCCTTCGTCACGCTGTCCGCGGTCTGCTCGTAGTGGTTCTCGCCGAAGCAGCCGGCGAGCGCCGACCACGGCCACGAAGAGCGTCAGTTTCTTCACGCGGGTTCCTCCGTCGCTGCGAGTTCGCCGAACGGCACGCAATTCCAGTTTCGGGTTCCACTCCTGCGCGAGCCGCATGCTCCACTCGCTCTCGAAGAGCGCGACCGGCACGACCGTCCCAGTCGTCGACGAGCCGCGCGTTCGACGGCCAGGCCGCGCCCGCGAGCGATCGCGCCGGCGTCGCCGCCGACCCGCATCGCCAGCGTGTAGGGCAGGCCGGTCAGTTCCGTCTTGACGTTGTACTCGCTCTGCGAGCCGGTATTTCGTGACCTCGAACTGCAGCGGACCGACCGCCGCCAGGACCGGCTCCATCCGCGCCGCGTCGGCCGAGTGGAAGACTTGGATCGCGCCCTCCTCGCGCAGCTGCGCGATCCCCTTCTGAAACGACTTGTAGCTCGCCGTGTCGACGTTGCGCACGAGCGCGAAGTGTTCCGGCGCGAACGGCGGGATTCCGTCGTAGCGCACCGGGACGCCGTCGCAGAGCGTGTCGCCGATCGCGAACGTCCCCGGATTGGCGAGGCCCACGACGTCGCCGGCATACGCCTCGTCGACGACCTCGCGGTCGCTCGCGAACAGGCTTCATCGCGCGGGTCAGCCGCACGTCCTTGCCGCTGCGCACGTTGCGGACCGTCATGTCGCGCTCGAACCGGCCCGAGCAGACGCGCACGAACGCGACGCGGTCGCGATGGCGCGGATCCATGTTGGCCTGAATCTTGAACACGAAACCGGAGAAGTGATCGGCGACCGGTGCGATCGCTTCGCGCCGGCCGTCGCCGCCGACGGTGGCGACGCCGGGCGGCCGGCGGCGGCGCCATGTCGACGAATCCGTCGAGGAACAGCGCGACGCCGAAGTTCGTCACCGCGCTGCCGAAAAACACCGGCGTCGCGTCGCCGCGCACTCACCGTCGCGGGATCGAACGCGGCGCCCGCGCCGTCGAGCAGATCGACGCCGTCCAGGAACTCCTTGTACGTCGCGGCGATCGTCAGAGCGCCGCGACCCGCGGGTCGCGCTCGCCCGTCACCTCGACCGGCACCTGCTTCGCGCCGTGCGTGCGTGCGCTCGAACAGGTGGACCCGGCGGCTGGCGCGATCGAAGACGCCGCGGAACGACGGGCCGTTGCCGATCGGCCAGTTGACCGGATAGGCGCCGATGCCGAGCACGCTCTCGAGTTCGTCGATCAGCTCGAGCGGGTCGCGGCTCGGCCGGTCCATCTTGTTGATGAACGTGAACAGCGGGATGCGCCGCGCGCGGCAGATCGCGAACAGCTTTTTCGTCTGCGGCTCGACGCCTTTGGCCGCGTCCAGCAGCATCACCGCGCTGTCGGCGGCCAGCAGCGTGCGATACGTATCCTCGCCGAAGTCCTGGTGGCCGGGCGTGTCGAGCAGGTTCATCGTGAAGCCGCGATAGGGAAACTGCAGCACCGTCGACGTGATCGAGATGCCGCGCTCGCGCTCGAGTTCCATCCAGTCCGAGGTGGCGGCGCGCTGGCGGCGGCGCGCGGCGACCTGACCGGCCGTCACGATCGCGCCGCCGTACAGCAGCAGCTTTTCGGTCAGCGTCGTCTTGCCGGCGTCCGGATGCGAGATGATCGCGAACGTCCGCCGCCGCCCGACCTCCTGCGCGAGCGCGCCGTCGCCGTTCATCGCGCCGTCCCCGGCGCGTAGACGCGCAGCACGGAACCGGCGGGGTCGTCGCGCAGCAGCGCGAGCCGGCCGCGCGGCAGCCCGTACAGCGCGGCGACCGGAGGGATGCGCAGCCGCTCGTCGCCGCGCACGACCTCGACGGCGCGGTCGCCGACGATCACCGTGCAGTCGCGCGCGCGAAGCGTCGTCCCGCTCGGCAGCGCGTGCGCACCGGCCGGGAGGTGCGCCCGCACGAACGCGCGCGTTCCGTGCACCTCGCGCTCTTGGTGGAAACACTCGGGCAGCGCCGACATCGCCCACGGCGCGTTGCCGTTCGGCGGCTGCGGCGAGAACGCCGACGCGACTTGGCGGCGCGGAGGGCTGGGCGACCCGGTCGACTGCACGCTCGCGACGCGCAGTTCGCGGCCGGGCCGATGGATCGCGGCGACGATGATGCCGAGCGTCACGACGATCGCCGCCGATATCAGGTAATAGCGAAGCACGGGAGCATCACGCGCACGTCAGGCCGCGCTCTCGGCTCCCGCGACGGTCGAGGCGCCGACGTTCGAGCCGCACGCGACCCACGTACCGGTCGGCCATGCCGTAGTAGATATCGTACGACCGCTTCGCGTCGTCCAGGACGACGATCCCGGTCGGGAAAACGACGTCGTTGACGACGCCGTTTCGCTCGTGATCGGTCTGCGGCGCGAGCACGGGCTCGGGCGAACGGTAGCGGATGACGTCGGGCCGCTCGGCGTCGTGGATCACGATGCCGGCGCTGTAACGCATCTCGAACGAGCCGTCCTGGCGCGTCTCCGCGTCGACGCCGTGGAACATCGACAGCCAACCCTCGGCGACGCGGACGGGCGGCGTTCCCGCGCCGGTCTTGATCCTGCCCCACGCCGCCTCGGGCGCGAGCACGACGACGCTCTCGGCGACCTGCAGCAGTTTCGAACGGTCGGCCATCGCCGGTTCGTACGGGACATACGCGATGCGGATCGCCTCGCGGTCCTCCGGCGGAAGCGCGAGGATCAGCGGGACGGCCGCGCGACCGTCGACGGCCGAGACGTGCAGCATCGGCCGGTGATAGAACGCGAACGACTTGACGCCCGCCGGCGAAATCACCGGCTCTGGGAAGAACGCGGCATCCTTGTCGTCGCCGCAGGGCAGGCCCGGAGCGGAGAAATCGACGAGGCCCAAGCGCTCCCAGGTACGGCCGTCCTGCGAGAGCGCGATCGCGATGCGCGGACCGAGCGGGCCGAACGCGGTGTACGTCATCACGTACGCGTCGAGCGCCGGGACGAACGTGACGCGCGGATCCTCGCAGCCGTACCCGCCCGGTTGATTGCGCTTCTCGTAGCGGGCCTGCGGCTCGAGCGCATACCCGTCGCGCGCGTACGTCGGCGACCGCTTCGTCGCCGCCGACCTCGACGCGCGCGATTCGCGAAATGTTCCCGGCCGCGACCACGCGCGGGATAGAGCAACAGCCGCCCGTCGCGCGTGCGCGCGGCCGCCGGGTTGCAGATCCCCCAGGCCTCGCTGGGCTGGCCGTCGGGTTCGAGCGTTCCGCCGAGCCGCGTCACGGTTGCGTCGAGCGACGCGAGTTCAGTCGTTTCCGTCATCCGTTTCCCCGGGCACAGCTCCACCGCTCAACGCAACACGGTCGACGCGATCGTGTCGCCCGACGGCGTCACGACGTCGAGCACAGAGCCCACGCGATACACGGTAATCGGTATGATCCACAGCGTGTAGGTGCGATACTCGTGGGCCGGCTCCCCGCCGTCCGCGGGCGGGACCTCGAAGGCGACGATGCGGACGCGCTCGTCGTTGGCGCGGATCGACTCGATCACCTGACGCCAGCCGGACTCGCGGTGCGGCCCCATGATCAGGACGACGCCGAACTCGTGGTTGAACTTGACCGGCGCCTTGATCCCGAGTTCTTCCAGCTGCGGGACGTCCCGGATCACGGCAATCTGGTTGCCGCCCGGGCACGGTCGTCGTGCCGTGGGCATACGTCTTGACGCGGACCTCGCGGCAGCCCGTCAGGAGCGCGAGCGACGCGGCAACCGCCACGAGCCTCTTCATCGTCGCCAGCCGCTTGCGTCATGCCGGCGCCGGAATCCCCCAAGCGAGGGGGAGGGCCAGGGAGCCCGCGCCACGCCCAGAGAAACACCACACTCCTAAGCCCCGGTGGAGGGCACCCGCACAGTGTTCGCCGTTCCGATCGTCCTGATCGCCAGCCTCGCGACCGTCCCCGTTTCGGCGTCGCCGGCACCGCAGCAGACCCCCGCTGCGCTGAAGGAGATCGGTCGCGTGCGCACCTCAGCGGCCTGCGGTAACATCGTGGTCCACGCCAACAGCGCCATCTTTTCGACGCTGCGCAACGACGCGACGCTCTCGCTCGCGATCGTTCGCTTGCGTAACTTGGATCTCGAAGCGAGCTCGCTCAGCCTGCAGAAGGGGATTCACGAACTCGGCCGGCTCGCCGACCAACTGCGTGACGACGCCAACCGCGGCGTCGGGGAAATCAAGCGGCTGCGCGACCTCGCCGACCGCTCGACCGACCCCGCCCGCAAGGCGGAGTTGATGGAATTCACGGACGCGCTCGGCGGCGCGCTCTACCGTCAAAAGAAGATTTCGATGGATCTCAGCGGCTTCGTCACCTACCTGCAGTATCACGGGACGACCGCCGCCGACCAGAACCAGCCGAAGCCCGACGAGACCCAGACGGCCGACTTCGCCTCGTCGGACGGCACGCCGCCCCCGTACTACCAGACGACCGAACGGCACGAGAGCAACAACGAACTGGCCGCCAACGCCGCGACCGACTTCGCCGACCGGATGCAGTCGATCGGGGCCGACGAGGAACGGGCCTCCGACCACGCCGAGGGCGCGGTCACCGGTTGCTGACGGATAGCCACAGCACCATTGTCGTTGCCGCGCCCACGTCCCGACGCTTAGAGTAGCAGTCGTGAAGGATGCCGTCCGCCGCGCCCTCGGGGCCGCGCGCCGTGCGTGAGACCGTCGCTGGCGTAGACGCCGGACGGACCGTCGCCGGCGGCCGCTGGTGGGCCGTCCTGGCGGACTACTACGAGCTGACCAAGCCGAGGATCATCGTCCTGCTCCTGATCACGACCCTGGCCGCGATGATCATGGCGGCGCGCGGGCTCCCGCCGCTCGGGCTGACCGTTCTCACGCTCATCGGCGGCGCGCTCGCCGCAGGCTCGGCCGGCGCCTTCAACTGCGTGATCGACCGTGACATCGACCGGCTGATGCGGCGCACGATGGCGCGTCCGCTCCCGACCGGCCGCATCGCGCCGCTGCACGGGGCGCTCTACGCTACGGCGCTCGGGACCGCGTCGTTCATCCTGCTGTACGCGCTCGTCAATCCGCTGGCCGCGTGGCTCTCGCTGACCGGCAACCTCTTTTACATCGTCGTCTATACGTTGCTGCTCAAGCGCCGGACGACGCTCAACATCGTCATCGGCGGCGCCGCCGGCTCGCTCCCGCCGCTCGTCGGCTGGGCCGCCGTCACCGGAACTGTCGGCGCCCCGGCAGTCGCGCTCGCGGCCCTCGTCTTCCTCTGGACTCCCCCGCACTTCTGGGCGCTCGCGCTTATGACCGAGACCGACTACGACCGCGCGCACATCCCGATGCTCCCGAACGTGCACGGCGTCCCCCGCACGAAAAACGAGATCCTCATCTACACGATCGTGATGGTCGCCGCGTCGATCGCCGTCGTCCCGCTCGGCGTCTTCGGTGCGTGGTACCTCGTGCCGGCCGTCGTGCTCGGCGCGATCTTCCTCATCGACGCCGTGCGGCTGTTCTCGCCCGACACGAAGCCGCACGCCCGGACGCTGTTCAAGTACTCGCTGATCTACCTCGCGTTGATGTGCGCGGCGATGGTCGGCGACCGACTCGTCTCATCGTAACGCAGCCCGCGCAGAAGGCCGGAGGGCGGCGGATCGCCGGCCACCGCATCGATCGCTCGGCCGTCCCGCTGCTTGCGACCCTCGGCCTCGGCGTCTTCGCCGCGGCGCTCGACCTCGGGGCGCTCTCGCCGGCGCTGCCCGCGCTCGCACGCGATTTCTCGGTCGGCCCCTCCGACGCCGCGTGGGTCTTCACGGTGTATCTGTTCGCGACCGTCGTCAGCATCCCGATCGCGGCCAAGTTCTCCGATACCTACGGCCGGCGCGCGTCGTACGTCGCCTGCGTCGGGCTGTTCGGCCTCGGCAGCCTCGTCGCGATCCTCGCGCCCTCGTTCGGCGTGCTGCTCGCGGCGCGCGTGCTACAGGCGATCGGCGCGGGTGGAATCTTTCCGGTCGCGACGGCCGCGATCGCCGATCGCGTCGCGCCCGAGGCGCGCGGCTCCGCGCTCGGGCTGCTCGGCGCGACCTGGGGACTGGCCGCGATCGTCGGCCCGACCGTCGGCGGGCTGCTGACGGGCGCGTTCGGCTGGCACTGGATCTTCATCCCCAACATCCCGCTCGCGGCATGGGTGATCGTACGCGCCCTCCGCGACGTCCCGGCGACGGCGCCGAAGGTGCGCGGACCGATCGACGCCGCGGGGATCGCCGTGCTCTCGCTCGGGCTGTTGGCGAGCATGTTTGCGCTGACGCGGCTCGATCCGCACGGCGCGCAGATCGCGGCGCCGTTCATCGTCGCCGGCTGCGTCATCGCAATCGCGGCGTTCGCCGCGCTCGTGCCGATCGAACGTCGCGCGGCCGAACCCATCATCCCGCCGGCGCTGTTCGCGCGCCGCCAGCTCGTCACGACGTTTGGGCTCGAGGTGCTCATCGGCGCGCTCGAGGGCGCGCTCTTCTTCGTCCCCGCCGCGCTGGTCGCCGCGCAGCACGTCTCGTACGCCGTCGCCGGCCTGATCGCCGCCGTCGGCGCGGTCGCGTTCGTCGCCGTGATCCCGTTCGCCGGACGGGCGCTCGACGTCGCGGGGAGCCGCGCCGTCCTGTTCGCCGGCGCCGCGTGCACCGCGCTCGGCCTCGCCGCGTTCGCGGTCTGCCTCGCGGCGCCGCTGTGGTGCGCGATCGCCGCCCTCGCCCTCGCCGGGGTCGGCTTCGGCGCGCTGTTGGGCGCACCGACGCGCTACATCGTCAGCAACGAGGCGCCGTCCGCGATGCGCGCGACGGCCGTTGGATTACTGAGCATCTTTCTCATCGTCGGTCAGATCCTCGGCGGCTCGCTCGCGGGCGGCGTCAGCGGGACCGCGATCGGAGACGCGGGCGCCTACCGCCTGACCTACGCCGCGTTCGCGGCGCTCGCCGTCGTCACCGCGGTCGGCACGCTGCTGCTCGCCTCGCGCGCGCAGGAGCGCCGCCTCGCCGAACGCTGACCCCAGCCGCGCTCGCTACACCGATTAGGTGCCGGGCTCGAAGATGTGCCGCGCGACCCGGTACAGCACCCAACTCGCGACGGACAGGATCGACAGCACGACGACGAGGTCGAGCAACCCCGAGAAGCCCAGCGCCTGATTGCCGCACAGAGCCAGCGCCTTCTCCGATAGCCACAGGTCCAGCCGTTCGACCGGGTTCGACGACAGGTTCGCGGCCGCGCGCGCCGCGGCGACGATCTCGTCGTTCGACCAGCCCGCCTCCTCGACGGTGGCACGTATCGTTCCGGTGGGATCGATCACGACCGTGCGCTCGGAGTGGATGATCCCGGCGTCCGCGTCGGCGAACGGTATGACGCCGAAGCGCGCGTCGAAGTCGAGCACCGCGGCCGGGTCGCCGGTCAGCAGCGTCCAAACCGCCGGATCGGCGTCGAACAGCCGCGCGTAGCGCGCGAGCACCGCCGGACGGTCGTAGGCGGGATCGAGCGTTACCTCGACGAGGTGGAACTGCGGACCGTGCAGTTGGCTCTGCAGCGCGTGGAACTTGGCCGAAATCAGCGGACACATCCGCCCGTCGCGGCAGCGCGTGTAGATGAACGAGAGCACGACCGTCTCGCCGCGCAGCGCCGCGAAGCCGAACGGCCGGCCGGTCTGGTCGACGAACGCGGTCGCCGGAACCGGTTCGCCGCTCTCGATGATCGGCACGGCGCTCGGCGGCCCCGCGGCCGGAACCAGAGCGGTTGACCGGCCGGCGCGTGTGAGGACGTTCGACGCGCTCGAGCGTCCCGGGCGACGCCGCGTCGTCGACGATGCCCGCGATCTCGTCGCCCGCCTCGAGCCGCCGCCTCGCCAGCGCCGGCGCGATCGCGTACCGCATCGTCATCGCGGGCATCGACGAGCTCGCGTCTTGCCGCACGACGATCTCGCGTTGCGCCGCAAGCACCGTCACGATCACGCCATGGACCTGCTGGTCTGCAGCTCGCGCCCCTTGCGGCACGAGCAGCGGGCACATCAGCGCGAGCGCCACCAGGCGCGCTTTCCATCCGTACATCTCACCGACGGACTTCGGCCCCGGGGGCGCCGTTTCCGGGCAGGCCCCGCGCGCCCGCGAACGCGAAGCGTGCGACACGATGTGGCGCCGCGAGCATGAGTGGAGGGGCGTGGCCTCACGGCCCTGGACGCGCGCCGAACGCCGCGTCGTCTTGCGCGGCTTCTTCGGCCGGCTCTCCGTCGCGATCGAGCCGCTGGTCGTCGCGCTCTTCTTCTCGCTGCTGCCGCTCGGCTTGCTGCTGCGAAGGCAAGAGACTGCGCACCTGCTCGCGCCGATCTTCGGACTCGGCGCGCTGATGTTCTTGGCCTACGCGATCGCTGCTGATGGTTCCGTGCACGCGCGCGCTGCTCGACACGTTCGGCCGCATCTACAGCATCGACGGCTACGTCCGGTACCGCGACGCCACCGAGCCGTACGAGGCCCCGTCCTACTTTGCCGCCGTCCTCGACGCGGATCGCTGCGTCGCTCGGCGAGTGGCCGCTCGGCACGCGGCCGCGCGCGCTCGATCGCCGCGAGCTGTGGCCCGCCCTTATCGAGTTCTGCCGCTACGGCGGCATCTTGCGCATCGACGGACGCTCGACCGGCGTGCTGCCCGAGCACCTGCCGCCGCTCGGCATCGGCGCGGCTCGCAGGCGTTCGTCGACCGCGCGCGCACGCGCGATCGCTGAGCGGGGCTAGTGCAGCGGGACGCTGGACCGAGTCGAGGCTCGGCCAGATGCGGCCGTACACGGCCGCGGTCACGACGAACGCGCCCTGCATGAAAACGATCAGCACGGCGCCCGCCATCAGAAACTTCGCGAGTCGGCGGGACGCCCGCGGAGACGGGTATCATCGGCTTGGGCCGCCGCGTGATCGTCTTTGTCGCTCATCCGTGCTTCCCCATGAGGCCGAGCGCGGCGAAGAATGCGAGCACGCATCCGATCACCATCAGACCGAGCAGCAATTTCGTAACGGCCGCGTCGAGCCCCTTGACCGGCAATTCGTTGCGGAGCTGGATCATCGCCGTCACGCCGACGACGACCGAGGAGACCAGGGCCAACCCGCGTTCGAGCAACGCCGCGCTCATCGCGCTCCTCCCCTCACCATAGGTAGAACAGCCAGAACAGCGCGACCCAGACGACGTCGACGAAGTGCCAGTACAGCGTGCCGGCCGTCAGCCCGAAGTACTTCGAGCCGGTGTAGACGCCGCGGTTCGGCCTGAATCATCAGCACGCTCAGGTAGATGACGCCGACGAACACGTGGAATCCGTGCATCCCGGTCAGGGTGAAGAACGACGCGCCGAACGCGCTTCCCTGCCACGTCATCTTGGCGCTCAGATACTCGTGCGCCTGACCGCACAGGAACAGGATGCCCAGGACGATCGTCCCGATCATCCACCCGTTGAACGCGCGCTTGCGTAGGTGCTTCCAGTTCTCGAGCGCGAAGTGCATCGTGACGCCCGAGCCGAACAGCACGACCGAGTTGAGCGCCGCGAACGACGTGTCGAGCCACGGCAACTGCTTGCCGTCGACGAACGGCGGCCACGCCGGCGCCGACGTACGCAGGTACAGATAGGCGAAGATGAACGACGAGAACAGGACGCAGTCGCTGAACAGGATCAGCACGAACCCGAGCAATCGCAGGTCGCGCGTTTCGGCATAGACCGGATCGACGTCGTTGTAGCGGGCTTCGACCGCCGCCTGGCCCGTCAGCGCGGGCGCCGTCGCTGTCGCCACTCGGCTACGCCCTCGCCAGCTCCGGCAACGAGGCCGGCGTCGGTTCCGGGTATTGCGCGACCTCGTTGTCGAGGTTGCGATACGGCAGCGGGTCCGCGAAGTCGTACGGGCGCGCCAGCACGATCGGAATCTTCATGAAGTTGTAGTAGGGCGGCGGCGAGGCGAGCGTCCACTCGAGCGTCCGCGCGCCCCACGGATTGATCCCCGACGGCCGGCCGTGCCGGATGCTCCAGAACATGTTGAAGGCCAGACACTGCGACGGAGGCGACCATCAGGAACGAGGCGAGCGTCTCGAGCTGATTCCACATCACCGAGTCGGGATACGCCTTCGCGAAGACTTCGTACGACGCGTAGCGGCGCGGCATCCCTTCGAGACCGAGCCAGTGCATCGGCAAGAACGTGCCGTTGAAGCCGATGAAGAACAACCAGAACCCGATCTTCCCGAGCGTCTCGTTCATCATGCGGCCGGTGACCTTGGGGTACCAGTAGGTGATGCCGGCGAACAGGCCGAGGATCGCGCCGCCGGCGACCACGTAGTGGAAGTGCCCCACCACGAAGTAGCTCCCGTGCTCGTGCAAATCGACCGGGCACCGACGCCAAGAAGATGCCGGTGATCGCCGCCGAACGTGAACGTGATCAGAAACGCGAGCGAGTAGAGCATCGGCGTCGAGAAGTGGATCCGGCCGCCCCACAGGGTGGCGACCCACGAGAAGATCTTGATGCCGGTTGGGATCGCGATCGCGTAGGTCAGGATCATGAACGGGATCTGCAGCCACGGCGCGAGCCCGCTCGGGAACATGTGGTGCGCCCAGACCGCGAAGCCGAGGATCGCGATCGCCATCGACGAGAACGCGATCATCTTGTAGCCGAAGACCGGCTTGCGAGAGAAGGTCGGCAGCACTTCGGAGATCACGCCGAACGCGGGCAGGATGAAGATGTAGACGGCGGGATGCGAGTAGAACCAGAACATGTGCTGGTACAGCACCGCCGCGCCGCCGCGCGTCGCGTCGAAGAACGGCACGTCGAACACGTGCTCGAAGAAGAGCGCCAGCACGGCCGCCGACAGCGCGACGGTCGCGATCATGTTGACGGTCGCGGTCGCGAACGTCGCCCAGACGAACAGCGGCATCCGCGTCCAGGTCATGCCCGGCGCCCGCATCTTGGCGATCGTCACGGTGAAGTTCATTCCGGTCAGCGTCGACGAGATGCCGACGATGAAGATCGCCATGCACCACAGCGCTGCCCCCGGGCCCTGCTGCAGCGAGACCGGCGGGTACTCGGTCCATCCGGCATCCGGCGCGCCGACGAAGAACGAGCTGAACAACGTGATCGCCGCGACCGGGACGAGCCAGAAGCTGAGCATGTTCAGCCACGGGAACGCGACGTCGCGCGCGCCGATCTGCAGCGGCATCACGAAGTTGCCGATCGCGCCGGTCACGAGCGGGATCGTCACGAGCCAGACCATCGCCGTCCCGTGCATCGTGAACATCGTGTTGTAGTCGTTGAAGCTCATGAACGTCCCCTTGGGGTTCGTGAGCTGCACGCGCATCAGTTCGGCGAAGCAGCCGGCGATGATCATCATCAGGAGCCCGAAGACGAAGTACTGGATGCCGATGACCTTGTGATCGAGCGAAAAGACGTACTTGCGAATGAACCCCTGCGGCGGCGGATGGATGTGACCGTGAACGTCGTGTTCGGTATGGGTCGTGGTGTGGGTGGAGGCTTCCATAGCTCCGTGTCCCTTACTTGAGACTGACGAGGTAGGCGGTCAAGTCGGCGACGTCCTGAGGCGACAGGCCGTTGGCCTGACTGTTCGGCATCGTGCCGATCGACGCCGGTATAGCCGTTCTCGATGATGTTCGCGATGTTCGCCGGCGTCGGCGGCTTGCCGTCGACGAGGTTCGGGTGCGCCGGATCGCTCGTGATGTTGATCGAGTCCCGGCCCGACGACCTTGTGGTCGAACGGCGCGATCGCGTGGCAGGCCGTGCACTTCTGGGTGAAGAGCGTCTGCCCGGCCGACGCGCTGCCGCTCGCCAGCGGGATCGATGTGTTCGCGGCGGCAGCCGACGCGGATCTTGTGCGTCGAATACCACTTGTCGAAAACGTCCTGCGACTCGACGACGACCTTGCCTTGCATGTGGCTGTGCAGCAGCCCGCAATATTCGGAGCAGACGATGTCGTACGTCCCCGTCCGGAGCGGCGTGAAGTTCATGTCCTGCACGAGCCCCGGTACGGTCGCCAGCTTCAGCCGGAAGTCGGGAACCCAGAACTGATGGATCACGTCGGACGACGAGAGCAGGATGCGCACCGGCCTGCCGACCGGCAGCACCATCTCGTCCTTCGGCGACACGAGCGACTGCTTGAAACCCGGGTAGCGGAACTCGAAATAGAACTGGTGGCCGACGACCTCCATCGTCAACGCCGGCGCCTCGGTCGGGAAGAAGATCTTTCCCCAGATATAGACCGACATGACGATGAGCGCGCCGAGCAGGATCGACCGGGAAGTAGGTCCACCAGAACTCGAGCGTCGGCGCGTCGTGGATCTGGACCCCGATCGACGACGGCGACTCGTTCGACCGGCGCCGGAACACGACGCAGAAATAGATCACGTAGCCGGCCACATAGAAGAAGATCGCGTTGCCGAACACGCTCATGAACTTGAAGAGCAGGTCAACGTCGGCCGCACGGTCGGTCGCGGGGTTGTTCCAGCCCGGCATCAGCCAGGGCATCGGGACCGAACAGGATCCACCCGGCGATGATGACGTTGAGGATCGTCAACACGGCCGTGTAGGTCCAAAAACCGGGACCGATTCCTTTGGGCGCGATGACGTGGGGCTTACCGGCGGAGAGGTCGGCCAATCGCTATCCTCCTGGGGCCCGCGTATACTGCGGCACTGCTCGAAAGTCCCGCGAGACGGCCGTTGCGCCGATCGTGGCGAGCGTGGCGGCGATCACGTACGTCAAAAAGGTGAGGCCCGCGTTGGCCGCATGCGCCTCGCGCAACGGCATCGGCATGCCGAGCAAGACGTTGGCGATGCCGAGGGCGATCTGTAGCACGGTCAGCAAGAGACCGGCGACGGCGAATCGCGCGACCGCCGCGGCGCCGTTGCGCACGGCCTGCCACGTCGCGAGAAGCGCGACGATCAAGAACGTCGCACGCCGCGAAGCGGTGCACCATCTGCGCCAGTTGCGCGCCGGTCTGACCCGAGCAGACTGCCGTCGCACGACGGGAACGTCGAGCATGCGAGTCCGGCATGGCTCGAACTGACGTATGCGCCGATGCACATCGTGACGAAGCGCGCGCGAACGCGGCGATCGCGAGCGCCGTCGCGCAGCGAGCCGTCCCAGCGCGGCGCACGTGCGGCCGGCGAGGGCGCGAGGACGGCCAGCACGGCGAGCACGGTCAGGGTCGCCAGCAGCGCCATCGCGATGCCCCAGTGGAGGACGACCGAGTTCGGGCTGTTCCCGAGGTGAACCGTCGCGCCGCCGACCGCGACCTGGGCGACGAAGATCGCGACGAGCAGTCGCCAGCGCCGGGCCGACGCCGGCGATGCGACGGCGCACCCGCCAGCCGGCGACGAGGACGCCGATCAGCAGCAGTCCCTCGACCAGCGCGACGAGCCGGTGCGAGCCACTCCCAGATCACGCCGCCGGCGAAGCGTCGGAACGAGCGCGCCGTGACAGAGCGGCCAATCCGGGCAGGACATCCCCGCCTCGTTGATCCGGACCCAGCTCCCGAGAACGGCCAAAGCGTACGCCAGTGACGGCGCTGCCGACGGCGAATGCGCGGAAGGTTCTCACGATCGGCGTCATCGTATCAAGGCGCCTTCGCGGCGGACACGACTTTTAGGGTGGCCCGGCGCCGGGCAAACGGGCGGGCGCCGCCTCTGCGAACCGCCGGACGAGCGCGTCGACGTTGGTGATCGCGGTACCGACCACGATCGCTGCCGCTCCGGCAGCGAAGGCGCCGCCGGGCGTCCTCGGGCGGTCGCGATCCCGCCCTCGCAGATCACGAACGGTCGCCACCCGCGACCGCCGCGACCATGTCGAGCGCCGGCAGCGAGCGTCCGCGGGTGCCGTCGGTGTAGCCGGCCAGCGTCGTCGCGACGAGCGTCCGCCCCGGCGGCGCGGCCGCCCGCGCCTCGGCGGCGGTCGCGCAGTCGGCGACGCGACGACAGCCCGTGCGCCCGGGCGGCCGCGATCAGGCCGCGCCACCGTCGCGCCTCCGCGTCGCGGCCGGTCGGTCGCGTCGAACGCGACCAGGTCCGCGCCCGCTTCGGCGACCTCCGCGATCTCGCCGGCGACCGAGGTGATGTAGGGGGCGAACCCGGCGTGCCGGCGTTTGACGATGCCGACGATCGGCGCGTCCGGCAGCGCCGCGCGAACCGCGGCAATGCGCGGCGCGCCCTCGATGCGCACGCCGACCGGCGCCGTTACGGATCGCGACCCGCGCGAGCAGCGCGATCGTCTCGGGCCCGCCGAGCAGCGAACCGTCCTCGGCCTGGACCGAGACGATGAGCCTGCCGCGCAGCCGTTCGAGAACCGTTCGTCAAGGCCGCTCCGCGGCGAGTCCTGCGCGCACGCAACAGCGCCCCGTACGCCGGCTCCCGCGCGGGACGCACACGATCGCGCCTCCGCGCATCAGCGCCCGCACCGCGGCGCCCCACGCGTCGCGCAACGCGCGTCCGCGAACAGCCCGCCGTGATAGGAAACCGCGGACGGCGCATCCGTTCCCAGCCGCGCGTGCACGACCGCCGGCGAGCTCCGCGAGCGCGTGCGGCCGCATCGCGCGACGAGGGTTTGCGCGCTGCGCGTCGCCCGCCGCGGCGAGGCGCAGACGCGCGGCGCGAACGCCGCGATGCGCGGGCGATCGATCGAGCCCCGCGCGAAGCCGTGCGCGACGTCGCCCAGCGAGTCGAGCCCGAAGTGCCGCAACGCTTCGCTGCCGAGATCGCCAGCGGCGCGCCGCGATCCGTCGCTCTCCATCGCGAGCGACAGAGCGCGCCGCGCGAGCCAGAACGCGCTGCCCTCGTCGCCGAACAGATATCCCCAACCGCCGGCCCGCGCGACGGCCCCGCCGCGGGCGCGGCCCAGCGCGATGCTGCCGGTCCCGGCGATCACGAGATTCCGCCGGCCTCCTCGGCGCCGCCGCGAAAGCGCCGCGCCAGGCCGCGTCCGCGTCGTGCTCGACCGCCGACGCGCAACGCCCGCGCGCGCAGCGGTATCGCGCGGTCGGCCGCGCACGTCGTCGTAGCCGCTGATCGCGGCGACGACCGCCTCAAGCGGCTGATCCAGCGGCACATCCGGCGGCCGCGAGGGCGGCATCGAGCGCAGCATCGACCGCCGCCGCGCGTCCGCAGCGCCGCGTCGCGCTCGCCGACGTCGTCGGCGGGCCCGGCGCGGCCGCTGCCGAGCACCGCGCCATCGGCGTCCGGCGACGAGCGCGACCGTCGACGACTGGCCGCCGTCGACGCCGGCGACGAGTCTCACCGCGCGCGCCAGAGCCGCGAGCAAACGCGTCCGCCGCCCGCTCGCTCGTCCGTCCGATGGCGCCGGCGGGCGATCGCGCCGGCGGCTACGTGCGTGGTGATAGAGTTCGTGCGCGATCGCGTGCGGAACACGTTCCGCGCGCGCGCCGCGCGCCACGCAGCGCCTCCTCGCGTTCGAGCGCGACGGCGGTTCACGCGGATCGCGCCGCGGCGGCGTCGTACTCGGAGACCAGACGCGGCGGCGCCCCAGTCGCCGAGGTCGGCGACCTCGACCGCGAGCCCGGCGGCGGCGCGCGAGGCGCGAGCGGATCATCCCTCACGCGGGCGCGCGCGCGCCGCAGGTCGACGCCCGCGCGCATCGAGCCGCTCGCGCAGCAGCGCCGTATCGACGGCGCGCGGCTCGACGCCGCGCTCCGCGGCGATCGCCGCGGCTGTCCCGGCCGCCTGACCGAGCGTCATCACCGTCGGCGTCAGCCGCGTCGAGGCGAGCGCCTCGTGCGTCGTCGAGATGCAGCGGCCGGCGACGAGCAGCCCGTCGACGCGCCGCGGAACGAGACAGCGATACGGGATCTCGTAACTCGTCCCGGCCGGCAGCCGGTGCGTCGTCGTCCCGCTGCCCGACGGATTGTGGATGTCGATCGGATAGGCGCTGCGCGCGACCGCGTCGGCGAACGAACGGCCCGACAGGAACGTCGTCGCGCGTGAGCGTGTACTCGCCGACGATCCGGCGCGACTCGCGGATCCCGACCTGCGTCGCCGTCGCCGCGACGCGCGCGTTCGCGAAGCCCGGCACCTCGCGGCGGAAGAACGCGAGCAGTTCGCGTCACCTGTCCGCGCGCCTCGACCTCGGCCCGCGTCAGGTCGTCCGGGTCGAGCGGGTCGATGTCGACGACGCGGGTCATGTTGACGGTCACCTCGTCCGGATACGGCGTCGCGAAGAACGAGACCAGCTCGCGCGGGACGCTGACGATCGCCGCGCGCCTTGCGCCGCGCGCCAGAGATCGTAGAGCCCGGCCACGGCCGTCATGGCGGTCGCCGCTGCGCTCGGCCGGGGCGAGGCTCGTGCGCACCTGGTCGGGATGTGCGCGCGCGTAGGCCGCGGTCGCGGCCAGATCGACGTGGCTGAGCCGGAACATCAGGCTCGCGGGCTGGACACGGCCGCGCTCGTCGCCCTGCTGCACCTCGACCCCGGCCGATGCCGCAACGTAGGCGTCGGCCGTCGCGTCGATCGACGATCCGCGCGCGCAGGTCGCGCGGTGCCCGCGACCGTCGCGACGCGCGCGCCTTCGACCCGGCCGCCGTCGCCGGTCAGCGCGTCGAGGAACCATGCATGTAACAGCAAGTCGACGCCGGCCTCGGCCATCATCTCGAAGAGCAGCGCCTTGTGCGCCTCGGGATCGAACGGCGTGATCGTCGCGACGTAGTCGGAGGCGTCGCGCAGATGACCGGGCGAGCGCGCCGCGAGCGACCAGTCGCTCGACGATCTCCTCGCGCGATCCCGCCGACGATGCGGTCGTCGCCGGAATGGAACGTCATCCAGGGCCCGACCATCCCGGCCGTCGCCGTCCCGCCGAGAAAGCCGTAGCGCTCGACGAGCAGCGTCGATGCGCCGGCGCGAGCCGCCGCGAGCGCCGCCGCACAGCCGGCGTTGCCGCCGCCGACGACGAGGACGTCGTGCTCGGCGCGCTGCGTCATCGCGCGCACTTCGCCGCACGGTTCGTCAATCTCTACGGCAGGAGTCGCGACGAGTTCGGTGCACTCTTCCGTTAATGTGCTTCGCGGCCAAACCGGCCTCGATAGCTTTCGAGAGGAAGAATCCATGACTCGAAGGATTGCGGTCGCCCTCGGCGCCGCCTTCGTCGTCGTTTCGCTTGCGTCGCTCGGCATCGCGCGCGCGGCGCTCGAACGTCGCGGGCTTCTACAGCCTCGACGCGGCGGGCGACTACTTCACGCGTTCGACGGTCCACCTCCGCCAGGAAGGCAACGCCGTCATCGGCGACTACGACCCGCATGGCTCGCTGCACGGAACGATGAAGGACAACATTCTGTCGGCGACCTGGAACGATCCGCGCGGCTCGGGCTGGCTGACGTTCAAGTTCAACCTGCAAGGCGTCGGGTTTCTCGGGCGACTGGGGCTACGGCGGGAAGAAGCCGAGCGGCCAGCTCATCGGCAAGCGCATCCTCGCGCCACAGTAGTTCGTAGGACCGTTTAGCGCTCGGCGACGATCGCGACCACCGGCGCGGCGTCGTCGAGGCCGCTGAGTTCTTCGTCCGCGAGGGCGAGGACGGCCGCCGCATCGGCGAGCCCGTTCAATTCGGCGACGCGGTGACCGTAGGCCAGCGTGCAGTCGGGCAGCGCGCGGCCAACGTCGCCGAAGGCCGTCGCTTCTTCTAACATCGCCGGCAAGTGCGCGGCCAGCGAGCCGCGCGGGAACGCCGCGACGAGCGCCCGGCGTGCGACGGCGCGAACGGTGCCGTCGCGCGCGACGACGCACGCGTCGAGGCCGCGCCGGCGCCGGTGGGTGTAGACCGCGAGGCCGTCCGTCTCGGCGACGCGGTCCGGCGGGGCGTCGCCGGAGCGCAGCGCCTTCGCCGCCGCGGCAAGCGGGTCGCCGTCCTCCGCGTGCCGCGCCGCGACGGCCTCCGTGCCGCCGGAGGCGATCGCGCGCACGAGGTTGCGGCGCGGGTCGAGTTCGATGGTCGTCTCGACGAGGCCGGGCGACGCGCCGGCGGCGACGACGCGTTCGATCGCCTCGCGCCTGACGCGCACGACGTCGGCGGGGGTCGGATTCGGGATCGTGCGTTCGACAACGTCGCGCACGAGCGCCAGCGCGACCCCGACCGGCGAGATCACCTCCGCGTCGCGCGCGATGCGCGACGGAAATCCGAGCGCGCGCGCGGTGAACGGGACGAGCGCGCCGGCACCGCCGCCGCCGCCGACGAGTTCGACGAGGTCGCGCTCCAGTTGGTAGTCGGCGATCAGCCGCTCGATCGTGGGGCGCAAGCCCGCGACGGCGCGTTCGAGCATCGCCTGCGCGAGCCGCTCGCCGTCGACGCCGATCGCCTCCCCGATGCGATCGAACGCGACCCGGGCCGCGTCGCGGTCGCCGTGCGCGAACGCGCCGGCGGGCACGCAGCCGCAGACGTTTGCCGCGCAGGTGACGGTGATCGTGGCGACTTCGCCGCTCGGGCAGATCAGCACCGGACAGTCGGCCTCGTCGCGGCCCAGCGGCGCGACGAACTCGAGCCGCGCCGCTGCGAGCGCGGCGCGTTCGATGAACGACGCGTACCGCAGCCCCGCGATGTGCGCCGAACGCGGTCCGACGCCGCGCAGCGCGCCGGCGCCGCGGACGCCGCGATCGATGCGCGCGAGGCTGCCGCCCGCGACGCCGAGCGTGCGCACGTCGAGGGTCCGCAGCAACGTGCGGTGGCCGCCGATGCTCGCGGCGCGCATCTGCGGCAACCCGCGGCGCACGACCGACAGGTCGGAACTCGTGCCGCCGACCTCGATGAAGATCCCGTCCGTCACGTTCTCGTGCAAGCAGCGCCCCGGCGACTCCGGCCGCGGGGCCCGACAGCATCGTCATGATCGGACGCCGCTCGACGCTCGCGACCTCCATGACGCCGCCGTCGCTGCGCATGATCATCAACGGGACGCCGATGCCGGCGCGGCGCGTCGCCTCGGCGGTGACGCGCGCCGTGCGGACCATAGTCGGCAGGATCGCGGCGTTGAGCACCGCCGTGCGCGTCCGCGCGCGCAGCCCATAACTCGACGCGACCTCGTGACCGGCAGTTGCGAACGCACCGCGCTCGCGCGCGCGATCGACGACGCTGCGCTCGCGCTCCGGCCGGTCGACGCCGAACGGCTCGCTCGCGACGATCGCGTCGCAACCGGCCGCCAACAGGCCGTCGACGGCGCGCGCGATGGCCGGGTCGTCGCCGGGTCGCACGAATGCGGTCTGCGGCAAAAGGCGCGCACCCGGCGCCAACTCGATCGGGCCCAGCCGCATCTGGCTGCGCGCGAGCGGCGCGACGAAGCCGCCGGCGAGCCCGACGACGCCGACGCGCGCGACGTCGCCCTCGAGCAGCGCGTTCGTCGCCTGCGTCGTCGAGTGCGCGACGAACGCGATCGCCGCCGCGTCGATCCCCGTCGCACGCGAGCGACGCGTTGGAGGCCCTCGACGATGCCGTCGGCGACGCCGCCGGCCTGTCCGTGCGTCGTCGGCACCTTGACGCGCGCGACGATCGCGCGGGTCGCGGCGTCGATCGCGACGACGTCGGTGAACGTCCCGCCGACGTCGATGCCGATGCGCAGCGACGTCACGCGGGCGTCAGCCCTGCAGCGGGGCTGCCGCCAATTCGTCGTAGAGGTGCGCCATCGTCTCGATCCCGCCAAAGAACTGCGCGAGATCGAACTTCTCGTTGGGCGCGTGGATCGCGTCGTCGGGGAGCCCGACGCCGATCAACACCTGCGGCAGGTTGAGGATGCGGTCGAAGCTCGAGACGGGCCCGATCGTCCCGCCGGTCCCGATGAACACGGGCGGCTTCCCGAAGCCGCGCTCCATCGCGCGGGCGGCGGCGGCGACCGCCGGATGATCGCGCGAGGTCTCGACCGCGCGGACGTCGCCGTCCATCTCGACCTCGACGCGCACGCCGCCCGGCGCGCGCGCGAGCAGGTGATCGCGCACGACGCGCTTGACGTGCTCGGGCTCTTGTACCGGGACGAGCCGAGCCGACAGCTTCGCCCGCGCGAACGAGGGGATGATCGTCTTCGCGCCGGGCCCCTGGTAACCGCCGTAGATGCCGTTGAGTTCGAGCGTCGGCCGGATCCAGGTGCGTTCGAGCGGCGAATACTCGCGTTCGCCGGCCAGCGCCGGGACGCCGAAGCGCGCGCCGCCTCGCGATCCGCGTCGTACGGCAGCGCCGCGATCGCCGCGCGCTCTGCCGCGGTCGGCGCGCGCACGCCGTCGTAGAAGCCGGCGACCGCGACGCGGCCGTCGCCGTCCTTCAACGACGCCGAGGAGTTGCACGAGCGCCTCGATCGGGTTGCGCACCGCGCCGCCGAAGTAGCCGGAGTGGAGGTCCGTCGACGGGCCGTAGACGCTGACTTCCCAGTGCACGAGTCCGCGCAGCGACGTCGTGAGCGACGGAACGTCCTCCGCGAACACGGCAGTGTCCGAGATGACGGCGAGGTCGCACGCGAGCAGCTCGCGGTGCGTCCGCAAGAACGCCTCGAAGTTCGGCGAGCCGATCTCTTCCTCGCCCTCGACGAGCACCTTGACGTTGAGCGGCAGCGCGCCGCGCACGCGCAGGTGCGACTCGATCGCGGCGAGGTGCATCAGCACCTGGCCCTTGTCGTCGACCGCGCCGCGTCCGTACAATTTCCCGTCGCGGACGGTTCCCGCGAACGGCGGCGAGTCCCACAGCTCCAGCGGGTCGACCGGTTGCACGTCGTAGTGTCCGTAGATCAATACCGTCGGCTTGCCCGGCGCGCCGAGCCACTCGCCGTACGCGATCGGATTGCCGTCGGTCTCGAGCACCTCCGCGCGTTCGAGCCCGATGCCGCGCATCCGCTCGACGAGCACCTCGGCGCAACGCCGCACGTCGCCGCGCGACTGCGGGTCGGCGGAGATCGACGGAATAGCGATCAGTTCGTTGAGTTCGGCGAGAAAGCGCTCGCGATTTGCCCGCGCGTAGCGGACGATCGCCTCGTTAGAACCTATATCCGATGCCGGCATAGGGCCCCGAATGGGTCTCGTCGATGGGCGAACTCCCCGCATTGCCGTGATAGCCCCAGTAGCCGAGATACAGGTACTCGTGCTTGAGCGGCCGGTACGTCACGCCGTAGTCGTAGACGAGATACTCGCGCGACTGCGAGACCGGCGCCGCGCCCGGCGCGGTGTACGTCGCCGGCGCGAAGTAATAGAACACCGAACCGTAATAGGCGAACTGCGCGACGAGATTCGGGAGCTTCGCGCCGCCCGAGGCCCCAGCCGAACTGCGACGTGTAGCCCGCGCTCGCGCTCTTCTGCATCAGCCCGAGGCCGAGGTAGAACATGTGCGGCGTGACCGAGACCGAGTGCGTTCTCCTGGATGAGCGAGTCGTTCGTCTTCACGGTCGTCGTCTGGTTGTTGATCGGTCTGCGAGCGACGAGAAGCTCGTGTTGTGCAGGTTGGCCAGGAACGCGTACGGGCCGACGAGGTACTGGCGCGCCGATCTGGTAGGAACCGGAGCTGCTGGGTCCGGCGAGGGCGCCGACCGTATTCTCGCCGCCCGAGCTGAACGCGCCCTGCAACATCCCGGTGTAGTTCGGAACCGTCTGCTTCGACGCGCGTGACCTCGGGCTCGTCGAGCGCGGCCCCGGCGCGGAAGAGACGCGTCCCGAGGCCGAGGAACGGGCCCTCCACGTTCTGCGCGGTGTTGTCGCCGCCCGTCAGCATGCGGTAACCGCCGTAGCCGAAGTAGAGGTAGAAGTCGTACGACAGCGGGAGCGCCGTCTCGAACGAGTACTTCAACTCGGAGAAGTTGACGCCGTACGACTTTCCGAAGTTCGGGCTCTTCGCGTCGGTCTGCAGGAACGTCCCGGAGACGTTCGGGTAGTAGAACAGAAATCCATACAGGCCGAACGGCGTGAAGTTGCTGTACTGCTCGATGCCGCCGCCGACGCCGCGCAGGCTCGGATAGCCGTACGTCGTCGAGGTGTCGATGTAACTGAGCCCGAGGTAGACGTTCTTCGTGAACGCTTGGTGCTCGAGCCGCGTGTCGATCGACGTTACCCGGCCCGTGAACGGCGGTACGACCTCGTACGTGCCGTCCGGCGCGAGGAATCCGGTTCCCGGTCCCGGCGGACCCGGCACGTTGATCTGCGTCGTGTACTGATCGCTGCGATCGTCGAGCTTGACCGCCCAGGAGCCAAGTCGGTAGGCGCCGGACGCCACGTACGACGTCCCGTTTCCGGTGATGCCGTTGGCGTAGTTGTTGTAGACCTTCCCAAGCGTGTAGCCGGCCTCGAGCAACAGCTCGCGCAGGGGCGGCGTCGGCGTCGGGACGGGCGTCGCGAGCGGCTCGGCCGAGGGGGCCGGCGATGCGAGGGGGGCCGCGGAGACGGCCGGCGGGGCGGGAGTCGGTGACGGTTCGGACTGCGCGACGGCCGGTTCGGCGCAACAGAACGCCGCACCGGCGGCGAGCGCAAACGCGACCACGTACCCCGCCGTCTGTAAGTGACTGCTCGGCATCGGCCGCCCTTTCGCCTTGCCCGAGCGGGACTACTCCTCGTTGTACGGGGCACCCAGGCGGACGTCGAGCTTGCTCGCGCCGCGCGTCACCTCGAACGCGTGCGGCTTGCCGTCGTACGGGATGCGCTCGGTCGTATACGTTCCGTACTCCCACCAGAACCGCCCGTCGATCTTTTCGACGATATCGTTCGTGCGCAGACCGGCGGCGTAGGCGGGGCCGCCCGGGCGGACGTAGGCGCGCATCTGACCGTCGGCCGTCTTGAAGAGCGTGTACAAATACGTGGGCGGCGCGCCCGGAGCGCTGTCGAGCCCGCGCTCGAACAGCGCGTCCGCGCGGGCGGGATGTTCCGCGATCCACGTGCGCAGCCGCACGAGCAGCGACAGCGCGCCCGCCTCGGACGCCGCCGCAGCATCCGTCGGCTGCGGTTGCGTAACATACCACTCGTCGACTGGCCAGTCGGCGCAGTCGGAGAGTTGCAGGCCGACGTCGACGGGACCGGTCGCGGACTCGGGCGACGACGTCGTGCGCAGGATCGCGGCGTACGGTTTGTTCGCGCAGTCGCCGGTGGGCGGATCGCCGTCGAGCCGCATGGCCTTGTACCCGGCCCAGCCCGCGCCGATCTGCCGCGCGACCTCGTCGGCGGCGCGCGCGGCGAGCGCCTCGCGCGGGTGCGCGATCGCGATCGTGCGAGCGGCCGCCGGCGGCGCGAACAGGCCCGGCAGCGGCGACGGCGCGATCGTCGCGGCGACGGCAGGCGCGAGCGCGCGCGCGAACACCGGCATGCCGAACAGCGCAGACCCGAAGACGGCGACGGCGGCCGTCGCGAGGGTGGCGACCGCGACCTGATAGGGCAGCGTCGTCGTCGTGATCTCGTCGACGTCGACGCCCGTGAAGTTCGCGACCCACACGTTCTGCGTGTTGGTCGGATCGCACGCGTTCTGGACCTGGACGACGGCCATCACGGCCGCGACGAGCGTGACCGGCGGCAGGATTCCGAGGCCGGCGAGCACCGTGTACACGCCGATCCCGACGCCGTACGGATTGAGCGGTCCGCGGTAGAGCGCGAGCGGACTCAGCAGGCCGAACAGCACGATGTAGCCGACCGGATGGTGCGGCGCGATCGCCGTAACGACGGGTTCGAGCGCCGCCTTCACTGCCGGCAATCCGGTCGCCGCGAGCAGCATCCCGATCCCCATGAACAACAGGACGGCGGGCGCGACGTCTTCGACGCCGCGGATCGCTGCGGAGACCAGCGTGCGCACGGCGCCGGCAGGCGAGGTCAGCAGCGCGCCGTACAGCGCCGCCAGCGCGAACGCGACGATGGGGTTCATGCCGAACGCGAAGTACAACACGATCGGGAGGATCGGCGCGATGAGCGCGAGCGGCGGCGCCTTGCGGCGCGCGAGCGGTTCGTCGGGCGCGACCGACCAAGTCGCGTAACCGCGCGTCTGCCGGAAGCGGACGGCGACGAAGGCGATCAGCACCGCCGCATCGATCGCCGCGAGCACGATCGCGAACGGCTGGACCGCCGCGCGCTCGACGCCGAACGTCTGCGTGTAAAACTTCCACTGCGAGATGTTGAAGATGAAGCCCAGCGCATACGCGAGCAGGAACAGCGTCGCGGCCGTCCGGCGCGGGATGCCGACCGTCATCATGATCGGCAGCACGATCGAGCCGACCATGATGACCGCCCCGAGACCGTAGAGCGACGTGAACAGCGCCGCGACGACGGCGGCCATCACGAACGCGACGACCGCAGGCCGGTCGCCGCCGAACTCGGCGGCGTAACTCACGATGGTCTCCGCGATCCCAGTCTGCATCGTGACGCGGCTGAGGAGCGCTCCGAAGACGACGGTCGCGATCACGGGCGCGAGGCGCACCGACCCGTCGACGACGACTCCCGCGAGGGCGCCCAAACCCGTTCCGGCGAGCGCCGCGATGCCGAGCGCCATCAACGGCAGCGCCAGGATCGCCGGCAACCGCCGGGTCGCCATCAGCGCCGCGCAGAGCGCGAACGCGACGAGCATCAAAATCCCGATCACGAGGCGGGCCCTTCGGCGGGGACGAATGCGCAGCGTTCGATGGCGGACGATTCTGCGCAGCTCGAGGCGTTCATCCGCGCGGCCAAGGAACGCGCGGTCGACGACGCGTTCTTAGTCGCGTTGCTGCGACAGAACGGTTGGTCGGAGCGGCGCATCTACGACGCGTTCTCGGCCTACTACGGCGAGGCCCTCGGGCGGCCGGTGCCGTCGCGCGGCGGAATGATCGAGTACGCGCGGGACGCCTTTTCGTATCTCCTCGCCTTCATCGCGCTGGGCGCGTGGACGTTCGCGGCCGGTCACCTGTTCTACGTCCTGATCGATCGCTGGCTGCCGAGCGGGCTCGACTACGCCAACCTCGCGCAGTCGATGCGCTCGGAGGTTGCGGCCGAACTCGCGACGATCCTCGTGGCGTTTCCGGTCTTCGTCCTGATCAGCCGCTCGCTGGCGCGCCAGGTCGCGGCCCACCCGGAGACCGCCGACTCGGGCGTCCGCACGTGGTTGACGTACGGCGCGCTGGTCGTCACGGCCATCACGATGATCGGCGACGGCGTCGCGTTTCTGACCGCGTTCCTGCAGGGCGACCTCACGGGCCGTTTCGTCCTGAAGGCGCTCGTGACGATCGTCCTCGCCGGCGGCATCTTTACCTACTACTTGGGCGCCGTGCGCAAGCGCACCGCCGACGCGCGCCGCGACCACGGGTTCTTCGCGGGAGCATTCGTCGTCGTGCTCGCCGCGCTGGTGCTGGGTTTCTTCGACTTCGGGTCGCCGGGCTACGCGCGGAAGGTCGCCGACGACCAGCGGAGGCTCAGCGACCTGCGCGCGATCGCGAACGCGATTCACGCCGCCCGGCCCGACGCGACCGCGCGCGGGTCGCGGGCGTTGCCGAACGCGCTCGGCGACGTGCCGACGATCGCCGGCACATCCGACCCGCAGACCGGCGAGGGCTACGCCTACCGCGTCGCCGGCGGAACGCAATACCAACTGTGCGCGACGTTCGAGACGGAGGACCAGAGCGCGGCGACGGCGCCGTTCGGCCACGGCGTCGGCCGCCGTTGCTTCAATCTCGACGCGACGAAGCAGTACTAGCGGGCCGCGATCCCAAACGGATATCTCAAATCGGTCTTCGAACCGCTGATCGTCCGAATTGGGAAGACGTTGCCGTTAGAGCCTGCAGCAAAAACGACGATACCCGGGACGGGATAGTAGTTCAGAGCGTAGATGTTCGCGCCTGCGTCCAACGCCAAGCCGTACGGCTGGCCCAACCCGGTGTTCGCGCCGCCGATAGTCCGAATCGGCGGGACGTCACCTTTCGCCCCTGCCGCGTATACGGTTACGCTGCGGTTGTAAACGTTCGAGATATAGACGTTGCTGCCGGCGTCCACCGCCACGCCCTGCGGGTTCGCTAGCCCGGTATTCGGACCCGCGATCGTCCGAATGGGCGGGACGTTGCCGGTGGCGCCGGCGCCGTAGACGAGCACGCTGCCGCCGGTTACGCAGCACGCGTCCCCGACATAGATGCTCCCTTGGGGGTCTACCGCGATGTCTGTCGTCGTATTCGTCAGTCCCGTGTTTGACCCGCCGATAATCCGAATCGGAGCGACATTGCCGTTCGCGCCCGCGGCAAAGACGGTCACGCTACCACTCCCGCGTCCGTCAGCGTCTTTGTCCTCTATATAGATGTTGTGACTAGCGTCCACGGCGATGCTGGCTGGCGAAACGAGGTCGGTATTCGAGCCGCTAATCTTCTGGATCGGGGCAACGTTTCCGCCCGCGCCTGCCGCGTAGACCGTCACGGAGCTCCCGTGTGCACGCGCAGAGTTGATTACGTAAATATTACGATCGTCGTCGACGGCGACGGCACCGGGAGAGACGAGCTCAGTCTTCTTTCCCCGAATTCGCTTCAACGGCGCCACGTTGCCGCTCGCGTCGGCGCCGTAGATGAGGACTCTGGCGTGCGGCCGGCGGTAGGCGACGGGGTTTGCAACAAAGATGCACGGCTTAGAAATGCACGACGCAGACCGAGCATCTTTGCTCCCGCTGCCGGACATGAGTTGCTTGCTGCCTTGCATCGATACGAGTGGGGATTGCGTCCCAGCGGAGCCGGTACAACCTTCGAGCACGCCGGCGGCGATCAGCGCGGCAACAGCGGACCTGGTCATCTGTGGACCTCCGAAATTATCGTGGGTAGGCCCGGATCCCATGATACCACGGCACCCCTTGAGCTGGGGGAGCGGCTAGCGGGCCGCGAGAATCTCGTCGAACGGCGGGAGCGCGCGCGTCTTTGCGTAGACGGCCTCCGCCGCGTCGACCGCATCGGCGCGCGCGAGCGCGCGCTGGACCGCGCCGTCGTAGCGCGCGAGCACCGCGGCGTCCCGCCCGGGGCGGCTCTCGTACGCCCAGGCGTCGTGGACGAGCGCCTTCAGCGTCAGCAGCGTGTCGCGCTGCTCCCAGAACAGGTATTTCGTGACGTTGAGGTCGCGGTCGACGACGCCGTCGGCGCGACCGCCGGCGTTCGCGCGCGCCTCGTCGTAGTACGAGCGCGCCTCCGCCGCCGATCTGCAACGCCCGTGCGAGCGCGTCGTACTGCCAGGCGGCGAGCAGCATCGCCGCAGCCGCGCGGCGCTGCAGCGGCGGCTGCGCCGTCCGCAGGTGGACGATGACCGGCTCGACGATCAGCCGCAGCGCGGCAAGGTCGAGCGCGCGCGCGATGCGCTGCATGTCCTGCGAGAACGGATCGGACCAGAACAACTCGTCGCTCGGGCGGTCGGGCGCGGCCTTCGCGAGCAGCGCGCGGGCCGCGCCGAGGCGCGCGACGTCGCCGGCGAAGCCAGAATCGTCGCTGCCGAAGAACGCCGGGCCGAAACGACGCCGCGAACGCGTCGCGCGCAACGTCGGCCGCGCGACCATGCTTGGACGGCGGCGAAGGTGACCGGATACCACGTCGCCTCATACAGCGATTGCCCGTCGTCGTGCCAGACGGTCTGGAACAGGCCGAGCACGTCGCGCGGCCTTGCCCTCGCCGATGAAGCGCGCGATGTTGGGCAGCGCGACGGCGAGGTCCGGATAAAACTCGTTCCAGTTGTCCGCGCCCGGCGCGACCATCTGCTCGAAGCCGGCGTTGGCGATCCGCTCGATGTACGGCACGTAGGTCGGCTCGGAGCCGTAGTGCCAGTTGATGAAGACGAGCGACTTCGGGAAGCGCGCGAACAGCTCGGGGTGCGCCTGCACGGCGTCGTCCCAGATCATCGGCCGCGCGCCGGACGGCGCACCATCGCGATCGTGCGCAGCACGTGGTCCGCGTAGACGCCTGCCGAGCCCCGAGCCGCGACGAGCGCGCGCGCCAGCGCCGCGGCCGAGGTCGAGCGGCTCGTCGGAACCGATGTGGAAGAACGGCGGATGCGGCGACGGCGGCCAGTTCGTCGTCGATCAGCTCGTGCACGTACGCGTCGCCGGCGGGATTCGCGGGCGAAATCAGGTAGCCGTGCGGCAACTCCGCGAGCGCGGCGTACTCCTCCCATTCGAGCGTCCCGTGCATGTGCGCGAACGTCTGCTGCTCGGGAATCGAGCGCGACGTGGAAGCGCGCCGCGTAGCGCGCGAGTTCGCGCAGCTGGTCCGGCGTGATGCCGTCGAGCGGCGCCGCGAGCGGCGCGCGCGGGTCGGCGAAGACGTGCTCCATGTACGGCGAGTAGCCGTTCATCTTGAACGCGGCGATCGTGCGGATGCGCTCGCGGAAGTAGTCCATGCGTCGGCAGCGGTCCGCGCGAAACGTCGTCGGAAAGGATGCGCCAGCGCAGCGCCGGCGCGTCCTCGATCCGCACGCACGGCAGCAGCAAGCCCGGGCCGCCGCGCGCGCGCGAGTTGCGCCAGCGTCACGAATGCGTAGAACGCCCCGTCGGCGTCGGCCGCCTCGATCGTGCACCGACGCACGCGTCGATCGTCAGGCGGTACGACTGCGGCGGCGCCGGCCGCGCGCGCCAGCGATCACGAGCCGGCGTCGGCGCCGCGCGCAGCGGCGGGATGCCGAGCGCGCGCCAGCGCTCGTCGACCAACTGCGCGCGCGCCCGGGTCGATGCCGCGCGGCACGGTGAGGGCCGCCGCCGCGAACGAGCAGCCGGCTGCGTCGAACGAGCCGCGCGGGCGGCGGCAGTACGCGCGGTGTACGGCCTCGTCTGTCCGCGCCGCGCCCAACAGTCCGAACGCCGCCAGCTGCGAACAGGGACGTCGCGGCGCGCCTCACGCGCGCTCGGCTTCGCGCCGCTCGCGGCGAAGCCCCTTGCGCGCGGCGCAGGGCGACGCTCGCTCGCCTGGCGCAAAGCGCGCGCGGCATGAGGCTCTCCGCCGCCGACTACGCGGTCGTCGTCGCGTTCTTTGCGATCAACCTCGGTATCGGTCTCGTACTACGCGCGGCGCGGCGGCAAGAGCCTGAGCGATTACTTCCTTTCGGGCCGCAGCGTGCCGTGGTGGCTCGCCGGCATCTCGATGGTCGCGACGACGTTCGCGGTCGACACGCCGCTCGCGGTCAGCGGCTTCGTGACCCAGCACGGCATCGCCGGCAACTGGCTGTGGTGGTCGTCGGTGATGTCGGGCATCCTGACGGTCTTCTTCTTCGCGAAGCTCTGGCGGCGCTCGGGCGTGCTCACCGACGTCGAGTTCATCGAGACGCGTTACGGCGGCCGGCCGGCGGCGGCGCTGCGCTTCGTGCGCGCGATCTTCCAGGGCGTGCTGGTCAACACGATCGTGATGGGCTGGGTCAACCTCGCCATGATCAAGATCCTCGTCCTCGTGCTCGGCCTGCGCGGCGAGGGCGCTAAGTTAGAGGCGCTCGCGATCTGCCTGACGTTCACGGGGATCTACGCCGCGATCGGCGGCCTGTGGGGCGTCCTCGTCACCGACGTGCTGCAGTTCGTCGTGAAGATGACGATGGCGATCGTCCTCGCCGTCGTCGCGGTCGCGGCCGTCGGCGGCATCGGCGCGCTCGAAGCGAAGCTCGCGCGTCATCGACGCCGCGCGCGGCGCGCGGATCGGTGCTCGCGTTCTTCCCGACGAGCGACTCGGCGTGGCTGCCGCTCTACGCGTTCGCCACCTACATCGGCGTGCAGTGGTGGGCGTCGTCGTACCCCGGCGCGGAACCGGGCGGCGGCGGCTACATCGCGCAGCGCATCTTCAGCGCGCGCAGCGAGAACGACTCGCTGTGGTCGACCCTGTTCTTCAACGTCACCCACTACGCGCTGCGCCCGTGGCCGTGGATCCTCGTCGCGCTCGCCGCGCTCGTGCTCTACCCGCACGGCGTGAGCGGGCGCCGACGGCCACATCGACCCCGAACTCGGCTACGTCCAGACGCTGATCGACTACCTGCCCGCCTGGCTGCGCGGGCTGATGCTGGCGGGTTTCCTGGCCGCCTACATGTCGACGATCGGCACGCAACTGAACCTCGGGCGCGTCCTATCTGACCAACGACGTCTACCGGCGCTTCCTCGTGCGCCACGCGAGCGAACGCCACTACGTCGCCGCCTCGCGGGTCGCGACGCTGATCGCGATGGTCCTCGCGTTCGTCGCGGCGTTCGCTATGACGTCGGTTGGCGACGCGTGGCGCTACCTCTTCAATCTAACGGCCGGCGTCGGGCTCGTCGTCATCCTGCGTTGGTACTGGTGGCGCGATCAACGCGTGGAGCGAGATCGCCGCGCTCGTCGCGTCCGCCGTCGTCTCGAACGTGCTGCTCGTGCGCGCGGGACACGAGCGCCGGCCCGAGCGAGAGCGCGACGATCCTGATCGTCACGGTCGCGATCACGACCGCCGTGTGGCTGATCGTGACTTTCGCGACGCGCCCCGAGACGCCGGAGACGCTGGCGGCCTTCTACCGGAAGGTACGGCCGAACGCGCTCGGCTGGCGTGCAGGTCGCGCGCCAATGCGGCGGCCCGCTGCCGGCGGAGCCGCTCGGCCTCGGGCTGATCGACTGGATCGCCGGCTGCGGCCTCGTGTACGGCGCGCTCTTCGGGATCGGAAAACTCGTGCTCGGACACCCGCTCGCGGGCGCGCTCTACCTCGCCGTCGCGGTCGCGTGCTTCGGCGTCATCCTGTTCGGGCCGGGCCGGCAAGACCGGGCGCCAGCCGCGCCGGACGGCGCGGCCGTGGCGGCGTCGGAGGGAAGCTAGGCTCTCAGGCCGGGACGGGGTCGTCCCGGTGATCGAGCTGCAGGTCGATCTCGGCGACGATCCCGGCCATCTCGTCCGGTCCCGCCGTGGCGACGCTCTCGCCATGCTCGATCAGCGCGCGGTCGATCCGCGCCAAGACCAGCCGTTTCGGCGGCGTCCATGTCCTCGTGATCCCACGTCGTCACGTATGCCTGGTCTGGGAACGCGCAACGGAAGATCAAGCCTTCGAGGGCGTTCGAAACCTCCGGCACCAGCCGGTCTCCGAGCCGCGCCTGCGCGTCGGCGAGCGCGCTCCCGACGACGGCGCGGATCCGCCTGTCGGTCGCGTGGCGGGCGTCTTGGTCGGCGTAGCCGGCGAAATCGGGGACGTGGGCCTGCAGGTAATCGAGATCTTCCATTTGCTACCTCGAGAAGGGGGATCACGGTTCGGAGCGAGCCTTCTCTTCTACGGCGGGGCGCGGCGGACCGCCGATGCCGAGCCGGTCGATCAGGGGACCGACCGCCGCTCCCTGCACGACCAGCGTGAGGAAGACGACCGCGAACACCGCGTCGATCACCGCCTCGCGCGAAGGCATCGCAGGCGGGAGCGACAGCGCCAGAGCGAGCGACAGCCCTCCGCGCATGCCCGACAACGCGATCGCGTGACGCCACGCCATCGGCCTGCGCGTCAGCCCGCGCAGGGGCACGAACAGGTACGCGATGAGCGCGCGCGCGACGACGGCGGCGATCGCGCAGGCGACGAACAGGGCGGGCTCGCCGAACACGACCTCCAGCCGCAGCGTAAGCCCGACGAGCACGAACAGTGCGACGTTGGCCACGAATGCGAGCGCGTCCCAGGCGCGATCGACGGCGCGCGCGCTCACGCCCGCTGCGGTCGGGCGAGACCCGCGCGCGCAGGCATCATCCCCCCGCGGCCGTGGCGAAGATGCCCGAGGCGTGGGCCGCACCTGCGATCGCATATGCGCCGTAGGCGACAACCAAAGAAATCCCGACCCAGCCGGTCACACCGATGCCGAGCGCGCATCACGTACCCTGCGCAGAGTGCGACGCCGATGCCGATCGCGATCCCGGCGGCGGCTTCGTACAGCATGAACGCCGCCGTCCCGAGCACGCCGCCGGCGAGGCTCCCGCCGACGGCGAAGCCCACGAGCGCGTTGACGAGCACGATCGCGACGCCGTCGTTGGCGATCGACTCGCCCTCGACGATCGTCGTCAACCGTTCGGGCAGCCCGAGTCGCCGGAAAATCGCGAGCACGGCGACCGGATCGGTCGCGGCGACGATCGCGCCGAGCACGAGCGCCGCCGGCCAGGCGACGATCCCCGAGAGCGTCGCGGCCACCGCGAAGATGGCGGCCGTCACGAACACGCCCGGGATCGCGAGCAGCGCGACCTGCAGCGCGACGGCGCGCAACACGGTAGCATCGCAGTCCCACGCGGCCTCGAAGATCAGCGCCGGCAGGCACAGCGCCAGCGCCTCCGGCCCGAGTTCGATGTGGATGCGCGGCGGGAGGATAGCCTCCGCGACGAGCCCGGCGATCACGAGCGAGATCATCACCGGTATCCCGAGGAGTTTTGCAACACGAAACGTCGCGATGCTCGCAACCAGCAGCAACGCGAGCACGACGACGCTGATCCCGAGACCCGGCATCATTCCTCCGCCAACGCGGGTAGGATCGTCGCCGCGCCGCCGCGCAGGGCCAGGCCGCCGGTCGGGACGCCGGCGAGGCTCGGCTCGTCGTGCACGGTGCGGCTTACCGCGAATCCGCCGCGCAGTCCTCGACGTTCTCATGGGCGAGGTCACAATTTTCGATGAAGCGAACGGTGGGGGCGTGGAGGACGCCGGGAAGCTCATGGCGCGGCTACGAGACCGCGATGTCGCGGCGTTCGAGGCGCTCTACGAGGCGTATCATCGCCTCGTCTACGGCATCGGTCTGCGCATGCTGGGCGATGCTCCCGCCGCAGAGGATTTGACGCAAGCCGTCTTCCTCAAGATCTGGAACGCGCCCGAGGCCTACAGCGCCGGAAATTTCGGCGGGTGGATTGCGCGCGTAGCGCGGAATCGTGCGCTCGACATATTACGTAGCCGCTCGGTGCGCGTCGAGGCGGAATTGCCGAGCGACGTAGCGTCGGAGGACGCGCTCGACGATCTCGTCATCGCGCGGGTGGAAGGCGTTCAGGTGCGCGCGGCGCTCGCTGCGTTGCCCGAGGAGCAGCGCAGCCTGATCGAACTCGGCTTCTTCGGCGGCGTCACCCACGAAGAGCTGGCTCGCCGCACGGCGACGCCGCTCGGAACGGTGAAGACGCGGATCCGCTCGGGGTTGCGCAAGTTGCGCACGCTGCTCGAGCCGGAGGTGCGGGCGTGATGCACGACGACGAACTGTTGGATTCGGTCGCGCTGCTGGCGCTCGGCGTCCTCGGGGAAGACGAGGCACGCGACGTGCGCCGCGCGATCGCGCACGACGAACGGCTGCGCGAGGAATATCGCGCGCTGCGCGCGAGCGCGGATCTGGTCGGCTATGCCGCCGAGCCGGAAACGGTCGACGAGGTGCAGTCCGCGCGGATGAAGGCGCGTCTGCGGCGAGCGATCGGGGCGAGCGCGCCGGCGGCGCCGCGGCACTGGCGGGTCGTCTGGCCCGCCTGGGTCGCGGCCGCGGCAGGGCTCGTCCTGGCGCTCTTCACGACGCTGCAGAACGTCGGGCTGCGTGACGATCTGCAGGCGGCGCGTGACGCCGCCGATTCCCTGCGCACGCGCGTGGCCGCCGAGACCAAGCGCGCGAACGAGCGCGATACCCAGTTAGCGGACCTGCTCGCGCCGGACGCCAAGCGCTATCCGGTGAGCGACGGCGAGGTCATTCAGCGCGGCGATCGTCTCTATCTCGCGCTCAGCGCGTTGCCGAAGCTCCCGCGCGGCAAGGTCTTCCAGGCATGGACGCTGCAGAGCGGTCAGAAGACCGTCGCGCCGAGCATCACGTTCACGGCGGCCGACAACGGCTCGGTCTTGATCGCGTTGCCGCCGCAGAGCAAACGGCTCGCGGCGGTCGCCATCAGCGTCGAGCCCGCGGGCGGCAGCAGCGCGCCGACGACGAAGCCGCTGTGGGTGCGGCCGCTGTCATAGCCCGCGCGCTTCGAGCCGCGTCTCGCGCACGCCGTCACCGTTACGTTCCAACCTGTATGCCGCGACGTTCGGACGGGCCCTGACGATCGCGTGGAGTTCGCCGTCGACGTAGTGCAGGGCGACGCCGTCGTCGGCGGCGATCCCCGGGCTCAGCTGTCCAGAGGCGACGAGGCGATGATACGCCGGGCGGCGGTCTGCTTCCGCGTCGTAGTGCGGACAGTGGCTGCCCTTCAGCAAACCGAGCCCGCGGATCGGCCCGAGCGCGCCGGCGACCGAGTCAGTCACACCCTCTTCGTACCAGCAAATCGAGCCGGCGCTCGAACCGCACAGAACGATCCCTCGGTCGTATGCCTCCCGCAGGATGTCCGTCATACCCCATTCTCGCCAAACGGCGAACATCGTCCGCGTATTGCCGCCGCCGACGTGAACGATATCCTGTCCTAAAACCAAAGCGCGTATGTCTTGCGCGGTGCGCCGAAAGAATGCAAGATGCGCCGTCGAGCAGCCTAGCGATCCATACGCTTCGTAAAACACGTTGAGACGCGCCGCGTCGTCGCCGCTCGCCGTCCCGAGAAACAAAGCGCGCGGCCGATCCTTACGGGACGCCGCGATCACGTAGCGCTCTAAGGAGCGGTTCTCGCTGTCCCCAACAAGGACGGCACCGCCCATCGCGATGATCTGCCGGACCACGATGCGTTGCTACGTCCGCGAACGATAAGAACCTTCCCGCGCTACTGCGACGTCGATACTGCGGGCGGCAGCGACGTGAGCGCGGGCGGCGGATAGGCCCCCGCTCGCACGGATTCGGCATAGGCGCGCAAACCTGCCGTCGCCGTCGCCGCGACGTCGGCGAAGACGCGCGCGAACGCGGGTGGATTCGGGTGCAGACCGAGCGCGTCGTACAACACGAGCACCTGCGCGTCGCACGTCGGGCCGCTGCCGATGCCGATCGTCGGAATCTGGAGCGTCGCAGTCAACTCCCGGGCAATCTCAGGATCAACCATTTCTAGTACGATCGCGCACGCACCGGCCGCTTCGACCGCGCGTGCGTCTTCGACGACGATCTCGCGCTCGCGCCGCGTGCGAAAACCGTGATTGAGTGCGGCGGTCTGTGGCGTCACGCCGACGTGGCCGACGACCGGGATCCCGGCACCGACGATCGCGGCGATCCGCGCCGCGGCGCCGCGACCGCCTTCGAGCTTGACGCTCGTCGCGCCGTGCTTGACCAGCCGCACCGCCGCGCGAATGGCGTCGGCGTCGCTCGGTTCGTACGAACCGAACGGCATGTCGACGATCACGTGTGCGCGCTCGGAACCGCGCGCGACGGCGGCGCCGTGGCGCTCCATGTCCTCGAGTTCGACTGGGGCCGTCGACGGTAGCCCGAGGACGACGTTACCAAGGGAATCGCCGACCAGCAGCACGTCGATGCCGGCCGCTTCGGCGAAACGAGCGAAAGCCGCGTCGTACGCGGTGATGACGGGGAAACGGAGCCCCTTGCGCTTGCGGAGCGCCGCCGCGGTCAGACGCCGAATCATGGCTGGTCTCGTGGACCTCCCTCAGAGAGCGGTAGTGTACCCATGAAACCTCGCCCTTCCGCCGGCGGTTTCCTAGCGGGGATGGGGACGCCGCTCGGCGCGCACTTCGAGGCCGAGATCGGCGAGCAACCGCAGATCTGGGAGCGCCTGGCCGGCGGCGACCTGGCCGGTCGCCTCGCCGCCGCGCTGACCCCGCCGCTCGCCCTCGTCGGCAGCGGCAGTTCGCTGTTTGCGGCCCAACTGGGCGCGATGGCGCTGCGCCGGCGGCGGGTCGACGCCGTCGCGGTCGCCGCGACCGAGGTCAAGCTGGACCATCGAGCCTATGAAGGTCGCACGGTCGTCGCGATCTCGCAGAGCGGGTCGTCGACCGACCTGCTCGCCGCGCTCGAGCGGCTGCGGCCGCGCCGGATCGTCGCGCTGACGAACACGCCCGATTCGGCGCTCGCCGCGAGGGCCGACGAGACGATCGAACGTCGGCGCGGGCCCCGAGCGCGCGGTCCCCGCGAGCAAGAGCGTCAGCGCGACCGTCGCGCTCTTGTTGTGGGCCGCTTCGCTGATCGGTGGCGACGGCTCGCGCGACGCGCAACGACTGCGGGAAACCGCCCGGGCGACGCGCGGCTGGCTCGGTTCACCGGGACGTGCTTCCGCCGGCGCGGCGGGCGCTGCGCTAGCCGGCCGCCGCGGCGTCGCGGTCCTCGGCTCCGACTACGGACTGCCCGTGGCGCGCGAGACGGCGCTCAAACTCAAGGAGGCGGCCTACCTCCATGCCGAGGCGTTCGCCGCGGGCGAGTTCCGGCACGGAAGCGTCGCGATGATCGACCCGGCATTCGCCGTCCTCGGCATCGTCGATCGCGATGGCCTGGGGGCGATCGAACGCGCGATGCGCGCCGTCGCGCAAACGGGCGCCGCACGCTATCTCATCGGCAGCGTCGCGATCGGCGACTTAGCCTTGCTTGGTCCGGTCGTCGACGAGGCGTTCAACGTCCTCGCGTGGCTCGTCACCGGACAAATGCTCGCGCTCGCCGCGGCACGCGCGCGCAACGTCGACAGCGACGCGCCGCGCGGTCTCACGAAAGCCGTCATCGACGAGGACTGACCGGCGCGCCCTTGACAGCGGCGCGCGCCGACGCTAGCATGGGGACCTGATGCGTACGACCCGCACGAACTCGCTGTATTGGTGGTGGACCTGCTCCCGCATGGTTCCGCCGAGGTATTAGCGCGCGAAGTCGAATCGTAGACAGGTTTCGCAGGCCACCCTCAGCGGGGTGGCTTTTTTGATGCTCCAAAACGTGAGGGCCGACCGATGCCGATCCCCTATCGTCTCGCAAGCAGAAGAAACGAGCCCGACACCGTCGTGCGCGCCGGCAGCGCGCGCTTCGGCGACGGCGGCTTCGCGCTGATCGGCGGTCCGTGCTCGATCGAGTGCGACGAGCAGATCCAACGCGTCGCGGCGGCGGTCGGTCAGGCCGGCGCCGCGATGCTGCGCGGCGGAGCCTGGAAGACGCGGACGTCGCCGTACGACTTCCAAGGGCTCGGCGACGCGGCGGTCGATCTGATCGCGACGGCCGGCGCGGCGGCCTCGCTGCCGGTCGTCGTCGAGGCGCTCTGCGAGGCGCACGTCGCGCTGCTCGCGCGACGCGTCGCGATGATCCAGATCGGCGCGCGCAACATGCAGAACGTGGAGTTATTGCGCTGCGCTGGCCGCAGCGGAGTGCCCGTGCTGCTCAAGCGCGGCCCTTCGGCAACGCTCGACGAACTGTTGCTCGCGGCCGAATACCTGCTCCTCGAGGGTTGCGATGGCGTCGTGCTCTGCGAACGCGGGATACGCGGCTTCGACACCTCGACGCGCAACGTGCTCGACCTTGGCGGCGCTCTGCGCCTGAAGGAATTGACGCACCTTCCGGTCATCGTCGATCCGTCGCATGCGACCGGGCGTCGCTCGCTGATCGAGCCGCTCGTTCTCGCGGCAGCGGCGGCGGGCCTCGACGGCGTGATCGTCGAGGTGCACGCGCACCCCGACGCGGCACTCTCGGATGCGGCCCAGGCAATCGACTGTCCGACGTTCGCGCGGATCGTGCGCGGCGCGGCGCGCGTCCGCGCGACGCTGACCTACGAACTGAGCGCATGAGCGCGTCCGTCATGGCGCAGCCGGTGCTGACGCCCGTCGTTCGTCGTCTGGTCGCCGACACGGTGACGCCGATCGGGGCCTACCTCGCGCTCGCTCAGCCGGGACGATCGCTCTTGCTCGAGAGCGTCGAAGGGACCGATCGCATCTCGCGGCGCTCGTTCGTCGGGCTCGACTACATCGAGACGGCTACGTTTTCGACGACGATCCCCAGATGCTCGACCGCATCCGCGCGCTGGTGCGGCGCTACCGGCGCGAGGGCGACGCTCCGTTCACGGGGGCGCCGTCTGCATGTTCGCCTACGACGCTGCCCGCGCGCTCGAAGGGTTCGGCGACGGACCGCCCGCCGCGCTCTGCGTTCGCCGACGCCACCGTCGTCGTCCCCGGCACGTGGGTCGTCTTCGACCACTTCACCCACCGCGGCGACGCTGCTCGGGCTTCGCGCGCGACGCCGGCGAGCCGCGCCGCGGTCGAGCGGCGGCTCGACGGCTATACGTCGAGCGTGCTGCTCGGCACACAACCGTCGATCCCGGGACCGGTGCGCGGCCGCGGCCCGGTCCGCGCCTCGCTCGACCGCGCGACGTACCTCGATCGCGCCGCGGCCGCGAAGCGCGCAATCTACGAGGGCGACGTCTACCAGTTGCAGCTCGGGATCCGGCTTTTCGTGCGCACTCGAGGGCTCGCCGTTCGACGTCTATCGCCAGATTCGGGCGAGCAACCCATCGCCGTACATGTTCTTCATCGAGGCAGGTGAGCGCGCGATCTTCGGCGCGTCGCCCGAGTTCCTCGTGCGGCTCGACGGCCGGACCGCGCGGATCCGTCCGCTCGCGGGGACGCGCCCGCGCGGCGCGACGCCGGCAGAGGACCTCGCGATCGCACGGCGACCTGCTCGCCGACCGAAAGAGCGGGCCGAGCACGTGATGCTCGTCGACCTCGCGCGCAACGATCTCGGCGCGGGTCTGCCGGACCGGCAGCGTGCGCGTCGACGAGCTGATGCGCGATCGAGCGCTACAGCCACGTCATGCACATCGTCTCCAACGTGATCGGCGAACTGCGCGACGACCGCGACGCGCTCGACCTGTTCGCCGCGCGTTCCCGGCCGGTACCGTCACCGGCACGCCCAAATGCGCGCGATGCAGTTGATCGACGAACTGGAACCGGTCGCGCGCGGCTCTACGCGGGGAGCGTCGCGCACGTCGACTTCGACGGCGACCTCGACTCGTGCATCGTGTTGCGCTGCGTCGCCGTCGCCGACGGCCGCGCCTACTGGCAAGCGTCGGCCGGGATCGTCGCCGACAGCGACCCGAGGCCGAGTATGCGGAAGTCGTCACACAAGACGCGGATCGTGCGCAGCGTCCTGGGGCTCGAGCCATGAGCGCGCGCTTGCTGCTGATCGACAACCATGACTCGTTCACCTACAACCTCGCGCACCTGTTCGGCGTGCTCGGCGCCGGCGTGCGGGTCGTCCGCAACGACGACGCCGCACTCGACGCCGGCGCTCGTCGCGGCGGCTCGACGCGCTCGTCATCGGTCCGGGCCCGGGCCGGCCGCAGGCGCCGGCCGCACGCTCGCCGCGATCGAGTGGGCGCTGGCGGCGCGGCGACCGCTGTTCGGCGTGTGCCTCGGGGCTGCAGGCGATCGGCGCGTACTTCGGCGGCCGGGTAGAGCACGCGCCGGCGCTGATGCACGGCAAGGTCTCGGCAGATCGCGCACGACGGCAGCGGCGTGCTCGCCGGCGTGCCGTCGCCGTTCGCCGCGACCCGCTATCACTCGCTCTGCCTGGACGCGCGTCGCTTCCGGCGGCGCTGCGCGTGACGGCGACGAGCGAAGACGGCGTCGTGCAGGGGATCGCGCACCGCGCGCTGCCGGTCCACGGCGTGCAGTTCCATCCGGAGTCGGTGCTGACGACCGAGGGCGCACGCATCTTCGGCAACTTCCTCGCGATGGTGGCCCGATGAGCGACGCGTCGGCACACCTCAAGGCGCTGTTCGCGCGCATCGACCTGCGCGCCGGCGAGATGGACGGCGCGATCGGCGCGATCATGGACGGCGAGTGGACCCCGGCGCAAGCCGGCGCGTTTCTCGGCGCGCTCGCGACCAAGGGCGAGACGGCCGAGGAATTGTCGGCGCCGCCGGCGCGATGCGCGCGCGCGTAGCCTGCACGTCGAGCACGGGCTCGCCACGTCGTCGACGTTGTGCGGGACGGGCGGCGACGGCGCGGGCACGATCAACGTCTCGACCTGCGCCGGAATCGTCCTCGCAGCGTGCGGCGTCGCGGTCGCCAAGCACGGCAACCGCGCGGCGTCGAGCAAATCGCGGCAGCGCCGACGTGCTCGAGGCGCTCGGCGTCGAGCATCGACGCGACCCCGGACGACGGCGCGCGTGCGGCTCGAGCGGCGCGCTTCGCGTTCCTGTTCGCACAGCGCTACCATCCCGCGATGAAGGCCGTCGCGCCGGTGCGCGCGCGAGCTGCGCGTGCGCACCGTCTTCAACCTGCTCGGACCGCTTGACGAATCCGGCGCGCGCGACGCACCAGGTGATCGGCGTCGCGAGCCCGGCACACGTCGACCTCGTGGGCGACGGCGCTGCGCGAGCTCGGCGCGCGACGCCGGCGCCGTCGTCCACGCGGCCAGCGGGATCGACGAGATCGCCGGCGACGGCGCCGACGCGACGTCTTCCAATTCGGTCCCGGCGGCATGCGCCGGTGATCGCTCGACCCGGCCGAGTACGGCATCTCGCGCGCCGCTCGCCGCGATCGCCGGCGGCGATCGCGGCCGACAACGCGGCGGCACTGCTCGCGATCCTCGAAGGCGAGCGGTCGCCGCGCGCGGACGTCATCGCGCTCAACGCGGCGCTCGCGCTCGTCGTCGCCGAACGCGCGGCGTCGCTCGCGGAGGGGCTCGCGACGGCGCGCGAACGCATGCGCGACGGCTCGGCGCTCGCGGTCCTAGAAACGCTGCGCCGGCCGGCGGCGCTGGCCGCATGACGCGCGATCAAGTTCTGCGGGATGACGAGCGCGCGACGACGTTGCGCTGGCCGTCGAGGCCGGCGCCGACGCGGTCGGGCTCATCCTCGCGCCGAGCGAGCGCCGCGTCACGCTCGAACGCGCAGCGGAGATCGCGCGCGCGATCCCGCCGTTCATCGCCGGGTTCGCGGTCGTCGCCACGGCGGACGACGACGGGCTCGCACCGCGCTGCGCGACGCTCGGCCTGACCCTGCAGTTCGCAGGCCCCGACGTCGCCGGCCGCCTGCCGCGCGACGCAGCGGCGGGCGGCGCTACGTCAAAGTGCTGCACGTCGCCGCCGACGGCACGCTCGACACAGGGCTGCACCAGTTCGGCCCGCACGATTACGGCGACGACGCGCTGCTGCTGCTCGATACGGCAAACGGCGCGGGCGCTCGGCGGCACCGGCGTCGCGTTCGCGTGGGACGCCGCGCGGACCTCGCCGCGCGAGCGGCCGATCGCGGTCGCCGGCGGTCTGACGCCGGACAACGTCGGCGCCTGCGTCCGCACGTTGCGGCCCTACGCGGTCGACGTTCGCAGCGGCATCGAGCGCGACGGCCGTAAGGATCCCGAGACTGATGCGCGACGTTCGTCGCGCGCCGTGCGAGCCGCCGATGCACGACGCCCGACAGCGCGCGGCTACTTCGGCCGCTTCGGCGGCCGCTTCGTCCCGGAGGTGCTGGTCGAGCCGCTGGCAGCGCTCGAGCGCGCCGTCGGCGACGCGTTCGCAGACACCGCGTTCTGGGACGAGTACCGCGCGCTGCTGCGCGACTACGTCGGCCGTCCGTCGCCGCTCTACGAGACCGCGCGCTTCGCCGAGCCCGGCTCGGCGGCGATCGTGCTCAAGCGCGAAGACCTCAACCACACCGGCGCGCACAAAATCAACAACACCGTCGGCCAGGGTCTGCTCGCGCGCCGCATGGGCAAGCGCCGGCTGATCGCGGAGACGGGCGCCGGCCAGCACGGCGTCGCGACCGCGACGATCGGCGCGACGTTGGGCATCCCGGTCGAGGTCTACATGGGCGCGCGCGACGTCGAGCGGCAGGCGCCCAACGTCGCGTTGATGCGGTTGCTCGGCGCGACGGTCCATCCGGTCGACGCCGGAACGTGTACGCTCAAGGACGCGACGAACGAGGCGTTCCGCGAGTGGGCGGCGAGCGCCGACGACACGTTTTATGTGATCGGCAGCGTCGTCGGCGCCCACCCGTACCCGTATCTCGTGCGCGAGTTCCAGCGCGTGATCGGCGAGGAGGCGCGCGCGCAGACGCTCGAGCGCTACGGGCGGCTGCCCGACGACGTCGTCGCCTGCGTCGGCGGAGGCAGCAACGCGCTCGGCATGTTCGCGGCGTTCCTCGACGACGCGGACGTTCGGTTGTGGGGCGTCGAGGCGGCCGGCGACGGCGTGGACACGCAGCGCACCGCCGCCGCGCTCGGCGCGGGCAGCGTCGGGATCCTGCACGGCTCGCGCTCCTATCTGCTGCAGGACGGCGACGGCCAGGTGCGCGAGACGCACTCGATCTCCGCCGGACTCGACTATCCGGGCGTCGGTCCCGAGCACGCGTTCCTCAAGGAATCGGGCCGCGCGACCTACGCCGCCGTCGGCGATGCGAGGCGCTCGCGGCGTTCCGCCGCCTGGCGGCCCGCGAAGGGATTGTGCCGGCGCTCGAACCCGCACACGCGCTCGCCTTCGCGCTGCGTCTCGCGAGCGACCGCGGCCGCGGCGGCCTCGTCCTCGTCAACCTGTCGGGCCGCGGCGACAAGGATCTCGCTCACGTCGCGGCGCTGGAACGCGATGGTAACGGCGTCGCTGCTCGCTGACGCGTTCGCGCGGGCCCGCGCGCAGCGGCGCGTCGCGTTGATCGCCTACGTCGTCGCGGGCGACCCCGACATCGCGACGACCGAACGCGTCGTCGCGGCGCTGAGCGAGGCGGGCGTCGACCTGATCGAACTCGGGATCCCGTACGGCGACCCGCTCGCCGACGGTCCGACGATCGCGCGGGCGGCGCAGCGCGCGCTCGCGGCGGGGACGATCGATGCGCGACGTGTTCGCGCTCGTGACGCGTGCGACGCGCGCGGCTGCGCGCCGGTCGTCTTCTTCACCTACGCGAACCCGGTCGATCGCTTCGGCGTCGCGCGCTTCGCCGACGCGGTCGCGGCGTCGGGCGCCGCCGGCGCGCTGGTCCCCGACGTCCCGCTCGAGGAGACGACGGCACTGAGCGCCGCGCTGCGAGAGCGCGGCCTCGCGCTGCCGCTGCTCGTCGCACCGACGACGCCGCCCGAGCGCGCGCGGAAATCTGCGCTGCCGCGACGGGCTTCGTCTACGTCGTTTCGAGGGTCGGCGTCACCGGCGCGAAGCGCCGGCCCGACATGGCCGCGACGGCCGAACGCGCCGCCGCATTACGCGCGGAAACGGCGCTCCCGATCGCCGTCGGCTTCGGGATCGCGACGGTGGCGGACGTGCGCGCGGTCGCGGCCTTCGCGGACGGCGCGATTGTCGGCAGCGCACTGATCGACGCGATCGGCGGTACGAGTGGTGAGGCCGCCGCGCGGCGCGCCGCGGATTACGTGCGCGGCCTTTTAGGCTAGAGGCCCTTCGGACGTTCCCTCGCGCCAGGGCTCGGCCGCTGCGGCGCGCAAGGCTGCGGGGTGATTACCGCACTCGTCTTCTCGCTCCTCACGTCCGATCAAGCGACGCCTGCGCCGGTCGCGGCGCCCTTCCCCGGCGGCGCGCCGATCACGATCAACACCTGCGTGCCGATGGTCGACAAGAGCGGCCCGTCGGTCGCGGGCGTCTCGCTCGCGTCGACGAGCAGCGGGATCCGCATTCAGTTCACCAACGAGTCCAACAAGACGGCCGACCTCATCAACTTCGAGGTCAACTCGAATGGGACGCAGTTCGTGATCCGCGACGTTCGGGACGTTCTCGCCGGGGATCGAGATCGATCACAAGTATCACAACGGCGCGGGCCAAGCGTTCGTCCTGCCGGCGTTCATCGCCCCGAACGTCACCTGCAGCGTGGCGTCGATTCGGTTCACCGACGGCACGACGTGGCAGCGCGGCAGTCCCGAACCGGTCGCCGGCGTCGCGCCGCCGCACCCACGCCTCTCGGCGAGCCCCGCACACGTCAACGTCGCCCGCTCCGCCGACTCGGAACTGTTCATGGTCTCGAGTTCCGAGCAGATCAGCGCGTTCCGCGAGACCGACGACTGCGCGAACGTCGCCACGATCTTCGTCGCGGCGACCGGTCAGTCGACGGCGACCTACTCCGTGCGGCCGGTCGCGGCGGGATCGTGCACCGCCCGCATCACCGACGAGGCGGGCAACGCCCTCTTCGTCCCGATCACCGTGCGGTGACGCCCGCGCGCTGACGGCGGCGTCTGGGCGACACACGCGGCGTAGGGCTGCGGGGTCAGGTTCGTGTGGCCGCACCAGTACCACGGCCACTTGTCGGGCTTCGGCGTCGCCGTCGTGCTGCCCGAGTTGTAGTTGTCGAAGAACTGCGCACGCACCGTGGGATCGCTCGCGATCTGCGTGTCGAGCCGCAGTAGGTTGGGCACCGTGTAGCCCGACAGCCCGTACTCCGCGTTGAACGAGTAGAGCTTCCCCCACAGACCCATCGTCCCGAGCGGCAACGCATAGGTCGTCGTGTCGACGATGACGGGCGCGACCGGGGAGATCCGCGCGACGACGAACGCCGGGTTGCTGCCCTGGTTCGGGCTGATCGCCGGGAGGCCCAGCGTGCCGACCGACCCGACGGACGTCTCCGGGATCTCGAAGGTCGCGTGATGGATGTGGCCGATGATGAACGCGCGCGGGTCGATCCCGCCGCCCTTGAGGATCGCCAGCAACTGCTCGGTGTAACGCTCGACGTAGAGCGGCGTCGCCGCATCATTGTTGATCGAGGCGTACTCGTCGATCCCCGGCGGGATGTGCGTCATCAGTAACGCGCTCGGCGTCGCCGCCAACCGCTGCTGCAGCCAGTTCAGTTCGGCGGAGCCCGGATCGGGCTGCGTCCCACAAGCGTTCTGGTAGAAGGCCGACCAGTACACGCTGTTCAGCGCGATCGCGGGGATCTTGGGCCCGCCCCGGCAGGGTCGCCGTGTAGTAGCCGGCCCGCGAGAACTGCGCGGCGCAGTTCGGCGCGTTGCCGTTGCGATCGACCAGCGGCCCCCACGCGGCCGCCATGTGCGCGAGGAACGGGCTGTTCGGCGTGCTCATGTAGTTCCCGCAGTAGCCGTCGTTGTTGCCGACCGTGATCAGAAACTGCGCCTTCGGGAACGTCGCGTTGAACTCCGCCGCCAAGAACGCGATCGTCTTGTCGACGAACTCGTCGTACGCGCCGGGCGGCGCGTCCGGGGCGTACTTGGCGAACTGTTCCGGGAACTTGTGTGCCATGAAGTCACCGGGGATGATCACGACCGGTGGATTCGGGATCGTCGCCTGCATCGCGGTCAGGGCCGACTCGAACAGCGCGAAGTTCGTGTCGCTGAAGTACGGGCTCGGCGGCCGAGTCGACGTTGCCAGGATCGCGTGCCACCGTGACGCCGGAGCCGCGAGGAGTTGCGGAATCAGGCTGGGATCGTCGTACGGCGTGAAGTGGACGTTGCTGACGAGCAGCCACTGTTGCGGCGGCGTCGGACCGCCGGGCACCGGCGGCGTCGACGAACCGTTGCTGCGAGCCGGCTAGCGCGAACGCAAAGGCGCACGCAACGGCGAGCGAACGCACGCATGGACGCACGCTGCGGTCTTAGTCGCGGCCCGGCCGCACGCCTTCGGGTGCGCGTCGCAAGGCGCGCGAGAGCGGCGGCGAATCACTGGGCATGAACCTCACGCGCTCACTGGGAAACGACGGTCCCCGGCTCTTCGCCGTCGGGCTCGGCTGCATGGCGATGTCGGGCATGTACGGCGCCGCCGACGACGCCGAAAGCATCGCGACGATCCACTCCGCGCTGGATCGCGGCATCCAATTGCTCGATACCGGCGACTTCTATGGAATGGGGCACAACGAATTGCTCGTCGGCAAGGCGCTTGCGGGCGGCCGCCGAGACACGGCGTTCATCCAGGTCAAGTTCGGGGCGCAGCGCGACCCGGCGGGCAACTGGCTCGGCTACGACGCGCGCCCAGCCGCGGTCAAGACCGCGCTCGCCTACACGCTCAACCGCCTGGGAACCGATCGCGTCGATCTGTATCAGCCCGCGCGGCTCGATCCCAAGGTGCCGATCGAGGAAACGGTCGGCGCGATCGCCGAGTTGGTGCAGGCCGGTTACGTGCGCCACATCGGTCTCTCGGAGATGGGAGTCGACACGATCCGCCGCGCGCAGCGCGTCCACCGGATCATCGCACTCCAGATCGAGTATTCGCTCATGAGCCGCGGGATCGAACGCGAGATCCTCCCGGCCGTCGAGGACATGGGCATGGCGATCACCGCCTACGGCATCCTGTCGCGCGGCCTCCTCGCCGGAAAGACGACCCAGACGATGGGGCCCGGCGACTTCCGGTCGCACCTGCCGCGCTGGTCCGGCGACAACGAACGCCGCAACCTCGCGCTCGTGCAGGCGCTCGACGCGATCGCGCGCGAAAAGGGCGCGACGACGCCGCAGCTGGCGCTCGCGTGGGTGCTCTCGCGCGGCGACGCGATCTTCCCGCTCGCCGGGCCGCGGACGCGCGCCCAACTCGACGACCTGCTCGGCGCGCTCGATGTCGACCTGACGCCGGATGACCTGGGCCGCATTGAGGCGGCCGTCCCGAGCGACGACGTTGCCGGCTCGCGCTACGCCGACCAGCAGATGGCGATGCTCGACAGCGAACGCGCCTAACGCGCGATCAGAGCGGCGCGAGGAGACCCGCGAGCAGCGGCGTCGCGGGGGCGGCACGCAGCGCGCCCCAAGGCGCGTCCTGCACGACGCGCCCTTCCTCGACGACGACCGTGCGCGGGCACAGCCGCTCGAGGACCTCGGGCTCGTGGTCGACGACGACCAGCGTGAAGCCCACGTTTTCTGCCACATGGTCAGCGCGTCGAGCAGATCGCGAATGAGATGGCGGTCGAGTCCGGCGAAGGGTTCGTCGAGCAGCACGAGCGGCGGTCGGCGGGCGAGCATCCGTGCGATCGCGACGCGGCGCGCCTGGCCGCCGGAGATCTCGCGCGCCGGCGAACGCCAGATCGGGCCGAGGTCGAGCCGGTCGCGGAGCTCTGCGATCCAGACGTCGCTCGGAGCGTCGGGATCCGCGATGCCGAACGTGACGTTCTCGTCGACGCGCAGGTGCGGAAAGAGATCCGCATCCTGGGTCAGGTAGCCGAGCGGCCGGCGATGGAGCGCGAGGCTCGGCGGAAAGAGCGTCGTCTCGCCGAACGCGACGCGGCCGCCGTCCGGCGTCTCGACGCCGGCGATGCACGCGAGGACCGTGCTCTTGCCCGCGCCGGAGACGCCGAACAAGCCGCACGCGGACCCGGTGGGGACGCGCAGCGCCACGTCGACGGCGAAGCTCGGCCGCAGCTTGACGACGTGCGCGTCAAGCATCGCGCAACCGCCGCTGTGCGAGGATGTGCGCCAGCCACGGCAACGGCAGCGCCGTCACGAGGAAGATCACGAGCAGCGGCATGACTGCCGGGAGGCCGAAGTTCTCGAGGTTCGTCCACAGCGCGACCGGCATGCCGGCGGGGTAGTACGCCGTCACGATGATCGCGCCGAACTCGGTCAGCGCGCGCACCCAGGCGAGGCTCAGCGCGACCGCGAGGCCGAGTCGCGCGAGCGGCAACGTCACGCGCGCGAAGACGGCACCCGGTCCGAGCCCGAGCAATCCGGCCTGCGCCTCGAGCGAACGCGGCACGCGGTCGAACGCCGCAATCGCGCCGAGCACGTAGTAACCGGCGCTGACGTAGATTTGCGTGACGACGAACGCGAGCGGCGTGTTCGACATTCGCAGTCCGATCCGCGCGAGCGGCGCCCCGAGCGCGTGCGGCCCGAACGCGAGCGAGATCAGGATACCGAGCGCGATCGGCGGCAGCAGGATCGAGACCAGCAGCACCCCCTGCCACCACAGCCGTTCGCGCGGCGACGAGCGGCGGACGTAGAGCGCCATCGGCGTGCCGGCCGCGACGACGATGACCATCGCGAGCGACGTCAGCCCGAGCGAGACCCAAACGGCGCCGAGCGTCGTCGCCCCGTCGCCCCAGATCCACGGGCCGACCGGGCACGAGCAGCCCCGCGAGCGGAAACAGCAGCGCCGCCGAAAAGAGCAGCGCCGCGGCGCGTTTGAGCACGCTGCCGCTCTACTTCGCGATCATCACCTCGGTCGCTTTGATCACCACCGTCACCTTGTCGCCCGGCTTGAGATCGAGCGCTTCGGCCGACGTCTTCGTGATCGCCGCGACGACCGTGCCGGCATCGACGGCGACCACGATCTCAGCCATCACGGCGCCGAGCGTCGTCGCCGTGACCGTCGCGGGGAGTTGATTGCGGGCGCTGAGCTTCATGGGTTCGCCGATTCGCTTTCTGCGCCCGAATCAGGCGCGAAGTGACGAGGCGCCTACGGGCGCGTCGTAATAGTTTTGGCGGAAGATCGGCTGCGCACCCTTGGCGAGCCAGTCCACGAAGGAGGCGGCCTGATCTGGATGCGCCGAGCCGCCGAGCGCGGCCGCGTAGTAGACCAGCGGTTCCGGCTTGTAGCTCTTGTCGCCCAACTGCAGCGAGGTTTGCGCGTAGCGGTCGCTCATCGCCTGGTCGCCGAGGTTGATCTCGTCCGGCAGCGTGACGTACGGGATCTTGAAAGGTCCCGGCTGCACGCGGTATGCCGACGCCGCATCGAGTTCGCCGCTCTGCAGCCGCGCCTGCACGGTCGGTTCGGAGAATATCTGCGCGGTGTTGATGTTCGCGCCGAGGATCTTCTGTGCGAGACCCGGCTGCTTGTAGTACGCCTCCGCGAGCTGCAGCGTGAAGACGATGTTGCGGCCCTGCGGGTCGGCGACCGGATCGGTGCGGCCGAAACGGAGGCCCGGCTGCTCGAGGATCTGCCACCACGGCATCGCGCCCGGCTTGCCGGCGACCGCATCGGCGAACTGTTGCGCGAACTGTCCCTTCGGCGCGTATGCGATCACCATCTCGGTGCGCGCGATCGGGATCCCGATCGTGGCTTTGCCGGCCTTGAGCACGGCGTTCATCGGCCGCGGCGTCACCGGCACGAACACGTCGACCGGCACGCTGCCGCCGACGATGAGCGCGGCGAGCGCGTCGGAGCCGAGCGCGCGGCCGTGCATCTCGATCCCGAGCGCCTGCGCCGCGGCTTCCTTGATCGGGCCCTCCATCATCGACCCCATCGAGCCCGCGTAGGCGACGTTCGAGCGGCGTCGCCGCCGTCGCCCGGAGCGGCGGCCGCCAGAGTCCGGCGCCCGCCGCGGCGGCAGCACCCGCGAGCAACGTTCTGCGATTCATGCTACCTCCGTTCCGGTGTTCGCGACGTCATAGGTCGCGAGCGCTGCGAGTTCGTTACGATAGGCCGGCGACGAGAGCGCGCCGAGCAGAGCTCGGCCCTCGAGGCCTTCCAAGCTCGCATGGGGGATGACGAGCGACAGCCGCTCGTCGCGCAGCGCGATGAAACCGAGACCGAACGACCGAGCGACGCCGGCCGTCCCGATCGCCACGTCCGCGAACCCGTGCGCGATCGCGCGCCCGACGTTGGACTGGCCCGGGAGTTGACACGCGTAACCCGCAACGGCACCGGCGTCGACGCCGGCCCGCCGCAACTCGGCGTCGAGAACCGCGCGGGCCTCGGCGCCGACCGGACGATTGGCCAACCGCAGCCGTTTGCGCACCAGGTCCGTCGCGCCGGCAAACTTGCGCGGATTACCCGGTGCGACGATCCAGCCTTCCTGGGTCGCGGCGAGTTCGAACCGGACGCAGCGGGTATCGGTGCGCTCGTGGTGCGCGTCGCGGCGCGCGTGGACGACCGCGGCGTGCAACCGGTCGCGACCGAGCGCGTGCATCGCGGCGCGATTGGTCATCGGCACCCAGAGGACGCGCATGTTCGGCGATCGTTCCGTCGCCAGTCGCGCGAGCAACCCGATCGCGAGATCGCAGCCCCCGACGAAGACGGTGCCGGCCGCACTGTGGGCCGGCTCGATCGCCAGATGATCGCGTTCGAGCCGGTAGCTTACCTCGCGGCCGCGGATCGTCGCGACCGCAACCCGCCGCGGATGCGACGTTGCGCTATCGGGGCCGAAGAGGTCCTCGACGGTCGACCCCAACGCACGCGCGAGGCCAAGGGCGATGTCGACGCTTGGGTGCATCCGGCCGCTCTCGATCGCCCCGACGGCCTGACGGCTGACGCCGGCGGCAATCGCGAGCGCGCGTTGCGTCATTCCTTTGAGAGCACGCAGACGCGCGATGCGGCCGGCTCCGATCGTAGCCATAGGCTACCATCGTTGCCCACGGCCGCTTGGGTTCCCCCGTCTGTTCGGTCTCGACGTGCGTCCGACAGGCCGCGCGTGACGTGAGCCGGGTTGATCTGCCGGCTCCGTCGTAGCGTAACGAACAGAGGCAAGGCCGTGGACCGCGACAGCCAACCGACACACCACGATCGAGGACGCGCGGCGCTCCTGGCGCTCGCGTGCCTCGTGCTCGCGGCTTGCTCGCAGTCCGGGACGGCCGGCGGCGGCTCGCTCGTTCCGCAGAGCCGAACGGCACAGTCCTCGGCGTGGCGCGGCACCTACGTGCCCGACGCACACCTGCGCGGCACGCCGGCGACGCCGATCCAGCACGTCGTCATCGTGATCCAGGAAAACCGCTCGTTCGACAACCTCTTCCAAGGCTATCCGGGCGCGAACACGCAGAGTTTCGGCTACACGCGCAACGGCACGCAAGTCCAATTGCAGCCGCTCACCCTGGCCAACCCGTTCGACATCGACCACCAGTTCAAGAACGCGATCAAAGACATGAACGCCGGGCAGATGAACGGCTTCGACTCCGAGAAGGCGATCGGTTGCAAGAGCTCGTGCACGCTGGCGTCCTACTCGTACGTCCCGCAGACCCAGACGACCACGTACTTCAACATGGCGAGCCAGTACGTGCTCGCCGACGACTTCTTCCCGTCGGACGAGGACGGCAGCTTCGTCAGCCATCAGTACCTGATCGCGGCGCAAGCGAACAACTCGTACGGGCTGCCGGGCAGCCACGGAACGTGGGGCTGCGACGGCGACGGCGAGGAGCGTCTCCTCGATCCGAACACGATTCCGGGGACGCCGACCTCGCAGGAGATCCCGGCGTGCTTCGATGCGTACGACACGCTGGCCGACGAGATCGACGCCGCGCCGCCGCTGACGTGGCACTTCTACTCGGCGCCGCGCAAGAACCTCGGCTACATCTGGTCGGCCTACGACGTTGTCAAGCACATCCGCGAGGGCGCGGACTGGACGGCCGACGTGACGGCCGGTGACGCGCAGTTCTTCATCGACATCGCCGGCGGCAAGCTCGCGAACGTCACGTGGATCACGCCGACCACCACCAACTCCGACCATCCCGCTTCGCGCAGCATCAAGGGGCCGAGCTGGGTCGCCAAGGTCGTCGACGCCGTCGGTAACAGCCAATTCTGGGATTCGACCGCGGTCTTCGTGCTCTGGGACGACTGGGGTGGCTGGTACGACCACGTCCCGCCGCCGGTGCTCGACTTCGACGGCCTCGGGATCCGCGTGCCGCTGCTCGTCATCTCGCCGTACTCGCCCGCGGGCGTCGTCGCGCACACGCAGTACGAGTTCGGGAGCCTGCTCGCGTTCGTCGAACAGGACTTCGGCCTCGCGCCGCTGAGCGCGAGCGACGCGCGCGCCAACCCGCTGGCGGGCGGCGACGTCTTCAACTTCACGCAGGCACCGCGCACGTTCACGCCGTTCTAAGAGTGTAGCGACACCGGGCGACCAACCGCGCGGCCGCTCTAAGCCGACGAGCCGGGCGCACGTCCAAGGACCTCCCCAGGTTCGAATGAGAGAATCCGCGCGCTATGCGGACCGCACGGCGCGCGCTCGCCATCATCCTCATCGCCCTCGGGCTCGCGCTCCCATCGCTCGCCGTTTGCGCTCAAAGCGACGTTGGCGAGATCGACCTCAACGTCGTCGACGACGCGGCCAAGCCGCTTGGTAACGTGCGCACGTTTCTCCTGGGCGCGCAGACGGCCAACGCGCTGACGACTGCGTCCGGCGCGATCACGTTCACCGACGTGCCTGTCGGCATCTATCGCATCCGCGTCCAGCTCCGCGGTTACGACGCGGCGACGACACCGCGAGTTCGACGTGCTGCCGGATCGCGCGGTCCACGTCCACGTCGCGCTCGCCAAGCGCACCGGGACGAGCGGCAGGGGCGGCAGCGGCGCGGCAGCGTCCGACAGCGGTTCGTCCAACCTCCGAACGATCGCGATCGTCGTCTCGCGGCCGCGCGTCGAAATCACGACGACCGACATCAACGCAGACAGTCCGATCCGGCGACTGTCCGATTCGTTGACCGACGCGCTCGACAAGCTCGCGGGCGTCAGCGTGACGACGGACTCGACCGACCCGACGAGCGCCGTCCAGATCTCGCTGCACAATCAAGACGAGTCGCAGACCGCGCTGACGCTCGACGGCATCCCGCTCTCGCAGCCGGGCGCCGCCGGCAACCTGCGCGCGATCGGCACCGACTTGTTCAGCGGTTCGCAGGTCTCGTTCGCCGCGACGGCGGGCGGCCTGGCGGGCGGCGTCAACTTCTCGACGTTGCAGCCGACGCAGGCCCTGCAGGTGCGCGCGAGCGGCACGACCGGTACGTACGATCGCTCGAACTACGCGTTCGCGGCGACCGGATCGCTCGATCAGCTGGGGTTCGTCCTCGAGCACACCTGGCGCGGCGCGAACAGCCCGCTGACCTTTCAGGACTACGAGGACCAGAGCGGCTTCACGTACGATCACGGGGGCGAGTCGACGACGCTCAGCGACCTCGCCAAACTCCGCTACCGGTTCGGCGACGATCGTACGACGATCACGGCGACGGCGCTCGATACGAACCGCGACGCCTACGCCATCTGCGCGCAGGACGTAACGAACCTGCCCTGCGGCATCGGCCCGGGAAACCGCACGTACGGACGCTACGCGATGGCATACACGACGCTGCAATCGTTGATCGGCAACGTCCAGACCACCGTCTCCGGCTACACGAACTCGAGCACGACGACGACCGACGACCTCAATCAATACATCCTCGCGCCGAATCCGTCGTCGAGCGGCAGCGACCCGTCGAACATCGGCAACGGGCCTGTCCTGGTGCCGGCACTCACGGTCGAGACCGCGAACACGCGCGGGCTCGCCTACAGCGCGTCGATCGCCCAGGGCAACCACACGTTCTCGCTCGTCGGCAACACCTATTCCGCGACCAACTCGTCAAACCCGATCGTCGGTTCGCCGTACTCGGTCCCGTTCACCAACGCGGCGTCGTCGACGCGCTATCAGTTCAACGACGCGATCAAGTCGAGCGACAAACTGACATTGACGCCGACGATCTCGTTCGCCGATACGACGGGGATCGGCGGCTCGTTCCTCGGCGGCGTCAGCGCCTCGTGGTCGCCGCGGACGACCGACGCGTTCGCGCTGAGCCTGAACGCCGGCAGCTCGCAGCCGAACCTCAACGCGACGCGCTCGTTCACCCCGCCGGTCTCCGCGCGCTTCAACTGCTCGGCCGAGACGGCCGTCATCGGCGGCCCGGGCGACACCGGCGACGGGCAGCGGCAGTCGGCCGAATCGCTGAGTCTGACATGGGCGCACCAGTTCCGGGGCGGCGGTTCGCTCTCGGTCAACGCCTTCTCGCAGCTGCAGTCGGGCCAGTTGATCAACGCGCTGATCGACGAACCGCTTCCGTACTACGACACTGCGGGCGCGGGCTATCTGCAGGCGCTCTACGCCGCCTATCGCACGCCCGGCGTCTGCGGCGCGCACGCGCCGGCACCGTCGGTCTACGTCGACGAGTCGGTCGCCGGAACGAGCCGCCGCTACCAGGGGATCGACCTGAACGGGCGGTTCGCGCTCGGCCGCTACGTCGAACTGCTGCCGACATACTCGTTGAACGAAGCGATCTTGACGGCCGCCGGTCCGCGTCTGCAGGACGGCCCGTCGACCTCGATCGTGGGTGCGCAGTTGCCGAACCGGCCGATGCACCGCGGCGGACTGACGATCGACGGGCTGCTGCCGCGCAGCGGCCTCGAGCTGCTCGCGAACGCGCAGTACACGGGCGCGAACAACCAGCAGAACCTCGGGCCGTACATCAACGTCTCGTTCGGCGTCTCGCACAAGTTCGGTCCCGGTCAGATGACGCTGTTCGAGAACAACGTGTTCAACACGTACGGCGGGGAATTCGCGACCGACGAGTTCGCGCAGCCGTTGCCGCTGTCGAACGGGGCGGAACTGACGACCACGGCGCTTCCGCTCACGCCGCGCACGATCTTCCTCTCGTACGCGATGGCGGTCGGCGGACCGGCGCCGGGTCCCGCCTTCCGGCAGTTCGCCCGTGGTTCGCAGTTGACCGCGCAGGCGTCTCCGAGCCCGGAGCCGAGCGGCGCGCCACGCCGCGCGCAACGGTTCACGTCGAACCCGCCGCCGCCGGGCGTCGATCCGCTATCGCCGGCAACGAGCCGCGACACATGCACCGCCGACGCGCAGGCCGCCGCGAAGCCGATGTACGACGCGCTGAAAGCATACGTCACCGCTTACGGTTCCGGCGCCAAGCCGGCCGCGGTGCCGAATCTGACGATCGCGCCGCACAAGGCGACGGCCGACCCCGCAATTCCCTATTACCTCGACCTGCGGCCCGATTTGCCACGGCCGCCTGGCGCGCCGGGCGGGTTCGGCGGCGGCGGATTCGGACGACGTGGCGACGGTCCGGGCGGACCGGACGGCGCCCCAGGCGGACCAGGAGGTCCGGGCGGACCGCCGGGCGGCGACGTTGTCGCGCAATCGGCGCCGCCCCAGGATTCGGCGGAGGCGCAAGCCGCGCGCCGCTCGTTCCTGAACTCGCCAGGCGTCAAGGCCTTCCGAAGTTTCATCGGCTGCGCATACGTCACGATTCTCTCCTCGGACGACGCGAAGGCGAAGGGCGTCGTCCTCGAAGGCGGCCGCCCCGGATTGATCTACGTGCCGACGGTCGGGCTCACGTTCGTGCAGCCGTACCAATTGCCGCAGGGCGGCGGCAGCCTCCGCGGCGCGGCGGCGTCGCCTGCGCCGTCAGCGGCGCCGGCGACACCGGTGCCCACCTCCTCGCCGCAGGCTCAGGGCGGCGGCGCGTAGCGGCGCAGATGCGCGAGGAGCGGCTCGCGGTAATAGGTCGACGGCACCTTCGGGTCGACGAGCCGGTACTCGCGTCGCGCGCCCAGCACGGCGCCCGGTTCGATCAGCGCCTCCTCGACGTGTTCCGCCCCGTCCGCGGTGAAGTAGCGGACCAGGAAATAGGCGCCCGCGGGCACCGTTCCGACGTTGGCGCCGTTCATGCAGGCGCCCAGGGACAACCCCATCGCGCGGCTGCCGGCGAGGGTCTCGCCGGTAAGCCGCTGACCGGGCGCCGGTGCGTGCAGCCGCAGCACGGGCCACGCATTCGTGTCGGTGACGATGCACGCGACGTGGATTTCCTGCGCGTCCGCTTGTCCCACGTTCGCGATCTGGTAGGTCGTCGTGCCGTTCGCGAAGACCGGCTGAATGCGGATCGCCGCGCGGAGCAGAGCCGTCGCCACGGGCGCCGGCGGCGTAAATCCGACGACGCGCGGCGCGGGCGCCCGCGGCGCGAACACGACCAACACGAGCGCGAGCACCGCTAGGAACGCAACGACGCCGCCCAGGACGAGCAGCGTGTTTTCCGGTGCGCCCGTGGACGGTCGTTTCGTGCGCCGTGGCTTCAAGCGTTCAACACTCCGACGCGTCCGCCGGGCCGCCCTTCCGCGGTCCCGGGTTCATTTCCCGGGACCGCGCGGGCTACGTTGGGGTCAGAGCCGTCGCAACCGAGTCAGCGGATGATGATCCGGTTCGCGAAGAAGACGCCGTTGTTCCAGTAACCGCGGATCGTCACGCGCGTCCCCGGCTGCAGCGAGGCGCCGAGCGGTTCGATCACCGTCCCTTGGTGGAGCTGAACCGGGACGTTCTCTCCGCGCGAACCGACGCTCATCTCGAAGCGGTAGAACGACGTCACGACGCCGCGCAACTCGTGGGCGCGAGCCGCGATCGGCGGCGGCGCCTGGTAGTAGACCTGCGCCGCGGCCGGCGCCGTCGTCGCGGCGACCATGGTCATTCCGGCGACGAGTGCGCTGGTGGTCAGAGTGAGAAAGAATGCCTTCGTGTTCATGCGGTCTCCTTGGGTGATCCGTCACTCGAGAAACGCGTCGCCCGCGCTGCGACGTTGCGTTACGGCGTGAGAAGTGCATGAGACGTCGCGGAGCCGGGCGTAACGCCCGGCTCCGTTCGCTCGCTGTGCGACTGCTGGAGGTCAGTCGCCCTGCTGACGCGGTCCGTTATGACGGGTGGTGTCGATTCGCGTCGAGTTCGTGTCGAGTTCCGCGTTGAGTTGCGCCTTCTCAGCGCTGGTGAGCGTGCCGCCGTTCGCCTTGAGGTCGGCCTCGCGCTGAGCATTGATCTGCTGCAGGCGCGCGCTGTCGCGGCGGTACTCGTCGCGCGTCAGCTGCCCACCGGCGACGCCGTTGTGGATACGGTCTTCTTGCCGCTGCACGCGGTCACCGACGTAGCCCGGAGTGCCGGCCGACGGCAGTTTCTGCAGCGCCGTCCTGCTCGGCGGCTTCACGCCGGGCTGCGTCGCGAGGTTGTGTTTGCCGAAGTACAGGTCGCGCGAGTTGCGGTTCAGTTCGCTCTGCAACTGCGCGCGCTGCGCGTCGCTCAGCCGGCCGCCGTTCGCCTTGAGGTCCGCTTCGCGCTGTGCGTTGATCGCGTCGAGGCGCGCTTGGTCGCGGCTGGCGCCGCGGGTCGTCAACTGTCCGCTACGCTCACCCTCACCCAACCGCTGCTGCTGGCGCTCGACCCGGTAGCCGGGCATGCCCGCGTGCGGTCCGGCGAGCGCTGCGACTGGGACGGCGGTGGCCGTTGCGAGGGCCGCGACGAGGGCGGCGCGGCTCAGGTGTCGGTTCATGTGAGTATGATGCCTCCTGCGTTTCTCGTACGGTCCATCGTTCCCAGATAGCGGGGCCGAATCGCGTCAAATGGACGCTCTCACGGACCTCTCACGCGTCGAACGGCCGCACGCAGGCCCGGCGACCGGCCCCACGGCCGCCTCGAGCGGCAGGACACGGCGGTTCGCGGACGCTACACAGCGAGCGCATGTCCGCAAAGTATGACGCGATCGTCGTCGGCGGTGGCCACAACGGTCTCGTGACGGCCTGCTATCTCGCGAAGGCTAAGTGGAAGGTGCTCGTGCTCGAGCGCCGCTACGTCGTCGGCGGCGCGTGCGTCACCGAGGAGACGTTCCCGGGATATAAAGTCTCGACGGCGGCGTACGTCAACAGTCTCTTCCGGCCCGAGATCATCCGCGATCTACGACTCGCCGACTACGGCTATGCGATCGTCGAACGCAATCCGTCGTCGTTCTCCCCGTTCGAAGACGGCCGCTATCTGATGCTCGGGCCCGACCGCGCGAGCAACCTGTCCGAGATCGGAAAGTTCAGCGAACGCGACGCCGCACGCTTTGGCGACTACGAAGCGATGCTCGAGCGCGTCGCGTCGGTCGTCGAGCCCACGCTCGTCGAGACGCCGCCCGACGTCCTGCACCCGGGCGCGCGCGACGCGCTCGGACTGTTCCGGCTCGGGCGCGGGCTGCAGCGGCTCGGCATGGGGATGAGCGAGGCGATCGAGGTGCTGACCGGCGCCGCGCGCCCGATCCTCGACCGCTGGTTCGAATCCGAGGAACTCAAAGGGACGCTCGCGACCGACGCGATCATCGGCGCGTTCGCCGCGCCGTCGATGCCGGGCACCGCGTACGTGCTCTTCCATCACGTGATGGGCGAGACCAACGGCAAGCGAGGCGTGTGGGCCTACGTCAAGGGCGGCATGGGCGGCCTGACGCAGGCCCTCGCCAAGGCGGCGACCGATCTGGGCGTCGAGATCCGGACCGATGCCGAGGTCGCGAAGATCCTGACCAGCGGCGGAGCCGCCACCGGCGTCGCGCTCACCAGCGGCGACGAGTTCACGGCGAAGACGGTCGCGAGCAACGTCGACTGCCGGCTCACGTTCACCCAGATGCTCGACCCCGCGACCTTGCCGGCGGATTTTCGCGCGGCGATCGAACGGATCGACTACTCGAGCGCGTCGCTGAAGATCAACGTCGCGCTCGACGCGCTGCCGAACTTCACGGCGTGTCCGGGAACGACGGCCGGACCGCAGCATCGCGGCACGGTCCACCTGTGCCCCGACCAGGACTACATCGAACGCGGCTACGACGACGCGAAGTATGGCCGACCGTCGGCCGATCCCATCGTCGAGTGCACGATCCCGTCGTCGGTCGACCCGACGGTCGCGCCGCCCGGCAAACACCTGATGTCGATGTTCGTTCAATACGCACCCTACACACTCGCCGAGGGGACGTGGGACGAGCGCAAGGACGCGTTCGCCGACCGCTGCTTCGAGATCGTGGAACGCTACGCGCCCGGGTTCACCGCATCGGTCAGCGACCGCCAGGTGCTCAGCCCGCTCGACCTCGAGCGCACGTTCAACCTGACCGGCGGTAACATCTTTCAAGGGTCGATGGGGCTCAACCAGCTGTTCATGTTCCGGCCCGTGCCCGGGTTCGCGGGCTATCGCACGCCCGTGCGCGGGCTCTACCTGTGCGGCTCGGCCGCGCACCCCGGCGGCGGGGTGATGGGCGCGGCGGGCTGGAACGCCGCGCGTGTGATGCTCGGCCGCCGCTGATGGAAGCGGCCGTTTCGCGCAGCCCGGCGCACCGGCTCGACATCGTCAAAGAGGGGCTCTACCTCGCCACCTTCATGGCGGTGTTCGACATCGCGGTCGTCTATCTCGCGCTGCCGTCGATGGAGCGGTCGATCGGCGCGAGCCTCGCCGACCAGGTGTGGATCGCGAGCGCCTACGGCGTCACCGAGGCCGGCTTCACCCTCGCGGCCGGGACGCTCGGCGACCTCTACGGCCGCAAGCGCGTTTACATCATGGGAATCGTGCTGTTCACGCTCGCCTCGATCGCAAGCGGGCTCGCGCCGACGACGCTCGTGCTGATCGTCGCGCGCTTCATCCAAGGAATCGGCGGCGCGATCATGATGGCGCTGCCGCTCGCGATCCTCGTCGCGATGTGCAAGGATCGCTCGGAGACCGCGAGCGCGATCCGCACCTTCGCGACGATCGCGGGGTTCGGAGCGGTCGCGGGTCCCGCGCTCGGCGGCGTGTTGATCCACGCCTTCGGCTGGCGCGCCGTGTTCTTCGTCAACGTGCCGGTCTCGCTGTTCGTGCTGTACGCCGCGCTCGCGCGCACGACGGAGTCGCCCCGCGAGCCCGCGATGCGGCTCGACCTCGGCGGCCAGGCGACGAGCATCCTCGCGCTCCTCTCGTTCAGCTTCATGGCGATCGAGGGCAACGGGTACGGCTGGGGATCGCCGGTGATCGTCGGCGCCGGGCTCGTGACGATCGCGAGCGCGGCGGCCTTCGTGTGGATCGAGAGGCACGCGACCGCGCCGATGATGCGCTTCTCGGCGCTGCACAACGCGCTGCTCGCGGCGGGCTTCTGGTTCATGCTGTTGATGAACATCGGCTTCTTCACGATGTATCTGATCGTCAGCCTGTTCTTGCAGAACGTCGCCGGCGTCGACCCGCTCGCGGCCGGCTGGTACCTGCTCGGCAACAACGGGCTGTTCTTCTTGACCAACCAGTTCTCGGGGCCGCTGGTCGATCGCATCGGCGAGCGTGCGGCAATCTTCATCGGGATGGGTTGCGGAACCGTCGCGCTCGCGAGCATGACGCTGTTCCGGGTCGACTCGCCGCCATGGCTTGCGCTGTTGCCGCTGATGCTCTCGGGGTTCGGGTGGGGGATCGCGTTCACGCCCGTCAACACGCTCGCGATGAGCCTCGTGCCGAAGAGCGACGACGGCCTCGCGTCGGGACTGCTCAGCATCGGAACGTCCGCTCGGCGCCGTCTTCGGGACCGCCGTCTTCGGCGCGGTGCTCGCCGGAACGATGCAGGCCTCGCTACGGCGCGCGCTCGCGGGACTCCACGTCGACGCCGCGACGGGCGAGCGCATCGCGGGCGCCGTCCGGCACGGCGGCCTGTGGGTGCTCTCCGGCACGGCGACGGCCTACGGGTTGCCGTTCGGGACCCTGCGCGACGCGATCGACGCCGGCTTCGTCACCGGCGCGCATGTCGCCGGCATCGCGGTGACCGTCGTGCTGCTCGGGTGTATCCTCTACGGCGCGCGCGTCTACACGCGCCCCGCGTAGCCGCGTGCGAGCGGTCGTCACGCGCGTCACGCGCGCGCACGTTTCCGTCGACGGCGCGATCGTCGGTGCGATCGAGCACGGGCTGCTGGTGCTCGTCGGCGTCGCGCGAGACGACGGCGCCGACGACGCGGCGTACCTCGCGCGCAAGACCGCCGCGCTGCGCATCTTTCGCGACGGCGACGGCGCGATGAACCGATCGCTCGCGGAGGCCGGCGGGGGCGTGCTTGCCGTGTCACAGTTCACCCTGCTGGGCAACGTCCGCAAGGGGCGGCGGCCGTCGTTCGCCGCCGCGGCCGGCGGCGAGCTCGGCCAGGCGCTCTTCGACCGGTACGTCGCCGAGCTGGTTGGGCTCGGCGTCGCCGTCGAGACGGGCCGATTCGGGGCGATGATGGAGGTCGTCTCGACCAACGACGGGCCCGTCACGATCCTGCTCGACAGCAAGCGCCTGTTCTAGCCCGGCCTCGGGCGAGCACCGCAGGAACCCTTAACTCTGTCAGGCAAAGTAAAACGTCCATGGAGGTCCGGCAGGCCATTGCCGATATCGCGGAGGTCCGCGATCGTCTGGCGACGGTGCAGCGCTTCGGCGGCTATTCGGGCTGGGCGGCGATCGCGAGCGGCGTCACGGCGCTGTGCGCTGGCGCCGTGCAGCTGCTGTTGGCCCCCTATCCCCACACGGCCGATGACCGTCACGTCTACCTCGCGATCTGGCTCTGGTGCCTGGCCGCGGCGCTGGCCATCAACTACGGCGCGATCGCGGTCTGGCGAACGCGCAACGGCGACGCGCAGTCGCGCCACCAGGTCAGGACCGTAGGAATGAGCATCCTGCCGGCGATCGCCGCGGGCGGCGTCATCACCGCATCGATGGTGCGCCACGGCGTCTTCGCCCTGCTGCCCGGGATGTGGTGCGCGACGTATGCGCTCGGCCTGTTCGCCTCGCGCGCGCTCGTCCCGCAGCCGGTCGTGTTCGTCGCGGTCGCGTTCGGCGCCGCCGCAACCGTGCTGCTGTTCGTCCCCGGCTCGACCGCGCTCGCGTGGTGGGTGATGCCGCTGATCTTCGGCGCCGGCCAAATCATCATCGGCGTGCTCGTCCTCGCCGAGCGTAAACCTAATCTGAGGTACCGACACTGAAACAGTCGCCACCGTTTGCCTACGAAGGACTCGACCGCATCTTTCACGAGCGCGGACGCCTGGCCGTCTGCACCTGCCTCGTCTCGAGCGGCGACGGCCTGAGCTTCACCGCGCTCGCCGACGCCTGCGGTCTGACCGACGGCAATCTCAACCGCCATCTGCACGCGCTCGCCGAGGTGAAGGTCGTGACGCTGTTGCGGCTGCGCGGCTCGGGGCGCCCGACGACCGTCGTGCGCATCACCCGCTCCGGCCGCGCGCGCTTTCTGGCCTACATCGACGCGCTCGAGTCCGTGATCCGCACGGTCCACGACGGCGAACGCGCGGGATCGTCGTCGCCCGCGTTCGGGCGACTGGCGACTTCGCAATGATCGATCGCGCAAAGGCTACCGCGGGCGTCGCCGTCGACGCCGTGCCCGCCCACGTGGCGATCATCATGGACGGCAACCGCCGCTGGGCGACGGAACGCGGGCTGCCCGCCCTCGAGGGGCACCGCCGGGGCGCAGAGGTGTTGCGCGACATCGCCGCCGCCGCAGCCGATGCGCGGATCCGCTACCTGACCGTCTTCGCGTTCAGCGAGGAGAACTGGCGCCGCGATGCCGGCGAGGTCCGGCTGCTGATGGATCTCGTCCGCACGTTCGCGCGCTCGCAGGCGCGCGAACTGCGCCACCGCAACGTCCGCGTGCACCTGCTCGGCCGGAGCGACCGGCTGCCGGCCCTGACCGCCGGCGCGCTGCAGGAACTGGTCGACGGCACGAGCGCCTGCACCGGGCTGCAATTGAACCTCGCCATCGACTACGGCGCGCGCACGGAGTTGTGCGACGCGGTCCGCGCGCTTGCGGTCGACGTGGCGAACGGCGCGCTCGCGGCCGCGGCCGTCGACGAGGACTGCGTCGCGCGCTACCTGTACACCGCGGGGATGCCCGACCCCGACCTCGTCATCCGCACCGGCGGCGAACTGCGCGTTCTCGAACTTTTTGCTGTACCAGATCGCATACGCGGAGCTGTGGTTGACGCAGACCTACTGGCCCGATTTCGACGGCGGCGCATTCCGGCAAGCGCTCGACGCCTTCGCACTACGCCAGCGCCGGTTCGGCCGATGACCCGCGGCGATCTCCGCAACGTCGCGATCGTCGCCCATGTCGATCACGGCAAGACGACCCTGGTCGACGCCATGCTGCGCCAGAGCGGCGTGTTCCGCGAGGGCCAGGCCGTCGCCGACGCGCATCCTCGACTCGAACCCGCTCGAGCGCGAGCGCGGGATCACGATCCTCGCCAAGAATACCTCGGTCCGCCACGGCGACGTCAAGTTCAACATCGTCGACACGCCCGGCCACTCCGATTTCGGCGGTGAGGTCGAGCGCGTGCTGCAGATGGTCCAGGGCGTGCTGCTGCTCGTCGACGCGGCCGAAGGCGTGATGCCACAGACGCGCTTCGTACTGCGTAAGGCGCTCGAACTCGACCTGCACGCGATCGTCGTCGTCAACAAGATCGACCGCCGCGACGCGCGCCCGACCGAAGTCGTCAACGAGATCTTCGACCTGTTCGTCGAGTTGGGCGCGAGCGACAAGCAGGCCGAGTTCCCCGTGCTGTACACGAACGCGAAGACCGGCACCGCGACGATGATCCGGCCGTCGCGGGCGCCGACCTCGAGCCGCTGTTCGAAGCGATCGTCCGCCACGTCCCCGAGCCGCCCGCGCAGGACGGGCCGTTCCAGATGCTCATCAGCGCGATCGATCACAACCAGTACGTCGGCCGGATCGGCGTCGGCCGCGTCTTCCGCGGGAGCGCGCGCGTCAACGCGCCGATCGCCAAGCTCGCCCACGGCGGCGGTGCCCCCGAGATCGGCCAGCGGCTCACGAAGCTGTTAGCGTTCGCCGGGCTGGAACGGATCGAGATCGAGGAGGCGTCGGCCGGCGACATCGTCTGCGTCTCCGGAATCGAAGGGATCAACATCGGCGACACGCTTGCCGACGCCGAAATGCCCGAGGCGATCCACGCCGTCGCCGTCGACGAGCCGACCGTCGCGATGTTCTTCAGCGTCAACACGTCGCCGTTCGCCGGCAAGGACGGCAAGTATCTCACGTCGCGCCAGCTGCGCGACCGGCTGTGGCGCGAACTGGATTCGAACGTCGCGCTGCGCGTGGCGGAGACGGAGACACCCGACACGTTCGAGGTCCGCGGCCGCGGCGAACTGCACCTCTCGATCCTGATCGAGACGATGCGCCGCGAGGGCTACGAACTCGCGGTCTCCAAGCCGCGCGTCATCATCACCGAGCGGGACGGCGTGCGGTACGAGCCGGTCGAGTACGTCGTGATCGATGTGGCCGACGAGTACGCCGGCGCCGCGATCGAGGAGCTCGGCCGGCGGCGCGCGATCATGTCGAACATGGTGACGATGGGCGACACCCGCAGGCTCGAGTACACGATGCCGACGCGGGCGATCTTCGGCTTGCGGGGCGAACTGCTCACGCTGACGCGCGGCACCGCCGTCATGTCGCACACCTACTACGACCACCAGCCGCTGGCGGCGAGATCCCGGCCGGCTCGTCGGCGCGCTGGTCGCGCACGAGACCGGCACGACGACCGCCTACGCGATGGCGGGGCTCGAGTCGCGCGGGCGCTTCTTCATCGGCCCGGGCACGGACGTGTACGAAGGCATGATCGTCGGCCGCTCCAACAACGATCACAACGTCACCATCAACGTCGTCCGCGCGAAGAAGTTGACCAACATGCGCGCCTCCGGCTCCGACGAGAACGTCAAACTCGCCCCGCCCGAGGAATTGTCGCTCGAGCAGGCGATCGAGTTCATCGAGGACGACGAACTGGTCGAGGTGACGCCGAAGGGGATCCGGCTGCGCAAGCGCATCCTCGGTGAGACCGATCGCCTGCGGCTGCGCAAGCGCGAACTCGCCCAGACCTCATGAGGTAGCCGTGCAGCGGTACGTCAAGCCGAGCGTCACAGCCGGAGCGCACGCGCTCGACGCAACGTGGTACACGGCCGACAACGTCTACGCGATCGAACGCGACCGCATCTTCGCGCGCGACTGGGTCTATGTCGGCCGCGAAGGACGACTCGAGAATCCCGGCGACTACTTCCTGACCGACGTCGCCGGCGAAGACATCATCGTCCTGCGCGACGGAAGCAGCGTCGTGCGCGCCTTCTACAACGTGTGCCGGCACCGCGGCGCGCAAATCTGTAGCGAGCCTGCGGGCCACCTGGGCGGATCGCTGCAGTGTCCCTATCACGCTTGGACGTACGCGCTCGACGGCGCCCTGCTCGCCGCGCGCAACATGGCGCAGGTCGAGGGCTTCGACCGCGGGCGCTATCCGCTACTGCCCGCGCTGGTCTCGCTGGCCGGCGGGTTCATCTTCGTCTCGCTCGCCGACCCGGAGGAGGCGCCGGAGCCGCCGCTCGGGCCGCTCCACGACAAGCTCGAGCGGTGGGCGATTGCCGGACTGCACGAGGCGCGACACGTCGACTACGACGTGGCCGCCAACTGGAAACTGATCGTCCAGAACTACTCCGAGTGTTACCACTGCCCGCTGGTCCATCCGCAGTTGGAAAAGCTTTCGCCGTCGGAAAGCGGCCGCAACGACTTCTCGCGCAGGGGCCGATCCTGGGCGGCTACTCCGACCTGCGCGGCGCGGGGACGGCGCTCACGACGAGCGGGCGGCGCGCCTGGCCGCCGGTCGGCTCCGTCGACGGCGCCGACGTCGATCGCTCCTACTACTACACGATCTTCCCGTCGATGCTGCTGAGCCTGCACGCCGACTACGTCATGGTGCACCGGTTGCAACCGGTCGCAGCGGGACGGACGCTCATCGAGTGCGCGTGGCTCGTCGACCCGCAGACCGCCGCGAGACCGGACTTCGATCCGTTCGAGGTCGTGGATTTCTGGGACCTGACGAATCGGCAAGACTGGCGCGTCAACGAACTGACGCAGCGCGGGATGCGCTCACGCGCGTATCGGCCCGGTCCGTATTCCAACGCCGAGGGCCTGCTACAGGCGTTCGATCGCTACTACGTCGACCGCATGGAGGCCTAAGGAGCCGGCGGAGGCGATCGGGGAGAAGCGCCGCAGGGGCGCCTCTCCCCGCGGGTTTCTTACTTGGTGGCGGCGGGCGCCGGGCTCGCCTTCATCGACGAACCCTTCATCGAACCCATCGACGAGGACGACTTCGAAGACGACATCGACGACGACGACGACTTGGTGGACGTCGACTTGTGGCAGTAACCACTCACTTTGGTGCCGTTGGACTTAGTGTAGCCCTTGGTGTAGGTCTCACCCTTCGGGCACGAGGTCGCGCTGGTCGAAGCGGTCGAGCTCTTCGACATCGCGGGAGCGGTGGTCGGCGAGGCTGCCGAAGGCGCTCGTTCCGAGCGCGGCAGCGAACGCGAGGGTAAAGACGGACGAAAGAAGACGTTGCATGAGGGACAGGTATCCTCCGATGATTGGGAAGATGAGTGAGCCAGGTGCTGCACGTCGCCGGGGGCTGTTCCCCTATCACGACGATGCGGCGCCCCGCAAGCGGGTAACGCGGGAAACCTGGGCCTCGTTACAGCGCCGAGCGGCCGAGCCGCTCGGCGCTCGCCGTTTAGGAGCCGGCCTTCAGCGCCCCGAGTGACTCGGGCAGGTCCGGCAGCCCGGCAGTAAACGTCAGCTCGCCCTTGCGGTCGTCGTAGTCGACCAGGACGCTCTGGCCCTCGCGGACCTCGCCGCCGAGGATCTTGCGCCCCAGCGGGGTCTCGAGCTCCCGCTGCACCGCTCGCTTCAGCGGCCGGGCCCCGTAGACGGGGTCGTAGCCGACCTTGACCAGGTGGCGCCGCGCGGCCTCCGTCAGCTCGACGTTGATCCGGCGTTCGAGCAGCCGTTTCTGCAGCCGGGCGATCTGGATCATGACGATCTCGTCGAGTTGCGCCTCGGTCAGCGCCTTGAAGACGACGATCTCGTCGACGCGGTTGAGGAACTCCGGCCGGAAGTGGCGGCGCAGTTCGTCGAGCACCGTCGCGCGCATCACCGCGTACTCGGCGTCGTCGGTGCCGTGGTAGTCGAGGATGCGGTGACTGCCGATGTTCGACGTCATGATGAGGATCGTGTTCTTGAAGTCGACGGTGCGGCCCTGACCGTCGGTCAACCGGCCGTCGTCGAGGATCTGCAGGAACACGTTGAAGACGTCGGGCGCGGCCTTTTCGATCTCGTCGAACAGCACGACCGAGAACGGGCGCCGCCGCACCGCTTCGGTGAGTTGGCCACCCTCTTCGTAGCCGACGTAGCCCGGCGGCGCGCCGATCAGGCGCGCGACCGAATGCTTCTCGCCGTACTCCGACATGTCGATGCGCACCATCGCCCGCTCGTCGTCGAACAGGTAACTGGCGAGCGCTCGCGCGAGTTCGGTCTTACCCACGCCGGTCGGCCCGAGGAAGATGAACGAGCCGATCGGCCGGTTCGGATCCGACAGCCCCGAGCGCGAGCGGATGACGGCCTCGGCGACGGCCGTGACCGCCTCGTCCTGGCCGATGACGCGCTTGTGCAACTCCTCGTCGAGCCGTAACAGCTTACGCATCTCGCCCTCGAGCAGTTTCGAGACCGGGATGCCCGTCCAGCGGCTGACGACGTTGGCGATGTCTTCCTCGTCGACTTCTTCTTTGAGGAGCCGCTCGCCGGAGCCGCTGGTCTCGAGGGCCGCCTCGTCGGCGTTGAGCCGCTTCTCGAGTTCGCTCAGCTTGCCGTAGCGCAGTTCGGCGACCTTGTTGAGGTCGTACTGTCGCTCGGCCTGATCGATCTCCACCTTCGTCTGCTCGATCTGCGCGCGGACCTCGCGCAGGTTCTGGACCGCGCCCTTCTCGAGTTGCCAGCGCGCCTTGAGCGCGCCGGACTCGGTGCGCAATTCCGCGAGTTCCTTCTCCAGTCGCTCCAACCGGTGCTTCGAGGCGTCGTCGGTCTCTTTCTTCAGGGCCTCGCGCTCGATCTCGAGCTGCATGATGCGGCGTTCCGACTCGTCCAACTCCTGCGGCATCGAGTCGATCTCGGTACGCAGTTTCGCGCCGGCCTCGTCGACGAGGTCGATCGCCTTATCGGGCAAGAAACGGTCGGAGATGTAGCGATTCGAAAGGGTCGCGGCCGCGACCAGCGCGCTGTCCTTGATGCGCACGCCGTGGTGTACCTCATAGCGCTCGCGCAGGCCGCGCAGGATCGAGATCGTGTCTTCGACGCTGGGCTGGTCGACGAACACCGGTTGAAAGCGCCGTTCGAGGGCTGCGTCCTTCTCGACGTACTTGCGGTACTCGTCGAGCGTCGTCGCGCCGATCATGTGCAGTTCGCCGCGCGCGAGCATGGGCTTGAGCAGGTTGCCGGCGTCCATCGAACCCTCGGTCTTGCCGGCGCCGACGATGTTGTGCATCTCGTCGACGAACAGCAGCACGCGGCCCTCGGACTGCTGGACGTCCTTGAGAACGGCCTTCAGCCGCTCCTCGAACTCGCCGCGATACTTCGCGCCGGCGATCAGCGCGCCCATGTCGAGCGACACGATCTGCTTGTCCTTCAGCCCTTCGGGGACGTTGCCGCGCACGATGCGCTGCGCGAGCCCTTCGACGATCGCCGTCTTGCCGACGCCGGGCTCGCCGATCAGCACCGGGTTGTTCTTCGTGCGGCGCGACAGCACTTGGACGACGCGCCGGATCTCGTCGTCGCGGCCGATGACGGGGTCGAGTTTGCCCTTCTCGGCGTCGCGCGTGAGGTCTTGTCCGTAGCGCTCGAGCGACTGGTACGTCGCCTCGGGATTCTGATTGGTCACGCGCTGGTTGCCGCGCACGTCCTTGAGCGCCGCGAGCAACTTCTCGCGCGAGAGCCCCGACTCGCGCAGCACCCGCGAGACGCTGCCGCCGGCGTCGATCATCGCGAGCAGCAAATGCTCGACCGAGATGTAGTCGTCGTTGAGCTGCTTCGCGGTGTTGTCGGCTTCGACCAGCAGCCGCGAGAGCGCCGGCGCCACGGTCACCTGCGCCTGGTCGGCGTTCGGCCCGGAGAGGCGCGGCAGCGCGTTAACCGCGGCCTGGGCCGCGGCCCGGACCCGCTTGGGGTCGGCGCCCGCGCGCTCAAGCAGCGGGGCCGCGATCCCGCCGTCTTGGTCGAGGATCGCCACGAGCAGATGCTCGGGGGTCGTCTGGGGATTGTGTTCGGCCAGGGCCAGGGAATAGGCGGCGTTGAGCGCTTCCTGGACGCGCTGCGTCATACGATCGGCGTTCATGGTCCGATTGTACAACCGCCCCCGGCCGTTTGTCCGTTGCAGTTCCGGGGCCGCCGAAGCGCCGAGGCACAGTGCGGCGCGACACGGAAACCGGCGGGATGGCCGCCGCGGAGCGCTGGATCGGATCGGCCCTGCCCCCGATCGAGGCGGGGGCGATCCACGCCTACTTCGTCTACGACGTGGCCGACATGATCGACCTCGACCGTCTGGGGCGCCTCGGGCTGGCCGAGGCCGGCGGCGTCGCCCGCGCGCCGATCCAGCTGCGGCCCGAAGTCGCGCCTGGGACGGTCGAGTTTCCGGTCCCGCCGGTCGTCGCGACGCTGACGCCGGCCCCCGTCGGCGCGCGCTCCGCGACGGTCCGGGCCAAGTTCTTCGACTACGGCGTCGTCTCGCTACGGCTGACGTTCCCGTTCGCCGGAACGTGGGACGCCTACGCCGACGAGGCCCGCGGGCTGCGCTCCGACGGCGCGCTCGCGGCGGCCGGTCAGGCGGCCTTCGACCGTCTGAGCGCCGAGATCGCGCCGGCGCTTAGGCGGCCGCACGAGCCCCTCGTGGAGGACTACCTCGTCTTCGAAGTGCGCCGGTTTGCCCAGCCGACGTTCGAACGCCGACCTGCTCGGCCGCGGTGCCGCCGCGCTGGCGCCGCTCATCGCGGGCGAAGACCGGCCGCTCGGCGACGAGGAACGCGCCGATCTCCTGCGCTCCCACGTGTCGTACTTCGACGACGATCTGGTGATCGTCCACTGGGACGCGGCGTTCGTCTATGACCGCGCCGAAGGCGCACTCGGCGCCGAAGAGATTCTCGAGTTTGCGAACACGCAACTGGTCGAACTTCGCACGTACGACGCGCGGCTCGACGCCGAACTCGACGCGCTCTATGCCAGCGAGGACCGGCGCTCGTTCGGTCCGCTGGCGCGCAAGGCGGCATTCGCGGCGGCGGAACGGTTACGCTATCTGATCGTCGACGTGCTCGAACTCACCGACCGCTCGAGCAACGCGCTCAAGATCACCGGCGACGCGTATTACGCGCGCCTCTATCGCATCGCGGCCAAACGGCTCGGCTTGGGCGATTGGCAGCGGCTGCTCGACGCGAAGATCCAGACGGTCAACGAACTGTATCGCTTCTCGGCCGACGACGCTCAGAACGCGCGCGCGCAGTTCCTGGAACTGATCGTGATCATCCTGATCGCGGTCGAGATCGTCATCGGGCTGCTGACGCTCGCCCGCGGCGTGTTGTGAGCGCGGCGGGGCGCCTTTTCAGCGCTCGTACGTGCCGGTCAGCTTTCCTTCCGGCGACGACGTGGCCGAGCATCATGAAGCGCAGCAGCGCCGCTGTCGTCGACGCGTCGGCGTCCAGTTTCGGAACGTCGAGCGCGTAGACGTAGAACTCGTAGCGATGCGGACCGTGACCGGGCGGCGGCGCGGGGCCGCCGTACGCGCGCGCGCCGAAGTCCGTGTGGCTCTGCGTCGCGCCGGCCGGGAGGTTCTCGCCGGATTCGTGGCCCGTATCCTCGCTGAGTTCGTGCACGTCGGCCGGAATGTTGAAGATGACCCAGTGAAAGAAGCCGGTGCCCGTCGGCGCGTCCGGGTCGTGCAGGATCACGGCGAAGCTCTTCGTCTCCGCGCGGTTCGCCGCTCCATGCGATGTGCGGCGATTTGTTACCGCCACCGACCCCGAAGCCGCCGAACAGCGTCGACTTCGGCATCGTCTGCCCCTCGTCGAACGTCTTGCTCGTCACCTGCAGCCGCGCGGGTTTTTCGGTCGCCATGGGACCGCTTTGTTCCGGATGCGCGCCCGGGCTCCTTCAGCGCCGCGCCCGCTCGCGCAGCGCGCGCGCCTCGCCGGCGCGCACGGTGACGCCGACCGCGTCGAACCACTCGAGCATCGGAACGACGTACTTGCGCGAGGTCCCGAGCGCGTCGCGCAGCGACGCGGGCGTGATCGGCGTGCCGTCCCTCGCCGCCTCCTCGAGCTTGGCTCGCGCGGCGGCGATCTGCGCCGCGCGATAGACGTCGTCGCCGATCTTCACGACGGCGCCGGTCGCGACGAGCGTGTCGAACGCCTGTGACAATCCGGGCAAGCGGGCCGCTGTCATGCCGCGCGACGATCTGCACGAGCGACGCGGGGACGAACGGCTGGGTCGCGTCGGCCCCCAATTCGCGCCCGAAGAACGCGCGCTGGTCCGCGGTCAGTTCGGGCGCGAACCCGGCCGTCGCGAAGTAGCCCGCGCGGTGCGCGAGGTGGCCATCCTCGGCCAGCAGCGCGAGGACGCGCACGAGAACCGGCTCGTCGACCGCGAGCGCGCGCGCGAGGCCGAGCGAGGTCATCCCCATCATCCACGGCGTGCGCGTCTGATTCTGTTCGAGCGCGGCCTGCACGCGCGCGCGCAGCGCGTCGACGGCGGCCGCATCCACGAAGGCGCTCGGCCGCGCGAGACGATACGCGTGTCCCTCCGCGCACAGTTGCTCCAGCACGTCGCCGGTGCGCTCCGCGCCGACGTTCGCGTTCGCGCCCGCCGTCGGCGGCGTCTGCGCCCGAGAGGCCGGCCGCCGCGAGCGCCTCGCGGACGCGCGCGGTCAGCGCGTCGTCGCCGGCCATCGGGCTGCGCCGCACCGGGCCCCGCGATCGTGCCGCCGCCGAGCAGATCTTTCGGCGAGAGGCGGCGCAGCACGACCTTCGCGCCCGGCAGGCCGACCGTCGGCGTGCGCAGGTGCAACTGCGCGGGGACCGGTTCGACCCGCGCCGGTGCGGCGGCGAAGACGAGCGTGCCGAGGATCTCCGCCGCTCCGACGTATGCGCGGACCGGCGTGCGGCGTCGCAGCAGCGGGAGCGCCTCGCGCCGCGGAACGAACTCGATCGCGAACGCCGCGCGCGCCGACAGGTTCGGCGCTCCGAGCACGTCGCCGCGCGCGATCTCCGTGCGGTCGACGCCCGGGAGGTTTACTGCCACGCGCGATCCACCCGTCACCCGCTCGCGGCGCTCGCCGAACACCTGCACGCTGCGGGCGCGCACGTCGCGCTCGAGCGGAAACAGCCGCAGCGCGTCGCCGGCCGCGATCGCGCCCTGCATCAGCGTGCCGGTGACGATCGTTCCGTGGCCGGCCAGCGCGAAGACGCGGTCGATCGGCAGATACGCCGGCGCGGCCGCATCTCGTTCCGGCAGGGCGCGCAGCGCGTCCGCGATCGCGGCGCGCAGGCCGTCGAGCCCTTCGCCCGTCACCGACGAGACCGCGACGATCGGCGCGCCCTCGGCGACCGTACCGCGCAACGCCTCTGCGACCTGCGCGCGCGCGGCTTCGAGCGCGAGCGGTTCGAGCAGGTCGCACTTGCTGAGCAGCGACGATCGTGCGTCCGACGCCCAGGTAGCCTAAAATGGCGAGTTGCTCGAACGTCTGGCGGCGCGGCCCCTCGTTGGCCGCGACGACGAGCAGCAGCAACTCCATGCCGGCCGCGCCGGCCAGCATGTTGTGCAGAAAACGCTCGTGCCCGGGAACGTCGACGATGCCCGCCTCGAGTCCGTCGAGCCGCAGGTGCGCGAAGCCGAGGTCGAGGGTCATCCCGCGCAACTTCTCCTCGGCGAAGCGATCGGGATCGGTTCCCGTCAGCGCGCGGACGAGCGCCGACTTTCCATGGTCGACGTGACCCGCGGTTCCGAGCACGTGCATCGCGGCTTAGGCGCCGAGCGCGCGCGCGACGGCCGCGGCGACGTCCGCGTCGCGATCCGGCGGGATCGTGCGCAGGTCGATCGTCACCGCCTCGCCCTCGCTGCGCGCGACGAGCGGCGGCGTGCCGCCGCGCAGCGCGCCGGCGAGCGCGTTCGGATCGCCGATCGCAGGCGTGAGCGCGACCCCGTACGACGGAATCGCGGTGAGCGGCAGCGTCCCGCCGCCGGCGTATGCGGTCGTCGCGACGACGGCGACGCGAGCAACCGGCGAATCGAGCCGTGCGGCATAGGGCCGTCGCCCGCGCCTCCAGTTGCGCCGTCGTCGCCGCCAGCATCGCGTAGAACGGGATGCGCGCGCGGCCGCTCGGGTTCGAGATGCAGGCGCACCGTCGCGGCCAGCCCCGCGAGCGTCGTCTTGTCGACGCGCAGCGCGCGCAGCAGCGGGTTCGCGCGCAGCCGCGCGACCGCAGCGCGGCGCCCGACGATCACGCCGGCCTGCGGTCCGCCGAACAGTTTGTCGCCCGACCACGCGATGAGATCGATCCCGTCGGCGACCGCCTCACCGACGGTCCGCTCGTGCGGCAGACCGTAGCGCGCCAGGTCGACGAGCGCGCCGCTTCCCAGATCCTCGGCGACGATCAACCCCGTGCGCCGTCCGAGCGCGGCGAGTTCGCGCGGCGCGACGTCGGCGGTGAAGCCCTCGATGCGAAAGTTCGACGGATGACTGCGCAACAGCAGCGCCGTCTCCGGCGACAGCGCCCGCTCGAAGTCGGCGAGGTAGACCTTGTTCGTCGTGCCGACCTCGCGCAGCCGCGCGCCGCTGGACGCGAGCACCTCGGGGAGCCGAAAGCCGCCGCCGATCTCGATCAATTGGTTGCGCGCGACGACGACCTCGCGGCCCTTCGCGAACGTGTCGACGATCAGCAGCACCGCGGCCGCACAGTTGTTGACGACCAGCGCGTCCTCGGCGCCGGTCGCGGCGCACAGCAGCGGGTGACCCGTTCGTAGCGCGAGCCGCGCCGCCCGGCGGCGACGTCGTACTCGAGGTTCGAGTAGCCCGCGCCGATCGCGCGCATGGCGTCGCAGGCCTCGGCGGCGAGCGGAGCGCGGCCGAGGTTCGTGTGCAGCAGGATCGCCGGTCCCGTTGAGGACCGCGACCAGATCCGCGCTCGCGGCGCGCGCTAGCCGGTCGAGGAGTTCGCCGAGGAGCGTTCGCGAACGCCGGAACCCCGGCCTCACGCGCGCCGGCCCGCGCTTCGCGCAAGCAACGCGTCGAGGGCCGCTTTGACGTTTGCCGGGCCGAGCACGTCCGCATAGCCGGCGACCGCTCGATCGGTGAGAAAGCGGTGCGCGGCAGGAATGCCGCGCAGCGCAGCGGACACCCCGCCGGTCGCCTATGCGGCGGCGAGATGTTTGGCGAGCATCGCGTTGATCTGACCTTCGGGGACGAAGCCGACGATCCGGTCGACCGGCTGACCACCCTTGAAGAGGATCAAACACGGAATCCCGGAGACATGGTATGCCCCACCGATCGCGGGATGCTCGTCGGTGTTCAATTTGAAAAACTTCAGTCGACCTTCGTGCGCCTTCGCGACCTTCTCGACTACCGGCGAGAGCATCTTGCACGGGCCGCACCACGGTGCCCAGAAATCGACGAGTACCGGCTGTTCGCTCGACAGAACGTCGCGCTGCCAGTCACCTGCGGTCACGTCGGGGAGAGAGCTCATGTCGTTGTCCGTACCTCCTGCCAGTTCGACCGCCGCCGCGGCGCGGCGGTTGCGGCGGATATGCGGCGCGGCGCTCGGGCTCGCCTTGCTGGCGCGGGGAACCGCGGGCGCCAGGCCGGCCCAGGTCCGGGTCCTGGTCGGGACGAGCGTGAGCGCGGCCGCGACCTCGTCGATGTCGCCTTCGCTGTGGACTGAGATCGTCTCGGGCTACGTCAACGCTCAGGTCGTCCCGTTCAAGGGCGAGCCGACGCTGGACGCCTGCCACAAGGCCGCTGCGGCGTACATGGTCTACGCGCCGTTCTCGCTGCGCCCGACGCTGCCGGGCGTCGCGAGCGCGAGCGGCCGCACGTCGGGTCAGACGCGCGTCGCGGTGACGAACTGCGTCACGGGCGACGTCGTGTTCGACCAGACGATCCCGCTCGACAGCGATCCGGACGACGCGGCGACCCCCGGCGACTTCGAGGCCGTCCCAGAGACGGCGTGGAGCCACGTCGCGCCGGCCGAACTCGCGCGTCACCCGATCTTCTTCGCGCGCGTGTCGCACGTCAAGCGCGTCGAGGCGCCGTTTGCCTACATCGACACGGCCGGCGGAACGCTCGCCGTCGGCGACACGCTGCGCGCTTTCGCTAACGCGCGCGGCGGGCGCCGCGTCCCGATCCAGATGACGGTGACGTCGACCGACGGCAAGTACGTGCAGGTGCGTCTTCTCGATCGTCAACGGCGCCCCGCCGCCCGAGGTCGGCGACTACGTCGAACCGGTCGCGACGCCGCGCGCGGCGCCGCTCCCTACTGCGAACCCGGCTCGCCGGTGATGTCTTCGAGCTTGCGCGTCTGCTGGCCGAGGTTCGTGATCGCGACGACCTCGTCGCCCGCTTCCAGCCGCTGCAACCGAACGCCCTTGGTCGAACGGCCCGCCTTGCGGATGTCGGCGACCCGCACGCGGATCACCTGATTGGCGGACGTGATGATCAGCACGTCGTCCTCGGGGCGAACGAGGATCTGCTCGACGACCGACCCGATGTTCCTCTCCTTGGCGAACGCCTTGACGCCCTTGCCGCCGCGCGACGTGTGCCGGTAGTCGGCGATCGGCGTGCGCTTGCCGAACGCCTGCGAGGTCACCAGTAGCACCTCGCGGCGGTCGTCTTCTTCGACGTCCATCGCGACGACCGAGTCGCCGGGCGCCAGCGTGATCGCGCGGACGCCGCGCGCGTTGCGGCCCATCGAACGCACGTCGCGTCTCGTTGAAGTGGACGGCCATGCCGTCGCGCGTCCCCAGGATGATGTCGCGAGAGCCGTCGGACAGATCGACGGCGAGCAGCTCGTCGCTCTCGTCGAGCCCGATGGCGTTGAGCCCGTTGCGGCGGACGTTGGCGAACTCGGAGAGCGCGCTCTTCTTGATGACGCCGCGTTTGGTCACCATCACCAAGTACTTGTCGTCGCCCTCGAACGAGGAGATCGGGAAGATCGCCGTCACCTGTTCGCCGGGCGGCAGCGTCAGCAGGTTGACCAGCGCCGTCCCGCGTGCCTGACGCGTGCTGTCCGGGATCTCGTAGGCGCGCAGCCGGTACGCGCGGCCCTTGCTCGTGAAGAACAGCACGTGTTGGTGCGCGGTCGCCATGAAGAAGTTCTTGACGACGTCTTCCTTCTTCAGGTTGGCGATCCCGATCACGCCGCGCCCGCCGCGGTTCTGGGTGCGGAAGGTGTCGGCCGAGACGCGCTTGATGTAGCCGCCGTACGTCAGCGTCACGACGACGTCGGTGTCGGGGATGATGTCCTCGATCGCGAACTCGTCCTCTGCGGGGATGATGGCCGTGCGGCGCTCGTCGCCGTAGCGTTTGCGCAGGTCGCGCGCCTCGTCGCGGACGATGACGGAGATGCGGCGCGGGTTGGCGAGGATGTCTTCCAATTCTGCGATCAGTCTTGATCAACTCCGCGTACTCGTCGTCGATCTTCTTGCGCTCGAGGCCCGTCAGCGCGCGCAGCCGCATGTCGAGGATCGCGTTGGCCTGGACGACGCTCAGTTCGTAGCGCTCGACCAGCCGCTCGCGCGCGATCTCGGTCGTGTCGCTGCGGCGGATCAATCTCGATGATCTCGTCGATGTGGTCGAGGGCGATTTTGAAGCCCTCGAGGATGTGCGCGCGGTCCTTCGCCTTCGTGAGATCGTAGGTCGTGCGCCGCCGGATGACCTCGCGGCGGTGATCGATGAAGTGCTCGAGCATCGCGCGCAGCGAGAGCACCTGCGGCTCGAGGACGGTGAACGTCGAGCCGTCGTTGCGGCGGATCGTCACCGGCACCAGGGCCAGCATGTTGAACCCGAAGCCGGTCTGCAACGGCGTGTGCTTGTAGAGTTGGTTCAACACGACGCCGGCGTCGCGCTGCGGTGCAGGTCGACGACGATGCGCGTCCCGTGCTTGCGGTTCGACTCGTCGCGCAGCGCGGTGATCCCGGTGATCGCCTTCTGATCGAACGCGTCCTTGATCGCCTCCTTGATGCGGACGGTCGAGACCTGGAACGGGACTTCCGTGATGACGATCTGGTGCTTGTTGTTATCCTCGACGATCTCGGCTCTGCCGCGGACGGTGACCGAACCGCGGCCGGTCCTGTAGGCGGTCCTGATCGCCTCTTTGCCGACGACGATGCCGGCCGTCGGGAAATCGGGACCCTGCACGATGTCGAGCAGCGCCTCGTCGCTCGCTTCGGGGTCGTCGATCAAGAGTACGATCGCGTCGCAGATCTCCGCGACGTTGTGCGGCGGAATGTTGGTCGCCATGCCGACGGCGATCCCGGTCGATCCGTTGACGAGGAGCTGCGGTAGCCGCCCTGGGAGCACGACCGGCTCCGTCCCCTGGTTGTCGAAGTTGGGGACGAAATCGACGGTCTCCTTATCGATCTCCGCGAGCATCTCGAGCGCCACGCGCGCGAGCCGCGCCTCGGTGTAGCGATACGCCGCGGCCTTATCGTCGTCGATCGATCCGAAGTTCCCGTGACCGTCGACCAGGGGATAGCGCAGCGTGAACGGCTGCGCCATCCGCACGAGCGCGTCGTAGACCGACGAGTCGCCGTGCGGATGGAACGACTTGAGCACCTCGCCGATGACTCCGGCGCATTTACGATGCTGCTTGTCGGGCGTCATGCCCATCTCGCGCATCGCGAAGAGGATGCGGCGCTGGACCGGTTTCAGGCCGTCGCGCACGTCGGGCAGCGCGCGCGAGGCGATGACCGACATCGCGTACGAGAGATACGAATCCCGCATCTCCTCTTCGACGTTGATCTGGGTTACATGATCGCGTTCGTCGTGCATCGCCGGACTCTAGCGGAGGTTCCGCAGGGCGGTCGAGAAAAGGCGGCTCTCGTGACCCGCAGGGATCAGGTGCGCGAGGGGGCTCAACGAGTCGGCGACGTTCGGGGCTTGATGACCGCGCCGAGTAGCAACCCGATGATGCCGCCGACGATGGCGCCGACGATCAGGATCAGCCCGAGGCCGCTCCCGAACCCGCCGCCGTGCTGGCCAAGCGACATGAACCGCACGGCGACCAGCCAGAATTCCATCAGCGCGGCCACGACCGCCACGATCGCCCCGGTGATGACGCCGACGAGGACGTCGTTCGCTCTCAACATCAGGCGTAAAGCGTTCGCGTCGGTACCGCATTTTTCTTCCCGATGCGCATAATAACGATCGAAGAGGCCGATCTCGCGCGGCTGGAACGCGCGGCCGGTACGCTCGCGGAGTCGCTCCAACCGGGCGACGTCGTCGCACTGACCGGGGCGCTCGGAGCGGGCAAAACGACGTTCGCGCGCGCGCTCGTCCACGCGCTGCACGGCGCCGACGAAGCGACCAGTCCTACGTTCACGTTCTGGCACCGCTACGCGGGGTCACCGAACGTCAATCACCTTGACCTCTATCGGGTCGAGCGGCCCGAAGAATTGGTCGAACTCGGGCTCGAGGAGGCGTTCGAATCCGACGCGGTCGTCCTGATCGAGTGGCCCGAACGCGCACCCGGTCTGGTGCCCCGCACGGCCGTCCGCGTGACGATCGCGGGCGCGGGTTCCGAGCCGCGCACGCTGACGATCGTGTGGCCGTGAGCCGAGGGGATGGGCTCGTCTTGGGGCTCGACGGCGCGCTCGGCTCGTTCTCGGCCGCGCTCGTCGGTCCGGGGATCGAGACGGCGACGGCGATCGACCGCAACGCCGCGCTCGAGCGCGGGCTCGCGGCGGTCGCCGGCCTGCTCCGCGCTGCCGGCGTGCGGCTCGGCGACGTAGCCGCGATCGCGGTCTGCACCGGTCCGGGCGCCTTCACCGGCCTGCGGATCGCGCTCAGTTACGCTAAGGCGCTGGCGCTGGGTGCCCGGGTTCCGCTCGTGGGCGTCACCTCATACGAGGCCGTCGTCCCGGCCGATCTTGCGCCGCCGTTCGTTGCCGTGGTCAGCGGCCGTCCCGGGCTCGTCTGCACGCGCCTCGTGCTGGAGCACCGAGCGGCCGGGATCGTCGCGTGCGGCGAAATCGACGAGGTGGCCGCGGGGCTCGCGCAGGCCCTGGGCGGCGCCGCTTCCGCGCCGGTCGCCTGCTGCGGCGATGCGCAGGGCGTGGCAGAGCGGCTCGGCGAACGCGGTTTCACCGTGCGCGCAATCCCGATGCCGACCCCACCGGCGCTCGCGGTCGCCAAGCTCGCCGCTTGCCGTCCGCGCGACGCCTTTGGATCGGCACACGCGGTCGTGGCAGATTACGGGTTTCCCGCCGCGCGCCCGCCGAAGGACGCGGGCGCGTCGTGAAGGCCGAACTCGACGCACCTTCCGCCGATCGCCCGCGCCGGTTCACCATCGAGCGGATGACGATCGACGACCTTCGCACCGTGCTCCGCATCGAGACGCTCTCGTTCTCGACGACCTGGCCGCACGACGCGTTCGCGAGCGAGATCAAGGACAACCGGCTCGCGCACTACTTCGTTGGCCGCCTCGGCGAGGGCCGCTCCGGACCGATCGTCGCCTACGGCGGGATCTGGGTGATCCTCGAGGACTCGCACATCACGACGATCGCCGTGCATCCCGACATGCGCGGCCGCAAGTACGGCGAGCGGATGCTGCAGCATCTGCTGCGGCGAAGCGATCGTGCGCGGAGCGTCGTGGATCACGCTCGAGGTGCGCGAGTCGAACACGCTGGCACAAAACCTGTATCGCAAGTACGGCTTCACGGTCGTGTCGACGCGACGCGCGTATTACAGCGACAACAACGAGAGCGCGCTCGTGATGTGGGCCGGGAACCTGCGCGGCGCGCTATATCGCAACCGGCTCGACGCGCTGCAGGGCGTATCTGGACGCCGACCCGCGCGACGAGGGCGCTTGACTCGAGCGCGAGATCGCGCGCGCCGTCCGTCGCGACCTGGATCAGGCCCATCGGTTCGCCCACACCGTTCGCGTCGCGCGGCTCGCCGGTTCGCTCGCGCGGGCGCACGGAGAGGACCCGGAGCGGGCGGTGACGGCCGGGCTGCTGCACGACCTGGCGCGGCTGTGGCCGGCGGCGGACCTGCTGCGCGAGTGCGAGCGCCGTGGCCTGCCGATCGACGACTTCGAGCGTGCGAGCCCGATCGTGTTGCACGCGCGCCTCGGCGCGGCAATCGCGCGCGAATCGTTCGGGATCGACGACGAAGCGATCCTCGAGGCGATCCGCGCGCACACGCTGGCCGCGCCCGGCATGTCGCCCCTGGCGCAGATCGTCTATCTGGCCGACGCGCTCGAACCGGGTCGCGACTTCCCCGAGCGGGCCGCGCAGCACCGGCTCGCGCTGACCGACCTGAACGCGGCGACCTTAGCGGTCTTGACGACGACGGCGGAGTATCACTACCGGCGAGGCTACGCGATCGCGCCCCAGACCATCGCCGCGATCGAGTGGTACGCGCATAGGGTGGCCGCCGATCAGGACATGGGACCGATCGACGACACGACGGAGGAGAGAGCACTCTGCGGGACCTGATCGACATCATCTACGAGGCCGCAACCGATAAGAAGGCCGAAGACATCGTCACACTCGAGCTGTCCGGACGAACGATCGTCGCGGACGCTTTTGTCGTCATGACCGGTCGTTCGAAGATCCAAACGCGCGCGCTCGCCGACGCCGTGATCGAGGCGGCGAAGGCGGCCGGCTATACGCCGGCGCGCACCGAGGGTTACGCCGACGGCGGCTGGATCCTCGTCGACCTGGGCGCTGTCGTCGCGCACGTCTTCACGCCCGAGTTGCGATCGTTCTATAACCTCGAGCGGCTATGGGGGTCGGCGCCTGCGCGCCGCGCGCAGTCGCAATGAGGAGGCCGACCAAACGGGCTCAGCAGTTCCGCTTCCGTAACCGCATGCTGCGGGGAGCGATCTGGGTGTTCCTGATCGCCTTTATCCTGACGTCGGTCGGGATCGCGATCATCACCTCGACGGCCCACCGTTAGGAGCCGGACTTGGGGCTCTGGAACTTCCACCCCCACCTGCCGGTAGGACTATTGCGCATGAACACCACGAGAGACACGTTCGCCCGCGCCGGCGCCGTCCTGGCGGCGACGCTCTGCCTGACGCTGACGGCGCTCCCGGCGGCCGCTCGCACCTCTTACGTTCAGGACGGGGCGGGCATGCTCGAGCAGAGCACGATCCAAGCCCTCAACACCGAGATCGGCGCCTTCAACGGTCAGACCGGCAAGGAGGTCGTCGTCGTGACGGTCCCAAGCCTCGACGGCCAGACGCTGCGTGCCGCGGCCCAGAAGACGTTCGGGGACCAGCAGGTCAACGGCGTCATGATCTTCATCGCCAAAGCGGAGCGCCAGGATCTGGTCGTGGGGGACAGCGCGTCGAGCGCGTTCTTCCCGTCCGGCGCATTCGAGCACATCCACGACGCGATGCGCGGCTACTTCCGCGAAGGCGACTTCGACGGCGGCGTCAGCGCCGGCGTCGGCTTGGTCCTCGACCAGTATCGCAGCCACGAGCGCAGTGGAGTCCAAACCCAGACGCAACCGGTAACGCAGTCGCAGCCCGTCTCGACCTACCGGCACAACGTCGCACGCACGGGAGGCTCGTCCTTGGGTCACATCTTTTGGCTTTTGCTCATCCTGTTCGCCGGATTCTTGATCATCCGCGCGGTCTTTCGGATGTTTTCCGGTCCGCGGATGTACCCGCCGGCCGGTCCCGGCGGGCCGCCGATGCCCGGCCCTGGGTACGGCGCGGGATACGGCCCGGGCTATGGCGCCGGTTACGGTGGCGGCGGGGGAGGCAGTTTCTTCAGCGGACTCCTCGGCGGGCTCGGCGGCGCCTTCCTCGGCAACGAACTCTTCGGCAATCGTGGCGGCGGGACGGTCATCGGCGGTCCGGCCGACGCGGCGGGCGGCAATTTGGGCTGCGCCAGCGACGCCCGACGCCTCGGGTTGGCAGCCCGACCCGGGTCAGGCCGATATGGGCAACGCGGGCGGCGGCGACTGGGGCAGCGGTGGCGGCTTCGATGCCGGCAGCGGCGGCTTCGGTGACGGCGGTGGCGGCGGCGGCTTCGACGCGGGTGGCGGCGGAGGCGACAGGGCGGCGGCTGGTAGCTCGCGGCGCTTATCGAATAACGAGGTACGGGGAGATCTGCGTCCAGCCGGCGGTCGGTCATCCCCGACACGTCGAGTAACTCGTCGAGCCCGTGGAACGGGCCGTTGAGGTCGCGATAGGCGACGATCCGCTCGGCGAGGCTCGGGCCGATCCCGGGCAGTTCCTCGAGGGCCGCGGCGTCCGCCGCGTTGAGGTCGATCGGTGCGGCCGGCGGCTGCTTGTGGCGCCGGCCGCGGTGGGTGCCGCGCGAGCGCCGGCTGTGCCGGGCGGAGCCTGCGCCGGGCTGCCGGCGAGAGCGGCCATGGACGCCGGACCGCCGGACGCTTCCGGCGCGGGATCGCCGCGCGCCGGGACGACGACCTTCTCACCGTCGCTGAGCGGCTCGGCCAGGTTGACGGCGACCAGATCGGCGCGCCGCGTCGCCCCGCCGGCGGCGCGCAACGCGCCGTCGACGCGGGCACCGGCGCGAGAGCGCGTAGAGTCCCGGCCGGACCACCTCGCCCGCGACGTAGACGATCAGGCTTCCCGGCCGTCGTGCGTACGCGCCGCCGGTGGCCGCGCTGCGATCGCCACGTCGCTCGTGCGACGCCCGCGACGAGCGGCGCCGGATGCGGCGCGCGAAGGATGGCAACAGCGCCGGCGATCGCGACGGCGGCACCTGCGACGGCGAGCGGTGTCTTCATGCACGGCTCCATCACGCGCTTCGAAGGCTCCCGCTAGGAGCGGTCTGAACAACGGCGCATGCTCGAAGAACGGCCGGCGGCGACGTACGACTTTCGCGGCGTCGAGGCAAAGTGGCAGGCCGCCTGGGAACGCGACCGGCTCTATCGCGCGCACGACGACGACCCGCGGCCGAAATTCTATGCGCTCGAGATGCTGCCGTATCCGTCGGGCGATCTCCACGTCGGGCACGCCAAGAACTACACGCTGGGCGACGTCGTGGCGCGCGCAGCGCGGATGCGCGGCTACAACGTCCTCCATCCGATGGGCTGGGACGCGTTCGGGCTCCCCGCGGAGAACGCCGCCATCCAGCGCGGCGCGGATCCGCTGACCTGGACGCGCGAGAACATCGCGAACATGCAGCGCCAGATCCGCCTCATCGGGACGAGCTACGACTGGTCGCGCGAGTTCGCGACCTGCGACCCCTCGTACTATCGCTGGAACCAGTGGCTGTTCGCGCGGCTCTACGAAAGCGGGCTCGCATACAAGCACGGCGCCCCGGTCAACTGGTGCCCGTTCGACAAGACCGTCCTCGCCAACGAGCAGGTCGAGAACGGCCGCTGCTGGCGCTGCGACAGCCCGGTCGAACGGCGCACGCTTTCGCAGTGGTTCCTGAAGATCACCGCCTACGCCGACCGGCTGCTCGAGGGACTCGACCGCTTGCCGGCGTGGCCCGACCGCATCAAGACGATGCAGCGCAACTGGATCGGCCGGTCCGACGGGGTGACGTTTTCGTTCGAGATCGAGGGTCTCCCCGACCGCGTCTCGGTCTTCACGACCCGGATCGACACCCTCTTCGGTGTTACATATCTCGCGATCGCACCCGAACACGAGATCGTCGCGAAGATCGTGGAGCGGCACCCCGGTCACCGCGAGGCCGTCGAGACGTTCGCCGCGTCCGTCCGCAACCGCTCGGAGTTCGAACGCACGAGCCTCATGGAAAAGAGCGGCGTCTTCACGGGCGCCTTCGCGCGCAATCCGCTCTCGGGCGAACGGATCCCGGTGTGGGTCGACCAACTACGTGCTCGCCGACTACGGAACCGGCGCGCTCATGGGCGTTCCGGCGCACGACGAGCGCGACTTCGCGTTCGCGCACGCGTTCGGTCTGCCGGTCGCGCGCGTCATCGAAGAACCGGGCGTGCCGAACGACGTGCCGATGAAGGCGCCGTATCTCGGCGAGGGACGGCTCATCGCGAGCCTCGACTTCAGCGAGATGCGGTCGGAGCGCGCGCGCGACGCGATCGCCGACCGCCTCGCGATGGCCGGGCATCGGCGAGCGCACCGTCAACTACCGGATTCGCGACTGGCTCATCTCGCGCCAGCGCTATTGGGGCACGCCGATCCCGATCGTCTACTGTCCCAACCACGGCGAGGTGCTCGTGCCCGACGACGCGCTGCCGGTCGTGCTTCCGCTCGAGCGTGCCGATCGCGGGCGAAGGTTCGCCGCTCGCGCGCGACGAGGCGTTCATGAACACGCAGTGTCCGCTCGGCGACGGGCCGGCGCGGCGCGAGAGCGACACGCTCGACACGTTCTTCGAGTCGTCGTGGTACTACGTTCGCTACTGCGACCCGCGCGACGACCGCCTGCCGTTCGACCCCGCGGTCGTGCGCCGCTGGCTCAACGTCGACCAGTATATCGGCGGCTCCGAACACGCCGTGCTGCACCTGCTCTACGCGCGGTTCTTCTACAAGTACTTCCACGACCGCGGTTGGGTCGAAGGTTCCGACGAACCGTTCGAGCGGCTCTTCAATCAGGGCATGGTCCTGATGGGCGGCGACAAGATGTCGAAGAGCCACGGGAACGTCGTCGGCATCGATCAGACGGTTCGGACCTACGGCGTCGACGCGATGCGGCTATTCCTGCTCAAGGCGACGCCGCCGGAAGACACGATGGAGTGGACCGACGCCGGGATCCAGGGCCGCGTGCGCTTTCTCGATCGCGTCTGGCGCGCGGCCATGCCGCTCGTCTCGCGCGCGCGTACCGTCCCGCTCGACCGGCTGCCCGAGCAGCGCGGAGAGGCGCAACGCGAGATCGTGCGCGCCGTCCACCTCGCGCTGCGCTCCGGCGGTGAGGAACTCGTGACGCGGCGCTTCCACTTCAACACGACGCTCGCGCGCCTCGACGAGCTCGTCAACGCGCTGACGAAGTTTCTCGGCGCCGACGGCGACCCGAACGACCCGGCCGTCCTGTACGCCGTGCACGCGCTGCCGTTGCTGCTCGCGCCGTTCGCCCCGCACATCGCAGAAGAGTTGTGGCACCTCGCGGGCTACACGGCGTCGGTGCATCTCGAACGCTGGCCGGACGCCGATCCGTCCGCGCTCGCGACCGGGCGCATCGTGCTCGTCGTTCAGGTCAACGGCAAGGTGCGGGCACGCATCGACGCCGAGCCCGGTCTCGACGAAGAGGCGGCGGTTGCGCTGGCCATCGCACACCAAGGCGTGCTTGCGCACCTTGCCGGGCGACCGGTGCGCAAGCGCATTTACGTGCCGGACCGGTTGTTGAACTTGGTCGCCTGACGAGCGACTGTCGGGCGTCGTGACCGCAGTCACAAAACGCGCCGCGGCGTGCGCCTGCGCAGGCTCATTTCGTTGCCGACGTCATCCGATGTAGAGAGTATCCCGTACGAGCAGTTGGGAGCGCCCCTGATGAGGATGGAGACGATGTTCCACCTTCGAGCACATGGACCGCGTGCGGCAACGATCGCCGTCGCCGGCGCGATCCTGAGCGCGTGCGCCGGACCCGGCTCGTTCGTCGCGGGTGTCACCCCGCAGACGGCCGGCCCGAGTTCGTTCGCACGGATGACCGCGGCGACCGCGCCAAAGGCGCTGTACGTGAGCGACAACATCGGCAAGTCGGTCTTCCGATTCGTGCTCAACACGAACGGAACGCTGCGCGCGCCGGCCGGCTCGTCGCTGGTACTCGGCTACAATCCAGGTTCGATCGCGATCGGACCGAAGGGCAATCTCTTCGTCGTCAGCCTCGTCAACAACACGGTCGAGGTATACAAGAAGGGTGCGTGCTGCTATGCCAAGGCGGTCCGTACCGTCATCTTGAGCTTCGGACCGACCGGGATCGCCGTCGACGCGCACGGGTACCTCTACGTCGGCGGATCGACGACCGGCTCCGTCGCGGTCTTCGCGCCGAGCGCGAAGGGCCGTGCGAAGCCGGTCCAGGTCATCTCACTCCCCGACCGGCACTTCACGGTCAACGGCGTCGCGGTCGACGCCGGCGGTAACCTGTATATGTCAGACACCAATGAGATCAGTGTCTTTTCGACGCCCGCAACGAACCCGACGCTTCAGCGCGCGATCATCGGCAACGGCCAGCAGTCGGCGCCGACGGGGATGGCGTTCGACGCGAGCAGCGAACTGTACGCGACCAATCCAGGCGCACAAAACATCCTGGCCTACTCGCCAACGGCCAACGGCACGGACGGCGCCGATCGCGTCATCTCCGCGAATCCCGCGTTGCTCGCGAACATCACCGATGCGGTCAACGGGACGATCCTGTACGTGAACAGCACGAATCCAGGGTCGATCGTCCTGCTGGACACGCAAACGGCCGGAACGCAGACGCCGATTCAGACGGTGACCGGCTCGTACATGCCGGCGCCGGTGGGAGTAGCGCTAGGACCATAGGGTCCTCAGTCTTCCCGGGGCACGGGGCGGCGCGAGGGGCAAGACGCGCCGCCCCCTTCATTTTCCCGGCCGCTTTAGACGACGCGCGCGTCGTAGGTGAGCATCGTGACCCCGCCGGTCGCGAAGGCGGCAACGTCCGCGGCCGCCGCGCGTCCCTCGGGCGACGCCAACGCGGCCGACAGCGCCTCGGCATCATCGAAGGCGAGATGCGCGATCAGCGCGTACGGCGCGCCGGTCCCGTCGGGAAAGGTGACCGGACTGTCGCTGACGACGTACGACCGGAGACCGGGGATCGTTTTCACGAGCGGCGCGTGAACGGCGAAATAGTGATCCATGAACGCAGCCGGGTCGTGCGGCGGCCGGTACATGACCGTCAGATACACCACGAACGGTTCTCCTTACGTTAGCAGGCTGCAGCGGGCTAGTGCGCGGACCAGCCGCCGTCGATCGATATCGGCGCGCCGTTGATCGACCGTGCCCAGTCCGAACAGAGGTAGACGCAGAGGTGGGCCACTTCTTCGGGTTCGATGAACGTCCGCGACGGCATCGCCTGGAGGAACGCGCGCGCGAGTGCCTCCTCGGCGCTGATGCCGCCGCCGTAGGATGCGACGAGATCCGGCACTTGGTCACGCACGAGGTCCGTCAGGACGGCGCCGGGGCAGACGACGTTGACGGTGATCCCGAGCGGCGCGCCTTCGAGCGCCGCCGCGCGGGTCAGACCGACGACTCCGTGTTTGGCCGCGACGTAGGCGGGCTTGTACGGCGAGGCCACGAGGCCGTGGATGCTGGCGACGTTGACGATGCGCCCGCGCTTGCGGGCGACCATGTGAGGCCAGGCCGCCTTGGTGGCATGAAAGACGCCGTCGAGATTCGTCGCCGTCACCTGCTCCCAGCGCTCGTCGGGAAAATCGGCAATCGGCGACACGTGTTGGATGCCCGCGTTGTTGACCAAATGATCGAGGGCGCCGAACTCCGCGGCGACGCGGTCGCAGGCGGCGCGGACGCCGGCCGCATCGCGGACGTCGACGGCGTAGCCCTCGGCTCGGCGGCCGCTCTCGGCCGCAATGGCGGCGGCGCGGTCGCGCGCCTCGCGCTCGTCGAGGTCGAACACGGCGACTTCGGAACCGGCCTGGGCGAGCGCGAGCGCGGTCGCCGCACCGATGCCCCGCGCGCCGCCGGTGACGACGCTGACGCGTCCCGACAGATCGAAGCCGATCACGTCCCGGCGCCCCACCGCTCCCTGAAGTACGCGACGGTCTTCTCGAGCCCGTCGCGCAACGCCGTGCGAGGGTACCAGCCGAGGTCGCGGACCGCGAGCGACGGGTCGAACTGCGCATCGCGCACGTCGCCGGGACGCTTGGCCCCGCGTTCGACCGGCGGCTCCGTCCCCATGATCGCGCAGAGCTCGCGATACAGCCCGTTGACGCTCGTGCGGCGGTTCGTGCCGATGACGAAGCGCCCGCCGTCGCCCCGCTCGAGCGCGGCCTGATTTAACGTCGGCAACGTCGCCGACGTAGACGTAGTCGCGCGTCTGCTCGCCGTCGGAGTCGATGCGCACGCCCTGACCGGCGAGAAACCGGCCGATGAAGATCGCGATGACGCCGGCCTCGCCGGCCGGGTCTTGACGCGGCCCGTAGACGTTACCGTAGCGCAACGCGGTGAAGTCCAGCCCGTGCTCGGCCTGGAAGAATCGGAGGTACGCCTCGCCGGCCATCTTCGTGATGCCGTAGGGCAACGTCGGGTTCTGCGGCGTGGTCTCGGTCATCGGCAAATGCTGCGGCTCGCCGTAGGTCGCACCGCTCGAGGCGTAGATCACCTTGCGCACCTTCGCGCGCACGGCGTTCTCGAGCACGTTGAGCAGGCCGATGACGTTGACTTGCGCGTCGTATTGGGGGTCCCGCGAGCCGATGGCGACCGAATGTTGGGCGGCGTGGTGCGACACGACTTCGGGCTGAAACTCTTTGAAGATGCGCTGGATTCCGTCGTCGCGGACGTCCATGTGCACGAAACTGGCGCGTTCCGGTACGAACTCGCGCTTACCGCCGCCGTGTGCCCAGAGACTGTCGATGACGACGACCTCGTGACCCGCCGCCAGATAGGCGTCGACGAGGTGAGACCCGATGAACCCGGCTCCGCCGGTCACGACGATACGCAATCTGAGCCCTTTGGCCTAGCGGTGGTTCGGGACGCCCGCGGTGAGCGTGCCGCCGGCGTTGCCTTCGCGCCGCGGCGTTCGACCTCCGCGCGCCCGTACCCGCGCCGGGGCTGGGCTAAATCTCGAGCGCCTCGCTGATCGCGCGCTGTTCGGACCAGTTCCGCCCGCGCGCAACGTAATCGTCGAACTCGGCCGCACCGAGCGCCTTGCGCAGGATCGCTTCGACTCGATCGTACTCCTGTTGTTCGGTGAACTCGCGGCGCGCCGAGAACGAACGCAACCGTTCCTCGACGAAGCCCAGGAGTTCGGCAGCCCACGCGCGCTCGCGCCGAGCGTCGACCTGATCGTCGCGGTCGCGTAGCGCGACGGCGGCGGCGATGTGTTGCAGCGCGAACGCCGCGAGGATCGACGAATGGATGTCGCGGCAGAGTTCCAATGCCTCGACGCCATGCGCGTGCGCCTCCTCGAAACGGTCGAGTGCGACGAAGTATGCGGCCATGTTGCAGAGATCGTTCGCCGTCGAGCGGCGATTGTTCGCGGCGGCGTGCCCCGCCAGCGCCTCCTGTGCGCGTTCCAACGCAACTTGCGGGGCGCCGGCGGCGAACTCGACCTCGGCGAGGTTACCCGCGATCGAAGCCGCCGGCCGGCCAAGACCGCCGGACGCATAGACGGCGAGCGCCTCCGCATAGAACGCCCGAGCCCCGTCGATGTCGCCACGGCGGGAGCGCGCCGTTCCGAAGTCGCCGAGCACCATCGCGCGGAGGCGCTCGTTGCCCAACGCTCGCGACGCGTTCAACGCTTCGCGGAGCATCGTCTCGCCCTCCGCGATCCTTCCCAGGCCCGCTAAGGCCGACCCGACGGCCTGTCGCGCCTGAGCGACCTGAAGCGGATCCGCGGCCCGGTCGAGCGCCTCGAGGGCCGCCTCGCCCGACGCCAACGCCGCGCGATATTCGCCGACGGCGCTGTGCAGTTTGCTTTCCGCGATGAACAACCGTCCGGCGAGCGCCGCGGGGGCCTCAACGTCCAAGGTCTCGAGCGCGCGCCGGATCCAAGACGTCCCTCGACGACCGACAGGGCGTACCACACGCGTGCGAGCGCCGCGGCCAACCGCTGGCCGGTCAAGAGGTCCTTGCGCGCACCGAGCGACCAATCGAGCGCCGCACGAAAGTTATCGAAGTCCGCGTTGGCCAGCGCGAGCCAACTGCGTTCGGGCGCTACGTACCAGTCCACGTCGAGTTGCTCTGCCAGCGCGAGGTACGCCCGCGCGTGCCGCGTCGCCAACGCGTTCGCGTCGCCACCAGCCTCGAGCCGTTCCAACGCGTACTGTTGCGTCGAATCCAGGAAGCGGTAGCGTGCCTCGTCCTCCGAGAACTCGACGACCAGTAACGATTTGTCGACGAGCGACGCGAGCAAATCGAGGACGTCGCGCTCGTCGATGCCGTCGCCCTGGCACACCGCGGCCGCGGCGTCGAGCGAGAACCCGCCCGAAAAGATCGCCAGCCGCTCGAACAGCACCTGGGCCTGAGCCGAGAGCAGATCGTAACTCCAATCGATCGCGGTCCGCATCGTCTGGTGGCGGGGCAGGATCGCTTGATCGCCACGCGTCAGGACGGTGAAGACCTGATCGAGCCTGCGGACGAGTTGCCGCGGCGAGAGGACCGGCACGCGCGCGGCCGCGAGTTCGATCGCTAGCGGAAGGCCGTCCAGCCGGCGGCAGATCAGCGCTATGTCCGTCGCATTGGCGGCGGTCAGCGCGAAGCGCCCGTCGGCATGCGCGGCGCGATCGGCGAACAGGGCGACGGCGCCATAGCCGAGCGCATCGCTCACCGTCGCCGGCGCATCTTCGGGAAACGCGAGCGGCGGGATCCTATAGACGCTCTCGCCCGCGATCGTCAGCGGCTCGCGGCTCGTGGCGAGCACGCCGACGCGCGGGCAGCGCTGCAATAGGAGGGCGACGGTCCGCCGTACGTCGGCGATGAGGTGCTCGCAGTTGTCGAGGATCAGCAGCAGGTGTTTCTGCTCCAGGTAACCGAGCAGCGCCTCGAGCGGCGGCTGCTTCGTCGGCTCTTGGAAGCCGACGGCGCCCGCAATCGCGGTCGTGACGAGGCCGTCGTTGCGCAGGGGCGCGAGGTCGACGAACCAGACGCCTTGCGGAAATGCGGGGATCAGGGTCGCCCCTGCCTCGACGGCTGCCCGCGTCTTTCCGGCGCCGCCGGTACCCGCGATCGTGACGAGCGAGGTGTCGGCGAGCAGCGAGACGACCTTGTCGATGACCGCAGGTCCGCCGAAGAACGACGTGAGCCTACGTGGCAGGTTGTCCGTGCGCGAGGCAAGCCGGTGAGACGGCAACGGTCCGCGCTCGCGTGCTTGTGCAGCGGCCTCTTCGAATTCGGCGCGCGACCGATCGTCGAGTTCGAGCGCCGTAACGAGCCGGTCGATCGTGTGCCGGTACGGCGCCTTGCGATAGCCGCGTTCGAGGGCGCTGATCGCTTGGACGCTGACCAGCGCACGGTCCGCGAGCGTCTGTTGAGACAGGCCGGCCGCAACGCGGAACCGTTTCAGGAGGCTCGCGAACGCCGCTTGGCCGGTGTCGCCGGCGATGGGGACTACGTTGTCTTGCGAGCGCACTACCGACAACTGTGTGACCCAAGCGTGTGAGTGTCGCTAGGCGCGTGGCCGTTTCGATGCGATGATACGTGCGGCACGGCGCTCATGACGGGAGGTTCGCTCGCGCAGCCTTGGGCGAGCCTCTTTCCACGAGAAAGCGCAGCCGGGACGGCGCCGGAACACGGCGCAGTCGCGGGAGCCGGACACCGACTCGGTGTCCGGCTCTCGTCGTCATCCGGCTCGCCGCAGCCGTAACCCTAGTCGCCGCCGGGTGCGGCCGCGACGCCGAACGGCGGGTCGCTGGACCCGCCCTGAGCGGGCGTTTGCGTGACGGTGCCCGTCTTGGGATCGACGGCATCGATATAGCCGGTCGCGTCCGCGACCCACAGCGTCTTCTGCCTGTGATCGAAATTCAGGTTGACCGGGTCGCCGAAGCCCGTCGCGAAGACCTTGCAGTGGGTAATCCCCCTGCAGCGGTAGACCCCGACGTTCTGATCGATGTAGTAGAGGTTGCCCGCCTGGTCGAACGCGAGGCCTCCCGCGTTCGTGAGCGGCACGATGGGCGAGCCGTTGCCCCGGCAGCCTGCGAATTCGACGATCGTTCCGCTCCCGGTGCTCGGGTCGTTGAAGCTCCAGTAACAGTTGTGGTGGTGGTCGATCGCGATTCCCATACCGCGGATGTCGTCCGTTCCGTACGTCAAATAGCGCGCAGGTTGGGTCGCTCGGTCGACGTAGACGCTGACGCTGCCCGGACCGCCACTCGAGGTCGACGCGTTCGAGACGGCTACGAGTTTGCGATTCGGGACGACGTAGACGTTGACGGGGACCTCGCCCGAATCGGTGAGGGTGCCCTTCGGTCCTTTGGGTCCGTGCTTCGTCGACTTGTAGATCAGGACGTTCGCAAAACCCGCATTCGCGACGTACCACCAGCCGTTGACCGTCGCGATCGTCCCCTGCGGCTGCGCGAGGTTCCCGGTTAGCGTCTCGACGTACGTGAGCTGGCCGCCGCTCTGCCGGTAGACCTTGAGGTCGTCATGGTAGAACTGCGCAGTGTAGACCCAGTGCTCAAGCGTCTTCACATGGGGATTTGCGAGGCCGAGCCCGAGGGGCACCTCAACAGGGTGCGCCAGCGCCGCGGTTGAGCCCACCGCGAGCGCCGGTTGCTCCGGCGTCGCCTGTGTCGTAAACGGGCCCGAGCATGCCCCGAGCACCGCAGCCGCGGCGAGCGCTCCAACCGCGACCACCGGCCGCAGCGTCCCGACGATGTTCATGCCGATCCTTCCGAAAGACGAATCATGATACGGTGCGACTCGGAAAGCGTATAGCCTCCTGGAGCGTGCCCGGAAGCTCTCGCGGTGCTCAGTATGCTACGTACCCGTCCCGTCGCTCCCTTGGGTAAAGCGACGGGACGGGTACCGGCGGGGTCCGTTGGGGGTCGGACGAGGTTAGATGTTGTTCGTTATGTTGACGTTGGCCCAGCCGACGACTTTACCGTGCTGATTCATGAGCGAGAAGTTCGCGGTGCAGGTGCCTGCGATCGAGCCGGCGCTCACGATGTACTGCTTGCTGTCGCTCGGGTTGGGAGCGATCACGGCGATCCCGGCGCTGGCGCAATCATCGCTCTCGACGAGCGTGCCCTTCTTGCCCTTTGCGTTACGGATCGTGACAACGTCCGGACCGGGATTCGAGGCGTCGAAGGTGACCGCGCACGGATTCGCGCGGACGCCGCCGTGCGCCGGACAGTGATCCTTCACGAACGGGTTTTGTGCAAATGCCGGATGAACGACGACCACGGTGGCGCCGGCAGGTTGCACGACCATCGCCGAACCGAGGAAGAAAAGGCTGATCGCGGCGGCGACGAGTAGGCGACCCGGGGAAAAGCGTTGCGACATAGAGTGCTCCATTTCAGGCGTCACGAGGGTGAGGGTGTCGCGGGTCCGCGGTCCGCAGCTTATCTCGTGGATCCGCCTACGACGGCTGGATTCTAGCACATCGGTTCGGGCCGCGCGTCACCCAGCCGCCCCCGTGTGACAACTGTGTGAGCCAAGTGTGTGAGTCGCCCGCGCGGGCCGGCGTCACCCGGGCCGGCTACGATGCCGCTTCGTAGAACTGCAGGCAGACGCCCGACGGCACGATCATGTGAAACTCGCGCCGTCCCCACGGCTTGCGCTCGAGTGGTCCCACTCGCGCGGGAATCTTGCGAAAGGCCTCGTAGAGCGCGTCGAGTCCGTCGACGCCGATGCTGTAGCTCGAATTGTCGGCCCATTCGCGCGACTCGTTCACGACGAGGTTGAACGCGACGCCGTCGCGCGCGATCCCGGCCCCCGCGTCCCCGCGCCAGACGACGGCGAAGCCCATGTGTTCCGTGTAGAACGCGAGCGCCTCGGCCAAGGGTCCCATCGTCGGGATCATGGGCGTGACGCTACGGAAGGTGACGTCCATTCGGGGTCGCTCCGCGCACGGTGGGACGAACACCTCCCGCTCCTAGCGGTTGCCGTCCGTTGTCGCCGTCGTGAAGAGCGGGCGTGGGCCGATGGGCCATGCCGGTCGCGGCGTGCGGTCTGGTCGGGGGCGTGGTCGCGGCCGGCCACGCAATCGCGCTTCCCGCGTTGGCCGCCGCCTTCGCTCTGGCACTCGTCGCGCGCGGCATTCGGACAGAGCTGCGCGCGGCCGCCATCGTCGCGCTCGCGACGGGCACCGTCCTCGGCAGCGCGCACGTCCCGGCCGCATACGACGCACGACCGCATGCCGTCACGCTCGCCGGCGTCGTCGTCGGCGAACCGCGCGTCGACACCTTCGGCTCGACGTTCGTGCTTCGGACGGCCGACGGGACGTTGGTCGAGGTCACCGCGTCCGGGCCACCGCCGGCGGTCGGTGCGCGCCTGCGCGTGCGCGGGCGGCTGGAACCGTTCGACACGGCCCGCAATCCCGGCGAACCGTCGCCGCGCGCGCTCGCTGCCGAGCGCGGGTTGACGGCGCAACTCGCGCGCGGCCGCATCCTCGACGGCGCGCCGCCCGACGACGGCGACGCCGCGACCTGGCTGCCGCGTCTGCGCGACGCGGCCGGCGCCGTACTGCGATCGCACGTCGAAGAGCCCGAGGCGGCGATCCTCTCGGGGGCGATGTGGGGCGAGCGCGGCGCGTTACCGCCCGACCTGCGCTCCGAGTTTCAGGACACCGGCACGGTCCATATCCTCGTCACCGCTGGCCTCCATCTCGGGGTGATCGCGGCGCTCGTCGCATGGCTGCTCGAACTCGTGGGCTGCGGCCGCGTCGGCTCGTCGGTCATAGGAATCGTTGCCGTGTGGTGCTACGCGGCCTTCAGCGGCGGTCACCTTCCCTCGCTGCGCGCGGCGACGATGCTCTCGTTCGGACTGATCGCGCGCGCGTGCGGACGCGAGCCCTTCTCGTGGAACGCGCTCGCGGCGGCGGCGATCACGATCGCCGTTCTCTGGACGCCGGAGGTCGACTCGCTCTCGTTCGCGCTCTCGTTCTCGTGCGTCGCGGCCATCATGCTGTTCGCGAAGCCGCTCGCACGCGGTCTCGAGCGCGTCGGCCTGCGCGGCTTCGCGGGCGAGGCGATTGCTCTGACGATCGCGACGCAGATCGGGACGTGGCCGCTCGGCGCGGCCGCGTTTCTCGTCATCGCGCCGTACGCCGTCGTCGCCAATGCGCTGGTCGTGCCGATCGTCGGCATCGCGATGCTGGTGGGTTTCGCGCAGATCGCGACGGCGGCGATCCCCGTCGTCTCGCAGGACCTGGCCAACCTCGACGAATCGCTCGTGCTCTGGATCGTCACGGTCGTGCGCGCCGTCGCGGGACTTCCCGGCGCGCACGTCGTCGCGACCCCGCCACCGGTTTGGACGATCGTGCTGTACGACGCCGCCATGATCGGCGTCGCGGCGCTCCTCCGACGCGGTCGGTTCGTGCCGGCGGCCCTCGCTCTGGCCGCCGCCGTCGCCCTGGTCGCGTGGCCGCCGCGTCCGATCGCGCACGATCTCGTCGTCACCGCCGTCGACGTTGGCCAGGCGGACGGCCTGCTCATCCGCACGCCCAGCGGCCATGCCTACATCGTCGACGCCGGCGGCAAGCTCGAGCGCGGAGCCGATGGTTCGGGCGAGTCGCCCGCGGAGGCCGTCGGCGAACGCGTTATGGTCCCGTTCCTGATTCGTCAAGGCATACACCACGTCGACGCGGTGCTGCTGTCGCACCCGCACGGCGATCATGTTGGGGGAGTTCCGCCGGTGTTGCGCGCGCTAGGTGCGGATCTGTTCGCGGACACGGGCCAGACGTATCCAGGGCACGCGTATCACGACGCGCTCGACGTCCTTGGTGCCGAACACGTGCCGATCGTCTATCCGCGCGGCGGAACGGTCTGGCACACTGACGACGGCGTCACGTTTCGCTTTTACGGGCCGACGTTGCCGCTGCTCGTCAACACCCGCAACGACATCAACAGCAACTCGCTGGTCTTCCGGCTCGAATACGGGCATTTTCGAATGCTCTTTACCGGCGACGCAGGCGCCGAGGCCGAGGAGCGCATTCTCGCGTCCGGCGCAGACCTGCGAGCGGACGTGCTGAAAGTCGGCCACCACGGAAGCGCCTACTCGTCGACGCCCGCGTTCATCCGCGCAGTTTCACCGCGCTACGCCGTCATCTCGGTCGGCCGCAACAATCTCTTCGGCCATCCCGCACAGTCGACGATCGAGACGCTTCAGCACGCCGGTGCGCGCATCTACCGCACCGATGAAGACGGCGCGGTCACGATCCACACCGACGGAGAATCGGTCGCGATCTCGACGGTCGTGACGCGCTGACGCGTGAGTCCGTCGGCTGCGGAAGCGTAGGAGGAGTGCGGCGACGGGCATTATTTGACCGGCCGCTCAACGTTTAAAGCGAGAACGAGAAGATCGTGCCGGCCTTGCTGCTACCGCCCCTGGGGGTCATGCCGTACAGCGTGCCGTCCACGTTGGTCAGGCCGCTCTGAGCGTTCTCGCCGTTGCTCCCGCCGGTGAAGCTGTGGAGCACGTTTTCCGCTCCGGAGGTTCTGATCTTGAAGACCGTGCCGTCGGGGCTTGCACCGCCGGCTAAGGTCGTGCCGTACAGCACACCGCCCACGTTGGTCAGGCTAGCAACCGGCATCACGCCGTCGTAGCTCTCGCCGAAGTTGTGGAGCACGCTCTCCGTGCAGCCCGCCAGGCGACACTTGATCGTAAAGACCGTGCCGTCGTCGTTTGCGCCGCCGAAGGAGCTCGTGCCGTACAGCGTGCTGCCGACCTTGGTCAGGCCGGCAAACGGGTTCGCGCCGTCGCTCCCGCCTGCGAAGCTGTAGACTTGGGCATAATACGCTCCGGAGGTCGCGATCTTAAAGACCGTGCCGTTGCCGCTTGCGCCGCCGAACTCAGTAGGGCATAGCTGCGCCCCAGTTCGCCGAACCGCTCGGCAACCGCGTCGCCGAGCTGTGCGAATCGCTCGTGCCGAGCCTGGGGTGCCGGCGGAAAATGCGCGGGGTCCTGGACTAATCGCTGGCCGCGTTTGGCGTAGGGATGTCGCGCGACGACAACGCCATCGACAAGGAAGCTAGCGTCGTCAGCGCGGCGTTGGAGCGTCAGTGTACGACGCGCGAACTGGGCTGGAACCGAATAGCGCACGCCGTCGACGCTGACCAAGGCGTAGGCATCCGCGACTCGACTCTCCTCGAGAACAATATCCAAACATCGCCCCGCACCTCCCGCGAAGGGGGGAGACGCCGGGCTCCTAATTTGCGCCGGCCGTACACGCCCCCCAAGTCGCGATCCCTTTTCTATGGCGCTTATTGCGCTACTGAGTGGGTGGTACGAACTGCAGGGGCTGCTGCGTGTAATCGAACATCGAACTCAGGTCGTCGGTTTGCGAGTCTTGTTGCCCGAGGGACGGGAGCCCGAACGTCGACTCGATGTAGGTCAACGCCGAGTCGAAGTTGCGCGGCGTGTGGTCGACGATGTGCGCCTTCACGTACGGCGAGACGACGATGAACGGAACGCGGAATCCGTCCTCGTAGGGATCGCCTGGGAAGGGATGCATGGGTTTGACGTGATCGAACCAGCCGCCCCAGTCGTCCCATGTGATGAGGATCGTCGTGTTCGTCCAGTAATACGGATCGTTGCCGATCGCATCGACGATAGACGAGACCCAGTTCGGACCGGACTTTGGATCGACGTACGTCTTATGGGGGTGATCGCTGTTGGCCCCGCTTGGCGTGACGAAGACGACGTTCGCGAGCTTGTGCATCGCGATGTCCTTCAGCACGTTCGTCTCAGGAACGATTGCTCTGCTCGCGGGATTGGTCCACAGATGCTTGACTGCGTCCGGGCCGCTCCAAAGGCCGCCGGCCGAGTGCGAATAATAGGCTGAGCTAAGCCCTGCGCTCGACGCGAGATCGAAGATCGTCTGATAGTCCTTGCAAGGGAAGGCCGGGTTGCCTTCGATGCCCGGATACTGCGTCGAAAGATTGATCTGCACGACGGTTGTTTTCGCCGGCGCCCCGCAGTAGGTGTGCCCTCCACTGCCGCTGCTGTTGTGCGTGTCACTGCCGTCGCCCGCGGTGTCCGAATCGGTCTCGAGGGCGCTCGACGACGATTTGTTGCCGTTCTCCGAGAAGGCCCATGGCGCGTCACTACCGTGGCCGCCCGACTGGCCGGCGATCAGGTACTGGTGGGCTGGGAAGCTCGGACCCTCGTTGGTCTGGAATACCTCGTCTGCAAGCCCGTAGTTCGAGGCCATGCTCCAATAGGCGACCGTTTCGGACTGCGGGACGTAGGCAAAAACGCCATCCGGCAAGGAAGCTCCGCTTGCGCACGAGATCGATTCTTTCGTCCACCCGTTCAAGGCGCCGTTTCGGAATTCGGCCACGAAAGCGCCGTGTTTGTGCGATGGATCGCACTCGGCGGATAGCGACACCGGCTGAAGGGCATGCGGGTTACCTTTGTTGTCGTAACCGGTCGGTACGGTGTCCGCCTGTGGAAAGCCGTTGAACATGTCGTCGACCGTGCGATTTTCCTGCACGATGACAACGACGTGCTGAATCAAGTTGGTCGCGTTGCGATGACCGTGTTGCTCGGGGCGCTGATTGGGACTGGGGTTGACGCTCGAAAGCGCTCCGGAGTTCGAGCATCCGGCTGCGGCAACCAGCGCCGCGGATGCGGAAGCTGACAGAAGTACCCGTGCGAGGCGTGAAGGAACCGTAGCACTCATGCTTTCTTACCTCATTCAGGATCGGAGAGATCGTACACGGAAGTTGTTTGCCCCCCACTCGGTTCATTGAATGCGGCGGCGAGTTGTCCCGCTTCACCCCGCCGCCGCGCCCGCCCATCCGTCGAGGGCGTTTCGCACATAAGTGTCGCGCTTCCAGGGCTCTGGGTCACGCCGTCTTCATCGTCCAAGAGAACCGCAGTTTTCACAAGCTTTTCCAGGGTTATCCCGGCGCCGATACCGCTTCATCGGTGACACACGGGTGATCGTGTCCCGCGGAGTGGTGTATGAGACGGGTGCTCGGCTAGCGTAGGAAGCGGCCATCGTGGCCTCGGCGAAGGTTGTGTTTGCAACTTTCACCATCACCGGAGGGACCACGATGGCCAAGACCAGTATCGCACTTGCCGAGCTCGTTGAAAAGATACGGTGTCGGAGGTCAAGTGCCCGCGTAGTTCACGTTGAAGGGTTCGCCTGACTTGAGCACACCGTAGGCGATGGTCAGCAGCTTGCGCATGGCAGCGGCAACCACGGTCATCCTGGCTTTGCCACGTTCGCGGAGGCGAGCGGCGAAGTCCTTGAGGATGGGATTTCGCTGCATAGCAACGATCGCCGGGAAATAGAGCGCGGTGCGCAGCGCGGCATTGCCGGCTTTGGCGAGCCGGCTAGGGAGGCATAGCGACCCTGACTGATGGTGGCGTGGTGAGAGACCCGCGAACGCCGCGACCGCCTTGGCATCTCGGAAGTGCGCGATATTGGGCATCTCACTTAGAATCCGTGCAGCCGTGGTGGCTCCGATCCCAGGGATCGAGATAAGCAAGTCACGCTGCTTTCGCAGAGACGCGCTTCCAGCGATTAGCTGCATGATGTGATCTTCGACCTGCTTCAGCTCATCGCTCAAGTGCATGATCATGCTCTTGATCGAGCGCGCGACCATTGGCGTAAGGGACGGCGCTCCCAGGCGATTCTGCTCTCCAGCGCGTAGCTCAGTGAGGTTGAGTCGGCGCCGTACCAGCCCTTGTAAAGCAAGGGTTTCCTGCGTAGGAGGCGTCCACGGATCGGGACGGTGCATCCTGCAAAAACGGGCAATGGCCGCTGCGTCGACGGAGTCGGTCTTAGTCCGCAACATCTCGCTTTGCATGTATGCTTTGATTCGACTGGGGTTCACGATGCTTACTATGTGGCCGGCGAGGTGTAGCGACCTAGCAACGGCTTCGCTCCATCCGCCGGTAGACTCCAGGCACGCGTGGACCAGGAGGGCCTCGCGGTTCTTCAACCAGGCGCCTAGCTGAGCAAACCCAGCCGGCGAATTCGGCACGGTCTTTGCCGCCCGCTGGTTATCCTGCAGAAGAACCATGTGCAGGTCACGCTTGCCGACGTTGATCCCGAGGAAATCCATGTCCGAGACCTCCTGTGAGAAATCGCCTCCCAACAATCACCTTGATACATACAAGCTTCGCTTTCGCAGCCTACGATACGGTCCGATCTCGCGAGACGATCTGAGACAAAGGCCGACCATCGATCTTTTCAACGGGCTCGAAGCCCCGGGGGCCAAGGATGTGACGACCCTTGCCGATGCCGTTTCGCCACAGCATCACATCGAACATATCTTTATGTGTATACTCGTGCCAGGTATCCGTTCTGGCTCTCAACATATCTGCCTCGTGGCCTACCCTCTGACCCGCCGACGGATACCTTCCTCCAAGCAGATGCTGGCTGGAAAGACGGGCGCCTGGAGCTCAATAAAGTTACGCCGATCTGCTTGACCCGGAAGGAGTGCCCATGAAAGTCGTGGCGGGTGTTGATTGCCATCGGGACACGCACGCCGTTGTTATTCTCAATGAGGTGGGCCGGCCGCTCAAGGAACTAACAATTCCAACCTCCATCGAGGGGTATCAGCTGGCTCTCAGCGTGGCTTCTGAGTTCGATGAGGTCAGCTGGGGTCTTGAAAGCACCGGTTGCTACGGGAGCGCATTCGCGAAAATGCTGGTGGAGTCGGGTGCGTTGGTCTATGAGGTGCCGGGGGCGTTTACCAAGCGCCACCGTAAGCGAGCAAGTCAAGTCGGCAAGTCGGATATGCTCGACGCGAAAGCGATCGCGGAGGCCGTACTGCGCGAGGTCGACAGGCTGCCACGCTTCCAGTGGTCGCCGGAACGCGAGGCGATTCGGATGCGATACGATCAGCGGGACCGGCTCGTCCGTGAGAGGACCAAGCACATCTGTCGCTTACGCAATGCGGCTTTGCGCCTTGGCCTCCCGCCTCTCCCCCGCGACATCAGCGTCGGCAATGCGCTCGTCGAGGTCGGAGCTGCCGCCCAGAATCTGCGCGGAAAGGATGCCGCGATCGACGCTCTCGTCGATGACGTCCTCTTCGCCATCGAAGACATCATTCGCGCCACACAGCGCGTCAAGGGGATCGAGACGACGTTGCGCCCTCTCCTACGCCGGATCGCTCCTGAGCTGCTTGCGATGCACGGCGTGTCCACAGTCACAGCAGCTGGGCTGGTCGGTCACGCAGGCACCTTGTCCAACACGCGCGACGCCGCGGCGTTTGCAATGCGTTGCGGAGTCGCTCCGGTCTCCTGGTCTAGCGGCCGCAACAGTGCTGTTCGAATCAATACGGGTGGGAATCGCCAACTCAACCGACTGCTTCATGTGATCGCCTTGAGCCAAGTTCGTTCCACAGCTCATGCTGGCCGGATCTACTACGATCGCAAACGCCGGGAGGGAAAGACCCACCGGTCCGCCATGCGCGCGCTCAAGCGCCAACTCTGCACGGTAGTCTACTACCGCCTACGCTCTTGCCAGCCCGACCTCGAGTTAGGCCGCCCCGCAAGAGCCGCCTAGGCTTGACAAAGACGGTCAGGGGGCTCAGGACGACGACGTTCGAGAGCTCCTGGGGCACGTCGTCGAGCGGCTCATGGACTTCGAGATCGAGCAGCGCTGCGGGGCCAGTTATGGCGAGCGCAGTGACGACCGCAGCAACAGCCGCAACGGGTACCGTGAACGGCGCTGGGAGACGCGCGCCGGGGCGCTCGATCTGCGCATCCCCAAGCTGCGCCAAGGGAGCTATTTTCCCGGCTTCCTCGAGCCACGGCGCACGGCCGAGAAGGCGCTGGTCGCAGTGGTGCAAGAGGCGTATATCCAAGGCGTTTCGACGCGCTCGGTCGACGATTTGGTGCGCGCGATGGGGATGAGCGGCATCTCGAAGAGTCAAGTGTCGCGCTTGTGTTCGGAGATCGACGAGCGGGTCAACGCGTTCTTGACCCGGCCGATCGAAGGCGACTGGCCGTATCTGTGGCTTGATGCGACCTACGTGAAGGTGCGCCAGGGCGGTCGCATCGTTTCCGTGGCCGTAATAATAGCCGTTGGCGTCAACACGGACGGGGTTCGAGAGATCTTGGGCATTGCGGTTGGCCCCAGCGAAGCGGAGCCGTTCTGGCTGCAATTCTTACGGAGTCTGACGCACCGTGGACTGCGCGGGGTCAAGCTGGTCATCTCCGACGCGCACCTGGGCCTCAAAGCTGCGATCGGCAAAGTCTTCAAAGCCACCTGGCAGCGCTGTCGGGTGCACTTCATGCGCAACGCGCTCGCGTACGCCGGCAAGGGTCAGCGTCAGGTCGTTCTTGCGCTCATTCAGACGGTCTTTGCGCAAGAATCGCCGGCGGCAGCCCGCGACCAATGGAACGTCGTCGTCGAGCAACTCCGCGCGAAGTTGCCCAAGCTCGCTGAGATGATGGACCAGTCACGCAACGACGTGCTCGCGTTCATGGACTTCCGCAAGGCACATCGCGTGCAGATCGCGTCGACCAACCCGCTTGAGCGGTTGAACGCTGAAGTGAAGCGTCGAACCAACGTTGTCGGGATCTTTCCGAACGAGGCGTCCATCACGCGGCTCGTCGGAGCGCTTCTGCTCGAGCAGAACGACGAATGGCAGTTGCAGCGGCGCTATCTGCCGCTCGAAGGACTTCAAGTCGTCAGCGATAGTCAGACCCAACGACTTTCCGCCGTGGTCACGCGCTAAGCGCTCAGGCGAGGCTCAGGCTCGTACACCACGCCGCGGGACACGATCGGAGGCACCCGTGCAGAAATCGGTCGTCAACCTCGGGAAGGGCCGGGCGGGCCGCGGCGCGTCGCCCGACCCCCAAGCTGCGCCCCTCATCGGCCATCGCCGCGTGCGGCCGCGGACTCGAGGGTCACTGCTGGCCTACGGATTCGTTCCCGTCGAATATTAAGGCACCTTAAGGGCTCGGGTTGGAGGCTGTCGAACTCTCGGCCGGTTGGGTCACGCGGTGATGGCGACCCATAGGAGCTCGCAGATACCGGTGCCCCTGTCACTTTGTTAGCCTTTAGATCGCGAAAGGAGACCTTATGAGCCCCTATCGTTCTTTGCAGGTGCTCGCGTTCGCAGGCTTTGCTGGCCTGCCCGGTCTTAGCGTCGCCGGTGAGCTTACATCGATGGGTCACGCCGCAACGGGACCTCGCCTCGAGCGGCATTCGGTCCGTAGCCTAACGCCCGATTTTAATGCGCTGGTCACGCCGGGAAGAACATATGCGAGCCTGCTGGCCCGGCGGATCACCGGTACGCCAGGCTCGTCGTACAGGATGGTTCGTAACGTTGGGTCAGTTCTGAAGAAGGCACCGGAGAACAGTTATGTGTTGCTGGGCGATTTTGAGTCTGGCAACATTTACGCGTATCAGGAAACCGCTGGTTTACCTTTACTTGCGACTTATAGCACCGGATCCTCCTCGGGGGTTGGTGGAATTGCGGAGCAAGAGGATCCCCACAAATCCGATCCACTACCAAGTGCAGGTCGATCAAACAGTATTCTGGGTGCAAATTATCAAGAAAGGAAAACCCCAGATTCATTTTACGCCCGTTGGTACAATGCACAACAGTCTTGGCAGCGATTACTATGCGTACGGACTTACGATCGATAAAAGCGGTAACTCGTGGGTTGGGAACTGGCCGAGCAACGTTATAGACGAGTACACGAAGAGTCAGCTTCCGTGCGCGAGCGGTTGTTACCCTGCCAAGTCCGTGACGGCGACCGACTTTTCCGTAGTATATTTCCTCGCTGCCGATGGTGACAAGATATACGCTGATGGTTTCGGCGCATCGGATGGCAACCCGATTTTTTGTCGGATTAACACTAATACCGGTGCATGTTATAATAAACCGTTCCTTAGTTTTTCGTCGAGCGGGTTCTTTCCTGGCGGGATCAAATTCGACAAGCGTCATAACCTAATCGTCAATAATCAATTTGGTACTCTGACGACGTATGCGCCACCCTACGCGGTGCCAGTCGCGACGTTCCAATATTCGGAGTCGAGCGCTCTTGATTACACTGCTATTGCGCTCGATCCGAGTCAGAAGAATATTTGGGCGGCAAACGTTGAGTATTGCGAAACATCAAACACTTGTGGAAATGCAATGGCCAATACGTACCCGTTAAACACTTTTGGACCTCTTGGCGGAACTCCGCTCCTGACGAACGCTCTGCCGCTGGGAGTCGCAGTAATATAAATAGTTCCTGAAGGGCAATTAAAGGAGTCGTTTCTCGCCTCCTACGCATGGGGACGCACTGCTTATTTCAGTCCGTCCCCATGCGGCATCAACCTGCGAGAAGGGGAGGCACCCGTGCAGAAATCGGTCGTCAACCTCGGGAAGGGCCGGGCGGGCCGCGGCGCGTCGCCCGACCCCCAAGCTGCGCCCCTCATCGGCCATCGCCGCGTGCGGCCGCGGACTCGAGGGTCACTGCTGGCCTACGGATTCGTTCCCGTCGAATATTAAGGCACCTTAAGGGCTCGGGTTGGAGGCTGTCGAACTCTCGGCCGGTTGGGTCACGCGGTGATGGCGACCCATAGGAGCTCGCAGATACCGGTGCCCCTGTCACTTTGTTAGCCTTTAGATCGCGAAAGGAGACCTTATGAGCCCCTATCGTTCTTTGCAGGTGCTCGCGTTCGCAGGCTTTGCTGGCCTGCCCGGTCTTAGCGTCGCCGGTGAGCTTACATCGATGGGTCACGCCGCAACGGGACCTCGCCTCGAGCGGCATTCGGTCCGTAGCCTAACGCCCGATTTTAATGCGCTGGTCACGCCGGGAAGAACATATGCGAGCCTGCTGGCCCGGCGGATCACCGGTACGCCAGGCTCGTCGTACAGGATGGTTCGTAACGTTGGGTCAGTTCTGAAGAAGGCACCGGAGAACAGTTATGTGTTGCTGGGCGATTTTGAGTCTGGCAACATTTACGCGTATCAGGAAACCGCTGGTTTACCTTTACTTGCGACTTATAGCACCGGATCCTCCTCGGGGGTTGGTGGAATTGCGGAGCAAGAAGCGACTCCCAAGCACTGGGTTGTGGAGACTGATGATTACATATTCTGGATCGAGGTGGCACCCCAGGGAAAACCCCAGATTCATTTTACGCCCGTTGGTACAATGCACAACAGTCTTGGCAGCGATTACTATGCGTACGGACTTACGATCGATAAAAGCGGTAACTCGTGGGTTGGGAACTGGCCGAGCAAACGTTATAGACGAGTACACGAAGAGTCAGCTTCCGTGCGCGAGCGGTTGTTACCCTGCCAAGTCCTAGTGACGGCGACCGACTTTTCCGTAGTATATTTCCTCGCTGCCGATGGTGACAAGATATACGCTGATGGTTTCGGCGCATCGGATGGCAACCCGATTTTTTGTCGGATTAACACTAATACCGGTGCATGTTATAATAAACCGTTCCTTAGTTTTTCGTCGAGCGGGTTCTTTCCTGGCGGGATCAAATTCGACAAGCGTCATAACCTAATCGTCAATAATCAATTTGGTACTCTGACGACGTATGCGCCACCCTACGCGGTGCCAGTCGCGACGTTCCAATATTCGGAGTCGAGCGCTCTTGATTACACTGCTATTGCGCTCGATCCGAGTCAGAAGAATATTTGGGCGGCAAACGTTGAGTATTGCGAAACATCAAACACTTGTGGAAATGCAATGGCCAATACGTACCCGTTAAACACTTTTGGACCTCTTGGCGGAACTCCGCTCCTGACGAACGCTCTGCCGCTGGGAGTCGCAGTAATATAAATAGTTCCTGAAGGGCAATTAAAGGAGTCGTTTCTCGCCTCCTACGCATGGGGACGCACTGCTTATTTCAGTCCGTCCCCATGCGGCATCAACCTGCGAAATCGTTTTCGACCAGGGAAACGATTTGATCTTGCCCGTCCGCGGCCTGACCCCGCCAAAACTAGAGCGTATCTCATTAAATCAGATTTCAGTAGACGGTAACAGATCGTGTCCCGCGGAGTGGTGTATGAGACGGGTGCTCGGCTAGCGTAGGAAGCGGCCATCGTGGCCTCGGCGAAGGTTGTGTTTGCAACTTTCACCATCACCGGAGGGACCACGATGGCCAAGACCAGTATCGCACTTGCCGAGCTCGTTGAAAAGATACGGTGTCGGAGGTCAAGTGCCCGCGTAGTTCACGTTGAAGGGTTCGCCTGACTTGAGCACACCGTAGGCGATGGTCAGCAGCTTGCGCATGGCAGCGGCAACCACGGTCATCCTGGCTTTGCCACGTTCGCGGAGGCGAGCGGCGAAGTCCTTGAGGATGGGATTTCGCTGCATAGCAACGATCGCCGGGAAATAGAGCGCGGTGCGCAGCGCGGCATTGCCGGCTTTGGCGAGCCGGCTAGGGAGGCATAGCGACCCTGACTGATGGTGGCGTGGTGAGAGACCCGCGAACGCCGCGACCGCCTTGGCATCTCGGAAGTGCGCGATATTGGGCATCTCACTTAGAATCCGTGCAGCCGTGGTGGCTCCGATCCCAGGGATCGAGATAAGCAAGTCACGTCGTCGGGATCTTTCCGAACGAGGCGTCCATCACGCGGCTCGTCGGAGCGCTTCTGCTCGAGCAGAACGACGAATGGCAGTTGCAGCGGCGCTATCTGTCAGCTCGAAGGACTTCAAGTCGTCAGCGATAATCAGACCCAACGACTTTCCGCCGTGGTCACGCGCTAAGCGCTCAGGCGAGGCTCAGGCTCGTACACCACGCCGCGGGACACGATCTGACGGGTAGGCCAGAAAGTGGGTGCGGAATCCTGAGGCCTCTGGCCTCGGAGGAGACCGCCCCTGAAAAAGTCCCGGTTCAGCGAAGCGCAGATCGTCGGCATCCTCCAGGAGCACGAGGCCGGCACCCCCACCAAGGACGTTTGCCGTCAGTACGGCATCAGCGAGGCGACTTTCTACAAGTGGAAGGCCAGTTCGGCGGTTATGCAGGTCAGCGAGATGTGATCGTGCCCCCGCCGTGCGGCTGACGCATCGCCTCACGTCTTCCGTGCCAGCCCCTAGGCGCGGCCAAGCCGCGGGGGAGTGTTTGGGTAAAAATCTTTATGCGATCACGTCGGTGGAGTTCCGCCGGTGCTGCGGCGCTCGGTGCCGATCTGTTCGCCGACACGGGTCAGACGTATTCCGGTCATGCCTACCACGACGCCCTCGACGTCCTCAGCGCCAACCGCGTGCCGATCGTCTATCCTCGCGGCGGCACGTTTTGCACACCGACGGTGGGGGTCAGCTTTCGGTTTTACGGGCGGCGTTGCCGCTGCTCGTGAACACCGCAACGACATCAACAGTAACTCGCTCGTGTTCCGCCTCGAGTACGGGCCGCTTCCGGATGTTGTTCACCGGCGACGCCGGGGCCGAGGCCGAGGAGCGCATCCTCGCGTCCGGCGCGGACTTGCACGCCGACGTCCTCAAGGTCGGCCACCACGGCAGCGCCTACTCGTCGACGCCCGCGTTCATCCGCGCGGTGTCGTCGCGCTGCACCGTCATCTCCCTCGGCCGCAACAACCTGTCCGGCCATCCCGCACCGTCGACGCTCGAAACATTGCGCGCGGCCGGCGCCACATCTATCGCACGGACGAAAACGGCGCCATTACGATCTCGACCGACGGCACGCGCTTCTCGGCGCAAGCGTTCCTGAGTCGGTGAAGATTACGCGGTGTCGCATCCTTTTAGAAAGGACGCTGTTTCGATCGCCTGGTCTTCCGTCATCGCTGCGCCCGCTGCCATGAGCGTTGCGACCTCATCGGTGCCGATGGCGTCGCGGAGCGCGGCGAGAACCCGGCCGTATTCCTGCTCGTCAGTGTGATGCCATCCCGATCCCATCGCGGCGAGACGAGCATCGATACAGCCCAAGATTCGCGCGACATGCGCATATATCGTAGGCCTGAGTTCAGCTACGGCCTGAGGCCGCAAAGCCAGATCGCTGCGAGGTGCGCTAGAGCCCACGCGGCGAAGATGTCGCGGTGTTGCTCGCGCGCGAGGTCGAGCGCTTCGCGCGCGTAAGCCTCGGCCTCATCGTACCGGTGCAGCGAGATGAGATACCCCGACAGGTTGCTGAGAACGGGAACTCGGTGGATGGCGCTGAATGCGCGAAGCCTTACGAGCGCATCCGTCGCAAGTTGAACCCCGAGGACCGCATTTCCGGCGCGAAACTCGTGCTCACTCAGATCAAAGACCGTCAATGCGGCGGTGAGCGTCGCCCCCGACGCCTCATAAATCTGCAGCGCTTCGCCAACGTAGCCGCGAGCCACGACAACATCACCGGCGATAGAGCTAGCATATCCGAGGCAGCGCAGTACGTAAGCCGCTAGCTGGCGATTATCCAACCCACGCGCGCTCACCAGCGCTTCCTGAAGCCGCGACTTCGCCTCCACAACACGTCCAAGAGAAGCGAGTGCGTGAGCCGCGCGTGCCTGCGCGCGCGCCGTTCCGAGCTCATCGCCAAGTTGCTGGTAGCGCGCTATAGCGACCTCGCTGCTCGTGAACTGCACGTTGTATTCGCGAAATCGCCAGGCGATGGTTGCTTCGGCGTAAGCGAGACTTGCAAGCACCTTTGTGGGGGTTTGCTCATCGGCGAGTCGGAGCGCTGCGGTTACCCAACGCCGCCCTTCAAGCGGGCTGACGTTTATCCACACCACGTTTAGTGCGCCGACGAGTTGTTGCCCCAAGGCTACGTCGCCACGGTCAATCAACGCCCACTCTAACGCCGCACGCCAATTGTCCAGTTCATCTTGGGCAAGCTCGTGCCAGACTCGGTCGGGCTCGGCGTCGTATGCGGGGTCGAGCCGCTCGGCCAGTTCGAGACACGCGAGCACATGGCGATGCGCCACGACCATTCTCTTCACCGCGTGTCGCAAGCTTCTCGCGCGCGAACTCCCGAAACGACTCTAACAGTCGATAGCGCGGCTCGCTGCCTTCGAGATCGGCCACCGCCATCGACTTATCCACCAGAGATGACATGAGGTCGAGCACGTCGACCTCCTCGCCGTCCTTACTGCCGTAGACGACTGTGGCGGCAGCGAGTGTGCAGCCGCCTGCGAACACCGAGAGTCGCTCGAACAGCCGCTGCTCTTGCGTTGTGAGCAGCCCGTAGCTCCAATCGATAGTCGCCCGCATCGTCTGCTGCCGGGGAAGCGCTGCGCGGTTGCCGCCAGTGAGAATCCGAAAGCGCTGGTCGAGCTTCTCGGAAAGCACTTTCAGGGAGAACATCGTCACGCGAGCGGCGGCAAGCTCGATCGCCAGAGGAATGCCGTCGAGGCGCCGGCAGATCTCGGCGAGGACCGGCACTTCTTCGTCGGTAAGCGCGAAGCGATAATCGGCGGCCTGTGCGCGCTCCGTAAAGAGGGCGATCGCCGCGTACGTGGTGGCGTCGGCTGTGCCGAGACGATAAGCGGCTTCGAGCGACGGGGCAGGGAGCGACGGCAACCGGTAGGCGCGCTCTCCCGCGACCCGGAGCGGTTCGCGGCTGGTCGCAAGAATCTGCAGCCCCGAACAGCCGCGCAACAGCGAATCGGCCGCGAGGGCGGCTTCAGCGATGACGTGCTCGCAGTTGTCCAGGAGCAGCACGAGCCTTTTGTTCTTGAGAGACGCAAGCAGTGAGTCAAGCAACCTGCGATGGGGCACTTCTTGCACGCCGAGCGTCACCGCGATCGCCGCAGTAACCAGCGCGGGGTTACCGATTGGCGCGAGTTCGACGAGCCAGACCCCGCGATCGGCGTCATTGCCGAGAACGCTCGCCACCTGCAACGCGGTCCGAGTCTTGCCGATCCCGCCGGCCCCCGTCAGCGTGACGAGCCGATGGGCACGCACGAGAGCCACGATCTCGTCAAGCTCGGCCTCGCGACCGACGAAGGACGTCAGCGAGAGGGACAGGTTTGAGGCGGCAGCGTCAGGCCATGGGCCTGCGGTGATTGACGCCCTACCGTCACCAGGGCGCAGCAACCCTGGACGCGCGGCGGCCGACTCGAATGCCCGGCGTTGATCGGCGCTTAGAACAAGAGCCTCGGCCAACAACGCGAGCGTTTCGCGCTGCGGCGTGCGTCGAATCCCACGTTCGAGAGCGCCGATCCCCTCCGTGCTGATCCGGGCACGCTCGGCGAGGGCCTGTTGCGAGAGCCCCGCGGCAAGGCGGTAACGCCGCAGGAGCGCTCCAAAGGCCGGCGAGGAGTGCGTCCGCCCATGGTTTTCCACCGTCTTTGGGCTTCGCGTCGTTATCGACGGCGCCCTCACCCGCTTCGCGCCGGGCGAGTGTGCGGGTTTTTTGTACGGTTTGTGCGTTCCGGCGGCCGCCATCTTACGGCAAGATAACTGCAGGCTCTCGTCCGCTCCAATCGGTCAAGACCCTGCCACCGCGGGAGTACTCATCAATGACCATTTTTCGTCGCAGTACCGCTACCGCGTCGGCCCGGAGCACGGGCCGTGCAGCCTGCTCTATCGCAGCGGTCGCACTCGTCGGCGCGTTCACCGGGGCCGAGTGCGGAGCGACCGCGCAGATTCCGCCGCAGGCGCTCCAGCAGCGCGCCGCCCACGGGAGACTACAGATCCTCTACTCTTTTCGCGGCGGCGAAGACGGCGCCTTACCTGCCGCTGCGGTTTTGGTCGACAAAATCGGGGCGCTCTATGGCACGACCCAGTCCGGCGGTGGAGACCACCAGGGGACGGTCTTTAAACTGACGCCGTCGGGGTCCGGCTACATGGAGAGCGTCCTTTATCCGTTCAAGGGCGGCAAACACGCAAGCACGGCGCGCTTCCTCTCGCGGGGCTGATCGAAGACAAGGCCGGCTCGCTTTATGGAACCACGGCAGGCGGCGGCTTTAGCGATCTCAAGAGTATCTGTTCGAGTAACAGGATTACCGGATGTGGAACCGTCTTCGAGCTCACGCCGTCCAGTGGCCGTTACACCGAGAGCATCCTCTACCGGTTTCGCGGTGTGCCCACCGATGGGATCTCGCCGTTCGCAGGGTTGACCGCCGATAGCGCGGGCGGGCTATACGGAACGACCTACGAGGGTGGAGACGTGCTATACCCCGGGGGTACCGTCTTCAAGTTGACTCCGTTGGGCAAGAAAGCCAGCTACACGGAGGCCGTCCTCTTCACGTTCCCGAGCGGTTCGCACTACGCGGAAGGCCTTTTCCCCTCAGCCGCTCTTCTAGCCGATGATTCCGGTGCATTCTACGGAACTGCCGAGCTCGGCGGCGCTTGCCCAGTTGAACCCGTCTATGGGTGCGGAGTCGTGTTCAAGCTGACGCCGTCTGAGTCGGGCTACACACAGAGTGTTCTCTACGCGTTCCAAGGCGGCAGCGACGGCTTCTGGCCGGTTGCGGGGCTCATCGCAGACGGGAGTGGTGCGCTCTACGGCACGACCCAGTACGGCGGTTCTGCCAATCTGGGGACCGTGTTCAAGCTCACGCCGACCACTTCGGGCTATACGGAAAGCGATCTCCACGCTTTTGGTGGGAACGACGGCGCCTTACCAGTTGCGGGTCTAATTTCGGACAAAAGCGGGGCATTGTACGGTACAACTTCCTCCGGCGGCGCCACGAATCAAGGCACGATCTTCAAGCTGACGCCATCAGGATCAGGCTATACCGAAACAGTTCTCCACGCGTTCCGCGGCGCTCCAAACGACGGCTCTGAACCGGTGGCTGGCCTCGTCGCGGCAAGAACGGTATCTACGGAACGACCCTGACCGGCGGCGCGTCCGGTGTCGGCACCGTGTTCGTGTTAAAGCAATAGGAGGAACTCAGATGCATCTTCGCTTCTTTGCCGTTGCTGCATCCTTGGCGTTGGCGAGCGGCGGGACAGCCGCAACGGCGGCGAACGTTCCCGTAGAGATCGGCACCTTGGACGGCGCGCGCGATCTCGGTCGCGCGCCGGCTTCCGTTCAAGTGCAGATCGCCGTCGTCCTGAACTACCATCACGAGGGCGAACTCGACAGACTGGTCGAGGCACAGGCCGATCCAGGGTCGCGTCTGTACCATCGCTTTTTGACGCCTCGGCAGTTCCGCGGTTACTTCTCGCCGACGCCGGCAGAATACGGACGGGTCATCTCTGCGCTGCAACGCGATGGGTTCACGATCACGCACACGTTTCCGAACGGCACCGTAGTCGATGCAGCGGCGCCTGCGCCCGTCGCGGCGCGCTACTTTAGCACGGACATTCACCGCGTGCTTTCTCCGAACGTTGGGCTTACCTACACCAACACCCGCCCTGGCGTCGTCCCTCCCGAGATCGCCGATCTCACGCTAGGCGTGTTCGGCTTGGATGCTGCGCACGTACTGTACGCTCGGCCGATTCCTCTGCCGCCTGGTGTTGCGCGTCCGATTCGCCTCGAAGTGCGGCGAAACGGCTCTCCGTTGTTCGGCCCCGACGGAGGTTACGGGCCGCAGATCCTCGTCGATGCGTACGACCTACCGGCCGCGAATGGGAACACGGGAACCGGTCGCGCATCGGGAGTGGACATCGACGGCGACGTTCTCGACAGCGATCTTGCCGCCTATCTCTCATATTTCGGCGTTTCGCGCACCGGACCGCCGACGACGCGCATTAGGGTCGACGGCGGTGCGCCTGGATTTCCAAATGGAGACGCGGGTGAAGCCACCGAAGACGAGGAGGCCATCGTGTCTCTTGCGCCCGGCACGGCGCTTTACATGTACGAGATGCCGTCGCTATCCGACGCCGTTACTATCGACGTTTTCAATCGGGTTGTCAGCGATAACCTCGTCGACACCCTCAATTCGAGCTTTGGCGGCTGCGAGCTGCAAGCAGCGATCGTATGCGAGATCGCTCGACGCGATCGAGGAGCAAGGCTCGGCCGAAGGGATCACGTTCCACGCGAGCGCCGGCGATCAGGGCAGCCATGGTAAAGGTTGCTGGCGAAAGGTGAGCGTCGAGGTGCCGGCGTCTACTCCGCACGATATCGCTGCGGGGGGCACTACGCTTTCGGTCGACCCGGAGACGGGTGAAGAGACCAGCGAGGTCGGCTGGGACGGTCCGGGTCTGGAGGCCACGGGTGGCGGCGTGTCGGTCGTCTTCAACCTTCCCTCGTATCAGAAGACCGTCCCCAATATCATCGCGGGCGGACGCAACCTTCCAGATCTCGCGTTCGACGGGAACCCCGTGACGGGCATGTCGTTCTACTTCAACGGCGCTTTCGCGGGGCCAACCGGCGGTACGTCGCTGTCGTCGCCGATCTTCGGAGCGGCACTCGCGGCGATCAACCAACTCCAAAATTCGCGCTCCGGCTACTTCAACGTGACGCTGTACGAGACATGGCTCGCGCACGGTTACGGGAGCGGGTCGACGTTGTATTTCCGGGACATCGTCCAAGGAAGCATCCCACCGTTTTACGCGCAACCGGGCTACGACCAGATGTCGGGGATCGGTGCGCTGCAAGCCAACAACTTCTCCGGCCTTCTCCAGCACTGAAGACGAACTCGCGGTTCGTACATCGGCCGGTGGAGAATCTTCGACAAGCCATAGGAGTGGACTCATGAAATCGCACTTATCTGCGCTATTGAAGCATCTCGCGCTCATCGCGACCTTTAGCGCGCTCGTCTTTACGAACTGCCTCGGGACAGCGCAGGCAGCCCCCAGCAGGATGATCACAGCCAGCCGAGTCGGCCTGCCGAACGCCGCGAGCGCTGAGATCCTCACCGGAACGCACTTTCGCTTCCACCGCGATTGTCCGAATCAGGGTCCTGAGCCGCGCCCCTGGTCTGTGAGCTTTAGCGTCAGCGGGAACGCAACCGGCGTATATCCAGGAACCTTCGTCGCCACGGGAGGCTGGGCGTTCTTAGCCAATATATTTCAGTGGGAATTCAGCGAGTCGTTTACGATAACATCCGGATTGTCCGAGGTTTCGGGAACGATTTCAGGACAGGGCAGCGGGCACGGTCCCGATGGCTGCTCCGCGTTCGGTCCTGCTGACTTACAGTACTCGACAACGGGCGCGCAAGGGGAAGTGAACATCACGATCCGCAAGCACGATTTCCGCGAGACGCTCCATGGGCTCTAGATAATTTCGTTGTGCCGCGTTCGCGCTTCCCCTCCGGCGCCGAGGCATTAGGGTCGCTGCCAGCAACCAGGCCGAGGCGCGGATCCTTGCGAGCGGCGCGGACGTGCGCGCCGACGTGCTCAAGGCGTGCCACCACGGCAGTTCGTTACTCCGTCAAGTTCTCGACCCGTTCGCCCGCAACCATCAGCACTCGGGCGAAGACCCTCGCGGCGGCGAGTTGCGAACACACCGTTCGATACGCCTCGAGTAGCGGGAGACCCGCGTCGTCGACGACCGCCAGCCAGCGATCGCCGTTGGGCTCGGTCGGCGGGGGGCCGCTCGCCGCCGCGGCGATAGACTCTACCAGCGACTGGGCCGCATCGAGCAGCACCGCCGGATCCGAATCGGGATTGTGCACGAACCCGACGACGCCGCCGGGTCGGGTCGAGCCGGCGTTCCCGAGGCGCGCGCGGATGTGGTTCCCGTTGACGACCTCCGCCAACTCCAGCCGGTCCGGCCTGCGCGCCAGCCGCGCGCGGATGTCTTCTTCGAGCGCTACTGCCGACTTCGACGCGAGCCGGATCGGCGCGGTGACGGTCACGATCAGCGCTTTGCCGGCGGGCACCACATCGCGCAAAGCGGACCGCAGGTCCGCGACGAAGCGCAGCGCGACCTTGTCGAACCTCAGTCGAGGCTTTGCCGGTCCTTCCGGCGCGCGGACCCGGTTCTCGAGCGGCGCGACGCTCAACAGGATGCGCCGCCTCCCCACGGCGAGAGCAGCCTCGGACGCTCCGCCGCCCTCTCCAAGTGTAGCAGAAAACGTTCGCGCGACCGCCTGGACCACCGCCCGCTTTCGCGCCGCCGGCATACGCTCGCCCATGGCTTATTCCCTCGTATCGCGGGAGGCGGTTCTTCGCCCAACATGACCGCCATCCGCGCGGAGCCCGCGGGTACGTGCTACTCGACGAGAGGACCGGCTCGAAGCGTGTGAGAAAGCGCCGGCTCTCGTCGCTTGGAGGTCGCATGGGAGTCGTCGTCATCGCTTGCTATCGGCCAAAGCCGGGCAAGAACGCTGAACTCGAGGCGCTGACGCGCGAGCACGTCCCGATCCTCCGCGCCGAAGCGCTGGTCACCGATCGCATTCCGATCGCGATGCGCGCAAAGGACGGCACGATCGTCGAGGTCTTCGAGTGGGTTTCGGCCGCCGCGATCGAGGGGGCGCACAAGAACCCCGCCGTTCTCGCGCTCTGGGAGCGCTATTCTGCGGTATGCGATTACGTCAAGTTCACCGACCTCGCCGAAAGTGCCGACCTTTTCGCCGGATTCACCCCGCTGGACTGAGTCGCCTCGGTTCCGCGGAGCGGTCCTCCACTGTGGTATCGCGGTCAGTGCACTACATTTGCGACGAGTAGAACGTGCCGCACGGACCCTGGTCCTCGAAGCAGTTCGTCCCCCCGCCGGCGTACGTCAATCCGAAGAGTAGCGTGCCCGCGAGGGTCACGCCGGCAGTCGGCTGCGCGCCGTCGTTACCGCCTTGGAACGCGTAGACGATCGATTCGGTGAACTTGCCGTTCGCCGGCTTCAGCTTGAAGATCGTGCCGCAGCCGGTGCCGCTGCAGTCCGTGGTGCTGCCGCCGTAATAGGTGGTGCCGTAGAGCACGCCTTTGATGTTCGTCACCTTCGCGCGCGGAAAGTATCCGTCGGTCCCGGCGGCAAACGCGTAGACGATGTTCTCGGTGTACGTGCCGCTCTTGGTCGGCGTCAGTGAAAAGACGGTTCCACAGCCACCGCTGCACGCGGTGTTCGCGCCGTTGTAGGTCGTGCCGTACAGGATGCCCTTGGCGCCGGCCGTCAGCCCGGCCAGGGGCTGCGCGCCGTCGGTGCCGCCGGCGAAGTTATAGAGGATGCTCTCGGTGTAGGTCGACCCCGACGGCGTCAATTTGAAGACGGTCCCGAAGTTGGCCGTGCCGCCGAAGGTGGTCGTCCCGTAGATTGCCCCGCCGCTATCCGCGATCAGGCCGGCGTACGGGTTGTGGCCGTCCTTCGGGCCGGTAAAGGCGTGGAGGATCGTCTCCGTATATCCTGACGTCCCCGGCGTCAACTTGAAAACCGTGCCGCAACCGCCGGTGCACGACTTGCCGATCCCGCCGTTCGCGGTCGTACCGTAGATGTTACCGGCGCCGTCGATCAGCAACTGCGAATAGGGGTTCGCGCCGTCTTGCTTTTTTACGCCGAGGAAGCTGTAGACGAGCGATTCGCTGAAACCGGACGCGTTCGGCGTCAACTCGAACACCGCGCCCTTACGGGCGGCTCCGCCGAACGTCGTCGTTCCGAACACGTTTCCGTGGGCGTCGAGCGTCACGCCGGCGTTCGGCGTGGCCCCGTCGGACGGTCCGTTGCGGAACGGGTAGATATATGTTTGGACGTAGCCGCCTTTGCCTTTTACCGCGGTGAAGAAGACGCCGTAGCCGACGAACTTCCCGGAACTGCCGAACACGTGCGGCGCGTGCACGCTGCCGTTGACAAGGCCGCCGTCGCTCGTTGTGGCATAAAACGTGCCGTTCGCATAGGCGACGTTGGAAAACGGAAACGCTCCGTTGCCGCCGAGGAATGCGAGGTGCACTGATTCGACGCGGTGCGCCGGATAGAAGTGCCGCTGCGCGGCGGCCGAGGGAACGAGCGATGCCGCCGAGATGCCGAGCGCAGCGAGCGCGATCGTCGCGCTCCGTACCACGAAACCGTTGAGCGCACGGCGCGCCTCAGCGGAGTCCGAAAATCTCAAGTCGTTTCTCACTGGCAACGTACACCTTCCCGTTCGCAATAGTAGGCACCAGGTTCGCATTGCTGTTAGCGGCGTGCCGCCACGTACCTGCCGTCTCGAAGAACAGTTGGCGCGACAGGTTCATCGCATCGTACGCGTAGAGCGTCACCGGCGTGCCCGGCTCTTTATCCGAGGTGGTCTCCGGTCGCCGTACGTACCAAGCGACGGCCGTGCCCGCCGCGGTTCCGTTGGACGAGATCGCGGGAATCACGCCGCCGTCGTCGGGCAAACCCTGAACGGCTGACGAACCGGTCGTCGAGTCGAGCATCAAGGCGGGCGCTTGATCGCCCGTCACGATCCTCCAAGCGATGACGCCGTTGCTGCCGCCCGTGACGACGCGGCCGATGCCGTCGCTGCCCGCGAAGTACGCGGGTCCGCACCAGCAACCGCCCTGCGAAACGACGTTCGAGCACCTTGTCGGGGCCGCCGCGCGTGTAGCCGCCGAGAGCGTCGCCGTCGAGCAGAAACGCGCGACCGTCCTTGCCACCCGCGACGACGAGATGCGGATAGGCGCCCGGCTGATCTGGGACGACCATCGTTCCGCCGGATCCGACGTCCGAGTTGTCTTCATCCAGCGTGAAATAGTTGCTCGGCGTGAAACTGCTCAGGAGCGTCGTCAGGTCGCTCGAGATCTTGAGCACGCCCTCCGGGTGGTTGTAGGCCGGGTCGTACGTCCGCCGGTCGGGATTGCTGTTTCCGGTCGACACGAACAGGTTACCCGACGCGTCGATCGCGGGCGCGTACCCCGATTGCCAGATCGAGCTCAGATAGAACGCCTCGCGCCGCTCCGCCAGACGATCCATCACCGCGACGTTCGAGCCGCGCGAGCGTCCGCTTGTCGTAGCGCACGATCGTCCCGCGCGCCTTGTCGGGATCGATGTCGCTGTTGCTGCCGAACGGTACGTAGAGGCTCGTCCCGTCCGCCGCGAGCCCGGAACGCTGCAGTTGGTAGCGCGGAGAGAACGTCCACGTCTGGCCGTTGCTCAGCGGCGCCGAGATCGCCACGGTGACGGGCGCGACCTCGTCCTGGCCGCTCGTCAGCGCGAGGGCGTGGACGACGTACGCGTCGGTCGTCCCGACGAGCGTATCCGCGACGACGTAGAGGTCACCCCGAGCGCGATCGATCACCGGCGTACCGAGAATGCCGACGACCGGGTAGACGTTGTCGTCGCCGTCCTTGTAACTGTCGGGCACCGGGGTGCCGAGACTGCGCGTCCACAAGACGCTCCCGTCGCCGGCGTCGACGGCGTAGACCGAATCGTTCTCGGTCGCCACGTAGACGACGTTGTGAACGCCGGCGCCCGCGATCGCCTGCTTCGCGACGACGAGGGGTTGCGCGTCGACGCGGCCGTCGAGCCGGACAGCGTGCAATCGTCCGAACGCTCCGTGCCGCACGTTGGACGTCGTGAGGATGTGCTCGTTCTGGTTCCAGCCGGTCCGCGCGGAGTCGCCATGGTACGTCAGCACGTCCTGTTCGCGGTTGCCCGCGGGCAAGGCCGAGGCAAACGAAGCCTGCCCCGTAACGGCGAGCAGCGCTGCCAACGCACCCGTCAAGACGAGCCGTCTCTCGATCGGAATCCCCACCGCGTGTCGCTTCGGCCTGCGCGCCGCGCGCCCCTTACGTCCCCTTCGGCGCTCCGATGTAGCGGATCCACTTGACGTACAGCGCCGGTAGCGTCGACAGGTTGTTCGGGTTACCGTACGTCAGGTAGAACTCGTTTTTCCCGGCGAGGTAGTGGAACGCCGCGGTCACATTCGACGCGTTGACCGGCGTGAAGTTCGGAGCCTCGAACGAATTGGGCAGGTTCTGGCCGATGATCTTGCGCACGCCGAAATCGAACGACGCCGCGCGGTTGAACTGCCAATCGAGCGTCGCGCGCTCGAGCCACTGGGCGCCGCTGACCTCGCCGGGATAGTGCGTCAGATAGTTGTTCTCGTCGGCCTCGAGGCGCACTTTCACCTTCCGGTGGATCGGGATCGTGGTGACGTACGACCACGCATCCAGGTTGCCGTGGTAATACGGACCGCCGGTGTATTGGACGTAACTGGGCGTGTTGGTCGCGATCTTATAGCCGAGGTACACCGAGTTGCCGTCGAACGGCAGAAACTGGTCGTCGAACGTCTTGACCCCGGCATAAGAAGCGTAGAGCCGCAGCGTCAACAGGTTGCGGAAGTCGAAATAGACGGTCTCGTTGGCGTCGACCTGGGCGGGCTGCCCGAACTGATCGTGATACCAGCCGTAGAACGTCTGGAGGTACAGATCGTGCAGCATCGCGTGCGGCGAGAAGTTGATGATCTTCTTCGCGAAGAACTCGTAGCCCGTAATGTCGTTTTGCGAGACGAAGGTGTCGACGGGTTCGAACTGCGGCCCCAGCGTCTGATAGTTGAGCACGGCGACCGTCGTCGCGCTCGCGTAGCCGCCGCCCGCCTCGGCATAGTTCGCCTGGTCCGGGTTCGTCACCAGGTTGCCGCGCTCCATCGCGGCGTTCGCGTAGAGAAAGAAGTGCGTGTGCTGGTTGTTGACGCCGGTCGTGATGGTCGTCAGCTGGTCGTTGACCCCGGGGTCCGAAGAGTTGACGACGATCCGCTGGAGGTTGACGCCATAGGCGTTTTCCTTCGTCTCGACGTTGTAGTCGAGCGCGATCGCCTGGTCCGACCGGGTGTCGCCGATCGCGTCGAAGGCCGAGAACGTCAGCGGCCCCTGGGTGCCCTCGAGGGCGTACCCTTGCGCGAACGTCGGAATCGCGGGCGTGTACAAGAACTGTGGGCAGTCCGAACACGAGAAGCTGTAGTTGAACGCCTGCCCCGCCTGAGTGAAGAACGGCCGGACCTCCTGGTACTGATAGGCGAACGCGTTGGGCGCGATCGTCTGCTGATCGATCTCCACGTTCGAATAGTCCGGGTGCAGCGTGCCGACGAACGACGCCGTCGGCGTCACCGGCAGGGCGAAGTCGGCGCCGACGCGCGAAGTGTTGCCTCCGTTGGCGGGCGTCGTCAGTTCGCCGAGCGCGTAGACGCCGGCGCGCGGCGGTGGCCGGGACGTCCCCTTGCGCGCGATGCCGACCCCGGCCAAGGTGCCCGCGAATGCGGGGTCGGCCGCGTTTTGCTGCGCCGACGAGAACGTCCAGACCGAGAGTCCGTTGCTCGCGACGGTCGCGCGTTCGAATTGCGCTTGCCAGTTTTTCGAACCGCCCGAACGGATCGCGTCGAACGGGATCCGCATCGTCACGACGTAGCCGGTCTGCGTCGGCTTACCGACCGCCGTCCACGACGGCGTATAGGCGCTGTTCTCGCTCGACGTTTGGTAGCGCGTCCCCCGCGGGTTTGAGGCGAACGAATACGTGAAGCCGTGCGTCCCCTGCGGCCATAGGTACGCCATGACGTAGTCGTCGCTCGTAACGCTGGAGCCGTTGGTCTCCTGCGCGGCCAGCACCGACTCGCGCTGCGTGACGACGAACGCGATATCGAGCGCGCCCGTGTCCTGACCGACGTAGACCTTCGTCCCTTCGTCGGCCTTGCGCCGGTAAGTGAAATCGGTATCCAGGTCGACGACCGCGGCGGTCTGCCAGCTGGCGTCGAGGGTGCCGTTCATCGAGGGCACCGTCGTGAAGACGGGGACTTGGATGACGGCAGCGTTGGCCCCGGCCGTCGCTGCCGCGGCGGCCGGCCGAGCGGTCCCCAGAGCGCAAGCGATCGCGGCCGCAACGAGGATCGAATGATGCTGGCGCATGGACTCCCAGACGATGCTACCCGGCGAACGCCGGGCTGTCAACTAAAGTCTTAGGTGACACCCGCCGGTACCGGCGGTGGACGCGCCGTGTTTCAGGCGGGCGGCTCGGCCTTTCTCCGCGCTTCGTCGAGGCGGGCCGTCAGCAGCTCGACTTCGCTGCGCAGCCGCTTCTCCGCGTCGCGCAGCCGCTCGCTGTCGATCTCTTCGTAGGTGTATGCGGCGACGGTGGTCGCGTGTTCGATCCACCTGACTTCCTCGGGGTCGAGCGCCTCGCCGTGCTCGGTCCCACTACAGAGCAACAGTCCGGTCAGCACGCGCGGCGTCGACAGCGGCAGGGACACGATCGGCGCCGCGACTCCTTTTGGGACGCCGTCCTCGCGCCAGTGGACGTCCTGCAGCGCGATCGGGCCGCCGCCGGCGCGATGCTCGAGCACGAGCCGGTCGTCGGCGTCGAGCTCCTCGCGCGAGCCGGCCGGCCAACCGACCGCCGCCACTCGGCGGTACGCCGAGCCTTCTTGCCGGAAGAGCGCGACCGACGCCAGGCCGAGCGCGGCGTGCGACTCGTGGACCAATTCGTTCTCGAGCGCGTCGGGCGACGTGACGTAGCGCAGCGCACGCGCCAGCCGCTCGAGGCGCTCGCGCGCCAGCTGCCGGCCGCGGAAGAGCAGCGCGTCGATCGCCCGCTCGAGCCGGCCGTGGACGGCGTCCATCGCGTACGCCGCGCCGATCGAAATAACGGCGTTCAGGAGCAGCGAAAGACGGAAGTCTTCCAGCACGCGCGACAGCAGCCAGTCGACCAACCCGAAGACGAAGACGAGCACGGTCGTGAAGATCGCGTAGACGATCGCGCGACCGACGAAGAAGTCGATTTCGATGACGCGGTGGCGCACGATCGCGTATCCGACGGTAAGCGGCAGCGTCGCGATCGCGGCGATCAACAAGTTTTCGGCCCAGATGGGCAACGTGACGTTGGCCGTGTAGAGGAAGACGTTGCCGACGAAGTTACACACCAACCCAACGTAGAAGCCGACGAGCACCCAGCGCAGTCGCGGGCGATCGGTCAGCGGCCCGACGAGGTAGGTCTCGGTGATAAGCACGACCGCTAGCACCTCGTACATGCCGAATGCGATCTGCAAGAGGACGTTGGGCGTGTGCGCACCGATCCCGACGACGTTGACGGCGACGTCGATCCAGAGCGTCCACGCGGCGTAGACGATGAAGACGAGCGGGAGCAGCCGCGCGAGCCAGCGGCGCCAGCCGCGCTCGACGTCGTGCGGAAAGTTGAGCGCGAACACGAGCAACCCCACGACCCCGATATTCTGAACGACGTCATAGGTGAAGACGTAGGCCAGATGCCACTCGGGCGACGGGAATCGCGCCAGCGCCGGGATGACCGGATTCGTGAACAGGCAGAAGAGTCCGAAGCCCCAGGTAACCCGCGAGGGACTGAACAGGATCAGAATGGTCCCGACGATGATGAAGATCGCGGTCGCACCGAGCGACGACAGTTCCGCCGTGACGTCGGCCGGGCTCGGCGACCGAGCTACCGCGATCAGGACGACGCGGCGCGCGACCGTGCCGCGCGCGACCGTGAACGTCACGCGGTCGCCGGGCGGATAGGCCTCGGCGACCCCGATGACCTTCGCGCGCGACTCCGGCGGCGTCGCGCCGATCACGATCCGGTCGCCGGGGCGATCCCGGCCGCGGCCGCCGGCGAACCCGGATCGACGCCGTTGACGTTGCCGTCGTAGTTCGCGGTAATACCCAACGTACCGCGCGGCGTCCAGAGGAACGAGGCGGAGACGAGCCAAGCGACGGCCGCATACGCGAAGATGACGGCCAGGATGATACGTCCGACCAGACGCTTTACGTCGAGGCGCGCGCGCGCGGTCGCTCCGTGCATCGCCGATGCCCTTCGACGCCTTCCGCCGCCGTCACCGCCGGAGAAGCGCCCGGCCGGGCGCGAAGAGCCTGCCCGTGTCGACACGCCGCAGCTGCCGTGCACGACGGAGAAGGGCAGCTCAGCAGAGTCGCGGCGCGCGCTCGACCTTTGGAACGAGGGCCGCGTCCGCGATGCCGAAGAGGTCCTCGCCGCGATCCGCCGCGACCGCCTGAGCGACGACGCCCTGCTGCTGCAGGCGCGCCTCGCGACCTTCCGCGATCCGGCGGCAGGCCTGGCGCTGACCGCCTCGCTGCCGCCGCGGCATTCGCCGCGCTTCAGCGCCGAGGCGGCGATCATCGTGGCCAGCGGCCTCTCGCGAATCGGCGAGTTCGCCGAGGCCGACGCGCGCCTCGCCGACGCCGAGGCGCATGCCGCCAACGACCGCGACCTGCGCGCTAAGGTCGCGCTCTACCGTTCGGCGGCGCTGATGCTCCAGGGCCGCGTCCCCGAGATCGAACCGCTGCTCGCGCGTCATTCGTGACACGGCCGACCCGAACATCGGCGCCCAATCCGGCACGATGCACGCCGTGTTGTTGCGGCAGCGCGGCCAATACCGCCAGCAGATCCCGGTGCTGTTGCGCGCACTCTTCGAACTGCGCTCGCTCGAGAAACCGAACGCCTGGGTGTTGGCGAGCACGCTGCATATGCTTGCCGAGATCGTCGTCGAGTTCTGGGAACCGACGCTCGCGGCGATCGTCGAGGAAGAGTTCGACCGGATCGCCTGGCACGAGGGGATCGCCGACTGGCACTTCTTCATCAGCCGCGCGCTCTCGTGGTGGTATGCGCTCTCGGGCGACTCGCTCGGCGCTTTCCGCTACCTCAAGCGGGCGGTCGGCATTGCCCGTTCGCGATGCGCTGCGCGTCCTCAACCACGCCGACCGCGCGTACCTCGCGCGCACGCAAGGCGAACACGCGTGGTCGCGAGCAGGAGCTCGCCGAGGCCGGCGAGCTCGCGCGCGGCGTCTCGTGGCGAACGGAGAGCGACGAACGCGACGACGCGTCGATCGCGCTCGCGAGCCTCGCCGAACTCTACGCGGTCACCGACGTTGAACGCGCGAACGAATATCTAGCACGCTTCCAATCCTTCCGCCACCAGATGTCGCTCTCGAACACGCGCCGTCACGACCGCACCGACGAGGCGTTCGTCGGCGCCGTGAAAGGCGTTGTGGCCGCCGCACTCGGCCGGCTCGGCGAGGCGACGCGCGCGCTCGGCGACGCCTACCGCATCTACGATCAGATCGGCTACGACTGGCGCGCGGGTCGCGTCGCCCTGCACCTCGCGTCGATCACGTCCGATCCCGCACACCTCGAGTCGGCGCGCGCGAAACTCGCGCCATTATCCGAACAGCTGGCTCGCGACCGAGTACGCGCAGGCGGCCGAACGAGTCGGGCTCAGCGACGTCCTCCCGGGACGCACCTCACCGCCGCACAGTGGCGCGTCTTCAAACTCCTCGCCGACGGCTACTCGCTCGGCGAGATCGCCTCGCACCTCGGCCGCAGCGTCAACACCGTCCGCAACCATGTCGGCGCGATCTACACCGCGCTCGGGCGTCCACTCGCGGACCGAATTGCGCGCCTTGCCCGCAAGACCGGAGCCCCAACCGTCGCCTGACAGCGGCCTGCCCGGCCGCCACCCGAGGCGAGCCGCTCCTGCTGGGACCACTAGTCCGTCTTGCACTAGATGCGTCTAGTATGGTAGGATGGCTCGACCGCGCGTTGCCCCACTACGCGGTCGAGTCACGCGTTGATCACGTGAAAAGGAGACCCTGACTTGAAGTTCATCGCACGCATCGCGGCTATCGCCGCGACCACTGCTCTGTTGTCGGCGCCGATCGCTGTGCTCGCCGCGACCCCCGAAACCGACTCGGTCTTCGTCAGCCCGGATATGGCCGGCACCGGCCGCCTACTGCAAGAAGACCGGCGGCCACGTCGAGGTCCGCATCCCCGAGTACGGCACCAACGGCTCGAACCCGCTCGTCCTCAACGGTTCGACACGCCTTCTGCCGCTACTTCCAGAAGTCCGACAAGTCGCACATCCACCTCTTCCTCTCACGCTCTACTCGACGATGCCGACGCTCGCGGCGCTGGCCTATTACGCTGAAGTTCAGCCCGGTAGCTGTAACGGCAACCCGGCGTCGTGCTACTGCTCGCTGCTCGGCGGCTCCGACCAGTTCGGCGGAGCGACCAACGGCAACGGCGGCGCGTGGGTGAACAACAAGGCGCCCGATCGCCGACCTCGAGGCGTGCATCTTCCCCGACCTGTCGTCGATCGATTCGTGGGGCCTGACCTACCACAGCCAAAACATCATCCGCGGCCACGACCTCTCGATCGTCCTGCGATATCCCGATCCGTACGCGAAGAAGCACTCGGCCAGCAAGCCGTTTAGCGCGAAGAGTAATCCTTTCGAGCACTAGGCCAGCGCAGGCGGGCCGCCCGCCGCGCGCCGCGCCGCACGACAATCCTCGCATCCGTGCCACTTCCGCTGTGCTACAGTGTGGAGTGGCATGGATCGCGTGATCGCCGCCCGCGCGCAGATGGGAACGTCGCTCTCGTTCCACATCGTGTTTGCGGCGCTCGGCGTCGGACTGCCGCTGCTCGTCTTCATCGCCGAGGGCGCTCTGGCTGCGCACGAAGGATCGCGCGTACTACGAACTCGCGCGCAACTGGGCGAAGGGCATGGGCATCCTGTTCGCCGTCGGCGCCGTCTCCGGGACGATCGTCGCGTTTCAACTCGGGCTGTTGTGGCCCGGGCTTCATGCGCTACGCCGGCGGCATCATCGGCATGCCGTTCTCGCTCGAAGGCTTCGCGTTCTTCATCGAAGCGATCTTCATCGGCGTCTACCTGTACGGCTGGGAGCGCCTCTCACCGCGCGCGCATTGGCTCGCGCTGATCCCGGTCATCGTCAGCGGCGCGGCCTCGGCGGCGCTTCGTGACGCTCGCGAACGCGTGGATGCAGATGCCGACGGGCTTTCGCGATGGTCAACGGTCAGTCCGGTCGACGTCGCAGCCGTTCGTCGCGATGTTCCCGCTGCCGTGGCGCGTCGAAGTGCTGCACGCGACGATCGCGGCCTACGTCTTCACCGGGTTTGCGGCCGCCGCCGTCTGCGCGTGGGCGTGGCTGCGCGGCGACCGCCGCCCGACCGTGATCGCGGGGCTGCGCGTCGCGCCGATCCTCGCTGCGTGCGCGATCCCGGTGCAAGTCGTGTCAGGCGACGTCGAGCGCCCGCTTCGACGCGGAGCACGAGCCGGTAAAGTTCGCGGCGATGGAGGTCGTCCACCACACCGCGCGCGACGTGCCGTTCACCGATCGGCGGCATTCCGACGGCCGACGGGATCCGCTACGCGATCGAGATCCCGTCGCTGCTGAGTTTCCTGGTCGGTTACAGCACGCAGACCGAGATCGTCGGGCTCGACGCCGTCGCCGCCGCCGACCGGCCGCCGGTCGGCCTCGACGCACCTCTCGTTCGATGCGATGGCCGGTTCCGGGACGCTGCTGCTCGTGATCGCCGCGTACTGGCTCTTCGCGCTCCGGCGCCGGCGCGCGCTCGACGCCGGCTCCGGTGCGGGCGATGTTCGTCGGCGGGCCGCTCGCGCTCATCGCGCTGCAGGCGGGCTGGTTCGTGACCGAGTTCGGCCGCCAGCCCTGGATCGCCGTCGGGCTGCAGCGGACGTCGACGCGGCGACGCTCGCGCCCCACGTCGAGCTCCTCGTTCTTCGCCTTCAGCGCGATCTACGTCGTCCTCGCGGTGACGACCGCGTGGCTCCTGCGCCGGATCGGCGCCGCGCGGCCGCGGCGAGCTCGCCGTGACGCCCGGTCGCGACGCCGTCGCGCTGATCGGCGCTCGGCGCCCTCGCGCTGTACGCGATCCTCGGCGGCGCCGACTTCGGCGGCGGCGTCTGGGACCTGCTCGCCTCCGGGCCGCGCGCGCGCGAGCAACGCGCGGCGATCACCGCGGCGATCGGCCCCGTGTGGGAAGCGAACCACGTCTGGATCATCTACGCGCTCGTGCTGCTGTTCACGTGTTTTCCGCCGGCGTTTGCCGACATCTCGAGCGGGTTGTACGTCCCGCTCGTCTTCGCGCTGATCGGCATCGTGCTGCGCGGCGCGGCGTTCGTCTTTCGCAACTACGCGGGCGCGGCGCGTCGCGAACGCCACCTGGAGCGCCGTCTTCGGCGTCGCGTCGCTGCTGACGCCGTTCGCCTTCGGCGCCGCCGCCGGCGGCCTCGCGCTCGGACGCTACGCGTGGTCTTCGCCGTTCGCGCTCGCGACCGGCCTCTTCGCGGTCGCCGCGTGCGCGCAGCTCGCCGCGGTGTTCATGCTCTCCGAAGTTCCGCCGGGCCGCTGCAAGACGACTTCCGCCGCCGCGCGATTCGCGCCACGCGTCGCGGTCTGGATCCTCGGCATCGTGCCGCGCGCTCGCGGCGGGACGGACCGCGGCGATCCTTCGCGCAGCGCTCTCCAATCCGGTCGCGCTCGGCTCGATCGCGGTCGCGCTCGCCGCCGGGCTCGCCGTCATCGTCTGCGTCGTCGCGCCGCCGCGAAGGCGCGCGCGCGCGTCGCGGTCGGCGTCGAGGCGCTCGCGATCCTCGGCGGCTGGTTCGGTGCACAGGCGCCGGCGCTCGTGCCCGGCCGCTACACCTACGTCAGCGCCGCGTCGAGCGATGCAATGATCGTCGCGTTCCTCATCGCCACCGGCGCCGGCTTCGTCGTCCTCGTGCCGTCGATGCTGCTGCTGTTCCGGGTCTTCAAGCGCGTGCCGGGCTGAAGTTTTGCCGTTAGCCTCGCCCGCCGGGATCGAACCGTTTCGGCAGATCCTGCCAGCACTCGTAGTAGTCGACCTGCAGTTGCGACGAATCGAGCGCGTAGTCGGTCGGGTGGATCACGTAGCGGCTCTCGAACATGAACGCCATCGTCCCGCCGATGTAGTCCGGCTTCGTCGTGTCCGCGTTCGACGCGCGCTCGAACGCCTCGGCGTCAGGCCCGTGACCGCTCATCGAGTTGTGCAGGCTGGCGCCGCCCGGAACGAACCCGCCGCCCTCCTTCGCGTCGTACGCCCCCTCGATCAGGCCCATGAACTCGCTGGCGACGTTGCGATGGTACCAGGGCGGCCGGAAGGTGTGTTGCGCGACCAAAACGCGCGGAGGGAAGATGACGAAGTCGATCGCGTCGACGCCCGGCGTGTCCGTGACGGCCTGCAGGACGAGGAAGATCGACGGATCGGGATGATCGAAGCTGATCGAACCGATCGTGTTGAACCGGCGCAGGTCGTACTTGTACGGCGCATAGTTGCCATGCCACGCGACGACGTCGAGCGGCGAGTGATCGATCCGCGCCTCCCAGAGATTGCCCTGGAACTTCGCGACGAGCGTGAAGTCGCCGTCGCGGTCCTCATACGCGGCGACCGGCGTCTGGAAGTCGCGCGGGTTGGCGAGGCCGTTCGAACCGATGACGCCGAGTTCGGGCAACCGGAACGGCGCGCCGAAGTTCTCGCAGACGTAGCCGGCCGCCGCCGCCGTCCGGTAACGTCGACGCGAAAGCGCACGCCGCGCGGGATCACGACGATCTCGAGCGGACGCGACCTCGATCACGCCCAGTTCCGTCGCGATGCGCAGCGTCCCGCGTTGCGGGACGATCAACAGCTCGCCGTCCGCGTCGTAGAAGAACCGCTCCATCGAGCGGTCGATCGCGTACTCGTGGATCGCGCAGCCGAGCTGCTCCGCGGGGCTGCCGTTGCCGGCCATCGTCACGAGGCCCGCGACGAAGTCCGTCGGCGTTCGAGGGCAGCGGCAGCGGATCCCAGCGCAACTGATTCGGCGACGTCCGGTCTTGCGCGAAGCGGTTGGTGACGAGCCCGGCGTGGATCTGCGCGAACGGTTCGTGGACCGCCGCCGGCCGGATCCGGTAGAGCCACGAGCGCCGGTTGTGCGCGCGCGGCGCGGTGAACGCGGTTCCCGAGAGCTGTTCGGCGTAGAGGCCGTAGGCGACGCGTTGCGGCGAGTTCTGCCCGGCGGGCAGCGCGCCGGGCAACGCTTCGGTTGCGAACTCGTTTCCGAACCCCGACATGTAGCTGAGCACGTCGCGTGCTTCGCCGTCGCGCGGCGCTGCGTCTTCTCGCCGGCGGCGTTACGGAAGTCCGAATACCGTCACCGTGCCCGTCGCCGGCACGTAGACCTTGCCGTTGGCGACGAGCGGCGTCACGAAGCCGTTGTTCTGCGGGTTCGCCCACGTGCCGGCGCTCCCGGAGAACAACATCGTGCCGAGGTTGGTCGCGTCGTACGCCTCGAGGGTCAAGCGTCTTGTTGCGCTTGACGAGCCACACGATCGCCGGTCCCGGGGTTCTGCCCGTTCGACGAGACGACCGGCGACGAGCCGCCGTAGCCGGCGCCGCTGTTGCCGCTGCTCGCCTGCGTCAGCGACGGCTTTGCCGCCGCTCTGCTGCAGTTGCCAGGCGCGCATGACGTTGCCGCCGGTCTGATAGTAGACGAACTGACCGCTCGGCCCGCTGTAGAATGCCGGACCGCCCCAGACGCCGCCGCCGGGCGAGTCGATCGTCTGCAGCGCCTTGCCGAGCGTGGCCGAGCCGCGCGCGGTCGAGCAGGAACAGCTTCGAGTCCTTGCCCATCGCGACGGCCAGCGCCTTCGGCTGACCCTGCTGCAACGGTAGCAGCATGATACCGCCGGACCCGAAGTCGGCATCGTTGCTATTCAGGTTTTGCCAGTTCGTCGGCGTGAAGTAGCCCACCACCTTGGCGAGCCCGGGCTTTATCCGCACGACGCTCTCGCCGTAATTGCGGCCGCCGCTGTCGGCATCGAAGGCGCCGTTTCCGGTCACCGTGTAGATGTCGCCGGAACCGTCGACGGCCGACGCGAAGCCGGTCATCCAGATGCTGGCCAGCAGGTAGCTCGTCGAATCCTCGGCCGTCGGGAAGGCGGCGACCTGCTGCAGGCTGCTGTTGTACTTGAGCAGCCAGCCGACGATGTTCGATGCGTCGTTGTCGCAGTGCGAACCGACGCCCGACGTAGATCGCGTGATTGGCCATGAACATGCTCGTGCGCGTCTGCTGGTTCTGCGGATCTGAACGAGATCTTGCCGCCGTTGCTCATGTTGACGGAAGCCGTGAGGTTGACCGGCGTCTTCTTGTCCGCGAGCGTTCCGATGTCGAGCGCGTGCAGCGTGTGCTGGAAGACGTTCTGGCTCGGCTCGATCGCCGCGACCAGATAGATCGTGTTGCTCGACCGGTCGACCACGGGCGTGTCGCTGATCCCGTACTGCGGCCGGATGTCGTTGCAACCGACATCGCTCGATGACTGCGCGGTCCCCATGCTGCGCTGGTTGATGATCTGGTACGTGTCCGCGTCGAACTCGTAGACCGTATCGTTTTCCGTCACGACGAGCAGCAGGTTGTGCACGCCCTGGTTCGGGACGTTGTATTGCGAGATGTACAGCGGCTCGGCGAGCACGACGCCGTCGACGTTCAACGTCTGCAGCAGGCCGAAGCCGCCCGACGCGACGTTGGCGGTCGTCAGCGTCGTCTCGTTCCTATCCCAGCCCGAGCGCATGTTGTCGTAGTGGAACGTCAGTGCATCGGACGAAGACGCCGCGGTCCGTACGCCGGCGCGCTGCAGCGTCGCGGCTTGCAAGGCGATCCGGGCGCCCGCACCGCGCGGGACGGCGAGCGTGTAGTCGACGATCAGCGAACGGCCCGGTCCCGCGGCCCGGTAGACGAAGGTATACACGCCTTCGACGGGCGCTCCGCCCGACGTTATCGCACGATCCGCGTACGGCTTTGCGGTGCCGTCGCTGAGACGCGCGCGCAACTCGCCCTGTGCGCGCTCCGCGCCGACGTAGACGCGCAGCGTGCGTTCGGTCGCGTCGGCCGGGACGCGCAGCGTGAACCCGCTGCCCGCACCGCTCACGAAGACGCCGCCGCTCGCGTGCGCGGCACGGGCGTCGCGGGGAAAGGCGAACGCGCTGAAACCGCTCGCGGCGACGCGCGCCGTCGGCGCACCGACGACCGCGAGGTTCCCGATCCGCTCGCTGGGCGCCGGCTTACGGTCGACGCCGGCGGCATTCGTGCCGCGTCCGAAGTGCACCCAATCGACGGTCCCCTCGCGCGCGAGGTCGACGGACTCCGAGCGGCATTCCGACCATCCCGGTCAGCGCCGGCCGATCGCTCGCCGGCGCGACGTAGTTCGGCTTACCCGACGGCGGCACGACGCGCGGCGTCGCGCCGCGTTCGCGTTCCTCGCGAACCTGCGGCGGAGAGGCGACGAACGCGAGCCGTTCGTCCGCAACGACGCGCGCCGGAATCCGCGCAGGCGCGGGCGGCATCCCGCCCACCGCGATCACGCGGCCGGCGTCCGCGCCGAACGCCTTGCGGACGAGCACGATCGCCTGCTGCGAACGCCGCGCGTACCACGCGCTGCCGGCCGCGGCGGGCGACGCCGCGAGGCGGTAGTTCGTCCCCGCCATCCGCGCCCAGTCGTTGGCCGGCGTACCGGCGCGCCACGCCTGGCTGCCGTACTCGAATACCGGGTGCAGCCGCGGGTCCAGTTGCTGGTGGACGAGTTGGGCGAATCCGTAGACGTAGTAGTCGGTCGCGCCCGCCGGCAACGTGAACCACGGGTTCGCGCCGGTCGCGTTCGCGAGCGCGATCATGTACTCGGGCGCGACGCCGTCGGGCCCTGCCTGGGTGAAGCGGTCGGTCGTCGGCCGCGCCGGCCAGACCGCCGACGCGGCGTAGGTCGCGCCGTGCATCCAGCGTATCGAAATGCAACACGTCGGCGCCGGTCAGCGAGCGGACGAACGCGGGTACGAACGGTTGCGTAGCGTACGTGCCGGCGAAGCCGGGGAGAATGAGGCGCACGTTGCGCGCGTAGTCGTCCGGATACCGTCGCGATCAGGCGCAGGCGCAGACCACCGCGATCGCCGACGCGCACGACCAGGCGGCCGTCGCCGCTCTGCACGACCGCCGCGCCGTCGACCGCGAACGTTCCGTGCCCGTCGTAGAACAGCGAGTAGTCGCCGGCCGGATAGCTCGCGCCCGGCGCGTAGACGACCGAGGTCGCCGTTTGGCCCGCCGTCGAGCGACCTCACGTTGCCGAGCGCGTCGGTCCGGAGCCGGGCCGCGGCCGTCCACGGCGACGCCTGCTTCATCGCGTCGACGAAGACGGCGCCCGACGCCGTCGCCTGCGCGATCTCGGCCAGATCGACGACCCGCGCGCCCGCCGTCGCGGCGGAGGCGGGCGCGCCGAGCAGGGCAATAGCAACCAGGGCGGCGACGATGCGTCGCGGATCAACCGACATCGATGAAGTCCTTCGCAGAAGAGGGAGGTTATGCGTCCGGCGGCCAGCCCTTGGAGTCGGGATTCGTGTGCCCGACGCTGACGGCATGGAATACGCCGTTCGACCCGCGCGATCCGTACACGACGACGGCGCCGCCGATCGGCAGCACGCCAGTGTGGTGCTTGGCACGGGCCACGGCGATATCGATCTTCTCCTGGTGGCCGTCGCGCAACTTGAGATTCAGGGTATCGTCGTGAACGCTGACGATCCAGCCGTGAACCTGCGACGAGTCGGTCGCGACCGTCGCGGCCAGCGCCGGTCCCGACGCGGTCCCGGCCGTGACGAGAACGATCGCCGCCACGATCGCCGAGACGATGCCTGAGCGGTGCATCTGTCGTTTCTCCTTCATTTTACGGTAGGCCGAAAACGGTGACGGTGCCGGTGGCTGGGACGTAGACTTTGCCGTTTGCGACGAGCGGCGTCACGAAGCCGTTGTTCGCCGGATTCGACCAGGTGCCCGCACTGCCCGAAAACACCATGTCGGCGAGGTTCGTTGCGTCGTAGGCCTCGAGGGTCAGCGTCGTATCGCGCTCGACGAGCCAGACGATCCCCGTGCCGGGCGTCTGCCCGTTCGAAGAGACGACCGGCGACGACCCTCCGTACCCGGCGTAGCTGTTACCCAACGTCTGTCGCACGAGGTGCGGCTTGCCGCGATGGACCGTCACCTGGTAGGCCGTGACCGTCGAGCCGCCGGTCTGATAGTAGACGAACTGGCCGGACGGACCGTCGTAGAAGGCCGGCCCACCCCAGACGCCTCCGCCCCCGGCAGGGATCTTCTGCAACGGACGGCCGACCCTCCCGAGGTTGTTCTGATTGAGGAGGAAGAGGTTCGAGTCTTTGCCCATCGCGACCGCGACGTGCGCGATGCGAGCTTGTTGTTGCGGCAACAACATGATGCCGCCCGATCCGAAGTCAACGTCGCCGTTGTTGAGTCGCTGCCAGTCCTTCGGCGTGAAGAACGTCTGGACGGCGGTAAGGTTCGGATCGAGCTTGATCGCGCTCTCGCCGTAATCGCGGCCGCTCGGATGTCCGGCGTCGAACGCGCCGTTGCCGGTGACCGTGAAGATGTTGCCCGAGTCGTCGACCGCCGACGCGTAACCCGACATCCAGATGCTCGAGAGCAAATAGTTCTGCGAGTCCTCGGCCGTAGCGAACGACGCGACCTGTTGCAGGCTCTGGTTGTACTTGAGCATCCAGCCCACAATGTTGCCTGCGTTGTTGTCGCAGTGCGACCCAACGCCGACGTAGACGTAGCCGTTCGATTCCGTCAAGCTCGTCCGCGTCTGCTGATTCTGCGGATCGAAGGTGATCGTGCCGCCGTTGCTCATCTTAACCGAGGCCGCGATGTCGACCGGAGTTTGCTGGTCGGCGCAGCGTCCCGATGTCGAGCGCATGGAGCGTGTGATGGAAGTTGTACTGTGTCGGCTCGGTCGCGGCCACGAGATAGATCGTGTTCGTCGACAGATCGATGACCGGCGTGTCCGTGATCCCGTACTGCGGCTGGATGTCGCCGCAACCCACGTCGTTCGAGGACTGCGCCGTCCCCATGCTGCGCTGGTTGATGATCTGATACGTATCCGCGTCGAATTCGTAGACCGTGTCGTTCTCGGTCACGACGACGAGGAGGTTGTGCACCCCCTGGTTCGGCACGTTGTACTGCGCCACGTACAGCGGCTGCGCGAGCACGACTCCGTCGACGTTCAGCGTCTGCAGCAGGCCGAAGCCGCCGCTGGCGACACTCGCCGGGGTGAGTTGGCGACTCGGTCTGATCCCAACCGTCGCGCGCGTTGTCGTAATGGAACGTCACTGCGCTCGATGGTGACTGCGGCGGCCCCGCCTCCGCCGGGCGGAGCGCGGCCGCGTAGAGCGATATCCGCGCGCCGGCGCCGGTCGCGGCCGTGAGCGTAAAGGTGACGCTCAGGCGTTGGCCGGGCCTCGACGCGCTGTAGACGAGCGAGTAGACTCCGTCCGCCGGCGCGCCCGCGTCGCCGAGCGACGCGTCGGCATACGGTCGCGCGCTCCCGTCGCTCAGCGCGGCACGGAAGGTCGCCCGTGCCGCGGCCGCGCCGACGTACACGCGCAGGATGCGACGCGTCGTGTCGGCGGGAGCTGTCAACGCGAACCGGTCGCCCACGCGCGAGAGCGAGAGGCCCGACGCGCTGCGCGCGGGCTTGCCGCCGGCGTCGCGCCAGATAAACGAGGCGAACCCGCCGGTGACCGCCCGCGCGCTTCCGCCGATCGCGACGTCGCCGATGCGTTCGGTCGCACGCGTCGCGCGCTCGCTGCGTCCGCCTTCGACGTGAACCCAGTCCGTCGACCCTTCGCGGGGAAGATCGACGGTCCGCAGCGGCGTACCGACCATTCCGACGAGACTCGGCCGCGCCGGCTGGTGCGCGACCGGCTTCTGCGCCGTCGCGAGCCGCGCGAGCGGATGCGAGGCGCGCGGCATGTCGACGGCCGGCTGCGGCGGCGACGCCGTGAACCCGTACGCCGCGCCGTTCCACGCGTTGCCGCCCGCGCGCACGAGCGGGTCGCCGGCGCGGATGACGTACGCATATCCCCGCAGTCCCGCGGCCCGCGCGTACGGACGTGCTGCCGCCGCGTCGGCCGCATCGAGCGCCGGGATTCCGATGACCCCGGTGACAGGCCGCGCATCGCCGGCGAACGCTTGACGCACGAGCCCGAGCACCTGCGCGGAGCGCTGCCCGTACCACAACAGCGCGGCAGCGCCGGGGTCCGACGCGAGCCGATAGTTCGTGCCCGCCATCCGCGCCCAGCTGTTCGCGGGCGAACCGGCGCGCCAGACCTCGCCGCCGTATTCGAAGACCGGATGCAAGCGCGGGTTCAGTTGCGCGCGTACGAGTTGTGCGAACGCGTAGACATAATAGTTCGTCGCGCCGACCGGCAGCGTGAACCAGGGATCGGCGCCGGTCGCATTGGCGAGCGCGATCATGTACTCGGGTGCGATCCCGTCCGCATTCGCCTGCGTGAAGCGTTGCGTCGCGGGCCGGCCCGGCCACGGCGCGGACGCGCCGTCTGCGTTGCCGCGCATCCACGCCGAGAACCGCAACAACGGCACGTGCGCGAGCGAGCGCAAGAACTGCGGCGCGAAGGGCTGCGTCGCGTAGGTGCGCTCGAACCCCGGAAGGATCAACCGCACGTCGCGCGCGTAGCGTCCGGTGGCGCGCTCCCCGAGCGCCTCGGTCGCGAGCAGGCGCAGCCGCAATCCGGTCGTGGCCCCGGCGTCGACGCGCACGATCGCCCGGCCCGGCGATTGTGCGAGGATCGTTCCGCCCACGACGCCCCACGTCGCGCTGCCGCTATAGAGCAGCGTGTAGTCGCCGCCCGGATAGCGCGTACCGGCAGCGTAGACCGTCGACTCGGCGATCTGACCGCGCGCGAGTTCGGTGACGTTCCCCAAGCGGTCGAGCGCGAGCGCGCCGTTCGCGCTCCACGGGGACGCCTGCTTCATCGCGTCGACGAACACGACGCCGGACGCGCCCTGCGGCGAACGCGCCGAGATCGAGCCCGACCCGCTCCTGCGGCTCGACCGCAGCACCGGGAGCCCGCGCGACGGTCGCCGCGCTCGCCGGCGTCCACAGCGGCGCGCACAGCGCAAAAAGACAAAGCATCGCAACCGAACGTCCTACGTGCATCATTGCCACTACGTCCTCAGGGATCGGGTGAAGAGCAAAAGCGGGGGCGTCGGGTGAGACGACTGCAGCGTGGCCCTTCGGCATCCCTCGGGTCGGACACTGCCCTATCAATGGTGCGGCCGCTCACACCGCCGAGCTGCGGCAGCGGAATGAGCCGAACGGAGACTCGCCGCGTCGCACGAATCCGGCCGCCCATGCGCCGCAGTGAATTGTCGCAGCCCGAGGCGCGCCGGGTAGCCCTCGCCGCCCAGGGCTTCGCCGCGCCGCGGCCGGCGCGCGCCGTGACGGCCCGCGACATCTGGCGCCTGTTCGACCGCGTCGGCGCCGTGCAGATCGACTCGGTCAACGTGCTCGCGCGTTCGCACTACCTTCCGGCGTTCTCGCGCCTCGGTCCCTATCGCGCCGGCCTCCTCGAGGAAGCGGCCTACGGCCGGCGCCGCACGCTCTTCGAATACTGGGCGCACGCGGCGTCGTTCTTGCCACTCGAACGTCTTCCCGTTGATGCGCTGGCGGATGAACGAAGCCACGCGCTACACGAACATCTACCGCGGCATCGCGGCGTTCGCGCGGCGCAAGCGGCGCTTTCTCGATTCCGTGTTACGCGAAGTTGAGCGGCGCGGGCCCGTCACGGCCGGCGAGCTGGAACCGGCGGCGGCAAGGGCTCGTGGTGGGGCTGGAGCGATACGAAGCGAGCGCTCGAGTTTCTGTTCTGGGCCGGCGCGGTGACGACCGCGACGCGGCGCTCCTTCGAGCGCGTCTACGATTTGACGGAACGGGTCATCCCGGCTGAGATCCTCGCGCGACCCGTCCCCGAGGCCGATGCCGCCCAGCGCGCGTTGCTGCTGATCGCGATGCGGGCGCTCGGCGTCGCGACCGAGCGCGACCTGCGCGACTACTTCCGGCTCGCGGTCGCAGACGCGCGGCGGCGCATCGGCGAACTCGTAGAGGCGGGCGAACTGCTGCCCCTGGGCGTCGAGGGCTGGAAGCAGCCCGCCTACGTCCCCGCCGGCTTCACGATACCGCGGCAGGTCGCGGCCCGGGCCTTGCTCTCACCGTTCGACTCGTTGATCTGGGAGCGCGACCGGACCGCGCGCCTGTTCGGCTTCGACTATCGCCTCGAGATCTATACGCCCGCGCACAAGCGCGTCCACGGATATTACGTGCTACCGTTCCTCGCCGGCGACCGGCTGGTCGCGCGCGCCGACCTAAAGGCCGACCGCGCTGCCCGCGTCCTGCGGGTCCACGCCGTTCACTTCGAGGACGGCACGGACCGCGCCGCGGTCACGGCGGCCTTGGAGCCCGAGCTGGCGGCGATGGCCGGCTGGCTCGGCTTGGGCGACGTAGCGCTGCCGGCGCCGCGCCGAAACGTTCGCGCCAAGGCCGGGTAGGCGATTTCGTCATGACCATTTCACGCCTCTTGCGGACCGTGCGATCCTCGGTCCCAGCCGTGCTTCCGCTCCTGCGCGACGCCCGCGTACCCGCGTGGCTGAAGCTGGGGACGCTCGGCGCCGCCATCCTGATCGTCTCCCCGCTCGATCCGTTCGCAGACGTCCCCATCTTGGGGACGCTCGACGACGCGCTCTTGCTCGCGCTCCTCGTCAACGCGTTCGTCGCGATCGGCCTACGCTTCGCCGCGCAGCCGGCGCCGGTGACGCGCCCGGTCGCGTTCGCGTTATCGGGTCATGCTCGCACTCGTCTCGTTCCTCGTCGCTAGCGCAGTGGCGACGCCGCAACCGTCGGCCTCGCCGGTCCCGCCCGATGCCGCGGTGATCGTCAACTCCGGCTCGACGAACATTCTCGGCTACCGCATCGTCGTGCGCCCGAACGGCGCGGCGACGGTCGTCCTCGACGGCGTTCCGAATCGCGATCAAAAGCTCGAAGCCGCGACCGCCGCGGCGTTCTTCAAGGACCTCGCGGCGGCGATGCCGCTCGGCGATCTCGTCGCCGAGGGCTGCATGAAGAGCGCGTCGTTCGGCTCGCGCACGACGATCGAATACAAGGGTCAGCGCTCGCCGAACGTCTCGTGCCCCATGACGGGCGTGGGCGCGGACCTCGGTCGCGAACGTCGAACGCATCACGAACGAACTGCACGTGCTCCCGTCCTCGCGTTACCTGCGCAAGACGATGTCGCCGCCCGGCTCCGGGCCCGCGTCGCCCTCGCCGGAGCCCACCTAGGCGGGCTGCTTGCGCGCCGACCGGCGCGCCTTCAGTGGACCGTTCAACCGCGCGGCGGACTGCCCCAGCCGGATTGGACGTATGCGCCGTCGACGACGATCGCGGGAACCGTCGGGTCGCCGCCGCTGAGCGCGAGCATCCGCTCGCGCGCGGCCCGATCGTGCTGCGCGTCGTGGACCGTGTACGGAATGCCGCGCCCGTCGTAGAAGGTGCGCGCCTGCCGACAGTAGGGACAGGTATGCTTCACGTACAGCTCGAGACGCTGCCCCGGTGCGACGGTCGTCGGATCCATGACGCTCCGGTTCGCTCCCGCCGCCCGCCGCTCCGCCGCGGGGCAGGCGCATGGGCCTGACGTTCGTCCCGACGCCGATCGGCAACCTCGGCAACGTCACGCTGCGCGCGCTCGACGCGTTGCGGGCGTGCGACCTGCTCGTCGCCGAGGACACGCGGGTCGCGCGGCGGCTGCTGAGCGCCCTCGCGATCGCCGGCAAACGGCTCGTCTCGTATCGCGAGCAGAACGCGCAGGCGGTCACCGCCGAGATCCTCGACGCGGCGCGCACGCAGCGCGTTGCGGTCGTCACCGACGCGGGCACGCCCGGCGTCAGCGATCCGGGGCGCGCGCTGATCGAGGCGGCGCGCGCGGCGGGAATCCCGGTCGAGGTCTTGCCCGGCCCGGTCGCGTTCGTCGTCGCGGCCGTGCTCTCGGGCTTCGAGTTGACCGGGCTGACGTTCGCGGGGTTCGTGCCCCGCGGCGAGGGCGCGCGCGCTGCCGCGCTGCGGGCCGCGCTCGCACGCGGCGGTCCGACCGCGTGGTACGAAACTCCGCAGCGCATCGGCTCGACGCTCGCCGCGCTCGACGCGATCGCGCCCGAAGCGCGCGTCTTCGTCGCGCGCGAGTTGACCAAACGCTTCGAGCAGCAGATCCTCGGCACGCCACGTGACGTGCGCGCCGCACTGACAGAACCGGTCCGCGGCGAGTTCGTCGTCGTCCTCGCACCGGTTCCGCCGAAGGCGGCGACGCCGAGCGAGGCGCCGGAGGGGATCGACCGCGCGATCGACGCGTTGCTCGACCTCGGCCTGACGGTCCCCGAGATCGCGAAGGTCCTCGCGGGTCGCGGCGCCGGCGATCGGCAGGCCGCCTATGCGCGCGCCGCCGCACGCAAACGCGCACGGGGAGACGGCGAGCCGTAGCGGGAACGTCGCCCGACCCATGCCCAAGCACGCGTATTACGTCACCACGCCGATCTACTACGTCAACGGCCGGCCGCACATCGGCCACGTGTACGCGTCGCTCGCCGCCAACGTCTTGGCGCGTTATGCGCGGACGCACGGCGACGCGTTTTTCCTGACCGGAACCGACGAGCACGGCCAAAAGGTAGCAAACGCCGCGGCCGCCGCCGGCGTGTCGCCGCAGGAGTGGTGCGACCGGCTCGTCGAGACGTGGAAGGACGTCTTCGCGCGCTACGAGATGTCGAACGACGACTTCATTCGTACGACGGAGCCGCGCCACCAAGAAGTCTGCCTGCGCGTGTTCGAACGGCTCAAAGATTCCGGCGACATCTACGTCGGCAAATACGAGGGCTGGTACTGCACCGAGGACGAGACGTTCTGGCTCGAGTCCAAACTCGTCGACGGCCGCTGCCCGACGTGCGGACGCGCGGTCTCGTGGCTCTCGGAGGACAACTGGTTCTTCGCCCTGTCGCGCTACCGCGACCGGCTGCTCGACTATTATCGCGCGAACCCGCAATGGGTGCGGCCCGAGCGCGCCTACAACGAGATGATGGCGACGCTCGAGGGCGGCCTCGACGATCTCTGCATCTCGCGCACGAACCTGAACTGGGGCGTCCCGCTGCCCGGCGGCGGGGTCATGTACGTGTGGCTCGACGCGTTGCTCAACTACATCAGCGCGACCGGCTGGTCGGTCGACGACGGGCGCTTTTCGACGTATTGGCCCGCCGACGTGCAGGTGATCGGCAAGGAGATCGCGCGCTTCCACACGCTCATCTGGCCGGCGCTGCTGTGGGCGCTGGGACTGCCGCTGCCCAAGCTCGTCTTCGCGCACGGCTGGATCACGGTCGAGGGCGAGAAGATGAGCAAGAGCCTCGGCAACGCCGCGGACCCGCTCGAGATCGCCGAGCGCTTCGGCGTCGACAGCGTCCGCTATTTTCTGCTACGCGAGGCCCCGTTCGGTGGCGACTTTTCGTGGTCGGACGAAAAGGTCCGTCAGCGCAACAACAGCGACCTCGGCAACGACCTCGGTAACCTGTTACGACGTTCGCTGTCGATGCTCGAGCGCTACCGCGACGGGATCGTGCCCCATGCCGCGCAGGATTCGCCGCTGGGCGTCCGTTTTGCGGACCTCGGCGAGCGCGCCGGTTCGGCAATCCGCGAGCTCGCATTCCGCGACGCCCTGCTCGCGATCTGGGAACTCGTCACCGCGCTCAATCGGGAGATCGAGGAGCGCAAGCCATGGGAACTCCACAAGCGGGACGCTCGCGCCGAACTCGACGCGGTGCTCTACGACCTATGCGAGGGCCTGCGCTGGCTCGCGCACCTGCTCGCCCCGTTCATCCCGGGCAAGGCGCTGGAGATCTGGCGTCAGCTGGGCCTGGCGGGCGAACCGCACGGCTCGTGGGGGAGCTCGCTGCGCTGGGGCGGCCTGGCCGGCGGGACGCGCGTCGCGCCGGGCGAGCCGCTGTTCCCACGCTTCGAGGCGCCGGCATGAGCGCGGCGCATCAGCCGCCCTCGCGCACCTCGTACAACGACTCGAGGGCCTTGCCGACCTTCTCGCCCGCCGGCAGGCTCCAGCCGGGCAGCGGGGGCGCGAGCGGCACCTTCGCCGAGTTGGGATCGTCGGGATGCGTGAACGGATCTTCGCGCGGCCGGAAGCGGATCGGCCACGGGACGCCGCCGCTCTCGTACGTCCCGTCCGCCCACGTGAAGTCGTAGGAGACGTAATAGTAATCGTAGCCGTCGGCGCGCCACGACTTGATCGGGTAGTAATAGCCCTGGCCGTGCCGCAGGTCGCCGTCGACGCCGATCATCTGAATGTGATAGCGTCTGGTCGCCGCCGGCTCGTCCGGCTTGACGTTGAGCGGATCGCTCTCGCGGCGCAGTTCCGCCAGCGTCTTGTCGAACGACTGGGTCATCTGCGCGATCCGGGCCTGCGACAGCTGCGACGGCCGCGACGCCTGCGCCGGACGTTGCGCGAGCGCGACCTGGTGCGGTGCGGCGGCGTGCATCGGGGTCTGCTCCGGCCGGGGGGGCGCCGTGGCTTCGATCGTCTTGGGCGGATTAGCGGGCGCGCTCGGCACCTCTTTGACCAGTTCGTGCAGCGCCCGCTGCGGCGGAACCGGTTCGGGCTGCGGCGGCCGCGGTTCGACGACCGGACGCGGGATCGATGCGACGCGTTGGGGCGACTGCGCGGACGGCCGCATCGCGGGATTCGCGCCGTGCACGGGTCGCGGTTCGGGCTGCGGCTTCGCACGCTTCTCGATCGTGACCGCGTTGGAGATCGTGACGATCGTGTCGGGCGTCGGCGTCGGTCGGGCGAACGCGAACTTCGCGCGCGCAAACTGCGCCGTCGCCAATCCGTAGAGGAGGAAACCCAACAGATGGACGCCGAGCGAGATCGCGATCGCGATCCGCAGGACCCGGCGAGAGCCCTGGTCGTCGCGATCGATCACCGCTCGCCGCCCCGGCCTCTCCGATGATTTTCGACAGCCACGCCCACGTCCACGACCGGTCCTTCGACGCCGACCGGGACGCAATACTTGCGCGCGCCGCCGCGGCCGGCGTCGGCACCATCCTGACCGTCGGTTGCGACCTCGCCGACAGCGAACGCGCGCGCGACGTCGCGGCCGCCTACGGGCTGCGCTGGTCTCTGGGAGTTCATCCGCACGAGGCCAAGGATGCGCCGCCCGACCTCGCCGCTGCGTTTGCCGCGGCCATCGCGGCAGCGCCGTCGCCCCCCGCGGCGATCGGCGAGACCGGGCTAGACTATCACTACGACCACAGCCCGCGCCCGGTTCAGCGCGACGTCATGCGCGCGCAGGTGCTGTTCGCGCGCGAACGGCGGCTGCCCGTCATCTTCCACCAGCGCGAGGCGTTCGACGATTTCACCGGCTTACTCGCACAAACGTGGGACGGCGCGATGCGCGGCGTCGTGCACTGCTTCACCGGCGACGCAGCGCAGGCGCTGCAGCTGGTCAACGAGTTCGGCGTCTTCCTGGGAATCGGCGGCGTCGTCACCTTCAAGACGGCGGGCGCGTTGCGCGAGGCCGTCGCGGCGGTCGGGCTCGACCGCATCGTCCTCGAGACGGACTGTCCGTATCTCGCGCCGGTCCCGCACCGCGGACAGCGCAACGAACCCGCCTTCGTCGCGGCGACGGCCGCCGCCGTCGCGACGGTGCTCGACATATCTGACCGGACCGTGATCGAGCGCACGACGGAGAACGCAACCGCGCTCTTCGGCGTTCAGACGACGACGTAGGGGCGGCTCGCGCGCCAGTTGTCGTCGAAGCGTTGCTGCAGCGCGCCGACGAGCCGCGGATCCAACGTCCGCAAGCCCCAGTCGCTGTCGCCGCCGTACGTCGCGTTCGCCGACCCGACCCAGGCTTGGCCGCCGGCGACGGCCAGCTTTTCGTTTCCCACGCCGGAGCGCGACGATCCGACGCGGATCTTGACCCCCACCTTCGCCAGCGCGCGCAGCGCGCGGCGCTCTTCGGTCACATGCGACTCGCGCAGTTCGTTCTGCGAGACGATCAGGCGCACGGCGCCGCCGGCGCGAGCGCGATCGCGTAGCGCGCTGTAGGTCTTCGAGTAGCCGAAGCCTTCCGAGGCAACGTCGACCGGGCCGCTCGAGCCCGCGGCGATCATCTCCGACTCGAGCCGCAGCGCCTCGTACTTGCTTGTCGCGAGGTGCCCGTCGACGCCGGTGCCGCCGGTCTCGATCGCGTCGCGGACGAGCGCAACGTCGTCCGCGTCGTCGCTCGTGACGATCGTGTCGTGACCGCTCGCCGTCCAGTTGCGATCGTCGAGGAAGGCGCGCCCGTCGACGACCGCGGCCTTGAGATGGATGCCGCGGTCGGTGACGACCGTCGCGTCGACGCCGTGCGCCCGGAGTTCGCGCGCCGCGGCGGCCGACGCGCGCGCGATCGCGCCGCCCTCGTCGCGATACGGCTCGCCGTCGATGCGGACGTGCACCTCGGCGCCACGCTGGGCCGCCACCTCCAGCGCGCCGACGATCGGCATGTCGGGCCGCAGCAGATAGGCGGCCAACTCGACCGATCGGGCTTGTCTGACCGCCGCCTGTACCGCGCTCGGGTTCGTGATCTGGACCATCTCGCCGTCCTCCGCCGTCGTTTCCCGACGGGGGGAATGAACGGCAAGGGCTCCCTGGGAAGAGTGTCTGCAGCGTGGCAACGGACAAATCGGTCTACGTCCGCGACATGTTCGCGGCGATCGCCCATCGGTACGACTCCGCCAACCGGCTGATGACGGCCGGCGTCGACGAGGCGTGGCGCCGTCGCGCCGTCCGCGAACTGCGGGCTCCGGCGGGCGGGACCGTGCTCGACCTGTGCTGCGGCACCGGCGATCTCGCGTTCGGCCTCGCGCGGTCGGACGCGTCGCTCCGCGTCGTCGCCGTCGACTTCTGCGAACCGATGTTGGAGGAAGCCCGCCGGCGGACGCCCCGCGAGCGCGGCGGCGAGCGAGTCCGCTTCGAACTCGGCGACGCGATCGCGCTGCCGTACCCGGACGCGAGTTTCGACGGCGCCACGATGGGGTTCTCGCTGCGCAACGTTCTCAACGTCTCCGCCGCGCTGCGCGAGGCGCGCCGCGTGCTCCGCCCCGGCACGCGCTTCGTCAACCTCAACGTCACGCGACCGGCCAACCGGTTCGTGCGCGCGCTGTTCAACCTGTACTTCTATCGCGTCGTGCCGTTGCTCGGGGGCCTGGCGGGCGGCTCGAAGAGCGCCTACCGCTACCTGCCGGCCTCGCTGACGAACCATCCGGACGCGGATCGTCTCGCGGCGCTGTTCTCCGCGGCGGGTTTCGCGCAGGTGCGGACGCTGCGGCTCGGCGGCGGCGGGATCTCGCTGCACGTGGGTACCGCGTGATCGGGCACGACCGGAGCGCTCCGGCGGACCTGCACGGCCTGATCGAGGCCTTCTTCGCGCGCTCGTTCGGCACAGATAACCCGCTGATCACCGAGGCCGTGCGACGGATGCTCGCCGCAGGCGGCAAACGCTTGCGGCCGCGCCTCCTGCTGCTCGCGGCTTCCGCCGCCGGCGCGGATCCGCGCGATCACCTCGCGCTCGCGGCGTATATGGAACTGATCCACGTCGCGACGCTGATCCACGACAACGTCGTCGACCGGGCCGATACCCGGCGGGGCGTCAACGCGACGGCGGTCGACTTCGGCAACCGGATCAGCGTGCTCGCCGGCGATTATCTGTTCGCGTGGATCTTCCGCAACGTGACGGCCGACTACCGCGCACCGATCCCGCACATCCTCTCGGCGACCCTCGCCGAGATCTGCGACGGCGAGGTGCTGCAGTTGCAGGCGCTGGGGAATCTCGACCTGACGCCGGACGAGTACGTCGAGATCGTGCGGCTGAAGACCGCCTCGCTATTCGCCGCGTCGGCCGCGTGCGGCGCGATCGACGGCGGCGCCGGCGACGAGATCGTCGCGCGCTGCGGGCATTCGGGCTCAACTACGGCATCGCGTTCCAAATGCGCGACGACCTGCTCGACCTCACCGGCGACGAGGCGACGCTGGGCAAGCCGGTCGGAAACGACCAGCGCGAGCGCAAGATGACGATTCCGGTCGTGCTGGCCGCCGAGACGGGCGACCCGGCGGTCCGGGCCGCACTCGCGCGCTGCTACGACGACCCCGACCCGTCGGAGGCGTCGCTCGCCGAGGCGGTCGAAGCCATCGCTCGCGGCGGGCGCGGTCGGCAAGACCCGCGAAGCGATATCCGGGTACGTGGAGCGCGCGAAGCGGGCGCTGGCGCCCCTCGGGGAGAGCCCGACCCGGTCGACGCTGATCGAGTTCGCCGAAGCGCTCGATCGGGATACCGAGCACGCCCGGCCCTAAGGAGAGACTCGATGTTCGGAAACCCCATGGAGATCGCCATCATCGCCGGAGCCGCGATTCTGCTGTTCGGCGGCGGCAACAAGATCCGCGACCTCGCCCGCGGTCTCGGCCAGGCCAAACAAGAGTTCGCGCGCGGTCAGGCCGACTCCGACGTAGAAGCCGAGCGCATCCGCGACGAGGCGCGCGCGCGTGCCGAGGCCGCCCGCGCCCAGAGCGCGGTCGACAGCGGGCCGGCCGTCTCCACCGGCGCCGGCGTCGAGGTGCCGCGCCCGGTCCCCGGCAGCGGGACGACCCCCGTCGGATCTCCCAGCGCGGCCGACGTCACCGACTAGCGCCGTGCGGTGATCGCCGAGCGCCGACCGGACACCGGGGCCACCGCAGCCCGAGTGGGACCAGAAGGAGATGTCGTTTACGGAGCACCTGCGGGAGCTCCGTAACCGTCTCATCGTCTCGCTCGTCACCATCGGCGTGCTGGCGCTGGTGCTGTTCTGGCCGTCGCAATTCGTCATCATGTGGATGAAGCGCGACGTATCTGCCGACGACGATCGCGCTGCACGCGTTCGCGCCGACCAACGTCATCTTCACCGAGTTCAAATTCTCGATCTACGGCGCGATCGTGCTCGGCCTGCCGGTGCTGCTGTATCAGGCGTGGATGTTCATCGTTCCCGCGATCCATCCGCGGACGCGGCGCGCGGTCTACGGCTACGTCGCGCCGTCGGTCCTGCTCGCGATCGCCGGGCTCCTGTTCTGCCACTTCTTCATCATCCACCGCGTGATCTGGGCGCTGATCGCGATCACGGGACAGGTCGCCGAGAGCACGTTCGGGATCGAGCCGACGATGAACCTGATCCTGCTGACGTTCCTCGCGTTCGCGCTCGTCTTCCAGACGCCGATGGTCATGATCGCGCTGGCGCGCATCGGCCTCGTCAACGTCCCGATGCTGCGCCGCTACCGGCGGTTCGCGGCGATGGGCATCCTGTTGCTCGGCGGCCTCGCCGCCCCCGATGCGTCGCCGGTGACGATGCTGCTCATCGCGGTGCCGATGTACGCGCTCTACGAAGTGAGCATCTGGCTCATCGTCCTGCTCGAGAAGTCGTGGCGGCGCGACGCCGGCGCGTATCAGTCTCGACCATGAGTATGACCGCGACGCATCCGATCCGGCGGCAGTGGGACGCCTTCGCCGACGACGTCCTGACGCTGTTCGCGAACGTGCTGTTCGCGGTCTCTCTGTTCGCCGTCTGGGGGCTGCTGACGCTGATCGGCGTCATCGTCGAGCAAGGCAGGGACCCGTCGTTCTACCTGTCGACGCTATCCGCCCGCGCTCGCCCGGCTGGTCCTGCGCCTGCACTTCGACAACATCTATCACGACACGGCCTACATCGGCATCATCGGGCTGATCCTCGCGTCGCTGGCCGTCTGCACGTTCCGGCGCGTGATCCCGGCGCGGTTGCCGCCGCTGCGCGCCGTGAAGATCGATCACATCCCGCTGCACGCGACCGTCGTGGCGCCGGGCACGGAAGCCGACGTCCGCGCGCGCGTCGAGCGCTTCTTCCGCGGACGCGGCTGGTCGATCCGCAAGCGCGAACTGGGCGGCGTCGAGTGGACGTTTGCCGACAGGCACGACTGGGCGAGGCGCGGCGTCCTGGTCGCACATATCGGCTTCGTCATCATCGCCACCGGGACGACGATCTATTGGGCGCGCGGTTTTTCCGGATCGACCACGATGCTGTCCGGCGGCGACCACGACGATCCCGCAGACGGGCGCCGTGTTCAAGCTCGACGAGTTCCGCTACCGGATCGACCCGATCCAGACCAAGACGGGCACCGTCTATCAGCCGATCGACTACGTCTCGGACGTGCACGTCACCGGCCGCGCCGGCGTGACGCGCGCGACGACGATTCGCGTCAACCATCCGATCAACGTTGACGGCACGCTCTACTATCAAGCGACCTACGGCTTCGCGATCGACGTTCGCGCTGACGAAGGACGGGCGCCCGGTTGCGGGCGGCCCGAACGGCGCCGCTCATGGAGGGCGACGCGTTCGACCTCGGCCAGACCGGCCGCACGATCCGCTACCGGCAGTTCGTCGGAACGATCGACCGGCCACGCGGCGGCGCACAGGCCGACCCGCGCCCCAACGACCCGGGCGTCGTCATCGACGTCTTCGACGGCGATCAGTTGCTCGGCAGCGAACTCGCTCCCGATCGGAACGCCGCTCGACCTCGGCGACGGCTACCGCCTGCGCGCCCGACCGCTTCACGCTCTACTCAGGTTTGCAGTATAGATACGACCCGGGGATCCCGCTCGTCGGGATCGGCGCGTTCGTGCTGCTGACCGGCCTCGCGATCTCGTTCTACTTGCTGCCGGCCCGGCTCTACGTGCGGATCGACCCCGTCCCGAGCGCCCTGCCGAGACGCGGCGCTGGACGATCGGCATGGCGGCGACGACCGTGAAAGGCTACGACATTTTCGAAGACCAGTTTCCGCGAGTTGATCCGGGCGCTGGCGCGCGAGACGGCGCCGAAGCGACCCGCCGCGCTCGGGCGAACCCGTCCTGCAAGGAGTCCCGACATGACGCTCGACCAGGCGCATGATCTTGGTCTCGCTGACCGCGTACATCGTGCGACGCTGGCGCTGCTGATGTACTTCCTGTCGCGCGACCGGTTGCGAAACTGGTCGGCATCCCGTTTGCCGTGATCGGCTGCGCGACGCAGTTCGCCGAACTGGTCGTGCGCTAGCAGACCGTCGCACATCTGGCCGCTGACCAACCTCTACGGCTCGCTCTCGCTGTTCTCAGCGATGAGCGTCGCGATCTTCGTCGGCTTCGCGCTCAAATACGACCTCTGGTTCCTGGGCGGTTTTGTGACGGCGCTGGCGGCGGTTTTCTGGGCTACGGCACTCACCTGGGACGAAGGGTACCTGCCACCCGTTCCGGCGCTGCAGTCGTATTGGATCAAGATCCACGTCCCGCTCGTCGTTACGTCGTACGCGGCCTTCATGGTCGCCGTCGCGGCCGCGGCGGTCTATCTGATCAAGTATTACTTACCCGGGTCGTGGAGCGGGGCGCCCCGCTCGGAGCGCTCTCGGCGGCCGCTGCCGGGCCGGCGCTCGCTCGATCTCGGGACGCACATGCGAGCCTTCGACGTCGACGGCGGTCGCCCAACGCGAGTCGCCCGCGCGTCGCGGCAGCGGCGAGCCGCGGCGACGTTCTCGCGCAGTGGCTGGCGTCGTTACCGTCGCTGGCACGGCTCGACATGGTGACCTATCGCGTCATCGCACTCGGGACGCTGCTGCTCGGCGTCGGCATCGCGACCGGTGCCGCTTGGGCAAAAGAGGCCTGGGGCGCATACTGGCAGTGGGACCCCAAAGAGACGGCGGCGCTCGCGTCCTGGATCGTCTATCTCGGATACCTGCATCTGCACACCCGCCGCGCCTGGCAGGGCCTGCGCTGTTCGTGGGTCAGCCGTCTTCGGCTTCATCTCGATCCTGTTCTGCTACCTCGGCGTGAACATCTGGATCAGCGGCCTGCACTCGTACAAGATGTGAGCGATCCGTCGATCGTAGAGAGCGCGGCCTCGGGCCCGCTCGACGGCCTCTCGTTTCGGCGACGGGTACGCCGCGCTCGGCGACCGTTTCGTCGAGCGGCGCGCGCCGACGCCGCTGACCGCACCCTATCTGGTCGCGTTCAATCCGCTGGCTGCGCAGCTCGTCGCACCCGGCGGGGATTTGCAGCCCGGCGCTGCGCTGCTCGCCCTGATGGCAGGAAATGCGCTGCCGGCAGGTTCCAAGCCATGGGCAGCCGTCTACGCCGGGCACCAGTTCGGCGTCTTCGTACCGCAACTCGGCGACGGCCGCGCGATCACGCTGGGCGAAGTCGACGAGGCGCCGGCGGCTTGGGAGTGGCAACTGAAGGGCGCCGGCGATGACCGCGTTCTCGCGTTTCGGCGACGGCCGCGCCGTGCTGCGCTCGACGATCCGCGAATATCTGTGCAGCGAAGCGATGCACCATCTCGGGATCCCGACGACGCGCGCGCTCGGGATCGCCGGGAGCGACGACCCGGTCTTCCGCGAGGTCCCCGAGACCGCGGCCGTGCTGTCGCGCATCGCGCCGTCACACGTGCGGTTCGGAACGTTCGAGTACTTCCACTACCGCGGCGACCCGACGACGACGTGCGCATGCTCGCCGACGACGACGATCGCGCGCTTCTTCGGCGAGACTCGACGCGCACCGCCGAGACCAAGTACGCCGATTTTCTGCGCGCGGTCGCGGTGCGGACCGCGCGGCTGGTCGCGAAGTGGCAGGCCGTCGGCTTCGAGCACGGCGTCATGAACACGGACAACATGTCGATCCTCGGGCTCACGCTCGACTACGGCCCGTTCGGATTCATGGAACCTACGAGCCGGGCTGGATCTGCAACCACAGCGACGAGGCCGGCCGCTATGCCTTCGATCGCCAGCCGGGCGTCGCGCTGTGGAACTGCCACGCGCTCGCCGCCGCGCTCGCCGCGCTCGTTCCGCGCGAGGAGGCTGAGCCGCGCTCGGCGCGTTCGAGCCGGCCTATCGCGCGGCGTATCTCGGCGCGATGCACGCCAAACTCGGTCTATCGGAGGAGCGCCCCGACGACGTCGACCTCATCTTGGCGCTGCTCGACGCGCTCGCCCGCGACGGCGCCGACTACACGACGTTCTTCCGCGGCGCTGGCGTTCGGTCCGCCGGCCGGCGACGCGCTCGGGCCGTGGCTCGCGCGCTACCGCGAGCGCGTTCGCAGCCGAAGCGTCTCCCTGCACAGGAGCGGCGCGCGGCAGATGCTGCGCGGTCAATCCCGGCCTACGTGCTCCGCAACCACCTGGCGCAAGCGGCGATCGAGCGCGCGCAAGTCCGGCGACTTTGGCGAGGTCGCACGACTCGCGGAAGCGCTTGCGAACGCCGTACGACGAGCGCCCCGAGTACGAACGTTATGCGGAACCGGCGCCGGCCGGGACGCCCACCGTCGAGGTCAGCTGCTCTTCCTAGACGCTTCCGATGAGTCTAGATCGGTGGGGCCGGTCGGACGGTGCGGCAGTCCAGCCGGGATGAGAACCTAGGCGAGCGGTCCGAACACCGGGGGGCTTAACCAATGTGGTTGGCTCCGCGCGCCCGCGTGCGGTATGCTCCCGCCGATCGCCGCTCGCGCGCCAGTCTTCCGCGCGCCGCGGATGGCTGGAGTTCGAGCGTCATTCTGACTGGGAGACTCAACAGCCGTGGGAGTTCACGAAGCGCAGGCCTATCAGGACCCGGGCACGCCGGAGGAGCAGTCGCGTCGCACGTTCCTCGCCAACGCGACGATCGGCATCGGCGGCATCATCGGCCTGGTGATCGCCGTCCCCGTCATCGGCTCGCTGATCCCGGACTCGCTGCTCGAGCCCGACGTCGGCAAGGGAACCTGGACGCCACTGACGGCCGACGAGTACACGGCGCTGCAGAAGAGCACGAACGACCCCGTCAGCCTAAAGTTCAGCTTCCAGTACACCGACGGCTACTTGACCAGCACCGAGACCCAGTCGGTGTGGGGCGTCAAGCTCACGCCCGAGCAGGAGTCGACGTTCAAGGCGAAGCGGCCCGACATCTACGACCGCCCGGGCGGCAACGTCCCCTATCCCGGCGATCACCATGAGCTTCGTCATCTTCAGTTCCATCTGCCCGCACCTTGGCTGCACGTACAATTGGAAGCCGACGACGCTAAGCGGTTCATCTGCCCTTGCCACGGCTCGCAATACTCGATCCAAGGCGAGTATCTCGCTGGGCCCGGCGCCGCGCGGCCTCGACCCGCTCCCGTTCCGCGAGGCGAAGGTAAAGCCGAGATCACCTGGATCGTCTTCAAGACGCAGCAGCCGACGCGACTGATCGTCGCCTACTCCTAGGAGTTCGTTACGTGGCGAACATCATCGACTGGATCGAATCAGCGCACCGGAGCGGTCAGCGCGACGAGCGAATTCCTGACCGAAGACGTTCCGGGCGGCGCGAGTTACTGGTACGTCTTCGGCAGCGCGACGCTGTTCTGCATGATCCTGCAGATCGTCACCGGCATCTTCCTGACGTTCTACTACGCGCCGTCGTCGGCGACGGCGTGGGAGTCGACCAAGTACATCATGGACAAAGTGCCGCTCGGCTGGTTCGTGTTGAGCCTGCACTACTGGGGCGCGAGCGCCATGATCGCGCTGCTCGTCCTCCACTTGCTGCAAGTCATGATCTGGGGGGCGTACAAGGCGCCGCGCGAGATCATGTGGGTCGTCGGCGTGCTCCTGTTCATCGTCACGCTCGTCCTCGGCCTGACCGGTTACCTGCTCCCGTGGGATCTCGACGCGTACTTCGCATCCTCGGTCGCGATCAGCATCGCCGCGAGCGTCCCCATCATCGGCGACGCGATCTCACAGTTCCTCAACGACGGCCCCACGATCGGCACGCTGACGATCAACCGTTTCTTCGGTCTGCACGTCTGGTTGATGCCGATCTCGCTGATCCTCTTGGTCGGCGCGCATCTGTTCATCTTCCGGCACAACGGTTCGGCGGGATTGCCGGCCGATGGCGACCAGAAACGGCTGCCGCAGGGGCGCTTTTGGCCGAACCAGATGTTCATGGACGCGTTCGCCTCGTTCTTGGTCTTTATTTTGATCGTCGTCCTAGCACTGGTGGCACCGCCCGGGCTCGACCAAAAGGCCAACCCAGCGGCGCCGTTCATCCCGTATCCGGCGTGGTATTTTCTCGCACTCTACGGCCTGTTGCGGCTTGCGGGTATCGTTCCGGGGCCGCTGATCCCGATCGCGAACCTGCTGGCGACGGTCGTCATCCCGGGCGTCCTCGTGACGTGGTTGATCGTGCTGCCGTTCATCGATCGCAATCCGAGCCGTCGGCTCACCAAACGCCCGTGGGCGCTCGGGTTGACGGCGATCTCGGTCGTCGGCGCCGTCGGCCTCAGCATCTATAGCCAGGTCAAGATCGTCGAAGAGCAGACGGCGCAAGGTCCAGCTCCGGTGGCGGCCGCGCGAGCGCCGGCGGCGGGCGCGGGCGCCGTCACCGGCGCCGCGAGCGGTGGGGCGCAGACCGGCGGCGCCACGAGCGGCGCGTCGGTCTACTCGACCAACTGCAGCGGCTGTCACGGCGCACAGGGCCAGGGTCAGCCCGGCGCGTTCCCGCCGCTCGCGAAGAACCCGACCGTCACCGGCGATCCCACGAAGGTCATCCACATCGTGTCGTACGGGCTCTCGGAAAAGATCACCGTCGCGGGCTCGACCTACAACGGACAGATGCCCGCGTGGAAGGGGCAGTTGACGAACGCGCAGATCGCGGGCGTCGTCAGCTACATCCGCAGTTCGTTTGGGAACTCCGCGAGCGCCGTCACCGAAGCGGACGTCGCGAAGGTCCAGAAATAAACGATGCAGCCCGGGCGAATGCCCGGGCTGCAGGATGAATGCGGTGGGCGTCCTACCAGGAGGGCGTCGTCCCCGGACCCTTGACGCGGTTGTGCTTGGTCTCGTAGATGCGGTCCGAGTTGTGATTGAGGTCGCGTTCGATCGCGGCGCGCTGGCTGCGCGACAATTTGCCGCTCGCGTCGACCTCGCCGTCGCTGCGGCGCAGCGCCTCGGCGGCGCGGAGGTTGGCCTCGTCGCGCGCGTACTCGTTCGCGCTCAGCCTGCCGGTGCGCAGTCCTGCGGCGATCCGGTTTTGCTGATTCGCGAAGCGCCACGCGATGTTGCGGCTGCCGGTCGAACCCGGCGTCTTGCCGCCGATGGTGGCGGCCTGGGCCGCGAGCGGGGTCAGCGCGATGGCGCCCGCCAGTAAGAATGTCCCGATCGTTGCCTTGTTCATGTGGGTCTCTCCCGATTCGCGTTCCATGGTGTGTTCGTATCCCGTACAACGAACCCGCGACCGCGGCGGCTGCGCCCTTAAGCCGTCGCTCACCGAACTCTCAGCGGCCGCTCATCGGCGGCGCGTCGGCGCACGGCGGCCCGTCATACAAAAACAGGGCGTCGTTGCCCGAGACCGCAAGGACCCGCCGGTTGCGACCGTAGGTCGGGTCGGGATCCGGCCGGCGCAGCGGGCCGACGACGAACGTTCGCCCCAGATGGCAGATCGCGCGCTTGGGATCGGTCGTCGCGACCGGCGGCGCCGTGTAAAAGATCAGCGCGTTGCCCCCTGCGACGTCTTGGATCGCGACCTCGTCGCCGGCGCCGCGCTGCTGCATGATGACCCTGGCCAGCGCGGGGATCGGTTTGAACGTCTCCGCGTGCGGCTCGGCGATCAGGGCCACGATCAGCAGGCTCAGTGCCGAGGCGCAGGCCAGCGCGTACGGGGCCAGGACCGCCGTCCGGCGCGTGAACAGAAGCCCGAAACAGACGGCCGAGCCCGCCAATATCACGAGTCCCAGCGCGACGAGGTCGCCGAACACCTTCTGCATGTCGCTGGTCAGATGCATGTCGCGTGAGAAGACGCCGATCGCGAAGGCCAGCCCGGCGATCGATGCCGGAACGAGCAGCGTCCACGCCAGCGCCACCCGCCGGCTCGCCGGCGAGCGCACGGCGTCGAACCAAATCGCCACGCCGATCGCGAGCGCCGGGAACTCGAGCGCGATGTAGTTCGGCAGCTTGGTCTCCGCGAAGCTGAAGAACACCAGCGGCACGATCGCCCACACGAGCACGAGGCGCGCGAGTTCCGGACGGACGGCTCCGGTCGTCTCGCCGGGCGCCGTGGCGATCCACAAGAGGCGCCAGAGCGCCGGCGGCAAGAAGGCGAACCACGGGAAAAACCCGAGGATCACGACCGGCAGATAATACCAAATCGGGCCGGTCTGGTTCTCGATCGTGCCCAGATAGCGGCCGACGGAGTAGTGGCCCAGCAGTTCGCCGACGGCGGTGGTCCCCGCCGCGTGCGCGAGCGCGACGTACCACGGAACGGCGATCAGCGCGAACAGCCCGACGCCGCAGAGCCACCCGCCGAGGCTGGGGGCGCGCAGCCCCGCGGCGTCGCGGCGCCACTCCCACAGCAGCCACGGACCTATGACGAGCGCCGTCGCGACCAGCGCGATCGGACCCTTGGCAAGCACGCCGAACGCCATCGCGACCCACGCGAGCACCCAGGGCGCGCCGAAGACCCGGTCGTCGCGCGGCCGCAGCGCGGCGTAGAACGCCAGGACCGCGATCGCGACGGCGAGGTCGAGGAGTGCGTCCATGATCGCGAGCCGGCCGACGATCGCGACCATCAGCGTCGTCGAGAAGATGACGGCCGACAGGATCGCCGTGCGTAGCGTCGCGACGCGCGCGACGGTGTAACCGACGACCCCGGCCATGGCGATCGTCGCGAGCGCCGACGGTAGCCGCAGCGCGAACGGTCCGATGCCGAAGAGGTGCGCGAACGCCGCGGCTATCCAGAAGTAGAGCGGCGGCTGAACGAACCAGGTCGCGCCGTTGAGGTGCATGACGACCGCGTCGCCCGTGAGCAAGATCTCGCGGGCGACCTCGCCGTAGGCGGTCTCGCTGTTGTCCCAGAGCGTTCCGTTACCGAGTCCGGGCAGCGTGATCAACGCTGCGACGCACGACCCGATCAGGGCGGCCAACCACGCCGCTCGCCGACTCACGTTCGCAGGGTTTGCAGAAGCGGAGAAAAGTCCCGCGGCCCCGGCCGCCGAACGCGCCCGCGATGGACGGTGCGGCGGGGGCCGGCGGCGCGCGGATCGGCGTCGCGATCGTCGCGGGCGGGCGCGCGACGCGGCTTCCTGGGAAGTTGGGGCTGGGCCTCGCCGGGGTCCCGCTGGTCGTGCGCGTCTTCGACAACCTCGCGCGCGGCCGCGCGCGCGAGGTCGTCGTCTCGGTGCAGGCGCCGCCGGGCGACCAGATCGCAGCAGCCCTGGCGGCGCCGTTCGTCATCGACCGCCGCCCCGATCTCGGACCGCTGGGCGGACTGCTGTCGGCACTCCCGTTGATACGGGCGGCGCGCGTGTTCGCCGTCGCCGGCGACGCGCCGTTCGTCGATTACGCCGTCCTCGACGCGCTCTGTGCGGCGTGGGACGGCACGGACGACGCGGTCGTCCCGATCCACGGCCCGGACGAGCGCATCGAACCGCTCGCCGCGCTCTACGGACGCGCGGCGTTCCTGCGCGCCGGCTGGGCCACGCTGCGCGCGGGGCAGCGATCGCTGCGCGCCGTCCTGCAGCGGTTGCGCGTGCGGCGCGTCCCGTTCGCAGACGCGCGCGCCTTCCTGAACGTCAATACGCCGGCCGACTACGACGCGCTGGTCGGCCCCGGCGGGGCGTTCGCGCGATAGGAGCCTGTCGGACTCAGGCACATTCCCGGCTTCGGGCCGCTTTTTGGCCGAATACATCGTTGCTCATCAGTCACAGAGCTCCGGCTATGCTCCTTCTTCGCGCCTCGTCTCGAACAAAAATCGGTGCCGAATCCGGAAACAACCTGAGTCCGACAGGCTCCTGCGTCAGCGCCTTCAGCCGTTCTCGCGCAGATCGCGAGCCCGGGCCGTCGCCTGGGTCATGTCGAGCGCGCCGTCGGCAATCGCCGCGACGAAGTCCGCCCGCTCGCGCGCTCGGGTCGCGGCGAGCGCGGCCGCGACCGCCTGCGCCACCCGCTGCAGCAACTCGCGTTCGTCGGGCGCGTAGGCTTCGCCGCTGTTGCGCGGCGTGCACACGAGCGCGCCTTCGAGTAGGCCGCCGACCGCGAGCGGAAGCGCCAGGCCGGCGCGCGCCGCAGCGCTAACGACCTCCGCGAGATCGATCGGGGCCAGCGTCGCCCGCATGCGCACGAACGCGCCATCGTCGGCGTCGAGATCGCCGGGGAACGCCGTCGCGCCGGCCGCCTGCGCGAGCCGATAGCCGCTGTCCGTCCGCTCGTAGAGCGCGACGCCCGTCGCCCGCGATTGTTCGAGCACGTTCTCGACCGTGCGCAACCGCAGCGTTGCGACGCGCTCGATGAACGCGCAATCGCGCGCGAACGCGAGGAGCGCGGCCTCGGCGCGGTGCTTGGCGCGAAACAGCACGCGGTCGATCGCCGACTGCAACCGCTTCTGCAGGGCGTCGAACGAGAGCCCGAGCGCGAGCGGCACGGCCAGTTCGAGCAGGAGGCTCGCGTTGCGCGAAAGGGCGATCTTCTCCGTGAACGTCTCCGCCAGGATCACCCCGCCCAGCAACAGCGTGGTCAACACCGTATACGCGAGCGCGCGGTTGAGCACGAAACTCACGTCGATGACGCGGTAGCGCAGGATCACGTAGGCGTAGACGATGGGCAGGGTGAGGAACGGCACGAGCTCGACGGCGAGCCGGAGGTACGGATCGTTCAACAGCGGCGTGCCGAAGAGCCGGCTCGCCGCGCTGACCGCGATGTAGGGCCCGAAGCAGACGACGGTCGTCCAGAAGATCCAGCTCAACCGCGGGTCGGAGCCGCGGGCACGAACGATCGTCGCGCCGAGGATCGCGATCACGCCGGCGGCGCCGCCGAGGTAGAGGTACAGCGCGTACTCGGAGAGCGGCACGCTGCAGCCGCTCAGCGGGAACACGATCTGGTTGCCGGCCGTGACGACCCAGAAGACGGCGCAGTAGGCGAGGACTGCCCCGCGCAGCGCGCGCAGGACGCGGCCGGAGAGGAACCCGCGCGACAGTGCCTCGTTGAGGACGAAGCCGCCGTAGATCGTCAACGTCGCGAGCGTGTACTGCGCGACGTCGACCGGGATGCGCGCACCGGGCGCGAGGTAACCGTCCTTGTTGAAGTTGAACGCGGCGCCGGCGAAACAGATCAGGAAGATCCCGAGCCCGAGCGACGCGGCATCGCGCCCCAAGAAGAGCACGAACGCTCCGGCGACCAGGTACACGAGAATGCCCGCGGCCGCGAACACGACCTCGTACGTCGTGGGCGCCATCCTGACGTAGGGGACGGCAACCGTCTGCGCCGCTCCGTCGCGCACGATCGGCAAGGCGGCGCTGCCGCCCGCCGGCCCCTCCTGCAACGCGGTGCGCTGCGCGGGACTCATCGCGCGCGGGTCGACGATGTCGCCCGGCCGTAAGCCGGCCCGCGCCGCGCTCGGTCCGACCGTCTCGACCCGCAGCCGGCACGCGCCTGCCCGGGCGAAGCGCGCGTCGACGGTCCCGTCCCGGAGCGCGCCCGCGAGATTAACTGCCACGAGCGATACGACCAACAGACTCAGGACGGAACCGAAAGCGGACCGCGTGCGCATCGCGACCGACTTCGGGCGGGCCAGGGCGCCGTCCCGTCCGAAGCCACCCGCATGATGCCCCTCGGGGTCGCGGAGCTGACGCTCGCTCCCCTCACGAAAGTTGCCCCACAGGTTGCTGCCACCGGGCGGGACGCACGGGGGGCCGCTAACCGTGTGGTCGGTGCCACGTATAGCCAGGCGGCGCGGTTCCGGGCACCCTCGACCCGCTCGTTACGGCTTGCGAAGAGGCGGTCAACTCAGTCGTCCTGTACGGGCCGGGTCACCGTGCTGACCTGTTGCCAAGCGACGCGAGCAAATGCTGCGCTCCTGCGTTGACGATGCCGCCATCCCAACCCGAACCCTATTTCTTTAGCAAGTCACTTGCTCGCGGAGCGCCCGAAGTTACCATCCCCGATCGCAATCAGGACATATGGCCGCACGCTCTCGATGAGGAGTGCGGCGCCAAAGGCAATCAAGGCACCGATCATGATTAGGATGAGGTCCCTAATCGCAGCGTCCCGAGAAGGTTTCCAATCCACGGAGACGATATCGTTTGCAACGGCAGTTCGGTAATCTTCGCCTTGCGCGATCCTTCCCGCGAACGCGGAGACACGACATCCTCGGTCTCGGGCGAATAAACATCTACCGGCAATTGCGTCGTCCCCGCCGGTCGGTGGGCGGAGGTCACGTCATCATTGACGATCACCATCGCATAAGAGGTCGAATCAACGCGAAGCGGCTGCCATTCTGTGTGGCAGATGACCGATACGAAGGGGGTTTCACGTCCATACAACGGCGCTTCTTCATATGCCGTACCGGGAAACGTGATCGCAACGCTTCTTCCGGTCACGTCCCCTCCCGTATCCGACATCATGTCGGCGTAACTGAAAGCACTCGCGGACGCCGGTATGGGGGCTGCCTGACCGTCAATCCTGCTCCAGCGACACGCGGTGCCGCCCGAAACGTTTCCGACAACTACACGCGAAATTGAAGACGGGATCAATATCTCCAAGTCAACTGCACGCGGAGACCCTTGAAAACGCACGATCAAATCGTCACGCTTACCGTACGCAGCAACCGCAAACGATGGCGGTTGGTCATTCCTTGTAAACGTTACCGCTTTTGACAAGATGAACGTTGTCCAGAAAATAATGATAACAAGCGGCAGCCAACCGAGGAGCGTTCGAGCGGCGAGTCGATGCTGTTCAGAGACCCTACGATCGATTCCTCGCGTCAATACAGCCTGCTCCTTCAGGCGCTCGTATAGGACGCCACGCTCAGCAGCCCAGAGGGTATCCCAAGATTCCTTCTTCGCCATGTCTCCCCTCAAACGCCCTGGAACGACTCGTCCAAACCGGTCAGATGTAACCACCTCGGAGAGCCCGCATAACTCACTCGCGCGACGGACACAAGCGCCAGCAGCGCTAAGATGAACGAAGTAAACGCTGAGATCGTAGTCGCTAAGACCACAACGAGCATCGATGCCGTAAGCGCCGATTTCGTGGCGCTGTATAGCAACACCGTCATGGCGAATAAGAGGGCGTACATCGCGACCCAAGATGCCCGCCATGATCGTCAACTTGTGTACGTAACGCATCCCGAACCAAAGGCCAAATCCGGCCGCTCGCAGAGGATCTATGTCGTTTACCACGATGGACACGAGGGCCGCCATGAACGCGAGCGATTGCAGCGCGTACCCAAGAACTAACGCAATTAAGAAGCCACCAACAACGGCATATTTCAGCCATGCAGGCGCTAAATACGGTACCACGCCTATAAAAGTGTACATGCCCGCGCGCACAATTGCCAACGCGATGAACCAGAGAATACCGAATTGCGCAAGGGTCAGCCAACGACTGAGTACCCTTCGACAGCACTCGAGGAACCTAATTCGTCCGGCATCTATCAGGTCGAGCGTGGCAACGACGATAGCCGCGCATGCGAACGGCACAACAAGAGCCTCGAACATCGAGCTAAATGCCCAAGAAAGATAGTCGTCGGAGCCAGCCTTTATCGGCTGGAAAAATGAAGTTATGACTTGCCACATGCCGGTCCCAAAGGTTGCGCTCGGATCCTTCGCGGCAGCCACGGTGTCGGGAAGCTGTTGGTAGACGAGTATCGCGTTGAAAATGACCGGTATCGCGAGAAACGTAAAATAGAGTGCTAGCAGCATGGTAGTGTTCTTCGCGAATAGTCGACTTGCGACGCGCATGAAGTCGCGCATGCGTTCATGGAGAGGACCGACGATCTCCGCCTCGTTGTCGTCAGCCGCGCGAGGGTCGTCCCCGTAGGTGTTTGCTCCTTGCTGGCCTGGCAGACAGCAAAGGAGAATGAAAAACACGATCGATATGAAGGGTACGTATGTAAGGAGAGCCCACCAGCCCGTACGCCCGAGATCATGCAACCGTCTCACATATAGAGCGGTAACAGGTACGATGCTCGCGAGCCAGTAGACTACGAACGCGAGGGAAAACCAAGTGCTAACAGTGTCTGAGTCGACGTTTAGAATCGCACCGACCATGGCCGCCAGGAAGAGCGGTATGAACGCGATTGCCCAATAAAAGAAGGAAAACCACCAGAATTCGGCACGCTGCGCGCGACCCCGAAACGTGGCGTACTTCTTAAAGGCCCGTAAATACCAGTGCATTCACTTCTCCCATCGGAGCAACCTAGGCTCCGCACCGAAGCACAGGGTTCTAGGCGACCTAAACCGAGGAATTCGGGTCTGCAAGCGATCCGCCTTCTTCTCACCCCAGCTCATTAGCGTTCCTAGGGTACTCGCGAATGCGTAACCGATTTGTAACAAGATGGGCCCGCCGCAAAGCTCAAGAATTCCCTGACTGGCCTCGCCAATTCACGCGCTTGAACTAGACCCACACTAGGCCTGTGTGCGCGAGCGGGAGCGTTGCCGGTTGCAAGGATGCGTACCGCCGCCCGTTCGCGCCCGTCTTCGGGCGGGCCAGGGCGCCGTCCCGTCCGAAGCCACCCGCATGATGCCCCTCGGGGTCGCGGAGCTGACGCTCGCTCCGCTCACGAACTTCGACGTCGGCGCTCTCTGCGCGGCGGCCGTCGCGTTGATCGCGTGGCGCGCGCGCGCCTTGACCGCGGGCGGCGCGCTCGCCGCGTTCGCCGTCGGAACGGCGACGTTCGGCGCCCTCGGGACCGCCGGCGCGGCCGTGCTGCTCGTCTTCTTCGTCACCTCGGTCGTACTGTCGCGCGCCGGTCGCGCGCGCAAGCGCGGCCTGACGGACGCCGGCAAGAGCGGACCGCGCGATGCGGGTCAAGTCCTCGCGAACGGCGCCGCGGGCGCGCTCTGCGCGCTACTCGCGCTGCGCGGCGACGCGCGCTATGCGGCGGCGTTCGCCGGGGCGTTCGCCGCCGCGAACGCCGACACGTGGGGAACCGAGATCGGGACGTTGTTCGCGGCGACGCCGCGCTCGATCCTCACGCTTCGGCCGGTCGCACCCGGTCTCTCCGGCGGCGTGACGGCCGCCGGCACGCTCGCGGAGATCGCCGGCGCCGCGTTGATCGCGGCGGTGACCCTCGCGACCGGCGTCGCGCCGTTCTGGCCCGTCGCCGCGGGCGGATTCGCCGGAGCGCTGATCGACTCTGCGCTCGGCGCCTCGCTACAAGCCCTGCGCTACTGTCCGCAGTGCCGGCGGTTTTGTGAGATCGAACCACACGCCTGCGGCGCGAACACGCGACTCGTGCGCGGCTTGGCGTGGATCGGCAACGACGCCGTCAACGCGATCGCGACCGTGGCCGGCGCCGCCGTCGCGTTCGCGCTCAGCGCGCGTTAGGCGACGGGCTCCCGAGAATGCCTACGACGGGCTCGCCGCCGTCGCACCATAGGTGCGCTCGAGATAGGGGATGATGTCGTCGTCGTCGTCGAGCACGACCTCGCCGTCGACCAGCACGGGGATCGACGTCTGACCCGACGCCGTGACGACGGCGTCGCGCTCGTGATGGAGCCGCGGGACGTTCACGGTGCGATAGTCGAGCAACAACTCCGTCAACTTGGAGCGCACGCGGGCGCAATACGGACACCATTCCGCTTGATACAGGACGATCTCGGTCGGTCTACCCATCGCCCCATCTGAACGCCCCGGCGACCCCGGCGGTTGCGCCGACAGGGCGACCGGCCGGCCTTGGCGTAGGCCAACCCACAGCCACGAGGTCGAGCGATGAAGCCTATGGGGGACGGACGCAGAGACACCGGCGCACTGGGAATTTCGGTGCTCCTGCACGTCTGTGCCATCCCGCTCTTCGCGGCGATCTTCGTCGAGGCGCCGATCCCGCTGCCGGAAGCGATCAGCGTGACGAGCGGAGCCTTTTCGGCCACGATCGAGCACCGTGCGCCGCACCACGCAGCAGCTCTGCCCGTCTCGCACGCGGCACCGGCGCCGCAGCACGTTGCGCAACAGCCGCCGCCCACCAAGGCGACGGTCGCGAAGACGACCCAAACGAGCGCACGGCGGCCCGTCGGCTCGCAGAAGCATACGGCGGAACAAGTTGCCGTCGCGCTTCCGGCACAGGCCGCCCAGTCCTCGAGCGAGCGCGCGACGGCGCCGCCGACGTTGACCGCGGAGACCGAAGAGGCCGCGAGCCGTGCGCCGACGAGCGCGCCGACCGACGCCAGCAATCCCGGACCGGCGCCGTCGGCGGCGGTCAGCCGTTCGGTGGAGCCCGCGCCGCCCGGCGGCTGGGGCCAGAACTTCCACGATCCGACGGTGCTCGACGACGCTGCGCTCAAGGACCTGCGCGCCCATTATCCGGGCAGCGCGGTCGCGCACATCGAGGTCGACGCGGACGGTCATCCGACGAGAGTCTCCGTCGAAGGCGGCGGCCTAGACGCCGATAGCCGCGCGCAGATCGAGCGCCAACTGAGTTCGCTGCGCTACGTGCCGGCCGAATGCAACGGCCTCCCGTGCGCGGCGGCGTTCGACTTGCCGGTCTAGCCCGGCCTCAGGCCTGCCAGAGCCCGACGCTCGACCCCGTCCACGGCAGGTCGCGGTTGTAGTCGACGCCGTGCATCGCACCGCGCGCGAGCCGGCATAGGTTGAGCGCGAGGTGCAACGCCGGATCGCCGTCCGGTCGCAGGAACATGAGCCGTATCTCGACCTTGACGGGATCGCCGTGCGGCGTCGTCAGCGCGGCGGCGTACTCGATCCGTTGCTGCAGACACCAGCCGTCGCGCTGCGCGGCCGGAATCGCCGCGACGTCGGCGGCGCTCGGACGCACGTTGACGCCGGCGCCCGCGAACGAGAACAACGGCTTGAGCACGTAGCCGTCTTCGACGCCCGACGGGATCGAAGCGAGGTCCGAGACGAGCGTCGTGCGCGGCACGGCCGGATGATCGAGGAACGCGAGCGAGTACTTCGACCATATCCAAAACCAGTCGGGGTGCGGCGTCCACTCGACGTCTATCGGTTCGCGCGGATCGAAGGGCAACGCGACGCCGCTGCGCTCCAGTTCGTCGACGATCAACCGGTTGTAGATGCGCCGGACGGGCCGCTCGGCGCCGTCGCGGTCGCGCCGGAAGAGGCGGCCGCCGCGTAGCGTCAGGTCGCGCGGGTCGACCGCGGCGACGCCGAATAGGGTTCGCGTCGCCACGAAGTCGCAGGCCGTCTTTTGCGCGCCAGGCTCGAGGTCCAACAGGACGACGTCGCCGGCGGCGTGTTCGCCGACGATCGTGCGCCGCGCGAGCGCGAGCAGCGCGTCGCGGTCGCGACCGCCGAAGCGATTCGTCCACGGGCGGTCGAGCTCCGGTATGCGCGCGAGCGTCGCCGCCCACGCGTCGGCCTGCATCGTCTCGAACGCTACCAGCGACGGGAAGCCTTGCAGTTCGACGAGTCGCGGCGCGAGCGTCCCGTCGCCGTCCCGGACGACGGCGAAGTCGAGCGCCGCGAAGTTCGGGAGCGCGTCGCGTCCGGGCACCTTCCAGCGCGCCGGCACCGCGCGCTCCATCCGCCGAAGACGCGCGGGCTCGCACAGTTGCGCGACGATCTCTGCGGCCGCGCGTTCGCAGCGCGCGCGGAACTCGTCCGGAACGAAGACCGGCGTCTCGGCGAGCCGGAAGCCGACGGTTCCGGTGCGCCGCTCGAGGTCGCTCGCATACGCTCGATAGAGTTCGGGCGTGAACGCCGCGTTGTAGGCGGGCCGCCAGCGCGGATCCACCGGACGGTCAGGCGCCGCCGGCGATGCGTTCGATCTGCCCGCGCGCGAGGTCGTCGAACACGGTCCGCGCGACGGCGAGACGACGCGCACTGCGGTCGTCGCGCAGCACCGGCACGACGGCGGAGCGTGCCTCGAAGAGTTCGCGGGTGATCGTCCCGTTTCGCAGCATCCGTTCGAGCAACTCGGTCACTCGGTCCGCGGCGCCGATCTCGGGATGGCTGTTGACTGCGAACATGCGCGGACGCGCGGACGACGCGTCGCGCGCGAACTCGACCATCGTCAGCGCGTCGCCGGCGTCCCCGCCGGCGAGCGCCTCATAGGCGATCGGCGTGACGCCGGCGGGCAGCGCCGCGGGTGCGATCAGATCGTAGTGGCGCGAGTCGAGGACGGGGACTCGCCGGCCCGCGTCGCTCTGCGCGCCGAGACGCCCGAACCATGGATGCGCGAGCGCCTGATCGGTCAGCACGACGCTGCCGACGCCGCTCATCTTGCCGCCCTTCTCCGGCCCGCGTTTGACGGGTTGCGCGGCGCCCGACCAGCGGCACAGCAAACCGAACGTGTGACAGACGCCGTACAGCGCCGCGTCGCGGTCGGCCGCGATCGCGTCGAAGAGGGACCACAGCGGCGCTTCCCACGCCGGGTCCTCGACGACTTCCGCGTCGCCGTCGTCGGCGCGGTTCATGCGCGGATCGAGGTGTCCGGGGCCGCCCGTGCCGAGGTAAAGCCGGTGTCTGCCGTCGTGACGCGGCACCATCATCCGGTCGCGGACGGCGTACGAGATCGCGCGCACGCGCCGCGCGTCGCCTGCGGCCGCGCGTTCGCCGGCGATGTCGCCCAGGATCGCGACGATCGCGTCGTGACCGACGTTCGCGGCGCCGTGATTCATGTCGAGGATCGCGACGTCGATCGCGCCGCGATCGGAGGCGGGCAGATCGGACCACCGCTCTACGCGGACGAACTCGAGCGGCGTATCAGGCAACGGGGACTCCGGCCTCGGTCTCCGACACGATGTACTCGACGACCGCCTGCAGGCTCTGGGTACGGGCAAAGACCTCGAGCTGCCGGTCGGCGCCCGTGCGCCGGCGCACGATCTCGTGCACGTACGCGGTGTCCGCGCGCGATCCGAGTTCGTCGACGACGTCGTCGATGAACTCGAGGAGTTCGACGAGCAGCGCCTCGGTCGGCACCTCGATCCGCTTGCCCAGATCGATCAGTTTGCCGTCGAGGCCGAAGCGCGCGGCGCGCCACTTGTTCTCGTTGATCAGCGAACGCCGGTACAGCCGCCAACCCTGGTTGCGGTTGTAGAGCGTCCACAACTTGTAGGTGACCGCCTGGAACAGCGCCGCGAGGCAGATCGTCTCGTCGACGCGCATCTGCACATCGCAGATGCGGAACTCGAGCGTGGGAAAGAGCGGGTGGACGCGCACGTCCCACCAGATCTTCTTGCCATCGGTGATGCAGCCGGTGACGATCAGCGTCTCCACGAACTCCTTGAACGCGCCGTACGAGCCGAAGTAGTCGGGGATGCCCGTCCGCGGGAAGCGCTCGAAGACCTTGGTGCGGTAGCTCTTCCAGCCGGTGTCGACGCCGAGCCAGAACGGCGAGTTGACCGACATCGCGAAGATGTGCGGCAGAAAGTAGCGTACCGCGTTCATGATCTGGATCCGCGCCTCGTCGTCCTCGATCGCGACGTGCACGTGCAGGCCGAAGATCAGGTTGGCGCGCGCGACCATCTGCAGGTCCTGAACGAGCCGGTCGTAGTGCGCGCCCGGCGTGATCGCGACCGTCGACCAATGCGTGAACGGGTGCGTGCCGGCGGCGGCGATGCGCATACCGTTGGCGCGCGCGAGACCGATGATCTGCGAGCGCAGCCGCAGCACCTGCTGGCGCGCCTCCGCGACGTCGGCGCAGACCGGCGTGCCGATCTCGATCACCGGGTCGTGCATCTCGCGCTTGATCTCCAGCGTCTCGCCCTGCGAGAACATCTCCTGGATGTGCGACTTTAACTCGTGCGTCGCGGGATCGATGACCTGAAACTCCTCTTCGATCCCGATGGTGAACGACGGCCGCACGTCAGGCTCCGGCGATGTTCGCGGGCCAGCTCCCCGTCAGCTCGACCGGACGTGGATTGCGGACGCGCTCGACGAGCGTGGCGGCCATGTTCTCGACGACCCAGGCGAAGTTCGCCGGACCGACCGATGCGAGATCCGCGTCCGGCGCCGGGTTCGTGAAGTCGATCGCGTAGGGGATGCCGTCGCGGACGGCGAGCTCGACCGTGTTCATGTCGTAGCCCAGCGCCTGGGACAGCGCGAGGGCGTCGTGCCGCAGCCGCGCCTCGAAGGCGGGCTCGAGCGGCGGAGCGTCCAGCACATAGCGCTCGAAGTGCGGCCGCCGCGGATCGTAGGGCATGATGTGGACGCGCTGACGGCCGACCGCGTAACAGCGATAGTAATCCGTGAAGTCGATCGCCTCTTGCGCCATCATCGTCAGGTCGCGGCTGTTATCGTACGCGGCGAAGAACGCGGCCGGGTCGTCGCACTTATAGACGTCCTTCCAACCGCCGCCGTACGCGGGCTTGAGGAAGATCGGAAAACCGAGATACCCGAACACCGCGTCCCAATCGACGAGCCGGAGGTTGCGAAACGACGTTGCTTCCGTGTTCGCCGGCCGGTGCTTGTGCGGCAGCAGCACGGTACGCGGCGCGGCGACGCCGACGAGCTCCGCAACGACGGTCCCGAAATACTTGTCGTCTGCGGAGCACCAGAAGGGATTGTTGACGACCTGCGTCCCGCGCGCGATCGCCGCCTTCAAGAACGTCCGGTAGAACGGCACCTCGTGGCTGATGCGATCGAGAATCAGCGCGTAGTCGTACGACTCGCGGTCGGCCAGAAAAGCGATGTCGACCGGAACGCCGGTGATCTCACCGCCGCCGAGCGCGTCGATCGCCTGCATGAGTGCCCACGGGAAGGTGTCTTCCATCCCGAATAGCACTCCGATTCTCTTGGCGGCCATGGCCTGCGCGAGGTTCGCGGGAACTCCTCCGACCCCTATGCAATCTGCTGGCCTCATGCAACGTAGTTACGAGCGCTGGGACAGCGCGCAACTCGGGCGTCCGATGGAGTTCCTCTGGTTCGGCTGGTCGGGCTATCCCATCGTCTGCTTTCCGACATCGATGGGGCGGTTTCACCAATACGAGGACATGGGCACCGTCGCGCGGCTCGCCGGAAAGATCGACGCGGGCTTGATGCAGCTCGTGTGCGTCGACTCGGTCGACGCCGAGAGCTGGTACAACGAGTCCGCGCCGCCGGCGGCGCGCGGGCGGCGGCAGGAGCAGTACGACGCTTATCTGACCCAGGAGTTGATGCCGTACGTGCGCGAGCGCGCGCAGCGGCCCGACGTTCGGTTCGTTCGGCTGTTCGTTCGGCGGCTACCACGCCGCCAATCTCGCGGGGCGCCATCCGGAGGCCGTCACCAAGGCCGTCTGCCTGTCGGGCATCTACGACATCCACCGCTTCCTCGCCGGCTACTGGGACGACACCGACTACTACAACTGCCCGAGCGCCTACATTGCCAACATGGACGCGGCGTTGAGTGCCCGGCTCGCGCGGGTCGACTGGGTGATCGCGACCGGCGAGTACGACTCGTTGGTCGACGAGAACCGCAACTTCTCGCGCCTGCTCACGACGAAGGGTATCCCGAACCACGTCGAGATCTGGCCGGGCGTGTTCGGCCACGACTGGCCGTTCTGGAACGACGCGGTCACACGGCTCTTGTAACCAAGGAGGTTTCGCGGATGCATCTACTCATCAGGTTCCTCGTCAACGCGGTCGCGCTGTATCTGATCGCCAAGTACGTGCCCGGATTTCAGGAGATGTCCGTGCTTACGGCCCTGATCGCCGCGATCGTCTTCGGGATCGTCAACGCGATCATCGGCCCCATCCTGCGCTTCGTGACGTTCCCGATCACGTGGCTGACGCACGGGCTGTTCTCGATCGTCGTCAACTACATCTTGTTCTGGCTGACGGTCTTCTTCACGCCGAACTTCAGCGCGACCGGCACGGCCGGTCTACCGAAGTGGGAGGTGCTCCTGATAGGCGCCGTCATCATGATGATCGTGTCGACCGTCGTGCAACAGCTCTCGAAGTCCGACGCCGAGCGGGCGGCGGAGTCTACGTCGTAGCGGGCGGCAGGAACGCGACGATCTCGTGCTGCTCGCGATGGTTCGTCCAGAACCGCTCGCCGTCGAACGCGAGTGCGCGGGCCGGAAAGCCGATGTGCGCGACGTCCTCGACGCGCGGTTCGCCGCCGCGCAGGTCGACCCGCGTCAGCCAGTAGTCGCTCGAGTCCTCGTCATCGGTCGTCGCGAGGTAGAAGGTTCCGTCGACGATGACCTGGCCGCAGATGCCGTGCGGTATGCGAATGACCTCGACCGCGCCGCCGCGTTCGTCGAGCGCGAGGATGCGCTGGTTGTGCCACTGGCTGACGAACAGCCGGTGACCGTCGAAGCCGAGGTGCGAGCCGGTGTCCTCCGGGCACGGGATGGCGTCGTGCGACTTGAAACCGTGTCCCGGGATCAACCGCCGCACGAAGCGGTTGTCGTCCTGCGTCTCGCCGCAGATGACCCGTAACTCGCTGCCGACGCAGGTCATCCCCCAGGGATTCCCCGGTGCCGCGACCTCCTCGCGTACGGTCCAGGTACGAGGGTCGATCGCGTAGACGCGACAGGTGCCGAGCGAGCCCATCCACAGGTACGTTCCGTCGCTCGCGAGCGCTTGCGGGCGGGGCGCCGGGGATGGCCGGCGCATCACTTCTTCGATCGGTTGCATCTCGACCTTTCCGTCAATCGTGCATTAAATGATCGTCTTGCCGAGCCCCGACAGGATGAGTTCGACCGCCAGTTGACCCGTGCGATTGCGATCGTCGAGGATCGGGTTGATCTCGGTGATCTCGATCGAGCCGACCGCACCGGACGCCGCCAGCGCCTCCATTGCGAGGTGCGCTTCGCGATACGAGATCCCGCCGCGCACCGGCGTCCCAACGCCGGGCGCCTCGCTCGGGTCGATCCCGTCCATGTCGAACGAGACGTGTATGGAACGCGGATCGGTGCCCACGATCGCGATCGCCTCGTCGATCACCCGTTCCATGCCCAGCCGGTCGATGTCGGTCATCGTGTAGGCTCGTACCCCGAACTCGCGGATCGCGCGCTTCTCGCCGGCGTCGACGTTGCGCAGGCCGATCAGCACGGTGCGCTCGGCGGCGACCGCGTGTTCCTCGAGCGAGATCGCGAGCGGCATCCCGTGCACGTTGCCGGACGGCGACGTCAGAGGCGTATTGATGTCGCCGTGGGCGTCGATCCAGATGAGACCCGGCTGCCGTCCGCGCGCGCGGTAGAGACCGGCGAGCGTGCCGATCGCGATCGAGTGATCGCCGCCGAGCACGATCGGGAAACCGCCCTCGCGCACGACGCGCTCGACGAGCTGCGCCAGTTCTTCGCAGACGGCCAGGATGATCGGCAAGTACTTGGCGTGCTGGTCGGCGACGGAAGCCGCTTCCGGAACCGGGACGGGAATGTTGCCGTGGTCGAGCGTGGTCGGGATCCCGAGGGCCTGCAGACCCTCGCGCAGCCGCGCGTAGCGCACCGCGAACGGACCCATGTCTACCCCGCGCCGGTCGGCGCCGAGGTCCATCGGGACCCCGATCACGTCGACGCGGTCGACGATCTTCGGAGCGGGGCGCTCGAGTTCGAGCCGGGACGAGGCGATCATGGCGGGGATTTTCGCGACCATGCGAGCCCCCGCCCGCCGACTTCGGCGCTGCGAACCAATAAGAGGGACGGCCGACCGTCGCGCAGATATAGCGCGGTGAAGTGATGCGGCTGCTACGCACCGTCATCGCGGGCACGATCGCCTGCGCGCTCCTCGCGCCCGCGCGCGCCGGCGCGACCGCGATGCCGGGACCGCTCGCCGACCTGCGTCTGAAGCTCGCGAGCGCGAGCATCCACGCACCCGGCCACGTCGCGCTCGAGGTCAAAGACCTCGCGACGGGCTACGCGACCTCCGTCAACCCCTATGCGAACATGCCGGCCGCGTCCACGATCAAGATCCCGGTGATGGTCGAGGTGTTCCGGCAGATGGCGGCCGGCGCGTTCGACCTCAATCGCGTGCTCCACCTGCAGCCGAGCGACCGCGACTGGGGCTGGGGCGACCTCGCCAACGCGCGGACCGGCACCGCCCGCACCGTCAATCAACTGTTGCGCGTGATGATCGAGCAGAGCGACAACACGGCGACGAACATGCTGATCCGGCTGGTCGGCCGCGGGCACATCAATCGCACGATGGCCGAGTTCGGGCTCGAGACGACCCGCCTCGGCGACTACATTCGCTCCGACGGCGACATCCGCACGCTGCGCTCGAGCCCGCACGACATGACGTGGCTCCTCGAGTCGATCGCGCGCGCGCAACTCGTCGACGAGTGGTCGTCGCGCGAGATGCTCGCCATCCTGACGGGCCAAACGCACAACGGACTGATCCCCGCGCCGCTGCCGAAGGGCTTGTCGATCGCGCACAAGACCGGGACGCTGCATGACACGCTCAACGACGTTGGCATCGTTTATCTGCGCGGCGAGCCGTACGTGATCGCCGTGATGACGACGCATCTGCCCAGCCTCGCCCTCGGCCGCGGGTTCATCCGCCACGTCTCGCGCCTGACGTACTCCGCGTTCCAGCGGCTCGAGCGCTGGCGCGAGGAGAGCGGGCTACCCGCGTTCGCGGCCGGCGGCGCTACCGGACTGGATGGCGAGAACGGCGCGCCGGACAGCCAACCCCTCGCGCCCGACATCCAGATGTGGACGCCGCCCGACGACGCGCCCGCGGCGGCGCCCGGCCCGGCGGCGCCGGCGGCGCTCGCCACGGGGGCGCCCGACGCGACCGCGACTGACGCGCCCTCGCCGCAACCGACCTAGGGGCGCAGCCTACGCCTCGACGCGGCGACCTGCGAACGCCGGCGTCAGCCACGAACGGTACGCGGGCTCGCGACCGAGGACGATGCGCCCGTAGAGGTCGGTCAGCGCCCGCGTCACCGGCCCCCGCGCACCATCGCCGACGCGGCGGTGGTCGACCGATGCGGCGTGCACGATCCCCGCGGCGGTCCCGGTAAAGAAGACCTCTTCGGCGCCATAGAGTTCGCTGCGGTCGATCGCTCGCTCGATGACGGGCAGTCCGAGTTCGTTCTGCGCGAGCGTGATGACGCAGCGGCGCGTCACGCCTTCGAGGATGTTCTGCGCCGCGTCCGGCGTGTACAGCACGCCGCCTTTGACCAGGAACACGTTTTCCGCCGAGCCTTCCGAGACGTGCCCGTCGTGCGACAGCAGGATGGCCTCGTCGAAGCCGGAGCTCTGCGCGTCGCTCTTTGCGAGCGCGGAATTGACGTAGTTGCCGGTGATCTTGGCGCGCGCCGGCGCGATCGTGTCCTCCGCCCGGCGCCACGAACTGACGCACACCTTCAGCCCCTCTTCGCCGCCGAAGAAGCCCTTGAACGGCACCGCGATGATCGCGAAGGCTTCATCGACGTTGAGCAGCCGCACGCCGACGTCCTCGGAACTCTTGAACGCGAGTGGCCGCAGGTATACGTTCTCCTCGAAGCGATTACGCACGCACAGTTCGACCGTAATGTCGATCAACTCGTCGGTCGTGTGCGGGAGCGTCATCAAGAGGATCTTCGTCGAGGTCGCCAGGCGCTCGTAGTGGTCCCGCAGCTGGAGCAGATAGAGCTCGTGGTCGTCGGCGTTCCAGTACCCGCGAATCCCCTCGAAACAGCCCGTCCCGTAGTTGAGGCCGTGCGTGAGCAACCCGACCCGCGCGTCGTCGTAGCGGCGGAACTCGCCCTGGGCGTAGACGATCAGATCGTTGAGGTTCATACTGCTCCTCCCGGCGGCGCCGTGCGTGGGGCGGGCAGCTTTCCCTGGTACCGCACGAACCTCCCACCGCGCTCCGCCCGTCCTCGCGGCGAAAACGGAGCAGCCCGCGCGGTTCGCGCGGGCTGCCGTGGTCGACGGGTTCCGGCCGGTGTGTTAGAGGCCGTAGACGGTCTTGAGATCCGTCATCGCCTGCGTCAGCACGGCGTGATAGTTCGCATCGGCGGCCGCGCCGTACTTGGCATCGATGTCGTCCATCACTTTGACGTGAATGCCATGCGTCACGAGTCCATCGAGCATGTATTCCACGTCGAAGCGACCGTCCGGATTGACTCCTTGCTTGTAGAGGGCCGCGGCGAGCGCCTTACCGTCGGTCGGATCCGGGCTGGGAGCCGGCAGCGGGATCTTCGCTTCGGTAACATATTTCAGCGCGTCGTTGACCACGAAATCGAAGACGGTGAGGAACGACTTGACGTTGTCGGCACCGAACTTCTGCGTGAGGCTGGCGACCTCGGCCTGCGTCTTGTCGCCGGCGAGCACGCCTACCAATTTCGTCGAGTCGAACGCTTGCGGACCGCCGCCGGCAACGACCATCGATACGGTCAACGGCAGGTTCGGCGCTCCGGTGTAGGCACTCACGTCGCTGAAGCGCGCCTTCGGCGCCGCGCTCCCGGCGGGGGCCGGCTGTGCGCTTGCGGCGAGCGGAGAGGTCAGTCCCCCGAGCGTCGCGGCAAGGGCGACGGCGAGGATCGATCTGCGAATCATGGATACTCCTGCATGAAGAAAGGACGACGGGAAAACGTCCGGCGGCGCCGCTTAGATGTCGTCCCCGATCAGGAGCCGTAGCTTGCGTTCAGATCGACGAGCGCCCGGGAAAGGACGGCATGAAAGTTCGCATCCGCCGCAGGGCCGAAATTGGCGTCGATCTCATCCATTACCTTGACGTGAACGGCGTGCGAGAACAGCCGGTCGAGCAGGTACTCGACGTTGAAGCGGCCGCCCGGGGGAACGCCGAGCCCATACAGGTAGAGGGTCAAACCCTTGCCGTTGCCCGGATCCGGGACCGGCGACGCGCCGGCCACGACAGCTGGGCGGCGGCCACGTAACGCACGAACTGGCCGCCCGCGAAGGTGAATACGTTCAGGAACGACTTCGACCTGATCGGCGCCGAAGCGCTCTTGCAGGCTCCCGATTTCGGCCTGCGTGTGGTCGCCGCCGAGCGCGCCGATGAGTTTCGGGCCATCGAACGAGCGCACGCCGCCGCCCGCGAGCAGCAGCGAGAGCGCCGCCGCGAGATCGGGTTCGCCCGTATACGCCGCGACCGCACTGAAGCGCGCGGTCGGACGCCGCCCAGCGGCGCCGGCGCGCCGGGTGCAGCGCGGGGGAGGCGGCGGCGGGACGGGCGCCGGCGATGCTTGCGCTGCCGGCGATGGCGGGGCGGCGGCGACGGCTGGGCCGCCGGTGGGGCTTGAGCGGGCGCGACGCCCGGCGACGCGGCGAGCAACGCCACGACGACTGCCCCGGCAAGCGAAAGGGAAGGCATCGTCGAGCACCTCCGTTACCGGACGTCTTCGGCCCACGCGACGCGCGCCATTAGCGATACGGGCCGCGGGCCCTCGCCGCGGGCTCCGCGAAAGCGAACTCGATGCTCGACTCCGCCGCGGCGCTGGCATATGCCGAGCGCAACGACGTGCACGCGCTGCTCGTCGTGCGCGGCGGTTCGCTGATCTGCGCGCGCTATGGGGCGGGGTCGACCAGCGCGAAGCCGCACGCGCTGTACAGCGGGACCAAGAGTTTCTGGGGCGTCCTCGCGGCGGCCGCGTCCGATGACGGGCTGCTCACGCTCGACGAACCCGTCGCCGCGACGATCGGCGAGTGGCGAGACGACGATCGCAAGGCCCGCGTCACCCTTCGTCAACTGCTGAACCTGACGAGCGGGTTCGGCTTCGGCGGCCTCGGTTCGGCCGTTCCGCCGTATCCTAAGGCGCTCGCGCTGGAGTTGCGCAACGAGCCCGGCACGACGTTCACCTACGGCGGGATACCGCTGCAGGTTTTCGGCGCAGTGCTCGCGCGCAAGCTCGCGGGTGACGGCCAAACCCCGCACGATTACCTGCGCACGCGGCTGTTGGATCCGCTCGGGATCGAGGTCGCGTCGTGGCGCACCCTGGCCGACGGGACGCACCCGCTGCCGACCGGCGCGTACCTCGCCGCGCGCGAATGGCTCAAGTACGGTCAATTCCTGGCACGCGGCGGCGCGTACGGCGGCGCCGACCTCGTCAAGCCATCGTCGTTCTCCGAGGTCGTGCGGGGTTCGGACGTCAATCCGCGCTACGGGCTCGGCATCTGGCTCTACGATGCGCCCGGCGGCGGACGCGTCTACTATGCAAGCGGTGCGGGCGGTCAAGGGCTGTACGTGATCCCCGAACACGACACGGTCGTCGTCCGCTTCGGGGGCAGCGCGTCGTACAAGCACGACGCGTTCCTCGCACGACTGTTCGGCGAGTCCGCGCCGAAGAAGGCGCGCGCTCGTCGCGCGCCGCGGACCGAAGCGCAGCAGCCCGAAGCGCCGGAGCCTGAAGCGCCGGAGCAAGAAGTCCCAGAGCCGGAAGCGCCGGTTTAGCGGGCGGCGGTCGCGGGCGTCCGGCCCCGTTTGGCCGCGACGAAGGCGAGCACGTCGGCGAGCGGGCGGGCGTTGAGCACCTCGTCCTTGGTGATCCACCCGCGCCGCGCCTGACCGACGGCGTAGGCGACGTTCGCCAATTGATCGGCGGAGTGCGCGTCGCTGTCCAGCGCGAACGTCACGCCGAACCGGCGCGCGCGGCGCGCGAGCGCGCTCGGCAGGTCGAGGCGACCGGGCTGACCGTCGATCTCGAGCGCCGTCCCCGTCCGCGCGGCCGCGGCGAACACGACGTTGTAGTCGAACTCGTAGCCGTCGGACGAACCGTGCTGACGGCCCGTCGGATGGCCGATCACGTTGACGTAGGGGTGCTCGCAGGCGCGCACGAGCCGCTCGGTCATCCGCTCGCGGCCGATGCTCGAACGCTCCGTGCACGCTCGCGACGACGAAGTCCAGCTCCGCGAGCACGTCGTCGGGAAACTCCGGCCTGCCGTCCTCCGAGATGTCGACCTCGCTCGCACACAACGTGCGGATCCCGTAGCGTGCATCGAGTTCGCGGACGAGGGCGCGCTGTTCGCGCAGGCGCTGCGGATCGAGCCCGATCGGTCCGCGGCCGAAGGAGTGATCGGAGATCGCGTGATACGCGTAGCCGCGCTCGGCGCAGCGCGCGATCATCGTCTCCAGGTCGTCGCTGCCGTCGCTCCACGTCGAGTGCATGTGGAAGTCGCCGTGCAGGTCGGCTTCGGCGACGGGGATTGGCAGCGTTCCGTCCGCGGCCGCTTCGATCTCGCCCGATCCCTGGCGCATCTCCGGCGCGACATAGGCGAGCCCGATCGCGGCGTACACCTCTTCCTCGGTGCGGCACGTCAGGTTCACGCCGGATCGCCAGGTCGAGGATGCCGTTCTCGCTCACGCGCAGACCCTTGCGCACGGCGAGCTCACGGAATTGAATGTTGTGCTCGCGGCCGCCGGTGAAGTGCTGCAGCAGATTGCCGTAGAGGTGTGCGGGCAGGACGCGCAGATCGATCTGCAGGCCGCCGGCGAGCCAAATGCTCGCCTTGGTCGAGCCTTCGGCCAGCACCGCCTCCGCGCGCTCCCAGCCGACGAAGTGGCGCACGACCGCGTCGGGATCGTCGGACGTGCAGACGATGTCGATGTCGCCGACGGTGATCTCGGCGCGGCGAAGGCTGCCGGCGTAGGCGACGTTGCCGGCCGGCGAACCGCCCTCGAGGTACGCGATGATCTCGCGCGCGAGCGGCTGCGCGCGGCCGATCGGCGTCCGCCGCTGCCGGCCCTTAAAGGCGAGGATGCCGCGTTTGATGTTGCCCGAGCGACTTGGGCCCGAGGCGCGCGGTGCCCGCCAGCGTTCCCGCCTCGATCGCGCGCTCCAGATCCGCCAGCGAGGCGATGCCGTGCTCGCGGAACAGCGCCGCCGCCGTCTTGATCCCGACGCCCTGCACGCGCAGCAATTCGATCAAGCGTCGGCGGATACGCGGCCGCGAGCTCTTCGTAATATGCGCTGGTCCCGGTCGTTGCGATCTCGGTGATGCGCGCGGCGATCGTCTTGCCGACGCCCGGCAGCGCCTGCAACTCGCCCGACGGCGATGAGGTCCGCCACCGGCGGCGCGTTCTCGACCGCGACCGCGGCGCGCTCGTATGCGGTGAACTTGAAGAACGGCTCTCCGGCGAACTCCATCAGCGCACGAATATCGAGCAGCTTGCGCGCGATGTCGGCGTTGCTGAGCGGACGATCCATGGTAGGACCCGCGTTCGGGGGATCCGTAGGGACGTCCCATGGTGCGCGTGCTCCATGCCGTCGACGCCGCGTTCGCGCGCGGCGACGACCTGCTCGTCCGGCCGTTCTCGATCGAACTGAGCCGCGGCGAGCGCGCGAGCCTCTCGCTGCCGACGGACAGGGCCGCGACGATCGCCGCGCGGATGGTCGCCGGAATCGTCAAGGCGACGGCCGGGACGCTGTTCATCGGCGACTTCGACCCGCGCCTCCAGCCGGTACAGGCCAAGCGCGCGATCGGGTTCGTCCCATCCGCCGGCCGCTTCGGGGACGGATCGCGCGAACCGCTCTTCGCGCCGAGCCTGCGCGAGACGGTCGATCTGCACGCGGCGCTCTACGAGGTTCCGCGCGCCGACGCGCGGCGTGCCGCCTTCGCAGTCCTCGATTCGTTCGACGACGCGGGCGACGAGGCGTTGGCGCTCGCGCTCGCCCTGATCCGGCCGGTCGCGCTGCTTGTGCTCGATCGTCCCTCGCCGGGTCTGCTTGGCCGGCTCGACGCGGTCGTCCCCAGCGAGACCGCCATCCTGACGACGGCGCGCGCTCCGAGCCGGCCGCCCGCCCCGCCCCTCCTCGCCGGGCTGACGCGATGACTGCCGGCGGCCGCGCGACCCGGGCGATCGTCAAGTGGCAGGCTCGCCGCGAGGCCGGACCCTGGCTGCAGAGCCTCGTCGGCCTCGTGTTCGGGCTCTCCGTGCTGCCGGAGTACGCGCGCCCGGGCACGCCCCCCAGCTCGCGTTGGCCCTGGTCGCCGTCGTCGCGGTCGGCGTCGGTGGCTGGATCGTGCTCGCGCTGCGGCCTGGCCCCGTCGACGAACTCCGCAGCCTGCGCTACTACGCGGCGCCGCTCTACGGCCGCGAGCTCGCACGGGCCCACGCGATCGTCCCGTGCGCGCGCTCGCTGCTCTACCCGGTCAGCATCGGCGCCGGCCTCGCGATCGCGGCGACCCTGACCCACGCCGCGATCCCCGCGCAGGCACCGGCCCTGCTCGCGACGCTCGCCCTCGGCCAGCCGGTCACGGCCCTCATCGTCCTCTCGGGGTGCCTACGCAACGGCCGCGGCCGCGCGCTCTACGTGGCCATGGCCGCGCTTGCGGGCTGCACGATCGAACTGCTCGGGGTCCGCGGCGATCCCGTCGCGGTCGGCGCGGCCTTCATCGGTGCGGTCGCGCTCGGGTTCGCCGCGCTCCGCGCGTTCGGCGAGACCCTGGCGCGCTACGACCCGCTCGACTGAGCCGTCAGGCGGGGGCCACGGCGGCCGCGGAGCGCCAACCGTTCGATGACCGCGCGGTCGAATTGGTTGAGGTCGGCGCCGCCGCGTGAGGTGACCCAGTGGCCGTCCTGAACGACCGGCTGGTCGCGGTAGAGGCCGCCCGCGTTCCGGATATCGTCGCCGATCGAGGGGGAGCCGGTCATCGTGCGCCCGCGGGCGACCTGCGCGGAGATCAACACCTGCGCGCCGTGGCCGACGGCAAACAACGGCTTCTTCGCCGCGTCGATCTCGCGGACGAAACGCTGAACCTCGCGGTCGGCGCGGATCTGATCGGGCGACTGACCGCCTGGGATCAGGAGCGCATCGAAGTCCTCGGCCGTACAGTCGACGACGAGTTCCTCGGCCTTGAGCGCGAGCGGTGAGTCGTCGAGCCCGCGCTTCGCGCGGATCCGTTGCCGCGCCCGTTCCCCGACGCCGACGATCGTGACGATCGCGCCGGCCGCCTCGAGCGCCCGTCGCGGCTCCGTCAGCTCCGCTTCCTCGAATCCGTCGCCGACGAGGGCGGCGACTCGCTTGCCCTCCGTTTCACCCTGCTGCATGCGGCCTCGTTTCGCCGCCCCGTCGCCATTCCCGTCCCCGTGCTATTTCGGGGGCCGCGGCTCGCTATCGACCTCGACGTCCCCGCCCGCGACGCGCACGTCGAACGTGTCGAGCGCGCAGAAATCGCCCGCGAGCACCATGCGCCCGGTCCGCACGTCGAAGCACCACGCGTGCCACGGGCACGTGACCAGCGGACCCTCGAGCCAGCCTTCGGCGAGCGGACCGCCCTGGTGCGGACACGTCCCCTCGACGGCGTAATACGACCCCGCGACGTTGAAGACGGCAATCTCGCGGCCGCCCACGACGACCGCCTTGCCGCGCCCCGCCGGAATCTCCCCGACGGCGGCGACGCGTACGTACGGCGGCATGTCGTCACCTCGCGCAGGCACCATCCATTCCCTGCAGTGAATTGAACGCCATGGGAGACCGACGATGGTAGCGGATTATCGCAATTGGCTCCAATCGCAAATGCGATTGCTTGCCGGCGCGGGCCACGAGCCGTACGCGCTCGGCCAGGCCCACATGGCGCAGCGCGCGCTCGAGCGGTTCGAGCGCGCCGTTCAAGGCAAGACCGTCGTCGCGCTCGAGGAGAGCCAGACCGACGAGATCCTCGCCGCGCTCGAACTCCTGGAAGAACGCCAAACGTCACTCGACCCCGCGCTCGCCGCCCTTCGCACCGATCTGCAGAGCAATCGCTCGCAGGAAGACAGCGTCTCATGATGCGCCCGCTTGTCGTCGCCGCCGTGCTCGGCGCGGCCCTGACCCTCCCGGCGGCCTCGGCGGCGGAGCCGCCGGGCGCGCCGCTCGGCGCCGCGGCGCCGAGCTTCGCAGCCAAGACGCTCGACGGCCACAGCGTTTCGCCGGCGTCGTTCGGCGGCAAGGTGTTGGTGCTGAACTTTTGGGCGACGTGGTGTCCGCCGTGCCGGGCCGAGACGCCCGACCTGATCGCGGCCTACAAGACGTTGCACGCCGGCGACGTCGCATTCTTGGGGATCGATACGACCGAGACGGCCCCCGTCGTGCGCACGTTCCTCTCGGCCAAAGGGGTGCCGTACCAGACCGCGCTGGCGGGACCGGACGCCTACAACCGCTTCGGGATCTCGTACATCCCGACGACGATCGTGCTCGACGCGCACGGGACCGTGCGGGCCCGCTGGATCGGGGGCGTGACGCCGAGCCAACTCGCGCAATACGTGGCCGACGCCCGCGCCGGCCGTAACAGCGAATTCCTGACGGCGGGTCAAAAACGCATCGACGCGATGCTCGATCCCAAGCAGTTCGACTTCTCTGGCGACGCGGCGACGGTCGCACCGGTCATCGCGGCCGCGCAGAAGCGCGTCGCCGACGTCGACGCCTACGCCGCGACGCTCGTCTCCGGCGAACGCACGCTCTACGACGACGATCGCACGAACCGCGAAGAAGGCACGCTGCTCGCCGGCGCGGCAGCCGCGGCCCACCGGATCGCGACCACGCCGGAAGAGCATCTCGCCGCCTACGAACTGACCGCGACGGCCGCCGCGGATCTCAACCACTTCGCGGACGCCGCAGCCGCCTATCGCGCCGCGCTCACGCTCAAGCCGAACGATCCGTCGCTGACGTTCTCGCTGTCGCGCGCCTACTACCGGCTGCACGACTATCCCGCGATGGCCTCGACCGCCCTCGATTACATCAAACTGAAACCGCAGGACGCCGACGGCTACGACGAACTCGGCCTCGCCTACCAGCGCTCGCGGCGCTTCGCCGACGCCGTCGATCCCTACAAGACCGCCGTCGACTTGATGATCGACGACGCGAAGAAAGAGCCGAGCGCCTCCAAGCGTGGCGACGCCTACGGGTTGATCGCCGACGAACTGCTCGACTTCGGGAACGTCTACGTCGCGCTCGGCGACCGTGCCGGGGCGCAGCGCACGTTCGACGAGGCAAAACACTACGCGGCGCTCGTGCCTGCGAGCAGTCAGTACGCGGCGATGCGCGAGCGCACGCCGGAGCGCGCGGCCGAGGGGATGGCCGCCGTGGCCCTCGCGCAGGGCCACGGGACGGCAATCGCGCTGAGCCGTTGGACGGGTCCCGACCTGCCCGGCAGCCTGAAGTCGACCTATAAGTACCGCCTGATCGTCGTCGCGCCGCCCAACTCGAACGTCACGCTCAACACCCGCGGAGTCGGCGGCGGCTGGGTCGCGTCGTTCTGCGCGGACGGACTCTGCTCGCCGAAGACCGTCTCCTTCGTCGCGCCGCCTGCGGGCGTGAAGACGTACGAATTCCAACTGGTCCCGCCGCAGGACGGCGCCCGTCCGGGCAAGGTCTCGGTGGTCTGGGGCTCGGCGACCGCCGCGATCCCCTAGCCACGCGGGTTGCGGCTTTTTTGACAGCAGCGCCGGCCGGTGATACGATAGCGCGCGTCGCCGGCCCGGCCTGATCGGCTGGAGCCGAGCGAGACCATCCTGCACAAGGAGCAAGCGAACGCATGCCGCTGACAAAGGATCAGAAGGCCGAGATTTCCGAGCGCTATGGACGGGCGCAGAACGATACCGGTTCCGCCGACGTCCAAGTCGCCGTGCTCACCGCCTCGATCAACCAGCTGACCGAGCACCTCAAGGTCCACAAGAAGGACCACCACAGCCGCCGCGGCCTGCTGATGCAGGTAGGCCGGCGCCGCCGGCTCCTCAGCTACCTGCAGCGCAAAGACCTCGAGCGCTACCGCAAGCTCATCGCCGAGCTCGGCCTGCGCCGCTAAACGCGCCGCCGGGGCGACCAGCGCGCCGCCGTGCCGCCCAGGGCAAACCGCCCGGTGGCCCGAAGCGGCGCGTGCTTACGCAATAAAAGAACGAATCAGACTAGGAGTACTCGTGCCTGAATCCGTCTCATTAGAGATCGGCGGGCGGCAATTGATCATCGAGACCGGCGAGCTTGCCAAGCAGGCTAATGGCTCAGCGCTGGTCCGCTACGGCGACCAAAACGTCGTCCTTGCCGCTGTTACCGCCTCCGAAAAGCCCCGCGAGGGCATCGACTTTTTCCCATTGACGTGCGACTTCGAAGAAAAGATGTATGCCGCCGGTAAGATCCCCGGTGGCTACATCAAGCGCGAAGGCCGTCCGTCCGAACACGGCGTGCTGTCCGCGCGCCAAATCGATCGTCCGATCCGGCCGCTGTTCCCCGATGGCTTCCGCAACGACGTCCAGATCATCACCACCGTTCTCTCGATCGATCCCGAACTCGACGCCGACGTCTTGGCCGTTTGCGCCGCCGGTGCCGCGCTCGCGCTGTCGGACATTCCGTTCGAAGAGACCGTCGCCGCGGTGCGGGTCGGTCGCGATGAAGACGGCGCATACATCTGCAATCCGACGCTGCCGCAATATCGAAACCGGCGGCATGGACATCGTCGTCGCCGGCACCACCAAGGCCGTGATGATGGTCGAGGGCGGCGGCAACGAGATCTCCGAGGACGAGTTCCTCGACGCCGTCGCGTTCGCGCACGAGGCGATCAAGACGATCGTCGCGGCGATCGACCAACTCGCGAAGAAGGCCGGCAAGGAGAAGCGCGACTATCCGGTCGCCAAGCCCGATCCGGCCCTCGAGAAGTGGGTCGAGAAATCGTTCAAGGACGACGTCGCCAAGGCGATGCGCGTCGTCGACAAGACGGAGCGCAACGAGGCGTTCGCGCGCATCTCGCGGGCCGAAGCGCTGGCGCGCATCGGCGACAAGAAGCCCGAACTCTCGGCGCTCGTATCCGACCCGCGCAGGCCCGACTTCGACAAGATCATCAAGGCGATGGAAGAGGAAGAGCTTCGCGAGATGGTCGTCGACGAGAAGGTCCGTCCCGACGGCCGCAAGGCCGACGAGATCCGGCCGATTTGGTCGAAGGTCCATTTCGTGCCGCGCGTCCACGGCAGCGCGATCTTCACCCGCGGCCAGACGCAGGTCTTCACCGCCGCGACGCTCGGGTCGATCGGCGACGAGCAGCGCCTCGACGGGATCATGGCGATTCCGAACAAGCGCTACATGCACTACTACAACTTCCCGCCGTACTCGGTCGGCGAAACGCGGCCGATGCGTGCGCCGGGACGGCGCGAGATCGGTCACGGACACCTGGCCGAGCGCGCGCTCGTCCCGATGCTGCCGAGCGAGGACGAGTTCCCCTACACGCTGCGCCTCATCAGCGAGGTCCTCGAGTCGAACGGCTCGTCGTCGATGGCCTCGGTCTGCGGCAGCACGCTGGCGCTTGATGGACGCCGGCGTACCGATCCGCAAGCACGTCGCGGGCGTCGCGATGGGTTTGGTGTTACGCGGGAAGAAGCACGCCATCCTGACCGACATCCAAGGGCTCGAGGACGCGCTCGGCGAGATGGACTTCAAGGTCGCCGGGACCGCCGACGGCATCACCGCGATCCAGATGGACATCAAGGTCCAGGGCGTCACGATCGAGATCATGCGCGAGGCGATGAAGGCTGCCAAGAAATCGCGGCTGTTCATCATCGACAAGCTCAAGGAAACGATCGCGGAGCCGCGGACGGAACTGTCGAGCTATGCGCCGCGGATGATCGTCCTGACGATCGAGCCCGAAAAGATCAAAGACGTCATCGGACCCGGCGGGAAGATCATCAACAAGATCATCGCCGACACCGGCGTCAAGATCGACATCGAGAACGACGGCCGCGTCTTCATCGCTTCGCCGGACGGCGCCGGTGCCGAGAAGGCCAAGCAGATGGTCGAGGCCCTGACCAAGGAACGTCAAGGTCGGCGAGACCTACCTGGGCACGGTCACGCGTCTGATGAACTTCGGCGCGTTCGTCGCCGTGTTGCCCGGCAAGGAAGGCCTGGTCCACATCAGCCAACTGGCGCCCAACCGCGTCGAGAGCGTCGAGGACGTCGTCAAGCTCGGCGATCAGATCATGGTCAAGGTCACCGAGATCGACTCGCAAGGCCGCATCAACCTGTCGCGCAAGGCCGTACTCGCCGGCGCCGACCCGAACGCCGACTACACGGTGAGCGGGCGCGGCAACGGGGCGCCGCCGCGCGACCGGGCGGGCGGCCCGGGCGGCCCACCGCGCCGCCGGCGGCCCTAACGGCCCGCCGTTAGCGTTGCTTCGCTCGTAACGAGAAACGGCGGCCGGGTTACCGGCCGCCGTTTTCATAGGAGCGGAGATACCGCTCGACCTCGGCGGGTGTCCGCAACACAACGAGTTCCCCCCGGAAGGTGCGTAGGGCTTCGTCGATCGCCGGGCGCTGGGTCGCGCGATAACGCAACGTGTACCACAGGAAGCCGAGGTCGAAGTGCTCCTCGCATCCGGGGGCCATGTCGGACCGCACCCGGCCGTTCCATGCCACGACCCGCCTGACCACGCGCCACAGGCAACGCCAGGTCGGCAAGTCGAGGAGGATCGCGAGGTCGGCGCGCTCCTGCCGCTCGGCAAAGGCCTTGCGAACGTGGTTCCCGTCGATGATCCAGTTCTCGCGCGCGGCGATCTCCACGAGCCGACGCACCCACGCGTCGCGCTCGGGCTCGACCCAACCGGGGCTGAAGTACTCGCGGTCGAGATGGACGACCGGCAGCCCCGTAAGGTCGCCCAACCGCCGGGCGAACGTCGACTTTCCGGAACCGCACCCGCCGAGCACGAGCACGCGACGCAGTCCCCGGGGAGGCGCGGTCGCGGGTGCGAAACTCATCTGACCGTTACGCCTCTTTAAGAAAGTCGCCGCAACGCGCGAGACGAAGCGGTCGGCAAGGAATCGATCTGGTGAATGCACGGCTCGTCGCGAGCGCCTTGACAGCAGCATCTCTGGCCGTCGCGTCGGTACCCGTCGCACCGGCCCGCGCGAGCGCGCCGCCCAAGATCACGCACGTTGTCATCCTCATCCAAGAAAACCGGAGTTTCGACAACGTGTTCAACGGGTTCCCGGGCGCCGACACCGTTACGTCGGGGCGCGGCCACGACGGCCGCCCGATCGCGCTGCGCCCCGTCAGTTTCGTCTACAAGGCCGACCTCGAACATACGCACAAGGCCGCGCTGATGGAGTACGACGGCGGCAAGATGGACGGCTGGGATCTCGAGCACGTCGACAGCGCGCAAAAGGACGCCAACACGCCGACCCTGGCGTACGGCTACCTCCCGCACAACGAGGTGCGGCTCTACTGGGACCTCGCGCGGCGCTACACGCTGGCCGACCGGATGTTCCAGCCGGTCTTCGGGCCGAGTTTCGCGGCGCATCAGTACTTGATCGCCGGACAGTCGGCGCACGTCGTCGACAATCCCGACGTGGGGAATTCGTCGCGATTCTTCTGGGGCTGCGACTCGCCGCCCGACGCGCGCGCACTCGTCAACAACATGCCGGGCCGCGGCATCTTCCCGTGCTTCGCGTACTCGACGCTCGCCGATCAGCTCGACTCTCACAACGTCACCTGGCGCTACTACGCGCCACGCGGAGATCAGCTCGGCGCGATCTGGTCGGCGTTCGACGCGATCCACGCGATTCGGTACGGCCCCGACTGGCATACGAACGTCGTCACCCCCGAGACGGCGGTCCTGAACGACATCGCCAAGGACCGGCTCGCGCAGGTGAGTTGGGTCGTGCCGAACGCGACCAACTCGGATCATGCGTACCCCCCGCCCGACCCGACGCGCAACGTGGCGGTCGCAACCAACAAGGGACCGCAGTGGATCGGTTCGATCGTCAACGCGATCGGGCGCAGCAAGTATTGGCCGAACACCGCGATCTTCGTCCTGTGGGACGACTGGGGCGGCTGGTACGATCACGTCGCGCCGCCGCGCGTCGACGACGACGGTCTCGGCTTCCGCGTCCCGCTGATCGTGATCTCACCGTACGCGAAGCAAGGCTACGTCTCGCACGTGCAGCACGAGTTCGGGAGCATCCTGCACTTCACCGAGGAGCGCTTCGCGCTCGGCAACCTCGGAGTGAGCGACGTCCGCGCCGACGACCTGGCCGACTGTTTCGATTTCACCAAACCGGCGCAGGATTTCGTCGCACTCCACACCGGGGTCGACGCCGCCTACTTCGAGCGCGATCCGGCAAGCGACGATCCGCCCGACAACGACTGACGCGCACGCGACGCTCGCCGTCGTCGTGAAGCCGAACACTCGGCGTCCGGGGATCGCCCTGCGCGACGGCGTCTGCGAGGTGCGCGTCGCGGCGCCGGCCCGCGACGGGCTCGCGAACGAAGCGGTCCGCGCCGCGCTCGCCGCAGCCCTGGGATGCCCCAAGCGCGCCGTCACGCTTCAGCGCGGCGCGGCCGCGCGACACAAGACGTTTTCGATCGCCGGCCTGACGCCCGCGCAGGTCGCCCGGCGGATCGCGAACGCAGGGACTCGGGCATCGCCCTGAGCATCGATAGGGCATAGTGCCGTACGACTCGCTCGGAGAGTTCATCGATGCGCTCCGCCGGGCCGGCGAACTGCGCGAGATCGGCGCGCGCGTCAACCCCCGGCTCGAGATCGCCGAGATCACCGATCGGGTCGTGAAGGCGGGCGGTCCCGCGCTGCTCTTCACCGACGTCGAAGGCTCGCGCTATCCGGTCGTCACCAATCAGTTCGGCACCGAGCGAAGGATGGCAATGGCCTTCGACTGCGAACGCCTCGCCGACGTCGCGCAACGCGTCCGCAAGTTGCTCGACGTGCGCCTGCCGCAGTCGAGAGGCGAGGGCCTCTCCCGGCTGTTCTCGCTGGGAACCTTTGCCGCGGCGATCCCAAAGACGGTGACGACGGCGCCCGTCCAAGAGGTCGTCGAAGAGTCGCCCGATCTCGGCGCGCTGCCGGTGCTGCAGACCTGGCCCGGCGATGCGGGCCGCTTCATCACGCTCCCGGTCGTGTTCACCAAAGACCCGCAAACCGGAGCACAAAACGCGGGGATGTATCGCATCCAGGTCTACGATCGCAGCACCTGCGCGATGCACTGGCAACGCCACAAGCACGGCCGCGCGCAGGCGCGCAAGTGGGGCGGCCGCGTCCCGGTCGCGGTCGCCATCGGGACGGACCCGGTCGTCACGTACGCGGCGACGGCCCCGTTGCCGCCGATCGTCGACGAGATGGCGTTCGCAGGGCTCTTGCGCGGGCGCTCGGTGCGGATGGTTCGCTGCAAGACGGTCGACTTGCGCGTCCCCGCCGACGCCGAGTTCGTGCTGGAGGGCTACGTCGACAACGACGATCTGCGCCTCGAGGGACCGTTCGGCGATCACACCGGCGTCTACAGTCCGGCAGATCGCTACCCGGCCTTCCACGTCGCATGCGTCACGCGCCGCCGCGCGCCTGTCTATCCGGCCACCCTGGTCGGCAAGCCGCCGATGGAAGACGCCTGGCTTGCCAAGGCGACGGAACGCATCTTCCTTCCGTTGCTGCAAATGGTGGTCCCGGAAATCGTCGATTACAACCTGCCGGTCGAGGGGGGCTTCCACAACCTCGCGATCGTCTCGATCCAGAAGTCGTACCCAGGGCAAGGCAAGAAGGTCATGAACGCGCTGTGGGGACTCGGGCACATGATGATGCTGACGCGCTGCATCGTCGTGGTCGACGCCGACGTTGACGTCCAGGACGTTCGTTCCGTCGCCTGGTTCGCCCTGAACAACGTCGACCCGTCGCGTGACCTCGTCGTCATGCCGGGCCCGGTCGACGACCTCGACCACAGTTCGCCGGCGCTGGTCGCGCTCGGCCACAAGCTCGGCGTCGACGCGACCCGCAAGGGCCCGGACGAAGGGTACGCGCGCGAGTGGCCCGCCGAGTTGATCATGGACGCCGCGACGCGCGAACGGGTGACGCAACGCTGGAGCGAGTTCGGTCTCGACGCGCTCGTGCCGCGCGAAGACGCGTGGTCCGGCCAGGGCGCGGGGGCGCTCGCTGCGCTGCTGCGCGGACCGCGGGCGCCGTCGTGAGCGCGGCGCGCGCGATCCGCCTGTTCTTGACCGACATCCGCGTTGAGCACACGCTGTTCGCGCTGCCGTTCGCATATGCGGGCGCCGTCCTCGCGGCGCGCGGCATCCCGACGCTCGCGCAACTCGTTTGGATCACCGTCGCCGTCATCGGAGCGCGAACGGCCGCAATGGCGGCGAACCGCTACTTCGATCGCGAGATCGACGCCCGCAACCCGCGCACCGCGCGGCGTCCGACCGCGAGCGGGTCGCTGCCGCCGCACGTCATGCTCGTCGCGATCGTCGCCGGTCTCGCGCTCCTGATCGTCGCCGCGCTGCACCTCAATCCGCTGTGCGTCGTGCTCGCGCCGGTCGCGGCGCTCCTGATCCTGACGTATCCGCTGTGCAAGCGCTTTACGTGGGCCGCGCACTTCGTGCTCGGCGCGTGCGACGGCCTCGCGCCGCTGGGCGCCTTCATCGCCATCGCCGGCACCGTCACGTGGGCGGCGATCGCGCTGTTCGTCGCCGTCACGGTGTGGGTCGCCGGCTTCGACATCATCTACGCGCTGATGGATCGCGACGTTGACGTCGCACAGGGGATCCGGTCGATCCCGGCGCGCTTCGGCGACGGCTACGGCCGCACGCTGCCGATCCTGCTCCACGTCGCGATGACGGCGCTGCTTGCCGTCACCGGAGCGCTGGCCGGCGCCGGGACCCCTTACTACGTGGGGGTCGGGCTCGCCGCCCTCCTCGCCTGGTACGAGCGGCGGCTCTTCGAGGTCGCCAAGAACCTCTTCATCCTCAACGAACGGGTCTTCGTGAGCAATATGATCTTTTCTGTCGCGTTTCTCTGCACGACGCTGGGAGGGTTCGTCCGGTTATGAGCACGCGCCGTACGTTTCTCGCGGGCGCGGGCGCCGGCGCCGCGCTCGCGGCCGCCGGTCCGGCCGGGGCGCTCGCCGCGCCGACGCCCGAGGAGGCGCCATACATCGCTACGGTCACGCTCGGCGTCGCGGCACCGTTCACCGGCGATGATACGAAACAGGGCGAGAGCCTGGCAAACGGCGTTCGCGCGGCGATCGACGACACGAACCGCATGCGCGGCGAGCTCGACCGGATCATCGCGATGCGCACGTTCGACGACCAGGACCTGCTCGCTTCCGCGATCGTCACGGCGGGGTTCGCCTGCGACGACCCCAACGTGCTGTGCGTGATCGGTCATTTGAACGGCCGCATCACCGAAGCCGCGGCGAAGATATACGAGCAGAAGGGGATGTCGCTGATCGTCCCCGCGTCGACGTTCGACCGAATCACGAGCGACGGCTACCTCAACGTGTTGCGCCTGCCGACGAAGGATTCCACGGAGGGCCAGCTCGGCGCCAAGTACGTCGAAGACAAACTCAAGCCGAAGAAGGTCGCCATCTTCTTCCAGGACGGCGACTACGGCGAAGACGTCTCGGGCGGGTTCGCGCGGCAGGCGGACGTCGACAAGCTGCCGTGCGAGCAGGTCGTCTTTCCGTACGACAAACCAAAGTTTGCCGCCGTCGCAAAGGACGGGCTCACGCAGACCAAGCCGGACCTCGTGTACCTCGCCGGGCTCGCGCACGACATGGGGCCGATGATCCACGAGCTGCGGGCAGCCGGCTTCACGGGCCCGATCGTCGCCTCGAAGGGGTTCTTTGATCAGGATGCGATCACGAAGTACGCGGCCGACCTCGGCGACTTTAGGGTGTCGACTCCGTTACCGCCGCTCGAACTCGCGCCCTCGGTCTTCCGCGTGCACGAGGACTTCGAACGGCGCTACGGGCCGTTCACGTTCCTCGCTGCGTTTGGTTACGCGTCGGCTCAGATCGCGATCGCCGCGATCCGGCGCGCGGGAACCGGGGACCGGCTGGCGCTCATGCGCCAGCTCCAGCAACCGGCGCCGTACGACACGATCGTGGGGCCCTACCAATTCCTCGCCAACGGCGACGCGCTCGACCCGAACGTCTATTTCTACACCGTGCGCGACGGCAAATTCCACTACGAGACCGCCGCGCACCCAACGTCGTTCATCCTGAAGTAGGGTTAAGCCCGCCGCCGGCTGGCGGCCGGCGGGTCGATGCGCACGACGCGGTGCGGCATCGGCTCGACGGGCTGGCGCTCGCGGGGCGAACCGTCGTCTGCGTCCGTGTCGACGGCGTCTTCGAGCGCGAGCACGCAGCGCAGCCGCCAGGCTCCGAGCGTGAGCGAGAGGGTCGTTCCGAGATACCGCACCGTTCAGTCCTCCAACCGGTTCCAGGCGACCACCGATCCGGCGGCCGCGACGATGACGAGTAACCATTCGCCGATCAGGCGTCCCTCGAACGACAGCGGAAGTATGCTCTTGGCGCTGTTGTTCGAATCGAAGCTCTCCAAGTACGCGATCGGGTTCACGAAGTTCAACGCGACGACGATGTCGTGCAGCAGCCACGGCAGATGGAAGCTGGCGAGCCCGACGAGCAGGAACCCCACTGCCCAGATCAGCCCGGCGAAGAGGCCGCCGTGGCCGAAAGTCGTGCCGAGGACGCGCACCACGGCGTAGAGCGCGAAGGCGAACCCGAGCCCGAGCGCGAGCAACGTCCACGTCTCGCCGTCGACCGAAATCGAGTGCAGGCCCATCGCCCGCAACAGGATGAGTTCGCCCAAGAGGAAGATGACGACAAAGGACGCGACGATGCCGGCCGTGTCGACGGCCAGGTACGTCAGCGCGAACCGCGTGCGCGAAACGGGCTTCGTCAGCGAGAGCGCCGCGTGCGTCCGTTCCTGGCTGAAGAACGAGCCGGCGATCGAGGCGACGATCCCGGTGATGTAGCCCGCGATCAGAAACATCACGGAGAGCATCGGCTGGTGTGCGCCGTGATCGGCTTCGATGCTATGATGTCCGCCCGAGGTCGAAAACCCGAGGAGCGCCAAGCCGACCAGGACGGCGACGACGATAGTCAACGCGATCACCATCCGGCGGTTACGTAGATATTCGACGTATGCCATCACACGATCTCCGTCGGGCTGAAGCGGTCGGCCTCGACCGCATTGAGGAAGATGTCTTCGAGGTTGAGGTCGACGATGCTGATGCTGCGCGGTTCGTAGGCGCTCAGTCGCTTCATGATCTCGCCGGCCTCGGCGTGCACGTAGGCGCGCACGATCCGCCCCGAGCGCTCCAACCGGCGCACGCGCACGTCGTCGGCAAGCCCGTCGAGCGCGGGGATTGCGTGGTCGAAGATCGCTTCGACGACCTTCTCGTCGCTCTTGAGTTCGTCGACCACGGCGTCGAGCACGAGGCGTCCGTTCTTGAGGATCGCGACGCGGTCGGCGGCGCGTTCGACCTGCGTGATTTGGTGCGACGAAAACAGTATCGTAGCGCCGTTCGCCGCCGCATCGATCATGAGGTCGATGACGACGCGTTGAAAGATCGGATCGAGCCCGCTTGCCGGCTCGTCCAATATCAGGACGTTCGGACGAATCGAGAACGCGAGGATCAACGCGACCGCGGTCTGTTGTCCCTTCGATAGGCGGTTCGTCCGCTTGGCGGGGTCCAGCCCGAAGGTCGCGAGGAGCTCGGCGGCGCGTTTGGGGTCGTAGTGCTTGAACGAGCGGCGTTGCATCTCGAGATGCTGGCCGATCGTCATCCAGCCGTAGAGCACGCTGCGCTCGGGAACGTATGACAGACGCTCGAACGCAGCCGGCTCGAGCGGCGCGCCGAAGACGCGCGTCGATCCCGACGTGGGGCGCATGAATCCGAGCAGGCACTTGAAGGTCGTCGTCTTGCCGGCGCCGTTGGGGCCGAGCAGCCCGGTGATCGAGCCTTCGTCGACATGCAGCGTCAGGCCCGAAACGGCGCTGAACGAGCCGTAGTTCTTCGTCAGTTCGTCGATTGCGATGATGGTATTCACGAGTTCTCCAGGCTCTCAGACGACGGGTACCAACGCTCGAGCAGTCGCGATACGATCGCCTCGACGTTGCGCCGCCCGAGTCCGAGCGAGCGCGCCTCGCGGATCGCGTCGATGAACGTCTGCTGGGCGACGTTGTCGGCCATCCGACGGTCGCTACCGGAGCTGCCGCCGGTGCGGATGAACGATCCGCGGCCGGGACTGGTCTCGATCACGCCGTCACGCTCCAACTCGCGGTAAACGCGGGCGACCGTGTTCGGGTTGATCGTCAGCTCCAGCGCCAGGGCCTTGACGGTCGGCAGTTGCTCGCCGGGTCCGAGCGCTCCCAGCAACACCGCCCGCTTGACCTGCTCGATGAGCTGGAGGTAGAGCGGGACGCCGCTGTGAGGATCGACGGTGAAGATGGTGGCCAAGGCCGTGCTCTCGCGCGCTATCTACCGGCGAGTCTTAGAACTTGACGCCCCAGCCGGGGAACAGCGCGGCGTCGCGGGGCGACGGGATCACGGTGTTGCGGGGGAGGTCGGATTCGATCGGCCGGTTCTGGTTTTTCATGGTGGTTGCTCCTTCGGGCGGCGTATTGTTTTACTAGTACACTAGTACAATAGCATACTAGTGCAAGATGTCAAGGCCCTCGCCGCCCCCGGGGCCGAATGGGGTGCTCATGACCGGCGTTGAGCAGAAGGGAAGCCGCCAGCGCGACATCGCCGGCCGGCCGGTGAAGGCGGAGCCCGCCCTGTTCTCGGGTCCCTGGAGCGTCCGGGTGCCGCGGGAACGGTGGGCCTTGGCCCTCTGCCTGGTCTCGGCCCCGGTGACGATCGCCCTGATCGGGCTGCTCTTCAAGGCCGTCACCTACTCCGACATGGTGCTGCTGATCGTCGCCGGGATGGCCTACGTCTCGATCTCGCGCGGCCGCTCGCTCGGCAGCAGCATCCACGTCCACGGCCGACAGTTCCCCGAGTTGCACGCGCTGGTCGCGTCGGTCGCCGAGCGGCTCGGCGTCGCCGCACCGGAGATCTTCGTCCGCGACGAGTTCTTCGTTCCGATCACCGCCGTCGGACTCGGCGAACCCTACTCGCTGCTGATCTCGAGCCAGTACCTCGAGCATCTAAAGCCCGGCGAGTTGCGATTCCTCGTCGCGCGCGAACTGGCGCACATCGCCGCCGGACACACGCGGCTATCGTCGCTGCTGAGCGCGTCGGGACGCGAGAACTTTGCGATCGGTTTGATCTTCGGATCCTGGTTACGGCGCACGGAGTATACCGCCGACCGCGCAGGGCTGATCTGTTGCGACTCGATCGCCGACGCGCTCGGGGCCGTCGCGATCACGACGTTCCACTCGATCGGACGTTGCGTCGACCTCGAGGTGTTGAACGAACAGGGCCACGATCTACAGACCGACCCGGCGCTGCGCTTCGGCGAATGGATCGGCGGGATGCCCTATGCGACCAACCGGATCGCGGCACTGAAGGCGTTCGCCCGGACCGACACCATGGCGTTCTGGCGTCGCCAGCTCGAAGTTCCGCGGCCGCCGGTCGTCGCAATCCAGATGGTCGAACCGGGGACGAGCGTCCAGCGGCGCGACCTCGTGCCGCCATGGCGCCGCGCGTTCGTGTTCGCCATCGACATAACCCTGGTCTACATCATCTCGAACACCGCCGTCGGTTTGACGTTCTCCGAGGATGCGGCGAAGCGCCACGCGGCCACCGAAATGCCCGGTTGGCTCGCCGCGATCGCGCACGTGATCCCGCACGTCACCCTTTCGGGATCGACGGCGGGCCTGCTGTTCGTCCTCTACAGCATCCTCCTCGTCGCCTTGAGCGGGCAAACGCTGGGGATGATGATCGCGGACGTCCGCGTCGTCACGACGCAGTCGACCCCGCCCGGCATCACTCGCATCGTGTGGCGCTACCTCTTGGCCGGATTTGCGCTGACGACGGTCGTGATCGCCGCGCTCAGCTCCATCCTGCGCGTCCAGTTCCACGATCGTTTCTCCGGGACGCGCGTCGTGCGCGGGCGTGCCCTGCCGATTGGCGTAACCCAGCGGCCTCCGCGCAGGGTGGAAGAAACCGAGTGAAGATCGGCCGGCTGTTCGGCATCGAGATCACGGTCAATCCCAGTTGGGTCCTCATCTTCGCACTGGTCGCGTACGCCGTCGGCAGCCCGAGCGGACCGCTGCAGGCGAGCGGCCTCTCGCCGCTCGAGCGCGCGCTGCTCGGCGTCCTGGGCTCGCTGCTGTTCTTCACGAGCGTCCTTTTGCACGAACTCGCGCACTCGCTGCTCGCGCGTAGCCGCGGCGTCCCCGTCAAGGGCATCACGCTCTTCATCTTCGGCGGGGTGTCGTCGCTCGACAGCGAGCCGGCAACCGCGCCCAGCGCTGCCTGGATCGCCGCGATCGGACCGCTGACCAGCCTGGCGCTGGCGCTCGTATTCTACGGCCTCGCCGTGGCGACCGAGGCGACGCCGTTCGGCATGCTGTTCGCGTACCTGGCGTTTGCGAACGTCGTGCTTGCCGCATTCAACGTGTTACCGGCCTACCCGCTCGACGGCGGACGCGTGCTGCACGCCGTCGTTTGGCGCGTCACGGGCGACCGGCTCCGCGCGACGCGCATCGCCGCGACGATCGGCGGCATCGTCGCGGCGATCCTGATCGTGCTGGGGATCGTCAGCGCGCTCTACGCATCGTTCAGCGGGCTGTGGTTGACGTTCATCGGCTGGTACCTGCTGCAGTCGGGGAACGTCGAGCGCCGGCAATCGGAGGTCGCGAGTTCGCTGACCGGCCACGTCGCGAGCGAGTTGATCGTCGAACCGTCGCTGCGCATCGGTGCGGACGAGACGGCCGATCGCGTCCTGCGCACGATGCAGGCGACGCGCACGCGGGTCCTTCCCGTCTACGTCGGCGAGCGCTTCATCGGCTTCGTGACGATCGACGACATGGCCAAGGTTCCGAACGACGAACTCGCGCGGACCTTCGTCACCGCGATCATGACGCGCGCCGCCGATGCCGTCGAGATCCCTGCCGGCGCCGACGCCAACGACGCGGTCCGGCGGATGGCCTCGACCGGGACCCAGGCGCTCGCGGTCGTCTCGGCGGGCGGCGACCTGGTCGGCCTCCTGACGCGCGAGTCGATCATGCAGTGGCTCGCGCGGCACATCGAGGCCGCGGCCGCCAAGTGAAGGCGATCCGGGTCGACGCCGTCGGCGGTCCCGACGCGCTGCGCTGCGTCGACCTCCCGGTGCCGCAGCCGGCGCCGGACCAGGCGCTCGTGCGGCTCGCGGCGATCGGCATCAACTTCATCGATACCTATCACCGCGCCGGCCTCTACCCGCTGTCGCTGCCGTTCGTTCCGGGCAGCGAAGCCGCCGGCACCATTGCCGCCCTCGGCGCCGCCGTCCGCAACCTCCACGTCGGCGACCGCGTCGCCTACGCGATGGTCCCGGGTGCATACGCCGAGTACGCCGCGGTCCCGGCAGCCAAACTCGTGCGCATCCCGGAGGGCGTGTCGTTCGAAGACGCGGCCGCGCTGATGCTGCAGGGGATGACCGCGCAGTATCTGACGACGAGCACGTTTCCGCTCGCGCGCGGAGATACCGCGCTCGTCCACGCCGGCGCGGGCGGCGTCGGCCTGCTGCTGACGCAGCGCGCGAAAACGATCGGGGCGACGGTGATCACGACGGTCTCGTCGGAAGCGAAGGCCGCGCTCTCGCGTGACGCGGGCGCCGACCACGTGATCCGCTACGACGCGCACGACGTCGCGGCCGAGGTGCGCCGGCTCACCGCCGGGCGGGGCGCCGACGTCGTTTATGACGGCGTCGGGAAGACGACGTTCGAGGGCAGCCTCGACGCGCTACGGCCGCGCGGCATGCTCGCGCTCTTCGGCGCGTCCAGCGGCCCGGTGCCGCCGTTCGATCTCGCGCGACTCGCGCAAAAGGGCTCGCTGTTCGTCACGCGGCCGACGCTCGGCGACTACGTGGCGACGCCGGCCGAACTGCGCCGCCGCGCGACGGACGTGTTCGACGCGATCGCGAGCGGCGCGCTGCGACTACGGGTCGAGCACGTCTATCCGCTGGCCGACGCCGCCCGCGCGCACGCCGACCTCGAGGGCCGGCGCACGACGGGCAAATTGCTGCTCTTCCCGCCGAACGAGACGACTCTGTAATCGCTACGGCGGACCGGCGAACTGCGCGTGATAGAGGAACGGCCCGCTGATCGGGTCGCAGCGGAAGATGGCGGGGCCGTAGTCCGACGACGACGCCGCATAGCGCGTCGCGGCGTCGAGCAGCGGCGAGCCGGACGAATGGTAGAGGCCGACGCCGAGGTCCTTGCCGCCGGAATCGATCTCGACGAGCACCCACGCCTCGCCGTTGACGTTGAGCTCCGTGATGTCCGAGCCTGACCGGGCGCCGTAGTCGGGCTGCGGCTCGACCCGGCGGGTCGCCAGCGACAGCACGTATGGCTTGGCGCAGGCCGGCGCCGGGAGGTTCTGCGGCGCGCCCGCCGCGAGCGGCGTCGCCGTCGCGACGTATTTCGAGGTGATCTCGCGGCCGAGCCCGTCGATCGCTCTCGTGTCGATGAACTGCACCGGGATCGGCTTCGCGTCGGGTAACAGGTAGGGCCGCATATCGCACGGGTTGCCGGCAGGGTCCGTTCCCTGCGAGACCGCGACCGCCATCAGCGGGTCGGTGCCGGGCACCGTAAAGTAATAGGGAATCGAACGATGGCCGAAGATCATCCCGATCTGATCCGGCGTCCCGTTGCCGGCCATGATCGAGGTTGCCGGTATCGCGAGCGGATAGCGCGCGGTGTTCGTATAGAGGTTGAGCAGGACGTTGCCGGTATAACCGTTGCCGGCCGACCCGAGGACGACGCCGTAAACCCCCGGCGCCACCTGTTTGACTTGGACGACGCCCAGCTTGCACGGCCACGCCGCGGCCGGGCGGGCAAGGGCGAAGGCGAAGGCGACGGCGAGCGCCGCTCCGGCTACGAGTCGCGCCGCTCGATGGCTGACGCGCGACGAAGAATGGACGTTCATGCTCGACGCTCCGATGCACACGCGGCCGCCATCACAGTGACGGCCGCTTTGCGCAAACGATACCGCGAGCCATCCGAAATCCCTGTCCCAGAGAGCCGGCGTCCCGCGCGGCTCGTCCGCTAGTGTTCCGCGTCGCCCGCCAGGATCGCGTAGATCTCGCGCCGCGCGCGGTCGAGGATCGTCACGACGCGCGCGACCCCGGCCGGGTCGCCTTCACGTGCCGCTTGCATTGTGGCGGCGCCCAACTTCATCGCCGAATCCCGCAGCTGCGCGAACGGCGCACGTTCTCCGCGCTCGTCGTCGTCCTCGCTCTCCGGCGTCCGCTCGGCGAGTAGCGAGCGCCCGGCGTCGGCGATCGTGTAGACGCGCTTTCCGTCGACGTTTTCGCTGCTCACGAAGCCGCCGTCTTCGAGCATCTGGAGCGTCGGATAGACCGAGCCCGGGCTCGCCCGGTAGCCCTCGTTGCGCTCCTCGAGGTCGCGGATGATCTGATAGCCGTGGCGTGGTCCCTCGGTCAGCAGATCCAGGATCCTGAATTTCATGTCGCCGCGCCGGACCGTCATGCCGGCGGCGGCCCAGATTCCCCCGGGGCCCGCGCCCCAGCCGAACCCGTGACGACCGAAATGGCGCCGTAAATGTCGCCCCACCCTGTGCGCCTTCCAGAAGGGGAGCCAATCATCATTCAACATATCGAGATACTATCACGATATATCGCGTAATGCAACCGGTGAAGGGTTTCCGAACCCGGCCGCCGCCGGGGCTGTTTCTTAACGCACCGTGACGGCGCCGCGCGAAGAGGCCGGCATCGCGATCGGTCGCGCCCCGAATCCCGGGGCGACCGGCCGCGCGCCGAATCCGGGTCCGACCGGCGAGCGCATCACGCGTCCGGGCAGATAGACGGCGTTGCGGACGCCGGGCCGGAGCGCCGGCGTCGGGCGGAGGGTGACGAACGAGCGGGCACCGGGTGCCGTTCGCGCGCCGGTCGCCATGCGCAGCGACGACGTACGCGACGCGGACGTGGCGTGGGCGAGCGCGACGTGGACGACCGCCGGTTGACGGCGCCCGACGATCGCTACCTGGCGGTGGTACTGCACGATCGCCGGCGACCCGGTGGGCGTGAAGAAGTGGCACACGACGGGCGGATTGGCGCCCGAGAAGCCGACCGGGATCGGCACGACCACGTAATAGGTATTGACGCCGAGCGGCTGCAGGTTGAAGAAGCCCGGGATCCCACCGAACGTCACGAAGCCGTTCCCGCCGCCGATGCCGTTGAAGACGAACGGTACGTTTTGTCCCCAGTAATACGGCGGCGGCGTCAGCGCGTAGAGGCCGAAGTTGGGATAACCGAACGGCGGCCCGCTGTCGCCCAGCGCGGCGTTGAGCGGCGGATACGACGGAATGTCGGATCCGTCGGAGGCCGGCTGGAGCGGGGGCGCCGCGGCGGGCGCGCTCGCGGCGTCGCCGGCCGGTTCCGCCGCCCGCTGATCGGTGCTCTGCGTGGTCGCCGGCCCGTCGACCGTGAACGACCACTGGTACGACAGCCGGCTGCCGCCGGCGTCGTCGACGTTGACCTGCACGCCGTGCAGGCCGCTCGTCAGCGCACTGGGCGGTTTGTACGTCACGCGGTCGCCGCTGATCGAGAGGCCGTCGCTGACGTCGCGGCCGTCGACGGTCAGGTGGACGACGCCGTCGAGCGCGCCGACGCCGGTGACCTGCACGACGATCGCGGGCTTCGTCGACGAGACGCGCTCCGCCGGGTGCGGGCTGACCGGAACGATGCTGCCGGCACCGGCGCTCGCGCCGCATGGTCGCACCGCGGCCAGCGCCAGCGCGGCGACGGCGATGCCGAGGATGGAGAATCTGCGCACGGTCGCGTACCTCCGGTGCGTTGTGTTTCGACGCCGCAACGCCCGCGCCGCCTCGCCTTCCCGAGCAAGGACGGTGTCCGGCGCGGAGTTCACGCGAACGTCGGATCGTGCCGGGCGCCGAACCACGCGTAGGTCGCGGCGAGTCCGGTCTCGAGCGCGGTCGCCGGCGTCCACCCCAACGCTCGCGCGCGCAGCAGATCCGGCCTGCGGCGCTGCGGATCCCCTTCACGCGCGGGGCGGTGTTCGATCGCGTATGGCACGCCCGCGACGCGGGCGAGCGTCTGCGCGATCTCGATCACCGAACGCTCGTCGTCGTTGCCGACGTTGACGGGATGCAGTCCGTCGAGTGGCGCCGCGACGACGCGCAACAACAGGTCGATCGCGTCGTCGACGTACGTCATCGAACGCGTCTGCTTGCCGGTCCCTTGGATCGGAAACGGCCGGCCCGCGAGCGCGGCGCCGATCAACTCGGGTACCAAACGGCCGTCGCCCGCTTCCATACGCGGACCGTAACAGTTGAAGAAGCGCACGAGCCGCGCGTCGAGCCCGCGGCTGCGGACCGCCGCCGCGACGGCGGCCTCGCCGAAGCGTTTGCCCTCGTCGTAGCACGAGCGCGGCCCGATCGGGTCGACGTTGCCGAAGTAGGACTCGGGTTGCGGATGGACGAGCGGGTCGCCGTAGATCTCGGACGTCGAGGAGTAGATGAAGCGCGCGCCCTGCTCGACGGCGATCTCGATCAACGACATCGTCCCGACGCCGTTGACGGCGAGCGTGCCCCACTGATCGGCGTGATAGGCCTCGGGACTCGCCGGCGACGCCAGATGATAGATATACCGCACCAACTCCACGCCGCCGGCGCGCAGCGCCGCCCGCAGGTGCATCGGGTCGGTCGCGACGTTGATCTCGATCAGGCGCGCGCGGCCGCCGGCGCAGGCGTCCGCGATGTTCGCGGCGTTGCCGGTCGACAGGTTGTCGAGCACGAGGACGCGCTCGCCGCGCGCCACCAGCGCGTCGACCAGGTGGCTGCCGAGGAATCCGGCACCGCCCGTCACGACGGTCGTCATCCCACGCCCTTTCGTGCCGCCCGGCGGGGAACCATCCGCAACCGCCCGTGCGACGGCCCGCATCGTGTGGGTACGATGATCGACGCGCTCCCGCTGGCCGATCTGCTTGCGGTCGTACCGGACCGACGCGCACCTTTCGCAGGAGGCGCTCGCGCAGCGCGCGGGGATCAGCGCGCGCACGATCGGCGACATCGAAACGGGCATCGCGCGCTCCCCGCGCGCGATCACGATCTCGCTTCTCGCGGAGGCGCTCGATCTCGGATCGGTGGAGCGCGAGGCCCTGCGCCGGGCCGCGCGACGCCGCGGCCCGGCGGCCGCGCGGGCCGCCGCGGGTGCGCCGGAAGACGCGCCCGTCTTGATCGGACGCGAGGCGGATTTGGCGGCGATCGCACGGCTCACCCAGGGCGCGAACCACATCGTCACGCTGACGGGCGGCGCGGGGGTCGGCAAGACGGCGCTCGCGCTGCGCTTCGCGCACGACGCGGCGGAGCGATTCGGGGGCGACGTGTTCGTCGTCGCATTGGCGCCGATCCCCGACGCGGCGCTCGTCCCCGCCAAGGTCGCGCTCGCCGTCGGGATCCGCGACGCGCGCGGCGCGTCCGTCGCCGCGGCGATCGCCGCCGCGATCGGCGACCGGCCGACGCTCTTCGTGCTCGACAACTTCGAACACGTGACCGGCGCGGGGGCGTTCGTCGCAGCGCTCGCGGCGGCGATGTCCGTGCTGCGCATCGTCGTGACCAGCCGCGTCCCGCTGCGCGTCGCGGGCGAACGGACGCTCGCCGTCGGTCCCCTAACGCCCACCGACGCCACCCGGCTGCTGATCGCACGGGCGCGCCGCGACGCGCCGGAGTTTCCTGTGATCGATGGTGAAGCGGCCGCGCTTGGGACCATCGTGCGCACGCTCGACGGGATCCCGCTCGCGATCGAACTCGCCGCGCCCCTGCTGCGGGTCATGTCTGCGGAAGAACTCGCACGGCGGCTCGCCCATCCGCTCGACGTGCTCGTCGACTCCGGCGACGGGTCACCGCGGCGGCGCACGATGCGCGACGCGATCGCCTGGAGCTACGGTCTGCTCGCTCCGCAGCAGCAGCGGACGATGCGGCGCCTCGGCATCTTCACGGGGCCGTTCGGCCTGGAAGCGGCGCAGCACGTGATCGGGGACGAACCGGTGGCGGACGCGCTCGCGACGCTGCGCGCGCTCGCCGGCCTGACGGATCATAGCCTCGTCCGCATCGTCGAGCACGGCGCCGGCGAACCGCGCTTCGAGGTCCCCGCGCTGGTGCGCGACTACCTCGCCGAGCAGCTCGCGGCGAGCGACGAGGCCGGGCCGCTGCGCCGCCGCGTGGCCGACTACTGCGCGGAACTCGTCGCGGCCGACGGCCCGCTTCGCGCAATCGTCGGCGACGCCGCAATGAACGAGCGCCTCGACCTCGAGTCACCGAATTTCGACGCCGTTCTCGACTGGGCGCGAGCGACCGATCGCATCGCACTCGGCCTGCTCCTCGCCGTCCGGCTGCGCCAGTTCTGGTGGCTGCGCGGCGCCTACGCGCACGGCTACGTCTGGTTGAGTTCGCTGCTCGCGCTCGCCGAGGGACGGAGCGACGTTGACGAGGGGCTGATCGCGAGTGGCGACGCGGCAGCCGCGAGCCTGGCGCAGGCGCTGGGGCGATTCGACCTGTCTGCCGCGCACATCCGGCGGGCGCTGCCGGTCAAACGCGCGCACGGCGATCGCGGGGCCGTCGCCGCATTGTTGAGCGGGCTCGGCATCGGCTGTGGACACGCCGGCGACTACCCGGCGGGCCGCGAGTTCCTGCGCGAGGGGCTCGCGATCCGCCGCGAACTCGGCGAACCGGTCGCGATCGCGCAATCGCTCTGCGACCTCGGCGCGAACGCCTCTTCCGACGGCGACTTTCCGGCGGCGGCGGCCTACCTCGAGGAGGCGTTGCACCTCTTTCGCGGCGCCGGCGACGACGTTGGCGTCGGCGCCACGCTCGGTAATCTCGCGCTGCTGGCCCTGCGCACGCAGGTGCCTGCCCGCGCCGAATTGTTCGCCGCGGAGGGGACGCGGTTCGCGCAGCGCGCCGGCTTCGACGACGGCGTTCGCGTCACGCGTTACCTCTCGGCATGGGCCGTGCTCGAGCGCGGCGACGACGCCGGCGCCGAGGCGCTGCTGCGTGACGCGGTGCGGATCGCCGATGACGGCAGCGCCAACCTCCCGGCGGCCGACGTGCTCCGGCTGCGTGCCGCGATCGAGCACGCTCGCGGCCGCGACGCGGCGGCGGCGCGCTTCCTCGGAGCCGCGTCGATCGCGCCCGCGGCGGACGACGTTCCTCCCGCCGATGCCGCCGGACACGCGCGCCTCGAAGGCGCGGTCCGCGATGCGCTCGGCGCCGCCTTCGCTGCGGAGTGGGAGGCCGGCCGCGCCGGCGGATTCCGGCGCGCGCTCGCGGCGGTGCGGCCGCCGGCCTGAGGTCGCGGCCGCCCGAAGCCGTGAGGAGTTGCGTGGTTTTTCACGCCCCGCGGAGGTACGGTTGGTCCATAGCCTCGCCGTTCGGCGACCATATCCGGCCCCACGAGCCTCGCGTTCGCAGGCGACCGTCACGGCGGTCGTCTTTGTGTTTTCTGCTACCGACGATTCGGCTGAATCCGTGAGCTATTGCGTGGTTCTTCAGGTCTCTGCAGACGTATCGTAGACCCACAAGACATCACTCGCTCACGAAAGGGTCATCCGATGCACAACCTCACCTCCACGTTCCGCTCGCTCGGCGTCACCGCGATCGCGCTCGGCGCCATCCTCTCCAGCACCGCCGGCGCGCACGCCGCGACCTTCGGCGGCGCCCACGCCGCGAACCCGAGCTTCACCGATGCCGCGAGGGCCAAGAAGCCGATCCTGTACGTCGCGGACAACGAGAACAACCAGATCTCCGTGTTCCGCGTCAACAAGATCAAGTCGCCGCAGCCGTTCCAAGTCATCACGAACGGCATCCTTGGCCCGCAGGGAATCACGACCGATAAGACCGGCAATCTCTACGTTGCGAACTTCATCGGCGACACGGTGACGATCTACGCGCCGGGCGCAAGCACGCCGAAGGCGACGCTGTCCAACGGCATCAACGCACCGACCGACGTCCGCGTCGACGCGTTCGGCAACCTGTACGTTTCGAACTCGCCCGGCTTCGGCGCCCAGAGCTTCATCGATAAGTTCCCGGCCGGAAGCTCGACGCCGTCCGCCCAGTGGTTCACTCCGCTCGCGAACGAAACCATCAGCGGCTTCGCTCTGCTGAATCCGTCACAGAGTGGCGAGACTAGCATCTACGCCGCGGCGTACACGCTCAACGGCTCCGGCTTTGCCTCCGGCACGCTGCTGAGCTGCTACCCCGGCAACAGCACCTGCGCCAGCATCGGCCAGTCGTTCGGTCAGACCGGCGGCGTCGCGGTCGCCGAGTCGCCGGGCCTCTCGAAGCCCTTCGACTACCTCGTCATCGACCAATATCTGCCGGGCGTCGACAACTTCACCGTCAACGGTGGGATCTCCGAGTCGCAACTCGTCACCGGCGGCACGCCCGAGTTCATGGCCCTGAACGCGCTGAAGACGCAGCTCTTCGTCTCGGACCGCTTCAGCGGCAAGGTGTACGAGTACTCGTACCCGGGCGGCAAGGTCCTCAACACCTTCTCCCCGCACGGCGGCGACACGCAAATCTACGGCGTCGCGGTGAGCCCGGCGGGAACGTACTTCTAACGCACGCCTCCACCGGTTCGGGCCAGCAACACGAGAGGGTGATCGCTCCGGCGGTCACCCTCTCTTCATGTCACCCGGCGGTCGCGAGAGACGCTACACTAACGCACCTCGCGCATCAACCGACCGACGAGTACTCGAACAGACTGAAGCCGGTCGCGCCGTCCTTCTGCCCGATCGCATACGTCGCGGCGATCCCCTTCGCGTCGTCGAAGGAAAAGAGGGTCACGGGAAGATCGTCGGCCGGACGCAGCACGTTGAAGTCGGTGTCGGCAAGCAAGTCGACGTAGAGGTGTAACTCCTGCTCGCTGAGCCCGGCGATGCGCGCGACCTCGCCCGCGAACTGCTTGGGCGCCCTGCGCAGCGCCTGCAGGACCGACGTCTGCAGATACGCGACGCGCAGCGCATCCTCCATCATGCGCCGCTGCATCGTGTTGAACGTGCCGAGGCTGATGTCCATCGCGTTCTTATAGACCATCGCCTTGGGAACCGGGTTCAGGAGGACCGCATCGACCGACGACGAGACGGCGCGGGCGACGGCAACCGGCGTGTTGGCGGTGACGCCGCCGTCGACGTACGGCGCGTTATCACCGTCGGGTCCCGGGAGGATGACGGGGTCGAACGCGAGCGGTACGGCGGCCGAGGCCCGCAGTTGCTCGACGAGGATCGATTGCTGCGCCTGGCGCAGCGGCACGCGCGGCCCGACGGCGCGCTGCATCGCCGTGAGCGCGATGTCCAGCTTCTCCTGCCCGAAGCCGGGCGGTAATAGGTAAAAGTATTCGGGGCCCTCCAGGTCGAGGTTCGTCGTGGCCCAGATCAGCGGCGTGACGATGGGCCGCGACAGATCCATGTAGCTCGCGAGCCATTGTTGCAGGTGGTAGCCGTCGAGGACGCCCTGCACGTTGTCGAACAGTCCGAGCGAGAGACCGATCGCCTTTGCGATGCGCGTTCCGATGCCGGTCGCGGGGTTCGTCATCTTCGCGAACTCGGGCTTGAGCCGGATCACGTCTTGGTCCGCGACCGTGGCCCACAGGTCGCGCAGCTTGGCCCACTGCGCGGTCGCCACGAGATACGAGTTCAGCGCGCCGATCGACGTGCCGGCGATGATGCCGTACTGCGGGAGGGGCTGGCCTTCGCCGATCCCCGCCTTGGCCACGAGCGCCTCGACGACGCCCGCCTCGTAGGCGCCCAGCGCGCCGCCGCCGCTGAGGACAAGCGACCGTTTGAGCCGCGCCGGCGGCGTGAGGCGGCCACCCGGTTGCGGGGCGGCCGTCTGCGCCGCCGCGCTCAGCGGCCAGGCCGCCGCGGTCAGCAGGGGCGCGAGGGCCAAGAAGCGCTCGCGCGAGAGTTCGCGTTTCATGGCTCCCTTATCGGCGACCGGCAGCCGCCTTGCCTGCTCTGCGATGGCGGGATGGGGACGCCGCCGCGGGAACTCGGGGCAACGCTGATGGACCTCCGGTTTGCCGCGACCGCTATCGCGACCGCGCTGACGATCATCGACCCGGTCGGGATGATCCCGCTTTCGCTCGCCGCGACGGCCGGCGCGCCGCCCGGGCACCGGCGGGCGATCGTCGACCGCGCGGTCGCCGTCGCCGCCGGCGTCATCCTGCTGAGCGGCCTCGTCGGGCGGCAGTTCCTCGACGCCCTCGGGATCGGGCTGCCCGCGTTCACGATCGCGGGCGGCATTCTCTTGCTGCTGATCGCGATCGACATGCTGTTCGCTCGCAAGACCGGCGCCAAGCGAACCGACGAAGAGGAACGCGAGGCGGCCGCGGAAGACGACCCGGCCGTCTTCCCGCTCGCGATCCCGATGATCGCGGGGCCCGGCACGATCGCGACGGTCCTGCTGCTCGTGAACCTGACGCACGGCGCGTGGCCGCGCCTCGCGACGGTGTTCTTCGCCTACGCGTTCGCGCTCGTGGTGACGTGGTTCTGCATGCGCGCGGCCGTCTCGCTCCTGCACCGCATCGGCCGCACCGGGATTCAGGTCGTGACGCGCCTGCTCGGGATCATCCTCGCCGCGCTCGCCGTGCAGTTCGTGCTGAACGGACTCGCGGAGAGCCCGATCCTGCATCGGTAGTGCGCAATTCCTAGCGTTCGATGACCGCTTGCGCGAGCGCGGCGCGATCGCCGATCAGGTCGATCGCAGCGATGCGATCGTCAGCGATCGTGAAACGGAACGCGACGCGCACCTCGCGCTCCTCCATCCACACCGCACCGGGCTCGCCGTCGAGGAACGCGGGCTGCGCGCCGAGCGCCCGGCCCGAGAACATCCCGGCGACGGCTTCCCTGCCCTCGATACCAGCCTGGAGACCGTCGGTTTGCCAATACGCTGCCCCGCCCATCGCCACGACCGCCGCATCAGCACGCAGCGTCGCACCCGGATCGAGCAGCGCGAGCAGCGCCGAGAAGTTTCCGGCCCGCGAGGCGGTGAGAAACGCGCGCACGAGTTCGTCGTGGCGCTGCGTGACGGCGTCGCGGCCTGCCGACGCACCGCGCACGCGGCGGCGCGCGCGGCTCGCGAGCTGCCGGGCCGCCTCGGGCGTCCGGCCGACGACGGCGGCGACGTCGTCGAAGGGCACGTCGAACATGTCGTGCAGCACGAACGCAACGCGCTCTGCCGGCGCGAGCGCGTCCAGCAAGATCAACAGCGCGGCGCCGAGCGAGTCGCTGAGGAGCGCTTCCTCCTCGGGACGTTCGCCGGGAGCGATCGCCGCGACGTTGCGGCGCGGATCGTCCGCCGTCAACTCCTCGCGCCGGCTCCGGCGCCGTTTCAGTGCATCGAGGCAGACGCGCGCGACGACGGTCGTCAGCCAGGCTTCGAGGTTCGCGACCTGCGCCAGGTCCGCGCGGCCGATGCGCAGCCAACTCTCCTGTAGCGCGTCGTCCGCTTCGACCGACGATCCCAGCATCCGCAGCGCGATCCGCCGCAGCCGCGGCCGAGCCCCCTCGAACCGCTCCGCGAGCCGGTCCGCGTCCTCCACGAATTCCTCCTGCGGCGCCCGTCACGTTTCACCGCGTTCGCTCCGTCATGATGACAGAAGGAGTATGAAACCTTGAAAGACGTCTCGCTCATCATCTATCCGGCAGCCGACATGACCGCGGCCAAGAAATTCTTTCGCGAGCTGATCGGCGCCGACCCCTACGCCGACGCACCGTACTACGTCGGCTACAAATGCGGCAACATGGAGATCGGCCTCGTCCCGAATCAAGACAATCGCGATCCGGCCGGCCTCGCATATTGGACCGTCGACGACATCGCGGCGAGCGTGAAAGCGCTCGAAGCGGCGGGCGGCACCGTCGTCCAACCGGTCACGGACGTCGCCCAGGGGCTGTTGGTCGCCAGCGTCAAGGAGCCGGGTGGCGCCGTCGTAGGATTGCGGCAGTTTCCGAAGGGCTCCTAAGAGCGCTGGTCTACACCGCGGGTGGCCCGTCTCTGCGCGCACGCGCAGGGACGGCATCCACGGTGACGGGAGCGTCAGCCCGCCGGCGTCGCGGTGTGCACCGGCGCCGGCGCCGGCGTCTTCATCAGGTTGATGTTGAGGTTGAAGCCGTTGACGATCACGATCTTGCGCGCGTGGTCGACGTGCTGAATGACGTCGGTGTAGTAGGTGACTTGGACCGACGTGCCTTCCTTGAGGTCGGACAGCTTCTTTTTCTTGTTGCCGTACGACGTCCACACGCCCTCGAAGTCGTCGCCGATCAGGAACAGGCGGGCGCGGTTCTGCGTCGTCCCGGTCACCTTGTGGCTCACGCGGACCTGGGTGGAAGTGACGCTGACGACGGAGCCGGCCCAGGTGCCGGTCGTGTCCGCCCGGCCGGGCGCCGCCGCGAGCGCGGCGAGCAACACGACGCCGCCGAACGCGGCGCCGAGAGGTACGCGCGTCATCGTTCGCAGCATGTTACGGTAGCAGCTTATAGTAGGGCAGGTCCCGCAGTCGCTTGGCGATCGCGGGGTCGCTCGTGTCGAAGACCGTCGTGCGCTTGATCAGCGATCCGTCGGTATTGTAGTAGGCGACCTGGGCCGCGGTCGCGTCGAGTCCCGGGAACGTCGCCGCCTGCTTGACGCGCGCCAGCGTTCCGTCGTTGCGAAAGCACAACTGGGTCGCGTGGGTTCCACCGCTCTGACCGACGCGAATCGCGCGAATCCAGTTGTCGTTACCGGCCTGCTTCCAGATCTCCGCCAGCGCGTACGTCGCGTGCTGACGCTGTGCGACGGCGACGTTGTTGTCGGAGGCGACGCGCCACGTCGTCTGGTGCAGCGCGATCACGCTCGTCGGTTTCTGCGACTTGATCGCGCTCTTGAACACGGCGCAGTTCGCGTCGATCCGCGCGACGAGGATGCCGGGCGACGCCATGTTGGCCGGCGTCAGCGGCTTCGTCGTCTGCGCGCTCACCGGCAGGAGCGCCGCGAGGGCCAGCGATGCGAGGACCGGCCCCATGAAAAGGCGTTGTGACGTAAATCTCACGATGGGCTCCTAGGCTTGCGGCGGGTTGCGCGCTCAGTTTCACGGCGGCGGCCCGATTGCCTGGCGGTGCGGGCGCCCCGGCCCGAGAACGACCCCGCGTGAGACCCGGAACGCCAGCGCATCGCGACCTCTTCTGCCGCACCTTCGTCGAGACGCACGTCCCGTACGAGCCCGAACGGCTGCCCTGGCCCGAGCTCGACGGCATCCATCTGGCGCGCCTGCGCGCGATTCCGTTCTGGAGCCACGCGCGCGCGATCGAGCGGCGCGCCGGCACGATGGTGAGCGCGTTCGCGACGACGCTCGCCGATGCGCACATCCGCGAGGCGGTCGCGCTCCAAGGTTTCGAGGAGCGCCGCCACGGCCGGCTCATGGCGCACGTCATCGAGCGCTACGGCATCGACGTGCCGCCCGGCGCGGAGGACGGCGACGGCGCCGGGACGGCCGACGACTTCCTCGTGTTCGGCTTCAGCGAATGCGCCGACTCGTTCGCAGGCTTCGGCGCGTTCGCGCTCGCGCGGGAGCAGGGCCTGTTCCCCGAATCGCTGCTCGGCATCTTCGAGCAAGTGCTATTCGAAGAGGCGCGCCACATCACGTTCTTCATCAACTGGTGGCGCTACGAACTCGCGCGGCGCGACGATCCGGGCGCGCTGCAGCGCACGATCATGGCGCTCGGCTATCACGTGCGCGCCGTGCGCAAGGCCGCGACGACCGTCGGCGACGGGCCGCCGATCTCGCTGACCGAGGCGCGCGGGGTCTTCCCCGGCGTGACGCCGGCCCAATTCCTCCAAGCGGCGCTCGCCGAGAACCGCCGCGTCCTGGCGCGTCTCGACCGGCGCCTTCTCAAGCCGCGGCTCGTGCCGCGCATCGCGACAGCCCTGCTGTTCGCCATTCGCATGCTCCCGCCGCGCCCGGCCGCCCCGGCACTAGCGACGGGATGAAGGTTGCGTGAAACCCGGGTAGCCCGAGCAACTGGGGGACGCGTCGCGGCGTTTATCAGCGCAGGAAACTCCCAGCAACGCACTCGTTCTGGCTACTTCATCCAAGGAGAACCTTCTGTGAATCCACGGATCCTCACCGGCACCGCGCTCGCGGGCGCGCTGCTCGCGGCGACGGTCGGCGCCGCCTTCGCACAGGCCGTCGCGCCGCCGCCGGTCGTACCGCCCAACACGGTTCCGGTCTCGGAGCGTCAATACGATAGCGACCGCAACATCGGCCATGCCGCCAACCGCGTGGGCCGCCTGATGACGGCGCTGCAGCGCGACGAGCGCGACTACGGCGGGCACCGCGTCAATGCCCTCAACGCCCTCGGCAACGCGCGCAACGAACTGATGGCGGCCGAACAATTCGCTGAGACGCACGGCTACTACAGCCAGGAGACGGAGAACCAGCCGCCGCCGGTCGAGAAGCCGCGCCGTCACGATCAAAAGCGCAGCGACTACAGCATCGCGCACGTGCAGGAAGCGGTGCAGCGCATGATGTCCCACCTGGAGCGCGACACGCGTGACTACGGCGGCCACCGCGCCAACGCGATCAACTGGCTCCGTCAGTCGAACAACGAACTGCTCGCGGCAGAGCAGTTCGATCGGACCCACCCGCAGTAGCATCACCGCAAGGGGAGTCGCCGGAACGGTATGCGGAGGCGTCGCTTAGGCGGCGCCTCCTTCGTCTTCGGGCGCGCCCGCCGCGACGCGGCCACGCCGCTGGCGCTCAACCAGGCTGGTCGCGAGAAAGAGGCTCTCGAACTGGCCGGCGTCCGTCCACCAACCGGGCAGGATGTCGTAGCGCAACGCGCCGGCGGCGATGTAGGCGTTGTTGACGTCGCTGATCTCGAACTCGCCGCGCGCGGACGGTTCCAGCCGGCGAATGAAGTCGAACACCCGCTGGTCGTACATGTAGACGCCGGTGACGGCGAACGAACTCGCCGGCTCCTCGGGCTTCTCGTCGATCCGCACGATCTCGTCGCCGTCGAAGGCCGGAACGCCGAAGCGCTGCGGGTCGGGGACCTCCTTCAAGAGGATGCGCGCCCCGTCGGCCTGCGTCTCGAACCGCCGGACGTAGGGACTGATGTCGTCCTCGAGGATGTTGTCGCCGAGGATCACGCAGATCCGTTCGCCCTCGGCGAAGTGCTCGCATAACCGGAGCGCGTCGGCGATCCCGCTTTCGCCCTCCTGATACGTGTAATAGATATCCTTGAGCCCGAACTCGCGTCCGTTGCCGAGCAGGCGGAGAAAGTCGCCGGCGGCGTTGCCGCCGGTCACGATCATGATGTCGCGGATCTCCGCACGGCAGAGCGTCTCGAGCGGGTAGTAGATCATCGGCTTGTCGTAGACCGGCAGTAGATGCTTGTTCGTCACCTTGGTCAGCGGCCGCAGCCGCGTCCCCAGGCCGCCGGCCAGGATGACGCCCTTCACGCCATCCCGCGCGCGGCGTACTGGCGCCGGTAATAGGCTTCGAAATGGTCGGAGCGGACGCGGCGCCACCACGCCTCGTTGGCGGCGTACCAGCGCACCGTCGCGGCCAGGCCGTCGTCGAACGGCTCCTGCGGCGTCCAGCCGAGCGCCCGGATCTTCGCGACGTCGAGCGCGTAGCGGCGGTCGTGGCCCGGCCGGTCCTCGACGTGACGGACCGACGAGGCATAGTCGCGGCCGCACAGCGCGACGACGGCCTCCGTCACCGCGCGATTCGTCCGCGGGTTTCCGGCCGCCAGGTTGTAGATCTCGCCGCTGCGGCCGCGTTCGAGGACGTGCAGGATCCCGCGGGCGTGATCCTCGACGTGCATCCAGTCGCGCACCTGCAGGCCGTCGCCGTAGAGCGGGACGGGCTTGCCGTCGAGCAGGTTCGTCACGAACAGCGGGATCAGTTTCTCGGGATATTGGTTGGGTCCGTACGTGTTCGACCCGCGCGTGATCGCAACGTCGACGCCGTAGGTGACGGCGTAGGCCATGACCTGCAGGTCCGCGCCGGCCTTGCTCGCCGCGTACGGCGAACGGGGCGCGAGCGGATCGCCCTCGCCCGCCGCTCCGGCCGGGACGTCGCCGTAGACCTCGTCGGTAGAGACCTGGACGAACCGGATGTTGCGCGCGCGGGCCGCCTCGAGCAGCACGTGGGTCCCGATGACGTCGGTGCGCAAGAACGCGTTGGGGTCGAGGATCGAGCGGTCGACGTGGGTCTCGGCGGCGAGGTTGACGATCGCGTCGACGCCGGCGCCGATCGCTTCGTCGACCGCGCTCGAGTCACAGATATCGCCGCGCACGAACCGGTAGCGTGCGTCGTTGGCACAGTCGTTCACGTTGTCGAGATTGCCGGCGTACGTCAGGGCGTCGAGGTTCACGACGCGCAGCGCCGGCCGTTCTCGCAGAAGCAAACGGACGAGGTGCGAGCCGATGAATCCGCAGCCTCCCGTGACCAGCACCGATGACAGGCTCACCCCGAATGACTGTGACGGCGGCTCGCGGCCACCTGCGAAGCGGCGCAAGGCCGCAGGGGTATCAGGGAGAACCGCAACGGTGATGGACCCGTCCGACCGCAGCGAACCGACCGACCCCACGCGGGCGACCAGCGCCGCGCTCAACCGCCGCGCGTTCGTCGGAATCGGCGCCGGCGCCGCGGTCGCCGGCTCGATCGCCGCGGCGCTCGCGGCGGGCGAGGGATTCGGCGGACCGCATCCTCCGGTCGTCGCCGAAGACGATCCGGCGCTCGAGGTGACGCGGCCGACCCTGCAGTCCGAGGGGCGCGCCGTCGACGCGTATGCCGCGCGGCCGCGCGGCCGGATCAAGTGCGGCGTCGTCGTCGTGCAAGCGATCTGGGGCGTCGACGCGCAACTGCGCAACGTCGTGCGCCGCTTCGCCAAGGAAGGCTACCTCGCGATCGCACCCGACCTGTACGCCGGCCTCGGGGCGCCGAGCGGCGACGGCGCAACCGACGTCAAGCCGTTCGCCGAAGCCTCCGCGAAGCTCGCCGACGCGACCGTCGATGCGGACCTGCGCGCGGCGGCGCAATGGGCCGAGAACGCGACGCCGCACGACGGCGATCCCAGCCGGCACAAGGTCGGCGTCACCGGCTTCTGCATGGGCGGCGGCATCACGTTGCGCCAGGCGGTCGACAACGCGGACGTCTTCGCCGCGGCGGTGATGTGGTACGGCAAAGTGCGGTATTCGACGAATTCGAACAACAACGGGCCCATCACGCGCATCGCGCTGGCCTACTCCGACAACGTCCGCGCGCCGCTGCTCGGCAACTTCGGCGGACGGGACACTTCGATTCTCCCGGCGGACGTGCGCACCCTGAGCGACCGCCTCACGATCGCCCACGACCTCAAGATCTACGACGAAGCGGGCCACGCGTTCTTCGATGACACGCGACCGTCGTACGTCGCATCGGCGGCGGCCGACGGCTGGACCCGCGCGCTCGCCTGGTTCGAACGATACATCGCCTAGAACGTCGCTGCGCCGCCCGGCGCGGTCCGTCGTGATCATCGTCCATTGCGCGGACGTCCACCTCGAGACGACGTTCCCCGAGGTGCGCGGAGGCGCGCAGCGGCGCGCGGCGCTCGCCGACGCGTTCGTGCGCATCGTCGACCTCGCGCTCGAACGGCAGGCCGACGTGCTGACGATCGGTGGCGACCTCTACGAGGCCGAGCGCGCGGGGCCGCAGGCCGCGCGCTTCCTAGCCGAACAGTTCGCCCGCTTCGGCAAGCCCGTGTTCATCGCGCCCGGCAATCACGACCCCTACTCCGCCTCGTCGCTCGTGACGAGCCGCGACGCCCCGCCCAACGTGCGCGTCTTCAACGAGCCGGCCTGGCTCGCGCACGAACTCGCCGACGGGGTGACGCTCTACGGCTTCGGCCACACGCCGGCCGAACCGGGGCGCCCGTTCGCCGGCGCTCGCTTTGAGCGCGCCGGCGTCCGCATCGCGCTGGTCCACGGAAGCGACGAGGAGCGCTGCCCGCCGCACAAGCGGGCGACGGCGCCGTTCACGGCGGCCGAGGTGACGCGTTCGGGCGCCACCCTGCTGCTGACCGGCCACTACCACGGCGGCTATGCGGTGCGCGACGGCGCGGGCCGGCCCGTGTTCGCGTATCCCGGTTCGCCCGAGCCGATCAAGTTCGGCGAGCGCGGCGCGCACGGAGCGCTGGTCGTGCGCGTCGCCGCCGACGGCGTCGACCTCGAGGCGGTCGAGATCGCCCGCACGCGCCTCGCCGAACGTCGTCTGCGACGTGACCGGCGCCGCGTCGGAACCGGCGCTGCTCGACGCGGTCGCGCGTTCGCTCGACGGCCACGGCGCGCGCGACTACGTGCGCCTGCGGCTCGTCGGCGAACCGCAGGCGGGGACGCGCGTCGATCCGGCGCTCGTCGGCGAACGCTTCGGCAGCGGCCTCGGCGCGCTCGACGTCCGCGACGAGACGGTCGCCTACGACTACGAGACGCTCGCCCGCGAGCCGACGGTCCGGGGACGCGCGGTCGCAGACCTGCTCGCGCTCGCGCGCGGCGACGACGAACGCGCCGCCGACGCCCGCCGCGCGCTGCGCTACTGCGTCGCGGCGTTCGACGACGCGCAGATCGAACCGTGAGACTGCTCGACCTGCATCTCGGCGGGTTCGGCAAGTTCGACGATCGCACGTTCGCGTTCGACCCCGGGCTGATCGTCGTCTACGGTCCGAACGAGGCGGGCAAGTCGACGCTCGCGGCGGCGATCGTCGCGACCCTCTACGGCGCCGGCCGCGAACGCGAGCGCTGGCGCCCGTGGAGCGGCGGGCGCTACGGCGCGACCCTGCGCTACGTGCTCGGCGACGGCCGCGCGTTCGAAGTGCAGCGCGACTTCGAACGCGATCCCAAAGGCGTACGCGTCTACGACCGCGACGGCAGCGACGTCACCGCCGCGACGTCGCAGCGGCGCACGGTCTCGCCCGGCTCGACCCACCTCGGCATCCCGATCGAGGTCTTCGTCAACGCCGCCTGCGTGCGCCAGGGCGCGGTCCGGATCGAGGGCGCGCGCGCCGAAATGATCGGCGCGTCGCTGACACGCGCGCTCGACGGTGGCCCGCGCGAGGACGCGGCGCTCGGCGCGCTCGGGCGGCTCGATCGCGCGATCGCAGAACACGTCGGCGCAAAGCGCGCGACCGTCAATGCGCCGTTGCGCACGCTGCAGCGCCGCCTCGAGGAGACCTCCGCGCACGCCGCGGAGGTGCGCGCGGCGCACGCCGCGCTCGCGCAGTTGCAGGCGACCGCCGACGAACGCTCGGCGCGGGCGGCTGCGCTCAGCGATCGCCTGCGCGACCTCGACCAGCGCGCGCGCAACGTCGCGGCGGCGGCGCTGCGCGACCGGCTCGAGGCGCTGCGCAAGAACCGTGACGACACGGCGGCGCTGCTCGCACAGCGCAGTGCGTACGACAACGTCGCGACGTTCGTCCGGGCCGGCGTCTCGCCGCTCGAGACGCAGTACGCACGCTGGCAGACGCTCGCGTCGGTCGCGGCCGGAGCGGAAGCCGATGCGCTCGCCGCGCGCCTGAGCCCGGCGGATCTGGACGAGCTCGAAGAGCGGCGCGCGGACGGCGGCGCGCTCGACGAGGACGCGTTCGCGGCATTGCGCGCGCTGAGCGCCGACGCGCATCGGCAGCGCGACGCCGCGACCTCCGCGGCGACCGCCGCGGCGACCGCACGCCGCGTCGCGGACGGCGGCGCGGCGGCGCTCGGGGCGGCCGGGAGCGCCGCCGTGCTGGTCACGCTCGCGGCGATCGTGCTCGCCGTCGTCCACGCGTGGGGCGCCGCGGGCGTCGCCGCGGCCGTCGCGCTGCTGTGTGCGGCGTGGACGCTGCGCGGCATCGGAAAGCGGCGCCGCGCAGCGACGGAGGCGATGCGCCGCCAGGCGGAGGCCGACGCAGCGACGACGGCGGAGCGGCGCGCCGCCGGCACCGCGGCCGCGATCCTCGATCCGCTCGGCGTCGTCACGCTCGACGAATTGGAACGCCGGCGCCACCGCTACCGCGAACTCGTCGTCGCGCGCGAGGCGGCGGCGCGGGCGCGGGCCCGCGCCCTCGAGGCACGGCGCAACGCCGACGAGGCCGCGCACCTGCTCGATACGCTCGCGGACGGCCTCGGTTTGCCGCCTGCGCCGCGCGACGCGCGGCTCGCCGAAGCGAAGCGGCGTGGGACCCGCCGCATCACGCGCGACGGCATCGACGTCAGCCTCGAGATGTTGCGCGTACAGCACCACAACGCGCTCGGCGACGACGACGAAGTCGCGCTCGAGCGCGAACTGACCGCGCTGCTTGCGGCTGGCGCCGTCCCCGCGGCGCTCGTCGGCGTTTCGCGGCGTGCGTTCGACGCGGAGCGCGCCGAGTTGCAACGCGCGGCCCAGCACGCGGCGGTCGAAGCGTCGGCGGCGGCCGGCGCACTGGGCTCGGCGCAGGACCGCGTCGGCGACCTGGCCGCGCTCGACGAGAGCGTCGCGACGCTCGAACGCGACGTCGCGCGCATCCAAGATTTCGAACGCGCGGTGGCGCTGGCGCGCGCCACGATCGACGAGCGCGCGCGCGAGGCGCACCAGAAGTTCGCGCGCCGGCTCGAAGACTATTCGACCGGTTCGTTCTTGCGGCTCACGGACGGACGCTACGCCGACCTGCGCGTCGATCCCGAGACCCTGGCCGTGCGCGTGCGCGTCCCCGAGTCCGGTGCGATCCACGACCTGGACCGGCTCTCGACCGGGACGCGCGAACAGGCCTTTCTCATCGTTCGCCTCGCGATGGCGCGCATGTTCGCGGAAGGAAGCGAGGTGCTACCGCTGTTGCTCGACGACCCCTTCGCCTACTGGGATGCTGGGCGTCTGGGGCGCGGGCTGCCACTGCTCGTCGCGGCGGCGTCGTGGGCGCAGGTCCTCGTGTTCACGGCCAGCGCCGACCTCGCCGCGGCAGCGGCGAGCGCCGGTGCTCAACGGATCGACCTTCCCCCGCTGGAGACCGCCGCGCCCGTTCGAGGCTGAGTGTGTCCTAGCTGTTCTTGCTCTGGAGCTTCTGCAGCGCGTCGAGCGTGTTCTGGACGTGCTCGCTCGGGTCGAGCGCGGTGTATGCGTACACGATCTTGCCGTCCTGAGCGATCACATACGACGTCCGGTTGGCGTACATCTTCGGCGTCGTGGTCAGCATCGCGTCGTATTCCTGCGCGATCTTCCCCTGAGCGTCGGCCGCGACCGCGAACTTGGAGCGGCATTCGGAAACAGAAAACTTATCGAGCGTCGCGATGTCGTCTTCCGACACGCCGATCACGGTCGCGTTGTACTTCTGATAATCGGCGATGTGGTCAGCGAACTCGTGCGCCTCTTTCGTGCACCCTGTCGTGAACGCGGCCGGGTAGAAGTAGAGCACGACGGGGCCCTTCTTCAGCGCGTCCTGCAGATTGAACGTGAAGTCGCTGCCGCCCATCGACGCCTGGGCCGAGAATGCCGGCGCCGCGGCGCCCGTATCGAGCTGCGCGAGCGCAGGCGTCGCGGCGAGCGCGAGCGTGCAGACGGTGGCGACGGCGAGTCGGGTCAACATTGCTGTCCTCCTGCGTAAGGCGATCGGTCTCTCCGTTCGACTGCGGTCGCCTTCCGCCGGTTGCGCTCGCTTCGGCGGACGGACTCGTCGAGCAGGCCGCAGCAAGCCTTCAGAGACGGTTAAAAACCCTGTTAGAGACCCATCAGGCGCGCGATCACGAGCCGCTGGACCTCGTTCGTGCCCTCGCCGATCTCGTTGATCTTCTGGTCGCGATACATCCGCGAGACCGGATACTCGTCCATGAACCCGTAGCCGCCGTGGATCTGGACGGCCTCGTTGACGACCTTGCGCGAGATCTCGCCCGAGTACAGCTTGGCGAGGCTGGCGGTCAACACGTAGTCGCGGCCGGCGTCCTTCTCCCAGGCCGCGCGCAACACCATCAGCTTGGCGTGCTCGATCTCGCACAGCATGTCGGCGAGCTTGAACTGGATGGCCTGAAACTTTGCGATCGGCCTGCCGAACTGCTGGCGCTCCTTGGCGTACTTGAGGGCCTCGTCGTAGGCGCCGATGGCGAGCCCGACCGAGAGCGCGGCGACCGAGATGCGGCCGCCGTCCAGGATCGTGAGGAACTGGCTCAGGCCCTTGCCGCGCTCCCCGAGCAGGTTCCCCTCCGGGACGCGCGCGTCTTCGAACGAGAGCTCGCGGGTGTCCGAGGCGCGCCAACCCATCTTCTTATACTTGCGGCTGCGGGTGAAGCCCGGCGTGTCCTGCGGCACGACGATCGCGCTGATCTCGTTGCGGCCGCCGTCGGCGGTCCCGGTGACCGCGGTGATCGTCGTGCCGCCACTCATCTCGGTGCCGCTGTTGGTGATGAAGGCCTTGGTGCCGTTGATGATCCAGGAACCGTCGCGCAGGTCGGCCCGGGTCCGGGTCGCCCCCGCGTCGCTCCCCGCCTGCGGCTCGGTCAGGCCGAATCCCCAGAGCATCTTCCCTTGCGCCATCGGGACGAGATAGCGCTCCTTTTGCTCCTTGGTCCCGAACAGGAAGAACGGCGTCGCTCCCAGCGAGACGTTGGCGGCGAGGGTGATCGCGGTCGACGCGTCGGCCCGGGCGATCTCCATGACGGCCAGCGCGTAGGAGACCGTGTCGGCCCCGGCTCCGCCCCATTCTTCGGGAAACGGCAGCCCGAAGAGGCCGAGCTCGCCCATCTTGCGGACGAGGTCGTACGGGAACTCGGCGGCGGCGTCGTACTCCTCGGCGCGCGGCGCGACCTCGTCGCGAGCGAACTCGCGACAGAGCGATTGAATCGCCTTCTGCTCGTCGGTCAGATCGAAGTCCATGTGCAGAGGTGTCGGTCCGCTACGACGCAAAAGGGTTCCTCTAATGCCATCACTCGCGCATCCTCACGCGAACGTGATGTTCCGCGGCGTCGAATCTCCCCGGCGGCTCGTCGCGCGCCGAACCGTCTCCGGCAAAGCCGGCCGGCTTCGCCGTCCGTGATCTCGCTGCGCGGCGTCTCCCTCGTTTATCCGAACGGGGTCAGGGCGCTCGACGGCGTCGATCTCGAGATCGAAAAGGGCAGCTTCATCTTCCTCGTCGGCCACTCGGGCACGGGCAAGTCGAGCCTATTGCGGCTGCTCTATCGCGAGCAGCTTCCGACCGCCGGCGCGGTCGTGGTCGACGGGATCCGCGTCGATAAATTGCGCCGCGGCCGCGTCCCGTACTTGCGGCGCAACGTCGGCGTCGTTTTCCAAGACTTCAAACTGCTCGCCGACAAGACGGTCTGGGAGAACATCGCGTTCGCCCTGCTGGTCACCGGCGCGCGCACGAAGGACGTGATGCGCCAGGTGCCGCGCGTCCTCGACCTCGTCGGGCTCTCGCACAAGAGCCGGATGTTCCCGAGCGAGCTTTCCGGCGGAGAACAGCAGCGCACCGCGATCGCGCGCGCGCTCGCGAACAACCCGAAGATCCTGCTGTGCGACGAGCCGACCGGCAACCTCGATCCGTCGAACACGACCGAGATCATGGAACTGCTGCTGCGCATCAACCTGAAGGGCACGACGGTCGTCGTCGCCACCCACAATCAGGCGGTCGTCGATCGCATGCGGCGCCGCGTCGTGCGGCTCGACGACGGTCGCGTCGTCACCGACGAAGAGCGCGGGTTCTACTTCGTCGACCAGATCCGGGCGTAGGAGGGCAGCGTGGACTGGGGCAGACTGCGATTTTTCTTCAGCGAAGTGCTGCGCAACTTCAGCCGCAATGCGGTGATGCAGTTGACGGCGATCGCGACCGTGACCGTCACGATCGCGATCCTCGGCTCGTTCCTGTTCGTGCGCGAGACGCTCGGCTCGATCGGCGACCGGATGCTGCACCAGATCGAGATCTCAGTGTTCCTCGACAACGGCCTGACGGCGGCGGCCGAGAACACGCTCCAGAAACGCATCGCGGCCGACCCGCGCGTCCTCGCGGTGACCTTCATCCCGCGCGCCGAGGGTCTGCGCCAGATGCGCGAGCGCCTGCGCGGCCAGATCGACACGTCGCTGCTGACGAACAACCCGCTGCCCGACGCGCTGCGCGTCAAGGTCGTCGAGCCGAGTGAGGTCCACGCCGTTGCCGCGGCGATCGGCAAGATGCCGGGCGTCGCGACCGTCAGTTACGCGCAGGATGCCGTCACCAAGGCACTGCGCGTCGGCGACGTCTTCGCGCGGCTCGGCCTCGTGGTGGTCGGCGTGCTCGTGCTGGTCGCGGCGATCATCATTTCGAACACGATCCGCCTGACGGTGCTCGCCCGCCGGCGCGAGATCGCGATCATGCAATTGGTCGGCGCGACCAACGGCTTCATCCGCGGCCCGTTCGTCTTCGAGGGGCTGCTCGCGGGCGTCATCGGCGCCGCGATCGCGCTCGGGCTGCTGGTCCTGGCCCAACATCAGCTGCTGCCCAAACTGGTCGCCGCGTTGCCGTTCGTGCCGCTGGGGACCGCGTTGCCCAACCCCGGGCTGCTCGCCGCGGAACTGCTCGGCACCGGCGCGGCCGTCGGGATCGTCGCGTCCTGGTTCTCCGTCGGACGCTACCTGCGCACGTGACGCGGGCGCTGCGCTGCGCGGCGCTGCTCGCGCCGGCGCTCCTGCTGTTCGCAACGCCGCACGGCGCGTTCGGCGACTCGATCAGCGACCGCATCCACGAAAAACAAGCGCAGGTGACAGCGACCCAGTCGCAGCTCGATCGCAAGCGCCACGAACTCTCGATCGCGCGCGCCCGGGCGAGCGACCTCTCCGACCAACTCGCCGAGACCAATCACGGCATCGAAACCGTCAGCGCCGATCTCGACGTGCTGAGCGCGCAGGTCGCGCAGAGCCAGAAGCGGCTCGCCTGGAACCACGTCCAACTCGATGCCGCCGAAGCGACGCTCGGCCGGCACACCAACGCCCTGCGCAACCGGCTCGTCGACGCCTACGAGCGCGGCGACCTCGGCTACCTCAACGTCCTGCTCTCGTCGACGTCGTTCAACGAGTTCGTCGAGCGCTGGGACGACATCCGGTTCCTCGTCGCACAGACGGAGCGCACGGTCCGCGAACGGCGCGACGCCGAGCACCGGGTCGCCGCCGTCCGGCGCCGGCTCCAAGCCGACCAGGTCCGGCTCGACGACGCCGTCGCCCGCGCCCAGCAGGCCCGTATGCAACTCGCGGCGCTCGCCGACCAGCGCCGTACCCTGCTCGGCGCGGCCGAGGCCCAGCGCCGCTCGGTCGCAGGACAGGTCGCTCAGCTCGAAGACCTCTCGGCCTCCGAAGAGTCCGCGCTCGAAGGGCTGATCCAGGAACGCCAGCGTGAGGAAGAGGCGCGCCGCCGAGCCGCCGAGGAGGCCGCCCGCCGGGCAGCGCTCCTCTCGGGCCAGACCCTGCCGCCCGAAAACCCGGGTGCGCCGGGCGCGTTTAGCTGGCCGGTCTCCGGACCGATCACCTCGCCCTTCGGCCTGCGCTCGAACCCGTTCGGCCCGGGGCTCGAGATGCACCCCGGCATCGACATCGGCGCGCCGCAGGGCGCCACGATCGCCGCCGCCGCCGGCGGGCACGTCATCTTCGCCGGCTGGTACGGCGGCTATGGCAACGCGATCATCATCGACCACGGCGGCTCGACCTCCACGCTCTACGGCCACTGCTCGCAGATCTTCGTGAGCGAAGGGCAGGACGTGCAGCGCGGCCAGGCCATCGGAGCGGTCGGCATGACGGGCCGAGCGACCGGGCCGCACCTGCACTTCGAAGTCCGCGTCAACGGCGTGCCGGTCGACCCGACCTCGCGCCTTCATTAGATTCTCTCGAGGCTTTTTCTGCCCGGGGCGGGCCGGGGCGCTCGCCGACAGCAGAAGGAAGCGGTTGGGATCACTCATCCGTTGCGCGAAGGTTAACGCGCCGCTAACGCGCTCCCAGGGAAGCTTCAGAAATGGCTGCGTTGATGGTGGAGACGCCGAGCCGACGAATCATTTGAAGCAAATGACCCGTTTGCAGGTAGAATGAGCGAGGACGGCCACAGAGCGTCCCCGAAATCCACCGGTCCCGTTACGGGCCCCGCACCGAAAGAGACGTCCTTGCCTGCACCGTTTCGTGTTCTGACCGCCGCTTTCGTCGTTGCGCTGGCCTCGCTGGGCGGCGCGCTCTACTTGTCGCACGAACGCGATCTGCGTGCGAGCGGCAACCTCGGGCTCAACGCCGGCAGCGTTGCCACGCTCGACCTCAACTCGCTGCTGAACCATCCGCACGAGAGCGATCAAGCGCTCTTGGGCACCGCGTTCCATCGGGTCGAGGACACCTACTACAAGCCGGTGACGGCGCAACTGCTGATCGACGGCGAGCGGCGTGATCTGCTCGCGCTGTTGCGCAGCCGCAACGTCCGCAACGCTGCGATCCCCGCCCAGGCGGCGACCGGCGATCAGGAACGCGACGAGGCGCTGCTCAGCCGGACGCTCGAGCGGGCGGAAGCCGACTACGGCAAGACGGTCGGGAACGTCGCGCTGACGCAGGCCGCGATCCGCGGCATGCTCAACTCGCTCGGCGACCCGTACACGACCTATCTCTCGCCGACCGAAATCTCGTCGCTCGAGGAGTCGCTGCGCGGCGGCGACTTCGGCGGCATCGGCGTCTACATCGTTCAGGATCCGCGCAGCAAACGCGTGCTGGTCGATCCGATCGAAGGAACGCCCGCGTACCGCGCCGGCATCAAGCCGGGCGACGCGATCCTGCGGGTCAACGGTCAACCGGTGGCGACGATGCAGCTCGACAACGTCGAGCACGCGATCCGCGGCAAGGTCGGCACGACGGTGCAGTTGCTCGTCCTGCCGCGCGCCGGCGGCTCCCAGCGCATCGTGCCGGTGACGCGCGAACAGATCGTCGTCCCCTCCGTGCACGCGGAAATGAAGAACGGTTACGACTACGTGCGGTTGGCCGACTTCGGCACGACCTCGTACGACGAGGTGCGCAAGGCGATGCTGCAGGGCAAGGATCACCACGCGCACGGCTACATCCTCGACCTGCGCAACAACGGCGGCGGCCTGCTCGACGCGGCCGTGCAGATCTCGAGCCTGTTCATCCCCGACGGCACGATCGTCGCGACGATCGACCGCAACAACGCGCGTGAGACCAGGGACGCGACCCACGACGTGATCGGCGCGATGCCGCTCGTGATCCTCGTCAACAAGTATACGGCCAGCGCCTCCGAGATCACGGCCGGCGCGGTGCAAGACTACAAAGTCGGTACCCTGATCGGCACGAAGACGTTCGGCAAGGGCATCGTCCAGAGCATTTATAACATGTCCGACGGCGGAGCGCTCAAGATCACGACCGCGCGCTACGTGACGCCGCTCGGACGCGACATCCACCATCGGGGGATTCAACCCGATATCGTCGTCGACCAGTCGGTCGACCAGTCCATCATCGATACGCCCAAGGATCTCCAACTCGCGGCCGCAATGGCGTACCTGCGCAACGCCGCACATAGTAAGTAGGTAAACCGAACATCATGAAACGACTCGTCACGCTGGCCGTCGCGGCCCTCCTGGTCGCATCGACGGCGCGCATGCCGACGGTCGCCGCATCGAACGGCCTGTCAACGCTCGAGACCGACGAACTCGAGATGAGCTATTCGCTGCTCACGTCGGAATTCTACAAGCGTACGGATCCGCAGTCGGTGCTCGACGGCGCCCATACGGAGCTCGTCGCTTTTCTTCAGAAGAACGGCGTCACATCGCCCAACGTGCCGGCGATCCACGCGACCTCGGACTCCTCGACGAACGCGCGCGAACTCGACCGCGAGGTGCAGAGCGTCGCCAACACCTATGGCGCACGCTTCGGCACGCGCGAACTGACCTACGAGGCAATCACCGGTCTGCTGGCGTCCGTGAAGGATCGCTACACGACCTTCCTCACGCCCAAGGAGTACGCGGCGCTCAACGAGGGTCTGGACGGCGGCAACTTCAGCGGCGTCGGCATCGCGATCCGCGTCGACGATGACACGAAACTGCTGCGCGTCACCGACGTCATCCCCGACGGGCCGGCCGAGAAGAGCGGGCTGCAGCCGGGCGACGTCATCCTGACGATCGACGGCCGCTCGACCAAGGGTCTCACGAGCGACGAAGACGCGAAGCTGCTGCGTGGCAAGGAAGGCACGATCGTGCACCTCGGCATCGAGCGGCAGGGGGCGCCCCTCGCGAACGCGGTCGCCGTCACCCGCGCCGTCATCCACCAGCCGAGCGTCTACGCGCGGCTGCTCCCGAACGACATCGGCTACGCCCGCCTGACGGTCTTCGGCGCGAACACCGGCAACGAGTTGTCGTCGGCGCTGTCGCGGCTCGAGGCGCAGGGCGCCAAGGCCTACATCCTCGACCTGCGCGACAACGGCGGCGGCTACCTGAACGCCGCGATCGACGTCAGCTCGAAGTTCGTCCAGTCGGGCCCGATCGTCTCGGTCGAGGCGCGCGGCGGGAGCAGCACGCAGTACGACGCCGAGAACACGGCGATCCCGCCGAAACCGCTCGCGGTCCTCGTGAACGGCTACACGGCGTCGGCCTCCGAGATCACCTCGGGAGCGATCCAGGACAACGGGGTCGGCGAACTGATCGGAACGCGCACGTTCGGCAAGGGCGTCGTGCAGACGATCCATCCGCTGCCCGACGGCTCCGCGGTCAAGATCACGAGCGCGCGTTATCTGACGCCGCACGGTCACGACATCAACGCCATCGGGATCCAGCCCGACATCAAGGTCGCCGATCCGGCACGCGACGCGCGCCTCGGCGAGCTCCCGTCGGACACGCAGCTGCAGGCGGCCGTCACCTACATCGAGGGCCGGCTCGCGCAACAGACGACCAGCACGAACTAGAAAGCCGCGCCGCTAGGAGCCCCGCTCCTAGGTCGGCGAGCTCTGTGAGCCGGGGTCGGCCTCGCGCGAGGTTCGGCCCCGGCGAAAGCTCGCGATGACGAGCAGCGCGACGCCGCAGCAGATCGCGGCGTCGGCGACGTTGAACACCTCGAAGAACGGCATCGGCTTGATCGAGATGAAGTCGATCACGTAACCGTAGCGCGTCCGATCGATGACGTTGCCGAGCGCTCCCGCGACGATCGCGCCGTACGCAATCCGTGCGAGCGCCGAGCGCGAGGTCAGATCCGAGAACGCATACCCGAACAGCACGAGCACCGCGACCGCAAGAGCGATGAGCAGCGCGGGACGGGCGCCGAAGAGACCGTACGCGCCGTGCACGTTTTGCACGTAGGACCACGCGACGAGGTTCGGAATCGCGACACGCACGTCACCGGGCACGAGGTTGCGCGAGACGGCGGCCTTAGTGATCTGGTCGACGACGAGCACGACGACGGCCGTGACCGCGGCGCCGGCCCAGCGCTGCACGAAACGATTCACGCGGCGGCCAGCGTCGCCGCGTCGATCTCGGCGAAGCGGGTGAACGCGACGAACGACAGGCCGAGTTGGCTCAGGTGGCGATGCAGCGAGCGGCCAGTCTTGACGAAGCGCCGGTCTGCGGCCTTGGCCGCTTCGTAGTCCGAGATGCCGTCGCCGATGTAGACGACGGTCTTGCCGCCGGCCTGAGCCGCGCGCACGAGACCGTGCTTGTCCGTCCCGTTCGCGCTGGGATCGCGGAAACGCAGGCGCCAGCCGTCCGGGTGCGCGTCGACCTCGTTGGCGACGAGCGTCAGGTGACCGAGCCCGTTGTGCTCGAGCCTCCGGCGGATCAGCGGCGCGACGCCGGAACTGACGACGGAGACGGGAATGCCGCGCGCGTCGCACGCGGCGACGAACGCGGCGAACGTCGGGTCGAACGCGACGGTCGCGCGCAGGTGCGCGTCCGCATCGTCGAGCGAGCAGCGCACGAGCGACGCCTGCTGCGCGAGCGTCTCGCGCAGCGAGAGCTCGCCGCCCTTGAGCTTGGCCTCGAGGGACGTCCCAGGCAGCGTCGCCGGCGGCGCGCTGCACGAGCACGTCGAGCGTGTCGCGATCGGTGATCGTCCCGTCGTAGTCGACGAAGACGACGATCGCAGGGTCAGGTCGCCTCACGCCGCGCCGGCTTACTTCTTCCGGCTCGTCTTCTTTGCGGCCGGCGCTTTGCGCGCAGGCGTCTTGCGGCCCTTGGTCGCCGTCGTCGCGGTCTTTGGTTTGGCCGCTGCCTTGGGCGCGGCCGTCTTGGCGGCGGCCTTCGGCTTCGGCTCGGCCTTTGTCGCGGCGGTCTTGCGGGTCCGCGTCGCCGCCTTCGCCGGCGCGGTGGCCGGCGGCTCGTCGACCCCCGCCTTGCGGGCGCGGGTCCGGCGTGCGGGCGCCGCGTCGCCGGCGGCCGCCGGCAGGGCTGAGACCGGCGCCGACTCGAGGCTCGCGACGGCCGCCGCGGGCCGGGTGACCCGCGCTGCGGCTGACGCGCGTCGGCTTGGGCGGCGCCTCCTCGGGCGCGTGCAGGCTCGGCGGCGGCGCCTTGACGGCGACGTCGCTGGTCGCGGACGACACGCGCGCGACGGCGCGGGTCGGCTCGGGTGGAGCGATCGCGCCCGTCGGACGAGCGCCTCCGCCCGGCTCCGACGCTAAACACGGCGCGTTCGGCGACCAGCGGCGAGACGGCGTCGACGCCGGCCTCTCCACCAGTGCCGCGTCCATGGCGCCGGCGGCGACGACGCCGGCGACGGCCGGCCTCCTCTTCGCGTGGAGCCGCGCCGTTGGCCGCGGGCTCGACCCGCGTGCGCTCGGCATCGTCGGTTTCGGAGGTCTGGACCGCGGCGCTCTGCGCCGGAATCCCCGCCAAACCGGCAGCCGTCTCGCCCGTACGGCGGCGGCGGCGACGGCGGCGGCGGCGGCGTCCATCGCCCTCGCCGTTCTGCGCCGCGGGTTCGCCGAAATATGAGGCCGCGGCACCGCCCTGGTCGACTACGGTCAGCGGCGGGGTCCCGCGCGCGCGAGGCTCCTTCGGCGCCTCGCGCTCCGCCTCGGCGGCCGTCGAGATGCCGATCGCCGAGGTCCGGCCGCCGAGGCCGCGCTGGCCGCCTCCTCGGCCAGTTCGCGCAATTCTTGGGCCTGCTCGGCGGCAGTCAGCGGCTTACGCCGTCCGCGCCCGCCGCGACGGCGGCGTCGCGCGGCCGTCGGCCGCGACCTGTCGCGACCGGCGCGCGCGGTTCGGCGAGGATTTGCCGTCTTCGTCAATGTCGATGATCTTGATGCGGATCGATCTGCCCGCCGCGTTGGCCGCGTTCTCGACCTCGACCAGCCGGTTACCGACCACCGCCAGCGCCGAAGTCGGGTTCGGCAACCGCGCCTGAAGCAGATCGACTTCGATCTCGTCGCCGACGCGCACGCCCGTCGACGCTCGGGCCATCGCCGGCCGATGCGGCGCGACGTTCGACGCGCGTCTTCTCGGGATGCAGCGCCGGATCGACGACGACGCTCGACGCGCGTTCCCGATCTCCCGTTCCAGGTTCGTCATCTCGTCCTCGTACCAGTACTCGAGTTGGGCGGCGACGGTCGGCGCAACATGCACTTCGATCGCGTTGTCTTCGGCGCGCTTTCTTGACGCCGGCGCGGCCGTTGGGGCGACGTGCGCGTGTCCGAATTCGCGCAGGTCTGCGGAACGTCTCGATCGCGACGGTCTCGGGCGACATCACGCTCCCGAGACCGCTGCACGTCGGACACGGACCGCGCAATTGCCCGGACAAGATCCTTGCCGACGCGCTTGCGCGTGAACTCGAGCAGCCCCAGCGCCGAGAACGATTGAATCGTCGTGCGCGTACGGTCTTTGCGCAGGCCGGTCTCGAGCGTCGCGATCACCTTGTTGCGGCGCCGACTCGCTGCCCATGTCGATGAAGTCGCAGACGATGATGCCGCCGATGTCGCGCAGGCGCACTTGGCGGGCGATCTCCGCGGCGGCCTCGACGTTCGTTTTGACGATCGTGTCTTCGAGGTTCTTGCCGCCGGTGAACTTGCCGCTGTTGACGTCGATGACGGTCAGCGCTTCGGTCGTCTCGATGACGATCGAGCCGCCCGAGGGCAAGTTGATCTTCGGGCGTAGCAACTTCTGCAACTCTTCGTCGATCTTGTAGTCGTTGAAGAGCGACGCGCCCGTGATTGTAGTGCTCGATGCGATCGACGTACTGCGGGCCGAGCAGCCGCATGAAGTCGCGAACCTTTTCGTATTCTTCGGAGTCGTCGATCAGAACGCGCTCGACCTCGGGCGTGATGAAGTCGCGCGCCGCCTTGATAGACGAGGTTCATGTCCTTGTGGATGCAGCGCCGGCGCGGTCGCGCGTTTGTACGTCTCGAGGATGCCGTGCCACATCCGGATCAGGACGCCGAGATCCGCGATCAACTCGGCTTGGCTCACGCCGGCCGCGGCGGTGCGCACGACGGTCGCCATGCCCTCCGGGCGGATCGTCTTCATGATCGCCTTGAGCCGGTTGCGCTCGTCGGCGCTCTCGATCTTGCGCGAGACGCCGCTGTACTTGCCGGTGGGCATCAGGATCAGATAGCGGCCCGGCAGCGAGATGTTGGTCGAGACGCGCGCGCCCTTGAGGCCGCGCGGCTCCTTGACGATCTGGACGAGGACCTCGTCGCCGCGGCTGACCTTCTCGGTGATCGTCCAGCCCGAGCGGCCCTGGGTGACCTCGACGTCGCCGATGTTCAGTGGCGTCTTGTTGATGTCGTCGACGTACAGGAACGCGTTGCGCCCCAGACCGATGTCGATGAAAGCTCGCGCCCATCCCCGGCAAGACGTTTTGTACTTTGCCCTTGTAGATCGAGCCGATGACTTTCTCTTCGCGCTCGACATAGATTCGGAGAGCGCGCCGTCCTCGAAGATGGCGACCCGGTTTTCCCACGGGTCGCTGGAGATGAGGATCTCAGTTGCCAAACGTTGCCTCGTTTTTTCCAAGGCCCGGCGATACGCCGAGGCCCGATGTTGCTCGGTGCTTCACCGCGTGGCGGTGTTCGCGCGCCTGTATTCCTACACGCGTTCGCCGGCATAACGTCGCCGGGCGGGTGCCGGAAGAGGCCTCCGAGCCGTTAAAAATCTGCTCGTCCATCGTTGCGACGATCGAACACCGCGTTCCGCGGGTCATCGAACGTCAGGCAAGAACCGGACGGCACTCTTCCTTCACGGGACGGCGCGGGGTGTCCTCTGCCGCCCGCGCGGCAGCCCGTTCCCAGGAAAGGATGCCGCGCTTTTCGCGACAATCGCGGCAATGAGGGTACAACCGACCGACTGCCGAGGAGGACTCGTGAAAACCTGGACGGGGGCGCTCATCACGCTCGTCGCGTTTGCATGTCTTGCCGCAGCGCCGGGCCGCGCGCAGCAACAAGAGCAGGCCCCGTGGCCGCGCACCTACCAGGAGGGTGGAGCGAAGGTCGTCGTCTATCAGCCGCAGGTCGAGGCGTGGCCGGGCTACACCGTCCTGCATGGCGTCGCCGCGCTGGCGGTCACGCCGGCCGGCGCCAAGCATCCGACCTACGGCAGCGCGAGCTTCTCGGCATTCACCGACGCCGACTTCCAAACCGGAACGGTGACGGTCGCCGAACCGCGCGTCACGGGCACCCGCTGGCCCGGCCAGAGTGCCACGACCTCGGCGAACCTCGACGGTACGGTTCGCGGCGCCGTCCAATTGACCAACACGACGATCCCGCTCGCCTCGGTCCTCGCCGGCCTCGACGCAGCCAAGGCGCTGCCGTCGCCGGTCGCCGTCTCCAACGATCCGCCCGTCATCGACGAAAGCGAACAACCGGCGATCCTCGTGGTCTTCGACCGCAACCCGATCTTCGCGCCGATCGAGGGCACGGACTTGAAGTTCGCCGTCAACACGAACTGGACGATCGTCTACGACGGCCAACTGTACTATCTGCTCGATGCGGGCCACTGGCTCTCCGCGCCGTCCGTCAACGGCCCGTGGATCGCCACGACGGCGCCGCCGAGCTTCCAGCGGATCCCCGATAGCGCCGATTGGGCGGACGTGCACAACGCGCTCGGCGCACCCGCGGCGCCGGCGCCGCAGGTCTTCGTCAACACGCAACCGTCCGATCTGATCGCGATCGACGGCCCACCGAAACTCGCCGCGTTGCCGCCGACGCGGCTGCAGTACGTCAGCAACTCCGCCAACGACCTGTTCTTCTTCGCGCCGCAGAACGAGTGGTACGTGCTGCTGTCCGGCCGCTGGTATCGCGCCTCGGCCCTCGGCGGTCCCTGGCTCTTCGCGAGCAACGGCCTACCGCCGGACTTCGCGCAGATCCCGCTGAACAGCCCGCGCGGCAGCGTCCTCGTCTCGGTGCCCGGCACCGCCGCGGCGCAGTACGCCGGGGCCTCTGCGCAGGTGCCGCAGATCGCGAGCGTCGATCCGGCGAACGCGCAGCTCACCGTTTCCTACAACGGTCAGCCCGAGTTCCAGCCGATCGCGGGAACGCCGCTGTACTACGCCGTCAACACGCCGAACGACGTTGTCAAGGTCGGCGAATCGTCGTACTATGCGTGCCAAAGCGGGATCTGGTTCGTCGCGGCGGCGCCGAACGGTCCGTGGGCGGTCGCGCGCAGCGTCCCCGCCGTGATCTACACGATCCCGCCGAACTCGCCGCTCTACGCCGACACCTACGTCCACGTCTACGCGCCCGACGGAACGGTCGTCACGACGACCGAGACGACCGCGACGCCGAGTCCCTACGCAGCGACGACCGAGGTCCTCTCCGGCTTCACGCTGGGTTACCTTTCCTATTACTGGGCCAATGGCGGCTGGGTCTACGGGACGGGCTGGTACTGGCCCGGCTACTACTGGCCTGCCGCGATCCCGGTCTATTATCCCTATCCTTGGACGTGGACCGGCGGTTGGGCTCGCACCTGGGCCGGCGGGACGTACTACAACACGGCGAGCGGGGCGTACGGCCGCTGGGGTTCCGTCTACGGCCCGTACGGCGGGGCGACGTATCGTGCGCAATACAACCCCAACACGGGAACCTACGCGCGCGGCGCTGCCGTCTACGGCACGAACGGCGCGATCGCGGCCGGCGGGTTCTACAATCCGCGCTACGGCGTCGCCGGGCGGACCGTCCAGGGGACGAGCCCGTACGGCTCGTGGGGTCACAGCGCGGTCACGACGCGCTACGGCGGCGCGGTCACCGGCCACGCGAGCAACGCGAGTGGCTCAGTCGCCGGGATCGCGACGCGCAACGGTTCGAGCGCGGTCGGCAAGAGCGCGAACGGCAACGTCTACGCCGGCCACGACGGCAACGTCTACCGCAACCAGAACGGCGCGTGGCAGAAATCCGACGGCAGCGGCAACTGGTCGCCGGTCACGCCGCCGGGCGGCGGTCAGGCGCGCAATCCGCAGACCAACCGTCCGCAGCAGCCGATGGCGCAGTCGAACTGGAACGACCTCAACCGCGATGCGCAGGCGCGCCGCGGTCAGTTCAGCGGCTTCCACGGATTCAACGGCGGGATGCGCGGCGGCTTCCGGCGCTGAGCGCCCGCGCCGCTAGTGTAGTGTCTCCAACGTCGCTTTATTTGGGACACGCTTCTAAAACCATCAACGCGAGGGTTCGACCGAAATCATGAAGCGGAGTGTGCCGCGAACGCTCCTGACATGAAGCCGTTTCCGACGAGAGGGGCGAGGTCCTTGGTGGTTAGACGCGGAACCTGAGGAGCCCTGAGAAGTTTCGCCGCCGGCGCCTAGCCGGGGGTGTCGTTTCGCAACGCCGGTCCGCGCTCAGCTTTGATGACGCAGCAATCCGCTTAAGAAGATGCGTGGCAGACGCATGCTCCATCCCGCAGCCCGAGCAACGCCTCGGAGAAACAGGTTAACATTTATGCGAATCTCAATTTTGGCTCGCTGCGCGTTGGTAGCTGCTTCGGCATTGCTCAGCAGTTGTGCGGGCGGATCATCGACGCCGGCAACGCCGCTCGCGTTCCCGTCGAAGTCCAACACCTTGAAGTACACTACTTCGTCTTGTCCCTGTCTCTATGTTGCGAATGCCTCGCAGCCGTATTCCGTGACCGTCTACGGCAACGGTGCGACCGGAAACGTCGCACCGATACGGACAATCAGCGGCTCCAAAACGAAGTTGAGTGGACCGACGGATATCGCCGTGGACGGCAGCGGCAACGTATACGTCGCTAACGTTAACTCTGTGACCGTCTACTCTGCGGGTGCAATCGGCAACGTCGCACCGATACGGACCATCAGCGGTTCGAAAACGGAATTGGGGCATGGGGCGGACGGCATCGCCTTGGATCCCGTAAACGGCGACATCTACGTCGCAATCGCAGCCTTTCTTCAGCCGAGCGACATGGCCGAGGTAGCATACTTCGCCCCAGGTGCAAATGGCAACGTAAAGCCGATCAGCGATATAAGAGGTAGTAACACAAATCCGCTCCGCTCTCCAATGGGACTTATATTGGACGCAGCTGGTAAGATCTACGTTCCGGACCTTGCCTACGCTGATGTAGTTACGTACGCCGCCGGTGCCCACGGCGACGCAGCACCGGTCGCGGTCATCAACGGGTCCAAAACCAAGTTAGCGAATCCCATACAAATCGCTCTGGATCCCAGCCTGAACATCTACGTGGCGAACTTGCCGCACTATGGCAAAGGCGCCGGCGTGACTGTCTACGGTGCCGGGACGAACGGCAACGTCGCACCAATTCGGACCATCAGCGGTTCGAACACGGGGCTCGCATCCCCGAACGGTATCGCTCTGGATGCCGGCGGCAACACCTACGTCAGCAGCGGCAACGCTGTGTTCACATTTGCCGCCGGGGCAAATGGTGACGTTAAGCCGATCGGCGAAATAAAGGGGTCGAAGACCGGATTGAATGGACCGGCTCGTATCGCCATTCGCTGATCGATGCCAAGAGTGTTTGGGTAAGAACGCACGCTCCTAGAATTCGAACTTGTCGCGCTGCAGGTCGATGTTGAGCAGAATGCCGACGGCGGCGAAGTCGGTGAGGATCGCGGACCCACCGTACGACAGGAACGGCAACGGGATTCCGGTGATCGGCATGACGCCGATCGTCATGCCGACGTTGACGACGACGTGGAAGGCGAACATCGCCGTCAGGCCGGCCGCTAACAGGAAACCGAAGCGGTCGCGGGCGACGAGCATCGCCCGCACGGTGCCGGCGAGCAGCAGCGCGTATCCGGCGATGAGCGCGATCGCGCCGACGTAACCCAACTCCTCGCCGACGACCGTGAAGATGAAGTCGCGCGAGTGCTCGGGGACGAAGTTCAACTGGGTCTGCGTCCCTTTGTAGAGGCCCTTGCCGAAGAGTTCGCCGCTGCCGACCGCGATCTTCGACTGGTGGAGGTTCCAGCCGATGCCCTGCAGGTCGGCGTCGGGGTGCAGGAAGACGAGCAACCGGTCGCGCTGGAACGGTTTGAGCACGAACTTCGTGCCGACGACGAGCGCGCCGGCCGCCGCGACGACGGCCGCATACGCGCCGAACAGCCAGACGCTCGAGAGACCGAAGAACAGTTGCGCCGAGAGGATCGCGAAGACGACGAGCCCGGTGCCGATGTCCGGCTGCTTGACGATCAGCGCGGCCGGGACGAGGACCGCGCCGACGGTCACGAGTAGGTCGCGCCAGCCGGCCACGGGCTTGCGCGCGAGCAACGTCGCGACGACGATCGCCAGGATCAGTTTCGCCGGTTCGGACGGCTGGAACGTGCCGAGCGGGCCGAGCGAGATCCAGCGTTGCGCGCCGAGCGCGCTGTGTCCGCCGCGCATCACGACCGCCAGTAACAGCAAATTGAGGGCGTACAGCCAGCCGGCCCAGCGCTGCCAGCGCCGGTAGTCGATCGAGGCGAGCAACGCCATGACGACGATGCCGGCGATCGCGTAGGCGACTTGCCTGCGCCACTCGCTCGCCGCGCCCGGATCGCGCAGGTCTGCGGAATGGACGAGCACGATGCCCGCGATCGACAACGCGATCGGCAGCGCGGCCAACCACCAATTGAACGAACGATACCAGGGCCGCTCCACGCCGCGCGACTTGGTCGCGCGGCGGGCTGAGCCTGGGCGGAGTTGCCGACCGGCTCCGCGCCGTCGACCGGCGGCGCAGGCTCGGCCTGCGCGCGCACCGCGGCTCGCGCGGCCCGGCGGCGCCTGCGCTTGCGCGGCTTGGCGGGTACCGCCTCGGCCGGCACGTCGGAGGCCGGCTCGCCGGCTGTCGGCTCGCCGGCGGCCGCTCCGTTCGGGCTCGCCACGCTCGCCGCGGCGGCCGGTTCCGCGACTGGGAGCGGCGTGACGGTCGCGAGCGCCGGCGGCGACGGGCGCTCCTTCAGCGAGCGGATCGGGATGTTGGCCAGCATCGCGACCTCATGCTCGCGCTGCTCGAACGTCACGTCGACGTGCGCCTCGTCGACCTCGACGTAGCGGGAGATGACCTGGAGGAGATCGGTCTTCAAGGCCTCGACGACCTCGGGCGCGAGCGCCAGGTGATCCGAGAGCAGCACGAGCCGCAGTCGTTCCTTGGCGGTCTGGCCCGACGACTCGCCGCGGAACAGCTTCATGAAGAACTCGAGCATCAGCGGTCTCCCCGGAGCAGCGCGCCGAGACGGTTGAAGAGCCCGGGCCTGCGCGGCAGCGCGTCGGCCGCGGTCGCCGTTGCGTCGCCGGCGAGCCGCGCCGCGATGTCGCGATAGGCGGCCCCCGTCGCCGACGACGGGTCGAGCGAGACCGGCTCGCCGCGGTTGGCGGCGATGATCAGCGCCGGGTTCGTCGACGACGACGCCCAGCAGCGGCAGCCGCAGGATCGCATTGACGTCCTCGACCGACAACATCTTGCCCTTGCGCACCATCGCGGGCCGCAGGCGGTTGACGATCAATTGCACGTTCATCGAGTTCGGTAACAGCCCGACGACGCGATCCGCGTCGCGCACCGACGAAACCTCGGGCATGCAGACGACGATCGCCTCTTGCGCGCCGGCGGCCGCCGAGCGGAAGCCGTGTTCGATCCCGGCCGGGCTGTCGATGAGCACGTAGTCGTAGCGCTCGCGCAGCGTCTCGACGAGCCCGATCATCCGGCCGATGTCAACGTCTTCCTTCTCGCGCGCCTGCGCTGCGGCGAGCAGCACGAGGTTGGGCGAACGCTTGTCGCGCACGAGCGCGTCGTCGATCCCGACGCGGTCCTCGAGCACGTCGAGCACGTGATGGCGGACGCGGCTCTCGAGGCCGAGCACGAGATCGAGGTTGCGCAGCCCAACGTCGGCGTCGATCAGCGCGACCCGCGCGCCGCGCGCCGCCAGCGCGGCGCCGACGTTGGCGGTCGTCGTCGTCTTGCCGACGCCGCCCTTGCCTGAGGTGACCACGATCGCGCGGCCGAGCGGGCCGCGGGCCGGTGGTGAGTCGGGGAGTTCGCCGACGGATTCTTGCATGAGCGTTCGCACCTATCCGATCACGAGGCTTTGAAAGCGCCGAGGAGCCGGCCGAACAGTCCCGGCTCGCCGTGGCGCGTGAACGGCACGATCTCGCCTTCCAGGCGGCGCGCGATCTTGTCGTAGATCGTCGCGAGCCGCGACGACTCGGACAGAACGACCGGTTCGCCGCGGTTGGTCGTTTCGATGATCTCTTCGTCGTCGGGGACGGTACCCAACAGCTCGGCCGAGAGGATCTCGCAAACGTCGTCGACCGACATCATCTCCCCGCTGCGCACCATTTCCGGCCGGATGCGGTTCACTATCAGCCGGATCGGCAGCTTGCGTTCGGTGAGTTTGCCGGCGACGCGATCCGCGTCGCGGATCGAACTGACCTCGGGCGTGGTGACGACGATCGCCTCGGTCGCACCGGCGATCGCGTTGCGAAAGCCGTGTTCGATGCCGGCCGGCGAGTCGATGAGCACGTAGTCGCAGAGGGCGCCCACGTCCTCGACCAGGCGCGCCATCTGTTCTTCGCTGACGACCTCCTTGTCGCGCGTCTGCGCGGCCGGCAGAATCGACAGCGTCTCGAAGCGCTTGTCCCGGATCAGGGCCTGGCGCAGTTGGCAGCGCCCCTCGACGACCTCGACCAGGTCGAAGACGATCCGCTTCTCGACGCCGAGCACGAGGTCCAAGTTGCGCAGGCCGATGTCGGCGTCGATCAGCGTGACGCGATGGCCGCGCTTGGCGAGCGCCGCGCCGAGGTTGGCGGTCGTCGTCGTCTTGCCGACGCCGCCCTTGCCCGAGGTAACGACGATGCGCCGCGCGCTCATCGCCGCACCTGGCCGAGCGGCCCGATGACGATGCGCTCGCCCTCGATGCGCGCTTCTTCGGGCAGCGCGCGGCGCGCGCCGTCGCCGGCGGCGATCGCCGTCGCGATGCGCAGTTGCGTCGGCGTCAACTCGAGGGCGGCCACCCGGGCCGCGCGATCGCCCTGCGCGCCCGCGTGCGCGGTCCCGCGCAGCGCCCCGAAGACGACGATGTCGCCGGATGCGACGAGCTCGGCGCCCGGATTGACGTCGCCGACGACCACGATGTTGCCGACCTGCTGCAGCGATTGACCGCCGCGCAGCGTCCCGCGATAGTAGCGCGTCGCGACCGCGTCGACGGGAACCGCCTGCGGCCGCGCGTACGGCGCCGACGCGCGGATCGTGCGCCGCACCCGGCGCGCCGCGAGGTCGGCGCGCGCGCCTGCAAAGTCCGCGTCGAGCGAGCGCGCGCCGTCGGTCAGCGCCGGCGACGCGTGCGCCCGGCGCTGTGCGATCGAACTGACCCGACCCGGGACGGGTTTGGACGAGAGGCCGAGATAGGCGAGCGCGTGACGGCCCGCGGCGGCCTCCGAATCCCCGTCGCCGTACAGTCCGCGCACCTCGACGCCGCTGCCGCGGACCGCGTCGAGGAACTCCGCGAGCGCGGCGTCGGACGGAAGCGCACCGTGGAAGATCAGGCTGGCGGCGCTGCCGCGATAGAACTCGGGCCGCTCGCCGAGTCTGCCGCGCAACGCCGCCGCGACGTCCTCGAACGCCTCGTTACCGAAGACGAACTCGAGGCCGCCCGCCGTCCCCCTCAGCATCCGCGCTGACTGCGGCGACCGGTCGGCGGCGACCTTCGCTCTCCACACGCGATTCGCAACAAACCGGGGTTGTCCACAATATATCCTCATGTCGGTAGGGGGCCGTTGGGGGACCCCGGTCGGCCCGGGCGACCTTCGGGGCGCCCGGTTCGTTCATTCGATACGGGGGCTCGCTTAGGAGCACATCTGGCGAGACCGTCGAACGTATATGCTCCGCACGTGCTCCGAGGGTAGACCCATGATGCTCCGCCGCCTCGTTCCCATCGCCTTGATCCCGGCTCTGCTGACGACCTTCGTCCCGGCCCCGTGCTCGCGATGTCGACCTCGACCGAGGTCGCGATCGGCAAGTCGAACGACGATCAGATCCGCCAGTCATACACGATCGTCACCGACCCGCTGCTGAACCAATGGGTCAACGAGGTCGGCAACAAGCTGTGGGCGCAGGTCGCGCGGCGCGACGTTCCCTACAACATCAAGATCCTCGACGAGCCCGACGTCAACTCGTTCACGACGCTCGGCGGCTACATTTACGTCAACGAAGGGCTGCTCGACTTCGCGCAGTCCGACGACGAACTCGCCGGCGTCATCGGTCACGAGACGGGCCACAACGAACGCCGCCACACGGTGACGCTGCCCGCGAAGGTGCAGGCGTTGAACCTGCTCGTCGGGATCGCGTCGATCTTCTCGCCGTTCGTCTACCGGTTCGGCCAACTCGCCGAAGAGGGCGTGATCGCGAAGATGTCGCGCGCCGACGAGTTGCAGGCCGACCAGTACGGCGTCTTCCTGATGTCGCGGGCCGGCTACGATCCCGACGCGATGGTGACGTTCATGCAGCATCTGGGCGCCGCCTACGCCGAGCACGACAGTTTCGTCGACAAGTATTTCGAAGATCATCCCGGCGTGCCGGCGCGCGTCTCGCACCTCGAGGGGTACAAGGAACTCGATCCCAAGGTGCGGACCCCGGATCAGGAGCTCGCGCAGGCCCTGCACGATCAAGACGAGGCCCGCTACGCGATCGCCAACACGAAGTTCCAGTCGCTGCTCAAGACCGAGCCCAACGATCCCGATGCGTTGCTGCACGACGGCCAGGTCGAGATCGCGCTCGGACAACCGTCTAAGAGCGAGCAGACGCTGTCGGAAGCGGCCGCCGCCGGCAATCCCGCGACGCGCAGCGCCGCCCTGATGGGGTTGAAGAGCCTGCAAGAAAACGAGGCGCGCTTCTCGCTGATCCATCCCGACTCTCGCGCCCTTGACGCAGGAGCTCGCCGACGCGCGCGCGCGCCAACAGATCGCCGTCACGACGATCGCCACGCGCCGCGACGAAGCGAAGGATCAGATCAAGGCGGTCGGCGCGCGCATTCAGGACATCACCTACGGCGTGCCCGATTTCAGCCGCCTCAACATCCGTCCCGGCAGCCGCATCGAGGCCGTCATCAAGAACCTCGAGGGGATGGGCCGCTCGATCGACCAGGCGTACGGAAAATCGGAGGAGTCCATCAACGGGATCGGCACGCTCGAACCGCGCAAGGCCGGCGGTCTCGTCAAAGAGAGCGACGACATCCTCGCCGAGCTCGAGGCGCCGCTGAAGGTGACGCCGGTCCCGACGCAGTCGCTCGCGATCCTGCCCAGCTATCCGCGCATGCTCGACGATCTGCAGTTGACCGACGGCGACATGATCCGCTCGCTCGATGCCTCGCGGTCGTCGCTCGCACTGCTCGATACGGCGCTCGGCGACCTCGACACGTTCATCAAACAACTCTCGCGCACGTCGCTCGACTTCGGCGGCGACATGACGATCGGCGACTATCAGGCGCTCGTTCCGATGATGGCGACGGCGAGCACCACGCTCGGCAAGTGCGCGGTCGCAGGCTCCGAGGCGTCCGAGCTCTACAACATGGCGCGCTCGCGGCAGTTGCAGACGCGGATCACGATGCTGGGCGTCGGCTTCCCGCAGGATCGCTACGCGACGCTCCAATATGCGCTGCAGCAGCGCGTCCACGACGACGGGGTCGACTACCGCACGATGACGCACGACGACCTGACGCCCGGTGAGGTGGCCGCTGCCGCGATCATCGCCGCCGACACGAACACGACGACCGCCGCGGTCGTTCAACAGGCGGCGACGTCGAACAAGCGCATCATCGACGTCGCCAACGCGCGCGGCATGAACACGGAAGCGCTCGAGATCTTCCTCGGGTTGGTCTACCTCGACTATACCGACGATCCGGCAAAGGAATCCCACGCGCCCCCAGCCGTCTTGTGAGCCGTAGCGTCCTTCTCTCGGCCTCCGACGTGCTACGGCTCGTGAGGAGCCGCGCAGCAGCGCGTTCGTCGCTGATCGACACCCAGCGCCCGTTCCGTTTCCTGCTCTGCGGCGATCCCGCGCTGATCTCCGAACTGCGCGCGCTCTTGCTCGCCGGCCACGAAGGCGATCACATCCCGCTCGAAGCGGCCTCTACGCTCGAGACGATCGACCCCGTGCGGCTCCAGAAGCCGGGACCAGACGCGCGCGCCGTCATCTTCCTGGGCCGGCCCGGCGACCGCGCCGGTGCGCGGCTCGAGCCCCTGACGACGCTCAATCTTCCCGTCTTCGCGCTGACGGTCGATCCGGAGGCATCGTCCGTCTCCGCGCCGTCGACGGCTCCGCTCGCGGGGCTGGTCGCCGACTACACGTTCCCGCGTCTCGACGGCACCTGCCTCCGGCAACATTTCTTCGCGCACCTCGTCGAGCGGTGCAAGGGCGTCGAGATCTCCGTCGGCCGGAACCTGCCCGCGCTGCGTCAGGCGGTCGCTGCCAAGCTCACCCGCAACGCGGCATCTTCGGCGCTGAAGATCGCGGCCGCGAGCGCGGTCGTCGATCACGTCCCCGTCCTCGGCGTCGTGCTGGGCGCGGTCGCGTCGGCCGGCGACATGGTGGCGATCACCGGGATTCAAATCGCGCTGCTCATGCAGATCGGCGCGGCCTACGGCAAGGACGCGGACCTGACGCGCGTCTGGGAGCTTCTGCCGATCGTCGGCGGCGGGTTCGGCTGGCGGATGCTGTCGCGCGAGCTGTCCGGTTACATCCCGGTCGCCGGCATCGCGATCAAGGGCGCGATCGCATACGCCGGCACGATCGTCGTCGGCGAGGGCGTCTCGTTCTACTACGCGCGAGGGCCGCCACATGACCGGCGCACAGGCCGCGGCGCTCTACGAGGAGACCAAGCGCGCCGGTCTTGGGTTCGCGCGCGAACTCTACCAGCGCTTCCGCAACCGCCCCTAGCAGTCTGCGCGCGGTCAGCGCCGCGCGACGAAGGCCCGCAGGTAGCCGAGCGTCTGGCGGTCGATGGAGCCGTCGGCGCGAACGCGGTCCTCCAGGTTCTCGCGATGCATGAAATGCACGAGCGCGTCGCGGGTCGCCGCGTCGTATGGCGCGCCCGCGGGTACCAGGCCGGCCGCGTGCAGCAGCCCGGCGATCTCCGCGCCGAGCGCGGCGTCGACGGAAAGCACGTCTTCGGGCGCCGCCGCGAAGAAGTAGAGCTTGTGCAGTTCGAGCAGGCGCGCGAGCTCCGCGATCGGCTCGGGGTGATCGTCGACGCGCAGGTCGACGTAGCGATCGTTGAAGCCGCTATAGCCGGCGCCCGGTTTCGCGATGTAGAGCGCTGCGCTCTGTTTGCCGCGGCGGTCGCCGCCCGCCGCCTGGCCAGCCGCGAGCGCCGCGAGGAGGCGATCGGCCAGCGGGCCGCGCGTCTGCATGAAACCGTCGGCCAGCGCGCGCACGACGCCGGGCCCGGCGAGGATGTTCCCTTGCGCCGCGAAGCCGTCACCGGCGGTGCCGCCGGCCCATTCCATGCAGCGCGCGCCCGTGAACGTCGCGGCGCGGCCGTCGGGAGCGACGACGCCGAGTTGCCGGTCGTCCGCCTGCGGATCGTCGCGCGTCAACTCCGCGACGACGGCCTCCGGCGACGACCCGCCGCGCAGCAACGCGAGGCCGCGCGGGCCGTACGTCGTGTTCGCCCAAGCCTGCGTCGCGATCGCGCCGCCGTCGGCGGCGACCCACGGAACGGCAGCCCCGACGGCGAGGAACTTCGACTGGACAGCGACGCCCACTTCGGCAGCCCCCGGATCGGCCGCCACGATCGAAAACGTCGAGGGTCTCATTTCAGCGCCGACTCCGCGACGTGGACGAGTAGCGCGTCGTCGTCGAGATGGTTGAAGTTGGCGGCGAGCCGCGGCCGGATGACGTCGGCGATGTCGCGGGCGAGCCCCTGCCGCGCCGCGGCGCTCAGATCCGCCCGCCGTTCGACGTAGCGGAGGATGATCTCGCGTTCGGACGGCCGCAGGTCGCGCACGAGCGGATTGTTCCCGCGCGGCACCGGGATCACCGGCACGGCCTCGTCGCCGGTGCGCTCGCGGACGACGAGCGTGCCGGCGGCCATGTCGCCGAGCCGCTTGTTCTCCGGCGACATCAGCACGCACACCGCCGAGATCGCGTAAAACCCCAGCAGCGCCTCGAGGACGCGGATGACGTTGCGGATCAACGCGCTGGAGAAGTCGATGGGGAAGCCGCCGTCGCGGACGACGCGCAGGCCGATCGCGCGTTTCCCCGGCGTCCGCCCATCGCCGGCCTCGAAGAACACGAAATAGCCGTAGAAGATTGCGAAGGACAAGACGATGCCGGCCGCGATCGCGATCGCCTGTCCCGATTTATGTCCGAACAGCGTGAAGAAACCGAACAGGGCGAGCACGAGGACGACGAGGACGGCCGCCGCGATTTGCAGGAGCAGGTCGATGAGGACCGCGAGGAACCGGCTGCCGAGGCCTGCGAGCGCATAGGAAACCGCGACGTGCTCGGCGGTCGTGACTTGGACGGTCTCATCCACGCGGGTGGCCTCCGCGCCGCCGCCGCCCAAGTCCTGCGCGGCGCGGCGGCATGAACCGCGCGCGAGCCCGTGCAACGTTCGGGGATGCGCGAGCTCTCGTTCGTCGCGAACCGGCGAGGCGGTTGGGAACGGCTCGAAGCGCTCGTCAACCATGCGGACGGGCGCGGGCTGCGCAGCCTCCCCGCGGCCGACTTGGAGGAACTCGCGTTCCTCTATCGATCGGCGACCGGCGACCTCGCGACGGCACGAGGGAGGCGCTACAGCGCGCGGCTGGCGGAGTATCTCAACCGGCTCGTCGCGCGGGCGCACGCATACGTCTACGTCGGCAGCGCACGCGCGGGCTGGTCGCGGATCGGAGCGTTCCTCGCGTCCGAGTTCCCGCGCGAGGTCCGGCGCTCGTGGCGGCCGATCGCCGTCTGCACGGCGATCTTCGTGCTCGCCGCGGCGATCGCATACGCGACGGTCGCCGCGCGGCCCACGACGGTCTATGCGCTGCTCCCGAGCGCCGAGATCCCGCTCGTGCAGAAGAGCCTGCACGATTCGAACTTCGCGATCGACCACGCGTACTCGCCCGCGATGTCCGCGTTCATCATCACCAACAACGTGAAGGTCGCCGCGCTCGCGTTCGCGGGCGGAATGACGCTCGGCGTCGTCACCATCTGGGCGATCCTCAACAACGGGCTGATGCTCGGCGGACTGGGCGCGCTGTTCGCCGCGAAGGGCTTCGGGCTCGACTTCTGGGCAACGATCGCGCCGCACGGCGTCATCGAACTCACCTCGATTCAGATCGCGGGCGGCGCGGGGCTGCTGATCGCCGGCGCGATCATCATGCCGGGGCGGCGGCGACGCGCCGACGCCCTGAAGAGCGACGCGCGGCGGGCGGCGACGCTGCTGCTGGGCGTCGCGGCGCTGCTCGTCGTCGCCGGGACGATCGAGGGGTTCTTCTCGCCGCTGCGCACGCCGGTCGCCGCGCGGGAGGCGGTCGGTTGCGTCACGGCCGTGCTGCTCGCGGCGTACCTGGGGTTCGCGGGCCGCGCGTCAGAGCCGGCCGCGCGACTTGACGTCGAGGTAGGCGTCGATCAGACCGACGGTCAGCTCCTGCGCGGGCGCGTCGACGACGATGATGCCACGCGAGCGTAACACCGCGATCGCCTCGCGCCGTTCGTCGGACAGCGTCAGCGCGACGCTCGCGCGGTAGGCGTCGTGCGCCGACCGCGGTTCGCGCGCGAGCGCCGTCGCGACGGCCGCGTCGTTCATCAACGCGCAGACGACCAGGTGCTGCGGAACGAGGTGCGCGAGGCTCGCGAGAACCGCGGCCGAGGCGACGGGGTCGAACAGATCGGTGAACACGATGACGAGGCTGCGCTTCGTGTAACGGGTGCCGATGCGCGCGACCAGCATCTCGTAGTCGGGCTCTTCCATGAGCGGCTGCAGCGCGTAGGCGGCGCGGACGAGGGTCGCGTGATGCGCGGCGCCGCGACGCGGCGCGACGTTGACGAGCGGACGGCCGGCGACCGCGATGAGCCCGACCGCGTCGCCCGCGATCTGTGCGATGCGCGCGACCGCGAGCGCGGCCGCCAGCGCGTAGTCGAACTTGCGCAGGCTGCCGGCCGGCGCGCACATCAGGCGGCCGGCGTCGAGGACGACGATCACCTGCTGACTGCGCTCGATCTCGAATTGCGCGACGGTCAGGCGCCCACGTCGCGCCGTGGCCTTCCAGTCGATCGTCGAAAACGCATCGTCCGGCGCGTGGTCGCGCAGGCTCTCGAACTCCGTTCCGGCGCCGCGCACGCGTAACGTCCGAATGCCCGCGTCGAGCCGCGTCCTGCGCTGCGCGAGGGTCCCGACCCGTTCGACGCCGAGCAGGTCGGGGAAGACGCGCACCTCGGACGGCGCGTCGACCGCCACGCGCCGCCGCACCAGACCGACGGCGTTCTCGATCCAACAGTAGATCGTCCCGAAGCGGGCGACGCCGCGCTCGCGCGGCACGAACGGCTGCTCGACCTCGAGCATCGAGCGCGCGCCGATCCGCACGCACGGCGCGTCGCCGAACGCCAGCAGTCCGACCGGGCTCTCGACGAGCCCCACCCGCAACGCCGTCTGTGCGCGGTTGACGATCCGGTAGCGCACCCGCCCCGGACGCCGCAGCGCGACGAAGCCGACGGGCAGACGTTCGACGGAGAACGCCCCGCGCGCCGGACCCGATGCGAGGTCGGCGGCGAACAGCGCCACGACGATCGCGCCGGCGACCGCGGCGAGCAGCCCGACCGCCGGATACGCCGCGGAGAGCGCGAGCAGCGCGCAGACGCAGAGCAGCGCCGAGATCCCCCGCGTCGACGGCCACAGCGCGGGGAAGACGCGCCTCACGGCGGAGGCGCGACCGGCTGTTTGGGAACGTCGACCGCGCCGAGGACGCGCGCGACGACGGCATCGGCGTCGACGCCTTCGATCTCGGCCTCAGGGCGGACGATCAGGCGATGCGGCAACACGAGCGGCGCCACGTCCTTCACGTCGTCCGGCGTCACGAACTCGTTGCCGCCGATCGCCGCCGCGGCCTGTGCCGCGACGAGCAGCGCGATCGCGGCCCTTGGGCTCGCGCCGAGCGCGAGATCGGGCGCGGTCCGCGTGCGCGCCGCGATCGCCTGAACGTATTCGACGATCGCGCCCGACACGAACGTCGCACGCACCGCGCGTTGCGCGGCCAGCAGGTCGTCGCGGGTCGCGACCTGCGCGATCCCGGCCGCATCGAGTTCCCACGCATCGAAACCTGCGGCGACACGCGTCAGCAGTGCGCGCTCCTGCTGCGCGTTCGGATACTCCGTGCGCGCCCGTACGAGGAATCGATCGAGTTGCGCCTCCGGCAATGGATACGTGCCCTCGAACTCGATCGGGTTCTGCGTCGCGCAGACGACGAACATCGGGTCGAGCGGTTCCGGTTCGCCGTCGATCGTGACCTGGCGCTCCTCCATCGCCTCGAGCAGCGCCGACTGGGTCTTGGGCGGGGTGCGATTGATCTCGTCGGCGAGCAGCAGGCTCGTGAAGATCGGGCCCCTGCGTAGCGTGAACTCGGCCGTCTTCGGATTGAAGACGGTCGTGCCGACGACGTCGGACGGCATCAGATCGGGCGTGAACTGAATCCGCCGGTAAGGGACGCCGAGCAATCGCGCGATGATGCGGACCAAGAGCGTCTTCGCCGTGCCGGGGACGCCCTCGACGAGGATGTGTCCGCCCCCGAGCAGCGCGACCAGGAATGCGAGGATCGTCCGCTCGTTGCCGACGACGACGCCCTCTATTCCCTCGCGCAGCCGCCGCGCGAGATCAGCCGCCTCTGCCATACGCTCCAATCTCCTTGCGCAACGCGACGGCGAGCCCGAGTCCGCGGATCAACTCGTCGTCGGTCGGCGCCGTGCCGTGGGTCAGTCCTTCCAGATCGTCGACCGCAGCGCGCTGGGGTGCCGGCAGCTCCGGCGATCGTGCCACGAGCAGTCCGATCGACCGGCGCGCATCGGCGAGCGCCTTGTGGCGCGCCCGCGCGCGCTCGAAAAGCGTCGCGAGTGCGTCGAGGTAGCCGCCGGAAGCGGGCCGTTGCGGCGCCTCGGGTGCGAGCGGCGGCCCGAGGCGTAGCGCGGATCCGGCGAGCGCGAGCGCGACGACGGCGAGCGCCGCCACGATCGCGGCGACCAGCCGCGCCGGCAGCGCCGTCCACCAGTGCTCCGGTACCAGATAACCGTGGACGGACTCGTCGAACGCGAACGGCCCGCGCGGGCCCGCGATGCGGGCGAGCGCGACGGCGAGGCGGGCGCGATCGGGCAGCGCGATGTGCTCGTTCGACAGCGCCGCCGCATCGATCGCGTCGACGACCGTCCCCCGGCCGAGTGGATAACGCACGATCAGCCGGCCGCTCCGATCGGCGACGAGCACTCGATCGGTCGGACGCGCACGCAGCCGCGCCGCGGCGACCGCCGGCAGGCCGCGCACGCCGGCGGCTCGCAGCTCCGGCGCGATCAGCGGCCGTGCGCCGCTCGGCGGATCGTCGAGGATCCCCGGCAAGCGCAGCGCGCTTGCCGCCTTCGCCACGATGAGACCGTCGCCCAGCACGATCAGACGACCGCCGCGCCGCACCCAGTCCGCGACGGCGGCGGCGTCCACCGCGGTGAAGTCGGACGGCCCGGGTTCGTCGGACAGCACGAGCGTCCCGACCGACGCGTCCAGGAACGCGGCACGCTCGTCGAACCGCAGCGGCGCGATGCCCTCGCGCTCGAGCAGTTCGTACCAGCCGCGGTAGCCGCCCGCCGCCGCGTCGTACGTCGAGTACGTGTCCGGCTGCGCGGCGCCACGTTCGGAGCGCAGCACGGCGACGAAGCCGATCGCGAGGAAGGCGAGCGCGAGCAGCGCGACGTCGCGCCGCGGCAGCGCGTGCAGCGCCGTCACCGCACGCTCGCGGCGAACGCGTCGAACGCGCCGGAAGCGCCGTCGAAATCCGCGCGGCTCGTCGCGCCGCGCGCATACGACGCGCGCACGAACAGGACGGTGAGATCGTCGAACGCGCCGGCCGCGCCCGCGACGGTCCGCGCGCACGAGGCGGCGGTACTCACCGGGCGTCCGCGCGCCGTCGTAGACGATGAGCGCCTGCTCGTCCAGCGCGACGAGCGCGGCGCGAAAGACCAATGCGACCGCGAGCGCGTACTCGCCGCGCTGCGCCGCGGCGACGGCCGCCGCACGCAGGTCCGCCGACGACTGCGCCCGGCCCAGGCCGCTCTCCATCGCGACCCAGCCTCCGCCGTGCGCCGAGCGCCGGGCGAGCGCGACCACGATGCGATACACGACCAGCGCGACGCCTGCCAGCGCGAGCGCCACGACGACGGCGAACAGGATCGTGCTCACGAGCCACCCGGTCGCGTTGATGACGGCGGTCAAGTGCGGATCGGCATGCACGTGTGCGAAGAGACGCCGCAGCAAGCCGAAGAGCCAGCTCGCGAGGCGTTCCCACGGCGTCGGCCCCGCGTCGCCGTGTGAGCGCATGTGCGCGAACTCCGGCCGGGCGAGGATCGCGCGGATCGCGACGTTGGGATCTTCCCTCACGCGGCGTATCTCAGCCCGGCGGCGGCGCGGGAACCGCCGCTTCCGCGGCGAGCGCGGCACGCAAATCGAACCCCTCGGTCCGCACGAGCAGATCGTAATACATCACGATCATGAACATCGAGATCAGGAGGGTGACGACGATGCCGATCACGGCGCTGAACGCGATGCCGACGGGCGCGCTGTGGAGCACCACGAAGGTCAGGGCCTGCGCCACGAACCCGATCACCGCCACGCCGAGCGAGATCGCGAACACCGTCAGCCCGGCGAGCGCGGAGCGCCTGAAGGCGTGCGCGAGAACGCGCGTCAACGCCGTCGTGAAGGCGGCGGCGAAACCGGCGCGTTCCACGACGACGGTCAAGTACGAGACGTAGACGGCGACCGCGACCGCGCTCCCGCCGACGGCCAGCGCCAAGAGCGCGACGAGTCCGATGAGCCCCCCGACGGCGATCGCGGCGGCCTGCGACGCTACCGCGACGATCGACGCGAACAGCACGATGACGAGCATCGCGAGCAGCACGACGAGATAGGCGAGCAAACCACAGGCGAGCCACATGAGGTTGAGAACGAGCAGCGGCGCCCAACTGCGCAACCCGGCGCGATACGCTTGCGCGAACGTCACCGTGCCGCCGCCCGTGTAGAGCGTCGCGCCGGTCCACAGCAGCGCCCCGGTCGGTAACGGCGAGATCAGAAAGCTCACGAACCCGAAGACGCTCAGCGCCGCGTCGGCCGGCAGCATGGCCTGCATGAGTTTGTCCGTGCCGTGCTGATCCATGGGCACGCCGGTCGCGGCGACGCGCACGAGCTCGACCCATACCTTGGCGATGTCGGCGCTGACGAAGAATTGCACGATCACGAACGGCAAGATGTAGACGACGTAGATCGATGCCAGCAGGACGAACGACCGTCGCGTAAGCGAAATCGCACGGTCGAGCATCTCCGCGATCGTCAGCGGGCGCAACGTGACGGCAATAGAAGGGACGGGGTCCGCCATACAGCACCTCTCGGGGGCGTGGTTTTCGGCTCGTCCGCGGCGAAGCCCCTGCGCGATGGAGGGGAGCGCGCTCGGGTCGGTCGCACGCATCTGGCGGTATCCGGTGAAGTCGCTGCGCGCCGAACCGCTCGCGGCCGTCCGCATCGACGAGCGCGGACTCGAGGGCGACCGTCGAGGTGCGCTCATCGTGCAAACGCCCGAGCACGCGCGCACCGGTAAACCCCTGCGAGGCAAGGAGCACAACCTCTTGCACACGACGGCGGAAGCCGAAACGGCCCGCGCGCTCGCCGCCCGTCGCGGCGTCGACGTCGCGCGCGCGGACGACGGCCCGTACTTCGACGCGCGCCCCGTCTCGGTGCTCGTCGACTGCTGGTTGCACGAAATCGAGACGCTCGCGGGCACACCGCTCGACCCGCTGCGCTATCGCCCGAACCTGTTCGTCGTCGCCGCCGCCCCGTGCGAGCCGGAGGAGGCCTACGTCGGACGCCGGCTCGAGGCCGGCGGCGTCGCGCTGCGCGTCGTCGCGCCGATCCTGCGCTGCGTGACAACGACCTACGACATCGTCACCGGGGCGCCGAATCCGCTCGTGCTGCGCAGCCTTGCGCGCGACCGTGGCAACGTCATGGGGATCTACTGCACTGTGGAGCGCGCCGGCACCGTCGCCGTCGGCGCCGCGGTCACAGCGTTCGACGGCCCTCCAGCGCCTTCGTCAGCGTGACCTCGTCGGCGTAGTCCAGGTCGCCGCCGATCGGCAGCCCGTACGCGAGCCGCGTGACCGTCACGCCGCTCGGCACCAGCGTTCGTGAGACGTAGAGGGCCGTCGCCTCGCCCTCCGCATTCGGGTTCGTGGCGACGATGACTTCCGCGGGCCCGTCGCTTGCGACGCGTTCGATCAATTCGCGCATCCGCAACTGTGCCGGGCCGATCCCGTCCATCGGCGAGATCAGGCCGCCGAGCACGTGGTAGCGGCCGCGATACGCGGCGGTGCGCTCGATCGCGAACACGTCCTTCGCCTCGGCGACGACGCAGAGCAGCGTCGCGTCGCGCCGCTCGTCGGCGCAGATCGCGCACGGGTCGCCCTCGGTCAACGAGAAGCAGCGCGAGCACAACCGCACGCGATCCTTGACGGCGAGGATCGCCTCCGCCAGCGACTGCGCCTCGGCGCGCGGCCGCGCGAGCAGGTAGAACACGAGGCGCGCGGCCGTCTTCGGACCGACGGTCGGCAGCTTCGAGAATTCGTTGATCAGGCTTTGGACCGGGCCCGCGAACCCGTTGCGGGTCACATCAAACCGGGGATGCGCAGTCCACCCGTCAAGGCGCTCATCCGGCTGCTCGAGCGTTCCTGCGCCTGGCGGGTCGCGTCGTTGATCGCGACGACGAGGAGATCCTCGAGCGTCTCGCGGTCGTCGGGATCGACGGCCGCGGCGGCGAGCGTCACCTTAGTAACACGAAAGTCGCACGACATCTCGACGCTGACGGCGCCGCCGCCGGCGGTGCCCGTCACGAGCGTCGTCGCGAGCTCTTCCTGCGCCTTGGCCATCTCCGCCTGCATTTTGCGCATCTGCGCCATCATCTGAGCTTGATTCACGTCGTCCTACCGTTGATCACTTGAGAGCGCGGCGCGGCGGTCGATCCGTTCGCTCGCGTAATCGAGGAGCGCAAGATCGGGATCGTCCGGCTGTGCCGCGTCGGCGCGCGCCCCGGGCTCGCTGCGGTGTGCGCTACGCATGCGCGTCTGCTGTTCGACGACGACCCGCAGAGTCAGCGGAACCCCGAGCACGTCGGCGATCGCGCGCTCGACGTAGCCGGCCTTTCCGCGCAGGATGTCCGCCTGCATCGGGTCGGCCAGGGTGACGGTCACCGTCTTCGCGTCGACGGCGCTGACGACGGCTCGCTTCAGCTGGGCCTGCAGCGAGGCCGAGGCGCGGTCGCCCTCGACCCGGGTGCGGATGCTCTGCCACGCGCCCTTCACCTGCTGGAGCGTCGGCGTTCCCGTGACCGCGGCGGCCGCGACCGCCGGCTCGGGCGCCGGAGCCGCCGGCACGGGGCCGGCCGCGGGTTCGGACGCGGCTGCGGGCTGCGGCGGCCTCGGAGCGGGCCGCGCCGGCGGAGCGGCCGCCGCGGGCCGAGCCGGGGCGTCGTTCCCAACGGTCCGCTCCAGCGCGGCGACCCGTTCGCCGAGGCCCTCGAGCGAGGGGTCGGCGGTCATCACGAGACGGAGCACGGCGGTCTCGAGCTCCAGCCGAGCGCTGGTTCGGCGGGCCGCGGCGTGGGCGTCGCCCAGGACCCGGAGTCCCCGGATGATCTGTCCCTGCGGCGTCGCGGCGGCGGCGGCGGCGGTCGCTTCGGCGTCGGGTCCCGCGAGGTCGCTGGAGAGGAGCGCCGGGTTTAGCTGCGCGACGAGCAGGTTGCGATAGCCCTCGAGCGTGCTCTGCAGCAGGAGCTGCATGTCCGTGCCGGCCTCGGAGGCCTCGTCGATGATCCGCAGCGAGGCGGCGGGGTCGCCGGCGTTGACGGCGGCGACCAGCGCACGTGCGTAGGTGCGCCCGCTCGACCCGAAGGCGGCGTCGATCTCGGCCGGACCGATCACGACCGGCGAGCCGGGTCCGGCGCCGGCGAAGGCGGCGACCTGCTCGAGCATCGTCAGCGCGTCGCGCAGCCCGCCGTCGGCGCGGTACGCGATCGCGGCGAGGGCCGCATCGGCGATCCCGATCCCCTCCGCGGCCGCGATCACGCGCATCCGCTCGATCATCGTTTCGACCGGGATGCGCCGGAACGCGTAACGCTGGCAGCGTGAAAGGACCGTCGGCGGAAGCTTATCCGGCTCCGTCGTCGCGAGGATGAAGATGACGTGCGGCGGCGGCTCCTCCAACGTCTTCAGGAACGCGTTGGCGCCTTCGCTCGTGATGGCGTGCGCCTCATCGAGAATGTAGACTTTCATCCGCATCTGCGCGGGCGCGAACCGGACGGCTTCGCGCAACTCGCGGATCGCCTCGATGCCGCGGTTGCTGGCTGCGTCGATCTCGAGCACGTCGAGCGCCGTGCCGGCCAGGATCGCGAGGCAGGCCTCGCACGTGTTGTCGGGGTCCGCAGTCGGTCCCTTGACGCAGTTGACGCAACGTGCCATGATTTTGGCCGCCGACGTCTTCCCGCTGCCGCGCGGTCCCGAGAACAGATACGCGTGAGCCAGCCGGCCGCTCGAGAGCGCCGTTCGAAGCGTGCGGACCACGGCGTCCTGGCCGACCAGATCGCCGAACGACTTGGGCCGCCACGTTCGATAGAGGGACACCTCCGGGACTTGGCACCGGGAAAGCGTAATCCTCGTCGGTTTGGTCGCGCCGCTACCCGGGTAGGAGACCCCCGTCGAAACCCTTTTGCCCCCAGTCCGTATTACGGAGTAGGGGTACGTAACATCGTGCAGCGGTAAGCGTCTCCGGAGCGCGCCGCATCGATGCTAAATCCTGAAAAGTAAAGAAGCAAACCGTGAAAAACGCCGTCTCGACCGCGCGAACGCGGAAAGCCGCGAGCGATAGCCGGATCAAAACCGATCATACGACGCTGGTCACTGCATTGCGCCGCCTCTTTGGGTTCGAGGACTTTCAGCCGGGCCAGGAGGAGATCGTCCAGCGGATCCTCGCCGGCGAGGACGTCCTGGCGATCATGGCGACCGGCGCCGGCAAGAGCCTGTGTTACCAGCTTCCGGCGCTGCTGCTCGGCGGTACCACGGTCGTGGTGAGCCCGCTCATCGCCCTCATGAAGGACCAGATCGACATGCTCGGCGATCTCGGCGTGACCGACATCGTCGCGCTGAACTCGACCCTGGGCGAAGAGCGCGAGGCCGAGGCGATGGCGCGCATCGCGCAGGGGACGATCAAGATCGTCTTCGTGACGCCGGAAAAACTCGAGGACGAACGCTTCCAGACCCTGCTCAAAGGCCTCAAGATCCCGCTCTTCGTCGTCGACGAAGCGCATTGCATCAGTGCGTGGGGTCACGATTTCCGGCCCGCGTATCTCGCCCTGGGCGGGGTGATCGCGACCCTCGGCCATCCGCGCGTTCTCGCCCTCACGGCGACCGCGACGCCCGCCGTGCGCGAAGACATCCTCGCGCAACTCGGGATCCCGAACGCCAAGTTCGTCGTCAAGGGGTTCGATCGCCCCAACCTCCGCTATGAGGTCCGGCGCGCGGATTCGGAAGCCGAGAAGTTAAAGCTTCTCAAGGACCTATTCGCAAACGCCTTGCAGGGAACCGGAATCGTTTACACGGCGACGATCAAGAACGCCCTGGAAGTCCAGAAGTTCCTCTCCGAGTCGCTCGGCCTGCCGGCGGCCGTCTATCACTCGAAACTGCAGAAGCACGACCGCGTTACGGTTCACGAGCTCTTCATGAACGAGCAGATCCGCGCCGTGGTCGCGACCAACGCCTTCGGCCTCGGCATCGACAAGCCGAACATCCGGTTCGTCGTCCATTACGATCTGCCGGGCGCCGTCGAGGCGTACACGCAGGAGGCCGGCCGCGCCGGCCGCGACGGTAAGTTGTCGCGCTGCATCCTGCTCTATCGCATGAGCGACACGCGCGTCCAAAACTACTTCCTGACCGGCAAGTATCCCGACGTCGAAGAGGTCCAGCGCGTCTTCGGAACGCTCGAGTACTTCGACTCGCAACAGTCGGGCGTCTCGCTGACCGACCTGCGCCGCATCTCGCAGTTGCCGCTGACGAAACTCAAAGTCGTCCTCGCGCTGCTCAAGAAGGCCGGCTTCATCGTCGTGCGCGACCGCTCGAGCTACTCGCTCTCCGAGGCGGCTCGCCTCAATCGCGAATTGGTGCTCAACCTCACCAACTACGAGACGAAGAAATCGTACGACCAGAGTAAGCTCGCGATGATGGTCCAGTACGCCGAGACGAGTTCGTGCCGCCGGCGCTTCATCCTGAACTACTTCGGCGAGAACTTCGACGAGCCGGACTGCGGCGCGTGCGACAACTGCCTGCGCGGTCAGCGGTCGAAGGGCACCTCCGGATTCCGGATCTCCGACGTCGTCACGCACCCGAAGTTCGGGCAAGGCACGGTCGAGCGGGCGGAGAAGGACCTGGTCACGGTCTTGTTCCCGAGCTTCGGTTACAAGACGCTGCTCGCTTCCGCCGTCAATCGCGAAGCGAAGATCGCGTAACGCACACCCCACGGGGGTGAAGGAACAGCTATCTCGCGCCGTCGGCTCGCGTCAACGCTCGGGGTGCTCGTGCTGCTGGCGGGCGCGCTGCCGGTTCGCTCGCAGCCGGTACCGTCGCCGACGCCCGCCGCCGTGCCGACGCCGGCGGTCTCTCCCGCTCCCGGGGAACTGACGCCCCAGCCGGAGGCCACCGCCGCCGCGCCGTCGCCCGTTCCGGCGGCGAGCGCGCCCGCGACAGCGCCGCCGACGGCGCCGCCGACGCCGCCGCCGATCATCGTCGAACCGCCGAGCGCCGGCGTCTCGCCGGGCGGCACGATCTCGCTGCGCGTCGAGAGCGTCCTCGGACAGATCGCCGTGACCGTCGCCGACCCGGCGATCGTCGACGCCACGGTCGATCAGGTCGCGCGCACGATCGCGGTGCAAGGAAAGGTGCTGGGCGCGACGACCTTGACCGTCAGCGATTCGCGCGGCCTGACGCGCGTCGTGCCGGTCCGGGTAGCGTTCCCCGCGGGGAGCGTCGCCGACGCCGCGCTGCTGCGGATCACGGGCGATCCCGCGACGCCGTACTTCATCAAGGAACAGGCCGCCCTCGCGGCGGCCCAGCAGTCCCGCGCGCGGCCGGGCGCGACGATCCTCTCCTCACCCGACTCCGTCACCTTCAACGGCACGTTGAACGTCGACGACACGACGACCGTCGACGTCCCCGTCATCATCCAGGGCGAGGGCTACTTCACGGTCAGCGGCACGACGCACGTCCGCGTCCAGAACGTCGCCTATCCGCGCATCCATCCGGGGTCGCTGCTCGTGAGCGACTACCCCGAGACGCTCAAGGAAAACGGCGTGCTGTTCAACGCCGATCTCGCGCCTGACCAGGCGTCCCGCTTTCTGTATTACCACTACAATCCGCCGGGGCAGCCCGACCGGCGGATCGTCCTGCGCGTCGACAACCCCGCGCCGGTGCCGGCCGTCGTCCAGTTCACGTCGGGCGCCGCGGGCCCCGGCCCGTACGAAATGGCGGTCGGCCACCTCTCTACGCAGCGTTTTCTGGTACGGCTCGCGCAGAACGAGGGTACGGTAGTGACGATCCCGCCGCTGTCGTCGGCCAATCTCGTCGACCAGGCGTTACCGGCCAAGTCGGTCATTTCCAATCTCATGCAGTTGCGCGAGGTCGAAGGTGCGCCGCTCAAGCTGACCCTATTCGCGCAGGACGCGACGGAGAGCGCAGACGCCACGCCCTCGTCGCTCGCGCTCCTCGAGGGCGACCGGCCGCACGCGCGCGGCGTCTATCAGGTGCCCGAGTTCTACTTCGACTACTCGTACGAGACGAACGGACCGGACCTCGCCGTCACGATCGGGCAGATCCCGCTCCCGAACCTGCGCGAGGGCCAGGCGCTCGGCGGCGACTACGGCGTCCTGCAGCAGATCACGATCCGGATGGTCAACCCCGATCGCCGGCCGGCCCACGTCGCCCTCTACGCGAACCCCCGCGGGGGCCGCGCGACCGGGACGTTCCTGATCGATCGCGTGCTCGTCCAAGCACACGCGCTCCCGCCGTTTTCGAACTATAAGTTGCGCGAGTACACGATTCCGGCGAACGGGTACGCGAGCACGACGATCGTGACGATGCCGGAAGGCGGCTCGTCCTATCCGTTGCGCCTGGTCGTGGGACCCGACGACGGCAGCGTCCCGCCGGGCGCGCCCGGGTCGCCGGTCTACTGACGGCGCGTCAACCGAGCGCGCGCGCGTAACACGCGGCGGCGGCGGCGGCGGCCGCGGGCCACGAGAAGCGGACGCGTGCGGCCGCACGCGACGCCGCCGCCGCGCCCTGCGCCGCGCCGCCGTCGGCGAGGACGCGGGCGAGGGCGTCACGCCACCCGGCGACGTTGGTCGGGGCCACGAGCGTCGCGTCGCCCCCGACGACCTCCGGCAGCGAGGAGGCGGCGGCCGCGACGACCGGGACGCCCGCGCACAGCGCCCAGGCTGCGGCGTAACCGAATCCCTCGTAGAGCGAAGGCACGGCGACGAGCCGCGCTCCCGCAAGCAGTTCCAACAGCGCACCGCGTGGCACATAACCGCGCAACTCGACGCGATCGGCCACGCCGGCCTCGGCCGCGATGCGCGCGCAGTCCAGCCGGTAATCGGTCAGCGGCCCGGCCGAGATCAGCCGCACGCCAGGAATGCCGGCGAGCGCCCGGATGACGGTCTCGAGATTCTTGCGGCGCTCGACCGTACCGATGACGAGCACGTACGGCGCCGGGGCGGGCGCGGGCGTCACGGCGAGCACGTCGTCGGCGACGCCGGGATAGACGACGTTGACGCGCGCCGGATCGATCGGCAAGAGCGCCGTTAGCTCGGCGCGCGAGAAGGCCGAGTCGACCATGATGCGCCGTGCGCGGGGGTACAGCGCGCTCGCGAGCCGCCCGAAGTATGCCCGCGCGTACCAGCGCGCGTGGCTCTGCACGCGCAGCCACGCGACGTTGTGGACGGTCGCGACGACCGGTAACGGCGCGACGAGCGGCATCGTCCCCGACGCGCAGTGCAACAGTTGCGCGCGGGCGCGCCGCGCCGCCGCCGGCAGCAACACCTGGTCCCACAACACGCGGCGGTCGAAGCGCCAAGGATCCATCCACGGCGCCTGCAGCGCGACCGCATCGACGCCCGCGGCCGGCAGCGCGCGGCACAGTCCCGCGACGTATTCTCCGATTCCGGTAGCCGAGCCGACGGCGAGTTGCGCGTCGACGGCGACCCTCACGTTCGCAGTTTCGCGTCGAGCCGTTGGACGGCCGGAAGCGTCGAATCGATCCGGCGCGCCCGCGCCAAGTAGCGGATCGCCGTCGCGCGATCGCCACGATAGAGCGCGACCTCGCCGAGCCCGACCCACGCCTGCGCGCTGGTCGGATCGACGTTGCGCGCGCGCTCGAAATACGTCTGCGCGGAGGCGACGCGTCCGAGGTTGAGTTCCTGGCTGCCCGCGGCGATCAGGTACTTCTCGGAGAGCGGCGCCAGCGCGACGGCGTGCTCGTACGCATCGAGCGAGCGCTGGGCGAACGGATCGCGCGCCTTCGGGGACAGCGGCTGGTGATAGGCCTCGGTCTCCTCGACGAGGCCCAGCCGCCACCACGCCTCGGCGAGCGCGTCCGGTTGCGTACGATCGCTCTCGAGCCGCCACACGATCTCGCGTTGCAGTGCGACGGCGCCCGCGATGTTGCCCGATCCTTCGACGACCTGTTCCTCGCGCTCGAGACCCGCGAGGTCGCCGGCGGCGAGGAAGTTGCGCACGGCCCCGCGGTGGTCGCCTCGGAGTTCGGCGATCTGACCCTCGAGCGAGGCGCGGTCCCAGCTCGGATCGAGCGCGAGCACGCGCCGCTCGGCCAGCGCGAGGTCACCATTCGCCACGGCCTGGCGCGCCAGCACGAGGCGCAACGCGCCGGGTAAACGGCGCTCGTCGACCGCGTCGGCGAGCCGGTCGCCGAGCCCGGACGGCAAGCGCGCCGGGAATGAGTCGGGGCGCGCGAAACCGCTCAGCACCGACGTTGCGACCAACTGCAGCCCCGCGAGCGCGACTAACGCGACTGCAGCTACGAACGTCGCCACCAGCCAGATCGGTGAAATGCGCACATCGGTCACGAGCGCTGCATAGCGGCGCAGCGGACGGGTCAGAATCGGATCGTGAAGTTCACGTCCTCGCGGCTTTGGTTGAAATTGTACGTCGGCATGACGTTGTCAACGTAGCGGTAGTTGCGATACGTGAATCCAACGGTCGAGTTCGTTTTCGGGATCGTGTAGTTGACCGTTCCCGTGTAGTAGTTCTTCTGCTCCGAGATGTTCTGCGTCGAGGTCGTCATCGCGGCGCCGCGGTAGGTCTGGCTGTTGTACGTGAGGTCGAGTCCGACGCCGGTCGTGAGCGGGATCGAGACCTTCGCCGCGTATACGTAGTGCGTCACGTTGACGTAGTTCGGGAAGAACGAGACCTGGCTGCCCCCGTTCGGATAGGACCCGCCCTGCGGCGGCGGATAGACCGCGTTCGCGTTCGCGTAAGCGGCCGGGTCGAACGTCTGCGTCGCCGGGTTGAACGGGTAGTACTGGTACGCGGTCAGATCGTTGCGCCCGAGGTGTTCGTACGTCCCGTTCAGGTTAACCGCGATCTGATTGTGGAAGGCCGGCACGTTGACCGACGTGCCGAGATTCAGCGTATCGAACGTCTCGGGGACGCTCGACGCGTAGCCGGGCCCGAACTGAATGCTCGTGTACGAGTTCGGGACGATCTCGGAAAGGTGCGAGTACGAGCCGGTCGTCTTGAACGTGAGGTTGCCGATCCGGATCGGCGCCGTCGCCGTTACGGTCCCGCCGCGCGAGTTCGGTGCGAACGCCTGGAAGTACGTCGGGCTCCAGCCGCGGAACGGATTGAAGATCGGCGTCATATAGGTCAAGTTCGGATTCTGCGCGGTCACGGAGGAGCCGCCCGCGTTGATGATCGCCTGATCGAACTGCGTGTTGATGCCCACGTTGTTCGCGAAGCCGAAGAAATCGGGCATGTAGGGCCCCTTGTAGTACGCGAACAGCGGCGGCGGGTTGCCGAAGTAGCGGTACGGCGCGCCATCGAGATAGCCGGCGCCGACCGACTGATACTGCAGGTTGATGTCGACCTTCGATACCTTTAACTTCAGGCCGATGACGCCGGCGTAGTCGGTCGTCGCGCCGGTGGTGTTGATGTCGGCCGCGTACTTGCTGCCCGCGACCTCCCCGTACAGCACCGGGTAGTTGCCCTTCTGCCCGATCGAGTAGGGCACCGGCGCCTGGAAGTCGATGCCGAGCACGGTGTCGCTCACCGAGCCGTAGCCCGAGATCGGCTGCTGGAAGATCTGCGAGAAGTTGCCGCTGTTGAACTCTTCTTCGAAGTCGAAGATGCGGTTGAACGAGAGCCCCACCTCGGCGCCCGCGTAGCCCTTGAACTTCTGGTTGATGCGCGCGTTGATCATGTAGCGCTGGAAGTTCTGGTTTTGCGTCGAGCCGAGCGCGTTGAAGGTCAGCGTCACGACCGAGCCGGCGGGCAGCGCCGGGTTGAACACGACCGCATTGTACGCGCTGTTGAAGGTCGCGCCGGGCGGGGCCGACGGGCTGCCCGGCGGGCCGCCGGTCTTACCGCCGGTCGCGTTGAACGTCGCGCCGTTGTAGTTCGAGACGTAGACGCTGCCCGCGACGGCGGCGGCAGGCAGGAAGACCTGCGCCAGCGTCCCCTGGCCCGCGCTGAACGACGCCGACTGGACCGAGCCCGAACCGAGCGCCTGCGTGTAGCCGGCCTGCTGCGGGACCGTCGGATATAGGTAGGCGTTCGGGATGTACGGGTTGTTCTGGTCGAGCATCGTCGGGATCGTGTTCAGCTCGACGGGCGCGACGCGGGTGAACGAGCCGTAGAAGTCGGTCAGGCCGTCGAAGGTCCCCGAGATGCTAAAGCCGCGCTGGTACGGCTGCAGCGACTCGAGGAACATGGGCGACTGGTCGCCGACCGGCGCCTTGAAGGTCAGGCCGAGCCGCGACGACTTCATGTCGTCGATGATGCCGTACTTGATGTGCAGGTTCGTGATCGCGCCGACCTTCGCGAGGCTGACGTTGACGCTCGGCTCCACGTCCAGCGTGTTGCCCTGCGCGAACTCGCCGCCGTACTGATAGTTGAGCAGATCGACCGGGAACGAGACCAGCAGGTTCGGGTTGACCTGGTAGTTCAGCGTGAAGCGATCGTCGTAGCGCAGGTAGAGCTGCGGATTGGCCTGCGTCAACGGGCTGTTCGAGTCGTCCGAGGCGAGGTAGGCCTGGATGAAGGGGTCGATCGCGCCCACGGTTTCGTCGGGGATCGACTGCCCGTAGTAGGTCGTGACCGTCGAGCCCGTGTTGTTTTCGATCGAGGTCGGAATCTGCGACCGATCGCGCTGCGAGAAGTTCGTGTTGATGTTGCCGTGCATCGACAGCGACTGCGCAAACTTGGTCCGCTTGTCGAGGGCGTCGAGCGAGTCTTCCAGGTTGGTGACCCGGACGCCGAGCGCGTCGAGTTCGTCCTTGAGGGCGTCGATCAGCTTCTGGAGCTTGTCGAGGTCGTCTTTGCTGACGCCGGACTGGTTCTCTTGCAGTTTGGCGACGGCGCGCGCGACGACGACGGCCATCTCGTAGCGCGTCAGCGGACGGTCGCCCTTGAACTTCCCGTCCGGATAGCCGTCGATGATGCCGTCGGCCGCCAGACTCTGGATGTACTGATACGCCCAGTGGTTAGCGGGAACGTCGGAAAACGGTGTGGCGAGCGCGACGCGGCTCGAACCGATCATCATCCCGAGCACGAGGCTCGGTACGACGACCAGGCTGGCGAGACGCTTCATGGGTCCTCCAAAAGGGCGGGAAGCCGTAGCTCCGTCGCATGCACTCGCCCCGACCGCGTATCGACACCTCAGGCTGATAAGAGTTGCCAAGTTTCCTTCACCGGCCCGTAGTGTCGAAAACGCCTGACCCGTCGCCGAGGCCAAGCAGGTACGTACGCCCTCGCCCGAGCGCATGCCACGTCGCCAGGCTTTGAACCGCATCAGAGCGACTCCTCCCCGCTCGCCCGACTCTGGGAATCCGCCGGGGGCACCCCCGCAAGGCCCGCAACGCCGGTCGCGAAAGCGCCGGTTTAGGTGCCCGCTCGCTCTGATTCCAGATAGCGCTCGGCGATCAGCAGGGCGGCATAATCGTCGATCGGCCTCGGCGGCAAGAGCATCCCGCGCGGGATGAACCGGCGCCAGCCGCTCGGGGGGTTGGCCGCGAAATAGCGGCTTCGCGCGAGCAGGGTCGTCTCGCGCTCGTTGACGATCCCGACCGGGACCCCGAGGCCGGCGACCATCGCCGCGACCTGGCCGGTGTGCGTCCCGCCGCCGAGGGCGATCGCGCGCACGCGATGCGCCGCGACCAGCGCGACGATCCGTTGTGCGAACTCCTCGAACGGGACGATCTCGAGCGCGAGCGGCGCCCCCGCGAGTTCCGCGACGACCGCGACCCCGCACTTGCGCGTCCCGGGATCGATCCCGAGGACAGGGCCGGCCTCGGTCACGGCGTCGCCGCGCGCGTCAGTTCGATGTCGATCGGCAGTCCGCCGGTGTGCGGATAGATGTCGCCTTGCGCGCGCGCGACGAGGTGGAAACGCCCGGACCCGCTTCTGATCGCCGCGACGTAGGCAGCCGCCTGATCCTTCGTCAGCGACGTTTGCGGATAGCTGGCATAATAACTCGGCATCCCGCGCCCGATCGCCGTGTCGGCCGCGGCCGCGACGACCTCGTAGAACAGCGTGTTGGGATTGACGCTGGTCCCGCCGTCGACCTCGACGCTCGCGATGACGGAGTGCGCCGGGAAGACGAGGCGGTCCGGGAACGGCACGAACTCGAAGTGGATCTCATCGTTGGCGAACAGGTTTTCGTCGGCGCGCGCGATCACCAGCACCGGTCCCTGTGCGAGCAGCGCGGAGATGACCTCTTTGTCGAGGTAGTCGCGCAACTGTTGCTGGATCTGCGGGTCGCTCGCACGGTGTTTGTAGCGCTTGAGCCCGCGCGGGACGTAGTTGCGATTGACGTTCTCGACGACCGCGTCGAAGAACGCGCTCAACTCCGTGAGCCGCGCCTGGCGCGAGTCGTTCGGCTGCAGCAGCAAATAGGGGCCGTAGACCAGGTCGCCACGCGAGACGACGACGTTGTCCTGATGGACGTGTTTGTCGAGTTCGTCGGCCTGCGCCTGGAGTTCGTTGACCCGGTTGTTGATCTCGGAGAGATGGAAGAATGCGGCACGCACGTAGTTCGAGGCGACCAGGGCGACGATCGTGACGACGAGGGCGATGACCATCCCCGTCCCGACCGCGACGACGGTCGACGTGTACTTGGGGCGCAGCCCGAACAGGGTGAGACGCTTGCGGCCGACCTGATGGCCGACGCGATCGCCGACGTAGGCGATCCCGCCCGCCAGGATGGCGATCGCGATGACGATCAGCAGCCCGCCGATCGTGCCCACTAGGAGCGCGCCGCTCGCTGCAGCATCAGGATCCCGATCGCGGTGAAGATCAAGTTCGGCAGCCACGCGCCGATCGCGGCGAGCGCCGGCCCCCCGCCGAGGCTCGTGAAAACCGCCGAGCAGATGCTCGCGATGACGAAGTAGACGAAGACGATCGCGACGGCGAGGCCGAAGCCGAGCCCCGTCCCGCCGCCTGCGCGCGGCGAACGCAGTCCGAACGGAACGGCGATCAGCGTGAAGACGAACGCCGCGAAGGGCCGCGCCAGCTTTTCCTCATACGACGTTCGTAGGTGCGCAGTTCGGCCGGCGACAGCTGGCCGCCGGCGATCAGTTGGCGGATCTGCGCGCGGCTCATGTTCTCGGGATTATCGCCCGCCGCGCGCTGCATGATCTGCGACGGCTTCGACCCGATGTCCCACTGCTGCGACGGCGCGGTCTGCGTCCAGGTCGTCCCGTCGGAGCCGAAGTGATACTCGGTCGCGTTTTCGAACGTCCAGGTCGGCGGCTCGTAGCGCGCGCGCTGACTGAACACGATGACGACCGGCCGGTTCGCGAGATCGTATTGAATCAGCGTCACGTTGACCAGGGCCTGCGTCGACGCCTCGTAGTTCGAGAACGATCGTCAACTGGCGGCCGCCGTTGGGGAGTTTGGTCGTCACCGCCTGGCTGCCGCTGCCGAACAAGCCGATGTGCTCGATCGTCTCCTCGCGCAGGTAGTTCGCGCGATCGTTGGCGTACGGCACGATCCCCTCTTGGAGGAACAGCGCGAGGACCGAAACGACGAGTCCGACGCCGAGCAGCGGCGCGACGACGCGCGTCAGGCTGACCCCGCCCGCCTTGAGCGCCGTGATCTCGCTCTCGCCGGAGAGCCGCTGCAAGGCGAGCAGCATCCCGAGCAGCATCGCCATCGGGATGACCAGCACGACGATCCCCGGCAACTGCCAGAGAAAGTACGCGATGACCGCGGCGAGCGGCGCGTGGCGGTCGGAGACGAGCCGGCTGATCGCGAGGATCTGCGTCGCTGCGAAGATCAGGGTGAACGCGGACAGACCGAACGAAAACGGACCGCCCAGCTCGGAGATCATGTAGCGGTCGAGGATGCGGACCCGGATGCCGGCGAGCATCTCCGTGAGCGCGTTGCCGCGCGCGAGCCCGCTCGTCACAACGTAAACCCCTCGCCCAGATAGAATTGGCGCGCGACCGGCGAGTCGAGCACTTCGCGCGCCGAACCGGAAACGACGATCTTGCCGTCGTTGAGGATGTAGGCGCGGTCGACGATCGCGAGGGTCTCGCGCACTTGGTGATCGGTGATGAGGACGCCGAGCCCGCGATCGCGCAGTTGGCGAATCATCACCTGGATGTCGGCGACGGCGATCGGATCGATCCCGGTGAACGGTTCGTCGAGCAGCAGGAACGACGGTTCGGTCGCGATCGCGCGCGCGATCTCGACGCGCCGCCGCTCGCCGCCCGAGAGGCTGTCGCCGCGCGCGTCGACCAGTTTCGAGAGACCGAACTCGTCGAGCAGCACCGGCAGCCGGCGATCCTGTTCGGCCCGCGAGACGCCATGCATCTCCCAGATGAGCCGGATGTTGTCGCCGACGGAAAGCTTGCGGAAGATCGAGTTCTCCTGCGCGAGGTAGCCGAGCCCCGAGCGCGAGCGGATGTACATCGGCGCCTGCGTCAGGTCGATGTGCTGGCCGTCGCGCAGGAGTGAGACCGTTCCCTCGTTGGGCTTGACGAGCCCGACAACCATGTAGAACGTCGTCGTCTTGCCGGCCCCGTTGGGACCGAGCAGGCCGACGACTTCGCCGGTCTCGACCATCGCCGAGACGTTGTCGACGACCGTGCGCTCGCCGTAGCGTTTGCACAGCCCGACCATTTCGATGCGACTGCGCGCCACCGCCGCGACCGTCACGGCGCGCCGCCGCCCGTCACGCGCACGTGGTCGAGCTGAACGTCCGCGTCGAGCGTGTCGCCTTGCAGGCGCTCGCCGCGCGAGGTCGTGACGATGACGTTACCGGTGCCGTGGATGTGCTGATTGCGGTCGTCGTAGCGCAGTGTATCGCAGCTCAAGTTGATTCCATCGTTCGTTTGGGCCTTGACGCCGCCGCTCATGACGATCGTCTTCGTCTGTTCCTCGACCGTCGCGAGCGGGGCGTCCGCGGTCAGCGTCTTGCCGTGCTCCTGGAAGAATACGACGTGGGGCCGGGTGAAGGTGCTGCGGCCGGTCCCGGCCGCGAATCGATCCGCTTCGTTGGCATCTGCTCGGAGCGTGTACACCGTCCGTCCTCGCCTCTGCTCGGTCAGCGTCACGTACCGTTTGCCGATGCGGTTCGAGGTGACCTTGAAGGCGATCAGGGTTGCGGTCGGCGCGGGGGTGGGGGGCGCCGACGTCGCCGAGGAGCCGCCGCCCGTCTTGGACGTGCAGGCTACCAGGGTCAGGACGGTCACCAGTGCGGCCGCACGGCGCCGGCCTGCCGTCACGATTCGCCGAGCCCGTACTGCGCCGCGCCGAGCGCCACCGCCATGAATGGTATCCAACAACCCAGGATAACGACTTGAATGAAATCGAGCGTTCCCTGTGCCCAGGTTGCGACGAAGCCCGTGATGATGGCCAGGGCGAGCGTGCGCCGCGCCCCGTCGACCCCGCGCAGCGCGTCGTGCATCGCCCGCGCGAAGCACAGCCAGAGCGCCGCCAGCGTCGCCAAGCCGATCAGCCCGGTCTCCGCGAACGACGTCAAGATGTAGCTGTGCGCGTGGAAGGCCGTCGGCTCGCCGTCCGGCGGCCGCAGCGCGGGATAGACGAGGCGGAAGCCGCCCGGCCCGACGCCGGTCACAGGAAACAGTTGCACGGTGCGCAGGCCGGTGCGCCAGATCGACAGCCGCGTGAAGTACTCCGACGGATTGTGGTGGCCGTTGTAGACCGAGATCGTGATCAACCCGACGACGAGCGCGGCGGCCAGGATCGCGCCGAGCACCGCCGAGCGCCGCTGCATGAAAATGAAGAACGCGCCGCCGACCGCGAACCCGAGCCAGCCCGCCCGCGAATACGTCCCCGCCAGCGCGACGACGCCGACGACCGCCGCGACGGTGCCCAGGCCGCGCAGCCACGTGCGCCGCGACACGATGGCGACGCCGACCGCCGTCGGGATCAGGAACAGCAGATAGCCCGCGAACTCGCCGGGGACGACGAACGTCCCGATCGCGCGCCCGTGCCCGACCGCATAGATGATCTCGGGCCGGCGCGTGACCATCATCCCCAGACCCAGCAGCGAGACGGCCAGGCCGCTCGTCAGGAACGCCGTCATCATCGTCGTCGCCGCGCGCGGATCGGGATAGAAGCGCGAGATCGACAGATGGAAGACCAGCACCAAGAGCCCGTCGGCGACGAACAGCAACCCCGTCGCGGGATCGAACCCGAAGAGTGCGGCAACGAACCACCCCGCGATATACACGCAGATCGGCCAGAAGGTCACCGGGACCGGCGACCGCCGGCGAATCGCGTCGACTGCCAGGATCCCCGCGAAGAGGACGCACAGCGCTAGCACCACGATCGCCGCGTCGCGCGGGATCAGCGAGACGCCGGGCGGGCTGATCGAGGCCATCGAGATGAAGGCCGGGTACGCCGGAAACGCGGCAAAGCCGAAGGCCAGGATGCCCAGCGTAAGGAGTCCCGGACGCTCGATCGCCCTCATGCCGCGGCACTACCGCGCGAAACGCGCACGACCTCGTCGGCGATCGTCCCGGCGCCCCCAGGGTTTCCCATGCGCTCCCGTCCGGCGTCGCGCATCCGGGCGAGCCGCGGGGCGTCGTCCAAGAGCGCGGCGACAGCGGCGGCGGCCCCTTCCGGTTCCGCGTCGACGATCTCGAGCGCCTCACCGAGCAGGCGCCGCTGGCGCATCCGGTACCAACCGGCGCCGGCGGCGCCGCCGTCGTCGAGCGCGACGACCGGCACGCCGCAGGCCGCGGCGGCCTCGTTGGCGGTTCCCGCCTGCCCGATCACGAGCCGGGCCGCCCGCAGGAAGGCCCCGAGCCCGCCCGCCCAGGCGTGAATCTCCGCACCGGGCGCCGATGCGACGAACGGCACCTCGCCGGCGCCGTGCCCAACCGCCCAGCCGTCGGCCTCGAGTACGCCGGCGAGTCGCGCGGCGACGACGGTCGGAGCGACCGAGAGGAGGGCGCGCACCGTGCCCGTCCGCGCGCCCAGCGCCCGCACGGCGCGCGCGAGGCGAACGGCGTCGTCGTAAGCGCCCTCGCGGCTTCCGGGCAGGAGGCCGATCCACTCGCCCGGCAGCGCGGCAGTCTCCGACCGGAGAAGGTCGACGATGACGTTGCCCGGGGCGCGCGCCGCCGGAACGGCGTGCGCGCGGAGGTCGGCGGCCGTGCGCTCGTCGCGCACGAACACGGTGCGCGCGCGGCGCAACAGCGTGCGCTCGAACGGGCCGTACGGTGCCACGTACGCGCTCTTCGCCGTTCCCACGAAGACGGTCGGCACGCGGGCGAGCAGCGCGAGGCCGAGCGCGTACGAGTCGCCGACCGCGACGGCGGCGTCGTAGCCGCGCCCCGCGGCCCGCAGGAAGCGCAGTTGCGCGAAGAACAGCGCGGCGAAACCGGCCCGCAGGTCGCGCGCGAACGCGCGCACGTTGCCCATCGCGACGAGACCGCCGCTCGGCATCGAGCGGCGCGGCCCGACCTCGCGCATCGCGCCCCCGGCGAGTCCTTCGCCGACGAGCGGAAAGTGATCGATCCCCAGCGCGGGATCGGCGGCGTGCACCGCCTCCGCGATGCGCTGCGCGATCGACGCCTCGCCGTGGCCGTTGGTGACGAACAACACGCGCCGCCGCGTCATGCCGAAAGCGGGACGAGGTCGTAGCGCGCCACGACCGTTCGACCGCCCGGGCCGGCCTGCAATTCCGTCCGCGACGCGAACGCGCCGTACGGTCCCGCGTGCACGATCGGCACGCGCCCGGCGTATTCGACCTCGCGCAGCAGATCGTGGCTATGCCCGCCCAGGATGAGGTCGAGCCGCGGCACGGCGGCACCGAGGCGGCGATCGGTCCGCAGCCCGAGGTGGGACAGCGCGATCAGCACCGTGTCGTCGGGCGTTTCGGCGGCGATCTCGCGCGCCACGTCGATCGGATCTAAGAAGCGCCAGCCGAAGAGCCGCTCCCACGGGCTCCCTTGCGGATACTGCACGACGAGGAGCGCGAAGACGCGCACCTTCCACGTCTTCTCCCCGTCCGGCCACGCGAACGCCGCGTCCCGCGCGAAAGGCAGCGGCCGGCCTCGGAGGTCGATCAGGTTCGAACAGATCAGCGGATGGTGCATCTGGCGCGCGCGCGCCGCGACGGCGCCGAACAGGTAATGGAACTCGCGGTTGCCCATCCCTTGCGCGTCGTAGCCGGCCGCGTCGATCTCCGCGACGATCGGCTCGCGCCGAAAAAACACCGTCTGGCTGCCGCGCAACGAATCGCCGCAGTCGAACAGCAGCCCCGGCTCGCGCGCGCGCAACGCGCGCAACGAGCCCACGAGTCCGCGCCGGTCGTGCAGATCAGAGGTGTGCCACACGCGCAGGCTCACGCGCGCGCCAGCTCGAGCGCGAACCGCGCGCAACGCTCGAGCGCATCGGGCGGTCCGAGCGCGGCCCGCACCTCGGCCATCTCGGCGAGTTGCCGGCTCGGGTCGGCGAGCAACGCCGCGAGCGAAGCGGCGAGATTCGTCGGCGTTGCGTCGTCCTGCAACAGTTCCGGAACCACCGCGCGACCGAGAACGATGTTGGGCAGCGTGATGTACGCGCCGGGCCAGATGCGGCGCGCGATCTTCACCTGCGAGGGACGGACGACGTAGAACGCCACCGTCGGGACTTCGCGCAAAGTGGCCTCGAGCACCGCCGTTCCGGACTTGATCCACGCCGCGTCGGCGTCGGCCAGCGCGGCGGTCGCGCCCTGCACGACGCGCAGCCCGGCCGCGTCGCGCGCCGCGAGCAGTTCGCCGATCAGGCGCTCCATGTGGGGGTCCGACGCGCCGATGCGGCCCTCGAGCCGGGGCCGCGACGTCCGCAGCAGCGCGAACGCGTCGACGAGCCGGTCGAGGTGGCGCGACACCTCGCCGCGGCGGCTGCCCGGCAGGATGGCGACCGTGCCGCCGTCAGGCGCCGGCGGAGGCCGGCGCGGCCGCGGCGCGATCAGCGAGACGAGCGGATGGCCGAAGTAGGCGATGTCGAGACCGAGCGACGCGTAATAGTCGCGCTGGTGCGCGAACGCGGTCAGCGGCGTCGTCCAGCGCGCGACTGCCCGCGCAGGACCCGGCCGGTCGAGCCACGCGCTCGGCGGAAAGTAATACATTACCGGGCCGCGGTGTCCGAGCAGACGCAGCGTCTTCGCCAAACGGATGTTGAACGCGCCGAAGTCGACGAGCACGATCAGATCGGGCGGATCGGCGCGCAGCGCGAGCGCCCGCCGCCACATCTTGACCAACAGCGGCGGGATCTTGGGTATCGCCTCGAGCGGGCCCATGCTCGCCCAGCCGCGGGTATCGTCCGCCAGCGCGAACCCCGCCGACCGCATGCGGTCGCCGCCGATCCCCGCGAACGCGATCGCCGGCTGCAGCGCGCGCATCGCGCCGGCGAGCGCGACGGCGCTCATCTCGCCCGACGCCTCGCCCGTCGACATGAAGACGCGTAGCGCCATCCGTTCGCGCCTATGTCGACGGAGACGGCGCCGGCGCGAGCACGGCGAGCGCACGGTCGAGTTGCGGGTCCTGGCCGACGACGCCGCGCACGCTCCCGGCGGGCTCGACGACGACGATGTCGGGCTCGATGCCCTTGCGGTCGATGTCGTGGCCGCCGGCCGTGAAGTAGCGTTCGGTCGTCATCTTCATCGCGCCGCCCGACGGGAGCACGAACACTTGCTGCGCGACGCCCTTACCGAAGGTGCGTTCGCCGACCAACGTGCCGGCGCGATCGTCGGCGATCGCCGACGCCGTGATCTCTGCGGCCGACGCCGTGTTGCCGTTGACCAGCACGGCGAGCGGTCCGTGCCGCGTGGCGCCCGGTTCCGCCGCGTAGGTCGTGCGCCGCCCGCTGCGCCGCTGGACCGTGAAGACGGGTCCGGCTCCTATGAACTGCGACGTGATCGCGACCGCCTGCCGCGCATAGCCGCCGCCGTTGTCGCGCAGGTCGAGGACGTAGGCGCGAGCGCCCTGCGCGCCGAGTTCGCGCAATGCGTCGCTCAACTCGTGCGCGGAGTCCTCGCCGTAGGCGGCGAGCGCTATGTAGCCGACCCCACCCGGCAGCATCCGCGCGTCGACGTCGGGTTGGCGCACCTCCGCGCGAACGATCGTGACGGGCTGCGGCAGCGGCGCGCCGCCGCGCTCGATCTCGAGATGCGCGGTCGAACCGACCGCTCCGCGCAGGTGGTCCGCGACCGCGCTCGCGTCGAGCGTCGCAAGCGCGACGCCGTCGACCGACACGATCCGGTCGCCCGCGCGCAGACCCGCCTGGTCCGCGGGGCTCTTGGCGATCACGTGATCGACCAACGCGACGCCCCCCTTGAAGTCGATGACGACCCCGATCCCGCCGACTGGACGGCCGCTCAGCGACGAGACGAACTCACGATATTCTCGCGGCACGAAGAAGACGGTGTACGGGTCGTCGAGGGCGGCGAGTTCGCCGGTGATCGCGCGTTGCACCATCGCGTGCAGATCGATGACCGAACCATAGCGCCGGAACGCCTCGTAGACCTCGCCGTCCAGCTCGTGCAGATCGTGCGCGTAGACGCCGGTCGCGTGCGGATACGCGAGCTGCGGCGCGGCGACAGAGCGCGAGCGCAGGTATGCAACGATCCCGACGCGCGCGCCGTCGAGCAACACCTGCGGATTCGGGCGCCGGTAATACTCGGCACGGACGGTATCGAAGCTCACCTCGAGTTCCGCCATGTCGAGGATCCGCTGCGGGCTGACCTCGACGCGGGTCGCGCCGGTCGCTGCGGGGGCGGGCGCGGCCCAAGCCCGCGCACACCCCCAAGCCAGGAACGCGGCCGCGGTCAGCAGCGGCCGCACCGTCACTTCAAGATGCCGCGCTCGGATGGTGCCTCGATGAACGCGACGAGCCGCTGCCCCTCATCCGTCTGGACGAACCCCTTCAATTCCGCGAGCGCCTGCGAGATGTTGCGCCCGGAGCGATACATGATCTTGTAGCACTCCTTGAGCTCCGCGATGGTCTCGGCCGGGAACTGTGCGCGTCGCAACCCGACGCTGTTGAGGCCGTAGACCTGCGCCGGATTCCCCTCGACCAAGAAGAACGGGGGCGCATCGCGGGTGAGCTTCGTCGCGCCGCCGACCATCGAGTACTCGCCGATGCGCAAGAACTGATGGGTGCCCGCCATCCCGCCGATGTTCGCGTTGGCGTCGACGTGAACGTGCCCCGCGAGCTGCGCGAGGTTCGACATCGTGACGCCGTCGCCGACGCGACAGTTGTGGGCGATGTGTACGTAGGCCAGTAGCAGGCAATCGTCGCCGACCGAGGTCACCTCGCCCTCGCCGGTCGCGCGGTTGATGCTGCAGTACTCGCGGACGATCGTCCGGTTGCCGATCGTCGTGTAGGCCCGCTCGCCCGAATACTTGCGGTCCTGCGATGCGGTGCCGATCGAGCAGAATGGATAGAACGTGCAGTCGTCACCGATCGTCGTGTGGCCGTTGACGACGACGTTCGACAGGAGCGTGGTGCGCTCGCCGATCGTCACGTACTCGCCGACGATGCAGAATGGGCCGACCTCCGAACCCTTCCCGATGATCGCGCTCGGGTGCACGATCGCGGACGGATGAACGATCGCGCCGCGGTCAAACATGCAGGATCGATGCGTCCGTGAGCGGCGTGTCGGGGCCCGGCGTAACCGAGAACATCAACTCGCCGGAGCAGACCAGCTTGTCGTCGACGCGTGCGACGGCCGTGACCCAGCCGATGTTCTGACGGGAGCGCAGCATCTCGATCTCCATCATCAGGCAGTCGCCCGGGATGACGGGCCGGCGGAACTTGACCTTGTCGATCCCCGTCAAGAAGGGCGTTTTGCGCTGGAACTCGCCCGGCGCGAGGATGACGGTCCCGCCCAGTTGCGCGAGCGCCTCGATCATCAACACGCCCGGCATCAGCGGGTTGCCGGGGAAGTGGCCGGTGAAGAACTCCTCGTTCATCGTCACGTTCTTGTACCCGAGCGCACGCTTGAGCGGCTCGAGTTCGAGGATGCGGTCGATCAGCAGCAGCGGGTAACGGTGCGGCAGCACGTCCATGATCTGCCGAATGTACAGTTCGCTCATCGCGCGACAGCGTCCGCGGCGTCGCGGCGCGCGCGCAGGTCGCGCGTCGCGCGTGCGTGCAACCGATGCCCGCTCTTGATCGCGACGATCTCGCAGGCGGGCCGCGCGCCGACGAGGGTCAGGTCGCCGATCAGGTCGAGCACCTTATGGGCGACGACTTCGCCGGGGGCGCGCAGCGGCGTCATCGGACCGTCCGGTCCGAAGACGAGCGCGTTGTCGAGCGTGCCGCCCTTCGCGAGGCCGCGCGCGCGCAGCGCCTCGACCTCGTGCAGGTAGGCGAACGTCCGGCTCGGCGCGATCTCGGCGCGATAGCGCTCGGGCTCGACCTCGCCGTCGAAATACTGCGTCCCGATCGGGGCCGGGAAGTCGGCGAGAAAGCGGATCCGCCACGTGTCGGCCGGCAGCACGACGAGCAGCGCTTCGCCATCGTGATACCAGCGCGGTGCGTCCACGGTGAACGTGCGCCGCGGCTCGGCCTGCGCCGCCGCCCCGGCGCGCGCGATCGCGTCGGCAAAGACGCGCGCGCTGCCGTCGAGCGCGGGAATCTCGGGGCCCTCGACCTCGATGAGCACGTTGTCGATCTCCATTCCCGCAAGCGCGGAGAGGACGTGCTCGACGGTCGAGACCGATCGTCCGCCGCTCCCGAGCACCGTCGCGCGCTCCGTGTCGACGACGTACTCCGCGAGCGCAGGGAACTCTACGTCGCCGAGCCGGAAGCGGATCCCCGTCCCGGCAGCGCTCGGCCACAGGCGCACGCTCGCGGGCGCGCCCGTATGCAGACCGCGACCCTCGAAATCGAGCGGTTCGCTCAGCGTCTGTTGCCGTTGCATCTGTCGTTCGCCTATGGAACCTTTGCGCGCTGCTCGAGCGCCTCCACGCGCGCGTAAACCTTGTCGAGATTTCGTATGCGAACCTGCTGGCGCAATTCGTCCCGGTGATCGTGCGCCGGCTGCCCGCTGATGAACGCGCCGTCCGGAACGTCGCCCCAGACGTGCGAGGCGCCCGCGATCCGGACGCGCGATCCCACCGTGATGTGACCCTTGAAGGCGCTCTGTCCGCCGACCAGGACATAGTCGCCGATCACGGTCGAGCCGGCGAGGCCCGACTGCGCGGCGATCGCCGTATGCGCGCCGACGCGACAGTTGTGCCCGATCTGCACGAGGTTGTCGATCTTCGTGCCCGCGCCGATCCGGGTCGCGCCGGTCTGCGCGCGATCGATGCACGTGTTCGCCCCGATCTCGACGCCGTCGCCGAGTTCGACCGTGCCGAGCTGCGGGATCTTCGTGAAGCGGCCGTCGACGAACACGTAGCCGAAGCCGTCGCTGCCCACGATCGCGCCGGCCTGCAGGACGACGTCGTCGCCGGCGGTGCAACGATCGAGCAGCATCGCCCGCGGGTGCAACGTGCAACGCCGTCCGAGGCGTGCGCCCGCTCCGACCACGGCGCCCGCAGCGAGGACGCAATCGTCGCCGATCGCGGCCCCGGGGCCGATCGCGACGAGCGGCCCGATCACGGCGCGCTCGCCCACGGTGGCGCTGGGATCGACGACGGCGCTGGAATCGCGGCGCGGTCCTGGCGGCCGCGCCGGCTCCCGTTCGGCCAAGATGGCCGCGAGCGTGACCCGCGCCGACGGAACGATCAGCAGCGGCTTGCGCGCGGCACCGGCGCCTTCGGCGAGCGGCCGCTCCGTGAGCACGGCGGCCGCGCGCGAAGCGAGCGCGGCGCGCAGGTAGCGCGCGTCGGTCGCGAACGTCAGCGTCGTTTCGGTCGCGTCGTCGATCGCCGCGATGCCGTCGATCGCAACGCCGCCGTCGCCGAGCACCGTCCCGCCGACGCGGGCAGCGATCTCGGCGAGCGACTCGCTCACGGCGTCGGCGTCGCGGCTTCGGTGATCTTCAGGAGCTTTTCGACGTCGGGGGTGATGTCGATGCCGCCGTAGCCGACGAACTCACGGGTCACGACCAGCTTGAGATGCTTGTCGCTGGCGACCTGTTCGGCCGCGTTGCGAACGTCGTTGGTCACCTCGTCCTGAAACTGCGTGAAGCGCTGCTGCAGTGCCGCCTGCTGGCGCGCCTTCTGCCGCGGCGACGCGTTGGAGCGATCGATCGCCTGGGCGTCGGCGGAGAGCTGGTTTTGGTAGTTCAAGAACTTCGGCCAATTCTGGGTGATGCGGGTGACGTTGACCGTGCCGATTTCGTTCGACGCCGATTGTTGGGTGCAGCCCGCGGCGATCAACGTAGCGCAGAGCAGCGCCAACCGCATTCCTATCGGTCTCACTCGTGTAAGCTCTCGAGATCTTTCTCGTGTCGTCCGTCAGATCGACGCCGACCGGTGCTACGACGTTGCTCACCACGAGGGTGACCGAACGTTTTTGGGCTACCAATTTGACTTCGCGCCCGATCTGGGCGACGATCTGATCGTAGAGGTCCGCGCGTTGTCTTTGCAGCGCGTCGATTTCCCGTTGGGTGCCCGCCTGTGCGCCGGCGTCCGCGCCGTGCAGTTCGGCGTAGCGGCGGCTCAAGTCTTCCTTGGTCTGGAGGAAGCTCTTGATCGTCGCAGACGCATCCTTTTGGAAGTCGGTCTGGTACTTCTTGTGGAGTTCCAGCAGCTGTTCGCGCGTCGCGGGGGTCAGCCGGACCGCGTTCGGCGCCGTCGCCGTCACGCTGCCGACGTTGCCGCTGGTCTGTGCCACGATGTTCGACTGGGTCTGGTTTGCGCGATCGCCCAGCTTCGCGGTCGTGCGGGCGTGGATCGCCTGCGACTCCTTGGCGAAGTCGGACTTGGTCTGGTCACCCAATTGCGTCTGCAGCGCCGCGAGCGTCACTTGGTCGCGGTTGCGCATCGCGGCCAGCCCGTCGGCTTCCTTGCGGTCGAGCGCGTCGAGCTGATCGGTGATGTCCTTGCGGGCGGCGTCGTCGAGCGGCAGGTTCGAGAGTTTCGTGCGCAGCGAGAGCCGCTGCGCCGCGTCGGCGTTGGCCTCCGAGAGGGAGAACGCGGCCTCGCGCTCGCGCAACTCCTCGGCGCGGGCGCGATACGTTCGGTTCGCGCGCTCCTCGAGCGACCGCGACAACTCGCTGACCGCGGCCTTGTCTTGCGCGATCGTCTGCTGCCGGAAGACGTTGAGGTTGGCCTGCGCCTCCTGGCCGACCGCCTGCGCCTGCTGGCTCGCCGTCGACCGCATTTGATCCGCGATCGCGCCCGCGCTGGCCGCCGACACGCCGCCCGACGAGACGAGGATCGCCCGCACGGCGTCGTTCTCGCGCTGCTGATATTCGAGCTGCTTGCTCTTGAGCTCGTTCTGGGCCCGGTTCGCGGCGTCGGTCAGCTGCCGCCGCAGTTCGGCGCTCTCGCGTTGCACGTCGGCGCCGCTGCGGGCGACGGTCTGACCGCCGACCGACTTCAACTGCAGCGCGGCGATGTCTTGATCGAACTTCGACAGCTGCCCGTAGAGCGGGTGGCTCTTGACGAGGTCGCCCATCCGAACGTAGCCGACGGCGCCGATCCGCCGTTCTGGGCCGAGGGATTGCAGCCGGCCAGGACGAGCCCGGCCAGCGCGAGTGCGAGGCCGAGTGCGCGCCGGAGCTGGACCTACTTGAGCGCGCTCGTGACATCGCCGGTGATGTCCGTGCCGCCGTAGATCACGTTGCCCCTGTCGATGACGAGCAGCAGACGGCGTTTGCGGGCGACGTCGGCCATGTGGTGCGCGTCTGGTCGACCAGCGGATCGATCAACTGATTCTGCTTGTCGAGGATCGCCTTCTGCGAGGCCCGATAGATCGCGCCCTCTCCTTGATCGGTCTTGGCGCCGCTTGCAGTTTGGCCTGGACCGCTGCTGCTGGTCCGCCCGGAACTTGGAGAAGTCGTCGTTGATCGACTTGAGCTTCGGCGTCCCGTCGATCTGCTGCTGGTCGACGAACCCGACCGACGACGGCATCGGCGTGTTCACCGGCGGCACCGGCTCGCCGACGCCCCCGAGCAGGTCCAGCACGTCCTGCGTGATGTCCTGACCGCCGACGATCACGATCCGCTTGTCGAGCACGACCGAGAGGTTCTTGCTCGAGGCGACCGAGGCGATCGCGACCTGCGCGCGCGCGAAGAGCGGGCCGAACACCTGCCGCTGCCGGTCCGCCAGCTTGTTCTGAAACTCGCCGGCGATGCGCTGCTGATCGGCGGGGTTGCGCGTCCGGCGCATTTGCGCCGCGAACTGGCGGTCGAGCGCCGCCTTGTAGACGTTGACCTGGGCGTTCGCGTCGTTGAAGGCCTTCATCGTCGCGAGGCGGTTTTGGTCGACGTAGCCGACGTTGCTCAGGTCGCCGGTCGCGGCGACCACGCCGACGGCCGGGACGAAGATGAGGAGGGCAGCCAGCGCGAGGGTCCGCCAGCGGATCGTAGCCCGTGGAAGGTGCATCAAATCAAAAACTCTGTCCAATGCCGAAGCTGGTGTGCGTCCCAGCCGCCCCCCGCGCGAAGTCGATGCGGACGGAGCGGAAGCCGAGTTGGGGCAAGTCGAACCGGATCCCGACGCCGGCGTCGCCGTGGTAGATCCACTGGTTGTAGTTCGCCACGACGTTCCCGAAGGCATCGTAAATCGGCTGGGCTCCCCGGATCCGCAGGTTGCCGTAGTCGCCGAAGGCCGCGAGCGTGAACTTGCGGTCGGCCGTCAACGGAAAGCGGAACTCGCTCTGGAGCAGCACCTCTTCGGTACCGTAGAAGACGCTATTGTAGCCGCGCAGCTGCTGGTCGGTCAGGACGAACAGGTTATTGGACGGGATCGCGCCGGTCGTGCCGCCGAGCACGGCGTGGAAACCGAGCGTCGAGGTCTTCAGAATGGGCAGGAACTTGGCTACGTCGAGCGTCGTGATGGTGAAGTGGAAGTTCGACCCGAGGAAGGGCAGACTGACCTGCTCGGTCAGCGACGCCTTGACGCCGCGCCGCGGGTTGAAGACGTTGTCCTCCGTATCGTCGAGCAGGCCGAGCGTCGTGCTGCGCAACTTGTAGGTCGTGCCGTTGGGAATGTTCGCGATCGAGGTGGCGCTCACGCCGAGCGTGTTGGAGCTCGTCGTTCCGAAGATCGAGTTCTGCGGCGTGTTGACGATCTGGCCGGGCTGCGAGCCGTTGATGAAGTACGGCGTCGGCACGGAAACGTCGTTGCCGATCAGCGCGACGTTGAGCGCGCCCGTCGCGGTCAGGTAGTCGGAGAGCCGCCGCCCGATGTTCGTGCTGATGCCGGTCGAGTGGGCCGCGCTGGTCGAGACGACGCCGGACACCTCGCTGTTGTTGGGCACGAGCACGACCGGGATCGTGCCGGTCGGTGTCGACGGACCGGTGGGACCCGGCGTGCCGATGACCGGCGGGACCGACAGCAGCGCGCCGTTGGTCGCGTAGATCGGCAGATAGTTCGTCTGCGACTGCGAGTAAATCGAGGCGCCGAGGCTGTATTTCTCCGACTTCGGCGTGTCGCCGAGGTACGGGATCGACAGCGTCGCCGTCGCCGAACTCAACCGGGCGCCGCGCTGCAGGTTGATCGACGCGCCGTTGCCGGAGCCGTTGATGTTGTTCTGCGAGTACGAGAGCGTGCCCGTGAGGCCGGTACCGGTCAGGCCGCCGGAGTAGCCGGCGCCGATCTGGGCCGTGCCGGTGCGCTGCTCGGTCACGTTCCAGTCGATCGTCAGGTCGGCCGGCTTTTTCGGGTTCGGACCCGGCTTCGTGTTGAGCTCGACCTTCGAGAAGAACCCGAGGTTGTTGAGCCGCTCGTAGTCGCGCTTGAGACCGGCCTGGGTGACGATCATCCCGGGACGCAGGCGCAACTGGCGGCGGATGACGATATCCTTGGTGATGTCGTTGCCGGTGATCTGGACGGCGCCGACGCGCGCGACGTCGACGGTGTAGAGCACGTCGGCCTGGTCGGTCTTGAGGTCGACCGAACCTGGATCGATGCCGGCCTCGAAGTTCCCGACCTCGAGGTCGTACTTCTGGTAGAGCGTCTTGAGGTTCTCGATGTCCTTATCGCGCGTCTCTTCGGAGTAGGGCATCCCCGGCTTGAGGGTCACCGCGCTCAGGATCAACTGCTTCGGTAAGATGTAGTCGCCGTTCACGAGGATCTGGCGGACCGTGAGGCCCTCGCGGATCTCCATGTGGAGGACGCCCGTCCCCGGATCGATGTTGAGGTCCGCGACGTGCGTCGGCAGTTGGCCGCCGTAACCGATCTTGTCGTAGTACGAATTGATCTTCAGCACGTCTTCGTGGAACGTGTTGATGTTCAGCACCTGGCCGGGCGCTGTGTCCATCAGCGCCAGCAGCGTATCGCTCGGGACGTGCGTGTTACCGGTGAAGGTGATCTTGCTGATCACCGGATTCTCGATCACCCGGTAGGTGACCGAGACGCCGTCGGGCCGTTGCCGGATGAGCGGCGGGACCTGGTCGGCGAACAGGCCCATGTCGTTGATCGCTTGGAGGTCCTCGCGGACGGACTCCTCGCTGAACGGCTGGCCGACCTTGGTCTTCAGGACCGCCATGATGCGGTCCGTGGGCACGTGGACGTTACCCGAGACGCTGACCGAGACGACCGTAGGCGCCGCCCCCGCGGGCGCCGGCTGCGCTGGCGCCGACTGCGCAGACGCAGGCACGACGTTCATGAGGGTGATGAGGGCCGCGAGCACGGCTATCCGGCCCCGCGCGCGGCGCAGAAAAAACATCTATGGAACGCTTTCCTTCGGGGCTTGGGACTCCGCCGGGGGCGCCGTCTTAGCGACGTAACGCGCGGGTACCGCTGCTCGTTTCTTGGACAGCGCGGCGAGGTTCGCCCCACCGCGAGGCGGTCCTGGGTAGTACCGCCGACGCCTCGGTTGCTCCCTCGGGCCGCTCGTGCGAGGCCTCACGGGAAAAGCCGCTGCAGGGTAAACGTGAAGCCGCTCTGCCCGGTGATGGGCTGGGCCGCCGTGATCCGGTTGATCGACGAGTTCCACTGCAGCGGCTGCAGCAGATCGACCTGGCCGAACGTCTGATACAGGGTGAACTGGGCGGCGAGGTTCGGATTGGGGCGCAGCTCGAAACCGAACGTCTGCCGGTACGGGTAGCCGAACGTCGTCGCGAAGACCGCGTAGATGTTTTTGCCGAGTAGCTTGCGGGCCGAGAGGCCGACGGCGCCGGTGTAGTCGACCGTGAAGTTCAGCGTCTGCAGGCCGAGCGCGCCGCCGAGGTTCGTTTCCAGCGGCGCGAGCAGGTTGCGGGTGAACTGGGCGTTGAGGATGCCGAAGGCCTCTTGCCCGACGCTCAGGCTGCCGTTCCCGTTCGTGACGATCGGGGTCTGGCCGGGCGTGTCGAAGAGGCTGCTGCCGCCGATGGCCGGGATGCTGAGCAGCAGCCCGAGGATCTGCTGGCGATCGTACGGCGGGTCGGAGTCGAGGCCGATCGTCATGTTCGTCACCGGACCGCGGACGGTCAGCGTGATGTCGGCGGTGCCCGTCAGGTTGCGCAAGGCGTTCGGGTCGGGGTTGATGACGTGCGCCGTCGCGCGCGCGTCGAGGATCGGTACGAGGCCCAACTGCGGTTCGAAGGTGACCGTGCCGTCGGTGATACGAAACACGCGATTGAAGTAGGTGATCGTGCCGCCGCTCGACGAGAACGTGCCGGCGAGCAGCGGTTCGGCGAGCGTCCCGCTGACCTTGACGGCGCCGGTCGCGCCGATGTCGATGACGGAACTGCGGACGCGCACGTTGCGCCCGGCCGAGAGCGAAAGGTCGAAGGCGACGTTCGGCAGGCCGAACGGCGTCGCCGCCGGGGACGTCGTTGCGCTCTGGTCGTCGGCGCCGTGTCCCGGCTGCGGGTTGTAGAGCGCGGAAAACGGGATGACGGCGTCCTGCAGCGAGAGCGCGCCGCCGACGACCGCGAGCGCGTGTGGCTGATGGTCGAGCGTCACGCGCCCGTCGACCTGACCTTTGCCATAGGCCGCAAGGTCGAGCCGCGCGCGGTCGAACGTGAGGGCGGTCGAGAACGTCGCGTCCTTCCCGGGCTGACGAGGTCGGGAACCGACGCGGTGCCGGTCCCGTCGATCGATCCGCCGCCCGCGCCGACGTGGAACGACTCGACGCGCGCGGTCGTACCGGCGAACACCACCCGCGCGCCGATCGATTGCAGCGGCGCGTTGAAGATGCCAGGCGATGCGAACTCGCCGCCTGCGAGCGCGAGTTCGCCGGAGAGGCGCGGCGCCGCGACCGTGCCGCCGACGCCGACCCCTCCGTCGACCGTGCCCTTGACGTCCGAGCCCTTCGGGAAGAACGACGCGAAGTTCGCGACGTCGATCCCCTTCGCGTTGAGACTGAGCGAGATCGGCGCCGTCGGCGGCCCGAGCTCGAACGGCGAGAGCCGCAGCGGGATCGACCCGGCGAGGTACAGCGTCCCGGTCGCAAAGCCGATCTCCGCGTCGCTCAGCGTGAAGTCGCGACCCGTCAACGAGACCTCACCGAGCGCCCGCGGGATTGCGACGGCGGCGATCGCCGCGTTCTCGAGGTCGAAGCCGCCGGTCAGCGCCGGCTGCGCCAGCGTCCCGCCGGCGCGGACGTTGGCGTCGAACGCGCCGTGCAGCGCGATCGGGTTGGCGATCATCTCGCCGATCAGCGTGCCGATGTTCGGGCTCGACACGTGTGCCGAGAACGAGAGCGGGTCGTGCGGACGGAATCCGAACGAGCCGGAGCCGTGCGCGGTAACAGACATCATCTGGACGTTCACGGCGGTGATCGTCGCGCGCTGGAACGTCGACGATGCGGCAACCGTGAGTTTGTCGATCGGCAGCGTGCCGGCCATCCCGCGCGCGAGCGACGCGTTGCCGGTGAGCGCGAGCGCCGGGTAACGTCCGCGCACGGTGCCGTCGGCGTCGACCAGTCCCGCGACCGGCAGGTCGTAGCCGAGCGCCGCCGTCCACGCGCCGACGTTCGAACTTCGTCGCGTGGACGCGCAGGTCGAACGACGAGCGCCCGATCACGCGCACGAGACGGCCCCGTCGCGGGACGGAGACGGAGCCCGAGGTCTGCAGCGCACCGGCGCGTCCGTCGAAACCGGCGCTCCCCTGGATGCGCTCTCCCGCGCTCGACCAACGGGTCGCCGCGCTCCCAAAATAGGCGTGCGCGACGCGCAGCCCCTGCATGCCGATGTTGCCGGTCGTCGTGAGGTTGCCGTGGCGGCGCAGCACCGAGAACGACACGTGTCCTTTGCCGCTGAGCATGTCGCCGGGATCGAAGAAGTTGTCGAAGTCCGACAGATCGGCCGCGCCGGCATCGAACGAAAACGCGAGTTGCCGGCGGCGGTAGAGCGAACCATCGAAGGTCGCGTGGGTCGTCCCGACGGAGGCGTGGCCGCCGAACAGTGCGAGCGACGTTGGCGACGCGACGATGCGCGCCGCGGCGTCGGCGATGAAGAGGCCGTTGACGGTCGACTCGGGGATGCGCAGTTGACCGTCGACGACCGGCTGCTCGCCGTGGCCCTTGACGACGAGGTCGGCCTCCGCGCTGCCGTCGATGTGATAGCGCGCCGCGGCCGCGATCCCCGCTGCGTCGGCGATGTCCCCGACGTCCGCGGCGCGAACGCGCGCGTTCAGGTCGTAGCGGCGGGCGGGGCTTGCGACGTTGGCGATGCGGCCGTCGATCGAACCCCAGGTACGATACGCGCTGCCGTCGACACGTCGGACCGTCACGTCGGCGCCCGCGAGCCCGACGTTGCCGTTCGCCGCGATCGGGATGCTCCGGAAACGCCCGCCCGCGAGGACGGCGCCCCCGTCGAACGCGAGCGGTCCCGGACCGACCTTGGCCGTGCCGACGAGAGCGATCGTCCCGTCGTCGAGCGGGATCCCGGCGCCCGCGAGCCGCCGGGCCTGGACGCCGGCGGCGCTGAGCCCGATCCCGCGCGCCGAGTTCCCGGCGGCGACCAGCCGGCCGCCGGCGATGCCGGCGGTCGCGGCCAGGATGCGCAGGCCGCTTTGCCCAGCCACGAGCGTTCCCGCGACGCGCTCGATCGGGATCGCGTGGACGCTCGCGCCGGCCGTCGCACCGCCCGTCGTCTGCACGACGGTCCCGGCCGTCGAGGCGAGGATCGCGACCGGCAGGTCCAGCGGCCCTTGGCCACCGACCGGGCCGGTAAACGCCTCGAGGGCCTCGAGCGACCCGCTGTAGCGCCCAGTGAGCGCGAGCCCCTGCGGCCCGAATCCGCCGACCCCGGAGAAGCGTCCCCAGGGACCGGTCGCCTGGACGGCGCCGGCCCGCACGTCGCTCGGCGACCCGCCCAGATCGGCGCTCGCGTCGGTGATCCGCACCGTACCGAACCGCAGGTCGTGCGCGCGCACGCGGCCCACCAGCGCGAACGCCGACGGCCGGCCCGCGCCGCCGACCGTCGCGCTGACGGTGCCCGCCAGCGCCGGCAGCGCGGGAAGGTGGAGGTGTTCGAACGACGGCGGATGCGTGGGCGCGGCGATCGCGAGGCGGCGCGCGTCGACCCAGAAGGCGCTCTCGCTGCGGTCGCGGGCGAGGTAGAACGCGCCGAGCGCGGAGCCGCCCCCCTGCTGCGCCAACGCGAGCGGGCCGAAGACGCCGCGCCCGTACTGGTCGAGCGTGAACGGCGCCGTCAACCGGTCTGCGCCCGCCGCCTCGACGAACCCTTGGCCACCGAAGCGCGCGTTGGTACCGATGAGCACCGCGGTCGCCGTGACGTGCGAACGCGGCACCAGTTGCGCCGTGTAGGGGAGCGACGTCGCGGGACCCGACGCGATCGCCGCGAGCGTCGTGTGCGTCGCCGTGCCGAGGTCGATCGCGCCGTATGCGCGCGCGGCGACGTCACCGTAGTGCGCCGCGAAGGGGACGACGTTCGAGCGACTGACGATAGTAGCCGACCGTGCCGGCGGCGTCGTCGACGGCGATGCCGCCGTACGACGGCCGCGCGATGCCGAAGCGCGCGAGGACGAGCGGGTCGCTCACGGCGTTCTCGATCAGCGCGTGCAGCGTCATGGTGCCCGTCACGGGGAGTGCCGTCGAGAACGTCGTCAGCGAGCGCAGAGCATCGAGCGGACCGCCGACGGTCGCCCCGAGCCACAGCTGCGGCGTCGTCGTGGAGTAGAGCGCACCGGCGATCCGGACCGGCAGCCCGACGAGGCTGCCGTCGATCTGCGGCAGCGCGACGCCGCCGTCGAACAGTCCCGCCGCGCCGTGCAGGCCGACGAGCGGCCGCCGCAGCGCCGACAGCGCGAACGACACGTCGCTGACGCCGGCCGCGCCGACGAGGTGATACTGCGCCCCCGTGCCGAGCGCGTACAGCCGGACGACGACCGAACGCGCGATGCCGGCGCGCATCGTCGCGACGTTGCCGTCGATGAAGTAGTCGACGATCGGGGCCAGCGGTAACGCCGCCGCGCGAACGAGATGCAGCGCGTAGGCGCGCGGCGCATCGATCGTCCCGGTAGCGACGATCGGATAGCCGCGCTGCGCGACGCGATAGGCGCCTGTCACGCGGTAACGCGTCCGCGCGGCCGAGTCGATCTGCGCGTCGACCTGGATGCCGTCGACGCGCTGACTGCGTGCGATGGCATGAAACCGGTACGGATCGAGCAACATGGCGACGCCGTCGCTGACGCGCACGTCGAGTCGCAACGGCGCGCCGGGCGCCGCCGCGGCGCCGCCCTGCGGCCGGCCGCCGACGTTGACTTGCGGCGGGTTCGTAAGGTTCAGCGTTCCATCGGCCTTGCGCCGGACCGTCAGGACGGGATGGACGACGTTGATCGCGCGCAACCCATAGCGCCGCTCGCCGCCCGGCAACAGATCGCGCAGCGTGTAGTCGACCGTGATCGCGTCCGCCGTCAACAGAGGCCCGCCCTGGCGATCGATCCGGACGCCGCGCAGGGCGATCCGGCTCGCGCTCACGTCGAGCCCCTCGATGTGGACGTTCGCGCCGATCGCGACGTTGGCGATCCACTCGACGGCCAGCCGCGTCAACGGGCGCCGCAACGCGACGGCCACGATCGCCAGCACGATGGCGGCGGCCAGGAGCGCCCACGCGATGCGGCGTCGCTTCACGACGTCCTCAACGCGGTAGGCGCGCCCGGCGGCTGCTCAGGCCGAAAGGCCGCGGCCCGCCGGCGTGTGCTCCATCACAGATCGAGGTTTTTGACGAGTCGCGCATGTTGCTGGATGAACTCCTTGCGCGGTTCGACCTTGTCGCCCATGAGGGTCGTGAACATCTCGTCGGCGGCGATGGCGTCCTCGAGCGTGACCTGCTTGAGCCGGCGGTGTCCGACCTCCATCGTCGTCTCGGCGAGTTGCTCGGCGTCCATCTCGCCGAGGCCTTTGTACTGCTGGACGACGAACTCTTTCGGGTCGCGGTCGCCCATGAGCTCGCGCAACTCGCCGTCGCTGAACGCATAGCGCTGGCTCTTGCCGCGGCGGATGCCGTAGAGCGGTGGTTGCGCGATGTAGATGAAACCCTTCTCGATCAGCGCCCGCATCTGACTGTAGAAAAACGTCAGCAGCAGCGTGCGGATGTGCGAACCGTCGACGTCGGCGTCCGTCATGATGATGATCTTGTGATAGCGCAACCGCTCGACGCTGAACTCGTCGCCGAAGCCGGTGCCGAGCGACGTGATCATCGTGCGGATCTCTTCGTTCGACAGCACCTTGTCGAGGCGCGCCTTCTGGACGTTGAGGATCTTGCCGCGGAGCGGCAGGATCGCCTGGGAGCGGTAGTCGCGCCCCATCTTGGCAGTGCCGCCGGCCGAGTCGCCCTCGACGAGAAAGATCTCGCTCTGCGCCGGGTCCGTGTTCGTGCAGTCGACCAGTTTGCCGGGGAGGCCGCTGCCGTCGAGCGCGCTCTTGCGGCGCGACAGGTCGCGCGCCTTCTTTGCGGCCTCGCGCGCCCGCGCGGCCTGCATGCACTTCTCGACGATGGCCCGCGCGTGCTTCGGGTTCTCCTCGAAGAAGAAATCGAGCCGCTCGTTCACGAGCGAGTACACGATGCTGCGCACCCGCGCGTTGCCCAGCTTCGTCTTCGTCTGGCCCTCGAACTGCGGTTCCTCGAGCTTGACGGAGACGACCGCAGTCAAGCCTTCCATGCAGTCGTCGGTCGAGAGGTTGCCGTCGGACTCCTTGAGCAGGCCGCGCTTCTTTGCGTAGGCGTTGATCGCGTTGGCGACCGCCGTGCGGAAGCCGAGCAGGTGCATCCCGCCTTCGATCGTGTTGATGGTGTTGGCGAACGAGAATATCGTCTCGCTATACGTGTCGGCCCATTGCAGCGCGCACTCCACCTCGACGCCGTCGCGGACGCCGTTGGTCGAGATGATCGGGTGCAGCGGATCCTTGCGCTCGTTCAGGTGCTCGACGAACGACACGATCCCGCCGTCGTAGACGAACGTCTTCTCCTTCGGCTCGTCGCCGCGTTCGTCGCGCAGCGTGATCGAGAGCCCGCGGTTCAAAAAGGCCAGTTCGCGCAGCCGCTTCTGCAGGATGTCCCAATGGAAGTCGGTCGTCTCGAACATCGTCGCGTCCGGCAGGAACCACTGGTACGTCCCGGTCCCCTCGGTGCGCCCGACGACCTTCAGCTTCTGCGTCGTGATACCGCGCTCGAAGCGGATCTCGTAGATCTTGCCGTCGCGGCGGACGCGCGTCAGCATCCGCTCGGAGAGCGCGTTGACGACCGAGATGCCGACCCCGTGCAGGCCGCCCGTCACCTTGTAGCCGCCCTTGCCGAACTTCCCGCCGGCGTGCAGCATCGTCATGACGACCTCGACGGCCGGCATGCCTTCCTCGGCGTGGATGTCGATCGGAATGCCACGCCCGTTATCCTCGACGGAGCACGAGCCGTCCTTGCCGAGGATCACGACGACCTTCGATGCGTACCCGGCAAGCGCTTCGTCGACGGCGTTGTCGACCGCTTCGTAGACCAGCTGGTGCAACCCGCGCTCGGCGGTGTTGCCGATGTACATGCCCGGCCGTTTGCGGACGGCCTCCAGTCCCTTGAGGACCTCGATTTGTTCGCCCGTATATTCGTTCATCCGCACGTCTTCTTCGCGCCGGAAGGCACGCTATCCGCGCTGTTCGTAGAGCAGCGCCGCGATATCGTCTCCGAGGAGGTTGCGGACGACGGCCGGCGTGACGAGGTGCGGTTCGAGTTGCGACTGCAGCAAGACGTACGAACTGCCGATCCGGCGCTCGATCGCCGTCGCGCGCTTGGTCCAGGCGGCGCGCAGCAAGATCTCCCACCAGCGGGCCAGGAGCGCGCGGCGCCAGCGCTCGTAGTCGGCGCGGCCGACGCCGCCCGCGAGCCGCGCGATCTCGGCGAACCCGAGCCAGGGCGCCTCGTACATCAACCGGAGCACCGCGGTCTTGCGCGCGCCGAGCCGGGCCTCGGCGCAGGGCGCGCACTCGCCGCCGCCTGCGTGGGCCGCGCCGCAGGTGACGCAGGCGCCGCGCTGCGTCCGCCGGCGCCGCGCGACCCGGTCGCGCAGCCGGCGCAGCGCCTCGGCGGCGTCGGCGGCGGGCGGCGCCGCGTGCCCGGCGCGCGCCCGCCGGACCGGCGCGCTGGCCGCCGGCAACGCCGCACGCCGCGCGCGCCGCATGGCGCCGATGCGAAACCGCAGACGCTCCACGGCGCGGCCCTCGGGCAGCGCGTGCAGGCCCTTCAACACTTCCGCCGACAGCAGCGCCAGTTGTTGGCTCCAGCTGCTGGAGCGGGTGACGACCAGCAGCGCGCCGCCGCCGAGCGACGCGGGTCGCGTGTGTTCGGCGACGCCGGCACCGACGATCTGCGGCCAGGCCGCGGCGATCGCGGCCAGCGGCTCACCCGGCGCGGTCGGGCGCGGCGTCCACTCCGCGAGCGCGGTATGCAACGGACGCAACATCACGCGACCTGCTGCACGCGCCCCGCCGCGACCTGGTAGGTCGCGGCACTGCGCAACCCCGCCGGCGGAACGGTCGCGGTGACGAACGCCTGCTCGACGCCTTCGATCGCGGCTAGAAAGGCGTTCTTGCGGGCCGGGTCGAGTTCGGAGAGCACGTCGTCGAGCAGGAGCAGCGGCGCGTCGCCGCCCTCCTCATCGCGCACGAGATACTCTGCGATCTTGAGCGCGAGGACGGCGCTGCGTTGCTGTCCCTGCGAACCGAATGCCGCCAGCGACCGTTCGTCGAGCGTCAGCGCGAGATCGTCGCGCTGCGGACCGCAGAGCGCAACCTTGCGCGCGAGTTCCGCCGGGCGCGCCGCGCGCAGCCGCTGCGCGAGCGCATCGGCGTCCGCGTCCGGCACGTAGCGGACCTCGAAGGGTCCGTCGGCGTCGCCCGCGATCCCGTCATATGCCGCGCGCGCGCGCTCCGCGAGCCGCGCGACGTAGTCGGCGCGCGCACGGATCAGGATCGCGCCGCTCGCCGCCAGGCGCTCGTCGTACGTGTCGAGCAGCGCCGCATCGTAGCCGATCGTTCCGCGCAACATCGCGTTCTTCTGCGCGAGGTCCTTCGTGTACGACGCGAGCGCGTCGTAATACGCTGCGGTGCGCTGCGCGAGCGCCGCGTTCAAGAGCGAGCGGCGGCGCGCGGGCGGACCGGACGCGAGTTCCAGGTCGGCGGGCACGAACGTGACCACGCGCGCCCGACCGAGATACGACCGGAAGCGGACGGCGTGTCCGTTCAGTTCGTAGCGTTTGCGCGTGCCGTTGCCCACCCGCGTGATCGCGCATCCGAGCCGCACGACGCCGTCGCGCGCGAGCGCCTCGCCCGCCACGATGCCCTGCGGGCGGTCGACGCGCACTACCTCGCGTTCGTGCGACGTGCGAAACGAACGTCCGATCGCGAGCAGCCCGATCGCCTCCAACAGATTGCTCTTTCCTTGCCCGTTCGCACCGGCGATGATCGACAGCCCGGGCGGCGGGGCGAACTCCAACTCGGCGTAGTTGCGCACGTCGCGCAGGCTCATGCGCACGAGCAGCATCGCGATCCCCGCGCGGATCCCTCAGCTCATTGCCGGAGCGGCATCAGCACGTAGAGTTGGGTGGAACCCGCCGGCGCCTCGAGCGGCCGGATTGCGGCCGGCGACAGGGGCCCGAGGAACTCCATGACCACCTGCGGGGAGTCGACGTGGCCGAGAATCTCGACCAGGTAACGCGCGTTGAAGGCGATCGTCAGGTCCTCGCCGGTCTGTTCGACCTCGAGTTCCTCGTAGGCGTTCCCCGCGGTGTCGCTGCTCGCCGTGATGATCAACTGCTGGTTGGCGATGCTGAGCTTGACCATGCTCGCGCGATCGCCGGCGACGAGCTCCGCGCGCCGCAGCCCACCGACCAGCGCGTTCGTGTTCACGGTGACGGAACGGTCGAACTGCGCGGGAATCACCTGCCCATAGTTCGGGTACTGGCCGTCGACGAGCCGCGCGACGAGCGAGACAGCCCCGGCGGTGAACGCCAGCTGATTGGCGGTCGGCCCGAGCGCCGCGATTTCCACCAGTTCCGCCGCTCCGAGGTTGCGCGACGCTTCGCCGAGGCCGCGCGACGGCACGATAAAGCGCGCGCTCTGATCGCCGAGCCCGCTGCTGAGCGTCGTCTGCCACTTCGCGAGCCGGTAGCCGTCGGTCGCGACCATCGTCAGCGAATCGCCGGTCAGCTCGAGCAGCGTCCCCATCAGGACGGCGCCGCGCGCCTCCTCGCTCGACGCGGCGAAGATCGTCGCCCCTACGCCGTCGCGGAAGCGACGCGCATCGAGCGCGAACGTCTGGCCCTTCTGCGCCGACGGCAGCGGCGGATACTCGTCCGGCGGCAGCGCGTGGAAGTCGTAGTTGGAGCGCTCGCACTTGACGGTCGCCCGCGACGCCGTGCCGCTCATCTCCAGCATGCCGGGCGGCAGGTTCCCGAGGTAGCCGCTGAACAGTTTGGCTGGGACGGTCACGCTGCCGGACTCTGCGACCTCGGCCCCGACGGACTGTTCGAGCGTGATCTCGAGGTCGGTCGCGCGGACCTTGATGCCGCCGTCTTCCGCCGTGAGCAACACGTTCGAGAGGATCGGTACCGTCGTGTGCGCGTTGACGACCTTGCTGGCTGCTCCGACCGCGCCCGCGATGTCCTTCGTACTGCAGGTGAACTTCACGTAGTCATCCTTCACCGCTCGGGGATCTCCACCGCCCGCTGCGGAGGTGCGTCCCGTCTTCTTTATGATATATGTTTAGTCGTCGCAGTAGTAAGCCGGTGTAATTCGGGAACAACCGCTCTGACTCGTTGTTTTTCGGCGTTCTTCCGGCCCGCGGCTTGTGGACCGCAGTACCCTCTTTTTCGCATGTGGACCCGGCTGGGGACCGCCGCCGGACCTTATCCACGGCTGTTGCACCGCCCTGTCCACGAGTCTGTCCCCAGCCGCGAAGGCGGCTAGTCGTTCTGGCAGAGGGCCATCAGTTGCCGCACGCGGTTGCGGTACGACTCGTCGGTCGTCATCTGGTTCTTCACCTTATCGCGCGCGTACATCACGGTCGTATGGTCCTTCTTTTGGAACTCGCGCGCGATCTGCGGGAGCGAGTTGTTGGTCAGCTCGGTCGCGAGGTACATCGCGATCTGCCGCGGGCCGGCGAGCCGCGCGTCGCGGCGGTGGTGATCCATCTCCTTGACGGTCAGCCCGAAGGCGCTCGCCACGCGCTCCTTGATTTGCTGGATGTTCACGCGCCGCAGCGGCACGGACGCGATCACGCTCTTGAGGGCCTCGGCGGCGAGATCTTGGGTGATCGGCGACTTCGTCAGGGACGCGAACGCGACGACGCGGATCAGCGCGCCCTCCAACTCGCGGATGTTCGACGGGATCACCTTGGCGATGAAGGACGAGACCTCGTTGGGGACGTGAATGCGCTCGGACTCGGCCTTCTTGCGCAGGATCGCCTCGCGCGTCTCGAGGTCGGGAGGCTGGATGTCGGTGATGAGTCCGGACTCGAAGCGCGACCGCAGCCGGTGCTCGAGCGTCTGAATCTCCTTGGGCGTCCGGTCGCTGGAGATGATCAATTGGCGCTGCGCCTCGTAGAGCGAGTTGAACGTGTGGAAGAACTCCTCTTGGGTCTGCTCCTTGCCTTCGAGGAACTGGATGTCGTCGATGAGGAGGACGTTGGCATGCCGATAGGTGTTACGAAACTCGACGGTCTTGTTGTTCTTGATGGCGATGATGAATTCGTTGGTGAACTTCTCGGTCGAGACGTAGACGACGTTCGCGTGCGGGTTCTTGGCGACGACGTGGTGCCCGATCGCGTGCATCAGATGGGTCTTCCCCAGCCCGACGCCGCCGTACAGGAAGAGGGGATTGTAGGCGCGGGCCGGCGCCTCGGCGACGGCCAGGGAGGCCGCGTGGGCGAACCGGTTCGAGTTACCGATGACGAACTCGTCGAACGTGTATCGCCCGTTCAGGGTCTGGCGCCGCAGCTCGTCGGGCTGCGGATTTCTGGGACTCGCCTGGGAAGGTTCCCGGACGGGAGCGGCGCCCACGGCGGCCTCCTGGGCGACGACGAACCGCAGCACGACCTCGAATCCGAGCAGGTCCGACAGGACGGCGCCGAGGTCGGCCTTCAGCCGGTTCTCGGCCCAGTCGCGGGCGAACGGGCTGTGCACCGAGAGGGTGATCTCGTTGTCGCGCAGGTCGAGCGGGCGCATCGGTTTGAGCCACATCTCGAAGACGGGTTTCGAATACTTGCGCTCGAGAGCCGCAAGTGCTGACTGCCAGATTTCACCGCTCCACTCAGGGCCGGCTGCTAGTCGCATGCACGTAATCCGCCTTAATAAAAAATCGTCTCGAACGGACCGAAAACCCGTCCCGGCGACACCCCGCCCCGCCCGAGATGGAGCGCGAGAATTGGAGGCGGGACGGCCTATTCCTCCGAGAATTTCGTGCGAATTTGCGGGCCCTTTCTCCACATCTCCACAGGGCGAAAACGACGCAAAATCAGCCTTTCCACGATGTTCAAGAGGGCATTATCGGGACCTTAAGAACGCCCGAAAGGGCCGCCGGACGGCCGCTTGCGACGCACCGCGTTGTGCACAGGCCACCCCGATCTCCACAGGCTGTCCACATGTGTGGAGAACCGCAACTCGCCGGCCCCGGACGGCCCCGGACCGTTGACGCGGCCTGCCTGATGCCGATATACTCGGAGGTCGCCGGTCAGAGGAGATCATGAAGCGTACCTTTCAGCCACACAATCGGCGCCGTAAGCGCGTGCACGGCTTCCTAGAACGTATGTCGACCAAAAACGGCCGTCGCGTGATCGCGGCTCGCCGTAAGAAGGGTCGCAAGCGTCTGACCGTATAGCCCCGCAAGACGAGCATGCGTTGGTTTGCTAGCCTCGGGCGAGCGGCCGCTTTCGCGCGCGTCCGCAAGCGCGGGCGGCGCGCAGCGCTCGACACGCTGACCGCCTACGGCACTGCCTCCGGCGCCGGGCTTCCGCGCTTCGGGATCACGGTCTCGAGCGCAGTGGGAGGGGCGGTCGTCCGCAACCTGCTGCGCCGGCGCGTCCAAGGCGCGCTCGACGCGCTGACCGCGCGGACCGACCCGGGAACCCAGGTCGTGCTGGTCCTGCGGCCGCGGGCCGCCGCCGTCACCTATGGCGCGCTGGCCGCCGACGTGGCCGAGGCCGTCGCCCGCGTCGGCGGGCGCCCGTGATCCGCGGCCTGGTCGCCGGAACGATCCGGCTGTACCAGATCGTGCTGTCGCCCGCGCTCCCGCGGTCGTGCCGCTTCTACCCATCCTGCTCGCAGTACGCGCGTCAAGCCGTGTTGAAGCACGGCGTCGCGCGCGGCGGGTGGCTTGCCGCTGCGCGGCTCGTGCGATGCAATCCGTGGAACCCGGGCGGTGTCGACCTTGTCCCGTAGACCGCCGGCGAAAGGCTGACCCCTCGTGGCATTTTTCCTCGGAGCGAATCCGCTCCAACCGATCGTCAACGTCCTCGAAAACGTCATTGCGTCGCTGAACTCGGTCACGCACAACTACGGTTGGAGCCTGATCCTGCTGGCGGTGCTGGTGAAACTCGTGTTCTGGCCGCTGAACACGTTCCAGTTCAAGTCGATCTCGAAGATGCAGGCGCTCCAGCCGCGCATGAAAGCGTTGCAGGCGAAGTACAAGAACGACAAGGAGCGCCTGCAGCAAGAGACGATGGCGCTCTACAAGGAGATGGGCGTCAACCCGTTCGCGAGTTGCCTGCCGCTCCTGTTGCAACTGCCGATCCTCTACAGCGTCTACGCCGCGGTCAACGCGAACTGCGGCCACTTCGCCCAGGCGACGTGGGGCTGGATCGGATCCGCGATCGCGCACGCGTCGCCGGCGCTCGGCACGACCAACCCGCACTGCATCGGCCAGCCGTTATCGTTGCCGACGCACGTGCTCGCGACCAGTTTGCTGCTCCCCGACTACTTCTTGTTGGCGCTGTACATCATCTCGATGTACTTCAGCGTCATCCTGTCGTCGCCGGCGCTCGACGAGCAGCAGCGCCAGCAGCAGCGCATCATGGCGTTCGTGTCGCCGGTGATGATCGCGTTCGTCGGACGCTTCTGGCCGTCTGCGCTGATCCTCTACTGGCTGACGTTCAACGTGCTCACGATGGGCCAGCAGTACTTCTTGATGCGCCGCTACGCGCCGGCGCGACAGGCGGCCGCCGTCCCGGCGGTCGTCGCGGATGACGACGCGGACGCGAAGGCGGCGCTCGCGAGCGCCGCCGTCCGCCCCAACGGCTCGAGCCGTTCGCAGCGGCGGCGGCGCGGCTCGCGCAGATGAACCCCAACGAGACGGTGAGGACCTGACGATGGACGACGAACGGCCCGATTCGAGCGGCGGCGAGGATCAACCACGCGCCTACGGCCAGCGCCGGCGCGCCGGCGGGGCACGCCCCGGCGGCGGCTTGCGCCGCGGCGGCGACGACCGCAGGCGGCAGGTCCGCGATGACCGGCCTCCCCCGGCTCCGGTCGTCGAGCCGGAATCGGCCCGGCCGGCGCGGGCGCTGCTCGAGGAGATCCTCGTAAAGATGGGCGTCGACGGCGACGTTCGTTACTACGCGCGGCCGGAGGGCGAATATCTCGAAGTCCGCGGTCCCGATCTCGCCAACCTGATCGGACGGCACGGCCACACGCTCGAGGCCCTCAATCTGATCTTCAACAACATCATGAACATCGGCGTCCGTAAGGACCGCCACTACTTCACGATCGACGCGGAGGGCTATCGCGCGCGCCGCGCCGACGTTCCTGCGCGCGGTCGCGCTCGCGAGCCTCGAGCGCGCGATCCGCGAGAAGCGCCCGATCCCGCTGGAACCGATGCTGCCGTCGGAACGCAAGATCGTCCACCTCGCGCTCGCGGACAATCCGTACGTGACGACCGAGTCGTTCGGCGCCGATCTCGACCGTCACGTCGTCGTCTCGCCGCGCGACGCGTGAGGCCGAACGCCCGCTAACGAAACGGTCGCGGCGATCGCGACGCCGCCGGGACGCGGCGCCATCGCGATCGTGCGCGCGACGGGACCGGACGTGCGCGCGCTCGCGGCGCGCGTCTTCGTCGCGCGCAGGCCGTTGCGCGACCGGGTCGTCACGGCCGGGCGCGTCGTCGACGCCGGCGGCGCCACGATCGACGAAGGGCTCGCCATATTCTTTCGCGCGCCGCGCAGTTACACGGGCGAAGACGTCCTCGAACTGCACGTCCACGGTTCGCCGGCGGTCGCGAGCGAGGTACTGGCGGCGCTGCTCGCCGCCGGCGCGGCGCTCGCGGGCCCGGGCGAATTCACGCGGCGCGCGTACCTGGCACGGAAGATCGACCTCAGCGCCGCCGAGGCCGTCGCCGACCTGATCGCCGCCGAACACCGTTCGGCCGCGCGCGCGGCCGCCGCGCGACTGAGCGGCGGCCTGGGGACGGAGGTCGAGCGCGTCCGCACGACGCTCGAACGAACGCTGCAAGAGCTCGCCGCGGCGATCGACTTCCCCGACGACGTTGCCGATCCGGATCGCGCGCTCGTGAGCGAGCGCCTCGAGGATGCGCGCGCCGCGCTCGCCGCGCTCGCGCACGACCTGGGAACGCGGCCGGCTCGTGCGCGAGGGCGCGACCGTCGCGATCGTCGGCGCGCCGAACGCCGGCAAGTCGTCGCTGTTCAACGCGTTGCTCGGCGCGGACCGCGCGCTCGTTTCGCCGCTCGGCGGCACCACGCGCGACACGATTGAGGAGGCGCTCGCGCTCGACGGCGCCGTCGCGCGCCTGATCGACACCGCCGGAATCCGCGACGTCTGCGCCGGCCGCGGAGCAGGCCGCGCTGGAGGCGGCCGGGATCGCGCGCTCGCACGCGGCGCTCGCCGGCGCGCGCGTCGCCCTGGTCGTCGTCGACGCGAGCGCGCCGCCGTCGGCGGAGGCGAACGCGATCGTGCGGGCGACGCGCGACCGCGCCCGCATCGTCTTCTATAATAAGGCGGACCTGGGACGGCGCGCGTTCGAGACGCGTGACGGCGCGGAGCGCGACGCGGTGCTCGGATCGGCGTTCGATGCGCCGGCCGTCGAGCGCGTGCGCGGCGCGCTCGCCGAGATCATATGCGGCGATGAGACGGTCGACCTCGAGCGTCCCTCGCTCGCCAACGCGCGCCAGGCCGACGCCGTCCTCGGCGCGCTGCGCGCGCTAGGCTTCGCGCTGGAGACGCTGCGCGGCGGTGCGCCGCTCGATTTGCTCGCCGGGGACCTGATGACCGCGGTGCGGTCGCTCGGGGAACTGACCGGACGGGACGCCTCCGAGCAGCTCGTGGACGCGATCTTCGCGCGCTTCTGCGTCGGCAAGTAGCCGCGCACGGCGACGTTGTACCCTGACGGGATGAGAGGGGACGACGCGGCGGTGATCGTCGTCGGCGGCGGCCACGCGGGCGTCGAGGCGGCGCTGGCCGCCGCGCGGATGGGCGCCCAGACGCTGATCGTCACCGGCGATCCCGAGCGGATCTGCACGCTGCCGTGTAATCCGTCGATCGGCGGCAGCGCGAAAGGGCAGCTCGTGCGCGAGATCGACGCGCTTGGCGGCGAGATGGCGCGCCTGATCGATCGCACCGAACTGCACGTGCGCTTCCTGAACGAGACCAAGGGACCGGCCGTGCGCGCGTTGCGCGCGCAGGCCGACAAGGACGCCTACGCCCGGACCGCGCTGGCGACGCTGCGCGCGCAACCGAATCTGCGCATCGTCGCGGCGTTCGTCGAAGACCTCGTCGTCTCGGCGGGCCGCGTCCGCGGCGTCGTCTGCGCCGGCGGCACGGTCTATCGCGCGCCCGCGGTGATCCTGGCGACCGGCACGTTCCTCGGCGGCCGCATCTATCGCGGCGAGTTCAACGAAGCCGCCGGACGCTTCGGCGAGCGGCCGGCGCTCGGGCTTTCCGCCGCGTTGCGCGCGCTCGGGTTTCCGACCGGCCGGCTCAAGACCGGAACGCCGCCGCGCGTCGCGCGCGACTCCGTCGACTTCTCGCGCATGCGCCGCCAGGACCCGAGTCCGGTGCCGCTGCCGTTCTCGTATCGCAGCGCACTCGGCGTTCGCGGGCCCGCAACTGCCGTGTCACGTCGTCGCAACCAACGCGCGCACCCACGCGTTCGTGCACGCGAACCTGCACCGCTCGCCGCTCTACGGACTCGACCTGATCCGCGGCATCGGCCCGCGCTACTGCCCGTCGATCGAAGACAAGGTCGTCAAGTTCGCCCACAACCCCACACATCTCGTCTTCGTCGAGCCCGAGGGCTGGACGAGCGATCGCTCTACGTCGGCGGCTTCTCGACGTTGCTGCCCGCCGAGGTGCAGCTCGCGATGCTGCACACGCTGCCGGGGTTCGAAGATGCCGAGATGCTCCGGCCGGGCTACGCGGTCGAATACGATTACGTGCCGCCGACCGAGCTGCGCGACACGCTCGAGACGCGGCGCATCGCGGGGCTGTTTCACTGCGGACAGCTCAACGGCACCTCGGGCTACGAGGAGGCCGCCGCGCAGGGCCTGGTCGCCGGGCATCAACGCCGCGCGCGCGGTCGCTGGCCGCGCACCGTTGCGGCTCGGCCGTGAGCGATGCCTACATCGGCGTGCTGATCGACGACCTGGTGACGCGCGGCGTGGACGAGCCCTATCGCATGCTGACGTCGCGCGCGGAACACCGCGTGGTCTTGCGCCACGACAACGCCGACGTGCGCCTTTCACCGCTCGGCCACGCGATCGGCCTGTTGGGCGACGAGGACCACCAGCGTTTCCTGTTGCGCCGCGAACGACTCGAGCGGGCGTTGCGGCGCGCGCGGACGACGCGTCTTCGGGCAGCCTCCGCCGCCGGCATCGCGCCCGGCACGACCGTGGCGGCCGCGCTGCGCCGTCCGGAGAGCGATGCCACGCTGGCGGAAGCGGCGCTCGGATGCGACGCGGAGACCGCGGAACGTGCGGCGATCGAGATCAAGCTCGAGGGCTACGTGCGCAGGCAAACCGTCGCGATCCGGCGCGCCGCCAAGGCCGAATCGACGGCCGTGCCGGCCGGCTTCGCGTTCGACGCGGTGGCCGCGCTGTCGCGCGAGGCCCGCGATCAACTGGCGCGCTACCGGCCCGCGTCGCTCGGGGCGGCGAGCCGCATCCCGGGACTCTCGCCGGCGGACGTTGCCGTGCTGTCGGTCGCCCTCCACCGGCGCGCGTGACGCCGCTCGAACGCTACGGCGCCGCGTTGCTGCGGGCGACGGCCGACGTCAATCTGACCGGCGCGCGCGACGCGCGGGCCGTCGAAGACCACATCGCCGACGCGCTCGCGATCGCGCCGTACGTGCGCGATCCGCTGGTCGACGTCGGTAGCGGGGGCGGCCTCCCCGGGATCCCGCTCGCGATCGCGACCGGTTACGCCGTGACGCTGGTCGAGTCGACCGCGAAGAAGGCGCGCTTCCTCGAGCGCGTCGTCGCCGAACTCGGGCTGCCCGTGCGCGTCGTCGAGGCTCGGGCGGAGGCGGCCGGCCGCGATCCGGCGCTGCGTGGGCGGTTCGCGTCCGCGACGGCCAGAGCCGTCGGTTCGCTGCCGACCGTCCTCGAATTGACGCTGCCGCTGCTCGCGGTCGGTGGCGTCGCCGTGCTGCAACGGGGCGCAGTCGACGAGCCGGAATGGTTTGCTGCTACCGACGCGGCGCGCATGCTGGGCGGCGAGTTCGCCGAGCGAGTCCCGCAAGACGGCGCGAAACAGGTGCTGATCTTCCGCAAGTACGACGAGACGCCGCAACGCTTCCCGCGGCGCGCCGGCGTCCCGGCGAAGCGGCCGCTCTGCTTCCCGCCGCGCGGGGCGACGGCATGACGCCGGCCGAGGTCGCGCAGGCTCGACGCGACGCTCGCCGGCGCGCTGCCCGCGGATAGCCTGTACGCCGTCGGCGGGCGGGTGCGCGACGAGTTGCGGGCGGAGATCGCCGGGGCGCCGATCCCGCTCGCCGACTTCGACTACGTCGTCCTCGGACTGCCGCTCGGCGGGTTGATCGAGCGGCTGGATACGATCGGCAGGACCGCGGTCGTCGGTGCCGCGTTCGCGGTCGTCAAGTGCACGATCGGAACGACGATCGTCGACGTTGCGCTCCCGCGGCGCGAACGCTCGACGGGCCTCGGGCATCGCGACTTCGACGTCGAGGCCGGCCCCGCGATCCCGCTGACCGACGACCTCGCGCGGCGCGACTTTCGCATGAACATGCTGGCGCGTGCGATCCCGTCGGGGACGCTCGTCGACCCGTTCGGCGGAGAGGCCGACATCCGCGCGGCGCGCATCGACCTGCTGCGGCCGCAGGCGTTCGAAGAGGATCCGCTGCGGATGCTGCGCGCGTGCCAGTTCGCGGCCCGTTTCGGCTACGCCGTGACGCCGGCGACGATGGACGCGATGCGCGCGTCGGCTCCGCTGGCGGCATCCCTCTCGGCCGAACGGATCCGCGACGAGTTGCTCAAACTGCTCTCCGCGCCACGCCCGTCGATCGGCTTCGAGGTGATGCGGACGGGCGGGCTGTTGCCGGTCGTGCTGCCGGAGCTCGCCGACGGCCATCGGCGTCGAGCAGAACGAGTGGCACGCGCACGACGTGTACTACCACACGCTTGCGACGGTCGACGCCGCTACGCCGGGCGATCCGACGCTGCGGCTCGCGGCGCTCTTCCACGACGTTGCGAAGCCGCAGACCAAGGACGGCCCGCACTTCTATCGCCACGAGATCGTCGGCGAAGACGTTGCGCGCGAGCTGCTGACGCGGCTGCGGCTTGCCGAACGACCAGGTCGAGTCCGTCGCGCGGCTCGTGCGCGGTCACATGTATTCCGCCGATCCGGCCGCCAAGGACGCGACGATCCGGCGCTTCGTCCGCCGGGTCGGCCCGGAGAATCTCGACCGGCTGTTCGCGCTGCGCGCGGCCGACATCGCCGGCAGCGGGCTGCCCAAGCGCGACGATGCGAACGAGCGCTACGAGGAGCGCGTCCGCGCGGTGACGGCGCAGCGTCCGCCGCTCGGCGTCACCGACCTCGCGATCGGCGGCGACGACGTCGTCGCGGCGCTCGTCGCGCGCGGCGTCCTCGCGCCCGGTACGCGCGGCGGACCCGAGGTCGGCCGCATCCTGCGCGAACTCCTCGATCGCGTGACGGACGACCCCTCCGTCAACGAGCCGGCCGCGCTGCTCGCGATCGTCGACGAGCTCGCGAAGCAATAGCCCGCATCCACTGCATTGCCGTTACGTGGCGTCGTGGAAGATGATGCCCAGCGCGTAACGGACGCCCGAGTGCACGGCGCTGACGCCGTGGCGGACGTTCTCGCGCGAGAATCCGTGTGCACTCGGGACCGGGCGGTAGCGGTTCGCGAAGACCAACAGGTCGCCGCGTTGCGGCACGATGACCTCGGCCCGCGACTGCAACCGAGGGCGCTGCATGGTCAGCACGGTCTCCCCGCCGCTGAAGCCGCCGCGATCGCTCAAGAAGATCGTCGCCTGCAGCGGGAACGCCAGTTCGCCGTAGACGTTCTGGTGTAGCCGGTTGTAGTCGCCGGCGACGTACTTGAGCAGCAACGGCGTCGGGCGCCGCTGACCGGCGGCGAGGCAACGGTCGAGATACGCGTCGAGCGCCGGCGGGTATCGTTCCGGTCGACCGAGCCGTTCGTTCCACGCCTTCGCGAGCGGAGCGAGATGCGCGTAGACGTCGCCCGCAAGGCGGCGATCTCGGCAGGCAACGGGTAGCGAAAGTAGCGGTACTCGCCGCGACCATAGCCGTGCGCCTGCATCCGCACGGTACTGCGGAAGGCCGCGTCGTCGTCGTAGAGCGACGGCGATGGCATCGCAGCGACCGGCCGCGAGTGCCTCGGGCAGCACCGCATAGCCCGCATCGTCGAGTCGCGTCGCCGCCGCGTTCCAATCGAGCGCGTCGATCGTGGTCACGTCAGCGAGAACACCCGAAGCCGGGTTTCGTTGCACGCGGTCCGCCCGGCCGTTGCCGCTTCCAGGGCCCCGTGCGCGGAGGCTGGAAGCGCCGCGCCATGAGCACTCTCGGACAGGCCGCCCGGCGCCGTTGGATTTGTGCATGCTTGCTGACGGCGGGCGTGTTCGCCGGAACTGCGGTTCCGGCCGCGGCGACCGACGTCTCGAACGCGGCAGTGCGGGCAAAGATTGTCGCCGCCGTCGAACACGACCGGGCGAGTTTGGCGGAAAGACGCCCGTGCCGGGAGTCCTGGTCGGCGTGCTCGATGGCAACGGGCACTCCTACTTGCACGCATTCGGCTACGAAAACCTCACAACGAAGGCGCCGCTGCGCCTCAACGATCACTTCCGGATCGGAAGCAACACGAAGGTCTTCGTGATGACGGTGCTGCTGCAATTCGTCGACGAGGGCAAGCTCAGCCTCGACGACCCGCTCAGCAAGTTCGACATCGGCGTCAAAATTCCGAACGGGAATCGCATCACCGTGCGCGAGGCGTGCGAGATGCGCAGCGGACTTTTCGAGGTGTTCGACGTGCCGGAACTCGGTACGGGAGCAACCGATCACGCCCGAGTCGAAGTGGGACCCGCACACGCTGGTCAACTGGGCGGTCGGCAGAAGCCGTACTTCGCACCCGGCAAAGCCTACAAGTACAGCAACACCAACTACTTGATCCTCGGGCTGATCGTCCAGGCCGTGACGCACGATACGATCGAGCACCAGATCGAAAGCGCATCCTCGTTCCGTACAACCTGAGCAACACGAGTTTCCCGACGGCGATGGCGATGCCGTCGCCGTGGGCTCACGGATACGGGCTCGACACGCGCAAGAACTGGGAAGACGTCTCGAACACGATCCCGGTCTCGCTGATGTGGGCCGCGGGCGCGATGGTCTCGGACATGGCCGACATGAATCGCTGGGTGAAGCTATACGTCACGGGCAAGACCAACGGCGCGAAGACGCAGCGCGAACGGATGCAGCTGCGTCTGGACGGGCGAGGGCAACTTGTCGTTCGGCCTCGGGCATAGGCTGCAGCGCCGGCTGGTTCGGCTATACCGGCGGGTTGCCCGGCTACAACACGGCGACCTACTACTTTCCGGCGACCGGGATCACGGTGACCGCGTGGGTCGACTTGCAGAGCGACACGCCCTTCCCGGGCGTCGCCAACGCGATCTTCCGCGACATCGCTCGCATCATGACGCCCGCCAACGTGCCGTTCTGAAGACCGCGACCGTCGACTGGGAAGTCGGGGCTCTAGGAGGCTCGTTCCTAGCCCCGCCGTAGCGCGCCTACGGCGGGGAATCGCTCGGGCCGTCTGCGAACGCGCCATGCGAAAGGGTGGTGCGCCGATCTTGCAGCCTCGCTCGTTCTTCGCCGTTCTCGCGCTCGCGTTCGCGACCGGATGCGCCGGTGGCGCGAGCCTAACCGGCGGCGATCCGCCGCGCGGCGCGCTCGCTGCGCCGCCTCGCGCCGGCGTTGCCGCATCGCGTGCGCAAGGCGACGGCCCGTGGACCCACTTCGCGCTCGCGACGTTCGAGCTATCGACCGCAATCTCCGTATGCGGTCGTCGCCGGTCCCGACGACAGCGTCTGGTTCACCGATCGCGACGCCTCCGTCGTCGGCCGGATGGACACGAGCGGTCACGTGATGGCATACCCGGTCGGCAAGGTCTGCGGCGACGCCACCGTGAGCCCAGAAAACATCACGGCCTTCGGCGGTACGGTGTATGTGCTCGAGCTGGGAACCGGCTACGGCACCGTCGATGCGAGCGGAGCGGTGACGAACTATCCGCTGTTCTGCAGCGGAGCCTACGCGCGATGTCCGGATCGGGGATCGCCGTGACCGCCGACGGGAGCGTCTGGCTGACGGGCTCCGACGAGAGTCCGCCGACGGCGCCGTACATGTTCGAAGCGAGCGGGGCGAAGCTGACCGGCTCGGTGCCTCTGCCCGGTGTGCCTGCCGGCACGACGGTTGGCCCAAACGGGGCCTTGTGGTTCGCCGACACGACGAACGACGACGCCGACTGGATTCATCCGGACACGGGCGACATCACCGGCTATCCGGTGAACGCAGGACGGCCCGGCGCGATCACGACCGCCTCCGACGGTAACCTTTGGATCGGGACGACGCTGCCCGCGCTCGTGCGAATGAGCGTGGCGGGACAGACCACCCCGATCCCGGAGATTGCAGTCCCACCGGCTGCCAACAACGCGATCGTCGCGGGTCCGGACGACGCGGTCTGGTACATCAGTGGCACTTCCCTCTATCGTCAGGATCTGACCGCGGGGCTCAGCGTCTATCCGGTGCCGGTGGCGCACGGCGGCCCGGTTTCCTTGACGATCGGATCGGACTCGAACGTGTGGGTCCTTACGCATGCGATGTACGTGTACGACCGGCAGCGCATCATTACCGCGAATCCGCCCGCTATCACGTTCCACAACGGACAGCGCGTGAGCGTGACGATCTCGGAGGTCGGCTACGCCGGGACGTTCATCGCGCATACCATCAACAACGGCTGCGTCATCACGCCGTTCCGTCCGGCCAAGACGTTCAAGGTGAGGCCGCCCTACGTCGGGACGAGTTGCATCGTCTATTTCACCGACAGAAAGAAGGTCGGAACGGTCTACGTCTACGCGAACGACGCGTCGCCGCGCCGGCGTTAACCGGCCGGCGTCACCGGGTTGCGGGCGTCGCCGGCGAGGCGCTCCGCGACCTCGAGCGCCCCTGCTACCGAGAGCGTAGCACCAGCCGCCATGCTCCGGGCGAGCTCCTCCGCGTCGAGCACAGCGCCCAGACGGTGCAGCAGCCGCTCGTACTCTTGCCGCTCCGTGTACTCGCGCGCCGAGCCGAGCCCGGCCAGACCGGCATCGAGAAAGCCGAGCACGCGCGCCGCGTCGCGATACGCGGCGCCGGTTGCGCTCGGCGGGAGCCGCAACGTTGCGGCCGCCAGCAAGTGTTGGAGCGCGCAGAAGAAACGCACGTTGTGCGGAACGGCGGCGGACCGGGCCACCATTTCGCGTGCATGCGTGAGCGCTTCGTCGAAACGATCGAGCGCCACCAGGTACGCTGGAATGTTCGTGAGGCTTCGAACCGTTGAGCCGCGTCGTACCATGCTGGCGAGGCCCTCTTCGGCCAACCGTAGCGCCGTCTCGGCGTCGCCGGCCTGGAACTCGGATTCGGCCAGATTGAGGACGATCGTGTTCGCGGTGTACTCGTCGCCGAGTTCCCGGAGCATGGCGAGCGATGCCCGGAAATGCGCGCGCGCCTCCTCGACCCTGCCGGCTGTCTGCGCTGATACGCCCGAGGAACTGGAGCAGAAACGCCGCGGGCCACCGATAGCCTCCGGCGCGCGAACGCGCGAGGGCGTCGCTGAACACCGCCTCCGCCTCGGCCGCATGACCGAGCGTCAGTAGCGCGTCGCGCGACGACGCGTTGCGCCCCGATGCCGCGCCGCACGTCTCCGACGGCGTCGAGTTCGTCGAAGGCACGCCGGCCGAGATCGAGCGCGGCTTCCAGCTCGCCGCTGTTGACTGCGATCTTCGCGTGTACGTAATCGAGGGCGGTCACGACGTGCGGCGGCGTCTCGCCGTCGACGCGATCCAGCGCGATGCGTAGCCAACGGCGACCGTCCGCGAGCGCGATGGTGACCCAGGCCCAATGCAGGGCCGCGACGAGACGCAGGCCGAGTTGGACGTCCCCGCGCGATACGAGCGCCCACTCCAGCGCCGCGCGCCAGTTGTCCATCTCGTCCCGGAGGACGTCCTGCCACCGGGGAAGCGGGGCCGTGTCCCAGTCGCGCTCGTACGTTTCCGCCAGCTCGACGAGTGCGTCGGCATGGCGATGCGTCGTCGACGCATGCTCGCCGCGCCGCGCGAGTTGCTCTCGCGCGTAGTGACGCATCGACTCGAGCAACGTGTAGCGTGGCTCCTCGTGCTCGAAATCCAACACGACGAGCGACTTGTCGACCAGCGACGTCAGGCTCTCGAGCACTTCGGCGTCGTCGTTTTCGCCGTCGCCGCACACCCGCGTCGCCGTCGCGAGGGTCGCGCCGCCGGCAAACACCGAGAGGCGTTCGAAGACCCGCTGCGCGGCCGGCGCGAGCAGGTCGTAACTCCAATCGATGAGGCGCGCGCAGGGTTTGGTGGCGAGCGACGCCCGCGTGGCCGCGATCCGCCAGCAGGCTCAACCGGCGATCGAGATTCTCGGCCAGCGTGACGAGCGGCATCGTGCCGCTGCGTGCCGCGGCGAGTTCGATTGCGAGCGGATTGCCGTCCAAGCGCCGGCAGATCTCGTCGACGACCGGGGCGTGTTCGGAGAGGTCGAACCGGTGATCGACCGCTTCGGCGCGGGTCGCGAACAGCGCGACCGCGTCCTCGTGCGGCAGCGCCGGGAGTCGGTAGACCCGCTCGCCGGCCGCCTTCAACGGCTCGCGGCTGGTCGCGAGGATGCGCACCCGTTGGCCGGCACGCAACAGCTCCTCGCAGAGCCGCGCGGCTTCGTCGAGGACGTGCTCGCAGTTGTCGAGGACGACGATCGGATCGCGGCGACCGGCGAAGGCGACCAGCGACTCCAGCGCCGGCCGGTTCGCGGTACCGGGAGCGCCGATGACGTTCGCCACCGTCGCCGGAAGCGACGACCCGTCGGCGAGCGGCGCGAGGTCGACGAACCACACCCCGGCATCGACCGTGCCGATCAACGCCTCGGCGACGCGTAGCGCGGTGCGCGTCTTGCCGACCCCGCCGGGCCCGACGACCGTGACGAGACGCGACGTTTCGAGCAACGCCGCGCAGCTTCGCCACGTCGGCTTCGCGGCCGATGAAGCTCGTCAGCTCGATCGGAAGATTGTGGGCGGCCGGCTCGTCGAGCGCGGCGCTCGCGGGCTGACCCTGGCGCTTACGCGGCTGGGGAGCGCGCGCGGCGGCGGCTTCGAGCAGGCGGCGATCCTCCGGCGAGAGGCCGAGGCCGGTCGCCAGCAGTGCGACCGTGTCGCGATAGGGCGCGCGGCGCACGCCGCGCTCGAGGAAGCTGATCCCACCTGCGCTCATACCGGGCGCGCTCCGCGAGCGTCTCCTGCGATAGGCCCGCAGCGAGGCGAAAGTCGCGTAGCAACGCGCCGAACGATGCCGGTCGCTCCCCCAATTGACTCACCCACGCTCCTCGTACCGGTCAGGTTCGAAATCGCCGAGGGGCCTCCCCGCCGGGCGAACTGTTGCAATAAGGCGTTCGAGTGTCGCTGTCGGGCCGCGCGGACGGCCGCGGACAATGGGGACATGGACGACCCGCTCGCTGGCTGCGGCATGACCCCCGACCGCCCGGACGCCGGCCTCGCACGCGCCGCTCAACGGCGGCATCCCGATCTATCGGCCGTCGGAAGTCGTCAGCCGGACCGCCGACTCACACGCGGTGCTCAGCTCCTCCGGACGATGCCGGCACCGTCGAACGATTTTATGCCAGCGCCCTCGCTGCGGCGGCTGGCGCGTCGTTTCCAACGATCGCCGTGCCGCGATCGCGAGCCTTCCGCGCGCGGCACGGACCGGCTCGGCGCGACGATCGCGATCTACCGGCGCTTCGGCGCGACCGGCATCGCGCTCTCGACCTATCCGGTCTGAGTCTGTGCGCGATCACGTGCCGCAAACTGTATCAATAAGCCGTTCGAGTGTCGCTGTTCCGGAACGTGCGCCTGTCGCACAATGACCGACGTACCAAGCGCGTCGTGTTCCCCTCCGCCGTCCGCAGACACCCGCGCTACCACTCTGCAGAAAGGAGATTTCCATGTACAAGCATCTGCTCGGTTCGGCGACGGGTTTGGCGTTCGTCGCTCTCTTTGCGACCACCAGCGTCGCCCCCGCCCCGGCGGCGGTCATCGTTCGGCCCGGCTACGGCCACACTGCGCCACAGAACCGTTCCGGCCGCTCGCGGGCAGCCAACGGTTACACGTTCATGACGATCAACAACGCGAACGATCCGACGTTCAACCAACTGCTCGGCATCAACAACGCGGGCACGATCTGCGGCTATTTCGGTAGCGGCGCGACGGGTCACCCCAACAAGGGCTACTGCGTCACGCCGCCATACGCCCAAGGGAACTTCGTCGACCTGAACTATCCCGGCTCCGTTCAGACGCAGGTTGTCGCGATCGACAACATCGGCAACACGGCCGGCTTCTGGATCGACGGCGCGAACACGAACTTCGGGTTCGTCGAGTGGAACATGGTCTTCACGAGTTACCGCAACCCGATGACGCATAAGGGTACGGTCAACCAGCTGCTCGGACTCAACGACAACGGCATCGCCGCCGGATTCTACACCGGTGGGAAGGGCGTCAACCACGGCTACGAGCTGAATCAGGCGACGGGCAAGTTCACGGCGATCGTTCCGCCGGGCATGATGAACGTCACCGCCGCGGGGATCGACAATGCGGGCGACGTCGCCGGCTTCGGGACCGCTGCCAACGACAACGTCGTCAGCTTCCTGTTGCGCAATGGTACGTTCTCCGCCTTCACGTTCCCGAACTCGACGAATACCACGGCGTTCGGCATGAACAACAAAGACATGATCGTCGGCTCCTACGTCGACGCGAAAGGGCGCATCCCACGGCTTCGTGCTCACGCACCCGCTGAACAATGCGAAGTGGACCTCGATCGACGACCCGGCGGGATCGGCACGACCGTGGTCAACGGCGTCAACGACCTCGGGCAACTCGTGGGTTTCTACGTCGACAAGGCCGGCAACACCGACGGCTTCCTGGCGACGCCCAAGTAGGAGCGCGACCTTCGCGGCCCCGCGACGGACTCGGAACGCAGACCTCGTTCCGACCCGTCGCGGGGCCGCCATCGTTTCGGGTTGACGCGCCGCGGCGCTGGGTACGCCCTGCGGCGGAATGGCTGAGGCCGCGGTGGATCCCGTTGGTGCCGTGGGGGCGGCCGGCGAACGGCGCGCCCGCGTTGCGTTACGGAGAACTCAGATGGCGACGATCGGACTGCTGATCATCTCGAACGTGTTCATGACGATAGCGTGGTACGGCCACCTCAAGGACATGAAGCGGCCGCTGATCGCGGCGATCGCGCTCAGCTGGGGCATCGCATTCTTCGAGTATCTCTTTCAGGTGCCGGCGAACCGGATCGGTTACGGCAGGTTCACCCTAACGCAGTTGAAGATCATCCAGGAATGCGTCACGCTCTGCGTCTTCACCGCCTACGCATTCATCGTGTTCCACCAGCGCATGCAATGGAACTACCTTGTCGCCTATGGGCTGATCGTCGCCGCCGTCTACTTCGCCTTCCGGTTTTAGTGGTGCACGAAGGCTCGTGACGGGCGCCGTTACGGCGTGATCTTGAAGACGACGCCGCAGCCGCACGATGGATCGCCCCCGGCGGCCGTCACGCCGTAGACCGTGCCATCCGGGCCCGCGACGACGGCGGTGGGATTCGCGCCGTCCGCCGCGCCGCCGAACGTGTACAGCACCGTCTCGTCGCCGCGTTCCAGCGCGTACACGAGCCCCTCGTTCACGGATCCGCCGCTGAATGCGGCGCCATAGATCCGGCGTCCGCCGCCGGAGCTAAGGAATCGAGGGTTGGCGCCGTTGATGCCGTTGAAGTTCGTCAACACGGTGTACGACGCGCCGGTCGGACGCAGCCGATAGGCGATCCCCAGGTGATTCGTGCCGCCGGCGTTCGTCGTCCCGACGAGCGTGCCGTCCGGTTCGGCGGTCACGCCGAATGCGGGCCCGGAGCCGTCGCTGGGCGGCCCTTCGAACGAGTGGAGGATCTCGTAGCGGTAGGTTCCGTCGGCGTTCGGCGCGATCACGAACAGGACGCCGCATCCCTGGCCAGGGCAGTCCTCCGCCGGAGGAGGTCGTCCCGTACAACACACCGTGCCCGTCCTCGAACGGTGCGGACTGCGGCAGCGCGCCGTCGGCAGGCGGCCCTTCGAACGAGTGGACGGTCGTCTTCCGATAGCCGTTGCGCGTCGGAACGAGCCGATAGACGGTCCCGCACGCGCACGACGAGGCGCCGCCCGAACACCGTTTGGCCGTAGACGGACCCCGCCGGGTCGACGACCGACGCCGCCTGCTTGTGGCAGATAACCGTCGACCCCGCCTTGAAAGCGATAGATGACCGACTCGGCGTAGTGGTTTCCCGTCCGCGCGAGTTTGTACACCGTGCCGCAACCGTTCGGGCACGCGGTGCCGACCTCGCCGCCCGAATCGGTCGTTCCATAGAGATCGCCGGCGCCGTCGGCGACGACGTTGCGCGGCGTCGCGCCGTCGGTGCCGCCCTGGAACGCGTAGAGGACCGTTTCCTTGTACCCGTTCGCCGGCGTGAGTTTGAAGATCACGCCGCAGCCGCCCGCATTCTGCGGGCAGGGGACGCCGCCGCTCTGGGCCGACACGATGATGGTCCCGTTGGGCATCAACACCAAGGTGCCGGGAGTTGCGCCCTCGCGGCCGCCCCTGAGCGCAAAGAGCACCGTTTCGTGCGGTTGTGCGCGTGCGCCGGCGGCCGCACGCCCGCCGCGTACGAAGTCGCCGCGAGTAGCGACGCCGCGCCGAAGATGATGCTCGTACCGATGCGATGCGCTGCAGACATGCGTGACCTCCTCGTTACGACGAACTCAGAGCAGCTGTGCTTCGGCATCCGCCAGGTCGTCGGGCCACGTGCGACGAACGTCCATGAGCTTCGCCAGCGGTTCTGCGCCGAACGCCGTCGTGAGTGCAGCGATGAGGGCGTCATATTCGTGCGCGTCGGTATACTCGCGGGTCGCGCGGAGGGCCTCGAGCCGCGCATCCACGTAGCCGAGCAGGCGCGCCGCGCGCGTTCGATCGTCGACGCGGCGACGAGCGCTCCATTCCAGCGCAGGGCGCCGGCCGCGGCGAGGTGCTGGAGGGTGACCGTGCTCACGACCTCGGCGCGAAGGTCGCGGCTCAATCCGAGGGCCTCGAGCGCGCACGATCGCGCTTCATCGAATCGGCCGATGCTCACGAGATACGCCGCCATGTTGCAGAGATGGAACGCGCACCCGAGCGGGCTGTTGCTCTCACGCGAACCCGCCAGCGCTTCCGCGGCGCAGCGCACGGCGCCCTCCGCATCGCCGCTCCGGTATTCAGCCTCGGCGAGATTCCCCAACGCCACTAAGGCCGCGTAGACGTGGCCCTTTGCTTTGGCAATCGCGAGCGCTTCGGCGTAGCACGCCTTGGCGCCGTCCGTGTCGTCCACGTATGCTCTGGCGATCGCGACACAGACCAACACCCAGCAGACCATCTTGTCGTAACCGACCTGTCGATACGCAGCGAGCGACGCATGCAACTGTCGCTCGCCTTCGGCCACGTCTTCGAGAAGAACGAGCGCGTTGCCGGCGCGCCAGCGAACCTCGGCGAGATCGCTCGGGTCGCCGGAATCCTCGAGATACGGGCGGGCGCGTTCGGCCGCATCGTAGCTTGCCCGGTATTGGCCGAGCCACGCGCGGTCGTGCGCCTCGAACAGGTGCAGCCGCCCGATCACGCCGCTCGGGGTGTCGGGCTGGATCCGCTGCAAGGCCAGCGGCGTCCAGCGCCGCCCCTCCGGCTGATCCCATGAATTCCAAACCCACCGCAGCGATGCCGCCAACGCGAGGCCGACGCTCACGTCTCCGCGATCCGCAAGGCTCCAGCGCAGTGCCGCACCCCAGTTTTCCAACTCGGGCCTGACGCGCGCGTTCCACTCAACGTCCGCCGCGCTGCCGTACGTCGCTTCGCTCTCCTTCGCCAGCGCGAGAAACGCCGCGGCGTGTGCGCCGGCGAAGATGGCGAGCGTACGGAAGAGCGACTGCTCCTCCGCGGAAAGCAGATCGTAGCTCCAGTCGATGAGCACGCGGATCGTTCGTTGCCGCGGCTGCGCGGTCGGGTCGCCGGTCGTCAAGAGCCGGAACCGGTCGTCGAGCCTGTGCGTCAGCTCCGCAGGCGAAAACATGCAGATGCGCGCGGCCGCGAGTTCCAGCGCCAACGGCATCCCGTCGAGGCGGCGGCAGAGCTGCGCGATGTCCGCTGCGTTTTGGTCGTCGACGACGAAACGGCCGTCGACCGCGGTCGCGCGATCGACGAAGAGCGCCGGGGCGTCGAAGGTCAGCAGGTGCTGCGCGCTCGCGCCCTCACGCTCCAAAGGGAACGGGAGCGGTCCGATGACGTAGCGCCGTTCGCCCGCGATGTTCAACGCCTCGCGACTGGTCGCGAGAACGCGCACGCCGGGACAACGCCGCAGCAGGCGTGCGACGGCCTCTCGCACGTCGTCGATCAGGTGCTCGCAGTTGTCGAGCACGATCAGGACTTGCCTGCATTCGAGAAACGCGAGTAGGATCTCGAGGAGCGGCCGATCCGGCGGCTCTTGCAGGCCGAACGGGGCGGCGATGGCGCCGGCTACGCGCCGGCCCTCGCTCAGCGAGCTCAATTCGGCCAGCCACACGCCGCCGTCCACGGCGTCGGCGAGCGCCGCCGCCGACCTGCAGCGCCGTTCGGGTCTTGCCGATGCCGCCGGGACCCGTCAGCGTGACGAGCCGATGTTCGCCGCGCCAACGCAGTCGATCTGGGCGACCTCTGTTTCGCGGCCGACGAAGGTCGTCAGCCAGCAGCGGTAGATTCGACGACGGCCTGCGCCGGCCACGGTCCTGTGGTGACCGAGCCGCGTTTGACCGCGCGCGATCCGACCGGATTCGCTGCCGCTTCGAACGCTCGCCGCATTTCACCGCGCAGCGACAGCGCGTCGGCCAACAGCGCGACGGTGTCGCGTTGCGGCGTGCGCCGGTCGCCCCGTTCGAGGGCCCCGATGCCACGCGCGCTCATCCGGGCGCGCTCCGCGAGAATCTCTTGCGAGAAGCCGGCTTCGAGACGGTGACTGCGCAGGAGTTCGCCGAAGGCGGAGCCGCCGGCCGGGCGCTCGTCCTCCATCTCGCTCGGCTTTCGTGCGGCTCCAGATTGCCTCCCGTGCTTTCAGCGGGCGCGGAAAGAGCCCGAGGCGCGGCCTCGGGCTCCGTCCGATCATTGCGCCCGAGCCGGCGTTAGCGCTGGGCGCGCAAGGAGTTGAACGCCGTCGGCGCCGCGATGGTCTTGAACGGCAGCCGCTCGTCGCGCACGCCGTACGGCTTCGCTACGATGCGGTACGCGAACGCCACCGTGCTCCGGCCCCCGCCGACCTGACGCACGTCGAAACCGTTCGCCGTACGATTCGCGACGTAGAGTGCAGCGTCGCCTTCGGGCGTGAGCAGGACGACGTACGGTTTGCTGCTGTCGATCACGTTGGCAAAGTCCGGCGCGAGCGGGACGTGAACGGCACCCCCGTGCAGCGCGCCTTCACCGACATCGTCGATCGTCGGCTGGCTCGAACGCGCGCTAAAGGACGCCTGATGGCGCGTTCCGATGCACCCGCTATTGCAGGCCCCGCCGGTGTAAATCTCGCCCGTGACGAACGCGTTGCCCGTTGGCACGATGCCGTATCCGGTCCCGTTCGGGTTCTCGCCGTAGACACCGTATGCCGTTTAACGATTGTCCGTACACGCCGGAGGCACCGCTGCCTGCGCATGTGTTGAAGGCGCCGACCGCGGCGTCCAGTCCCGACGAGCGACCGATGACGCCGTAGTTGGCCGTACTCGTGCCCTGGACGCCGGGTCCCGTACTCGTGTTCGAGCCCTGGACGCCCGGCCCGGTGCCCTTGTTGTTGCCGTCGAGGCAGGCCGCGGAGCCGGCGCAGTGTTTCATCTTGCTCGGAGCGGCGCGCTGCCCGTTTTCTTGGGCGCCGGCGCTCGCGATGAGTCCGCCGGTCGTCACGGCGACGGCGAGGGTGAGGGCTGCCCAAACCTTGGCGCGGGTCCCCTGCCTGATTCGTTTGCATGGTGGTCCTTTCGTATCGGTCACGCACCCTCACGACTGACGCGAAAGGGTTGCGCACCCATGCTGCCAGGCCGAGCGCGGATGGTCAATACGCGAGGACACAGTTAAGGCAACTCTGAAAAACGCGCGCTGATGTGATACCATTGAATTCGATGAGCGACGACCAGATTTCGTTCTCGAATGCCGGCTTGATCGTTACGCGAAGACGACGAAGCGCAGTGTCTTTCTGGCCGAGATGAACCGCATCGTCCCGTGGGGGCGGCTCTGTAAGATCGTTGAGCCGTATTATCCGAAAGCGGAGACGGGACGCCCGCGGATCGATCTTGAGGTGATGGTGCGGATACATTTCCTGCAGCAATGGTTCGATCTGAGCGACCCGGCGGCGGAGGAGTCACTGTACGATATCGTCCCGATGCGGCAGTTCGTTGGCATCGATCTAGGGAATGCGCCGGTTCCAGACGAGACGACGATTTGTAAGTTTCGTCATCTCCTGGAGAAGCATCAACTCGGCCGCCGGCTGTTCGACGAAGTCAACGCCTATCTGCGGGACAGCGGCGTCAAGGTTGCGAGCGGAACGATCGTCGATGCCACGATCATCGCCGCGCCGAGCTCGACGAAGAACAAGGCTGGGGAGCGCGATCCGGAGATGCACCAGACCAAGAAGGGCAACCAATGGCACTTCGGGATGAAGGCGCACATCGGGATCGACTCTGCGAGCAAGGTCGTGCACTCGGTGGTCACCACTGCGGCGAATGTGCACGACAGCCGCGTGATAGCGGATCTGCTTCACGGCAAAGAGACGCGAGTGTGGGGCGACTCTGCGTACCTCGGACAACGTGAAGCGATTGTGGGGAAAGCTCCTCGAGCGCGGCTCTTCATCAACAAGCGAGCGTATCGAAATCGTCCGCTGAGCGATGCCGATCGAGCGGCCAATCGTCGAAAGTCTGGGGTTCGTTCGCGGGTCGAGCACATCTTTGGGACCATCAAAGGCGTCTTTCACTTCCGCAAAGTCCGCTATCGAGGTCTTGCGAAGAACACGAACCGAATTGCCGTCCTCCTGGCTCTGGCGAACCTCCTCACGCAGAAGAAGCGACTCTTACGGCTGTCAACGGCGTAGCGATGGCGGTCCAGAACTTAAAATGGAGCTCTTATCAAGGCGGGCACAGGGGTTTTGTCGCCCAAACCGATCTTCGAAGCGTGCGTTTCCAACCCTCAACTGACCACCGGGCTATCCAACCACTTTTTCAGAGCTGCCCTAAAGTACACAGATAGCGCGTGGGTACGTGAAGCCCAGGGAAGCGCGTTCGCCGACGCGCCTACCGCTTCTGAACGACCGAACCGCGGTGGCCGATTCCCGCGCCGGTTAGTCCTTCGTAACGCTCACGGCCGCGATGACGGGGCCGCACGCGCTGTGCTTGTGGTCGAGGCTGCGGAAGTGCAGTTCGGTTGAGCGTTGGTAGGCTTGAAAGCTCCAGGACTCCGCGACCCACACGCCGTGCTGCGCGTCGTTGCCATCCGCGGTGTTCCACGTAAACAATTGCGCCGAGCCGGCGGCGTCGATCAACAAAACCTTCTCCGCCGTTCCTCCGCGTCCACAGTTCGTGCTCCCGTTGGCCGAGGAGGAACGTCACCAGCCAATACGTCTCGTGCGGGATCGTCGCGAACGGTACGTGCCTGACCGCGCCGCGATGGGAGCCGTCCATGTCGACGCTGCAGTACCCGGGGCCGCCGTTCCAAGCGGTGCTGCCGTAAAGATCGATGTTCGATCGCGAGACGCGCCACCGCGGCGCGAACACATCGGGTACCCAAACGGTTCTCAGTCCGTTTCCGGGATCGGCAGCCTGTGAAAAGTCGCCGTCGTCGAGGATCCCCGTGCCGCCCGCATAGGCCGGACAGGTCGCGGCCGCAGTCCGACCCAGGTGCGCCGCCTGCGGGGCTCGCGGCATCGCGGATGCCGCGAGTGCGGTCGAGCCGGCCGCTAGCCCCAAACAAACGAGGCTCGTTACGAGCGGGCGTTGCATCATCATCTTTTCCTCGCGCTGTTGCAGGTTACGAACGCCGTCAGTCTTGGACCAGCCCCATCGCGGCGAGGACCGGCCCGCAATGGTTAAGCTCCCAATCCATGCTGCGGAAATGGATGAGAGCCCTCGGACGCGTCGCTTCGAACGTAAACGATTCGGCGCCCCAGACGCCGTGCTGGACATCGTTGCCGTGCGCAGTATCCCAGACGAAGACTTTCCACTGCTCGCCGACCTTAACGTTCGAGCGCCTTAATAGTTTGGGTCGCTTGCCGTTGC